>JAZKCU010000016.1:35225-42461 GCA_040387935.1 Verrucomicrobiota bacterium | reverse complement strand
GATGCCAGGGCCACCTGGCATCGGTGACACCGCTGTCGAGGAGGTGGATGGCACGGTGAGATTGACATGGCCTGACGATCTGAAGCCGATGCGGAACCCGCTTCGGGGTTCGCACCGGCTTCCTACACCTAACAAGATGTCCTCCAAGAGTTGCTGTTCATCTCTCAGGAGTGGGTTGAGGCGCTGCATGCCCTCCACCTCACCCGCCCACAGCGGTGCCGCGCCTGAGCGCTCATCACCGCACTCCACGACGCTATCGCGATACTCACGGCCTAACAAACCTCGCGGCAGCGTCGTGGAGTGCGGTGGTCGAGATGCCAGGGCCACCTGGCATCGGTGACACCGCTGTCGAGGAGGTGGATGGCACGGTGAGATTGACATGGCCTGACGATCTGAAGCCGATGCGGAACCCGCTTCGGGGTTCGCGCTTGAATGGTGATGTCGCGTCCGGGTCACCAGGGTAGGCTCGCTCAGGCTCGCCAACCCTTCGCTGTGATGCGGAACCCACTTCGGGGTTCCCTGAGCAGCGCGATGGAGCGGCAGTGCGCGGGCCATTCGATGCCGGTGTTCGGCGTTCGGCGTTCGGTGCTCGGTGCTCGGTGCTCGGTGCTCGGTGCTCGGTGCTCGGTGCCTGATAGGCGTCCCTCGCCCTGCCTGATCTGCCCTGGAAGCCCAACGGGCTTCCGAACCATAGCGAAGGGTTGGCGAGCCATAGCGAGCCTACCCTGGTAACCCGGACGCCACACCGTCCCCTTCAAGCACGAACCCCGAAGCGGGTTCCGCACCGGCTTCCCACACCTAACTAGATGTTCTCCAAGATGTGCCGCTCATATCTCAAGAGTCGGTTGAGGCGCTCCGCCCTCCTCCACCTCACCCCGCCCACAGCGGTGCCGCGCCTGAGCGCTCATCACCGCACTCCACGACGCTATCGCGACTCCCACGACGGATGATCCTCACGAAGCCCAACGGGCTTCCGCATCACAGCGAAGGGTTGGCGAGTCTCGACGAGCCTACCCTGGTAACGCCAAACACCCACCGTCCCCTTCAAGCACGAACCCCAAACGGGGTTCCGCGCCGGCTTTCCACGCCTAACCACCGATCACACCATCAGCACCGCCACCGGCAGCTCAGACAGCAGCTCGCTCAGCGGCACCACCGCGCCCACGTGCTCGCGGCCCGTCAGCACATCCCGCCAGGGCGCGGCCGTCGGCAGGGTGAGCTGCGTGTCCCGCCAGGCCCCGCCCAGCGGCGGAAAACCGACCTCCGCCGTGTGCCGTGGCACCACGACCACCATCGAGGTGCCCTCCACGCGACGCTCAAACGCCACCACCTTGTCCGCATAAAGGCCCGTGGCCGTCAGCGCGGTATAACTGCTCGTGCTAAAAATCTCCGGCCGCTCCTTCCGCAGCGTCAGCAGGCGGTGGATGAGAAACATCTTGATCCGTCCATCCTGCCAGTGCTCCAGCATCTCCGCCGGGGTCGCCTGCGCCATCCCCTCCAGCGCCTCCTGACGGCGCACATAGTCCACCGGCCGGCGGTTGTCAGGATCCACCAGGCTGAAGTCCCACAGCTCGCTGCCCTGGTAAAAATCCGGCACCCCCGGGCAGGTCAGCTTCAGCACCGTCTGTGTCAGCGCGTTCACCATGCCGATCTGCGCCACACGCTCGGCCAGCGGCGCCAGGCTCTGCGGGAAACGGTTCTTCCCACCTGGAGCCAGCAGCCCCGCCACAAAGCCGGTCACCGCATCATCCCAGGCCGCGTTCGGCTCCAGCCAGCTGCTGTTCACCTTCCCCTCATGCAGCGCCTTCACCATGTAGGCCTGGATCCGCTGCGTAAACTCCTCGCGGTTGCCATCATGCAGGCCTTCCAGCGGCCACGCACCTAACAGCGTTTGATACAGCAAATATTCCTCGTTCGCATCCGGCGCGGGCTCGCCATCAAACTGCTGCCGGTGCTTGCGGTTCATCACCTGCCAGCGCTTCACCGCCCGTGCCCACTCCTCCGGCAGCTCGGCGATCGCCGCCAGCCGCGCGCGCACATCCTCACTGCGCTTCGTGTCATGCGTGGAGGTGGCCAGCATCGTGTGCGGCAGCTCCGCCTGCCGGGCAGCATTCTGCCGGTGAAAGGCCTCCAGCGTCAGCCCTGGTGCCGCAGGCTCGCCGCCCACCTCATTCAGCGCCACCAGCCGGTTGAAAACGTAGAAGGCCGTGTCCTCCACCCCCTTCGCCGTGATGGGGCCCGTGCACTGCTGGAACTTCTGCACGAAGAACCGGCGCAGCTCCTCATCCACCGGATGCGCGTTGTCCTTCGGCGGCAGCAGCACGTCCCGTAAAAACTCAAAGGCCGTGCGCTCCATCGCCCGGTTCCGCCGGCGCGCCTGGTTCACCGCACGCTTGATGATCTGCACATCAGACTCCGCCGCCGGCTGCTCCGGATCCAGATACGTGCGGTAGACCGGGAAGCACGCGATCACCTCCTTCAGCACCATTGTCAGCGCATCCACCGTGAAGTCACGATACCACCGATGGCTCTCCGAGATGCGGTTCAGCAGCTGCCCCAGCACATTCGCCTCGCTGGCCATGGAGGACTGCATCACCAGCTTCTTGCTGCGATACATCACCTCATGGAAATCCAGCCGGAAGCCGATGAAGCGGTCATACACCCCGCTCATCTCCACCACTCCCTGCGCCGGCACCAGCAGTTGCACCAGTTGGTTGGCAAACTCATAGCCCGTGGTCCCCTGCACCGGCCAGGAGGCGCGCAGCTTCTCATCCGGAGCCAGGATCTTTTCCACCAGCAGATACAGCTCCTCGCCACCGCGCTCACGCAGCTTCGTCAGATACTCCTGCGGCGCGGCCAAACCATCGATGTGATCAATCCGCACACCCGTGACATGCCCCGCGTCCATCAGCTCAAACAGCAGACGGTGCGTGGCGTCAAACACCTCCGGCAGCTCCATGCGCAGCGCCGCCAGCGTGTTCACATCAAAGAAGCGCCGGTAGTTGATCTCCTCACCCGCCACCCGCCATGAGCTCAGGCGGTAAGGCTGCGCGCTCAGCAGCTGGTCCAGCCGGTCCGCATGCTCCGCATCCGTGCGGTCATTCCAGGCCGCCACCCGCAGCGTCACCGCCTCCAGCACCTCCGGCGTCTCCGTGCACAGCCTCTGCAGCCGCTCACGGATCACCTGCCGCTCACGCACCCGCTCCGCCACGCGCTCCGGAGCCGTCTCCGTGCTCAGCGGCAGATGCTCGATGGATGTCATGATGCTCTGCAGCTCCGCCGGGGGCGCGGCCAGGGCCGCCACCGCCTCACGCAGCAGCGGCATCACCGTCAGCGGCGCCAGCGGCAGCGTCATCACGCCATGCCGTACCTGGAAATCACCGCCGGTGAACTCCAGCTCAAAGCCCCCGCCTTCCAGCGTGGGACCATACTGCTCACCCAGCACCGGCAGCAGCACCTTGTTCTCCAGCTCACGCTTCAGCGGCTGCCAGTCGATGTCAAAATAGCTCGCATACTGGGACGACGGACCGTTCTCCAGCACATCCCGCCACCACGGGTTCAGCGCATGCTCGATGCCCATGTGATTGGGCACGAAGTCAAGAATCAGACCTAACTGATGATGCTTCAAATCCGCCGACAGCGCGTCGAAGTCCTCGCGCGTGCCGAGCTCAGGATTCAGCTCATTGTGGTCATACACATCATACCCATGCGTGCTGCCCGGGGCCGCACGAAAAATGGGTGACGCATAGACATGGCTGATGCCCAGGCGTGCTAGATAGGGCACTAGCACGCTTGCATCTGCAAAGGTGAAGTGCTGGTGGAACTGAAAACGGTAGGTGGCGCTCGGGAGACGGCTCATCATCGCAGATCAGGAATGGTGGGAACGTTCTTGGTTAGACCGCTCCTGCGGGCGCAGGGACTGGCGGGACGCTGGGATGGGGCCGCTGCGGGCGCGGATGTCATCACGATCAGGACGACGTTTGCTGGCGGCGAGTTCCTCTGGTTTCGAAGTATTTCGTTCTGGTTTCATAGGATGTATGGGGGTTTCCTTTCATTCGCCTTCGCCCTCCCGAATGGCCGTATCCAGCCGCCGCCTGAAGCATTCCCTGATGGATCATCAAGGGCACGCACGGACAGCCGGCCGCCGATTCAGGGATGCTCTGTATGATGATGCGTCCCAACTCCGCGCCTCCTGCCAGGACCTATCACGTCCTGGTCATCGATGCACATCCACGTGAGAGCAGCTTCTGCCACGCGCTGGCCGAGGCCGCTGCCGCCGGAGCCACCGCCGCCTCTCATGAGGTGCGCCTGCTGGCGCTGCGTGAGCTCCACTTTGATCTCAATCACCGCGGCCAGCCCCTGGAGCCCTGTTTGTTGCAGGCCCAGGAGGACATCCTTTGGGCCCAGCATCTTATCATCATCCATCCCGTCTGGTGGGGCAGCATGCCCGCGCTGCTGAAAGGCTGGCTGGACCGCGTGCTGCAGCCCGGCTTCGCCTTTGGCGAGCGCGAGGACGGCTCCTACCAGCCCCTGCTCACCGGCCGCACGGCCACCGTGATCTCCACCCTGGACACACCGCTGCCGGTGTATCGCTGGCTCCTCGGCGCCCCCAGCGTGCGCGCGCTGAGTGACTCCACCCTGCGCTTCTGCGGCATCCGTCCCGCCCAGGTGCTGCTCCTCAGCGCGCTGCGCCACTCCACCCGGCAGCACAGGCAGTGCTGGCTGGCCCTGGCAAGGCGGACATCCTTTCAGTTAGACCACACCCTGCGCCTGGGCTGGCGGCCCCGCATACGAGCCTGGCTCATGGCCATCCGCCCGCAGTTCTATGTCTTCCCCTGCCTGGCCCTCACCGCCGGTGCCTGGACGGCTGCACATCATCAGGGATCCGCCTTTCAATGGCAGCCCTGGGTGCTCGCCACCCTCGGCCTCTGGATGGCCGAGGCCATCACCGTCTTCACCAATGAGCTCCATGATCAGGCCACGGACACTCAGAATCGCAACGGCGGCCCCTTCACCGGCGGCTCACGCGTGCTCGTGCAGGGCCTGTTGTCAGAGGCGCAGTTGCGCCGTGGCCGGACCTTCGCCGCCATTATTCTGGGCCTCGTCTCCCTGCTGCTCGCCTCTCTGCCCGGCGTGAATGTCACCGGCGCCTTCATCCTCCTCATCGCAGGCCTGCTGCTCGGCATCGGCTACACCACACCCCCGCTGAAGTTTGCCTACCGCACGCTCGGGGAGGTCGTGGTGGCCTTCACCCACAGCGTGCTGGCGGTCATGCTCGGCCACTTCACCCAGGGCGGCCTCGCCAGGGAAACGCAACCTTGGTTAGTCGCCGTGCCCCTCTTCTTCGCCATCCTGCCGTCCATCACCCTCGCGGGCTTTCCGGACCTGGAGGCAGATGCCGCCGTGGGCAAGCGCACCCTCGCCGTGCGCTTCGGCAGACGGGCGGCCGTGGCCCTCGCCATCAGCGCGGCCTTCATCGCCGCCGCCACCCGCCTAACCACGTTTGACGATGCCTCCTGGCTCACGCTCGGCATCCTCGTCCATGCCTCCGCGCTCGCCCTCCTGCTGGTGCGCTATGGCAGGCAGCCGCGCGCGGGCCGCATGGACGGCCTGCTCATCCTCACCCTCTCCTACATGCTCTGGTTTGCCTGGCCTGCCGGGAGCCTGGAGAGGTCCGCCCGGCCTGCTCAACCACACCACCCCTGGGCACAGCAGCAGATCAGCAACCAAGACATGCCGCCTGACCCATGAATCAGGCCATAACCTCATACGCTGCGCCCAGATTTTTCGGTCCAAACCCTCATAGAAAAAGCAGGCAGATGCCCCATTGCCGCCACCATCGGAAATCGGCATCTTCCTCATCAAAGTATGAACGCGAACACCCCCCACAATCAGCCGCCACATCCCCCGCCAGACCTTTGGGTCAGCCTTCCACGCCTCGTGCGTGAAGACATTTGAGGAGGATGGCGACATGACCAACACCCTCATTAATGCGCCCACGGCAGTGAATCCGGGGAAGGACGAGTTTTTGGCCATGCTGGCCCATGAACTCCGCAATCCTCTGGCTGCGCTGCGCAATGCCGCCGAGCTTCTCACGGTCGAAAAGGCCACGGAGAACGAGCACGCCCAGGCCCAGGGCATCCTGCATCGGCAGATCGACAACATGAGCCGCATGCTGGACGATCTGCTGGACGTCTCCCTCGTCACCGAGGGCAGGATCGACCTGCGTAAAAAGCCCGTGGCCCTGGAGAGCGTGCTCACCTCCGCCGCCTGCCTTGTGAGCCCCACCTGCGCCGCGCAGCATCAGGTGCTGACTCTCACCCTGCCCGCGCAGCCTGTCCAGGTGCATGGAGATGCCACGCGCCTGGAGCAGATCTTCGGGAACCTGCTGACGAATGCCTGCAAATACAGCGGCATCGGCTGCTCCATCTCCATGCGCGCGGAACTCACCAGCGGTCAGAGTCCGCCGGAAGTCATCGTCACCGTCCAGGATGACGGTGTCGGCATTGATCCCATCCTGCTGCCTCACATTTTCGAGCTCTTCGTCCAGTCCAGCCGCGCGCTGCATCGTCCGCAGGGCGGCCTAGGCATCGGCCTCACCCTCGTCCAGAAACTCGTGAAGATGCACGGCGGCAGCATCGAGGCCCAGAGTGACGGCATCGGCCATGGCGCCCGCTTCATCGTGCGCCTGCCCGTGGTCACCCACGCACCGCCATCCTATCCCCTGCCTGCCAAGCCCCGCGCCACCGAGCAGCCGCGCCGCATCCTCATCGTGGATGACAACACCGACTCCGCGCGCAGCCTGGCCATGCTCCAGGAGCGCCGCGGCCATCACATCTCCACCGCCTTCACCGGCCCGGACGCGCTCACCGCCTTCACCACCTTCAAGCCGGAGATCATCCTTCTGGACATCGGCCTGCCCGGCATGGACGGCTTTGAAGTCGCCAGCAGGATCCGCACCATGCCGCAGACCGGCAGGCTCCTCATCATCGCCATGAGCGGCTACGGCAGCCGCGAGGACCTGGCCCGCGCGGACGCCGCTGGCTTTGACGACTACTTCGTGAAGCCCATGGATCTCACCGCCCTGCGTGAACTGCTGGCCGAGCCCTTCCCCGAACTGCCCCGCGCCCGCTTCGCCAATTTCTTCCGCAGCGACCCGCCAGACACCCCGGCCCCGCCTAACTAAAAAGCCGTTCACATGCACGGTTAGGTGTCTCCGCATCTCCGCATCTCCGC
>JAZKCU010000016.1:0-35125 GCA_040387935.1 Verrucomicrobiota bacterium | reverse complement strand
GTCTCCGCGTCTCCGCGTCTCCGCGTCTCCGCGTCTCCGCGTCTCCGCGTCTCCGCGTCTCCGTGTCTCCGCGTCTCCGTGTCTCCTTCCCCCATCCATCCCAAAACAGCAGTTGGGATGACCCTCAAGTCATCCCAACCACTCGCGCAACTTAGGGCGCGTCACTGTAAAGCTCCGGCGCGGTTTACTTCACCCGCACCACCAGCACGCGGCGGTCCATTTGCAACTGGCCCTCGTCACCGTTAGGATACTGCGGGTAGTTCTCCCCATGACCATGCGCGCTCAGCACGCTGGCAGGGATGCCGTAGCGCTGGGTCAGCTCGTCAAACACACGCTGCGCGCGCGCTGCGGAGAGGCCCATGTTAAACTCGTCCGTGCCTTCCACACTGGTGTGACCTTCGATGTCAAAGCGCGTGGCGGGCTCATTCTTGCTGATCTCCTGGATCACCGCGGCGATCTGGTCCAGCGCGGCGCGTGATTCCGAATCCAGCAGTTCCGCCGTCTCTTTCACAAACAGCACCGGCAGCGTCACATACGGCATCTCATAGGTTTGATTGGCCTCTTCCACCACCACCACATTGCGTTCTGCATTGTACACGCGGCGCGGTCTGCCACCCTCCACCACCGTGGTGGTCGTCTTCACCGTGGAGGTGGTCGGCACCGGCACGGCCACGACGGGCGCGGGGGCCTCGATCACCGTGGAGGCAGACGGGGTCGGCAGCACCACCACTCGCGGGGCGATGGAAAGCCGCTGGCTCACCTGCTCCCGGGTCAGCACCTGGGTCGGCGATTTCACAATGGTGACAGTGGTCTGGGCGAGCGCCGGCATTTGCAGCAGGCAGACGATGGCAGATAAGGACAAAAGAGTTTTCATGGAATGGAAGGGGTTGAAGGTTTGCCCTCCATTCGGCGTTCTAGGCATGCGCGGCTGTATAGTAATTTTGAGATATCTCGCGCCTCTCCCACGAAAGCTTTTTTTCCTGGGGAAAACACCTGATGAAAACATTGCCACAGACCCTGACAGGCGACATGATCGCCCCCACTTTTCATGGCTGAAGCAGACGCACCCACATTGACGGCAGACACGGCTCCTGACACAGCCGGGCAAAAGGGTCCAGCCTTCCCCGTCGTCGGCATCGGAGCCTCCGCGGGCGGACTCGCCGCGCTGCAGGTTCTCTTCAAGGAACTGCCCGTGGACACCGGCATGGCCTTTGTGGTCATCATGCATCTTGCACCGGAGCATGAGAGCAATCTCGCGGACATCCTCGCCCGTGAGACCCAGATGCCCGTGGCCGTGGTGGCCAATGACCCGCTCGTCGAGCCTAACCACATTTATGTCATCCCTCCCGCGCGGGACATGATCATCACCGGCGGCAGGCTCCAGCTCGTGCCGCAGCAGCGCATGGAGGGGCTGCACGCCATTGACCATTTCTTCCGCGCCCTCGCGGAGGATGTGGGCCATCAGGCGGTCGGCATCGTCCTTTCCGGCGGCCTCAGTGACGGCACCCTGGGACTTGAGGAGATCAAGGGCGCCAGCGGCGTCACCTTTGCCCAGGATGAGACGGCCGAGCATGAGTCCATGCCGAAGAGCGCCATCGCCTCCGGCTGCGTGGACTACGTGCTCCCGCCCGAGGGCATCGCCAAGGAGCTCGTGCGTTTCGCACGGCATCCCTACCTCGTCCCGGATGAGGAAGGCGTGGCCGAGATTGACGGCGAGCCCAGTCATGCGCGCGTCACAGAGATCGTGCGCCGCGCCACCGGCGTGGACTTCACCCACTACAAGTCCAGCACCCTGCAGCGCCGGATCAAGCGCCGCATCATGCTGAACCGCATGACCACCGCCGAGGACTATGAGGACTTCCTCCGCCGCACCCCCGAGGAGGTCGAGGAGCTCTACCAGGACATCCTCATCGGCGTCACCAGCTTCTTCCGCAATCCGGATGCCTTTGAGGCCCTCGCGCGGGACGTCTTCCCCAAGCTCATCGCCGACTGCCCCAAGGGTGAAAAAGTCCGCCTCTGGGTCGTCGGCTGCTCCAGTGGTGAGGAGGCCTACTCACTCGCCATGGCCTTCACCGAGTGCGCGCAGGCGCTGTCCAGTGACGTGCAGTTTCAGCTCTTCGCCACGGACGTGAATCAGCGTTGCGTGGAGAAAGCCCGCGCCGCGTGGTATCCGCGCACCATCGCGCATGACGTGTCACCGGAGCGGCTGAAGCAGTTCTTCGTCGAGGAAGGCGGCGGCTACCGCATCCATAAGGCGCTCCGTGAGCACTGCGTCTTCTCCCGGCACAATGCCCTGGCGGACCCGCCCTTTCTGCGCATGGACTTCCTCTCCTGCCGGAACATGCTCATCTATCTGGAGCCCGTGCTTCAGCAGAAGATCGTGCCGCTCTTCCACTACGCGCTGAAGGCCGGCGGCTGGCTCTGGCTGGGCTCCTCCGAGTCCGCCGGCACCGTGCGTGATCTCTTTGATGCCACCGATGTGCGGCATAAGATCTACACCCGCCGCGCCGGCGGCCGCACGCCCTCCACACGGCTGCAGCCTGCCTTCTCCAGCCTCACCCTGCATGAGCCCATGCATGCGCGCCAGCCTCTGCAGACCGCGCTGCCGCGGGATGCGGAGCGCCTCCTGCTGGCGAAGTATGCCCCGCCCGGCGTCGTCGTTTCCGGCGCGCTGGAGATCGTCCAGTTTCAGGGAGACACCGGCCCCTTCCTCGCTCCCGCCGCCGGTGCCGCCAGCCTGCATCTTTTAAAAATGCTCCGTGAAGGCCTGCCCACCGCCGTGCGTGATGCCGTGCAAAAGGCCGAGCAGACCGGCAGCACCGTCCGCGTGGAGAATCTGCGCGTGCGCAGCAATGGCGGCTTCAAGCGGCTCGCCGTGGAGGTCATCCCCGTGAAGCCCGGCGCTGCTGGAAAAGGCGCGGGCTTCATCGTCCTCTTTGACGAGGCAGGGGGCAAGTCCGCCCCGGCCGAGGAAAAGCAGGGCTCATGGCTGAAACGCCTGTGGCAGAACCTAACCAGCAGCGCCGCCCCTGTCGCCTGGCAGACGGAGGAGATCGCCCATCTCACGGAGGAGCTGGCCACCGCCCGGGAAACCATGCAGGCCTCCCAGGAGCAGCATGACGCCGCCACCGAGGAGCTGCAGTCCGCCAATGAGGAGGCCCAGTCCGCCAATGAGGAGATGCAGAGCATCTATGAGGAGCTGGAAAACTCCAAGGCCGAGATCGAGGCGCGTAACAAGGAACTCACCGCCCTCAGTGATGAGCTGGCCAGCCGCAATGCCGAGCTGAACCGCGTGAATGACGAGCTCAGCAAGAGCGAGCATCTCTACCGCGCCATCGGCGAGAGCATCAACTACGGCGTCTGGATCTGCGAGGCCGATGGACGCAACACCTATGCCAGTGAGAGCTTCCTCAAGCTCGTCGGCCTGACTCAGGACCAGTGCTCGAATCTGGGCTGGGGAGACCTCCTGCATCCCGAAGACGCGCAGGAGACCCTGGACGCCTGGCAGGAGTGCGTGCGCACCGGTCTGCCCTGGGACCGCCAGCACCGCTTCCGCGGCGTGGATGGCAAGTGGCATGACATCCTCGCCCGTGGCGTGCCCATGAAGGATGACCAAGACCGCATCACCCAGTGGGCCGGCATCAATCTGGACTTCGGCCAGGTGAAGCAGGCTGAGCAGAATCTCCGTCTGAGTGAGCAGCGCTTCCGCAATGCCGTCAGCATCCTCAGCAGCCTTGTCTGGACGAACAGCGCGGACGGCAGGATGGAGGGTGAGCAGCCCGCCTGGAGCGCCTTCACCGGCCAGACCCCGGAAGAGTATCAGGGCTACGGCTGGGCCAAGGCCGTGCATCCGGACGATGCCCAGCCCACCGTCGATGCCTGGCAGAAAGCCGTCTCCGCGAAAGGCATCTTTGAGTTCGAGCACCGCGTGCGCCGTGCGGATGGCGAATGGCGTCTCTGCAGCGTCCGCGCCAAACCAACTTTGAATGATGACGGCCATGTCCTCGAGTGGGTCGGCGTGCACACGGACATCACCGAAAAGCGCGAGGTCGAGCAGGCCCTGCGCCAGCGTGAGGCCCTCTTCTCCAAGCTCGTCGAGCAGGCGCCCGGCGGCATGTACGTGGTGGATGAAAGCCTCCGCGTCATGGAGATGAACTCCATGACACGCCCCGTGTTCGCCAGTGCCGAGCCCGTCATCGGCCGTGCTTTCAGCGAGGTCATGGACATCATCTGGGGCCCTGAGCAGGGTCCGCGGCTCACCGCCATCTTCAGGCACACTCTCGAAACCGGCGAGCGCTATCAGTCGTCCAACTACACCGCCGTGCGCCAGGACATCGGCGAGGAGCAGTCCTACGCCTGGGAGGCCCACCGCATCACCCTGCCGAGCGGCCGCTATGGCGTGGTCTGCTACTTCAATGACGTCACGGAGGAGCGCGCCCTGGAGGCCCGCCTGCGCGCCAGTGAGCAGCGCGCCAGGCAGATCGTCCAGAGCATCACGGACGGTTTCATGACGCTGGATGAGAACTGGCACATCACTTACCTCAATCCGCGCGGCGCGGGGATCCTGGAGCCGCTGGAAAAGACAGCGGACAAGCTTGCCGGCCAGGACTTCTGGAAGGAGTTCCCCGAGATGCTCGGCACCGAGCTGGAGGAAAAGCTCCGCCTCGCCATGAGCCAGCAGGCCCCCGCCTTCTTTGAGACCTACTACCCTCCCCTGAAGCAGTGGTTTGACATCCGCGCCTACCCTTCCCCCGTCGGCCTAACCATCTATTTTCTCAATGTCACGGAGCGCAAGCAGGCCATCGAGGCCCTGCGCAAGAGCGAGGCCTTCAACCGCAGCATCATCGAGAGCAGCCCGGACTGCGTGAAGGTGCTGGACCTCAAGGGCACCCTCCTGTCCCTGGAGGCCGGTCACGGCCTCCTCGGCGTCACAGATCCCGCCCCCCTGCTCGGACTCCCATGGATTGATTTCTGGACGCGCCCGGAGGATCATGCCGCCTGCACCGCCGCCGTGGCCGCCGCCGCCGCTGGGGGAGAGGCCAAGTTCACCGGCTTCTTCCGCACCGCGCACGGTTACGACAAATGGTGGAACGTGGCCCTCACTCCCATCCTGAATTCCCACGGCCGCCCCGTCAGCCTCCTGGCCGTCTCCCGTGACGTCACCGAAGCCCGTGAAATGGAAGATGCCCTGCGCGCCAGCGAGACGCGCAAGGACGCCATCCTCAGCTCCGCGCTGGATGCCATCATCACCATGGACCATGAAGGCAGGCTCGTGGAGTTTAACAACGCCGCTGAACGCATTTTTGGTTACGCCCGTGCCGACGTCATTGGAAAAATCCTCGCGGACCTCATCATTCCCGAACACCTGCGCGCGCGGCATAAGCAGGGCCTCGCCCACTTCCTCGCCACCGGTGAGGGCCCCGTGCTGAACAAGCAGATCGAGCTCCCGGCCCTCCGCGCGGATGGCACGGAGTTCCCCGCCGAGTTCGCCATCATCCCCATCCCCGGCACGCAGCCGCCCATGTTCACCGCCTTCCTGCGTGACATCACCCGCCGCCGCCAGATGGAGACCTCCCTCGTCACCCGTGCGGAGCAGCTCGCCCAGGCAGACCGGAACAAGGACGAGTTCCTCGCCATGCTCGCCCACGAGCTGCGGAATCCCCTGGCCCCCCTGCGGAATGCCACCGAGCTCCTCAAGGACGACCTCCTCGCCAGCAGTGAGCGCGCCCAGGCGCAGAGCATCATCGGCCGCCAGATTGAAAACATGAGCCGCATGCTCGATGACCTTCTGGATGTCTCCCGCATCACCGAAGGCAAGATCGAGATGCGCAAAAAGCCCGTGGCGCTGGAAAGCATCATCACCGGCGCGCTCAGCCTCGTGCGCGCCACCTGCGCCGCGCAGAACCAGCAGCTCTCCGTCTTCATGCCGGAGGAGCCGCTGTATCTCGAGGCAGACGCCACCCGGCTCGAGCAGGTCTTTGGCAATCTGCTCACCAACGCCGCCAAATACAGCGGTGAAGGCAGCCACATCACCATCGGCGCGGAGCGTGCCCCGCCGGCCGAGCCGCCCGCCGTCATTATCACCGTGCAGGACAACGGCGTCGGCATCGACCCCGATCTGCTCCCGCGCATCTTTGACCTCTTCGTCCAGGCCAGCCGCACCCTTGACCGCTCCCATGGCGGTCTCGGCATCGGCCTCACCCTCGTCCAGCGGCTCGTCAAACTGCATGGCGGCCACATTGAGGCCCGCAGCCAGGGCCTCGGTCATGGCGCCGAGTTCATCGTCCGCCTGCCCATCCTGCGTGAAGCGCCCAAGGCCGCCGAGGCCTCCGCCGCCCCCGCCCGTGAGGCAGCCCGCCGCATCCTCATCGTCGATGACAACACAGACTCCGCCCGCACCCTGGCCATGCTCCAGGGCCGGCGCGGACATCAGACCTGCACCGCCTTCACCGGCCCGGACGCCCTCACCGCCGCCCAGTCCTTCAAGCCGGAGGTCGTCCTGCTGGACATCGGCCTCCCCGGCATGGACGGCTTTGAAGTCGCCCGCCAGATCCGCGCCCTCCCCGGCATGGCCGAGGTCCTCCTCATCGCCATGAGCGGCTACGGCAGCACCGAGGACCGCACCACCGCCAAGACCGCCGGCTTTGACGACTATTTAGTTAAACCGATCGACCTCGCCGCCCTCCGCGCCCGCCTCGCCCAAGGCCGCGACTGAGCCCCTTATCGCCTAACCAAAAGCGCCTTTTCGCAAGCGTCGACACACCACCCCTCACCCGCCCACCGCCACCACCGTCCACCACGCGGCATTCCCCGTCTCCGCGCCCAGCCGCAGCTTCTGCCCGGGCACCGCGCCCAGCAAAGCCCGCCCCAGCGGCGAGACCCAGCTCACATTCGCCGGATCCAGAGACACCTCGTCCACACCCACGATCCGGTGTTTCATCACCACCCCCGAGGCATCCCGCAAGGTCACCACCGCCCCGAAATCCGCCGCCGCCGGATTCACCGAAGAAGGCACGATCGTCACCGACGCCAGCACCTCCTCCAGCCGCGCCACTTGCTCGGCACTAGCCTCCGCGTCCGCACCCTGGCTTCTCCGTTCCCCCAGCCGTTCCCGCAGCCGCTGCGCACCGTCTTCCGTCATCAGATTCAGCGCTCCCGGCGGCAGCCCGGAAGGCGAACGTCGACGTCCTGATCGCTCAGGGACGTCGACGTCTTCTTTGACAAAAGCCCGGCTCATGGCGGCGGCTTGACGGATCGGTTTATCTCCGCGTCAGCACGCGATACACCAGCAGCAGCAGGATGGCACCCAGCACCGAGGCCAGGAAGCCCACGGGCTGCCCTTCCTGATACCAGTTCATGGCGCGTCCCAGGTAGCCCGCCACCAGCGAGCCGGCGATGCCCAGGAGCATGGTGATCAGGCAGCCGCCCGGATCCTTCCCAGGGGTGAGAGCTTTGGCGATGAGGCCCGCGACGAGGCCGATGATGAGCATCCAGAGGAATTCCATGGTAGCGTTATTGGTTTGGGGATAAGGCACCACTCTTCTTTGTGCAGTGCTCTGCTTCCATTACGAAGGGCATGGGGGTTCTGGCCGTATGGAAGCATCAGGAGGCGGCGGAAGTGAAAAAATTCATCCACCACAGGCAGCCGCGCCCTCCGCCTCCCGCGATGCAGCCTTCGATACTAGGCGGACTTCCGCCCCGCCTGCCCAACACCCATACACACTCCATGAAAACGCCCACCCTGGTTCCCGGTCTGCTTTTTCTCACCCTCGCCCTCACTCTCGCCACCCCGCTCACCCAGGCTCTCGCCGGCGAGACCCCGCCTCCGCCACCCGTCGTCGTCGAGGAACCCTTCGATGCCTTTGCCAAAGGCCGCATGGAGCTGGAGCTCCTCGCCGGCGGCTTCGGCACCTTCAATGGCCACGGCGATGCCGAAGCGCCTAACATGACCTATGGCATGAGCACGCTCCGCCTCGGCTGGATGCTCAATGACCCCTCCGGCAGCGGCTTCTTCCGGGGCAACTATGAAATCCTCCTCGGCGCCTTTGGCGGCCCCATCATCCATGGTCCTGGCGACTACCTCGCAGGCGGGGAAGTGGTGCTGAGATACAATTTCGTCCAACCCTCGGCCACCGTCGTGCCATTCTTCCAGTTAGGCGTCGGCGGTGCCCACAGTGATGCCGCCGAGGAGGACCTCGTGCAAAAAATGATCGGCGCGGACTGGTCCTTCCAGCTCCAGGCCGCCCTCGGCGTGCGCTGGTTCATCACCGAGCGCTGGGCCCTCACCACCGCCGTGCAATACCAGCACTTCTCCAATGCCGGCTTCAATGAGCGCAACAAAGGCGTCGACGCCGTCGGCGGCTTCCTTGGCGTCAGCTACCATTTCTAAAACCATCATTCCACATCCCCCCAACCAACCCTCATGCTTACCACCCAACCCTTCGCCCACATCCCTGAGCTGGAAAAACTCGGCCAGGAACTCTACGTCAATGTCTCCGACTCGGAGCGCTCCGTCAGCACCATCCTCGGCGCCGTGGCCGCCGCCACCGCCCTGGCCTACCGGGGTCCCGCCCGCTGGCTCCTGCTGCTCACCGGCGCCGCCTTCATCCGCCGTGGTGTCGTGGGCCACTGCCCGCTCTATGACCATCTGAAGATTAACCAACATTCCGTCAAAGAGCCCGCCCCCTCCTGGGAGTGAGGCCATGAATGAATGAAGGCCTGCATGAGGGAGCACGGCTGCGGCCGTGCTCCCTCATCCCACATGCAAGGTGCCCGTGCTCAGCACCCGGGCCCGCAGGCCGCCACGGAACTCACGGCGCATGTACTCCTCAGCACCGGCCGCCACCACCCGGTCCATCCAGTGACACGGCTTGCACTCCTGCGTGCCCTCAAACTGGATGCCCTGGAACTCAAAGCGCACCCCCAGCCACTCCCGCAGTGAGATGCCCTCCACGATGAGGTTTCGGCGGAACACCGAGGCGGGCAGCTTCGGCAGCTTGAATTCCACCCGCATCGTGGTCACCACCGCCGCATCAAAAAAAGTCACCTGCCCCTTGTAGCCGGGCTTCGTGTTAAAGTAGCGGTCACCGCGCAGGCCCATGTCTGCCACGCACTCCACGCTGCTCACCTCCTGGATGCCGCTTTGCAGCCTGCCCTCTCCCTGCTTCCCCCAGTAGTCATGTCCTGCTGACACATAGATGTGACGCAGCTTCCCCTGCCAGACAGGCAGGACGGTGGTCGTAGGGGCGGAGGAGGGCTCACTCATGAGGGGTGCCTGTATGAACGCATCTCATCCTCACCGCGCGTCCCTCATCCGTCCAACCAATGATGCCACGAGAAGCGATGCCTGTGCAAATCTATGAGTCAACCTCTGCATCTGGCCATCATCGGCAGCGGCGCATCTGCCATCTATCTGCTCAAGCACCTGCTGGATCACGCCCCGCTGCTGAAGTCCCGGCTTCGCGCCATCTCCATCTTTGAGCAAAGCGGCATCACCGGCATGGGCATGCCTTACAACCCGCTCACCACAGACCGGTATAACATGGCCAATATCTCCTCCGAGGAGCTTCCGGACCTCACCATCACCTTCGCGGACTGGCTGAGGGCACTGCCCGCTTCCGAGTTGCGGGATCTGGACCTGGAAGGCGTGGAGATCAGCGATGGGGCCATCTACAGCCGTCTCGCCCTGGGCAGATATTTAAATGCGCAGTATGAGACCCTGCTCACCCGCCTCCGCCAGACCGGCATCGAGATCCATGAGCATGCCGACTGCAGGATCACGGATGTGCAGGATCAGCCGCAGCAGCAGCGCGTCCTGCTCACCACGGAGACCGGTTCGGAGCATCTCTATGACCAGCTCGTCATCGCCACCGGCCATCACTGGACAGAGAAGGATGACCCTGCCTCCGGCCACTACGCCTCACCCTGGCCCATCACCAAGATCCTCCCGGAGCATGGCCAGCATCATCTCTTCACCATCGGCACGCTCGGCGCCTCGCTCAGCGCCTTTGACGTCGTCTGCTCGCTCGCCCATCGCCATGGCAGATTCGTCCGCACGGCGGAGGGCCTGACCTATGAGCCGCATCCCGGCACGGAGGCGCACAAGATCATCATGCACTCCGCGCACGGTCTTTTGCCACACTTGCAGTTCGCGCAGGACGAGCCCCTGCGGAAGATCTACCGCCATGTGGCACGCGCCACCATGCTGGACCTGGTGGATGCCCAGGGCTTCCTCAGCCTGGAGACTTATTTTGACAAGATCTGCCGCCCGGTCCTCACGGAGGCCTTCACCCTGGATCACATGCCCGCCATGGCGCAGCGCATGGCGGACTCCGACTTCACGCTCCAGGACTTCGTCACCACCATGACGGACAAGCACGACTACGCGAACGCCTTTGAAGGCATGCGCCTGGAGATGAAAGAGGCACGCACCTCCGTGCTCCAGGACAAGCCCGTGCACTGGAAGGAAGCCATCGATGACCTCATCTACACGCTGAACTACCACGCCGAGCTGCTCCCTGCCGAGGACCACCTCATCCTGCGCGCAGAGGTCATGCCCTTCCTCCTGAATGTCGTCGCCGCCATGCCTCTGCCTTCCGGCGAGACACTGCTCGCCCTCTATGATGCAGGGAAGCTCGGCATGGTCAGCGGCAAGGTCACCCTCCTGGACCCGCAGCCTGAGCCAGGAGCCACCACCATCACCGTGGAGGATGGCGATCAACAAACGCAGACGGCCTACCGCATGTTCATCGACTGCAGCGGCCAGAAGCCGCTCGAGATGGAGGACTATCCCTTCCCCAGCCTGGTGCGTGACCGCACCGTCCGCAAAGCCCGCGTCCCCTTCCGGGATGCCTCGCGCGCCATCGCCGCCATGTCAGACGCCCAGAAGGCGCACCTCTTCGTGGACGCTAACCAACGATACTACCACATCGGCGGCGTGGAGATTGATGGTGCCTGCCGCCTCATCGGCGCGGATGGCACGCCCAGCGCCCGCATTCACGACATCGCCTTTCCTCACACCTCCGGCATGCGTCCTTACTCGTATGGCCTGCAGGCCTGCAATGACACCGCCGCCATCGTCGTGCAGACATGGGTCCAGGAGATCCAGAAGCATCAGGCCGTCAGCAGCGACCCTCAGGAACTCACCAAGATCTACGAGAAGATCGACTGAAGCCACTTTCCAGATCGATGCATAGGCGCAGAGAACCGACCGCATGCGAATCAGAGGCACTATGTCAGACACACTCAAAACCCTGCACAATCTCATCGAAATCCTCACCGACGGCCAGGAAGGCTTCCGCGCCGCCGCCACCGATGTGGACAACCATGAGCTCAAAACCCTCTTCAGCCAGTATTCACTTCAGCGCGCCGCTTTTGCAGGCGAGCTCAAGTCTCTGGCCCAGGGCCTCGGAGAGTCCGATCCGCCAGATGGCGGCTCCATCGCCGGTGCCCTGCATCGCGGCTGGATGGACATCAAGGCTGCCGTCGTTTCCCGTGATGAGCACGCCATCCTCGCCGAGTGCGAGCGCGGCGAGGACTACGCCGTGGCCGCTTACAAGGAGGCGCTGGAGCAGCCAGGCCTGCCCATGAACATCACGGACACCCTGCGCACCCAGTTCGCCCAGGTGAAGTCCACCCACGATCATGTGCGCAAGATGCGTGACGCCCTGGCCCCCATCTCCTGATCCCTCTTCAAAGACATCTTTTAAACCCCTGCACGGCGGGCGTGGCGTAAAGCCCGCTCGCCGTCTTGTTATCATGTTTACGACCGATAAGCCTATCAGGCGCGAACCTCACGTATGCAGTGGTCCTCCAGTCCCATCCGCACCACCCTGCAGCATCTGAGCAGCGTGGTGTGGCTGCTCATTGATACAAGCAAGGAGATGGGAGACCGCATGATGCGCGGGCGGCTGCCCTTCCGCCTCTCCATCTTTTTTGAGCAGACAGACCGCACCGGCGTCGGCTCCATCCTGCTCGTCTCCATGGTGTCTTTTTTCATCGGCCTCACCATGGCCCTGCTCACCGGCTATCAGTTGCAGACCTTTGGCCAGGAGCGGCTCGTCCCCGGACTGGTCGGCATCTCCTTCACCCGCGAGCTTGGGCCGCTGATGACCGGCATCATGGTCGCCGCGCGCATCGGTGCCGCCTACACCGCCGAGCTCGGCACCATGACCGTCTCCGAGGAGGTCGAGGCCATCGAGGCCATGGGCATCGGCCCGCTACGCTTTTTGGTAGGCCCGCGTGTCCTCGCTGTCTTCTTCCTCCTGCCCTGCCTCGTCGTCGTCTCAAACCTCACCGCCATGACCGGCGCTGCCCTCATCTCACGCTGGGCCTTTGACATCCCCCTCACCCGCTTCGTCACCGTCACCCTGGAGAGCATGCTCATCCGGGACATCATCGCCGGCACCATCAAGAGCTTCCTCTTCGGCCTCATCATCGGCCTCGTCTCCTGCTACAAGGGCCTCACCGTCAAAGGCGGCGCCGCCGGCGTGGGAAATGCCACCACCTCCAGCGTCGTCACCTCCATCACCACCGTCATCGGGTTTGACACCCTGTGCAACATCGTCCTCGTGGCACTCTTTGACACATGAACCCCGGCCCAACCAACTGTGTGGAAATGAAGGACGTCCACCTGGCCTTTGGTGAGAAGAAGATCCTCACCGGCGTGAGCCTCCAGGTCCCCACCCAGGCCAGGCTCGTCATCCTCGGCCAGTCCGGCGGCGGCAAGAGCACCCTGCTCCGCCTCATCCTCGGCATCCTCCGGCCCAACCGCGGGGACGTGGTCTTCAAGGGCCGCAATGTCTCCCGCATGAGCCGCCTGCGCCTGAACCGCACCCGCCAGAAGATCGGCATGGTCTACCAATACAGCGCCCTCATCAGCTCCCTCAGCGTCCGGGATAATCTGGCCCTGCCCCTGGAGGAGCTCACCCGCAAATCACGCCGGGAGATCGACGCGCTTGTGGATGAGAAGCTCGAGCTTGTGGGCATGGCGGATGCCCGTGACAAGATGCCCGCGGAGCTCAGCGGCGGCATGCGCAAGCGCATCGGCCTCGCCCGCGGCATCATCATGGACCCCGAGCTCATCCTCTATGATGAGCCCAGCGCCGGCCTGGATCCCGTCATCAGCTCCGTCATCAATGAGCTCATCATCAGCCTCAGTGAGAAGATCGGCGCCACCTCCATCATCGTCACCCATGAGATGGACAGCGCCTTCAAGGTCGCCACCCACATGGCCATGCTCTACCAGGGCACCATCATCGCCGCGGACACTCCGGAGCGCTTTCAAAACTCAGACAACCCCGTCGTCGCCCAGTTCATCGCCGGCGCGACGGAAGGCCCCATCCTCCAAGCCCCCGCCAAGTCATGACCATCTTCCGCAACGAAATCCGCACTGGTTTGCTCGTCACCATCACCCTGACCGCACTGGTCGGCGTGCTCATCTACCTCGGCGCGCCCGGCGTCTTCGTGGCCCAGAAAAGCTTCCGCATCTACTTTGACAACGCCGCAGGCCTGGAGCCCGGCGCGCCCGTGCTCCTCGCCGGCCGCAAGATCGGCCAGATCACCCTCCTGCACTCCCCCGTGCCGGAGAAGGAGCGGCCCAAGCCCGAGCTCGAAGCCATGATCGAAGTCCAGGTCGAAAAATCTTCCCGCATCTTCACCAAGGTGCAGGCGCGCATGACCCTGCCCAGCATGCTCGGCAAGCCCGTGATCGACTTCACCAGCGGCCAGGAAGCCAGCGGTCTCGCCCCTGAGGGCACCGCCTTCATCGGCGAGCGTCAGCCCGGCCTCGCAGATGCCGTGCCCACCATCCTCAAGAAGCTGGACCCCACGCTGGCCAAGGTCACTGAAACCCTCGGAAGCCTGCAGAAGACCTCGGACAACCTTTCCAAGCTCACCGAAAAAGATGCCGATATCGCCAAGGCTCTCGCGGAGTATAGAAAGTTCGGCGTGCATCTGAATGAGCTCAGCGGCCCTGACAGCTCCCTCCGCCGTTCCCTGGCCAACATCGAAAAAATGACCGGCGAGGAAGGCAAGCTTTCCGACGCGCTGGACAACATCGGCACCCTCACCGGACCTGACAGTGACCTCGCCAAGGCCATGGCCAATGCCGAGAAATTCACCGACGGACTGGCTAACAACAAGGATATCAACGCCACCATGCGGAACATGCGCGAGGCCACGGAGAACCTGGACACCCAGATCTCCCGCCTGGGTGGCAAATTCTCCTCCATCGCAGGAAACCTGGACCAGGCCTCGCACACCGTGAAGCACCAGCCCTGGCGCCTCATCTGGCCCACCACCAAGAAGTATCCGGGAGAGTCCGGCACCTCATCATCCTCCGCGCCCCTCGTGCTGAAGAAGTCAGGCACCTCCCCGGCCACGGCCGCCACCACCTCTCCGGCACCGCCCGCGCGCAAGCCATGGTTTAAGAGAAGCTCGTCCTCACCATGACAGGCGTCCACCTGAGTCATCCATGAGGAAACCTTCCGCATGAGACAGCCAAGACCGCCTCACGCCACGAATCAACCCACGAACAATAGAAAGACTAACACCATGCTATCTTACACCATCACCTTCCTCATCATTGCACTCATCGCAGCCGCCCTGGGCTTCAGCGGCGTCGCCGGAACGGCCACGTCCATCGCCCACATCTGCTTCGTTGTGTTCCTGATCTTGTTCCTCGTCTCGCTCTTCACGGGCCGCCGCCCGCCAGTCGGTTGAGACCCATCATCGGCGGGGAGCGGGCAGCCATCACTGCCTGCCCCCCGCCGCTTTGATTCCAAATACCAGTTTCCAAAAGTGTCCCGCATCGTTTGTTACTCCCATGAATCCCATTTCCATTCTGCTCTGTGAAGATCACACCATGCTGAGGGATGGCCTGCGCTCGCTCTTGGAAGATGAGGAAGACATCAAGATCATCGGTGAAGCCGCCAACGGACGCCTCGCCGTCAAGCTCTGCCAGACCCTCAAGCCAGATGTGGTGGTCATGGACATCCGCATGCCGCTGCTGAATGGTCTCGAGGCCACGCGCCAGATCCTCAAGGACGCCCCCAACACCAAGGTGCTCATCCTCTCCGCCTCCAGTGATCCCGCCCATCTCGAGGAGCTGGTGAAGCTCAAAATTTCCGGCTATCTGCTGAAGCAGACCGCCGCCAGTTCCCTGCCCTCCGCCATCCGCGCCGCCTCCAAAGGCGAGACCGTTTTCAATCCCACCGTCGCCCGCTACATGCAGCGCCTCGCCGAGGACAGCCAGCTCGAGACCAACCGCCGCCGCACCACCACCCAGCTCACCACCCGTGAGACAGAAGTGCTCCAGCTCGTGGCCGAGGGAAAGGCCAACAAGGAAATGGCCGCCGAGCTGAACATCTGCATGAAGACCGTGGAAAAGCACCGCCAGAACCTCATGGACAAGCTGAACATCCATGAGACCGCCGGCCTCACCCGCTACGCCATCGACCGCGGCCTCGTGGAGAGTGAAGTGCGCGTCGCCGGCTGATCGGTCGACCGCCACAAGACGGCTGATAAGCGCACCCTTCAGCACCAAAAAACCCCGCTCATTCAGGCGGGGTTTCTCATGGCTTGCGCGGACTCTTGGTTAGGCTGACCGGTGTCGGCCAGCCTCACTCACGGACGCATCTACTGGCCATTGGCGGTCACCCACTCCGTGGCGAATTTCACCAACTCCTCCGCGCTGCTGAAGCCCAGCTTCTCCTTGATGTGGGAGCGGTGGGTCTCGATCGTCTTCATGCTCAGGCGCAGGTCCTCGCCGATCTCGCGCGTGCTCTTGCCCTGGCCAAACAACTGCAGCACCTCCAGCTCACGGTCGGAGAGCTTCTCCACCGGAGAGCCCAGGTCACCCGTGCTGCCCACGATGGCCTTGAACACCAGCTTCTCACTGAACTCAGGGCTCACATAGATGCCGCCGCTGATGATCTTCTTCAGCGCCTCCAGGATGTGCTCCATGGCCTGCTGCTTCATCACATACCCACGGGCACCCGCACGCAGCGCGCGCAGCGCATACAGGGACTCCTCGTGGGAGGAGAGCATCAGGATCAGCACCTTCGGGTGCTCGGCCAGCATGTGCTTGATCAGCTCGATCCCGTTCATCCCCGGCATGGAGATGTCCAGCACCACGATCTCAGGATTGAGCCGCCGCATGCTTTCCAGCGCGAGCTGGGCATTGGACGCCTCACCGCAGACATTGACTTCGGAGAACTGACCTAGAAACTGACAGATGCCGTGACGAAAAATAGGATGGTCGTCCACGACCATCATTCGTCGGCTTGCCGCAGACTGGCTTTTTGGAGTGGCTGTGATGTTCATGTAGTTTGGGGCAATGCCCGCTCGTCACGGGACACGGATGAACGATTCATTCGTCCTCGTTCGCAGCAGCCCCCGCCTCTGGCCGTGCGCTCATTACATTAACCCCGAAAAAATGGAATCGACTCATATGGGGCAAAGACCCCGCGCCTAACATACGCGCACCACCTCGCCCGTTTGCGTATACGATGATGTATGAAAACATCACTCAAACATCGCTACGAACAGGGAAAGGTCGGTTGGCTCTTCCTCTGGCTTATCGGCATCCCAGTGCCTGTGCTGCTCGCCCTTTACCTCTTGCGCGGCTGCACCTGATCTGACGACAAGCCAAAGACCCGCCGTGTGGGCTCCAGCATCCTCAGAAAGAGGAATGATGGGCCCACCGGCTTTTCGCATTTCAATTCATAGCGGTGGCCGCCAGCCCTTTGGCGGCCGGGGTGATGGCAACTGAATCCTGACTCCCGCACCTGATCAAGTTTTTCCCCCAACAAATAATATGTCTGCAAAAAAAACAGAAGAAGTCGTGCCTCTCAATAGCCTCGCCGCTGATAAATCCGGCGCCCTGCATCCTGACGACACCGTCCGCACCGCCGGCGACCGCATGCGCGAGAATGATGCCAGCACCTGGCCCGTCACCGAGGGGCGCAACCTCGTGGGCATGATCGACAACCGAAACCCCGACTGGCAGGTCACCCGCCACGGCCATGATCCTGAAGACTGCAAGGTCGGTGAGATCATGAACAAGGATCTGCTCTTCTGCTATGAGGACGAGGACTGCTCCAAGGCGCACCAGCTCATGGAGGAGCACAGTCTCGCCTTCATCCCCGTCGTCGACCGGGAGATGCGCATCGTCGGCATCTTCAGCCGGAAGGAGATCCGCGCACGCGTGGAAGAATCCCCCGCCAAGGACCAGGCCCCCGAAGAAAAGGCCTGACCTTCACCCACAAGCCAGCGCGAGGTCATCGAGCCCCGATCTTCGCGGAGCGTCGTGGAGTGCGGTGGTCGAGATGCCAGGGCCACCTGGCATCGGTGACACCGCTGTCGAGCGTCTGGCCGGCACGCCAGATCCGCGAAGATCTCCCCCGCGCCTGCACGCAACTCCCCTCCACCGCGCCCCTTAACCAGATCGCCTAAAGGCTTCACTCCAACACGTGTCATCGCACCTCCCTCGAGCCACGAACACGCACGTTGGAGTCCAGGCTTTAGCCGCTCTGAACTTCTCAACGCAATCTCCCCCCGCCTCACTCGCGCACAGCGGTGCCGCGCTTGAGCGCTTATCACCGCACTCCACGACGCTCCGCGACTCCCTCGCCGACTGCCCCCACCAATGCTGCCACCCTCTTCGTTAGGCCTCGATCATCGCGGAGCGTCGTGGAGTGCGGTGGTCGAGATGCCAGGGCCCCCTGGCATCGGTGACACCGCTGTCGAGCGCGCGGCCGGCACGCCAGATCCGCGGAGATCCCCCCACGTCCTGAATCGGCATCCATCATCCGCACCGCCAGAACCACCCGCTTGAAAACAAGAAACCCCGCCTAGCTGGCGGGGCTCCCATAGGGCAAAAACAGGCGTCTTTCAGTTGGTTAGGCGGCCAGCACTGGGCTGTCCTGCATTTCGTGTGACCAGTCGATCTTGTCCCCGACCATGCATGGCGGCAGGTCGTGGGGATAGTACAGACTGTTCACCCCGCAGAGCACCCCGAGACTGACACGGCGGTCAGCCAGGGACTGCGAGTTGAGCACACACTGGGCGCACATCTGAGTTCCCTTCCATTGGCAGGTCCATTGGCACGGCTGGGTCTTATGATGAGTAGACATGAAGGTTGGGTTTCGATGGTTAGACCTCAAGGATAAGTAAGTTCACTAACCCATGGCTCCGTGGCGCTCAGCTCCACGGGGTCACGGTCTTCGTCCTGTTCGGCCCCTGGGACGGCATCATACAGCCAGCTCAGGGAATGGTTGGGGGCGACTTCCTCTGTCAGTTCGAGATCGGAAGAGGGAAGGGTCATTTTCGGGGGAGAGTGAAGGGGCAGTCGATGCGAAAATTCGGTGGGCAGATCAGGCCCTGACGGCACCTGTGTTGGCGCTGGAAAGCTCCCGCTGCGCCTGGTGCCAGTGGTCCTCATCACAGCCGTCCGGGCAGCCCTGCTGCACCCAGATATCGTAGGCCCGGCTGGCGATCTCTTCGTCCGGCAATCCCGCACTGGCAGCAGGGGAAATCTCCTCATCACCCACGGGTTCGGTCAGCGCACTGTCCGGCTTCGGCGTGTCGTTTTTCTTCGCACCATTCTTGCCGTTCAGCGACGTCTTTTTAGGGCCTGAGTTTTTGGTAAGTGTTTGTGTTTTCATGAAATGTAGTGCGCTCATTATGCTGCATCTTTTCAGGCCAACAATCGGGTCACTCCCTGGATGACCTCTCAGGTTTTCCCTGATGCCCCTGACACTGTTTTTGGAGGTGGCTTTTTCGTCACTGGCCGGGGCCTCAGGAGCGCCCCCAAAATCAGGCTCATTCCCTAGGCGCACCTAAAGGATGGCATGGGCAGGGAGTGCATGGAATAGCTCCGCTGCATCACCAACTGCGGGATTTTGATGAACCGCTCCGTGTCATAACCCTGCTGTTCAAACAGACGCAAAATGTCCCGATAGGTCCGTGCTTCCATGCCCCGTGCGCGGGCGAGGATCCAGCCCAGCTTGCGCGAGGGATGAGCCACTGCCGCCCACTCATACTGAGGCTGCACGCCGATGATCGTGTAGCTGGTTTTCAGGAGTGGAAAAAGCTGCGTGCTCCAGCTGGCCTGCGCGGACCCGTCCGTCACCTGGCACACCGCATCATGCGTCTTTTCCGGCGCGCTAAAGGACTTCTCCCGCCAGCGGGAGTGCACCTCCATCTGCCCGTCGTCCCGCAGCGCATAGGTCGTCACCGCGTCCACCACCTCATGCTCCACGGCATTGTCCACACAGGCGATGATCCGCCAGGGGCCGACGAAGCAGCCGAGGTCGATGGCTTCCGCCGCCTTCAGGGCGGGTCCGCGGGAGGAGGCACAGGTGGCCAGTGCCAGGGGGAGTGAGCAGCGCGTGATCATGCCCGGTCACGCAGTTCAGTTTCTCCACCATGGCTGGCGCAGTGCGCGCAGCAGTACATCTTGCCATCGGCCTCCAGCCCGTGCCCGATGATCCGGCATTCGCAGACCTCGCAGGTCGGTGCCAGCCGCTGGATGGCGCATTCAAAACTGTCAAAAACATACGACTGGCCGTCCATCGTGATGGTGAAGGCCTTGTCATACGTGTTTCCGCAGGTGTCGCATGGAGTCATGGTCGTGATAGGTAAATGGTTAGGCCGGTGGAGGCGCGGAGCCCCCACCGGCCAGGGTCATGGCTCGATCAGGCTTCCACCTGGGCGGCTTCAGCATTGATGGTGCTTTCCGCCAGTTCGGTGAGCTTCTCGTCAGCCGCCTTCTCTTCTTCCAGCGTCTCGGAGAGCAGCTTCACCGCATCGTCATAGCCCAGGCACTCGGCCAGGGCGCGGGCGGTGCCGTAACCGGCGATCTCGTAGTGCTCCACGCGCTGTGCCGCGCCGATTAGGCCGGCATCACGCACCACTTCGTCAGCGTCCTCGCTGATGAGCTCGCTGCCTTCTTCGATCAGGCCTTCCATGGCCTTGCACTTGTGGCCGCCCAGCTTGCATTCGCAGCTCTTGGCGATCTCCTCCAGACGCGCCACGTGCGTCTTGGTCTCCTCCAGATGCGCTTCAAAGCCGGCGCGGAGGTCTTCATTCGAAGCGGCCTTGGCCATCTTCGGAAGTGCCTTCACGAGCTGGTTCTCAGCGCTGTAGAGGTCCTTGAGTTCATGGATGAACAAGTCATTCAGTGTCTGTAGTTTCATAGGATGTAGGGTTTGGGTAGTTAGCTGTTAGCGCACCCGATTCGCCGCATCCCGCCCCTTTGGTCTTCCCTTTGACGACTGATTTTTGGCCTGAGACCCGACTCAGGACCGTGCCGTAACATCCACCTCAAACCGCCAGCTCACGCCACCAGCTCACGCCGCCTGCCGCCTGAGTGCCGGCTGATCAGCTGCTTCAGCGCATCTGCCGTGATGGGCTTCACCAGATGCTCCGCAAAGCCTGCCGCCCGTGTGCGCGCCAGATCCGCATCCATGCCGTAGCCGCTCATCATCACCGCCGTGATGTCAGACCTCTCCCGCAGCGCGGCGATGACATCCAGTCCGGTCCCATCCGGCAGGCCGAAATCACTCAGCAGCAGGTCAAACTCACCCTCGGCCAGCGCCTTCCTGGCATCCGCCACGCAGGCCGCGCTGGTCACCTGATGCCCCCAGCGCAGCAGCAGCCGCTGCAGGATGCAGCGCGTGTCCTCATGATCCTCCACCAGCATGATGCGCAGGCCCCCGGGTGCCGATACCACTGCCGGCTCAGGCACGCTGGTCTCCGCCACCGGCGTCTCCTGCACCGGCAGGATCACCACAAAGGTGGCTCCCCTCCCCTGACCTCCGCTGTAGGCCTTGATGCTGCCGCCATGAGACTCCACCAGGCTCTTGGCCACGCTCAGCCCCAGCCCCAGCCCGCCGAACTGCCGCGTGGCACTGATCCCGCCCTGGTGAAACGCCTCGAAAATCCGTGGCAGCATCGCCGTGTCGATGCCGATGCCCGTGTCACAAATCAGCACCTTGATCACTCCCCCCTCATTCAGGCTCTGCACCTCCACGCGTCCAGACTTGGGGGTAAATTTGGCCGCGTTTGTCAGCAGGTTGGAGAAGACCTGCGCCAGCCGCGCCGCATCTCCCCGCACATAGCTTTCAGCCGCCTTCAGATCCGTGGTCACCGTGATGCCCTTCTCACGCAGCATCGGGCCCGCGATGGTCAGCGCATGGTTCAGCGCCAGGTGCAGATCCACCGGCGCGGAGTTCATCCGCAGCTTGCCATGATTGATCCGCGTCACATCCAGCAGATCATCCACCAGCCGCGCCTCCAGCTCGATGTTCCGCCGGATCACAGACAGCGCACTGCGCAGCTCCGCAGGGTCTTCCGGACACAGGGACTCCAGGTCAGACACCGTGGCCAGTGCCGGCATCAGCGGCGTGCGCAGCTCATGGCTCAGCACCGCCAGGAAATCATCCTTCGCCCGGTTTGCCGCCTCGGCCGTGTCCCGTGCCTGCGCCAGCGCCGCCGCATCCCGCAGACGCTCCGTCACATCCCGCGTGAAGCAGCGCGTGTGCATGAACTTGCCATGCTCCCAGTACACGCTGGAGTGGATCAGCACATCCCTCATTGATCCATCCTTGCAGCGCATGCGCGCGGGGTAGTCCGTCAGCACCTCACCCGCTGCCAGACGTGCCAGGATGTCCGCGCACACATAGGCATCGGCGTAAAATTCCTTGATGTGCCTGCCCAGATATTCCTCACGCGCATAGCCCAGCATGGAGAGCTCCTTGTCATTCACCCGCAGCAGCCGTCCGTCCGGCCCCATCCAGTGCAGGGCGATCGCCGCATTGTCGAAGAAATCAGACAGCTCATGCTCGCTCCGCCGCAGCTTCTCCTCCGCATGCCTCCGCCGCTCCGCCGCGTTTCCCAGCGCCCGTGCCGCCCACCACACCAGCCCGGTGAAAATCAGTGTCAGCGAGCTCGCCAGCAGCGCCGTGTCCATCCCCCGCCCCATGTAGCCCGCCAGATGCCCCAGCGTGCACAGCCAGCCGATGAAGGTGGGCCAGATCAGCGCCGCCGGCAGCAGCCGCCGCGCCACGATGCCGCCCGTGTTGTCCGCGCAGATCACCGCCATGAAGCCACGCTCCGGCCGTGAAAAGAGCAGCGCCGAGGCCAGCAGCATGAAGGCGATCACCGTGTGCGGCGCGATGGAGAGATACTTCGCCAGGGCCGACGGCACCTCAAACGCATAAAAGTAGGTGAGGGAGATGAGAAAGGTCACCGCCATCACGCCCAGCGCGCCGACCTGCGCGGGGCACCAGCGACCGCGCGGCCGTGAGTCCAGCAGCAGCAAGGAGATCCCCAGCAGCATGAAATTCACCGCCGAGGCCGGCCCCATCCGTCCAGGGAACGACCGCCCCGCCGCTGCCTGAGACTCCTGAAACAGCCACTGGTCCAGCGGCAGTTGCCACCACTCCAGGTGCTCACCCAGGGTCAAGAATCCCACCCCGGCGATCACGCAGGCCAGCACCCGCGCCGTCCGCCGCCAGACAGGCCGCGCCTTCTCATTATCGAGCAGCGCCACCGCGATCCCCGCCAGGATCAGGCAGAGGCCGGTATTTGCCTTCATCGTCACCCAGGACGGGTGCACCCGCTTCAGCACATCCACGCCCAGCACCCAGCCCGTGAAGCCCGCCAGACCGATCCCCGCCGCGGCCAGGGCCAGAAGGCGGGAGATCTTCTTCCAGTTGAGGGCCTCGTCCTTCATGCATGGAGCAAAGCACGGTGCCACCTCATGCGCAACGGCGGAGGACCATGAACGAGCGGTCCATGAGTTTTATCTTTTCATTTGCCGCATGCTCCGGCTCCGGCGTCAGGAAGCCCTCTTCCGATGCCGTGTCCACCACCACCGCCCAGCGTTTGGCCGTATGGTTGGGCAGCATGAAGTCGATCGGCTCATGCGAGGCGTTCAGCAGCACCAGGAAGGCGTCATCCTTCACCGGGGAGCCATACCAGTCCCGCACGTCCAGGGCATCCCCATAAAGCAGCATGCCCAGGGTCTTCACAAAGTGCGTGCCCCACTCCTCATCACCCATCTCCTGACCGGCGGGATTCAGCCAGGTGATGTCCTTCACACCTGCGCCACGCACCTTGCGCCCATGGAAATATTTCGGGCGGCGGAAGATCGGGTGCTCATGCCGCAGCTTGATCAGCTTCGCCGTGAACTCCCTCTGCGCCTCCTCCTCGGGCGTGCGGTCCCACTTGAACCAGCTGATCTCATTGTCCTGGCAGTAGGCATTGTTGTTCCCCTGCTGCGTGCGGCCAAACTCATCGCCTCCGCACAGCATCGGCACACCTTGGGAGAGGAAGAGCGTGGCCAGCAAATTCCGCTGCTGCCGCCGTCTCAGCGCATTGACCGCGGCATCATCCGTCGGCCCTTCCGCGCCGCAGTTCCAGGAGTGGTTGTTGTTGTCACCATCATTGTTATTCTCCCCGTTCGCGTCGTTGTGCTTGTCATTGTAGCTGGTCAGGTCGTTCAGCGTGAAGCCGTCATGCGCCACGAGGAAGTTGATGCTGGAGTAAGGCCGGCGGCCGTCCTCCTGATACAGGTCGCTGGAGCCCGTGAGCCGCGCGGCCAGCTCGCCGATCTGCGAGTCATCACCCTTCCAGTAGGCGCGCACACAGTCACGATACTTGCCGTTCCACTCCGCCCATCCCGCCGGGAAATTTCCCACCTGGTAGCCGCCCTCGCCCACATCCCAGGGCTCGGCGATCAGCTTCACCCGCTGCAGCACCGGATCCTGGTGGATGATGTCAAAGAACCCGCCCAGCTTGTCCACCGCATGCAGCTCGCGCGCCAGTGTGGAGGCCAGGTCAAACCGGAAGCCGTCCACACGGCACTCCACGGCGAAGTAGCGCAGCGAGTCCATGACCAGCTGCAGCACGCGCGGATGCTGCATGTTCAGCGTGTTCCCCGTGCCCGTGTAGTCCATGTAGTGGCGCGGTGAGTCCGCCACCCGGCGGTAGTAGCTCGCGTTGTCGATCCCCTTGAAGGACAGCGTCGGCCCCATGTGGTTGCCCTCCGCCGTGTGATTGTAGACCACGTCCATGATCACCTCGATCCCTGCCGCGTGCAGCTGCTTCACCATGCCCTTGAACTCGGTCACCTGCTCTCCCGTGGTCCCGCTGGCGGAGTAGCGGCTCTCCGGCGCCATGTAGCCGATGCTGGAGTAGCCCCAATAGTTCGTTAGGTTGCGCCCGTCCAGGAAGCTGTCATTCACAAAGTGGTGCACTGGCAGCAGCTCCACCGCCGTGACGCCCAGATCCTTGAAGTAGGCGATCGCCTCGCTCGAGCCGATGCCCGCATACGTGCCGCGCAGATTTTCCGGCAGCACCTCCCACAGCTGCGAGAAGCCCTTCACATGCACCTCATAGATCACCGTCTCCGCCATCGGCCGGTCGATCCTCTTGTCGCCGGTCCAGTCAAAGGTGTCATCCACCACCACGCAGCGCGGCATCAGCGCGGCATTGTCACGGTCATCCATGTCCAGATCTTCATTGCCCCCGACTCGATAGCCAAACATCTCATCCTTCCAGGTGAAGCCACCCGTGATCGCCTTTGCATACGGATCCAGCAGCAGCTTCTTCGGATTGAAGCGGTGGCCCTCCTCAGGCTTCCACGGACCATGCACGCGGTAGGCGTAGAGCATCCCCGGCTTCACATCCGGCATGAAGCCGTGAAACACATGGTCCGTGCGCTCACGCAGCATCATGCGCGCCACCTCCTTCAGAGGGTCTGCGGGATCATAGAGACAGAGCTCCACCTTTTCACCATGCTCGCTGAAGAGGGCGAAATTGGTGCCGTCACCATTCCAGTTTGCGCCGAGGGGATAAGAAGTGCCGTGCCAGAGTCGGAATGAATTCATGTGGGGGTGGGAGAAAGCAGATGCTGTAAGTTTTATGTGCACATCCATCGCAGTTGATCGCGCCCTCGGATGTAATCATCACGGCTTCTCCCGCCCTCATCTTCCCGGTAAAGCCATCAGGGTGAATCCTCATCACTCCGGCACATCCGCACACCAGCCGGCAGCCGATCTCTGACAAACGCCAAGCACCCCTGTGCAGCGCAAATCATCGACAGCGGAGGCCCACCCCATGCACAGTCCAGACGCTCCAGAATTCAGTCGTCGTGAGTTTTTAGTTCTCGGAACTTCGACCGTGGCCGCCACAGCCCTCAGTTCGAACTCATCACAGGCGCAGGCACCCGTGGCCGTTCCCGCCGTGGATGCCGTCCCCCCGCCCGCGCTCGCCAAAGTTTCCCTCACCGTCAATGGCAAGCCCTGTGAGCTCGAGCTGGACACCCGCACCACCCTGCTGGACGCGCTGCGTGAGCATCTGCATCTCACCGGCAGCAAGAAAGGCTGTGACCAGGGCCAGTGCGGCGCCTGCACGGTCATCGTCAATGGCCGGCGCATCAATGCCTGCCTCACGCTCGCCGTCATGCAGCAGGGCAGCGAGGTCACCACCATCGAGGGCCTCGGCACTCCGGAGGACCTCCACGCCATGCAGGAAGCCTTTGTGAAGTGTGACGGCTATCAGTGCGGCTACTGCACCTCCGGCCAGATCTGCTCCGCCGTGGCCGTGCTGGGCGAGATCAAGGCCGGCATCCCCAGCCACGTTACCCAGGACCTCATGAAGCCGCCGGAGATGACACCGCCGGAAATACGCGAGCGCATGAGCGGCAACCTCTGCCGCTGCGGTGCTTATTCCAACATCTTTGACGCCATCACTCAAGCCGCAGGAGGTAAAGCATGAAACCCTTCACCTATGAACGTGCCGACTCACCCGCCGCTGCCGCAGGGGCCGCCATGCGCCATCCAGGCGCCAAGTTTGTGGCCGGTGGCACGAACCTGCTGGACCTGATGAAGCTGGAGATCGAGGCACCCACGCACCTCATTGATGTCAACGGCTTGAAGCTCGACAAGATCGAGCCCACTCAAGAGGGCGGCCTCCGCATCGGCGCTCTGGTGCGGAACACTGATCTGGCCGCCGACGAGCGCGTGCGGCGTGACTACGGCGTGCTCTCACGCGCGCTCGTGGCCGGTGCCTCCGGTCAGCTCCGGAACATGGCCACCACCGCCGGAAATCTGCTGCAGCGCACCCGCTGCCCTTATTTCTACGATACTAACCAATCATGCAACAAGCGCCTGCCCGGCAGCGGCTGCAGCGCCCTGGACGGGGCCAGCCGCCAGCTCGCCATCATCGGCGTCAGCCAGGCCTGCATCGCCACCCATCCCAGTGACATGGCCGTGGCCCTCCGCGTGCTGGATGCCGCGGTGGAGACCATCCTGCCGGACGGCACCACCCGCACCATCCCCATCGCGGATTTTCACCGCCTGCCCGGGGACACCCCCCATGTGGAGACCGTGCTCCAGCCCGGTGAGCTGATCACCGCCGTCACCCTGCCAAAGCCCCTCGGCGGCACCCACATCTACCACAAGGTGCGTGACCGCTCCTCGTATGCCTTCGCCCTCGTCTCCATCGCCGCCGTCATCCAGACTGATGGCAGCGGCCGCGTGGCCGTGGGCGGTGTGGCGCACAAACCCTGGCGCGTGGAGGCTGCGGAGGCCGAGATGCCGCGCGGAGCCAAAGCCGTGACGGAGCGCCTGCTCGCCGGTGCCAAACCCACCCAGGACAATGCCTTCAAGCTGAAACTCGTCGAACGCGCCCTCGGTGCCGTGCTGGCGGAAGCCAAAGGAGCCTAACATGAAATTTGACCAACCCGCCACCACCAATCCGATCGACCAGTTGAAAGTGGTCGGCAAGCCCGTGGACCGTGTCGACGGCCCGCTGAAGACCAGCGGCAAGGCCCCCTATGCCTACGAGCATCATGAGGCCGCCCCGAACCCCGCCTATGGCTACATCGTCGGCGCCGGCATCGCCAAAGGGCGCATCACCTCCATGGACCTCACCCATGCCAGGTCCGCTCCAGGAGTGCTCACCATCATCACCGCTGAGAATGCCGGCAAGCTGGACAAGGGCGAGCACAACACCGCCAAACTCCTCGCCGGTCCTGACGTCCAGCACTACCACCAGGCCGTCGCCGTGGTCGTGGCGGAGACCTTTGAGCAGGCACGCGCTGCCGCACAATTGGTTCGCGTGAAATATGAGGAGGCCAAGGGCTCCTATGACCTCGCCGCCGTCAAGGACACGGGAAAAAAGCCCAAGGAAGGCTTCGGCGGTCCGCCAGACACCGCTGTGGGAGATTTTGACAAGGCCTTCGGCGCGGCACCCGTGCAGCTGGACGCAGTCTACACCACGCCGGACCAGTCCCATGCCATGATGGAGCCTCATGCCAGCATCGCTTCCTGGGAGGGGGACAAGCTCACCTTCTGGACCTCCAATCAAATGGTCGGCTGGGGGGTGGCGGACATGGCCAAGACCCTCGGCATCCCCAAGGAAAACATCCGCCTCATCTCGCCCTACATCGGCGGCGGCTTCGGCGGAAAACTCTTTCTGCGCGCGGATGCCCTCCTCGCCGCCCTCGGTGCCCGCGCCATCAAGCGGCCCGTGAAGATCGCCCTGCACAGGGCGCTGATGATCAATAACACCACGCACCGTCCCGCCACCATCCAGCGCATCCGCCTCGGGGCCACGAAGGAAGGCCAGATCGCCGCCATCGCCCATGAGAGCTGGTCCGGCGATCTGCCGGGTGGTGAGCCTGAGACCGCCGTCAGCCAGACCCGCCTGCTCTATGCCGGCGCGAACCGCATGACCGCCATGCGCCTCGCCGAACTCGACCTGCCGGAAGGCAATGCCATGCGCGCCCCCGGTGAGGCCCCTGGCATGATGGCCCTGGAGATCGCCATGGACGAGATGGCGGAGAAGCTCGGCATCGACCCCGTCGACTTCCGCATTCTCAATGATACTCAGGTCGATCCTGAAAAGCCGGAGCGACCCTTCTCCAAGCGCCGTTTCGTGGAATGCCTGCGCATCGGTTCCGAAACATTTGGTTGGGCCAAGCGCCAGGCCACACCAGGAAAAGTGCGCGAGGGCCGCTGGCTCATCGGCATCGGCGTGGCCTCCGCGCTGCGGAACAATCTGGTCATGAAATCCGCCGCACGTGTCCGTCTGGACCAGCGCGGCATCGCCACGGTCGAGACCGACATGACGGACATCGGCACTGGGAGTTATACCGTCATCGCCCAGACTGCCGCGGAGACCCTCGGCCTCACTCTGGACAAGGTCACCGTCCGCCTTGGCGACTCCGCCTTCCCTGCCTCCTGCGGCTCCGGTGGACAGTGGGGTGGCAACAGCTCCTCCGCCGGCGTCTATGCCGCCTGCATGAAGCTGCGCGAGGTCATCGCGGAGAAAGCTGGAATGAAGGCTGCGGACGCCACCTTTGCCGAAGGCCAGATCAGTGCTGGTGACCGCAGCATGTCCCTGGCGGAAGCCGCCGGCGAGAGCGGCCTCATGGCCGAAGACACCATGGAGTATGGCGATCTCGACAAGCGCTTCCAGCAGTCCACCTTCGGCGCTCACTTCGTGGAAGTGGCCGTGGATGCCTACACCGGTGAGACCCGCGTGCGGCGCATGCTCGCCGTCTGTGCCGCAGGCCGCATCCTGAATCCCAAGACCGCCCGCAGCCAGGTGATCGGCGCCATGACCATGGGCGTCGGCGCAGCGCTCATGGAAGAGCTGAAGGTGGACAAGAAACGCGGCTTCTTCGTCAATCACGACCTCGCCGGTTATGAGGTGCCCGTGCATGCGGACATCCCTCATCAGGAAGTCATCTTCCTGGATGAGACCGACCCCATGTCATCTCCCCTCAAAGCCAAAGGCGTGGGCGAGCTCGGCATCTGCGGCGTGGCGGCGGCGGTGGCAAATGCCATCTACAATGCCACCGGCGTGCGCGTGCGTGACTACCCCATCACCCTGGACAAGATCATCGATCAACTGCCAGCCGTCGCCTAACCACCAGTAGGTTCGATCAAGGCGTCGTTTTTCAGATCACCCCCAGCGCGATCCGGCTGACCAGGGTGCCGTTTTCCGCGTCATATGATTGCGTGAACTCAGCGCCATTCGCCGCCATCGCGCGATGCGCCGCAAACAGCCCCATGCCATAGCTGCCATGCCGGCTGGTGTTCAGCGGCTGCCCCCATCCGCTCGGGTCCACCGGCGCTTTCTTGGGCTCCACCATCTCAAAAATCGCATCGTTTCCTTCCACCTTCGCGGTGATGGTCAGCGGCGCACCTGGGGAGAAAGCCGCCGCATTCGTGAGCAGTTCCTGAAGCACCTTTGTGCACATGGTCACGTCCACATTCACCTCCTGATCCCCGAGTTCATCCACCCACTTCACCTCCGGTGCCTTCGGCATCGCGGAGTGCTTTTCCCGCCAGAGGGTCAGCAGTGACCGGGCCTCCGTCGGCTCCAGCATCGGCTGCACCTCATGAAACAGGGAGGCCAGGGTGCGCAGCTGCATCGCCACGCTGCGCAGCTGCTTCTGCATGCTCTGAATGCTCGTCGTGGCCTCCAGGTCAGTCACCAGGTCACGCAGCAGTTCGGTCTCCAGGTCCAGGCTGTTCAAATCATTGCGGACATCATGGGTATGCTGTCGCACAAACGCGGCCACACGAGCCCAGGGTATCGATTTTTCTTCCATAATGCCACTACGTTACATCCGGCCTTTTCGGCTGTCCCGATCTGTTTGCATGAATACAATCCTCCTGGTCGTCCTGATTCTCCTTCTCGTGGGTGCCCTGCCTACCTGGCCCCACAGCCGCAAATGGGGCTACGCACCCAGCGGCGGCCTGGGCTTGGTCCTCGTCATCCTGCTGATTCTGGTCTTGCTGGGAAGAATCTAGCCTTGGCGCCGGCTTGATGAAATCCAAGGCCCCGAGCAGTGCCACTGCCGTGCCTGCAGCCGCCGCCCGTGCGGCCGGGCTGCGGTATGTGTCTGATGACAGACCTGGCATCACCCGCCATGCGCGTGGTGGTGCCTTTGTCTACCGCAGCACCACCGGCGCGCTCCTGCGTGACAAGGAGACGCTGCGCCGCATCCGCAGTCTGGTCATCCCACCCGCCTGGACGGAGGTCTGGATCTGCCCGCATGAAAACGGCCACATCCAGGCCACCGGGCGCGATGCCCGCAAGCGCAAGCAATACCGCTACCACCCCCGCTGGCGTGAGGTGCGGGACGAGTCCAAATACGAGCGCGTCATGGCCTTTGGCGCCGCTCTCCCGCGCATCCGCCGCCGTGTCACCGCAGACCTGCGCAAGCGCGGCATGACCCGTGAAAAAGTCATGGCCACCATCATGCGTCTGCTGGAGACCACCCTCATCCGCGTGGGCAATGACGAGTATGCCCAGCAGAATGGCAGCTACGGCCTCACCACCCTGCACAATGGTCACGCCAAGGTGGAGCGCGGGCGCATCACCTTTGAGTTCAAAGGCAAGAGCGGCAAGATGCACCGCGTGGACGTGCATGAGCCCAAGCTGGCCAAGCTGGTGAAGCAGTGCCAGGACCTGCCCGGCCAGGACCTCTTTTGCTATGTGGATGCCGACGGCAAGGTGCACGATGTCACCTCCGACGATGTGAACGGTTATCTGCGCGAGATCGCCGGGGATGATTTTTCCGCCAAAGACTTCCGCACCTGGGCAGGCACCATCCTCGCCGCCGTGGCCCTGCGCGAGTTCGAGGAGTTCGATTCCCAGCGCCAGGCCAAACAAAATGTGGTGCGGGCCGTCGAGTCCGTGGCCAGGCTGCTGGGCAACACACCCGCCGTCTGCCGCAAATGCTACGTGCATCCCGTCGTGCTCGACAGCTACCTCTCCGGCCAGACCATCGCCACCCTCCAGCAGACCGCGAATCAAAGCCTCAGCGGCTCCCTGCGCAAGCTGCGTCCCGAGGAAGCCGCCGTCATGATGCTGCTGCGCGAGCGCCTGAACCAGGCCGGACGCCGAGGCGGCACCCAGCGCGCGGTCACCCTCACCCGCCACGACGCCAAGCCCGCCCGCTGATCTATTTCTCAATTCTGGTTAGGCCTTTCAGCAGTGCGCCTCTGTTTTCAGGCTCATGGGCGAAAGACTCTGGCCCGGTGGGTGTTAACAACCGCAGAACCCTATGCAATTTCCCCACAAGAGGCTTTTTTTGACACTATTGGTCTTCTGGTCAGCACTCATGACTTTGAGGGCTGACTGGCCATACGCCCAGTCTTATGATTCCGAACACTCATTGAAGTCAGCTTTCGGCACCTTTCCCACCACCTCGTTTACGCGGGAAAGTGAGGAGTATATGGTCTTCGTTCCGACGAGCGGCTCGGGCATCGTGCACAGGTCTGTTTTGGTCTATAAAAAGCAGGTGCCGCAGGGGTCGTGGTTCTGCATTTTCTACAAACATCTAGGTCACGTGAGTGGTGCTGTGAGCTTTTCAAAACAATCAGTCGTCGTGACCGCCGCCGACGGCAGCAACGAAATCAAGTTTGATCAGTTCTGACGTGAGCGCGATTGGGGAATCAACTCCGGAGGAGTTGCCCCAAGCGCACCAGGCCTTGCTTCGCCGCAGATCACGCCGCCGCTGCCGTCATCACCTCGGGCGCCTTGGCTTTCAGCAGCACAGGCTTTTTCCCCCAGTTCGCCGAGGCGATCTTCACCATCTTGTCCACGAACAGGATCTTCCGCACCGCCGACTCTGAAAGCACAAACGGGTTGATCGTCGAATGTCCCATGCTCGCGGCGATCTCGTTCAGCGCCGGGGAGATCTTCGCCCAGCCGTTCAGCGTGCTCAGAAACGTCGCATCACCCTTGCCGCCTTCCGCACTCACCGCCGATTTCTTGAAGGGAGTGAAGGGCAGCGGCACGCGGTCGCTCGTCCAGCCAAAGGCGTTCGCCGTCTCCACACCATCCACGATCTGCAGATACTGCGCCCAAGTCTCCGCCCAGTCCTCCCAGGGGTGCGAGGAAGCGTAACTGGTGATGTGGGAGTCCTGCCAGGTCGGGGAGGGACCATTCGCATAGTGCTGGGCCAGCGCCGCCGAGTAGTCCGCGCGCTCATCTCCAAACAAAGCACGGCACTCCTCCAGCAGCGCCGCCGACTCCTGCGGCAGGAAGAAGCGATCCCAATAGTAGTGCCCCAGCTCATGCCGGAAATGCCCCACCAGGGTCCGGTAGGGCTCGCCCAGCGTATGCCGCTCACGCTCACGATACAGGTCATCCGCCTCCAGAAGATTCAGCGTGATCAGACCATCCTCATGCCCCGTGATCACGGACTGCCCCGGGTTCGGCATGAGGAAGTCAAAAGCCACCCCCTCCGGGTCCACCAGCTTGCTCGTCGGCATCAGGCCCAGCAGCGCCAGCGTGTAGACCGTGCGGCGCTTCGCCACCTCCATCTTCCGCCACTGCTCCAGGTTCATCGGACCGCTCAGGTTCGGCACCGTGCGGTTCAGGCTGCATACCGCGCAGAAGGCAGGGCCGTCCTTGGTAGGCACCAGCCAGTTGCACGTGCCATAGTCGATGCCGTTCCGGCACTGCATCCAGTCCGCAGAAACGGGCACCATTTGGTGCGAGCCCGGCTCATAGCCCACCAGGCTGTTGCATTGCAGACAGATGGAGTTTTCAAAAAAGAGCGCGTTGCCGCAGGTACATTTAAAATAGATCATGATTCAAAAAAAGGGGGGGTGAGAGCAGTTTGGAATGGCATCGCACCTCGGCCTCCCCACGGCCCTGTCTTGTTATGGGGCAGATTTTTTCAGACTTGGCATGTCACCCCACGTTGCTTGCGACGTAACGCCGTGCATAGAAAACGCCTGAATGAAGATACTCGCCGCCATGTCTGGAGGAGTGGACAGCAGCCTCGCCACCGCGCTGCTCGTCCGCCAGGGGCATGACGTGACCGGGGCCTACATGAAAAACTGGATCAACGAGGAGGGCATCCTTGGCCACTGCCCCTGGGAGGAGGACATCACCGATGCACGCGCCATCGCGGACCAGCTCAGCATCGACTTCCACGTCGTGAACCTCATGCACGAATACCGCGAGCGCGTGGTGAAGTATCTCCTCGAAGGCTACCAGAGCGGCATCACCCCGAACCCCGACGTCATGTGCAACCGCGAGATGAAGTTCGGCGTGCTCTGGGACTGGGCCCAGGAACGCGGCTTTGACGCCATCGCCACCGGTCACTACGCGCAGAAAGGCACCTCTGATCTCGACTCCCACGCCATCTTTCGCGGCGCGGACCCAAACAAGGACCAGACCTACTTCCTCGCCATGATGCAGCCACAGCAGGCACGCATCGCCCAGTTCCCCATCGGCCATCTGCTGAAGCCCGAACTGCGTGAGCAGGCGCGCCAGCTCGGCCTGAAGACCGCTGATAAAAAAGACAGCCAGGGCATCTGCTTCATCGGCCAGGTGAAGATGGAGGACTTCCTCCGCGCCTTCGTGCCTGACTCTCCCGGCCCCATCGTCGATCTCGAGGGGAAAGTGCTCGGCCAGCACAAAGGCCTCCACCTCTACACCCTCGGCCAGCGCAAGGGCATCGGCGTCGCCAGCCCCTTGCACAAGCAGGCCTACGTCGCCGTCGCCAAGCGCCCTGAGAGAAACGAGCTCGTCATCGCCATCGAGCACGCGGACACCCCCCTGCTCTGGGCACGCCGCTGCACCCTCACCGGCATCTCTACCACCGGCATACCCCTCACCGCACCGCGCACCTTGAATGCCCAGCCGCGCTACCGCTGCCCCGCCGGACTCGCGGACTTCACCCCGCTGGGAGACGGCCGCGCCACCCTCACCTACCATCAGCCCCAGCGCGCCCTCACCCCCGGCCAGATCTGCGCCCTCTATGATGGCGACCGCCTGCTCGGCGGGGCTTTTTTCGAAAGCATTTCGTATGACTGAGCCCTGACCACCGTTCCACCTCCCTTCCCCATCCCCACATGAAACTCGTTTTCCTCTCCGCCCTTCTCTGCCTCTCCGTCTTCCAGACGCAGGCCGCTGATTTCGTCTCCCTCTTTGATGGCAAGACCCTTGCCGGCTGGCATGCCGCGGATGGCAAGAAAGTCGGCGCAGGCTGGTCCGTCGCCGATGGCGAGATCCATCTCAACGGCACCCCCGGCGGCATGCTCCTCAGTGACAAGGAATACTCCCAGTTCGAGCTCGAGTGGGAATGGAAGGTCGAGGAAGGCGGCAACAACGGCATCAAATACTGGGTCACCAAGATCGGCGGCAAGGAGTGGCTCGGCATCGAGTATCAGATGATCGATGACGCCAAGCATCCCGACGGCCTCAAAGGCGGCAGCCACGTCACCGCCAGCATCTACGACATCAAGGAACCCGCCAAGGACAAGCCCCTGAATCCCCCCGGCCAGTGGAACACCAGCCGCATCGTCGTCAAGGACGGCAAGATCGAGCACTACCTCAACGGCAAGCTCGTCTGCGATGCCGACACCACCAGTGAAGACTGGAAGACCCGCATCGCCGCCAGCAAGTTCAAGAGCAAGGAGGGCTTCGCCCCCGGCAAGGGCCACATCATGCTCACCGACCACGGCGACGAAGTCTGGTTCCGCAACATCAAGATCAAGGAACTCTGATCCGAGCGATTCCGGCTCCGTCTTCACCTCTCACCCCCAAGAGCCAGCCCGCATCAGGCTGGCTCTTTTTTATTATTTGTTAGACCATGAGGATAGCAGTTCATTGCCATCTCACCGCCCCAGGAAGTCGCGGCAGCGTCGTGGAGTGCGGTGGTCGAGATGCCAGGGCCACCCTGGCATCGGTGACACCGCTGTCGAGCGTCCGGACGGCACGCCAGATCCGCGAAAAACATCCCCGCGTCTCGAATCGGCCTCCCCCCATGTACACGGCAGCCCTGATCGCTTAACCACGAACAAACAGCGGCACGAAGACAGACGTACGTTGTTCACGCTTCAGCGTGGGATCGGAAACCTCCAAACACACGCTAAAGCGTGAACAACGTACAGCCTCCCCGCATGCCAGGCCTCCCCACCTCCCCCACGCCCTTCGTTAGGCCCCGATCATCGCGGAGCGTCGTGGAGTGCGGTGGTCGAGATGCCAGGGCCACCCTGGCATCGGTGACACCGCTGTCGAGCGTCCGGACGGCACGCCAGATCCGCGAAAAACATCCCCGCGTCTCGAATCGGCCTCC
>JAZKCU010000015.1:0-502195 GCA_040387935.1 Verrucomicrobiota bacterium | reverse complement strand
AGCCCCAGGTGGACAAGTACACCTTCCCGGCTGGCAACAGCATCTTCATGCTGGCGGAAGGCCGCCTCGTGAACCTCGGCTGCGCCACCGGTCACCCGAGCTTCGTGATGAGCAACAGCTTCACCAACCAGACGCTCGCTCAGATCGAACTTTGGGCCACCAAGGACAGCCGCCCGATCGGCGTCACCGTCCTGCCGAAGAAGCTCGACGAAGAAGTGGCCCGTCTGCATCTCGCCAAGATCGGCGTGAAGCTCACCGTGCTCTCCAAAGATCAGGCCGACTACATCGGCGTGCCCGTTGAAGGCCCTTACAAGACGGATCACTACCGTTATTAATTAATGATGGTGGGGCAAGCTTCCAGCTTGCCCGCCCTCTGCAACCAAGATGGTTGCACCACCTTACCCCCCCAAGCGCGTCCGGTCGAAAGGCCGGGCGCGTTTTGGTTAGGTGCTGGCAGGTGCGTCAGGGGGGTGATTTTTTTGCCTAGCAGCCCTATCCTCCTCGCATGTCGATGACGGCCATCAGCCAATCTCTTTTTGAGCTGCCTATCCCGGAGAGGGTTGCGCTGGCGGATCAGCTTTATGCCAGCATTCCCCGAAGATTGGCAGCAGAGCGTGGATGCCGCCTGGTTGCATGAGGCAGAACGCCGTTCAGCCGAGCTCGACGAGGATCCATCCAAAGAGCTGTCCCACGAAGAGTTTCTTGCTGGCATCAAGATCAGGCATGGGCACGGATGAGACTGGCGTTTCATCACCGTGTTCAAATCGAGGTGAATGAGGCTGTGCAATGGTATGAGGACCAGAGCGGAGGCCTTGGCGATGATTTCTTTGCCCGGTTTACGGATGCACTGACCAGCGTCAGTAAGCATCCTCAGAAGCACTCGTTCTGGCTAGGCTCCAAGACTCTGCGACGAGTGAAATGGAAGCGCTTTCCTTATGCCATCCTTGACGAGATCCATCCTGATCGCGTGCGGATCCTTTGCCTGCGGCATGATAAGCGTCATCCGGGTTACGGCGTGCATCGAACCTGACATCGCCTAGAACCTTGATGAGAAAGTGCAGGAAGGTTCCCCGCTCTCGCCTCTTCCATACAGCCAGGATTGCGCACACCCCCGTATCCGCATCGGCACTCGATTCAGGTTGCCCTTCCATCACTAACGACGAGAGGGCCATGGCTTGGAGCGCTTTCTGCTCATACGCTCCCCTACACTCCATGATCCTCGACGCCACATGTCAGCTTGACTACCAGACCACGGAGGTGGTGCCCGCCATCTTCATGCTGCGTCCCCGCAGCGGCTGGGCGCAGTGGATCATGCGTGAGGAGTTCTACATCCAGCCCCAGGTGCCCGTGGTCGAGTTCACGGATGTCTATGGCAATCTCTGCCAGCGCGTCGTCATCATGCCGGGAGATTTTCATGTCTCCGTGAAGTATCGCGTGCAGGTCTCGGACACCGTGGACGCAGATCCCTATGCGCAGCTGACGTATGTGCAGAACATGCCGCCGGACGTCCTGCACTATCTGCTGCCCAGCCGCTACTGCCAGTCAGACCAGTTGTCCTCGCTCGCTGAATCCATTGTCGGGCATCTGCCAGAAACGTTTGAGCGTGTCACCCAGATCCGCTCCTGGGTGCATCACAATGTCGCGTATGTCTCGGGCAGCAGCGACAGCTCCACTTCCGCGCTCGATACTGCCGACAGCCGGCGCGGTGTCTGCCGTGACCTTGCGCACCTCGGCATCGCGCTCTGCCGTGCCATTAATGTGCCCGCGCGCATGGTGGTGGGCTTCTTACATCAGCTCCATCCCATGGACCTGCATGCCTGGTTCGAGGCCTTCATCGGCGGACGCTGGTTTACCTTTGATGCGACGGAACCCACCACCCGTGGCAACCGCATCGTCGTCGCCTATGGTCGTGACGCCGCAGATGTGGCCCTGGCGACCATGTTTGGTTCATTCACCATGCAGAACATGTACGTCACCGTCACCGCACCGCCGATCGTGACTCAAGGTTGAGGAGGAGGTGCAGATGGCAGCGGCTGCGGCAGGTCGGCGGGCTGGGCCGCAGGCGTCTTCCAAACCTGCGCAAAATGATGCGCGAGCCGCAGTTTCTGCGCGACACGCACGGAGATGACAAAGGGATACACCGCCGGTTCACCCAGGCTGAGCGAGACTTCATTCAGCACCGTGGACATGCACATCCAGCGCTGCAGCCACGCCAGGAACTCCCCATCTGCGAGACCATCCTGCGGGAGCATGGCGGGCAGAGTGCCGGCCTCGCCCGGCAGCATCACCAGCGGCAGGGCGAGATGGATCACCTGGATGCCCAGGTTCTCGCAAGTGCCCAGGCCGTCCACAATCTGCAGGTAATGCGCCCAGGTCTCCGCCCAGTCTTCCCAGGGGTGGGAGGCCGCATAAGCCGTGATGTATTGCTGCTCCCAGCCGGGCGCCGTGCCGAGCCGGTAGTGGGCGTTCAGGGCGGCTGAGTAGTTCAGCCATTCATTGCCGAAGCGCTCGCGAAAGGCCAGGCGCAGCGGATCATCCCACATCAGGTTTGAAAGGCAGCGCTGCCAGAAATAATGGCCGCTTTCATGGCGGAAATGCCCGAGCAAAGTGCGGCTGTTCTCATCGAACTGCTGGCGGTTGATCTGCCGGTAGGTGTCATCCGCCTCTTCCAGATTCACCGTGATCACACCATTGAGATGTCCCGTGGTGACGCTCGGATTCGCCAGCGTGCTGACAATGTCAAAAGCCAGCCCCGTCTGCGCATTCTCAGATTTGGCAGGCAGGGTGATGCCCAGTTGCAGCAGCGTGTAGATCAGCCGCCGCTTCGCGATCTCCATGCGCCCCCATAGCATCAGATTCCGTTCCGTTCTCAGGTCCGGGATCGTGCGGTTCATCGCACACGCAGGGCAGAGAGACTCCTTCGCGTCCGCCGGCAGCGCCCAGTTGCACACCCCATGCTTCACCCCGTTCGCGCAGCGCTTCATTTTTCCTTCCGGCAGCAGCCGCACCATCAGGTCTTTGACGGGATCATAGCCTACAGCACTCCCGCACCCCAGACATTTGGAGCTGTTGAAGAAAAGCACGTTGCCGCACTCACAGGTGAATCTTTGCATGGACCACCCTCCCATCGCCGCGTTTTGGCGGAATGTCATGTGCTGGTTGATGGGGTTTCCACCTCCCTCTCATGCAACCAGGATGGTTGCACCACCTTCAGCCTTCACTTCGCGTTCTTGGCGATGAACTCCACAATGGGGGTCGAGTCATCCAGACCATGCGGATGGTGGCCGATGCCGGGTTTGCGGATGAGGGTGATGGGGGCGCCGAGGGCTTTGTAGCGGGTTTCGATGAGGCCGGTGTTTTCTTCCCAGGGGACGACGTCATCGGCATCTCCGAAGACATGGAGGAGCGGCACTTTTTGTTGGGCCAGAGGGGCGAGACTGTCGACGGGGTTGCCCTTGTAGGCGAGCGCCTCGGCTTCGTCTTTGAAGCCCCAGAGTTTCATGACGAAGGCCCAGTTAGGTGGGCTGCCCTTGCCTTTGCCCTTGCCGCCGGGCCAGCTCTTGAAGTCGCACACTGGAGCATCGGCATAGATGCAGGAGACCTTGTCGGGATTGGCGATCGCCCAGTTGTAGCAGTAGAGGCCGCCGCGGCTGAGGCCGACGAGAGCAGGCTTCTTGCTCAGGCCGTACTTCGTGGTGAGCTCGGCATAGCATTGATTCCACAAGGCCACGGCAGGCGGGCTGCCGAGCATGTCATTGATCTGCATGTAGACGATGTGGAAGCCTTTGCCCAGCAGGGCGATGTCAGGCGCGGGCTTGTGGCCGAAGAACTCGCCATGCCAGACCCAGGGCTTGCCGGGAGCGGTGGCTTGTGGCACCACGAGCGTCACCGGCTTGCCGGCGATGGTGAGCTGCTGCTTCTCATAGCCATTCCACAAGTTTTTTTGGTTAGGCGAGGCGGCGGCGGAGGCGGAGCTGGACTTGCCCTTGGCAAGCTGACGGGCTTCAGCATCGAAGGCGGCGGCTTTGCTTTCGGCTTCAGGCAAGGGGAGGCCAGGAGCATTGCCGGGGCGCTTGTGGCCGACGTGGCTGAGCCAGGCGGGACGGAGGAGGCTCTGTTTCTTTTTGATAGCGGTCAGGATGGCATCGCCATTCACATGGTCGGGTTTGCCATCGGCGGTGACCTTGAGTTCCCAGGCATCAAGCACGGCGCGAGCCATGATGAGGTGGCCTTCAGGTCCAGGATGAACGCCGTCTTTGGCATAGGTGAACTGCGGGTCGGCTTTGCGCTTCTCGGTGAGAGCGGCGTTGAAGGGGCCGTGGATGTCCAGCACTTCCCAGCCGTCTTTTTTCATGCTGAGCAGCCAGTCGCTGTAGGCATCGAGCACCTGGTTGTAGCCTTCAAAGGGGGAGGGGTATTTGTCGAGGCCTGCAGGCAAGGTGCGCGCCTTGATGGGCAGGGGATCGAAGACGGGCGGAGTCAGGTGGATGATGCGCGCGCCGGTGGCGACGACCTTGTCATGCAGCTTCTTCATGCCGTCCTGATAGGCTTTCAGGCGCTCAGGGCTCGGCGGGTAGTAGATGCCGTCATTCATGCCGTAGCAGGCGAATACTAGGTTAGGCTTGGCTTTCTCCAAGACACGATCAAGGCGCTCATGGAGGTCGGGGCGTGGGAACTTGCCACCGGCGTGGCCGTCTTCGCTCAGGCCGCTGACGGTCTCGCTGCTGAGGCCGAGGGGGATGATCTCTTTGTTGGAATCTGGGTGCTGCGCGATGAGCGCTGCCTCGATGATCTCGATGTAGGCGCCAGCCTGGGTGATGCTGTCACCGAGGAAGACGATGCGCTTCTCGGGTGGCAGCGCGGCCTGAAGCGTGAGGGTGAGAAGACAGAGAGCGAGAGTGAGGAGACGCATGGAAGGGTTCATGCATACGCGGGAAGGGGAGGGGATCACACGCAGGTTTTGGGTGAGGATAGATCCGGGGAGAATCCGGATCGCATTCAAAGATCCGGGACCCCCTTGGGGTCCGACGTGGGAAGGGTGGATGTTGTGCTCGATTCCAGGGTAGGCTCGCTGAGGCTCGCCAACCCTTCGCTATGATGCGGAAGGCCCTTGGCCTTCAATCCTTGCCTGAGTGGAGGGAAACCCAGTCACATATCCTTGAGCCACTCGATGGCTGCATGAGACCACTCACTCCTCGCCGCTGAGGATGATGCTGCCGGAGGCGAGCTTGGTGCCGTCGGCGGTGAGGATCTCGCCGCTGATCTGGACGAGGCCGGGCATGACAGCATCGCGACGGGCGTGGAGGGTGAGGGTCTGGCCGGGGGGGATGGTGCCGAGGATCTTGAACTGGCGGACAGCGGTGAGGCGCAGATTTTTGAGGGGCTTGTCACCCCGGTCACTCTGCGCCAGCACGCCGCCGAGCTGGGCGAGGGACTCGATCATGATGACGCCGGGCAGGATGGGCTGGCCGGGGAAGTGGCCGGTGAGGAAGGCTTCATCGCCCTTCAGGGTCCAGCGGCCGGTGGCGGACTGGCCGGGCACGAGTTCGATGATTTCATCGACAAAGCGGAAGGTTGGGCCGTGAGGCAGGCAGGAAAGCGCTTGGAAAAGGTCTACGGGCTGCGACATACTGACGGCGTCTTAACGATGAAGTCGGCTCCTGACAAACGGCAATCTACCCATCACCGGAGTTCTGCGTGAGCTCTCCGACCGTCATCTCGTGCATGCAGAGCTGCACCCTGGCAGACCGTTTGCGCTTCGCCTTGGCGGGGTTGGTGTTGTTTGTCTACTGGTCGGTGTGTTCGCTGGTGTTTCTGCCGCTGGTGAATCTGGCGCTGCTGCTGCGGTGCCAGCCGAGACGACGTGAGCTGGGACAGGCGGTTTTGAAGCAGCTCTTTCGCGGTGTGGCGGGCATCCTGCGCCGGTTTGGGGTCATCGAGGTCACGTATGAGGGTTTTGAGCGGGTGAAGGCGCACATCGGCCCGGTGATCCTGGCGCCGAATCATCCGGCGCTCTGGGACGCAGTGTTTGTGCTGGCGGAGGTGGACCGCGCCGCCTGTGTGCTGAAAGCCTCGTTGCTGTGCAATCCGCTGCTCACCTTTGGGGCGCGCGCCGCCGGGTTTATCTCCAACGAGCCCTCTCATCAGATGATGCGCCGCTGCATCGAGCTGCTGCGTGATGGCGAGCGCATTCTCTTTTTTCCGGAAGGCACGAGGACGAGGCCGGAGCATGGGCGGATGAATCCGCTGTACGGTGGCCTGGCCATCATCGCGCGCAATTCAGGCGCGCCCGTCTGGCCGATCATCGTGCGGACGAGCAGCCGCTACCTGAGCAAGGGCTGGCCGCTCTGGCGCCTGCCTCCTGAGCCGATCCGCATTCGCATCAGCATGGGCGATCCCGTGGTGTGCAGTCCGGAAGAGGATGCGCAGCGTTTTTTGGATCAGCTCCGTGAAAGCTACATCGCCGCAGGATGCGGGGTGGCGGAGTGATGTAGAGTCCGTTTCCGTGTGCGCTGCGCACCGGCCTCATTCTCTTTTTTCCCACAGATTCAGGCAGGCCAGCAGATTGGGGTTTGGGACTCTGGCGGTTCAAAAATCCCCCGGCGGGCTTCCTGAATCTGCTGGAGAAGCAAAAGACCCGGGGACTTCCTTTCGCAGGGATGGAGTGATTTTTAGTTAGGCCGCATTCCTCTCGATCCGCTTCTTCACGATCGGCGGGCGCTCGCCTTTGACGACGGCTTCGTTGATGGAGACTGAGCGGACGTCCATGCGGCTGGGGACGTCATACATGACATCCAGCATGATGCGCTCAAAGATGCTGCGCAGGCCGCGGGCACCGGTGCCACGCTTCACGGCCTCGCGGGCCATGGCCAGGAGGCCGTCCTTGTTCACATTCAGGTCCACGCCTTCCATGCCGAGGAGTTTTGCATACTGCTTCAGCAGCGCGTTCTTCGGCTCGGTGAGGATGCGCACGAGCTCGCCTTCGCTGAGTTCGCGCAGGGCGCAGGTCACAGGCAGACGGCCGATGAATTCGGGGATGAGGCCGAAAGTGATGAGATCCTCGGGCTCGACATCTTTAACGAGGTCGTCCTTGTCCTCCTCCTTCTGCATGGGACCGCTGGAGAAGCCCATGGTGTTGCGGCCTTTGCGACGGCGCACGATTTGATCAAGGCCGCCAAAGGCTCCGCCGCAGATGAAGAGAATGTTCTCCGTGTTCACCTGGATGTACTCCTGCTGCGGGTGCTTGCGGCCACCCTGCGGCGGCACGTTGCAGACGGTGCCTTCGATGATCTTCAAAAGTGCCTGCTGCACACCTTCGCCCGAGACGTCACGGGTGATGCTGACGTTGCCGGTGGTGCGGCCGATCTTATCAATCTCATCAATGTAGATGATGCCGATCTCGGCGCGGGCGACATCGAAGTCCGCAGACTGAAGCAGGCGCAGGATGATGTTTTCCACGTCCTCACCCACATAACCGGCCTCGGTCAGGGTGGTGGCATCGGCGATGCTGAAGGGCACGTTCAGGATCTTGGCCAAGGTGCGGGCGAGCAGAGTCTTGCCGCAACCGGTGGGGCCGAGCAGGAGCACGTTGCTCTTCTCGATGTCCACATCGTTCGGGTCATTGATCTTGCGCGGCTGGTCCTTGCGCATGGCCTGCTGGCGCGAGTGGAGGATGCGCTTGTAGTGATTATGCACCGCCACGCTCAGGACTTTCTTCGCCTGATCCTGGCCGATAACATGCTGGTCCAGAGTGGCGCGAATCTCGGCCGGACGTGGCACAATGAGGGTGCCGCCACTCGTGTCAGCCTCCTGTGCCGCCTCGCGGTCGAGGATGTTTTTGCAGACCCCGATGCAGTTGTCACAAATATACACCCCCGGGCCGGCGACGAGTTTGCGCACCTCCGCATGGCTTTTACCACAGAAGGAGCAGAGGGTGACGGTGGAGGTTCTTGGCATTTTGGGGGTAGTTCAAATGTCGCACGGAGCAGGATTGCACGTCAAGAGCAGCATCACATCTCTGCGGGGCGGGGAAGAGCAGTCACCTTTCCCATGAAAACGCGGCAGCGCGCCCTTCCGGTTGCTCCAGAAGGCGGTTTGAGAGTGGTTGTAACATTTTCGCGACGTTTCGCCGCAACCTGCTTAATTTCACACTCTCCATCCATGATCGAGTTCGATTTTATCATCGTCGGCAGCGGTGCCGCGGGCCTCAGTGCAGCCCTCCATGCCAGTGAGCACGGCCGCGTGGCGCTCATCACCAAGCGCGGCGCGCTCGACTCCAATTCCAACTGGGCCCAGGGCGGGATCGCCTGCGTGACCAGTGAGCAGGACAGCGTGGAACAGCATGTGAGCGATACGCTCATCGCTGGCGCAGGGCTCTGCCATGAGGATGCCGTGCGCACGATCGTGACCGAGGGGCCGGACCGCATCGCCGAACTGGTGAAGTGGGGGGTGAGCTTTGACCAGCGTGAGGCCGAGGACGGGCATCTGGAGTTTGACCTGACAAAGGAAGGCGGTCATTCACGTCGCCGCGTGCTGCATGCGGCGGATGCCACGGGCCGTGAACTCACCGAAAAGCTGCTCGTCGCCGTGCGGGAAAAGGCGAACATCACGCTGATGGAGCATCATTTCGCCATCGACCTGATTACCACCACGAAGCTGGGCTATGTCTCTGAGGAGCGGATTTTAGGCCTGTATGTCCTCAATGAGGAAAACCATGAGGTGCTCACCCTGAAATCGGACCGCGTCGTGCTGGCCACCGGCGGCTGCGGACGTGTGTATCTCTACACCACAAATCCGCGGGTCGCGACGGGTGACGGCGTGGCCCTGGCCTGGCGTGCCGGGGCAAATGTGGCGAACATGGAGTTCATCCAGTTTCACCCGACGTGTCTTTATCATCCGGAGAAGCGCTCCTTCCTGATCACGGAAGCCATGCGCGGCGAAGGTGCCCGGCTGGTGGGCGCGGATGGGAAGGAATTCATGCACCGCTATGATCCGCGTGGATCGCTGGCGCCACGCGATATCGTCGCCCGTGCGATCGACCATGAGATCAAGCGCACGGGCGGACCCTGTGTGTATCTGGACATCTCGCACAAGCCTGCGGAGTTCATCCTCAGCCACTTCCCGAACATCCACAAAGCCTGCCTGGAGGTGGATATCGACATCACCAAGGACCCGATTCCGGTCGTTCCGGCGGCGCATTATCAGTGTGGCGGCGTGGTCACTGATGTGAACGGGGCCACGCGCATCCGCGGTCTCTGCGCCGTGGGTGAGGTGGGCTGCACGGGGCTGCATGGGGCGAACCGTCTGGCCAGCAACTCACTGCTGGAGTGCCTCGTGATCTCGCATCGCGCGGTGGAGCACATGCTGAGAAAGATGCCGATCGGCAAGACGCATGAGCAGGAGTATCCCATCCCACCCTGGCAGGCTGGTACAGCGGTGGACAATGACGAGCTGGTGGTGATCTACCATAACTGGGACGAAATCCGCCGCCTGATGTGGGACTACGTGTCCATCGTGCGCACCACGAAGCGCCTTCAGCGCGCCGCAGCCCGTCTGCGGAACCTGAAGCGCGAGGTGCAGGAATTTTACTGGAACTTCCGTATCACCAGCGAGCTTTTGGAACTGCGCAACCTCGTGGAATGCGCCTCGCTCATTGTCGAATGCGCCATTCGACGGCATGAGAGCCGCGGGCTGCACTACACGCTGGATTACCCGGAGAAGGATGAGGCTCGCCCGCCGGCGGACACGGTGGTGAGGCGGTATTGAGGTCCTCAGATTCCCTCGTAGCGGCAGACGTGAGTCTGCCGGAGGCCGGGCTCATTGTGCCAGCAAACTAAGGAACTCGGACAAGTTCCGCTACAGAGGGCCATGCCGAAAGTCCCAACGCTCGATGTAGTAGCAGACGTCAATCTGCCCTTCATGAAGGTCGCCATATCCCCTTCATTCTGAATCAGGTGGGAAGATTTTAAGAAAATCGTTCCACCATCCATCTGGGTCACCCATTCAGGTTCCCCACCAACCTCAGGCCATGCAAGGTGAGGTCGGGGTCGACGGGGATTTTTTCTTCGATGCCGGCCATGATCCATCCGGCATCGCCGCCGGTGGCCACGACGTGGGCGTGGGCACTCTCGGAGAGCTCATTTTTCAGGGCTTCCAGAATGCCTTTGATCATGCCGCGATAGCCGATGGCGGCTCCCGCCTGGATGGCGCCGACCGTGGAGGTGCCGATGGCGCTGGGGGGCTCGCTGAGCTCCACGAGGGGCAGGAGGGCGGTGCGTTCGTGCAGGTAGTCGGTCATCAGGCGCAAACCGGGGGCGATGACGCCGCCGATGTAGTGTTTGTCGGCGGAGAGGATGTCAAAAGTGACGGCGGTGCCGAAATCGATCACGATCCCTGGGGCGCCATGCAGGTGGGCCAGGGCCACGGCATTCGCCAGACGGTCCTGGCCGATGCTCTCAGGCTTCGGGTAGCGAATGCCGATGCCCATGGGGGTATCGTGGCGGAGTTCCAGAAGGGTGGGAAAGACCTCCCGCCAGACCGGAACGACGGCTGGAACCACGCTGGCGATGATGGCGCGGCCGAATTTCCAGCCTGCCACGGCCTCGCGGATGGCTTCCGGGGTCACTTCGCGGGAGGGCAGATCACGACGGTCCAGGAGGGCTTCCCGGGTGGACAGACCCAGCTTTGTGCGGCCATTGCCCACGTCGATCAGGAGGTAGTCAGCAGTCATGGTAGTTGTTAGCTTTCCTATGCCACCAGAACCGGCCTAGCGACAAGGATGGAAAAATGTGGTTGCGAATCGCCAGAACGCCTCCACTATGCGCGCCCCTTGCCCGGTTCGGCCTCTCCAGGGAACCTTGCGGCGATGGGATTTTACCCCCTTCATCATCATGAGCAACATCATCTCCAAACTCGAAGCCGAGCAGGTCAAAAAGGAAGTGGCAGCCTTCCGCGTCGGCGACACCATCAAGGTGCACACCCGAGTCATCGAAGGCGACAAAGAGCGTATCCAGATCTTCGCTGGCATCGTCATCGCCCGCAAAGGCAGCAGCCTGAACGAAGCCTTCACGGTCCGCAAAATTTCCTATGGCGAAGGCGTGGAGCGCGTGTTCCCCCTGCATAGCCCCAAGGTCGCCAAGATCGAAGTCACGAAGGCCGGCCGCGTGCGCCGCGCCCGCCTGCATTACCTCCGCGGTCGCCAGGGCAAGGAAGCCATGACTGTGAAGGAAGTCGCCCACGGCGACGCCTAATTCCCATTTCCGACAGCGGCCGTGCTCTGAGGAGCTGGCTGTGGTTGGTTTGTTGATGTTCAGAGCACCTCCGCGCCGATCACGCGGAGGTGTTTTGTTTTTGCGGCAGGTTGCACGTCCGCCGCGCCCGTCCATCATCGCCGCCCCCCGTGGAGCGCGCGTGTTTGTCACCGCCCGCCGGTTCGCCACTCTTTTTTCCCATGCTCACTGAACTTGACTCCCTCAAAACCGAAGCCCTCGCCGCGCTCGACACGCTGACTGATGAAGCCGTGCTGGAGGCCTTCCGCATCGACTACCTCGGCAAGAAGGGAAAGCTCACGGCCCTCAGCGCGGGCATGCGTGATGTGCCCGTCGAGCAGAAAAAAGACGTCGGTGCCAAGCTGAATGAAGTGCGTGACGCCATCACCAACGGTCTCGCCACCCGCAAGGAGGCGATGCAGGCCGCGAAGGATGCGGAAGCCGTGGCTGGCATTGACCTCACGTTGCCAGGTCGTCCCGGCGCGGGCACCGGCACTCTGCATCCGCTGACGCAGATCCGTGATCTCGCCGTGCGCACGCTGCGCCGCATGGGCTTCACGCTGGCTGACGGTCCCGAAGTGGAGACCGAGTGGCATTGCTTCGATGCATTGAACACACCGGCCGACCATCCCGCGCGCAACGAGAGTGACACCTTCTACATGCCCGATGGCAAGCTGCTGCGCACGCACACCAGCAGTGTGCAGATCCGCACGCTGGAGACGGTGAAGGCACTGCCCGTGCGCATCATCGCTCCTGGTGCTGCGTATCGGCGAGATGAGATTGATGCGACGCATCTGAGTGTCTTCAATCAGATCGAGGCGCTGTATGTGGATAAAGACGTGAGCCTCGCGGATCTCAAAGGCACGCTGGAGTTCTTCTTCCGTGAAGTTTTTGGTCCCGGCACTGCGGTGCGCTTCCGTCCGCATTTCTTCCCCTTCACCGAGCCGAGCTTCGAGATCGATGTGAAGCTCGAAGCCAAAGGCAAGGAAGCCCGCTGGATCGAAATCGCCGGCTGCGGCATGGTGGACCCTGCGGTCTTTGCAGCGGTGAGCAAGTCACGCGGTGATACTTTGTTTGATCCCGAGCAAGTCACTGGATTTGCTTTCGGCATGGGCCTCGACCGCCTCGCCATGATCCTCCACGGCATCTCGGACATCCGTCATCTGATCGAGAACGACGTTCGGTTCCTCCAGCAGTTTTGAGGACTGGGGCACCTGATTTTACATGATTCACAGGATTTTTCTTTTGGATTTATGACGATGAATCAACTCACAGAGAAGGTCATCGGCATGGCCATGGAGATCCATCGGAACATGGGAGCGGGATTCAATGAGTCCATCTACCATCGCTGCATGGAGATCGAGCTTGCTGCAGCAGGCATCGATTTTGAATCGAAGGTGCCTATCGAAGTATTCTACAAAGGCAAGCTGGTCGGCAAATTCGAGGCCGACATGATCATCCTCGTCATCGACAAGCGCCTGCTGATTGAACTGAAGTCTTGCGAAGCCATCCTCAAAACTCACGAAGCCCAGACCGTGAATTATCTCTCGGCCACGAAAATCGATGACGGCCTCATCCTGAACTTTGGGGCTCCCAGCCTTCAGTTTAAACACAAATATCGTCTCTATCAGCCACGTGCCGTCAAAGACGTCGAACCTTTCGACCTGCATTAAAAGGAAAAGAAAAATCCTGTTAATCCTGTCATCTTGTTAATCCTGTAAAAAGAAGCCCCGCCAATCCCTATGCAAGTCTCCCTCAACTGGCTCTCGACTCATCTTGATCTGAGTTCTTTCTCAACCCCTCAATTGTCCGATCTCCTGACCTTTGCGGGGATTGAGGTGGAAGGCATTGAGGAAAAGGGTGTCGCTTCGGACAAGATCATCGTGGCACAGATTCAGAGCTTTGAGCAGCATCCGAATGCGGACAAGCTGAGCGTCTGTCAGGTGGATGATGGCAGCGGCTCGCCGCGCCAGATTGTGTGCGGCGCAAAGAATTTCAAAGCCGGAGACAAGGTGCCTCTCGCGCTTCCAGGCGCGGCTCTCCCTGGCGGTTTCCAGATCTCGGAAGGCAAGCTGCGCGGTGTCGTGTCCAACGGCATGATGTGCAGCGCGAAGGAACTCGGCATCGGTGAAGACACCGGGGGTCTGTGGATCCTCGATGGCACCCTGCCTGTCGGCAAACCTCTCAATCAGATCGTGGAGAGCGACACGCTCTTCGATCTCGAAATCACCCCGAATCGTTCGGATCTCCTCAGCCATCTTGGATTGGCTCGCGAGCTCGCCGCGCTCACTGGCTTGCCGCTGAAGGGCGGGCGTGATCATCGCAAGACAACGTCCACAGCACGTGCAGCAAAGGCGGATGAAGTGGCTCTCGAAGACACGGAAGGCTGCCCTTACTACACGGCGCGTGTGATCAAGGGTGTGAAGGTCGGCCCTAGTCCTGACTGGCTGAAGACGAGGCTCGAAAGCATCGGTCTGCGTCCGATCAACAACATCGTCGACATCACGAACTATGTGATGATGGAGATGGGCCAGTCGCTGCACTGCTTTGACCTCGACAAACTGCAGGGCGGCATCGCCGTCCGTCGTGCGAAGGAGGGTGAGAAGATCCTCGCGCTCGATGGTCAGGAGTATTCTTTGTTAGTCGAAGACCTCGTCATCACGGACGGCCAGCGTCCGGTCGCCATCGCGGGTGTCATGGGCGGTGAGGAGACGGGTGTGGTCGAAGGCTGCACGAACATTCTTCTGGAAGCCGCCTACTTCGCGCCTTCCACGGTGCGCCGCACGGCCCGTCGTCTCAATCTGCATTCGGACTCCAGCTATCGCTTCGAGCGTGGCATCGACCCGCAGCAGGTTCACGGCGGCAGTGATCTGGCCACGAAGCTCATTCTTGAAATCGCTGGCGGCACGGCCGAGGCAGAGATCCGTGTGGCAGGCGGGGCGCCATCGCTTGTGAGTGATGTCACGCTGGATGAGGTGCGCGCGCACAAGCTGCTCGGCATCAGCGAGCTCAAGACGGAAGAAGCTCATGGAATTCTCAGCAAGCTGGGTCTGATCAAGAAGAGCGGCGATGCGGCCACCAGCATCTGGAGCATTCCGAGCTATCGCCTCGACCTGCTGCGCAGTGTGGACCTCGTGGAAGAGATCGCGCGCGTGATCGGTCTCGACCGCGTGCCGGCGAAGTTCACGGCGGCTTTCGCGCAGGGTGATGGCACGGACAAGGTTTACGATCACTCCATGCAGCTCCGCCAGGCATTGGCGAACCGTGGGTTCAATGAAGCGCAGACGCTGCGTCTGATCGCCACTGGCCAAACCAACGATGCTCTCGGAAATCCGACAGGCGGTCTCGCCGCGCTGAAGAATCCGCTTTCTGAAGATCACACCACGCTGCGTCCGAGCATTGTCCCTGGCCTGCTAGCCAGCGCTGCGCTGAACGTGCGGCAGGGCGCGGATCGTCTGCGCTTGTTTGAGATCGGCCGCGTGTTCCTGAAGATGCCGAACGGCATGGTGCGTGAGGAAGAGCGCCTCGCCATCCTGCTCAGCGGTCCGGTGGCACCTTCGACATGGCATGCCCGCGAACCCAAGGCGGCGGACATCTTTGATCTGCGCGGCTTGGTGGAATCTCTTCCAGGCGTCTCCAGTGTGGAGATCAAGCCGCTCAAAGACAACGGTACCTTCCTGCTGCACAGCGAGCTGAAGGTTGGCAATCGCGTGCTGGGCTGGATCGCCCAGGTGCATCCGGCTCGTGCGCGTGCGCTGGATGCCCGCACTCCGGTTTATGTCGTCGAGCTTCTGCTCAGCGCTCTCCGTCAAGGCAGCGCTGGCCCTGCGAAGTTCACGGATCTGCCGCGCTTCCCCTCCATCACGCGCGACGTGGCTTTTGAGCTCTCCGCGGATGTCTCGAACGCCAAGGTCACCGCCTTCTTCAGCAGCGTGAAGGAGCCCTTGCTCATCAGCACGGCGCTCTTTGATGTGTTTGCTGATCCCAGCGGCACGAAGCTGCCGAAGGACCGCAAGTCCTTCGCCTGGACCCTCACTTATCGTGCCTCTGACAAGACCCTCGAAACCGCCGAAGTCGATGCCGCGCACAACCGCATCGTCGCCGCGCTGGAGAAGGCGTTGCCGGGTCTGGTGCGGAGGTAATCAATCACCGCCAACGGGGTCCGCACGGTCTTCTGTGCGGACACTTCCCACCCTTCATCACGGCCGCAGGAACATGATCTCGCCAGTGGTCTTCTCTGTGCCGGTGAGCGGGGGCAGGAGATAGTGACCGCCGCCGATCAGGGGATCCTCAGCCATGGCAGGCTGGCGCAGCACGCCGGTGAAGTTCACCACGCGGGGCTTCAAGGGTGTGTCAGCGAGTTCGAAACTGCCGCTGAACAGGCCGGTGGCCGACACCAGCTTGGTCTTCCACTTGGTAGCGTTGGAGGCCGGGCTGGTCACGGTGACGTCATTGGCAGAGCCCAGGCTAAGATGCGAGGGCAGACTGCCGTTCAGTGCACTGCCGGTGTCTCCGTGCAGGACTTGGAAAGTGCTGTTGGTTAGGCCGAGCCGATCTGGCAGAGTGATTGCCGGGTTGCCGCCTCTGGTGGCAACCGGGGGGAGCCAGGGATCCAGCATAAGCACGGTGGTGACGGTGCGCACAGGGGCACCTCCCACGGGGTCGGATGTGCCGATGAAGCCCGAACGATAAGTCTCATCCTTATCCGAATCCGCCTTGAACCAGTTTAGGACGGCGGTGTCAACGTGGCGACTGCCGCTCAGTGCGGGAGAAGGGTACGGAAGCGGCCGCAGAGCCAAGGTGCCGGTCAGACAAGATTCAGCGCGCGCGGCGGTGCCTGTCTTGTAGGGTTGCACAAAAAGACGATAGACGGGATCGCCGTCATCATCAGGCTCTACTGAACTGGTGAAAGGTGTGCCATCTCCCATTCTGCCAGCAAAGGCCATGACGCCTTTGTTGCTGACGGCCGCCGTGGCCCAGCCTGAGCCCCTCGGCGTGCCAAGCCAGCCAATGTTTCCACGGAACCACTCTCCGGGAGTGGCTGGCTCCAGCACTGCCGTATGAGCGCCGCTGTAATTCACCGTGTTTCCGCCAGGAAGCTTCAACAAGCGCCTGCCTGTTCCGACCACAAGGGAATCGGCATTGCTAAGCTTGATGCTGGTGCTGATTTCACCGCCGATCCCGATGATGAAGCTGATCACCCCGTCGTTTTGAGAGGTGCGTAACATGGCACTGCCGGTGACTGTCCCAGACCCAGGATCAGTGCTGAGCGCGCCTTTCAGGGCTACCGCAGAAGGCTCATTCGTGCAGATGAGCTTGCCGGTGAAGCTGGTGTTCGCCGCAGTGATGGTGATGACGAGCTTGCCGAAGAACAGCCAGTCGTCATTCACCAAAGCTTCATATGTGGCGGCAAAGGTATCAACAACCAGCACACCCTGGTGATGGATGAAAGCATAGTTTGTTGGAGCTCTCCCACCGCTGGCGTTGATGGGATAAACACCGCCGATGCTGGCCTTCGTCGCTGTCGTCCGCAAGACAGGCGCGCCCGCCACCAGACTCTCCGATTCACCGTTGACCCAGCCTTGGTACCTATGCGTGAGCGGAGGATTGCCTTCCCCCACGAACTTGCGCTGATCATCTGGAATGATGTAGAGCGGTGCCTTGGCAACGACCAGCGTGCCGGTCTTTGTTCCCTTGCTGTCGGTGGCCCGGACCGGGTAGCTGCCAGCGTTGACGGGGGCTGCAGAGCCGAAAGCTGTACCCACCTTGTATTCGACCGTCACCGGGCCATCGCCGCCAACGGTACTGATGGTACGGGCGGTTCCCGTGTAGGTCTGGGCCAAGTCCAGCAGCGTCAGCATGGCTGGACTGGCTTTCACCGTGATCGTCTTCACCACAGCCGGCGCGGCGGCATACTGACCGCCACCAGCCTGCGTGGCCTGCACTTTCACGGTTCCCGTGCTCGTGAAGCTCAGCACATTGCCCACGATGCCAGCCCCTGCCGCCGATGTGCCAGCGGCCACCACACTCAAGGTCACTGGCAGGCCCGAACTGGCATGAGCTCTGAGGCCGGGCAGGCTCTGCCCAAGATAAGCCGTGGCCGGCGGTGCAAAGGTTATGGTCTGCGCCCGCGCGATCGTGCCCGAAGAGCCAAAGCCTTGAATGGAGAAGGTCAGGGCTGGGTGGTTGACGGCGTCACTTTGGATCGTCACCGTCGCTGTGTGCAGACCGGGCAGCGTCGGGTCAAAGGTGATGCCAAAGCTCGTGCTGCCGCCCGGAACCACGGAGTGGGCGGGCGAGTGGATGACAGCAAAGGCATCCGCACCCGGTCCATTAAAGGTGACCAACGGACGGCTGGAGAGATTAAGGGGGACATTGCCATCATTGACGATGGTGAAGGAGCGCGTCACCTGCCCATGAACCAGCGTGGTGCGGCCAAAGTCCGTCAGATCGCTGGCATCAGGCGTCGTATCACCCGGCAGGATGTCCTGCCCGTTGCCGCAGACCGCGATCTGAGGGGCGCCGGCGTCCATCAAACCGTAAATAACGAGGTTGTGATCCGCTCTAGAGCCTGGAGAAAGCTGGCTGACCCTTCTGTCAGCAAGGACGCTCTGGCCTGCCACCATGGTGACCATCACCGGCAGGCGGCGATTCAGCGTGCTGTTGTCCCCGAGCTGGCCGTGGGCGTTGTTGCCCCAGGCGGCCAAGGTGCCATCACTGCACAAGGCCAGGTTGTGGTAGGCGCCCACCGCGATGGCGGTCACCGTCCTGCCAGCCAGCGCGCTGGTCACATTCGTCATGTCCACGGCCACCGCCGTGCCGAATTGCTCCACGGTGCTGCTCTGTCCCAGCTGGCCAAACGTGTTGTCTCCCCAGGCGACCAGCTTGCCGTCACTGCACAAGGCCAGATAATGGGAAGTTCCTGCCGCGATGGACACCACGGTCTTGCCGGTCAGTGCGCTGACCCCGTCCTGCTTGTTCACCAGCTGTGGGATGCTTGGATACCCACGACCGGTCCAGAACGCCACAGTGCCATCTGTACATAGGGCTACGCCGACCTCTGCACTCGCGGCAATAGCGACCACGGCCTTGCCAGCCAGCGCGCTTATCCCGTCCGCCGTGCTCACCGCCATCGGAACAAGGTTGAGCACATCCCAGGCTGCCACGGTGCCGTCACTGCAAAGAGCCAGGTTGTGAATGCCCCCGGCGGTGATGGCAGTCACTGTCTTGCCGGCCAGTGCGCTGGCCCCAGTCGCGTCCACGGTCGTCGGCACCCGGAGTTGCTGGGAACCGCCACCTCCCCAGGCAGCCACCGAGCCATCACTGCACAAGGCCAGGCTTTGGGATGAACCCGCCGCGATCACGACCACAGTTTTGCCAGCCAGGGCACTAGTCCCGGCTATGGTGTTCACGGCTACCGGTGTGAGACGGTCAGTGGTGGTGTCGTCCCCGAGCTGGCCGTATTCGTTGCTTCCCCAGGCAGCCACTGTGCCGTCACTGCACAAGGCGAGGCTGTGATCTCCCCCGCGCACCACTTGCACGATGGTCCGGCCAGCCAGCACACCACTCTGCACCACGCCTCCCGGCACGGTGCGTGACTTCGTGTGGTTGTCTCCGAGTGCTCCCCGGCTGTTCTCACCCCATGCCGCCAGTCGAGTGTGGGGCCAGAGGAGCATCAGGTCTTTGTTGCGAGGCCCGCTATGGTACCAGACGACAAAAGGATAGACCACACCCTCATGAGTCAGGTTCACCGTGGCTCCGTTCGGCAGACCGCTGAACTGCCCGGAGATGAAAGCCGGCCCCATGTTCCTGATGACCGTCAGGTTCGTGCCCGCCATGGGTGCAAAACCCAGGGTCAAATCTACCTCGACTCCGATCAGATTGATCGCGAGAGCTGTCAGAGGCGTGTCAGTCGCTGCAGAAAAATGAGCTGTCAGCGTTGCCAGCTTGGTCCCCACCAGGGTGATGCGGAAGGAGGGCTCGTCGCGGTCATTGCTGGTAATCTCCAGCGTCGCGCTTTGGGTTCCGCTGGTCTCGCCAGTAAAGGCTATCTGGAAAGTGGTCTCCCCATCGAGCGGAAGGACCGACAAAGGCTGGCTCACCACGTGGAAGCTGGCCGCGCCTGCCCCAGTGAGGCGGGCCGAGAGATTTCCCAAGGCCAGCCGGCCAGTGTTGCGTACGCGGAATGTTCTCTCCGCCGCGATCACGGAGCCAAAGTCCACTGTGCTGGCATGATCGGCCAAAACGGAAGGGACCGGCCCGAGCAACTTCACTTCGATTTCGGCGGGCGTGGTTCCATAAACGGCGATACTATGACTGGCCGACGAGCTGACTGACAGCAGGTTTGCCCGCTGGCCAGCGAAAGCGCTGGTCTCGCCCTGCATGTTCACCGTCACTGCCGCGTAACGATTCGTCACGCTGTCATCTCCGAGCTGTCCGTCGGTGTTACGACCCCAGGCGGCGGCTGTGCCGTCACTGCACAAGGCAAGGTTGTGTGAGTACCCTGCCGCGATGGCGACCACGGCTTTGCCAGCCAGCGCGCTGATCCCAGCCGTCGCATTGACTGCCTTTGGCGTGGGAGTGTGCCCGAACTTCCTAGGGTCGTTATCTCCCAGTTCACCGTAGTAGTCGCTGCCCCAGGCTGCCAGCGTGCCGTCGCTGCATAAGGCCAGACTGTGGGAGTTCCCTGCCGCGATGGCGACCACGGTCCGGCCGGCCAGGGCGCTTTGGCCAGTCCTGTTCACGTTTATGGGTGTATTACTCCACACGGACACATTGTTGTTGCCAAGCTGCTCAAAGGTGTCGCTACCCCAGGCTGCCAGCGTGCCGTCACTGCACAGGGCCAGGTTGTGGTAAATCCCGGCTGCGATGGCCGTCACTGTCTTACCAGCCAGAGCGCTCTCCCCGTCCTTCATGTTCACTTGCACTGGAGTTGTGCGATTGATCTGACGACCATCTCCCACCTCACCAGAAACGCTTCTACCCCAAGCTGCCAATGTGCCATCACTGCATAGGGCCAGACTGTGGAAGGCTCCCGCCGCGATGACGACTACGGTCTTGCCGGACAGTGGATTGAATCCGTTGTTGGGCCCCCTATTGACTGCGACGGGCACGAACCGGCTCGTTGTGCTATTATCCCCAAGCTGGCCGGACAAGTTATCGCTCCACGTAACCACTGCACCATCACTGCATAGGGCCAGACTGTGAGCATAACCCGCCGCGATGGCGACCACCGTTTTACCTGCCAGCGCGCTGGTTCCGGTCGTCGCGTTGACCTGCACCGGGACCAGACTCCCTGTGGTGCTATTGTTCCCGAGCTGGCCGTATGCATTGCCTCCCCAGGCAGCTAACGTGCCGTCGCTGCACAGGGCAATGCTATGGTCAGCACCGCTGGCCACCTGCACGATGGTCTTGTCCAGCAGCACTCCTGTCTGGTCCACACTGACCGGCAATTGGCGGTCCAGGTTGCTTTTGTCGCCGAGCTGCCCTCTGCCATTGTTACCCCAGCCTGCCAGACCTGTGTAGGGCCACAGCAGCACCAGGTCGTTGTTTCCCTCGCCACCATAGTACCAGGTCACAAAGGGGTAGGTGATGCCGTTGTGAGTGAGGTTCACCGTGGCCCCGTTGGGGAGGTTGCTGAACTGGCCGGTGATGAAACGCAGCCCCGTGTTTTTGACCACGGTCAGGTTCGTGCCGGGTGCTGGCGCGAAGCCGAGAGTGAAGTTGAGCTGGCCACCCGCCGTGTAACTGGCAGCGGCCACTGGCACCTCTGTGGCGGCATTGAAGGTCACCTCGAGGCCCTTTGCAGGCGTGGCGAGAGCTGCGCATGTCATCAGCAACAGCGCGACAGTGTGGCGAAACAAGGCGGGGACGAAGGGATTCTGGGTAACTTCCCGAGAGCGTGACTGAATGGGTGTGGGCATCGTGTTCGTTGCAGCAGGGGCGTCTCTTTTCAGACCTACCCTGCTTGTATGATACAGCATCCAAAGCAGTTCTGTACGTAAAGCTCCGCAGTCTTCGATCTTAAGGCTGGGAGTCTGAGCATCCCACACAGCCCTGCTTTTCAGACGAACAGACCTTTTGAGTCGTCCGGGCCATTTTTGAGATTGCCTGCCCTGCTGTACCTCAGGTAAACTCCCGGCCCCCTCCCCCGGAAAAGCATGCCCCTCAAACCCGCCTCATGCTCGCCAGCGCTTTTGCTGCCAGCCTTGTGCTTGGTTCTCAGTGGCATGGGGATGGCGCAGACCGTGCCCAAGGTGAGCGCTTCCAGCACGGCGGTCACTCAAGGGAAGACAACCACCGTAGCCGCCAACACCAAAAGGGCGGATTCAACTCCCGCGCCTACGGTCAGCGTGCCGCGCATCAATGCGCCCACAATGCCGCGCACGGGTTATGCCAAATATCCTTGGAAGACAGACATCGTGGCCACGGTCTTCTGGGTGGGTGAGACGCCAACGGAGAACAATCCCACACCGAACGACAAGAGTTCCTGGGACACGGAATGGGTGAAGAACTTCGGCGGCTATGACGATCCAGACCCCGCCAAACGCGGAACGAATTTCTGCCCGCTGGCCTTCACGCCCGGTCTGAATCCTTTTTACATCGCGCTGCCTTACAACGACTGCCTGACCTACAACTCGCACAAGGATGAGGCCTCGCGGGTCATCCCATGGTTCAAGCAGAAGTTTACGCGCTCAGGCCGCAGCGTGGTGCACGGCCAGTGGCTGGCCATCCGCTATGGGAACCGGGTGTGCTATGCCCAGTGGGAGGATTGCGGGCCGTTCCTCACGGACGACCATGAGTATGTCTTCGGCCCTGCCCGCCCCAAGAACAGCAGCAACAACGGCGCGGGTATCGACATCTCCCCTGCTGTGCGTGATTACCTGGGGCTGCGCAGCGGCGGCCGTTGTGACTGGCGCTTTGTGGATGTGACGGAGGTCACTCCTGGCCCTTGGCGTAACCTTGGCGCGAACAATCCTTTCGTTCGTGCCCAGCAACAGCAGCAGGTGCGTGACACCCAGTCCACCATGGATCGCCTGCAGGAGCTTCGCCGCTTGCGCGACGAGTATTTTAAACAGAACGCAGGCGGACGGTGAGTGAATGTAGAAGAAGACGTGAGTCTTCCTCAAAGCGTGCTTCATCTCACTCTGCCTTGAAGGCATGCGGACGCCTGCCTATACATCAGATGGATCGCGACGCCTCATGTAGCGGAAGATGTGAATCTTCCGAAGAGGGCCTTCGCGATCTCACTCAACGCTGAGTCAGCCCAGACCCACGGCATCGCGCACGCGGGCAAGAGTCTTGCGGGCCACGGCGCGGGCTTTCTCAGCCCCTTCGGCCAGCACGCGGTCCACATACTTGGGATTGGCGATGATCTCTGCACGGCGTTCGCGGAAAGGTGCGAAGTGCTCGGTCATGGCCTGAAGCAGGCGCTTCTTGAAGTCACCATAGCCGACGCCGCCTTTCTCATGGTCGGCCACCATCGTCTGGTAGTCGGCTTCAGAGGCCACGAGCTTGTAGAGCGCCAGGATGCTGCTGCCTTCGATGGACTTGGGGGACTCGACAGGCGTGGAGTCGGTTTTGATGCCCATGATCTTCTTCTTCAGCGAGGGCAGTTCTTCGAAGAGCTGGATCGTGTTGTCATAGCTCTTGCTCATCTTCTGGCCGTCGAGACCGGGCACCACGGCGGTCTGCTCGTTGATGCGCGGCTGTGGAAGCTTGAAGAGGCCTTCGCCAAAGGTCTCGTTCATCTTGATGGCGATATCGCGTGTGACCTCTACATGCTGCTTCTGGTCACGACCCACGGGCACCACATCACTGTCGTAGATCAGGATGTCCGCCGCCATGAGCACGGGATAGGCAAAGAGGCCGTGGGAAGGCTTGATGCCATGCGCCACCTTGTCCTTGTAGCTGTGGCAGCGCTCCAGCAGGCCCATCGGCGTCACGGTGCTGAGGATCCAGGAAAGCTCGGCATGTTCCGGCAGATCACTCTGACGGAAGAAGACGCTCTTGGCCGGATCGAGTCCGCAGGCCAGGAAGTCGATCGCCAGATTTCGCACATGCTCACGCAGCAGCTTGCCATTCTGGACGGTGTTCAGCGAGTGGTAGTCGGCGATGAAGTAATAGGCATCGCCCTCATGCTGGAGCTTTAGAGCCGCCTCCATCATGCCAAAGTAATTGCCGATGTGGAGACGTCCGCTGGGTTGGAGGCCGGAAAGGATGCGCATAAGAAAGGGGCGCTAGAGATGGCGGCGTTCCGCTCAGGATCAAGCCCGGCGGAAGAGGAAATCACAGAGGCCGGGCCGCTGGACGACCCACTTCACCAAAGGGCAAAGGGCTGGAAGCTCGGCGGCGGCGAGTCTGGAGCCAGGGTGATCTCCGGCGTCACCTTGATGCCCATGCGCTCGTACAGATGCATCATCTTCTCCGTGGCGACCCGGCTGGCTTCGAGGACGATTTTGTCCATCTCCGAATACTTCATCGGCTCAGACTCCTGGAGTGTTGAGGATGTGATCATATCGATGGCCTCCTGCTTGGTGTGGGTAGAGTCGCCCGCGATCTTGACCGCTGGCGGGGACACATTCTCCCACAATCCCCACTCATCAGCAAGGGGCAGGTAGTCCTCCTTGAAGTGCTTCACGCTGCGCTCGTAGCGGCGGCGGATGTCATCCTCCGGCACATGGTGGCCGCCCGTGAGCACACGGAACTTCACGCGGGCCACCGCTTGGCTGGCGGAGGAGATCATGATGTAGTGCAGAAGTACCTTGAAACCCTTTTCCCGCGCCTGCTGGAGCAGCTTCACATAGGTCTTGCCGCTGAGAGTGGACTCGATGGCAAAGCTGTTCCCTGCGGAAATGAGGCTCTGCGCTTCTTCCAGGAGCTTCCGTCCTGCCGTAAAGGCGGCGAGGCCCGGATTCCCTGGAGACAGACCTTTCGCGATGAGGTCCGCATTCAAAAAGCGTGGGATGCTCAGACGTGGGAGCAACTCACGGGCGAGCGTGCTCTTCCCGGCGCCGTTGCAGCCGCCGATGATGCAGAGGGTGGGTGGGGTGGCCATGGTGGGCTGTCCTAACCTTGCTCCAGCCTCGTTGCCAACCAGGATTACGATGCGGCTGGCATGCCCCAAAAAGCGGTATAGACCACCGCACCGATGAGTCCGCCAATGAGCGGGCCAACGACGGGAATCCAGGCATAACCCCAGTCACTGCCACCCTTGCCAGCGATGGGCAGAACGAAGTGGGCGATGCGTGGCCCCAGGTCACGGGCGGGATTGATGGCGTAACCGGTAGGTCCGCCGAGCGAGAGTCCGATGGACCAGACAATGACACCCACCAAGGCAGGCCCGAAGCCAGTGGAGAAGCCCGTCTTGGGATCCAGATTTACTGGCGAAAGAATCACCAGAACGCCCACCACAAGAGCCGCCGTGCCGATGATTTCGCAAATGAGGTTTGAGGCCGTATGCCGAATCGCCGGGCCGGTGGAAAACACGGCAAGCTTGGCAGCCTTGTCTTCGGTGACCTTCCAATGGGGCAGGTAGGCCAGCCACACGAGCACGGCGCCGAGAAAGCCGCCGGCCATCTGACCTCCCACGTAGCCAGGCACCTCTGCCCAGGGCAGCTTGCCCAGGTAAGCCATCGCCAGCGTGACCGCAGGATTCAGATGCGCGCCGCTGATGGCCGCTGTGCAGTAGACGCCGATGGTCACCGCCATGGCCCAGCCGGTGGTGATGACCATCCATCCGGCATTGTGCCCCTTGGTCTGTTTGAGCACGACATTCGCCACGACACCATCGCCGAGCAGGACGAGGATCATGGTTCCAAGGAGTTCTGCAAGGGGAGCATTCATGGTCGGAGAGGGTTGGGTTGGAATTCCGCGCGAGGCTATCGGGTTGCGTCAACGACGACAAGAGCGCATCTTACGCGGCTTACTTCACGAGAAAGAAACTCATCAGCTTGACACGATGGCTGCTTTCCCGTGAACGTAGGTTCCTCCCGAATCCCGTGTCCCAGTATTTCCTTTCCAAAGGCGGCAAGACCGTCGGCCCATGCACTCTCGATGATCTGCGCAGCTATCTCGCGTATGGTTCCGTGCAGGTGAACGATCTCGTGCTCCGTGATGGCGAGATGGAGTGGCAGCCCTTGGTCGACCTGGGTGAGCTGCGCCTGCATGAGGGCGCGGACTTTGTCCAGGACATCACCCGCCGGCAGCGCGTGGCGCGCTATCGCGAGTATGAAAAGGTGCCTCTGCCGAAGCGCAGCGGCTGGGTGCTGCGGGAGATGCTCATCGGCTTCTTCTTTTTCCCGCCGAAGCTCTGGCGCGCCTCCGCCTCCGTGCTGCAGGGCCGTGTCTACCGGCCCACCGCCAATGCCGAAGGCTTCCTCAAGCACTGGCCGCGCTGGGTGGAGTGGTTCGTGCAGTTCATGCTCATCGTGAATGCCGCCGTGTGGATCCTGCTGCTCTGGGTCATCACCGTCAATGCCATGCCCCTGGTGCGTGAGATGGTGGAACTAGCCAAGACCGGCGCGGCGGATTTGAAGGACTAAAGCTAGGTCGAGTCATCAAGGCGCGATAGCTCAGCGCGGTGTGAAGATGATCGAATGATCGTCGGCAGACAGTGTGTGGTTTCCCAGCTCTGATGCGTAGCGCAAGGCTTCCCAGAGAGGGACGTCTTTCAGGTCGAGGCTAATGCTGCTCTTGCCTCCTCCAGGCTTGAGAATGATATTGATGCCGGGATTGTCTTCGCGCCCTCGCAGTTGGGCACTCAAAAACTCCACGGCCTCCTCAAGCGAAGCTTCGGAAAATTGCACCTGTGGTAGAATGATTTGTTTGGCCTTCTCCACCACTTTCCCCTTGGCCGTAATGTCTTGAGCCTGACCGCCGGAAGTCTTGGCCTTGGCGGTGATGGCGACGGCGCTGCCTTCGATCCAGTAGTCCACGTTGGCGAGCTCGGTAGTGTATTTCAGGGCCTCCTCGAGAGGCACATTGGTGAGGTCCAGGCTGATCTTGGTCTGGGACGCTTCTTTCGTTTTGAGCACGATGTTCACACCGCGTTTGCTGGTGTCTGTCTCGGCGGTGTCGAGTGTTCGTGCCTTTGCCCGAAAGAACTCCAGAGCCTCTTCCAAGGTCGCATCGCGGAACTGCACGCGCGGGATGATGATGCTCTGCAGCTTCTTCACCACGGGACCTTCCTCCGCGTTCCAGGCGAGGGTGATGAGGATGATGGGAAGACGCGGCTTTCCTGCCGCTGCTTGAAGATTGCTCAGCAGGATAGTGGAGCCGTTCTTCATCGTCTCGGTCGTCTGAAAGCGTGTGGTCTGCCCGGGCGTGGCGACATGCTCAATATCGACCTCAAGGTTCACCGTATCGCCCTTGAGGGTCGGCAGCAGAGTGCAGCGGGTCCCCACAAAGGAAGCGTCTTTCTCGAAAGGATCGCCGTCTTGCTTGCCGCCTCGTTTGACTTGAATGCGGCCCTGGTTGCCGCTGACGGTGTAGATGCGTGGCGAGGACAGCACGGTGCCTCCGACATCGGTCAGCATCTGAACCTGGCTGTCCGCCTTGCCGTCTGCGATGCCCATGACCGTGAGGTCATTTTTCAAGGTCGTGCTGGTGGAGAGCAGCTTGAGCGTCCCAATGGCGGAGACATCCATGATCTTCAAATCTATCACCACAGAGGGTCCGTTCACATCCGACCTGCTTTTCACGCTTTCCGAGCCTTGGCTGAGGTCGGGGCCTAACTTGGTATCGATTAAAATCTGAGCTCCCTTTTTCTCGGGTCCGCTTGATTGGGCCTGGGTGGAACCCAGGTAGGTCATGAGTGCCATCAGGATGCAGGCGAAGAGCCGCATTTGAGGATGGCGGCTGCCCGGGCTAGCGATGGCCCGGATGCGGGTGCGCAGGCCTGCGCCGCGATCAAAAATACCCACGAAGCCCAGGCTCCAGCCGCGTGGGCAAAAAGCTGCTTCTGCTTTGAGCAGAGCATGACCATAGGCGCAGCGCTCATCCGGTGATCCATGACGCAGCACATCCTCGTCACAGGCCGCCTCGCGGTCGATGCGCGCCTTGTGAAAGGCCAGCCAGAGCAGTGGATTGAACCAATGCAGCGCCATTAGCACACACAGCAGCGCGTTCATGATCAGATCACCACGCTTCAGATGCGTCAACTCGTGCTTGAGCACCAGCTTCGCCTCATGGGCGGTGAAGGTCTGCGTAAAGTTCGCGGGCAGCAGAAGCACGGGACGAAACAAGCCGGCCACCGCTGGACTGGAGATCGCTTCCGACTGGCAGATCTGTGGAGCTTGCTTAAGCCCGATCTGCCTAGCCAATGATGCAACCATGTCCACGGTCTCGGATTCTGGAGCGCAAGCCGTGCGGCGAAACCTCCGCAAGGTGGAGCCGAGGGAGATCAGGCCCGCGACCGCGAAGCCGACACTGCCCGCAGCCCAGATGAAGGCGCCCATCTGCGCCCAGGGCAGACTTCGCTCTGCTTTCATCACCGTTGGAGGTCGTTTCATCACAGGCACCGGTGTGGAGGGCGCTGCCGGAGCAGCCGTGGTCACCGGACGCGCCTCCATGATCAGGCTCTCCGCGCTCCATCGGCTCTGCGGCCAGATGGGCATGAGAGTGACGATGAGCACCGGCAGCCACAGCGCATGCAGGATGCGAGCGCTGAGATGTTTCCGCAGAAGGTGCTGGGTGAGAAGCACGACCACGGTGAGGATGGACGCGCGAAGGCTGGCCTGAAGCAGCCAGTCAAAAAGAGGATCAAGCATGTTCATGGCAGATGATTGGTTAGGGAATAGCTTATTTGTTCAGCGACTGGTCGAGCAGCTTCTTCAGCTCCTTCACCTCCTCGGCAGTGAGCTTGCTGTTCTGGGCGAAGTGGACGAGCAGCGGCTTGGCGGCTCCGCCAAAGATGCGCTGCATGAAGGACTCGCTCTCCGCACGCACGCAGGCCTCCCGCTTCACGGCAGGGGCATAGGTGCGTGTGCCGCTGTCGTTCTCAGCGGTCTTGAGCGCACCCTTTTCCACAAGCCGCGTCAGCAGCGTGCGGACGGTGTTCTCCGCCCAGTGGGTGGCCGGACGCAGAATCTTGGTGATCTCAGAAGCTGTCTGCGGGGCATGCTCCCAGAGCGCTTCCATGACGGACCATTCGGAATCAGAGATGTCAGGGGGAGTGGGCATGGCGATGTAAATATTCGGAATTAAATCCAGTTCACTACATTTGTGGTGAATTGACAACTACAAATGTAGTGAGCGTCCTCCTGGATGGGAACATCAATTGTGAAAGACCCAGCATTTGAACCACGAATGTCCCCAGCCCTCCATAGGGCCTAGTGTGGAGGAACACGTCAGTCTTCCTGAAGGCGCCGAGGACTCCTCACATCCATCGTCCCAGAAGGCATGCTGACGCCTGCCCCTACATGAGGCTCACTTCTCGAAAGCTTCTTCCACAGGCTCGCCGTCGAATTCGGCGGGGAGCGGGACATCCAGCAGCCACAGGGCGGTGGCGGCGGTGTCGTAGGTCATGATGGTCTTTTTCTCGATGGCGTGGCCTTTCTTCACACCCTTGCCCCAGGTGACCCAAGGGATGTGGATGTCATCCGGCACAGGCCAGAAATGGTTCTTCTCCCGGCCGCCATGGTCGGCGGTGAGGATGAGTGTGCTGCTGTCCTTCAGACCGGCTTTGTCGATTGCTTCCAGCACCTTGCCGAGTGCCACGTCACAGTCCTGGAAAGCCTTGAGCTGCTCCGGGCTGCCCCAACCAATTTTATGTCCAAAGGTATCGCCGTCCGGAAGATGGATGAAGCAGAGCACCGGCTTCTTCTCGAGGATGTAGGCGGCGGCGCGCTCCGCCACCTTTCCGGCGGCCACCAGCTTGGCCTCTTCCGTGGCCGGCACGGGCGTGTCATCATAGGGGCCATCACAGTCCAGGATGTCCAGGGTGCCGGGCTTCCAGAGGTGGCGGAACTTGATCTTGCCGCAGAAGATGGCGGTGGAGAAAGCCGGGTTGGCCTTCTTGGCGAGCTCAAAGATGGTCGGCACCTTCACAGGTCCCTTCAGCGGCATCAGCACATTCCAGTCGATGCCGTGCTTGGAGATGTCCACGCCCGTGAGCATGGAGGTGTGGGAGGGCAGGGTCTTCGAGGGGATGATCGTGTTCGCCACAAAGGTATGGGCACCCTCGGCGGCCAGCCGTTGGAAGTTCGGCATGCCGGCCTTCTGCATGTAAGTCGGGTTGCCACCGTCAAAGCTGAAGATGAAAACATGCTCCGTGCGCGGAGCAGCTGCAGCGAGGAGCGGCAGGGAAAGGAAGCAGACGAGCGAACGGATCATGGGGTAGAGCAAAACGAAAGTCAGGCCAGCTTCATCCAGCTTTTTCACACATCCAGGAGAATGACGCGGCGGGTCAGAGGGCGGACAGATTCTGGCATTTGAGAATGCGCAGGAGATCCACGGCGGTTCCCGGCTTGCGCGCCCCCGCCGCCCCGCCTAAAGCGCGCCGGTGCAAAAAGCCTTCGTCCTCGGCGCTGGGCTCGGAGAGCGGCTGCGTCCGCTGACCGACCAGCTCCCCAAGCCCCTCATCCCCGTCTTTCACAAGCCGCTCATTACCTATGCCTTCGACCACCTCGAGGCCGTCGGTGTGAAGTCCTTCGTGGTGAACACGCATCACCTGCCTGAGGCGTATGCGCGGACCTTTCCGGCAGGCAGGTATGGTGAGGCTCCCGTGGCCTTCCGCCATGAGGCTCCTGTGCGTTTGGAAACCGCCGGCGGCATTGCCAACGTGCGTGACCTGCTGGGTGAGGAGCCGTTCATCGTCTACAATGGTGACATCCTCACCACTCTGCCGCTGGGGCCGCTGATCCGTGAGCACCAGGAGCGCGGCAATCTCGTGACCCTGGCTCTGCGCAGCAGCGGTCCGGCTTTGCACATCGGTTTTGATGCGGAGACCGGTCGCGTCATCGACATCCGGAACAAGCTCGGCACCGGCAATGAGGGCACGCACCTCTTCACCGGCATCTATATCTGCGATCCGCAGTTCCATGACTGGCTGACACCGGGGAAGGTCGAGTCCGTCATTCCCATCTTCCTGAAGCTGATCCAGCAGGGGAAACTCGGTGCCATCGTGCTGGATGAGGGTGACTGGTGGGATCTCGGCAGCCGCGCGGCCTACCTAGAAGCGCATCAAGCCCTGGCCAGCAGTGGCCGCAATCATGCGCCTGCGATCCACCCGACGGCCCAGGTTTCTCCCGACGCCCGGCTCAGCGGCCTGAACATCATCGGACCCGATGCCGTGGTCGAGGCTGGCGCTGTGCTGGAGGACTGTGTCCTCTGGCCTGGTGCACGTGTCACCGGCATAGCCCAGCTGAAGCGCTGCATTGTGCGCAGTGGCATCACGGCGGCTGAGATTCGTGAAGGTGCCGACCTGTAGCTTCCTTCCCTGACCCTCCCCTTCACATGTCCCACTCCCGTCGTGACTGGCTTCGCGCCATGCTCGCCTCCACGCCTGCAGCGCTGACGGGCTGTGTCGCCACAGGCGGCGGAGCCTCACGCCGCAATGCGGCGCAGTGGGAGTTTCATGAGCGCTTTCTCGCTTCGGGCGCGCGCTTTCGTTACCGGCCCTATGGCGGACAAGGCAGGCCCTGGACCACGCAGTTGGATCGCTTCTACCGCGCGCATCGCACGGATTCGAGGATTGGTTATACCGTGAAGAACCTGCACACCGGCCAGTATCTCGTCGAGCATCAGGCGGACCGGTTGTTCTTTGGCGGCTCCATGCCGAAGCCACCCATCGCGGCGATGGTTCTGGAAAAGCGCCAGGGCGCGTGCTCGTTCAATGAATTCATGCACATCGTTTACGTGTGTGAGAAAAGCGTGAACGCCTCCTGGGTGGCTCTGCATTCGCGGCTCACGCCTTCAGATGAGGCGATGTTCAAGTGGCACTACCACCTGCCGCACTCGGATGTGCTCGGCAATCAGCTCTCGCCACGGTTCTACGCGGAGTTCCTGGAGCGCTGTGTGAACTACCGTCTGGATCACGGTTGTGAGCTGCTGCTGGAGGGCATGCGCCGTGACCAGTATAGTTTTGGCAGGCTCTACCTGCCGCGCCACATCACCTACGCCGGCAGCAAGACCGGCAACTATGGCGAGTGGGACCACGAGGCTGTCTTCTTCTACCACGGCTCGACGCCGTATGCGATCACGCTCTTCACCCGCGGCAACTTTGCCCCCGGGAAGTCCAACATCCCGTTAGGCGCGATGATCGGCGGGCTCTATCGTGAGCATGTGGCGACTCAATAGTGGAAGCAAACATCCGGTCACAGCTAACTGCTGCTCTTGAGGCGCTTCTTGAGCTTCTTGAGCAGATCCGGATTTCCTTCCAGCTCCTCCATGAGCAGCGTCAGCACGTCCAGGGTCTGGCGGCTGATGTGATGCTCCATGCCTTCCACGTCCTCATGCACGGTCTTCGGATCCAGACCGAAGCCAGATAGCAGGCGCGTCAGCACCTCATGCCGGCGGGCGATTTCCTGGCCGATCTTCTTGCCGGACTCGGTCATGACCACGCCACGATAGCGCTCATAGACCACGTAGCCTTCGGCATCCAGGCGCTGGATCATGTTCGTCACGCTGGCCTGCGAGATGCCCAGGTTCTTCGCGATGTCCACCACACGGGCATAGCCCTTCCCCTCGATCAGATTATGAATCTGCTCGAGGTAGTCCTCGATGGCGGGGGAATGGACGTGAGCGGTGGTTTCCTTTCGCTTGGCGGCTGGCATGTGAGCACGAAGAAGCATCTGGAAGGCGCTTCTGGCAAAGGGGAACTTTGGAGGGTGACCAAGGAAAGTTAGCCCAGCCTAAAATCTGCTTGCGCTAAGGGCGAAGCCCACCGATTTAGCCCAACCTAAGTTTTTCATGTCAGCCAAGATTTCCTTTCTCAGCCTGCTCGCGGCCTTTTCACCCCTTTCCGCGTTGGAGCCAGTGGTTCGTGAGATGAGCACCGACCGCCCGGACACCACGGAGTCCCCCTACACCGTGCCTGCGGGCCTGTATCAGATCGAGGCGAGCTTCTTTGACTACAGCCGCGATGCAAACCGCGGTGAGGGCTCGACAGAGCAGTGGATCTTTGGCCAGGTCAATTTCAAGATCGGCGTCACTCACAGCTCCGACCTGCAGATCATCGTGGACAGCTACACCTCGGCCCGTGAGACGGGAAGCCCACGCGCCAGTGGCTTTGGAGATGTGACCGTGCGCTACAAGCAGAACCTCTGGGGTAATGACAGCGGCACCACGGCCTTTGCCCTCATGCCCTATGTGAGCATCCCCACCTACACACAGGTGAGTGAGGAAGCCTGGTCAGGCGGTCTCATCCTACCGTTTGGTGTCTCTGTCTCAGACCGCATCTCCCTCGGCTTCATGGGGGAGATGGACATCGTCCACGATGCGGAGACGAACGGCCACGATCTCGAGTGGCTGCACTCTGCCACCATGGGCATCTCACTCACGGAGAAGCTCGGGATGTATCTCGAACTGGTCGGCATCGCTGGCGAGGATACCGATTACCAGGCTCTCTTCGATACCGGCCTGACTTTTGCTGTGACGGACAGCCTCATCGTCGACACTGGCGTGCGTCTTGGTCTGAACCGCGCCGCGCCAGACTTCGGCGTCTTCACAGGCGTGAGCATTCGTTTTTAATCCCAGCCCTCTTCTTCATTCCATGTTCGTCCGCTTCCTCTTGATTCTCGGTGCTCTCGCCATGCTTCCTGGCTGTGGTGAAAAGGCTGCGTCCGACCACTCCGGCAAAAAGCGCATCCTTACCACCTTCACCATCATCCAGGACATCGCGCAGAACGTGGCGGGAGATGCGGCGGTGGTGGAATCGATCACCAAGCCCGGTGCGGAGATCCATGACTATGAGCCCACGCCGCTGGACCTCGTGAAAGCCCAGGGTGCAGACCTTGTACTCTGGAACGGCCTGGGTCTGGAGCGCTGGTTTGAAAAGTTCCTCCAGCAGGTGCGCAAAGTGCCTGCGGCTGTCATCAGCGATGGCGTCGCGCCCATGAGCATCAGTGAGGGTCCCTACAACGGCAAACCGAACCCACATGCCTGGATGTCCCCCGCCAATGCCATCAAGTATGTGGAAAACATCCGCCTTGCACTGGTGAAGCTGGACCCTGCGAATGAGGCTACCTACACCGCCAATGCCGCCGCGTACACGGAGAAGCTGAAGGCGGTCGATGAACCCGTGCGCCGCAAGCTGGAGACCATCCCGGCAGCGCAGCGCTGGCTCGTGAGCTGTGAAGGCGCCTTCTCCTACCTCGCCCGTGATTATGGCATGAAGGAACTCTACCTCTGGCCTGTGAATGCCGATTCTGAAGGCACGCCTCAGCAGGTGCGGAAGGTAGTGGACTCCATCCGCGCGAACCACATCCCAGTCGTGTTCTCTGAAAGCACCATCAGTGACAAGGCCATGCGCCAAGTCGCCAAGGAAACGGGAGCCAAGTTCGGGGGTGTGCTCTATGTGGACTCTCTCACCGAGGCTGATGGAGTGGCCCCGACCTATCTCAAGCTGCTCGAATACAACGCCGAGATTCTGGTGAAAGCTTTCCTCGGCCACGTGGCGGGCACTCCGTGAGCCGCCAATTATCGAGGCTCCATCTTCAGCCTGACTGGGGCCGAACGAATGGGGTCACCGGTGGAGGAAGAAACTTGTGGGAGGTAGTGTCCGCGTCCCTCGCGGATCATGCCTCCGTTGAAGTACTGAATGAGAATGCCTGAGAAGGGCACCGTGAGCGGAGGGCTGCCTTCCTTGAAGCTCCCTGTGAAAATGCCGGTCCTGGGGTTGAGACTTATGCCCAGTCCCCGTGAATTCACAGGGACCTGCACCTTGTTCGGCGCGGTGAGGGTGAAGGTTTGACGGAAGCCGCTAAAGAGGGATGGAGACGGCGTGAAATCGAGTCCCACCGTATCTAAATGATTGATTAGGCCGAGGTACGAATGGAGGTTGTCCGGTAGATACTTGCCACCCATCAGCTCGAGGGCATGCAGTTTGAATCCCGCCTTGTAGGTGCGGTCCCGGCTGGTGAGCGCCTGGGGTGTCTTGTTCCAGTCGAGTGCTGAACTGGCGTCACCGTTGAGGTTGAGATCAGGAAGGCTGATGAGGGCCCTTCCTTGAAGACTGCCGGTATTGCCGTAGAGCGGAACATGCAGCGGCAGGCTCCGGTCAGGGCCCATGCAGGTGCCGAAGGTCAGCCCGGTGCCGTCTGCCGCTTTGCCCGTCCAGGTCGTGGTGCCGTTCTGGCTGACAGTCACCTGCGCATACCCCTCGCCTTGAGGGAAGCCGGCATCATTGGCGGGTGCGGTGCTTTGCAGCCGGACGTTGAAGACCCCTTGCTGGGTCGTGGGAACGAAGTTTGACAAGGTCCAAGTATTGCGGCGGGCGTGGATGACGGCATCCAGCGCCGGCTCGTTCCTTTGATGGCGGGTCACGGCATGCAGACGGTCGTGCACGGCGATGATGGCGCCGTTGCTGGCATTGAAGGCAAGCGCCACCGGATGATCGGAGGAACGGACAGTGTCCACGGGTTCCGAGATGCGGGCGGCGATACCGCTCGCGCTGAGCTGCACCAAGCATGAATCACCCACGACCAAGTTGCCATTGCCCAGCGAGGTGATGCCCGCGGGTTCGCTGAAGCGTGCGTGAGCAAACAGCCCGTCAGCCCGACCAGCCACGCCAGGGGAACCTGCATACGTGGTGACCGCGCCGGCCAGGGTGACCTTGCGGATCACATGGTTGTTCGTGTCACTGACAAAGAGTGCCTTCAGCACTGGATCATACGTGATGCCGCCGGGGCTGTGAAACAGTGCCGCGCTGGCGGGGCCATCTTTGTGTCCAGCCGTGTTCGCCTTGCCAGCCAGCGTGGTGACCACGCCCGCCGGGCTGATCTTGCGAATGGTGTGATTGCCGCGGTCCGCCACATAAAGATTGCCAGCCGTGTCCAAACAGAGCGCGCAGGGTGCGGTAAAGCGAGCTGTACCGTCCGTTCCGTTGGTGCTGCCCGTTCCGTTCGTACTCCCCGTCTGGCCAGCGCTGCCTGCCAAGGTCGTCACCAGACCTGTGGGAGTGATCTTGCGGATCGTGGAGTTCCCGGTGTCGGCAACATATAGATTGCCTGCCGGGTCCACGGCAAGACCTTCGGGACCGTTGAAGCCTCCGCCGTTTTCCGAGCCTCCGCCGTTCGGATCACCAGCCACCTCCTCGATGCCCTCCAGGGCGGCGCCCATAAAGCGGATAAGGTTGTGGCCCGTGTCAGCAACTCGAAAGGAGCCATCCGGCAGGACGACGATCCCGCCAGGGCTGCTCAAGGCCGCCTGGGCGGGAGGGCCGTCGGCCGGTACTGGTGCGGGCAGGGCGCCTGCGACGATCTCACTGGTGAATTGCGCGATTCGTGGCTCGATGATCGTGCCTTTGAGGAGATCATCTCCGGTGATGATGCTCATCTGCAGTTTGAGGTCGCCGAGGCTGGCCGGGAGCCGTTTGATGACTAGATCTGCCGTGGGATCGCTGCCCAGCGAACTGTCCATGCTACCGACGAGGCTGTGCCTTTGTCCCGCCAGGGTGGCGGAACCGGAGACCGTCCCCGTGGAACTGACGGTGATCTGCACGTGCCCGCCCATGCCGAAATTGGAAGGTCCGGAACGTGCCACGATACCGTGAAAGGTTCCGGTAACCGAGGGATCCAGCGCCTCGACGATCATCAAGAATTCCAGAGGGCGACCCGTGCCTGCGGGATTGGTGGCCTTGAAGGTGATTTTGTTCGGGAGATAGACACCGGAGAGGTTCTTCTTGCTGGCCTCCACGGGCTTTCCAGTGATGCGGCCTGTCTTGAGATCCATGGTCAGGCCTCTGGGCAGGCCGCTGACGGTGAAGCCCGTGGGGAAGTGGGATGCGCTGACCGTTTTGTCGATGCTCTGGCTGACAGACACCGAGAGGGGCAGGGGAATCGGATCCATCACGGGCACCATGTCCACGATATCAACCCGCGTGTGGCCATTGCTGAGTTCAGATCCTTTCCCGGGAGTGTAAAGAGTGACCACACAGGTATAGATTCCTGAGTCCGCGACCCTCATTTTGGAGATGGTCAAAGTGGCTTTGTCGGCACCGGACACCACAGGGCCATTGATCGCCAGGGGGCCGTTTGCGAGGGGCAGGGCGTCTCCCACCCGCTTCCAGGCATACTTCACGCTCACACCAGGGGCACTGGGTGCGCTGACCGCGCATCTGAGGGTGAGAGTAGAACCCGCCTTCAAGAGTTGCGGTCCGGGGCCGGGGGTGACGAAGCCAATGTAGGCGGGACTAGAAACCACCGCAGGCCCGAAGGAATTGTCCGCCACGAGGGTGTAGACGGCGGCATCGGCTGCTTTCGGAACCGGGATCACCAGCTGATCATTCGTGGCTCCCTGGATGAGGGTGGCACCCCGCTTCCACTGGTAACGCATCACCGGTTCCCCGCTGACGTTCGCCCGTAAGAGCACAGGGGATCCCGTGGGAAGAAGCTGGCTTTGCGGCTGGGTGGTGAAGACGGGGGGCTGGGGTATGACAGCCATGGCCTGCAGTCGGAGGTCAAAGAGGTTTTCATCCGCATCATTGCTCGCGATGCGAAGAGTGGCAGAGCGGAGTCCTGCGTCGGTGGGATGGCACCTGACTTGGTAGCTCTCGATGGTGCCGGGATAGACAGTGGCCGTGCCGGAGACCGAAAGGCCAAACTCCGCCGCGTGGGTGCCGAAGATCGCTGGCGTGATGGTGAGATTCGCCGTCCCAGAATTGCGAACCACCAGCGTGGCGGAATAGACACTGGAGGTGCGTGTGGTGCCGAAGTCGATGACGGACTCGCCGGATACCATGGGAGGGGAGGAAGGGCTGTTCAAGCTCACCGACATCTCCGGCTCCACCACGCCGTTACCGGTCAGGCTGACGTCGAACGGGTTCTCATTCGCATCATTGCTGGCGATGCTGATAAGTGCATGCCGGTCTCCGGAGGCCTGGGGATAAAAGGCCACATGGACCAGTGTCTCCGCACCCGGAGCGAGAGTGGTTCTCCCTGCCAGGGATGAGACGACAAACTCCGCCGCATGAGGTCCTTTTTTACTGATTTGCAGACCGGTCAGCAGAGCTGTGCCAGTGTTCACGAGCCGGAGGGTTTTGATCCCGTGGGAACCTCGCGGGGCAACTCCGAAGTCCAGGGTGTCCGCTCCATCGGTCAACTCCTGGGTGCCTTCGAAAACCGTGATTTCGGGAAGGATCACCCCAAGACCTGTCGCGGTGATTCCAAACGGACTTTCGTTCGGATCATTGCTGACGACTTCGATGAGCGCCGTGCGCTCGCCCACAGCAGATGGCGAGAAGCGGATCGTGAAGGTGTCACTCGCGCCTGACTCCAGGGGTCCCGGCGGCGCGGTCATGATGAAGAAATCCTGCGCATTTCTTCCGGTGATCGAGACCTCTGGCCGTGCCAAGAACGCCTGCCCTAAATTCTTGACGGTGAACGTGAGTGCGGAGGATTGTCCCAGTTCGGTGCTCCCGAAAGATCTGCTGCCAACATTGCTGATGATGTCTGTTCCGACGGGCTGCTCAATGACGATCTCAGGCAGCAACGCCATGGCGATGGTGTCCAGGTTCAGCCGTCTCCCTGTGGCGCACAACCCGCGGAGGGAGGGTCTGGATTCCGAGTATTGTAACAGCAGGCTCCGCACCTGCTCCCATGAGGATTGAGGCCGCAAAGACCAAAGCATGGCCGCTGCGGCGGTGACATGGGGAGCCGAGATGGAAGTTCCTGTGAGGAGGTTGGAGTACCCATTGTCCCGTACTGTGCTGGGGATCAGGGTGCCTGGGGCGAAGATATCCACCGTGATCGGCCCGTAATTCGATGGATTGATGCCCGTCCAGCGCGCATCGTTCCGGTCGGAGTTGCCGACGCAGATGATGTTATGGTGAGGGTGGCTCCCTGGATAGTTGGGGGTGACGTCGATGTTATCACCCTGGTTGCCCGCGCTGATCACATACAGAATACCGTGATCCTGCCCTGCGGTGAGCTCGTTTGAGATGCTGAGGCTGTAGGGGTAGTTTTGGAGAGACAGGTTGACGAGCTTGACGTTCAACATCCGGACGTAACTCAGGGCCTCCAGCAGGTCTGAAGTGGTCCCGTGACCCGCCTCGTCCAGCACTTTCAAGGGGATGATCTGTGCTTCCGGAAAAATTCCTGCCGTACCCACACCATTGTTCCGGCGTGCTGCGATGACGCCGCTGACATGGGTGCCATGGTCATTGTCATCCATTGGGTCGTTGTCATGATTCACGAAGTCCCAGCCCCGGCAGTCATCGACTTTGCCATTGCCATCATCGTCGATGCCGTTGCCTGGAATATCAGTGTTGCGGGTCCAGAGCGCGCCGACCAGATCTTGATGGTTATAGTCCAGTCCGCTGTCGAGCACGGCCACAGGGAAGGGCGGCAGGCTGGGCAGGTTGTCCCATAGCTCAGGAGCGTCCACATCCGCGTCAGCCACGCCTCCGGCCTGTCCGGTGTTGTGCAGGTTCCACTGCGTGTTGAAAAGAGGGTCGTTGGGAGTCATGGCGGCCCGGCCCACCCCATCCGCCTCGGCCGTGACCACGTCTTTTAAAGCAGCCAGCTTAGCCGCGGCCTCCGGGATGGCATCCAGATCATGGCGGTCTAGATTCACCAAGGCTGACGAGGTGCCCGGAATGATCCTGACCGACCCAAATCCGGCGCGGTGGATGGATTTCAGCGCATCTTCCGGGTGCGCTCCTGGCTTGAGCACCACGAGCACCTGGTCCGCGACGTACATGTGGCTGCGGGTCACTCTGCCAGTGCTTCCAGCATCGAGTTCCTGGTCCAAACGGAGATATCGGTGCTTGAATTTCGTCTCCAACAACCAGGATCGACGTGTGCTGGAATGCATTTTTCCGGAGTCCTCCCGCAACTCAAGAATGCTGATCAGAGGCAGGGAGCTGCTTGCTGCCTTGAGCGGGTTCAGGGCAGCGGTCTCCTCCGGTGTCCAAGTTCGCTGCACCTTAGTTGTCGCAGGCTTTAAGGCGTGGGCATTGTGCTCCTGTCCTGCTGAAGGTTGTTTCAGGAACTGAATTCCCCACCCAAGCAGACAGCTGATCCCAAGAATGAAAACGAAACCCCAGCGCCCTCTGAAAAGCTTCTGGGGACTCAATATCGCCCGCATACAATTTTCCCCAAGCTTACGGTAACACCCCCCTGTATGTCTAGGATTCTATCCGGGGTTCTCTGATCACCTGATGAGCATAGGAATACGATTTCCGCGCCTGGCTTTTCCACGGTGAGGTGTCTGTTTTGGCCTGAAACAGGGAGGTTACTTATCACCAGGATGGTCAGAGATGTACGGTCTCCACCTCTGGCCTTCCCACATGTCGGCACCTGGAAAACAGTTTGCCAGATGACCTCTCGGGCATCTGGCTACAGCACAGCCTAAAGGCTTCTAGAAGGCGATTTCTGGCCTTCCCTGGTACTCTCTGGTCAGCGTTCAAGGCTTCTTCGGCTTTGGAGCGGTGTTACTCCGCTGCCCCACCACCGCCGCCCGTTGAGACACCCTTTTCAGCCAGCTTGGCCTTCACGGCCTCCTCGATGTCAGCGTAAAGGGCTGTGTCGGCCTTGAGTGCTTCTTTGGCGGCATCACGGCCCTGGGCGAGCTGGCTGCCTTTGTAGCTGATCCAGGAGCCGCGCTTCTGTAGGATGTCGAACTCCATCGCCAAGTCGAGCATCGAGCCGACATTAGAGATGCCCTCATTGTACATGATGTCGAACTCAGCCTCGGTGTAGGGCGGGGCCAGCTTGTTCTTCACCACCTTCACCTTCGTGCGGTTGCCGGTCACGGTGCCGTCACTGCTCTTGATGGCGCCGATGCGGCGGATGTCCACACGCACGCTGGCGTAGAACTTCAGGGCCTTGCCGCCTGGGGTCGTCTCAGGGTTGCCAAACATGACGCCGATCTTCTCACGGATCTGGTTGGTGAAGATGACGCAGGTGCGGGCCTTGGCGATGATAGCCGTGAGCTTTCTTAGCGCGGCGCTCATGAGGCGGGCTTGGGCGCCCACGGTGCTGTCGCCAATCTCGCCTTCCAGTTCCTGACGGGTGACCAGGGCGGCCACGGAGTCGATGACGATGATGTCGAGCGCGTTTGAGCGGACAAGGGTCTCACAGATACGCAGGGCCTCTTCACCGGAGCCAGGCTGGGAGACGAGCATCTCGTCCATCTTCACACCGAGACGGCGGGCATAGTTGGAGTCGAGCGCGTGCTCCACATCGATGAAAGCTGCCAATCCACCCGCTTTTTGCGCCTGGGCGATGACGGTCAGGGTAAGAGTCGTCTTACCTGAGGACTCAGGGCCATACACTTCAACGATACGGCCGCGGGCAAAGCCGCCCACTCCAAGAGCTTGGTCGATGAGCAAGTTGCCAGTGGGAATGACCGCCACGTCCACCTTGTGGTCTCCCACCATGCGCAGGATGGAGCCTTCACCGTAGTCTTTCTGAATCTGCTGGATGGCCAGATCGAGGTTCCTCGCACGGGCCTCAGCAATCTTGTTCGTAGCTGGTTCGGCGGAGGTGTCTTTAGGTGCTTTGGCCATAATCGTGTGATGTGTATTAATTTATGTTCGGGCGAACACTTTGTTTCACGCCGTGTCTTTCGTCCAGCATTTATTTGATGGAATGTCTTTTAAGCTGTCTCTCCCAGCCCCCGCAAGCGTCCTTCATTCCGATAACAGCTTCAGTTGCTCACCGTAAATCCCCTGGACCATGCCAAGGATCCGCCAAAGCACAAACAGCACGACGATGAGATAGCCGGCCTTGGGCAGCCACTGCGCGGCACGATCAACGGATTCATGAGCGGCCAGGGTTTCGTTGGTGGACCATCGGGCGAGCTCCTCATCGATCTTCCCGACCTCCTCGGCCGTTGAAAGGGCGTTGACGAAGTCGTTGTCAAAACCGCCGCTGTTGGCCAGGGATGTGCCAAAGCGCTCGCCTTCCATGATGGCCATGGCGGCACGTTCGGAAGACTGCTTCAGCACTCCGCTCTGAGAAGCCAGGCCCGCCAGCCTGACGATTTCGAACATGCTGACGGAGGCAAGCATGCAGGCATGGGACACTTGGCAAAAGCGTGCAAGTGCCCAGTGTCGGCGCGCCGGGCCGATGAAGGGGATGCGGTTCAACCAAACATCAATACCGGCAGAGGTCGTGGCCCAGCGGCTGAGCGCCCTCCACAGCCAGACGCTGGCGAGGATGACCACCCAGAGAATGCCCAGACCGATCAACATACGACGTACAGGGTGATCATCTTCCTGCGCCACGATGAGTGCGGGCAGTTCCGGCAGGAAAACGGCGAGGTGGGCCAGGAGGAGAGGGTAGATCATGGCCTGTCGTGCCTTCTGTCCCGCGCCGTCCATGGCCGCGAAATAGCGCGCCAGATGATTGAAGGACATGCCAAGCTTGCCGCTGCGCTCGCCAGCCTCGATCAACGCCACTTCCAGACCCGTGGTGAACTCTGCGTTGTATTTCCTCACGGACTCCGCGAGGCCCAGGCCCTCGCTCACACCGCGCCTCAGGCCGCTCACATATTGATGGCGGGAGCGATGGGCTTTTTGCGCCAGCAACAGCTCAAACGAGCGGTCCAGATGCATGGCGCCCTCGATGAGTTTTGCCAGTTCGCGGTAAAGCGTGGCCTTGTCACGATACTTCATGCGCCTTTATCCTTGGAGGCAGCATTCAGGTCAAGCATCGTCATTTCACAGGCAAGATTCCATGATGGCTTTCTGCTCAACTTCTCTCCAGCCTCACGTTACTCTCCGCCCCCAACCCATGCGACTGACCTCTCTTTCCCTCCTGGCCTCTTCCGCCTTGCTCTGCGGCTCTGCCTTTGCCGCTGAAGGCCTCACGCCACTGAAGTACAACAACCCGGGGCTGGCGGTGGATCTCGGGGTGGGTCTATGGGCCTGGCCGCTGCCGATGGACTTCGATGGCGATGGTGATCTCGACCTTGTGGTGAACTGCCCGGACAAGCCCTACAACGGCATCTACTTCTTTGAGAATGCCGCGGGTGATACTGCCAAGAACAAGATGCCTGTCTTCAAGCCCGGCAAGCGCATCAGCAGAGGCGCGCAGAATGTGCAGGTCAGCTATGTGGATGGCAAACCGGTGGTGCTCACACCGGGGAACATCCATCCCGATTTCCTCAAGACCGGCATCGACCAGCAGGTGAAAATCGGCCCTTCGGCAAACGTCCACATGAACAAGGTCCGCGCGAACATGTGGCGCATGGTGGACTATGATGGCGATGGCAAGAACGACCTCATCGTCGGTGTGGGTGACTGGACGGAGTATGGCTGGGACAATGCCTATACCGCCGATGGCCGCTGGATGAACGGGCCCATCCGCGGCTATGTGTACCTGCTTAGCAACACTGGCACCAACGAGGCGCCGAAGTATGACAAGCCGAAGAAGGTCATGGCCACCGATCGGCCTGTCGAAACTTTTGGTTGGCCGTCCCCAAACTTCGCGGACTTCGATGCGGATGGTGATCTCGATCTCCTCTGCGGCGAGTTCCTCGACGGCTTCACCTATTTCCAAAACACCGGCACGCGCACCAAACCGAAGTATGCGCTGGGCGTACGCTTGAAGGCAGATACGCGCCGCTATCTCACCATGGACCTGGAGATGATCACACCGACCGCCATCGACTGGGACAAGGACGGTGATGTGGACCTCATCTGCGGTGATGAAGACGGCCGCGTGGCCTTTATCGAGAACACCGGCAAGTTTGACAACAAGGCCCCTGTGTATGCCGAGCCTGTTTACTTCAAACAAGAGGCCGATCAGGTGAAGTTTGGCTCGCTCGTCACGCCTGTTGGTTACGACTGGGATGGCGATGGCGACACCGATCTCCTCTGTGGTAACACAGCTGGTTATGTCGCCTTCATTGAGAACCTCAGTGGCAAAGGTGTGGAGCGGCCGAAATGGGCCGCCCCAGCACGTCTTGAGGCTGATGGCAAAGTCATCCGCCCGATGGCGGGACCGAATGGCTCCATCCAAGGTCCCTGTGAGGCCAAGTGGGGCTACAGCACCCAGACCGTCGCGGATTGGAATGGTGATGGCCTGCCGGATCTGCTGCTGAACTCCATCCTCGGCAAAGTGGTGTGGTATCAGAACATCGGCACACGCCAGAAGCCCAGGCTTGGCGCGGCTCAGCCCATCGAGGTCGAGTGGAACGGTCCGCAGCCGCATCTCGCCTATGGCTGGCTGCGTCCGGAAGGCAAAGCCCTGCTCACCCAGTGGCGCAGCACACCGGTTGGCATTGACTGGAACAAGGACGGCCTCACCGATCTCGTCATGCTCGATCAGGAAGGTTATCTCGCCTTCTTCGAACGCGCGAAACAGGACGGCAAACTCATCCTCAAGCATCCGCAGCGCGTGATCTGCGCCTCCAAGGAATCGCAGGCTCCTGGCCTGCTCGACAAAGCTCTCGAACATCTCAAGGTGAAGACTCCTGTGGCCATGACACCGGGTGAACCTCTGCGCCTGAATGCCGGCATCGCCGGCAAGAGCGGCCGTCGCAAGCTCTGCCTCATGGACTGGGATCAGGACGGAAAGGTGGACATCCTGCTGAACTCCGCGAATGCGAACTTCCTCCGCCAAACCAACAGTGCGGAAGGAAAATGGTTCTTCGCCGACATGGGCCTGCTCTCCGATGCCAACATCGAAGGCCACGACGTCAGCCCCACCACCGTCGACTTCAACGACGATGGGGTGCCTGACTTCGTCGGCGGCGCCGAAGACGGCCATCTCTACTACCTGCGCAACCCGAAGGCGAAGTGAGGGGGTGACGATGTGATGTAGAGGCAGGCGTCAGCATGCCCTCTGGGTGCTTGGAGATGGCGAGACTTCCAAGAAGGGAAGACTCACGTCTTCCTCTACATCGCGCCCGCCAGCCCCAGCCACGGACCGATGCTCCCGTGATTGGCAATCTCTCTTCCAAAAGCCGTGCTCATGAAGCTCGCTTCGGGCACAGTGCCGCAGCGGGTGAGATCCAGCCGGTCCGCATCCCAGCAGGTGCCGATGGTGGGATCATCATGGTGATGACCGTCCGTGTGCCATTCACAGGCATAGCGGAGCACTTCGAAATCATCATCACTGAGATGCAGCCGTGTGCCACGTAGGCTTGCTGCATATTCAGCACCGCGTTTTCCATGCCCCGGATCCCAGCCATCGTGCAGACGCTTGCTGTCATGGAAGAGCGCGAAGAACTGCACGATGTCGAGATTCGCGCCCGTTCTCGTGGCCAGGATGCGGCCGTTCCTCAGCACCCGCTGCCAATGATCCGGCCCATGAATGGAAAACGGACTCCGATGATTGGGAGCCTCGCAGACCATCTGCCAGAGGGCATCGAAATCGACGTGATCACCCATAATTCCATCGATAAACTTTTCAGGGACGAAGCAGGTGTGTTGCTTTGCCTTTCACTAGGACGACTTCTTCGTGCTACGAGTTGGAGGGTTCTCAAGCCATGCATTGGCCTCGTCGTGAGAATGAAAACGAAACACACCGCGTGGGTGTAATCTCAACGGAGGCGCTTTGATCTTGGCTGCGAATTGCTCACTCTTGTCTGGTGCCACAAAGGATGGATCTGTAAGCGCTTCACATCCATCGACGACTTTCTCGACAGAGTCACCGGTGTTAATGACGGGATGTACTTCCATGATCTGATTAAGATTCTTGGTGAGGTTAGCCAAGCAGCTTCTCCAGCGCCGCAGGCTCCGTCACCGGGGCCTGGCAGGTGTAGTTTTGGCAGACGTAGGCGGCGGGTTTCCCGGAGACGGGTTTCATCTCGGCGAGGGCGGCGTTGCGCTGGCCGATCCAGGCCTGGGCTTCGCCACCATCCACATGGAGAATGACAGCACTCGGCAGCAGACGGCTATGAACGGTCTTCAAGAGGGCCTGGAACTCGGGTGATGATTTGTCACCCGCGAGCACGATCTGCTGCTTGCCGCGTTCGTTGAAGTCCGCGGCGATGACGAGCATGGGGACGGCGCTTGGGCTGTCTTTGAGCGTGGTGCCGAAGATCGTGAGGATCTTCTTCGCCTGCCCGGCCAGGGCTTGATCATCGAGCATCGCAGCGAGGCGCGTGAGGTTCAGCGCGGCCAGGGAGTTCGGTGAAGGCTCGGCACCATCGTAATCTTCTTTGATGCGCAGCACGGCGTGACTCATGTCCGTATGCACGCTGAAGTAGCCGCCTTTCTCCTTGTCGAGGAAGAGGCTGTCCATCTCCGACTGCAGAGCCGTGGCCCATTGCAGCCACTTCACATCGAGACCGGCCTGATACAAGTCTAACAAAGAATGAATGAGGCAGGCGTAGTCGATGGCGAATGCTTTCGGTCCGCGGCCACCGTCGCGCCAGCTCCGGTGCAATCCTTTGCCGGGTTCGGAGCAGAGCTGATCATGAATGAACTGCGCGGCCTGTGTGCCGAGCTGGATAAACTCCGGTTCACCGAGGGCCGCGCCGGCACGGGCGAGGCCGGAGATCATGAGCCCGTTCCAGGCGGTGATGATCTTGTCATCCAGATGTGGACGCGGGCGCTTGGTGCGGGCTTCAAAGAGAGTCTTCAGACCGCGGTCGAGCACCACCTGCACTTCTTCCGGCGTCTTCTTGAAGAACTCGGCGGTCTTCTTGGCCGAGTAGGCGCGGAAGAGGGTGTTCGTGCCCTTCAGCTCCTCATGGGGATCGCTCTCGGGGCGCGCGTTGCCATCGCGGCGGGCACCGTAGGCATAACGAAAAGTGCTTCCATCCTCCTTGCCGAGGATACTGTCGATCTCCGCCGAAGTCCAGATATAGAAGGAGCCTTCCTTTTTGTGGTCATCACCTTCCTTGGCGAAGCTGTCTGCATCTTCGGCGGAATAAAAACCGCCGTCCGCGTGGCGCAGATCACGTTTGGCATAACCAACGATTCGGCGCGCTACATCGGCCAGGAAGGGCGAGCCCGTGACGAGGTAGCCCTCGGCATAGGCCCAGAGAAGCTGGCCCTGATCGTAGAGCATCTTTTCGTAGTGCGGGATGTGCCAGTAGCTGTCCACGCTGTAGCGATGGAAGCCGCCGCCCACGTGGTCCCAGATGCCGCCATTGGCCATCGCGCGCAGCGTGCGCACAGACATCTCACCCGCCCATTCGGCCTCGCTCTTGCGCTCTTCCTTGTTCGCCCAGGCTTGCTGCACGCGCAGCAGCAGCGTGATGGCCGAGGAGCGTGGAAACTTCGGCGCGCCGCTGAAGCCGCCCTCGTGGTAGTCGTAGTTGCTGGCCAGATCGTCGTAGGCCTTTTGAACCACGGGTTCGAGCTGGGTCTCCAGGCCTGTGTTTTCGGCATCGAGATGCTCCTGCAGCTTCGCGATGCTGCGGGTGGAGCTTTGCAGCACTTTCTCGCGGTCTTCCTTCCAGGCCTTGTTCAGCTCGCCGAGCAGGTTCTTGAAGCCGATGCGCCCGCCCTTGTCTTCCGCCGGGAAATACGTGCCGCCGAAGAAAGGTTTGAGATCAGGGGTCAGGAAGACGCTCATGGGCCAGCCGCCACCGCCGGTCGCAGCCTGGACATAAGTCATGTAGGTCAGATCCACGTCCGGGCGCTCCTCGCGGTCCACCTTCACCGGCACGAAATGCTCGTTGATCACCTTGGCGATCTCCTCGTTCTCAAACGATTCGCGCTCCATCACATGGCACCAGTGGCAGGTCGAGTAGCCGCTGGAGAGAAAGATGGGCTTGTCCTCCGCCTTGGCCTTCGCGATCGCCTCGTCACCCCAGGGCAGCCAGTTCACGGGATTGTGCGCATGCTGGAGGAGGTACGGCGACTTCTCCTTCGCGAGGGCGTTCGTGTGCTTCGGCTGGGACAGGGACTGGACCGGGGTATCACTCATGGCGGGGTAAGGAGGAAACGTGGCGGGGCGGGTGAGGGTTGCAAGGGGCCTCTGGATCATGGAGAATGCCTCACGCCAAAAAAGGACCGGCGGGACAGGATGGTTCCGTGAGGCCCGTTGGTGTTTTTCCGACCGTTTCGATCGACCATGGACACCCCCTCCGGCCAGTCTCTCAATCCCACCTCCAAAATCAGGCACGTGCTCTGGTGCCTGCTGCCGCAGGTGCTGATCGTGCTGTTCTGGATCGGCTGGCAGGCCGGCGGCCTCTGGCTGGCCTTGCCGAGCGTGTTCCTGATGGTGGTTGTGCCAGGTCTGGACTTGCTCACGCGCTGGCAGGACGATCGAGGCTTTGAAAAGGCCGAGTTCAGCGGCTGGGAACTCTCCCTGCTGCACTGGAACGTCCGCTTGTACGCGCTCTTCTTTATGGTCGCCGTGGTGTGGACCGTGGCCTCGCTGGAGCGGTTCAGTCCCCTGGAGCTAGGGCTGTTGCTCGCCGCGTGCAGCCTGATGGCAGGCATCGCTTTCGGGGCTGGTCATGAGCTTCTGCATGGGAAGGAACTGCCTGACCAGGTCATGCAGCGCCTGCTCACCTCCTTCCTCTTTTATCCACACTACAAGCTCATCCACATCCGCAGTCATCATGTGCATGCTGGCACGGACGAGGACGAGAACACCGCGTGGATGAATGAAACCCTCTACGCCTATCTCTTCCGCACCATCCCAGGCAGTGCCGTGCGCTGCTGGCAGATGGAGATGCGCCGCGTGACGGGCCTGTATGGCTGGACCTTCAAGGCGTTGCTGCGAAACCGCATGCTCGGTTACGTCGTGGGTCAGATCGCTATTTTGATGAGCATGGCCGCTTTGGGCGGGATCAAAGGGTTTGCCTTCTTCTTGCTGCATCTCATCGGCGCGCACGTGATCCTGGAGTCGGTGAACTACATCCAGCACTACGGCCTGCTGCGCCGGAAGAGCGACGGGCAGTATGAGAAGACCGGCCCTGAGCACTCCTGGGACACCTATCATTTCTTCTCCAGCTACATCACCTTCCGTGTGGGGCATCATTCAAATCATCACATCGCTGTGAGGCCTTACTACCTGCTCTACACGCAGCCTGAAGCGCCGAAACTCCCCGTGGGTTACTTCTGGGCCATCGCGCTCGTCATGATCCCGCCGTGGTGGCGTCATGTGGCGCACCCCCGGTTGCTGCCGCAGACCGCCGCCTAGCGAAAAGGAAGAAAAAGAGCAGATCGCTGCATAATCGCGGATCGAGCGGCAACATCCTTGGAAGCAGCGGGTCAAAACCCCGATGCCCGTGCCTATGGATACCGACCTCGCCCTCCTCACCCGCTACCATCGACAGCGTGATGCGCAGGCGTTTCAGACGCTGGTGGAAAGCCACGCCGCCATGGTGCATGCCACGGCCCGGCGGGTGACGCAGGACGCGGCATTGGCCCAAGATGCGGCGCAGGAAACCTTCCTGGCGCTGGCGAGGAGTAGCGGCTCCGCCATTCATTGTGTCGGTGCCTGGCTGCATCAGGCAGCGTGGCCTCGTACTCTCTTCGGGGCTCGCTCGTCCTGTCGACGGAGCGAGAGGACTCCTTTGCTTCGCGTTACTCTCATGGCCCAAGTCACAACGCGCTGAAACAGATTTGTGGCGGTATCCGCTACCTCATGGGACGGGTGTTCTGATTGAAGAACTGGCTTTGGTGTGGCATTGAGCCGGCTCCCTCCCCCCCAACCCCTATTCCCCTCGATAGGAGAATGACCCCCCCAACCTTTTTGCCCCGCACTCGCGGTGCCCGCCGAATCGTCGCCTCCCTGAGCGCTCTCTTTGTGCTGGCATCCCTCGTCCACGCCGATGTCCTCATCTGGGACACGAACACCGTCACTGCTGATGCGCAGGATGGCACGGGCACGTGGACCACAGGCTCGCCTAACTGGTTTAACTTCACGCAGACCCTGCAGAACCAAAACTGGGCGGATGGCAGTGATGCCATCTTTGGCGCAGGCAGCGGCACGGCGGGCACCCTCTTGCTCAGCGGTCCGATCACGGCGGGCAACCTAACCTTCAATGCGGCAACGACTGGCACCTACACCCTGGGCGGCACAGGCACGCTGACGCTGGCGAACTCCACCATCACGAACAATGTCGCCTCCACGATCTCTGCGGTCATCGCGGGCAATACGCCATGGATCAAGACGGGTGCGGGCCAGTTGACGCTGAGCGGCACTTCCGCCAACACCCACACCGGTTTGTTGTCGGTCAACGCAGGCCGGGTGCATCTGAACAAGGTCGGCGCCCTGGCTGGAAACCTTGAGATCAATAGCGGCAGCTTCGTCACTCTCAGCGGCGGCACGAATCAGATGGCTTCCACGGCTAGCGTCACGCTCAATGGTGCCGCCAGTGTCTTTAATGGCATCGCTCCCAATGATACGGTGGGCACGGTCACTCAGACACTCGCCTCATTGACGGTCACCGGCGGCACCTTCAACGCTGGCGCGAACTCCGTTTGGAACATTGGTTCGATGAGTTTCGGGCCGGGTGAAAGCAAAGTCTTCGTCGGGAACAGCGGTGCCACGGTCAACGCGGGCAGCCTCAGTCTGGTGGGCATGAATGGCGCTGCCTCCTCCACGGCGGTGACCAATGGTTTCACGCTCTTTGGCAACGGCACCACCAACATCACCAAGCTCACTGTGGGTGCGGGCGGGCTGTATCTGGAAAGCAGCAACATCTACATGGGTCGCGGCTCCCGAGGCGCGGAGATGTATTTGAATGGTGATGTCACCACGGGCGGCACCACGGGCTCCACCATCCAGATCAGTCAGACCGGCGCGGTGCTGCCGTTCCTCGGTCTCAGCGGCACTGCGGGCACGGCCACTCGCACCTTCAACATCGCAGGCGGTGGCGCGAACCTGAGCGTCAACGTCGCTGTCACGAATGGCAGCGCCACCACGGCATCGTTGGTTAAGAATGGCGCAGGTACGCTGACTCTCAGCGGTGCCGAAGCGAACACCTATTCGGGTGATACCACCATCAACGCCGGTGTGTTGCAGCTAAACAAAACCGCAGGCGTGGCGGCGGTCTCGGGTAACATCGTCTTGAACACAGGAGGCACGCTCACTTTGAGCGCGAACAACCAGATCGCCGACACCAGGGGTATCACGGTGAATGGCGGCACCCTCTCTTCCTTCGCCACGGATGAGACCATCGCCTTCTACACGCAGAACAGCGGCGGGTTGTCTGCCGCAGGCAACACCGGCCACATGACCATCACCGGAGCCCTGACTCTGGCAGGCGGGAACACGCTCACCCTGAACAGCAGCGCCACTCCCGCGTTCTGGAACGTGGGCAGCGCGGCGCTCACCGGCGCTGACATCCTGCTCGGAGGCAACAACGGCGTCGGCATTCCACGCACCGCCCTGATCATTGGCTCCGGCGGCCTGACCATGGCTGAGCGCACCATCACGCTGAATGTCGGCAACTCAGGTGTCATCCTGAACTTAAACGGTGACTTCACCGGCACGGGCACGAACAACATCAACAATGCCGGAGGTGCCGGTGTGCAGCCCTTGGTCGAGATAGGCGCCGCCACGCGCACTTTCAATGTGATCAATGGCACCACCACCATCACCGCCGAGGTCAGTGGCATCGGTGGCAGTGTGGTGAAGACGGGCAGTGGATTGTTTCAGCTCACAGGTGCCAACACCTACAGCGGCACCACCACGGTTTCAGGCGGCACGCTGAGTGTGGCTGGAGCGGCTGGCACGCTGGCCAACACCAGCGCGGTGACGGTCAACAACGGCGGTATCCTGCAGATCGGCAGTTCCACGGCCGCAAACAACAACGGCCTCACCAACCGCATCAACAGTGCTGCTCCGCTGACCTCGGGGGGAGGCACGGTGAGCCTTACAAGTGCCGCCGCAGGATTCTCCCACCTTCAGAGCCTCTCCAGCCTAACTATCAATGGTGGTGCGAACACGGTGAACGTGACAGCTGCGGCCGGCGCCACGTCCACCCTGACCTTCACCGGAGCCAATCCCTATGTGCGCACCAGCGGCTCGGTGAACTTTGTGCAAAATCCAGGTGTGGGCGGTAGCATCGTCCTCACCAATGCACCTTCCGGTGCTGGCAATGTGAGCGGTGGAGTGCTGGTCGGTGCCACGCTGAACAGCACGGACCTCGTCGCGGCACAACCAGGAGTGCTTACGGCCTTCTCCGGCTGGATTCCCACCGGCACGGACACATGGACCGCGGGTGGCGCGATGGATGTGACCGGCACCAATGGCACGGCTTATGCAGCCACAAACATCACCGCGCTGCGCTTCAACACGGCCGGGCCCTTCACCGTCACACTCGACGGCACGCATACGATCAACTCGGATGTGATCCTCATGACCCCGAACGCGGGCGCAGGCACTTCCATCATCACGGGCGGCACGCTTCGGGGGACGGCGGGCGGAGATTTGGTGGTGAGCCAGAACAACACCGCCGGCTCGCTGGAGATCGCCTCCACCCTGGCCAACAACACGACGGCCACGGGTCTGGTGAAAAGCGGCGCAGGTGTGCTGGTGCTTAGCGGCACGAACACCTACACCGGCACCACGCGGGTGAGTGAAGGCACGCTGCGCGCCGCGGATGGTGTGGGTCTGCCCACGGCTTCGGCGCTGGTGCTGACGAACGGTGTCTTTGAATCCACCTCGTCCACCTTCAATCGTTCGTTAGGCTCAGCGGCCGGCTCGGTGAGCATCGGCGGCGGCACCACGGGCTTCAGCGCCTCCGGCACACCGGTGACCGTCAATCTCGGCGGCAGCGGCGCCACGCTTCAGTGGGGCAGCACGAATTTCAACCCGGCCACCCTGCTGCTGAACGGCACCACCGCCAATGCAGCGCTGGAGTTGGCGAACGGCATCGATCTCAACGGCGTGGGACGCGGCATTCGTGTGGATGCCAATGTGGCGACCGTCTCCGGCATCATTAGCAACAGTGTCTCCGGATCACCTGCCAGCCTCACCAAGGCGGGTGCTGGAACGCTGCGGCTCACGCAGGCGAACACCTATGATGGCGGCACGATCATCAGCGCGGGCTCCGTGGCAGTCGGCCACAATCAGGCGCTGGGCGGTGGCACGGTCACTCTCGGTGGCGGTGGTTTGCAGGCAGATGGCGCGGCGCGCGTGATCGCCAACAATGTGGTGATCACGGCTTCCTCGAACGTCAGCGGTTCACAAAACCTCACCGTCAACGGCACCTTCACGAACAGCGGCACCTCGCCGACTCTGACCACCAGCCTCACCGGTGGTGCCATCTTGCAACTGGCCGGAAACGTCTATCTCTCGGAGTCCGCGGCGACCTCGCGCACGCTGCAGTTCGGCGGTGCCGGTGATCGCTTGATCAGCGGCGTCATCGCCAACAACGCTGGGACGAACACCCTGGCCAGCAACATCTTCTTCAGCGGCGGCGGCACGCTCATGCTGACCGGCACGAACACCTATAGCGGACGCACATTGGCCGCAGGTGGAGGGTATCTGGTGATCAACCAGGACCGTAGCCTTGGTGTGGTGCCTTCTACGCCGATGGTGGACAATCTCATCCTAGCTGGCAGCGGCCGCCTTCGTGCCAGCACCAGTTTCACGCTGGATGCGAACCGCGGCATTGGCATTGGCAACAGCGGCGGTGGTGCCGCCACGGCGGACATTGATGTCGTGACGAACCAAGTCTTCCGGGTCGCAGGCACAGTGGCGAACCGCACCATGAATCACGACGGCACCGCCAGCGGCAGCAATGTCGGCAGCCTGAACAAGACCGGCGCCGGCGTGCTGGAACTCTCGGGCTCGAACACCTACTCAGGCCTCACCTCGGTGAGCAACGGCATCCTGCGTGTCCTTTCCAACACGGCTCTTGGAACCTCTGATGGCGGCGTCACGGTGGCCAGCACCGCCCATGTGGAACTGGGCAATGGTGTGAAGGTGACGGGCGAGACGATCACCATCAACACGACCATGGGCACCACCGGTACCGGTTCAGCGGCGAGCAGCCGAGGTGGTCTGCAGGCAGCAGCAGGAGCACGTGCTGAGTGGGCGGGTGATGTCATCATCGGCGTGAACCAGGCGCGTCTCGGCGTGCAGGAGGGCGGCTTCCTCAACATCAGCGGCAACATCACCGATGGCGCCAACAGCTATGGCGTGCGCCTCAGCGGCGAAACCATCGGCACGGGCGGATTGATGCTCTCCGGTACAGCCAATGCCTGGGATGGCGAAACGGAACTCGTGCGGGGCAAGGTCTTCCTCGGTGCCAACAATGCCCTGCCGACGAACACGATCCTCGACATCCATTTCAGCAATACCAACAACACCGAGTATGCCGGCCTGGACATGAACGGTTTCAACCAGACGGTCGCCAGCCTGCGCAATGATGGTGCCAGCGGTGTCTTTGCGGATCTCACGAACAGCAGCCGCACGCTTTCCACCATGACGGTGAATGAGACGGGCAGCATCACCTACGGCGGCCTGATCTCCGGGAACCTTGCACTGGTGAAAACCGGTGCGGGCACGCTCACGCTTTCCCTGGCGACCAACCGCTTCACCGGCGGAGCCACCGTGAACGAAGGCACGCTGCGCATCACCAGTGCCACCGCCCTGGCCGAAGGGAATGTGACGGTCAACGGCGGCGCCAGTGCTGGAGGCAAGTTTGACCTCAACAACGTCGTCAACCCTGTCATCAACGCCCTCAATGGAGCGGCGGGCACGGTGAACGGCATCGTGGCCAACGAAAGCACCACCAATGCCACCCGCACGCTCTTCATCGGGGTGAATCATGGATCCGGAAGCTATGCCGGCAACATCGTCGACAACAGCGGCGGCACTGCGCTGGGCAAGATCGCCATCGCCAAGATTGGCGCGGGCACGCAGACGCTCTCTGGCAATGGCACCTACTCCGGAGCCACGCTGGTGAGCAACGGCACTCTGATTGCCGACTACGCCGCAGGCACACCGCTGGGCACCTCTGCCATCACGCTGCAAGGCGGGACGATGGTGATCCGCAATGCCTTGACGACCAGCATCGGCAATCTCTCGCTGCTGCAGTCAGGCGCGGACTTCACCAACAACACGCTTCGCATTGAAGGTGCCGGCACCGTGACCACACCGCAGTTCGCGGCAAACAGCTTCGCGCCGTTGCTGCTGGACATCAGCAGCGGTTCCACGCTGGTGGCCACGACGCTGTCCGGCACCACGCTCACGAACAGTGTGCTCATGGGGGCCAGCGGACGCAGCACGCTCTTCGTGCAGGACGCCAGTGGAGTCGGTTTTGCGACCCGCAATGCCAGCAATCAGATCGTTCGTTATACCGGCGCCAGTCCTTTGCCTGCTGGCAGTGCCACCACGGCGAACACCGCGAACTACATTGTGAGCAGCGATCTCACCCGCACGGCTGCACTGAATTTCCAAACACTGCAGATCAATACCAGCAGCTCTAATGTCACCCTCAGCCTGGGTGCGAGCAATCTCGTCAGCTCCGGCAGCGGAAGGACTGTCCTTGTCACCGGTAACAACAACGCCACGATCTCCGCCACCACGGGTGCGGTCACGGCGGGCTCGTTCTTCATCGCCAACTATGGCACGGGCACCACCACGCTGGGCGTCTCGCTCTCCGGGCAGTCCTTCATCAATTCCGGCCCGGGTCTGGTGGACTACACGAATGTCGCCAATCCTCTGGATGTCTACGCGGCGGGCGGTGTCACGCGTTTCAGCGGAGCGGCGCGTAATTTCGACACCGGCGTTCTTCGCATTTACGGCGGCGGCGTGCTGGAGATCGGTGCGGACTTGAATGACACGGCGGACGGCGCCTTCACTCGTGCGGTCGGCACGGCCGCAGGCCAGGTGGCCTTGGTCGGCAATGGCGGCTTCAGCGCCCATGGTGAGGACCGCGTGGTGGCCCTGGGAGGTGTGGGCACGCCCTCGCCTCAGGTATGGGGTGCCAACAGCTTCCTCACCGGCAATGGCGGCGACAACAATTACACCTTCATGTTAGGCTCCGCGCACTCCACGCACACGCTGGAGTTTCAGAATGCCATCAATCTCGGCACGCGCGAGCGGCGCATCGAGGTGGCTGATGGGATCAGCCCAACCAACGTGGATGCCCGCCTCACCGGCGTGATCAGTGGTGCAGGTGGTAGCCTGATCAAGGAAGGCACGGGCCGTCTTGAGATCAGCGCTGTGAATACCTACAGCGGTGCCACACGGGTGAACGCAGGTTCGCTTCTCATCAGCGCCTCGGGCAAGACTGGCACCGATGCGGTGACAGTCGCCGCCACGGCCTCCATCATGGGCAGCGGTGTGGTGCAGGGTTCCAGCTTCACGCTGGCGAACAACGCCACGATGCATGCGGGCAATGGCACCCTAGCTTCGAATATCGGCACGCTCGCTTTTCAGACGACAGCCGCAGCTTCGTTTGAGATTCAGAACGGCTCGCTGGTGATGCTCGACCTCGGAACCTCTACGAATCAGGCAACCATCGACACCAGCTTCGGTGGCAATGTGGTGGGCAGCGCGGGCTACAATGCCTATGTCGATGCCTTCAGCGGCACAGGCAGTGGATCGCATGACCTGCTGACCTTTGATGGTGCGGCAGGTTCCACCCTCAGCTTCAGCGGTCGTCTGAGCGTACGCCCTGGAACTTCGTTTAGCGCCTTGAATGGGCAGGTCTTCAATCTGCTCGACTGGGGCGTGCTGGTGGGTGCTGACTTCAGCGGCTTCAACGTTGGAGACAACTACCGCACCGGTGCCGATGACAATCTCCTGCAGTTCGACCTCCCTGAACTCAATGGAGGCCTCGTCTGGGATGTGAGCCGCTTCACCACCTCCGGTGTCCTTGTTGTGGTGGCCATGGTGCCTGAGCCAAGCCGCGCTCTGCTGCTCATGCTGGGTACGTGTGCTCTCTTCATGCGTCGCCGCCGGGCCTGAGCGTTTCATTGATCAAACCGGCTCAAAGGTTCCCGAGGACCTTTTGAGCCGTGTTGCCGGAGGAGCGTAGCCTAACTGGAAGTGATGTGACCGACTGAAGGTGATCGAGATAGCTCTTCTCCGAGGTCACCAAGCCTTCTGCATACTGAGGAATCGCTTCGAAGAGCTGATGCGTGAGGGTGCTTTGATGCTGCAGATCTCCGAGTACTCCCACCTGTAGTTTTTCGATCTGGCCACCGTGTGATGAGGCAGGCGCATAGTGCTCACACCACTTCAGCGATACACGGCGATCAAACACGTCCAGATGACTGATGAAGAGCCCGGACAAGCCGTGTGCCACCTCCAGTGCATAGCGCAGAAGCACCGCATCTGGATGACCGCGCCGGAAGCTGCCCTGCCAGCCTTCGGCGTGATTATGAGGCTCGGGAAGCAGTGCCTCCAAGGCATCGTCCTGCGTGGGCAGCGGGCCTGCGCCGTGACGAGTGAGATAGGTTCTGAGCACACCGTAGTGCTCGATGGGTGCGGAGAGTCCCAGGCATTCGACAGCAGCCTCCAAAGCGGTGGGTGTGATGGAACTCCAGGTCGTGTGCGGATGAAAGCCGCGCCATTCATCCAGTAGGATGCCTTGTGCGCCTTCGAAGATCACACTGCCAGGCTGTTTGAGAAGGTGACTGAGTTCTTCAACGGAAGCGGGACTGCACTGACGGGCCAGGGCGCGTGCCGTTCGCAGCCAAGGCAGGGCGAGCATTTCATCTTGAAGCACTTTTAGTTCAGCCTCGAACGCGGGTTTTTCGGGATTGAGTTCATTCAGCTCAGCGAGAAGCGTTTCGCGAATGGCGTGCAGCTTCTTTAATGCGGCTGTCTCTGGCAGAAGCAGGTCCGCATAGCGGAGTGTCTCTGTCGGATGCTCCAGCGAGTGGCGCACGGTTTCGCCGACACCCACGCCGCAGGTGCCATGGGCCTCACCATCGCGCTGAAGCTCGCGCAAGCGTCCCGCAGCCTGATGATACGGCGTGGTGATGCGACAGCGCGCATCAATCCGCAGTCGTGCGAGGGTGTCGCCAACACCCTTGCTGTTCAGCGCTTCTGCTTCTACCAGCAAGGCGGTAGGATGCAGCACGAAGGGATCCAGCAGCACCGTCCGGACACCAGGAACAAACGTGCCCGCGCCGAACTGCGAGAAGGTGTGATGCCGCGATGGAATGCCGGCTTCAGCTGCCGTGACCACATTGTGACCTGCCTGCGCACCGCCGCTGAAGCGCACGACGGTGTGCGCCTGCCAGCGCCGCGTGAGGGCATCCACGAAGAGGCCCTTGCCGCTGTCGCCAAAGGCCAGGTCCAGCACCGAGGCGTAACGAGTCGCACTCACCATCACGTCATTGTTAGCCGAACAAACGTTTCCACCATGAATCGTGGGCCGCAGGATCCTCGGTGAAGGTGGCCACGGCGTGCGGATTCAGCAGCGCGGCGTAGTTTTTCACGGCACGCAGAGTGGAGCCGATGTGCTCACGATCAAAGCCATTCGCCGCCAGGATCTTCGCCAGGGCATCCAGATCAGAGATGCGCTTCTCGGTGAGGCCCACAATGGCTGCCGCGACGGAGCAGGTGTCCTTTGGCGACTCCATGCAGATGGCGTGATCACCGAGCAGCTTCCGCCAGTGGTCCCCAACCTTGGCCGCGCGCTGAGGATCAGGAATGAGGAAGAAGAGGTGATACATCTCTGCCGCCGCGGCGATGACTTCCTCGATGGGGATGTCCTCGTCCAGCTTCTCACCAAGCAGCGCCTCCACCTGATGACGGGATACGGCCGGGTAAGGAAATTCATCGCCTGTCATGAAGAAGTAGCCCTTCTTCTTGCGCTTCACGAAGTTGTCTGTGTCCGTGTGCTGCGCAGCGATGTAAAACGCCAACTCGTAGCTCTCATGGCCGGTGCCGCCGCCACCGCCTTCGAGGTAGCTCCAGGTCAGCCACTGGTCCATCAGCTCCGCCGTGGTCTCAAACTGCCCGACCTGCAGCGATGCCTGGTCCGAGGTGGCATCTCCCACGGCCATGAACATGACCTGCGGATCCGCCACGTGGCAGGCGGTGAGCAGCTTCATGAGTTTCGGCAGCTCCTCCTTGGCCAGCAGATGCGGGATGCCGCCCATGGAGCCGGTCACGTCCAGGGCGAACATGATCCCGAGAGAGTCTGGATGATCCGGACTGTCACGGCATTCGCGCACCTTGAGTCCCTTGGGATTCATGAGCGCATGACACTGCACCTGCTTGAAGACCTCCGTGCGCGATTGATTGGCACGACCTGCGACGAGCGCATTGTGAGCGGCGTAAGAGTAGTTTCCGTATCCCATGAGGTTGAAATGTTATTGGTTAGAGAGACTTAAAGCACCAGTGGCACAAACACCGGCGGGCCGAAGGCTTCGCGGGCCGTGGAGAGCAGCAGGCGGTCCAGACCCAAGGCTCCCTCGGACAAGCAAAAGGACTCGTCATGAGCCGCGCGGGTGATCAGAGCTGCCAGAGGTGGCGGAACTTGAGCAGGCATGGCGTCCGGGCTCTTCGCACCGCAAAGCAGCACCTGCACCACCCGTGCGGAGCGCATCAGGTCGGCGGCCTTCAGCTTGGTGGACGCAGCCTTCTGCGCATCTGCCCAGCCGACGATCCACACACCGTGATCCTGCGGATGCACAAGCACATGCTCCGGCGAGATGCCGCCGTGTGCCCATCCTTGAGCATGGATGAAGTACAGGAGGTCCAGCATGCGCCGCCAGATCCACACCGCATGACGCGGATCGATGCCCTGCGGAAAGCGTGAGCCGACGGCCGCAAGGCTGCCCCAGAATCCCGTGGGGTGACGCAGCACGATGGCGAGTCTCCCCGAGCCGTCCTCGACCGGACCTTGGGCGATCACTTCCGGCAAACGCTGTGCCGCATAGGCAGCCGTGCCGTCATCCGATGCGCTCTGCAGTTCCCGCAGCACCTCCGCCTCGCGGGCATAGCGTGCCGCTGCCAAGGGTGTGGTGGAAAGCTTCAAGGTGGCAAGAAACGGCATGGGGCCGAGCCGGCGGGCGAGATGGACTTCCGATACCTCCCCGGAGCCGAGACGCTGGAGCAGCGCGTAGTGCTCGCCCCGGCAGAGGATCTCGCTACCAGCTCCGGCATGCATGCTCTGGCGTGCGCGCTTCAGAGCCTGACGAAAGGTGTCTCGCTGGACGAGCTCTCCTTCCCTGGCGATGAGGGCTCCGCATGAGCCACATTTCACGGCCCGCCAGAGAGCTACACGCGGAAGTGGTGCTGAGCATTGCGGACAATTTAGCGCAGCCCAGGCCATCAGAGTACTCCTCCTTCGAAAGGCGATGTGGGCGCGGTCACAATCATGCGGCGGCTGATATTGATACCTCAGGATAGACGATGATCCCCGCCAGGGTGGCAAGCGGGATTCGTGAAAGCCCAACCTTCTTTCGTAGTATGGCCTGCGGGTTGCTCCCAAGGGCTGGCATGTTCGGTTCTTCGCGCGGCAGGAAAAAGTTCGGGATGCCGCGGCTTCATCATCCGCAGCCGGGGAATGCGTCGGGCATCGAGCTTGACCAGCTCAGGCAGATGCCCAGCGGGCCGCAGCGCGTGGTCGTGACCTGCATTGATTATGGACTTTCGCAGGTGCAGGCGGTGGACGTTCTGGATGTGGATGACTTTCTGGGTCGTCATCGTCCGGAGTGGGCCACGGTGCGCTGGATCAATGTGGATGGTCTGACAGACATGCGCATCATCCATGCGCTGGCGGAGAAGTATGACCTGCATCCGCTGGCCATCGAGGACCTCGTGCATCCCGGCACACGGCCGAAGATCGAATCCTATCCGGGTCTCAACGAGACCTCATCGCGCCTCTTCATTCTCGCGCGGATGATCTTCCTGGTGGAGCAGCAGCTTCATTGTGAGCAGGTCTGCTTCTTCCTCGGCCAGCACACCCTTCTCACCTTTCAGGAGACGCATGGCGATGTGTGGGATGCCGTGCGCACCCGCATTCTGCGGGATGGCTCACGTTTACGCAGCAATGATGTCAGCTTCCTCCTCTATGCGCTCATGGATGCCGTGGTGGACCAGTGCTTTCCGGTGATGGAGTATTACAGCGAGCGCCTGGAGGACGTCGAGACCGAGGTGCTGGACCGTCCCACGCCCGCCGTCATCCGCCGCATCCATCAGGTGAAGCATGAGCTGCTTCTGCTGCGGCGTGAGTTCTGGCCCATGCGCGAGATGATTCATGCCTTGCAGCGCGTGGATCACGCGAACTTCTCCACCACCGCCTCCCTGTTCCTCCGCGATGTCTATGACCACAGCGTGCAGGTCATCGACCTCATGGAAACCTATCGCGAGGTCGCCATCGGCCTCACCGAGACTTACATGAACGCCATGAGCCATCGCATGAACGAGGTCATGAAGGTACTCACCATCATCGCCACCATCTTCATGCCTTTGTCGTTCGTCGCCGGTGTGTTCGGCATGAATTTTCAGCACATGCCGGAGATCGAGACGAGCTGGGCCTATCCCTGGTGCTACCCTATCGGCTTCTGGTCACTGTGCCTTGGGATTGTGACCGGCATGTTCATCTGGTTCCGGCGGAAGGCTTGGTTGTGAGGGCTCTTTTCTCGATGTTGCACGGCCGCGGGCACCCATCCAATCTGAAGCATGCTCCGCACGTTTCTTTGTCTTGGCCTGGCTCTCCTGGCATCATCTCTCTCCGCCACTGATCTCAAAACCACCGGCGCGGGTGTCGAGATTGGCGCGGGGAGTTTGGGAAGCTTCACGCTGACTTATCCGGAGTTCGTGGATGGCAGTCAGGCAGCTGTGCATAAGCAGATCGAGGTAAAGACTGCCGGCGCAAATGCGACGGTCCGCTATGAAGGCGGAGCGGAGTGTGCCGTGTCGGTGGCGAAGGATGAGATCGAAGTGAGCTTCAAAGGCGTTCCGGCGGATGTGAAGTCGTGGAAGATGACGACGATGATCGACATCGGTTTTGGCAAAGGCGGGACGTGGAAGATCGCGGAGAAGGAAGGGGCGTTTCCGGCAGAGAAGTCCACACCCCCGCAGATCGCCAGCCTGAATGCGACGAGCTTCCTGGTGAAGAATGCACAGGGGCAAAGCGTGAGCTTCACCACGCCGGAGTTTGCGTTTCAACAGCTCACAGACAACCGCGAATGGAACTGGGCGGTGTATCACTGGATGTTCATCGTGCCTTACAACGCGGATCATCTGCCGGCGAAGATCAAGGTGACCACGGACCTTGCTTCCGTGACGAAGTTGATCGATCCGTTTGGGCAGAGTTTGAAGGACACGTTTTCGAACAAGCTGAAGAGTCTCGAAGACCTGAAGGCCGATGTGGAGGGGGACAAGGCGTATTACGCGGGCATCAAGACGCCGAAGCTGGATCAGTTCGGTGGCCAGCCGGGCAGTGGTGAGGCGCTGGAGCTGAAGAAGACGGGTTTCTTCCATGTGGAGCAGAAGCAGGAGAAGTGGTGGCTGGTGGATCCAGAGGGCAATGCCTTCTTCCACTTCGGTCTCTGCGGCTTCGCGCCTAACGATGATTACACCTATGTCAAAGGGCGCGAGGACATCTATGAATGGCTGCCGAAAGCCGAAGGCGAGTACGCCGGCGCTTTCCGTCCGGGTGATGGCGACGCGCACTTCTCTTTCTACCTTTCGAATGTCATTCGCAAATTTGGTTCGGCTTATGACTATGACGCACACGCCGCCCGGATGATCGAGCGTGTGCGCAAGTGGGGGTTCAATTCCATCGGCGCGTTCAGCCCGATCCCATCATCCGCGCATGTGAAGGCGAGTTTCCCCTATGTGACGCATCTGCCGATCAATGAGTGGGAAGGTGTGCCGCGCATCCCGGGCGCGCATGAGGTATGGGATCCGTATGATGCCACCACGGCAGCAAAGCTGGCTGAGAACATCGCCCGCGAGGTGCCGCAGCGTGCCAATGATCCACTGCTCATTGGCTGGTTCATTGTGAACGAGCCGCGCTATGATGAACTGCCTCGTGTGATTCCTTCTTTGCCTGGCAAGCATGCCTGCAAGCAGCGTCTGGTGGCGGCGCTGAAGGACAAGTACAAAACGGTGGAGACGTACAACACTTCATGGCAGGCCAAGGCAGGCTCTTTTGATGAGTTGCTCGAGGCGGGCCTGGCCGTGACCACAGATGCGGCGAAGGCAGATGTGAAGGCTTTTGTCGGTGAGTTCCTTGAAACTTACTTCGCGCAGATCGAGAAGCTGTATCGCCAGCATGACGCGAACCACCTGCTCATCGGCAGCCGCCTCCAGCCGATCACGATCGAGGATGAGCAGCTCTGCCGCATCATGGGCAAGCATTTGGATGTGGTGTCCTACAACTACTACACTTTAGGCGTCGATACCGTGGCGCTGAAACGCTACCACGAATGGACCGGCGGCAAGCCGATGATGCTGAGCGAGTTTTTTTGGTCCTCACCGAAGGACAGCGGCCTCATCGGCGGGCGTGAGGTCAGCAGCCAGCAGGAGCGTGGCCTGGCGTATCGAAACTACGTCGAGCAAAGCGCCGCGCTGGGTTTTGTCATCGGCATCGAGTGGTTCACACTGGTGGACCAGGCCACGACGGGCCGCTGGTTCAGCAAGTACAATGGCGAGAGCTACAACACCGGCCTCTTCAGCGTGGCGGACCGACCTTGGAAAGACATGGTGGCCGAGATGATGAAGACGAATCACACGATCTACGACCTGCTCATGGGCAAGCGCCCACCGTTCAAGTGGGATGATGCGCGGTTCCAGGTAAAGGGTCCGTGAAGTCCAGTCATTGAGCCACAAATGGACACGAAGAGACACAAATGACCAAGCCCTCAGAGGATTGGAGCCTTCGTGTTCATTGGTGGTTAGAATGCTGACACAAGTATTGCCAGCCGAACATGCGCCGCCTAGCCTGAAGTCATGACCTGGATCGATTGCGGGCGTGAGTATCTCGAGCCTATCCGTGCCATCTTCAATGAGGCCATCGTGAACTCGACGGCGCTGTACGATTACGTGCCGCGTTCGCGCGAGGTCATGGAGGCATGGTTTGCCGCGAAGGAGGAAAAGAGCCTCCCTGTCATCGGTGTGCTGGATGAAGGCGGCGAGCTAATGGCCTTTGGCAGCTATGGACCTTTCCGCCCCCATGCGGCTTACAAGTACAGCGTGGAGCACTCCATTTATGTGGACACGCGTTTCCGTGGCCGTGGTCTGGGGAAGCAGATGCTGCAGAAGCTGATCGAGCGGGCGCAAGCGCAGGGTTTTCACATGATGATCGGGGTCATCGATGCGCAGAATGCCACGAGCATCGCCCTGCATGAGAAAGCCGGCTTTAAACCCTGCGGTCAGATTCGCGAGGCAGGCTACAAATTTGGCCGCTGGCTCGATCTGGCGATGTATCAGCTCGTGTTGCCGACACCGGAGCATCCGGTGGGAAAATAGCTGACCTCAGCCCAGCATTGGCGGCCTGGCGTGGAGGTAGTCCAGCCATTCAGCGGGTGAGCCTTTCTTCCCATCTTCGGCGGCATGGACGAGGTTTGTCAGCTCACGGGCGGTGACAAAGTGGTAGTGAAAACCGGGAGTTGCCTGCGCAAATGCGGCGAGATCGCGATAAAACCGCTGCATCGCCGCGCCGAGGAGGATCTTATAGTTCTTTGGAATGCCGCCGTGGGTGTGCAGCTTGATGAAGACCCACGGCGCGCCGTTTTTCACCCGTGGACAGAGTTCCAGCCAGAGGCGGAAGCGCTCAAAGGTGGGCGGATTGCTGCCGGAAGCATCGCCGTTCTCCAGACGGGGGATCAATCCCCACTTCCGTCGTTGCCAGTTCAGGCCCAGCGGACCCTGGATGAGCAGGAGATGGTCCTCCAGATGGCGTAGCCTGGCCGTATGATCGACCTCGACCGGCACGCCGGTGTCGTGAGATTTAGGCAGGCCGTCCTCCCGGGCGTAGTAGGCCGCATTTAGCGTGCGGGTCTGGCAGGGATCGGGAGCCGAGGGCAGAGTCATGTCCACATAGCAGCCGGTGCGGCGCAGGACTTCCAGCTCGTTCGGCACTCCGCATTTCCGGCCGCTGGGATGGGAGTGGTCCAGGGCCCAGTTGCCATGAATGAAAGCGTATTTGGCCCTTCCAGAGGTGGCATCACGACTGAGCAGGCCGTGGCTGGCGAAATCCGCCACGCCCTTTTCCAGCTTCGCGGTGAGGGTGGACTCAGTATCGTTGTCGTGGTGAAGGTGGATTTCCACCTCGCTGCCCGTTTGGTGGCAAAGATCGGCCAGGGGGGCGAGCAGGGAAGGCTCGTATTTTTCGATCGGATAAAAAAAGGAGTGCCGTGGGCCTCGTCCAGCGCTGTCCTGGTGGCTGCTTACCAGCCCGGGCCAGGTGGCCTGCCAGTGCGCTACCGCCTTCTGCGCCCCGGCCAGATCGGTGTCATGGAGGGGTTCGTAGTGATCACAGACAGCGATGCAGGCATGCAGGGGCCGGTCCGGGGAAATACGGACCGGGTGCTTGCGAAATCGCAGGTAGGGGAGCAGCCACTGTTGAGCACCACGAAGCATGAAATTTCCCCTCTTTGGCGTGGTCCAGAGGGGCTGGCAAGAGGGGAGGAAGTCTTGTACGCAAAAAACTGGTTGCCGTAACTAAGTTTGATGGCACTATCCACGCCCCCTGCCGCCCGGGCACCTTGTTACCCCCTGCTCTGCGGCTTTTTCACCCTTCTTAAAAGTCACAGTTTATGGCATACGCAATCATCAAAACCGGCGGAAAGCAGTATAAAGTCTCCGTGGGCGACAAGCTCGACATCGAGAAGCTCGAAGTGGCCGAGGGCGAAATCGCCTCCTTCGACCAGGTCCTCGCCGCAGGCGAAGGCGCCTCCCTCACGATCGGCGCTCCGATCATCGCAGGTGCCACCGTGCAGGCCAAAGTGCTGAGCCAGTTCAAGGGCGAGAAGGTGACCGCCTTCAAGTTCAAGAAGCGCAAAGGCTACCACAAGACCAAAGGCCACCGCCAGCCGCTGACGAAGGTGCAGGTCACCGCGATCAACGCGTAATTTCCTTTTCATCCCCCAACACTTACTCAGGAGAACACATTCATGGCTCATAAGAAAGGTCAAGGTTCCGTCAAAAACGGTCGCGATAGCAACAGCAAGCGTCTCGGCGTGAAGAAATTCGGTGGTGAAGTCGTCATCGGCGGCAACATCATCATCCGCCAGCGTGGCACCAAGTGGACCCCCGGCCGCAACGTCGGCATCGGCAGGGACCACACCATCTTCTCCCTCGTGGAAGGCCGCGTCCGCTTCGACCAGGACGGTCGCCGCGTGAACGTGGACGAAGTGGCTGCCCCTGCTGCTCTTGAGGCTTAATTCGCCTCGCCAACTAACATTTTGAAAAGCGGACTCGGTTTCGGGTCCGCTTTTTTGCGGGCAGATGGCTTGGTGATAATCCAGAATTTTGAACCGCTAATGGGACGCTGATAAGACGCTAATAATGAATGGGATCCTATCAGCGTCTGATTAGCGTCCTATTAGCGGTTAGAGAGGTATGGGTTGCCTTGGATATCGTTTTCTACGCGGGAACGGGCAGCAGGAGGTGGAGTTCGCTGAGGCTGCGGTAGTACTCCATCTGAGGGCGTGAGGGGTCCACGCCGTACTGGCGGATCATGGCGCCGAAGTGGGAGCCGATCTGGTCGGTCTGGGAAATCCAGTCGAGCATCTTGATTCGCACAGGGGCCACCAGCGATCTCGGTGATGGCGAAGCCGAGGGAGGCGAATTTGCGCTCTTCGAGCTCGCTGTCGGGCACGAGGCCGGCGTGGTAGTCCAGCCCCCCGTCCTTCTCATACACCAAGCCGTAGAAGCGTCGGCCTTTGAGGGTCCTCAAAGGTGACTCGAGCAGAGTGAAGGCCTCGCGATTGCCTTCGGGGAACTTGGCCGATCGCGCCGTGATCAAACGCAGGGGCGGCTGGCGGATGAGAGTTGCATTCATAGGCGTAAAAGCCGCCTCAATAAGTCTTCGGTCGGTGATGCTCTGTCGAGAGGCATTCCATTCACCCCAGACCAGGCACACTCCAACCATCGCGATACTGCCGCGTGAGCTGGGCATTGAGCTCAGGCCTGTTGGTGACCTTGCCCGCGGCGGCATCCCATTCGATCCAGTCTCCCGGATTGCGCTCGGAGAGCACGCCGAGCAGCACCGCCTCTGTCACTGGGCAACCATAGGTTGGCAGATCCGTGGAAGCCTTTTCACCCTTCATGCAGGCATCCACCCAGTCGGTGTAGTGGTTCGCCACCCGCGTTTTGGGATAGGCGAAGCCGGTGAATTTTTCGTCTGGCACCAGCCACGGACGCTGGCTGTGCGGTTTGAAGATGCTGCCGTTTTCACCAATGAAGAAGATGCCGCTCGTGGCCTCCTTGGTCAGCGCACTGGGCTTGATCACGCGGCTGTCATAGGGATGCCCGCCATCCGTCCAGGTCATCTTGATCTTGTCACCCGCGGTCAGCGGCGTGCCGGGGAACTCGAGCTCGAGATGGCGCTTCTGTGCATACAGAGCGCCCTTGCTGCCTTCATCGAGACAACGCACCCGCGTGGGTGCCTTCAAGCCCAGGCAGGCAAAGACCACATCAAAATAGTGGCAGCCCATGTCTCCCATCATGCCCACGCCAAAATCCACCCACGAACGCCACATGGAGGGGTGATACGCATCCGCCAGAAACGGCACCTCATCCGCCACGCCTAACCAAAGATTCCAATCGATGTGCTCCGGCACAGCATCGGCCTGCGGTTTGCGCTGCGTGACTTTTGGCCACCAGCTCGCCGCCTTGTTCTCCCAGCAGATGACTTCCTTCACCTTGCCGATGGCACCGCTCTTGATCAGATCCACCGCCAGTGAGGTCTCGATGCTCGAGTGTCCCTGCGTGCCCATCTGCGTGGTCACTCCCGCCTTCACTGCTTCCGCGCTGAGAATCCGCGCCTCGTGGAGGTGATGCGTGAGAGGCTTCTGCAAATACACATGCTTCTTCGCCCGCAAAGCCGTCACCGCCTGGGCCGCATGCATGTGATCAGGCGTGCCGATCGTCACCGCATCAATGCTGTCGCCCAGCTTTGCCAGCATCTCTCGGTAGTCCCGAAAGGTCGCCGCCTCACCGAGCCGCTCCTTTGCCGCTGGATCCTGGTGCTCCTTGCGGCGGGATGACATGCCTTTCGTGGCAAGTTCCAGCGTCTTCGCATCCACATCACACATCCCAACGATCTGCACTTTCGGGTGCTGGAGCACGCTCATCATCGTGTTGCCGCCCATGCCCCCGACCCCGATGGAAGCCACCTGAAACATCGAGTTCGGCGACCTCGCGCTCAGGATGGCAGGTGCGGACACATAAGCGGAGGCAGCGAGAGATTGCTGGAGAAAGCGGCGGCGGTTCATGGAGGAGGGTAAAACGTCTGAGTGCTGCAGATCTGTCGTTCCCCATCCGTCCAAAGACGGATGCGCAAGAGCTAGGCGGATATTGCGTTTTTCCCAACAAGCCGCAGCTTTCATCCTCCCAAGACTCCAGCACTCCAACGTCCACATCTCCATGAAGCGCTCACTGTTTACTCTCCTGACCCTTTCCCTCCTGAGTGGCATCGCCCTCGCAGAACCGATGGGCAAACCCGAGGCACACACCAGGGGCACCCGCACGGGCAAGCCCAGCGGCCCCCTCGCTCCCGGCGAATACTGGTGGGCACCGATGGTCTCCCCATCCGGCCCGGTCGTCGTGCTCGTCTCCATCCCGGAGCAGGTGGTGCATGTGTATCGGAATGGCATCCTCATTGGCCGCTCCACCGTCAGCACAGGCTCCAAGGGGCATGGCACACCCGCCGGTGTCTTCAGCATTTTGGAGAAGCGCCAGCGCCACTACTCGTCCACCTACAACAACGCGCCCATGCCAAACATGCAGCGCCTGACGTGGGAGGGCATCGCCCTGCACTCCGGTCAGATTCCCGGATATCCCGCCAGCCATGGCTGCGTGCGCATGCCGTATGATTTCTCCAAGCTGCTCTTCGAGATCACGGACAAAGGCGGCACGGTGGTGATTGGCAAGGATGTGAAAGCGCAGCCGCAGTTCGCCGCGAAGCCCGGCATCATCCTCGCTCCGAAGGACTTCTCTGCGGACATGCTGCGCCCCTTGGCTAACAATGAGTACGATTGGAGACCTGAACGCAGCCCGGAAGGCCCCATCACCATCCTTGTTAGCGGCGCGGACCGTTCCATTTATGTTTACCGCAACGGCACTCCGATTGGCCGTGGGCCGATCGAAATCAGCGGCGACGAACCCCTCGGCGGCCATGTCTTCACCATGCTGGAGGGTGAAGGGAAGAAAAAGAGCCTGCTCGCACCCTTCCGTGCCGCCCGCAACTGGATGACCGTCGCCAGCCAGAATCCAGAAGATGCCTCCGAATTCGATGATCTGGCGGGACGCGTCCGCACGAATCCCGAATTCGCCACCAAGATCTATGATCTTATCCAGCCGGGCAGCACCATCGTCGTCACCGATGAGACTGCTGTCCGCAACACCCCCCGCGACTTCACCATCATCGCGGCCCAGTAGTCTTGGGTGAGATGTTAGCTTCCTATTCAGAACATTATCCTCTGGTTTGTCGGCGCTTTCCCCTGCTTCCTGCCCCTTTGGCAGCGTTTGGGGAGGGTCCTGCCCCCTTCGCAAACCTGCGACAAAAAAGTTGCCCCGAATGCCCGTGAATGGCTAAGGTGAACCTCTATGGCCTCTCTCAACAAAGTCATGCTCATCGGCAATCTCACCCGCGACCCGGAGGTGCGTTACACGCCCAAAGGCAGCGCAGTGTGTGACATGGCCATCGCTGTGAACCGTCGTTACCTGAACGAGAACACTGGCGAGCGTGTGGAAGAGGTGACCTACCTCGACATCGTGCTCTGGAACAAGCAGGCTGAACTCGCCGGGCAATACCTCGCCAAGGGCCGCTCCGTCTTCATCGAAGGTCGTCTGCAGATGGACACCTGGGAAGACAAGGCCACTGGTCAGAAACGCAGCAAAATCCGCATCGTCTGTGAAAACATGCAGTTCCTCAATGGCCCCGGTGGGGCTGGCGGAGGTGGCGGTGGTGGTGGCGGCGGCTACCAGGGTGATGACGAAGGCGGCGGTGGTGGTGGTGCTGGTTACAGTGCCGCACCTCCCCAGCAGCAGTATCGTCGCCCCGCAGGTGCTGGCGGCGGCGGTAACGGAGGAGCAGCAGCAGGCGGTGGTGGTGGTGGCGGCAATTTCCAGCGCCCGGCCCCCCCTCAGCAGCGCCAGCAGCCCCAGCGTCCCGCGCCTGCGCAGCAGGATGACTTCGGCGAAGGGCCGATCACCGACGGCCTTGATGGCGATGACATTCCGTTTTGATTGGGCGCCTTCGTGGTGCGCATGATTTGCGCACCCATGTGTGTGCTTTGACAGCCCTCTAGGAAAATAGGGGGCTGCTGCGTTTAAGCCGGTGCCGCTGTGATCATCACGGCACTGACCCAACCCAGGTACCCCCATGAAAGCGCTCATCCCCACCCTCCTGCTCGCTTTGGTGAGCATCACCGCCGTCCTCGCCAAGGGCGGCCCGCCCATCAACGAAAGCTGTCCTGTGGACGGCAAAAAAGGCCGCCTCATTGATTCCCACAACCCGGAATAACCCGCAATAGCCCGCAGAAAGCCGGAACGATCCGACCCAAGACAGCCCGACCTCGGAGGAGTCACAGGCGATTTAACCCACTTTCGGGGCCTCCCGAGGTAGTGGACCCGGCGAGCCTCTGGCGGGCGCGCTCCATAAAAGACGACCCCTCGGCAGGCCTTTGCCGGAGAACTTCCCCCGTCCCGGGTTCCTTCGACTTCCTCCGCTGGCTTTTGTTCCGGTTCTCGGGATTACCCTTCCCTCGCATCGCCGTCGCACGGTTCGTCACAGTGAAACCGAGCCACTCGAGCTTTTGAGATGTGAGGGCGAGAAGGTTTCGAGTCCCCATTTGGTCGAACGCGATCCCCTCCGCGTAAGCTCGAGCCCTCGCCGCCCTGTCTGCCACCTCGAGAACAATACCCGTCTCGCGCTCGTGCTTTTCGCCGATGGCGTCGGCGAGCCCGGCAATCTGGCCCACGAGACGCCTGCGCATCTGGCGCGTTGCCTCGGCCTCGGCAGTGCCGTTTAAAAGGTCGTTAAACGCCTCTTCAAGATTACCGATCACCACAAACCATTTGGCCCGGATTTGGAGGAAATGGCTTTGGTCGCAATCCTTGAGACTTGCCATACCACAGGCCTCGAGCTGGCCCTCCCGGCGGTATTCTTCCACGGTCATCGTGTCATCGATGGCACGGCGGAGTTTAGCGGCCTTGAAGGCCTGCCCGGCGAGAGTGCAAAGGATCTTGATTTGCAGCCCTGACAGCGGTGTAAACTGGAATTTTGACCTTGGGTTCATAGCCTTTGTGTGGGGGGTAAAAAGGGAAGACCGGCGAGGCTGAAAACATCCTCCTCGGTCCTCGCGAGAAGCATTTTGCCCGAGGTGATAGCGATCTCGGGAAAGGCGGTGCTGGCGAGGTTGGCGTCGATGACTTCAAAGCCTCCGCGATAGGGCCGCCATGCGATCCCGCGAAGGTGCGCAGCCGTGGCGATTTGCTCGTTATTCGCCTTCCCTCCCGTGCGGCAGACGAGGTAATTGAAAAACAACGACACCGACGTCGAAAAGAAGTCAATCGGCAGGCCCGTCGCGACGTGCGTCGCGAGCTTGTTTTGAGTGCCCCACATAGGTTTGCCGGTCGACGTCAGCCTCTTCGCGATGACACCCCTCTCGAGCAGCTCGTCGAGCGTGTGGTTGAAGAGGTTTCCAGGGCTAGAAAAAAGCCCATCCGGAACCATCCCCAAAGTGGGCGCATAAACGATCTCAATATCCCCCACATCCGCACGCCCTCGGCGGAGGCTTCCAGCGACCGTCATCCATGGTTTCTCTTTCGGCCCTCCCGGCTCACAAACCGGGGCGAGAATAGGCTCAAGCTCATGGAAAACCGAGAGAGCCAGGTCGCGAGGGAAACGGCGCTTTTCGCTCATGGCTCGGCGTGCTCAAGATCCTCGACCTTCACCATCACGAGTTTTTCATGATCCGGATGCATGAAGATCGCGGAACCATCGCCAAGGGCGACAATGGTGAAGGTCTCGTTTGCATGGACGAAAACCGCGCCCCGCTCACTAAAGAGCGCTTGGACATTGTCTCGCACGGGCTTCACTTTGGCACCGACGGAAAGAGGGCGAGGCGTGCTCATGCGACGATTTCGTCGGGGGTTTCAGCGCTCGCGGGCGGGGCTTTAGGCTCTTTGTCTGCCTTCTTCGCTCGCGGGGCTTTGGCGGCCTTTTCTTTGCGCTCGGAAATGCTCGCGCTCACACGCTCGGCGACGGTGAGACCGAAGCTCTCAAACCATTCGGAGTACTCTTCCCACATCGAGAGAATGAACTGTTTGTTCACCTCATATTTGATCCGCAGGCAGGCACGGGCCGCGAAGCGAACGCCAGCGTCAGGATGATCCTTAGCGGCCTCTTTCAGCCGTGAGATGATATCGTCTTCATCACCGATAAACTCGACGGCGTCGGAGGTCTTGAGGACGAGGGCAAGAGTGCCTTGCAGAAGTGTCGAGCCGCTGCCAAAGATCGCTTCGGATTGCTCGACCGCGAGCAGCTTGAGAGCGTCTTCGATCTTCTTAATGGTGGCAACGTCATCAGCCGTCGCATTCGCGAGAACTTGCTCGATGAGCGCGATATTCGTCTCGTGTGAAGAGCGGATCTCCTTCACTGTTGCACGCAAAGTTTGCAGTCTCGCGAGGCCCGCGATCGCATCGGCGCGGAAGTCTGGGGCTACGGGGTCGAGGGCGGTCGTTTCAGTTGGTTTCATAGGGGCCTCAAAGTGGCTTATGTTAGGCATGAGGCTCGCCGCCCGTGCCTCCGGTGCCTCATGGGGTTTCTTGCTCGATGCGCAGCAGCCGAAAGGCTTTGGCCGTCGGTGAATAGACGATCACGGGCCTGCCTCCCCGGGTGCCATTCGAGCGAGGCTTTGCGGGCCTTGTCGAGGTCTCCAAAAGACCGGCGCGCACCCAGCGAGTGAGCAGCGTCGCACGGTTCTCGATCTTTCCAGTCCGAATCAAATGATGCAGTTCCGTGAGAGTTAGGCCGGAAGGGTGCGCGCAGAGGGCCATAAGAGCCATCCAGCCCGAGGTGCGATAGCCGAAAACCTCAGCCGAGAGGTGATAGCATTCGAGGATTTCAACAGCAGTCATGGACTTGTCTATTCGATGAAGTTCACGCAGTCAGCGGTTTCGCAGCAAGCCCGCACATGCCCGTTGTATGACGACTGTTCGACATGCAGCTTGCCCTTGCAAACAGGGCACTCGAGAACATCGCGGCGGCCTGTCTTAGGCTTTGGATACGCCCGCCATTTCGAGATGACGGGGTCGACGATGGTGAGCCTCACCAAAGCCAGTTCGAGGCCGTCGGAATATTTCTCCGCCGACTCCAAGGAAGGCCGCTCCCATTTTGGGCAATGAGAGCAAGGAGATTCCAAGAGATGCCCTTCGATGCACGGCCCCCATTTCATGCCCTTGTCACCGACTGCTACATGCGGGCGCTCAAGATCTAAGCCACACCCTGTTTTACTTTCTCGCGGCTCGTAGTGGACGCAATAACGGCGGTGAAAGTCGATGCTATCCAGCCGGGCTTTCGTGGGGAAGGCGCTCATGGCTAGGCGGCCCTCCTTTCTGCCAGCCGTGGCTGATAGGCCTTCCAGATGATTGTGCGGGCCTCTCGATAGGCTTCAACCATGCGATTCGACTGGTGAACCTCGATCTCGAAACGGCTGTCCCGCATGCCTTTGGCGCTCCAAGCCTGACCCATGCAAAGAGAGCCAGATGCAGCCCAATGATTTTTGGGATGCCTCCCGAAGTAGTGAGCGAAGGCGAGCACGGTGACGGCCCGGATATTCAGCGAGGTTTCCCATCCGTAGGTTTCGACCTCCCAGCTCTGCCAATGGCGGTGATGAGCCTTCCCTTTGGGCTTTGTGGTGACGGTGATTTCGTAGTGTCTCATGATCGTGAATGTCGTGGTAGTGTTTGAGCTGGCCTCGCTCCCAAAGGCTCGCAGTGTGAGCCCGTTGACGGTGTAGGGAGCAAGGCCAGCGGGAGGGGTTAGGCGGTGAGCTTCGCTTCTGCCTGCATACGTGAGCGGGTCATGATGCCCTCGGGCATCGGCGACCAATAGACGACTTCTTCTTCGACAATGCCGCCACTGGCCCACATCCATTCACCGCCCTCGATGAAGGCCGCGTCGACGACATGGAGAGAAGTTTGAATGAGGACGGTCGATGCCTCATCGGGCAGACCTGTGAAGCGCCACGTTAGCACCTCTTGAAGAGGATTGAGGCTCATGATTAAGCGGCCCTCCTTTCCCCTTGGCGAGCTGGCTTTTTCTTCGCGACGGTCGGGGCCTCGGGTGACTGCGGGACAAGGCACACGTCGAGCAGCTTTTGAAACCATGCGCAGCGGTCGTGGGTGTTGAGATCCGAGCTGTAAAACTCGTCACCTTTCGAGGTTTTAACCTCCCCCATGATTTTGCCATTGTGCGTCAGATAAACGCAATTCCCGGTCACTCGACCGACACGGAAAGTGAAGCTCACACCGTCGCTGCCGCCCTTGTCAAAGAGTGCTGTGTTCAGAGATCCCCAACCCTCCGCCGAGATGGCTTTGCGCAGCTCGGCGAGAGTCTTGTGACGTGCATATTTTGTCATGGTCGTTTTGTTGTTTGGGTTCGGTCGTTAAGCGGCCTTCTTGAGGCCGAAAGATTTGCGGGCGGCGGTGCCGAGCACGGGCACGCCGCCACGATAGGCAGAGAGGGCCTTCTCGATGTGCTCACGGGTCACAGGGCCGTGTCTGCCTGCAAAGATGGCCGCGCCCTCGCAGACATCGCGCACGAGGCTCATGCTGCCCCCGGCCTCGGCTTCGCGGGCGATGGTCGCGCACAGGGCCTCGGCTTCCTTCTTCGCGCACCGGGCCCACAGACTCGGCGCGAAGTCTTGCACGACTTCAGCGGTGACATGCAGGTCGATCCGGGAGACACACCGCCCGAGGAATTGCTGCATATCCTCATGATTCGACCGCGTCATCTTCTGCCACTGCCCCGGGAGCATGCACAGGACGAGGGTCACCTTGCTGTGATTTAAGAGGTCTTTAAAGAACTCTAAAGCACGCGGGGAAAACCGTTGCAGCTCTTCCACGGCGAGCACGCCCTCCACGTTGCTCAGCTTCGCGATGATGCTCTTCTCGAGCTTGTCGACGGTCTTGCCCTCGACGTCGCGCAAACGCATCAGGGAAGCCAGCTCTTCGAGGAAGGCGCGATATCTCGACTTGAGGCCACCGCTCGCCTTGAAATGCCAGTTCACCCGCTGCTCACTCATGAGCTTTTTGATGAGCCAGGTCTTGCCGCTGCGCGTCGCGCCCGTGATGACGACGACCCGCTCTTCATTGTCTTTCTTGAGCCGCTCGGTCGCGGCCTCGAGAGCGTCTTCGAGGTCGAGCAGCTCGATCCGCGAGACAAAGCGCTCGGCGATGCTGCGCGTCTCACCGGCTGCCTTCTTCGATGCTCGATCGCTCGCGAGCTTGTCCCCGCGTTGAACGACGAGTTCGAGCTTCGCCGTCATGCCCGAGATCCCCTTCGCGGTCGAGGGCACGGGATAGGCACCGTTGACGAGTTGGTTCCAGCTCGTCGCCGACATCACCGTTCCCGCGAAACTGCGGTCGGAGGCACCGAGGTCGCGTTGCCGGTCAAAGGCTTCGGTGATGAGCTTGCGCCAGTCATCGGGGAACGCCGCAAACTTCGCGGCATACTTCGGCGCATGGGTCGAGGCCGTGAGCGCCGTGCGCTCATCCTTCTCAGGATGGTTGTGATGGAGTGTTGGCATGGTCGTTTGGTTGGGCTGTTGGTGCATGGAAAAATCAGGTGCGGGCCCGGCGCTTCTTGGCTGCCAGCTCACGGCGGGCATCCTCGGGCTTTGGCAGCGTCATCGAGCGCTCGACCTCGGCGAGCAGGGCCGCGCTCGTCTCGCTGTGAAGGGTCGCGACTGGCACGATGCGGCCTTGATCGCCTTCGAGGTTTGTCATGAGCTGCGCGAGTGCCGCGTCATCGGTGAAGTTCTCGATGTCGGCGGGATTGCTCAGTTCGTAGCGCCGCACTTCATGGAACCCGCCTTGCAGAACCGTCGCCTTGAAATCAGCGAGGGCGCGCTTCCCTTCGGTGTCGTGGTAGTGGACACGCTCGACGGGTTTGAGGGTGCCGAGGCAGTGCCCGGCCTCATCCAGCGCCCACACGGCGCGGGGCTCGTCCGCGTTGAAGTTAAACCGGAGCATTTGGTTCGGCTTCGCGTCAATCTGACCCCTGAAAAAGATCTTCTCCCCTTGGATCTCGAGCATCACTTCACCCGTGCCGCTCCATGGCTTCACATGAACGTCGAGCAGCAGCTCGAAGAGCGAGGCATGAGAGATCCGCACGAAGGCCGCCCCCAGACCAAGGCGCTTCCAGCATTCGACCGAGCTTTCGCGGCGCGAGCGGCCCCACGACTTCATGCGGTTTTGCAGGCTCTCGGGATAGTCGACGAGGTACTCGCGGATCATCTCTTGCTCGTCATTTGAGCGGGTGAAGGCAAGCTCGGGATTCAGCGGCAGATAGAGCGTGCTGTCTTGAGAGGTTCGGAACTCTTCGACCTTGAGGAAGCCTTCCATTTCGTGCCAGTCGCGGGCATCCATGCGCTGCATCGCGTCGGCGATCTCTTGATGAGCCTCCCAGATCGAGAGGAAGGGAAATTTGACATCCCCGGACTTCACCATTTCAGCGAGTTTATTACGCTGCTCGACGGGCAGATCACGGGCACGCTCGACCAACTTTTTAGCCGCGCTTAAACGGGCCTCATGCTCGCCATGCTTCTTCGTGTAGTTGCTCCCCGTCGCGCCGCGAAGGTGGGCGAGTTCCAGGTCGAGCAGGCGGAAGCCGGATTCGATTTGAGGCTTGCCCGTCGGGGTGCCACCGCGCTCGCGATAACTGCTCATCTTCACCACGCCTTGAAAGATCGCCGTGCGGTCGATCTTGAGCAGGCCTTTCGTCACACGGAAGAGGCGGGCCTCATCCTCGACCGAAATCGTCGCCGCCGCACGTTCGCAGTGCAGATAGCATGTGTAGTCACGAGGGAGGCCGTAGTTCCAAAGAAACCCGGCCATGAGGTGCATCACATCGCGGCGGGTGATGCTGCGCTCGGTGCCGTCCTCGTCTTTGATCCGGGGACGCACGACGTAGGCCAGATGGCGGCGCGTGCGCACATCGCGCAGCACGATCAAACGAAGCCGCACGAACTGACCATCGACGAGGCAGCGGAAGTCAACGTCATGGTCATCGATCATCAGGCATTCGCCGATGCGCAGAGTCGACCAGTCGATGCGGATGCCCGCCGTCTTCGCGAGCAGGGCCTTCGCGGCTCCCATGCCTCGAAGTGCTAGCTCTTTAGCGATGGCGCTCGGCACTTGTTGAGTGGTGAAGTTGGAGAGCGACCACCCCGGCGGCGGATTGTGATTCGACCACGGGCACACCGCAGGCCGTTCGCGCTCAGGATAAAGGCTGTTGTGAAGGCGTTGCCATGTCAGCACCTCGCCGATGACCTCGCCCTCGACGAGGCGGGTGATGAGTTTGAGCCATGCGGCCTCCTTGCTCGCCTTGTCTTTCATAGCGAGGTAGATGCCCCAGAACTCATCGATCACGCGGGGATGCAGCTTGCGCTTCTCCAGTGGCTTGCCTGCGAGGCGACCATTGCGCAGCCCCTTGTCGCCATGGTCGCGGTAACGATAGAGCCACTTGCGGAGCTGCTCGGGTCCGATCTCGAAGCGCCATTCTCTTTTAAGGTTCGTCGACCACTCCCGGCACAGCCCGCGCACGTTCGCCCCGAGCTTGTAGTCGGGCAGCATGTTCGAGCATGCCCAATGAAGGGCGTCAAAGAAACGACGCTCCTTGTCCGACATAGTGACGGAACCATGAACGGGCAGTTCGCCGACGGCATCAGTGAGGGAGAGGCACATAATCGCAGGAATGGTTAGGCTTTTGTCTTCGCCGCCTTCTTGGCGGGCTTCTTCACGCGCAGGCTTTGTGCGGCTTGCTTGTTGTGCTCACGCACCGCCTTGAGCATCTCGTCGAGGCTCTCCTCGAGATCGAGAAGGCCCACATCATCCCCGGGCTTCGTGTCGGGGTCTTTGCGCTGATAGAGGCACTTCCACTCATGCGCGAAGAACGAGGCATGCAGCCCCTTGAACGCTTTTGCGAATGCCTCGCGCTTGAGGGTCGTAGCGCTGTCCTTCGTGCGCTTTGCCGCTGTGTTCTTTTGGTGCCCGTTCGGCGTCTCCGCCTCATCCTCGCCGAGAAGGTCGGAGTCGAGCAGATCGCGCATGCTGTAGTCGCCGACCCATGCGGACATGTCCGCCAGGAAAGGCTTTGAGAGTGCCTTCTCGTTGAAGTCGACCCCGGTTTGAAAGAGAGCGAGAGCGCCCTCGGTGTTCGCGAGCTTCCCCTCGGCGTCGGTGAGCTTCTTGGCCTCAATGAACTTTTGAGCGAGGCGCATGCATCGGTTCAGCGTGCTCACACTCTTTCCGAAAAGCTCGCCCTCCTTGAGGCGTGCCAAGGTGCCGCGTTTGGTGAAGTCGCGAACGATCACGAGCACATAGCCGATCGATAGACCCATGAGGGCGGTTTGAGAGCGAGCCCGCTCATAAGTCGGCACCGCCATTTCCAGCCATTTGATGAAGGCATCGCCTTCAATCCCTTGAATCGCGGAGGATAGGGAAAGTTCTAAGGTGCTATTAGAATCACCTACCTTTGATGTCACTGTGACACCTTTCCGGGGACGCTCGACTGAGACGACGGCGAGGGGCGAAGAAGAAGATGGAGAACCTTTTTTCATGGGTAGTTCAGCGGGAGGGATAACCAAAAGTGAGAATGAAGAGGCAGAGGGCCAGGACGCACAGCAGACCGGCTTGAGCGAAGAGGGAGAGCCAGCGCGGTTCAGGCTCGGACTCGTCGGGGTTGAGAGGCACCGCCCGGCGCATGTCGCGCCATGCCAGGAAGGCCAGGAGGGCGAGCAGGAACACGAGGCCGCTGCCGATGAGAGGATGAATCATGGCTGGCGGTCTCCTTTCGTGGCGGGCTGCTCGTTCGCGGCGGAGATGCGCTGCGCGTGTTGGAGGGCCAGGGCTTGCAGGCTCATCGCGGCAGCGGTGAGGACCTTCGACCCGCCGCCCAAAGAATGAGCGGCGGGCTTGGATGGCAGGGCGGTCGGTGTCGTCTTCATGAGAGGATCAGGCGAAGAGTTCGGATTGCACGAGAGCGCCCTCGGGCGCGGGTTTGACGTCACTCCGCAGGCTGCGCACCCCGAGAGATGAGCCCCCGGCTGTCTGCCGTTGCAGGTGTTCGCGCTGTGCGATCTCGAGCCAGCAAGGGGCCTTGGCCTCGATCTCGGCGAGCAGCGTGTCGGTGGCGTCGCCCGATGAACTGCGCACAAGAAGGCGGATCACGGAAGAGCGCGGAATGTGGATCTTCTCGCGCTTGGCACCCCGCGCTTTAAACCGGCGGCTGCCAAGCACTTCCTTGTCGACCAATCTCTCGATGGTCGCCTTGCAAAGCCCGAGGACATCGGCGCACTCGAGCGCCGTGAGGTCTTTGATGCCGTCGATCTTCAAAAGACGGTCGAGTTCAGTTTCGTCGTGCTTTTCCATAATCAAATCAGTTGTTAGGCTCGTGGATGGTCCAAAGGGCGTAAGTCCAGTTGCTGCCAGCGGCCTTCTCGGACTCGATGAAGGCGAGAGCCTCTTCACAGGAGGCAAACTCCACAGGCTCTTGCCCGTCGGTCTCCGCCGTCGGCAGGCTGCCGTTGAAGCCTCCCGAAAAAAGCTCGCTGCCCTTCTCCGCGAGAACGTTGCCGTCGTGCGAGTCGAGCATGTCCTCGGTGCAGCGCACAAGAAGGTTGAGCTGGAAAGGAGCATCCGAAAGGATGCCGAGGATGAGCCAGCGTGTTTTCATGATTGGTTAGGCCTCCACCTCCATTTGAGCCGTGCTCTGATCCATCATGACGCGGAAAGTCATCTGGTGACCTTCCGCCGCACGCAGGGTCTCGGCTGCTGCCGATGCGTGCCCGTGCAAGTCCGCGTCGACACCTTTGGTGATGAGTGCCAGCGCATCGAAAAGCTCAGCGCGTTCTTTGGCAGGCTTACCCGGGGCAGCTTCCACCGCGAGGCGAATGAGCGGCATGAGAGTCTTGAGCTTGGCGCTCTTCACTTCACACCCCCTTTCAATTCCTTAACAAGCTCTTCGTAATCCTCGATAAGCTTCGGCGTGTTTCGGCTCGTCCTCGCGCCCGTCAAAACGAGGAAGAGATGACCGACCGAGACATTTAACCGACGTGAAGCGTTAAGGAGACCGACCGGCCACTTCCGCCCGTGGTAAATTGGGATTGTGCTTTTTGTCAGTTTCATGTATTTTCCGAAAAGTTCTTTTCCAGATTAACATCAGCGTTAAAAACGTGCAATCCAGAATTAACACTCCCGCAAACTTTTCGGAGCGCCTCTCTTTGGTGATTTCCCGCGACGGTCGCACGAAGGCGCAGATCGCGGAAGCCGCTGGCGTCAAGCCTCCAGCGCTCAGCCGATGGCTCAACGGTTCCGTCCCCGACTATGAGAATGCCCGCGATCTCGCGAACGCTCTTAACGTCCCTGTTAATTGGTTAATTAACGGTGATGAACATTCCGGGACCGTTGAGGAGGCAGCCGCCTACAAGGTCTCAGCCCGCACTCGACACGCCGCGTCAGGAAACCCATCATCATCAAGCGCGCCCGACCTCTTGCACGCGTGCTCTCTCCTACTCGGCGGATTGGTGCATGCGAATAGTCAGGAAGCTTACACCTATGGTGTTCAGGGTTTTGAGGAACTCTGGGAGCGCTACAAGTCAGCCAAACAAGCCGAACTGAGTTAAGACCTGTTAATTTCTTTCACGCCCGTCTAACCAACTGAACCGTCACCTCTGCCATGAACCCAACCTATCACCTCAGCAGTCAAGGCCAGGTCTCCGGGCCTTTTGAACTCTCCCAGATTCGCGGAATGTGGAAAAGCGGCGGTATCACTGCCGATGCCCAAATCTGCCTTGTCGGCACCGAAGACTGGAAACCTGCCAGCGGCCTCATGGGCACCCGCGACGATGGCAATCTCACGAAGCTCGGTTTCCTCGGCATCCTCATCTTCGGCATCAATGGCATTCTAGGATGCGCCTCGGGCTTCCTCATCGCTCAGCTCATCGGTCTTGTGTTCTTAGTCCTCGCCGGGCTGTGTTGGTTCAAGGCCCGCTCGATCTCTGCACCTCCGATGACTTGGCGTGCGCCGGTTTATGCAGCGCTGGCATGCGTGCTCGTCGGGCTCGGCGTGCTTGGCTGGATGGATCATCAGGCCTCACAGCAGCGGGCTCGCGAGAGCGCCCTCATCCAAGAGTCACAGCGGGTCGCGGCTGAACTGAAAGCCAAGAGGCAGCGCGAGATTGCTGAGAGCGTCGCCGCCATTCAGCAACAGAACCTCGAAGAGCAGCGCCGTTTCTGGTTTAACTACTATGAAGGCCAGGGCACGGCTAACGAAGACTCACCCTTCGCGAAGGAATGGAACGCTCTCCAGGCAAGCAAACAGGCGACGCGTTAAACACCGTTTAAGACCATGAAGCATCCCGATGCTGTGACGCCGTGGTGGTTGAGGTGCATCCTTATCCTGCTCTTCCTCGTGTCTGCCTTCTTCCTCGCCCGCTACTCGAATCCGTATTCCCCTTATTCGGAACGGCAAAGGGCCGCCACGGGAGGCCGCTAAGCCGCGCCCCATCCATTCACCTCGAGCCCGCTGCCGAAAGGCAGCGGGCTTTCTTTTGGTTAGGCATCCCGAGGTGAGGCACGGGAGGCACGGGCAGTTATTAGATTATGGGCGGGGGGTGATGATGAGGCCTGCCCAAAGCCTCGCCTTGCGGATTAGTTACCCGCAAGTGCCCCCTCTCTGGTTTCGCTTGGTCGCTTTACGGAGAGGGGGCGGAGGTAGCGGGTTTCAACGGAACCCAAACTACCATCCTCATGCCTAACCTCAAATTCCTCGCGCTGCTTATGCGCCTTCTCACCGCGTCCATCGCGGTGCTCACCGTTGCCGCTGGCGGCGGCTTCTATGCCGGGCTTGTGTCTGAACCCGTTCTCAAGGCCATCGGAGCGGCCTTCCTCATCTGCATCGCCATCAAGGAGGGAATCATCGTCATCGGTGACATCATGGACGACGGGCAGAGAAACCATTCCTTCATGAGTGAGCAGGAGCAGCAGCTCGAGCAGGAGAAGGCACAGCGACCGAAGGGCAGCATCATCACGGCGCTCGCCGTCCTCTTCGTCATCGGCAGCATGCTTGTTTCGTGTCAGAGTCCCCTCTTGCAGACGGGCGCGCAGATCGGTCTCGCGATCGCGCAGCGCAAAGGGCTCATTACTGAAGGGGACAAGATCATTATTGGCGAATCCATTGCCATCATTTCCAGCGACGATGACAGCCGGGTGAAAGAGATGAAGCTTTCCGAGCTGGGGCTGCTCGCCGCCAAAAACAAAGGCCTCCTCAACCCTGGCGATGCGATCCTCGTGCAGCCTCCCGGAGTCGAGCCGCTCGTCATCAAGCTGGAGCAGCCGCCACAGCCCGCAGGGCCGCCGGAGAACAGGCTTCTCCCCGCACTGCCCAAAGAATGACCCGGAACACCCCGGCGAGCGCCAAGGCGCACAGACCCGGGCCGGAACCTGAGGACGCGGCCTCAGTCAATCCGCCGTCGGCACCCGACACCTGCCACGGCACCTTTTGTTAGTCCATCCTCACTCTTCTCTCTGCATGCCTCTCGTCGCCCCCAAACTCGCCAGCCTCGTCATCCAGTTCGCCAAGGTCGAAATAGGTGTCGAGGAGCATCCACGCGGCAGCAATCGAGGCCCCCGGGTCGATGAGTATCAGGCCGCGACCTGGCTGAAGAAAAAAGACTGGGGCGCATGGTGCGCTGCCTTTGTCGACTTCATCGTTCGGGCCGCGATGGAAGAGGGCGTGAAACGTGGCGCTAAATACACCTTCCAGCGCCCACAGACCGCCGGGGCCTTTGACTTGGCGCGGTGGTCTCGCGAGCAGGACAAGAGCACTCAGACGAAGGCCAATCCCGATCGGGATATCGAGAGCGGTGACATCGTCATCTTTGAATGGTCGCATGTCGGGTTCGCCACCAGCAAGCCCGACTCAAAGGGGTATTTCACCACGATCGAGGGGAACACCGATCCTAAAGGAGGACGCGAGGGCTACGCCGTGTTCACCAGGAAGCGCCACATCTCCGGCGTTCAAACCCGCATCCGCTTCACCTCATGAGCAAGCTCTCGGATCTTCTCCCGCCGCTCGATCTCGGGGACGTGCGCCAGTTCAACGACGTCACGACCTCCATGCTCGAGGCGGATCTTTGGGAAGCCGAGTTTGAAGCCTATCAGCGCGCCCGCCGCAAACGCCCCTCTCCGCCTCCTGACTCTCTCCCTCCCGCCTAACTGCATGTTATTCACAATCGCTCAGCTCATCACCGACCCTGACACGACCGCCGTCATCACTCCCGCCGTGGGGACATGGATCGCGGGCGCGCTCGGTGCCTTTGCTCTCTTTGAGAAGCTCGCCAAGATCTTTGGTTGGGGGCCGAAAGAGCAGCGCCAGATTACCGGAACGCTCGACACAAAGCCCGCGCATCAGCCCGCCGACAAGGCCGAGTTGGAAGCGGTGAAGCAATCGATAGCGGCGCTCAGTGAGAAGCTCGACAACAAAGTCGGCACCCTCATGCAGGCAGGCGCACAGCGCGCCGAGGTCATCACTCAGAAGATCGATGCCGACATCCGCACGACGCGTGTCGACATCGATCTCCGCCTCGCGTCCATGCAAAAGGAAATCAACGACGCCGGGAAGAAGGATGCCACGCACGACGAGGCCATTGAGACCTTGAAGCTCAACAACCTCGGGCATGGCAACCGCATCGCCCAAATCCTCCAACGTCTCCCGAAAGGCTCCAACATCCCATGAGTCCCGCCAACCGCCCCCTCCTTATCATCTGCCTTCTTCGTCAACTACATGAAGTCCATTCGCGGACGCTGCGCCTTGTTGATCTCACCATCGGAGCTAACTCCATGGGCTTCCCTGGCATCAAGACTGAGGAAGTCAGCAGCGCTCTTACTGACTGCGTGCAGCAAGGCTACGTCATCGAGACCCGCGACGCCTTCGACAAGTCCATCAAGCGCTATGCCCGCACAGATGAGGCCCGCGTCGCACTTGTCGATGCAGGCGAGATTTAACCGCCTCTTAAACCCCCGATACCCTCACCGTGCCCGTCTCCGCCAAAACTAAAACGAAGATCTCGCAGACGCTCACGCCCGAGCAGCTCGAAGAGTTCTGCAAGAAACTCGTCGGCGTGCCTCATGGCGAGCTGGCTGAACGCATTCAGGAGTTCGCGGCCGAGTGCGGCATCTCCATCGGACTAAGCGCAGCTTACGTCTTCAAGAAAAACGAGCTGATTCCATGGCTTGAGCGCTTGAGCATGCGGCAGGAGAAAGCCCGCCTCATCAAAGAAGCGGGGGGAGCGGAAGACGACAGTGGTGTAACCATTGCTGATGAAGTGGCGCGCATGCTTTCCGATGCCGCCTTCGATTTCGTTTCCGATGTCGACAACCGCATTGACCTCAACACGGAAGAAGGGCTCGCCGTGTTCAAGGAACTCACGACAGGGATCTCGAAGCTACGCAAAGGCGACCGAGATCTCATCAAGCAGCAGAAGACCCTCATCGACGACACCAAGAAGGATCTCACGGATACAAGCCTCTCAGAAGATGAGCGCGCCGCCCGCATGCGTGCCCGCTTTGGAGTCTAACCATGGCACGTCAAACCACTCTCCAGAAAGACGCGATCGAGAGACTGCGCGGGAATCCTGACCCGACGACGTCACAGGCTCGTGCGCAGACTGCCGCCATGCGCGAGGCGGACCAAATCTGGCGACGGATGCAGAGGGATATTCATGCCGCCTTGCATGAGGTGAACCCGCTGCTCGCCATGGCGCTCGCGGATCTTGAGGCCATGTATGAAGCGGCGATCGCGAGAGGATGGCAGCCGGGTCAGAACATCAATGGATGGAAGAACCCCTATCCCATTGACGACCCGCGCACGCTGCTGAAGCAAAACCAGTTCGTCAGCTTTCACGACCTCAACCCGAACGTCTGTGATGTGGCAAGCCGACAGACAGGCAAGGGCTTTATTGCAGGCGGCGTGACGGCAACAGGGGCTTACAGTGGTCTCAGTGATTGGACCATTGTTTCGCCGTCTGAGAGGCAATCCCTTTTGACCTTGGATAAGTCGAAGGATTGGGTCGAGGCCTATGGTCTCGTGATTGAAGACGAAGAGATTCAGCGAGACGGCATCAATCCCCAGGCGCTCATCACGTCGAAGCAGATCACTCTCAGCAACCGCCGGAAGATCCGGGGATGCCCTGGCCTGCCTCGCACCCTGCGCGGGGGCACCAGCTCACTCTACATTGACGAAGGGGACTGGATCGAGAACGCACAGGAGTTCATGCGCGCCGTCATCGGCATCGTCGCCAATGAGGAGATGGGGAAGAAGCAACTCCGCTACATCACCACGCCCGCAGGCAGGAACGCGCCGAGTTATGAGTATGTCCACACGCCATCCACGGCGGCGGAGAGAGAGCAGGGCCTCGCATGGAGTTCACGCGTCATCACCATTTGGCATGCGGTCTTGATGGGGCTCAAACAGAACCCGCATCGTCTCCGCAAACTCTACGGCGACGACCTCGAGGGCTGGATGCAGGAGATGCTTTGCGTGTGGCTGGATGCCGCCAGCGTGCTCTTGCCTTATGAACTCATCCAAGGATGTGAGAGCCTCGAAGCCAGCGAGAACGACACCCCGGAGATTTTGCAGATGTCGCCCCTCGCCAAAGTCGGCGGCATTGACTTCGGACGGGTAAGCGATCCGACCGTCATGACGACTGCGCTGCGCGGTCTCGACATGAGCATCGTGCGGAACATCACCAAGCTGAAGAATGTCAGCACGCCCGATCAAATCGAGATCCTCGCGCCCTACATTGAACTATGTGGTTGTGTTGCCGTGGATAACACCGGGCCCGGCGTGGGCTTCACGGATCTCGCCGTCGCCCGCTGGGGCAAGTGGGACCCGGAGAATCACAGCTTTGGCAAGATCATGCCATGCACCTTCACGCTGCCCTTTAAGCGCATCATCTTCCCCAAGCTGCGCACTTCCTTCGAGCTGCGGAATATCCGCATCCCGATCTCGACTTGGCTGCGCGAGGATCTCCACGCGATGAACGTCGTCATCACGGCCAACCAATACAACTACAAGGCCCCGCGTTCGGATGAAGGTCACAGCGATGGATGCACGGCGCTCGCTCTCATGGAACACGCCGCCGCTCATGCAGGCAGCGGCATCGCCGCCTTCGGTGCCCCGAGATCCGGCGGCATGAGATCCTCCCTCGGCGATCGCGTGCGCAGCCTGTTTGGCCGCATGGCCGGAATCTGAACATCAACCAACTGACAGCATGAGCCAGGTCATCACCCCGCCGCGCGTCTCGGTGCTCTTCGTGTGCCATGGGTCGGTTTATAAAGCGATGCCCGATGTTGAGACCTATGGCCTGCCATATCGTGACGCCCGTGACTTCAAGGGGGATACAAGCATCGTCACGCATGCGCCCTGCCGCGCATGGTCTCAGCTCAAGGCCTTCGCGAGACCTCCGAAGGGTGAGAGATGGCTCGCCGTCTGGAGTGTGCTTCAGGTGCGTCGCAATGGCGGTGTCTTGGAACATCCAAGAGGCAGCGCGCTTTGGGACAGGATGAACCTGCCGAAACCTTACGAGCCCCCGGATGAATGGGGAGGATGGACGATGGAGATCGACCAGTTTCACTGGGGTCACAAGGCACGCAAGAGCACATGGCTCTATGTCGTCGGAACGCAGGAGGTGCCCTTGATGCCGTATCGAGCAGGAGGGCCGACGCATGTCGTCGCTAACGCCTCGCGAACACGGAAGAGGGAAGGGCCTAACAAGGCAGTTATGAAATCGTGGTGCACGAAATCAGAACGCGAACAAACACCGCCCGCCTTTGCTCGCTGGCTTGTCGACCTGGCTCGGCGGTGTTCCAAATTCCATCCCGCATGAGCACGACAGACACAACAGACCCTCTCGTCGTGGTCGAGCTGCATGATCTATGGTGGGGCGTCTGCATCGGCGGTCGTCACTATCAAGGCAGCATCCACCGCTATCCTGCCGAGTCCGTTGAACTCCGCCGCAAGCTTGGCCGAAAGGAAGCTAAGCAGATGGCTGAAGAGCAGGGGCGTTTGTGGTTTCATCTGGAGAACGACACCGCCAAGTTTGACACCCTCAGGCAGCTTTACCGCGCCGCTGACAAATGGTGCGCGGCCAACCTCGGCACCAACTGGATATGCCTTCGCGGATCGAGCGCCCGCTATAACCCGAGCGAGGTCGTCGCCGTGCGTGGCAAGCTGGAACCCTACAAGAAGCTCATGAACGACCTCGCGGCGGAATGGGACAAGGTGCCGAATAGTCGCCGAGATTGGGAGCGCCCCGAGGTCAAAGCCCTTTATGCAGTCTGGGAGAAGTTCTTCATCGCGGCAGGGGGCTGAAGATTTCCGAAAATAGAAAGCAAAGAACGAGGAGGTTTCCTGTAAACAAGATGCACCCCCAACATCCCCGCCCTCAATGACATCCACTCCCGCTAACTTCCCGTCCAAACTTTTGATCGAGATTCTCAAGGAGGATCTTCAAAACGTCTCTTGGATCATCCGCCACGGCAGCCATGCCGCACGCCTCGAAGCATTCACCGTCGATCACCTTGTCGTCACGCCTCTCGAGCAGATCCCCCCCAATACAGCGAACTCAGTCGTTGCCTCGTTTGAGGTCGAGGGTGAGTGCGTTCGTCACTACAAAGATGCGAACGGAAACCCGGACATCTTGTTAGACCGCCTCATCATCGAAGGCTCAGTCGCATGGCTGCCTGTAGACCCCGCGACGACCACGCCGGACGGAAACATCATGGTTCTCAAGGTTGACCGCCGCTTTAAGAAACTGGTATAGCCTCCCGCCATGGTCACCGCCCCGCCCCACTTCCCCGTCGCGCTGCTCAAGGAGAAGGTCGAAGTCTATCTCAGGGCGCGGGCATGGAGTTCACCGAACCCCGCTCAATCCTCTTATATGGAGAGCTTCACGCCCGACGTGATTCTCGTGAAGACTTATGAGGAGGGTGCCAGCAAGCCCGAGATGAGCGAGATACGCGCCGTTGACTCCGCTGCATGGATCGAGGTCGAGGGCGTGCTCGTGCGTCGGTATGAGACCGCCACGGGTGAGCGCCGCCAGCTCACCGACCGCTGGCAGCTCCGATGCTGGGCAGACTGGAAGCGGATCGATCCGGAGAGCGACAGCCCGCTCGGTGAATGTCACCTGACCGGGCAGATGCAGAAGTTCAAATAGGCGGGTCAAATACCCCTTTCTCGACCCCCGAATCGGGAAGGCCCTCGACCCCCCATTCCGCTACCATCACAGCCAAAGGCCCCCAACCCGTGTTTAAAACCGTCCCCGTGCAGTTAAAAAGGCCTCTGGCGGCCCGATCACGACCCCCGGTTTAGATCCGGCTCGGTTTCCGGCCCGGGCTTGCCTCGGTTCGGAAACGCTCATTAAGGCCCGATTGGGGTGAGGCACGGGAGGCACGGGCAGTTATTAGAATCCGTTGACGGTCTCAGAGTGGGGGACGTGAACGAAGCGCCTCCCGCATCTCCCATCGCCGCTTTTGGCACCCTCGCTGCTCAGTATCGGCAGACTCGCGGGAACCTGCTCGGCACCCTGACGGCCTCCGGCTTGACCGGCATGCGCAATTCGTTCGATGCGGGCTACCTCCGCACCTTTGCGCTGCTCGGTGATGAGATCTACGACACCGACGACACCGCAGGCACGGTCATCGAAAAGCGCTGTGGTCGTGTCGCCCGTCGCAAGTGGGACATTATCATCGGCGAGGATGTGCCAGATTACCTGCGAGCACAGGCCGAGGCTCATCAAGAAGCGCTGAAGTTCTTTTACAGCAACCTCCGCGTGAGAAACGCGGTCGAGCTGAATGAAACGGGCAGCATGCAACTGCTCATGCGCCAGATGATGCGCGCCGTGTTTCAGAAGTACTATGCGCATGAGATCGCATGGAAGCCTTCCGCGCAGGGATTGACCGCCGAGCTTTGGAGTGTGCCCCTGGCCTGCATGGAGAGCACGCAGGGAGAGCTTCGCTTTGCCGGGCTCTCCGGTTCCTCGACGGGCATCAAGCTCGATCCGCAGAATTGGTTATTCGCGGTGCACCATCGCTGCATCATGAAGTGCCTCGCGGCGCTCAACTATGTGAAGCGCCTCGCCTTCACGGATTGGGTGAACTTCAGCGAGAAGTTCGGTACGCCAGGTCTCCACCTCGAAACCACTGCCACGCCGGGAAGCCCGGAATGGAACAACGCAGTCGAGGGCCTCGCCGCCTTTGCCCGCAATTGGGCCATGGTGAGCAGCCCCGGGCAAAAGGTGAACCTCATCGAGGTCTCCTCATCAGGAGAAGGCCCCTTTGCGCCGCTCGTCGATCTTTGCAACCGGGCGATGGCCCGCGTCGCCCTCGGCTCGGACCTCGCCACCATGAGCCGCGAGAACGGGGCCGGGGCCTCTTTGCAGGGCGACGAGACCGATGAGCTTATCGCCGACGACTGCGGATGGCTCGACGGCCTGCTTAATGAGCAGATCTCCCGCCGCGTCGTCGAGAATCGCTTTGGCCCGGGCACGCTGCCTCTCGCCTATCTCAAGATCACACCGCCGACGAAGGAAGACACCAAGCTCGAGATGGACGTCGACAAGCACGTTCAAAGCTTCAACGTTAATCTGTCCCCCAAAGACATCGCCGAGCGCTACAACCGCACGCACGTCGAGCCCGAGGCCGCGCCCGCCGAGGCACCGACAGCGGCCCCCGTGGCAAAGCCCGCCGAGGTCGAGGCCCCGGCGGCGAATGACAAGCCAGTCGTCCCCGCCAAGGATCAGCGCGCCGCCCTTTTGAAGCGCCTTCAAGACGCGGTTAAGTCGGACTTGAAGGAAGCTGCCGAGGCACTCGCCAAGATCGAGAGCGCGGAAGATCCCGCCGCCGGTCTCGATGAGCTGGATCTCGCCGAGCTGCTCGACAGCGTGCTTGATGCCGAGGATGTCGACGCCGCGCTCGAGGACATCGTCGCCCGTGAGTTCCTCGGGGGCTTCACCGATCGCTCGCGGGATGGTGACAGCCAGGAAGGGGCAGCCAGGAAGAGGAAGAAGACGACGCCCGATGCAGCGCCCGCAACGTCAGCAGCCAACGAAGGCCGCGACATCATCCTCGCCGCCGCGAACGAGGGCATCCCTCTCGCGCACTTCACCGTCGTCGAAAGCGAGGGGCTCTTCATGCCCTATGGTCGATATGCGCACAGCGTCGGCGTGCAGATCGTCGATGCCGAGTCCGCACGCCTCCTCACCGAGGAGTTTGACAGCGTGTGGAGCAAGGCCCGCCGCTTCTTCGCCGGGGCCTGCATCTATGTCGGGCACCCCGATCACCACGACGCCACCGTGCGCGCCCTGTATCAGGACCGCCGCGCTTATGGATGGTGCAAGGGCATCGAGACCCAGCCCGACGGCATCCTCTTCCGCGTGAAATGGAACGGCCTCGGCAAGGAGGTCATCGAGGGAGGCCAATACGCCTACCACTCCCCTTACTGGCTGCTCACCCGCGTCACGACTCCCGATGGCAAGGCCGCCCTGCGCCCGCACAAGCTCATTTCCATCGGCCTAACCAACAACCCCAACGTCCCCGTTCCCGCCCTCATCTCATGAAACCCGAACTTAAACAACTCATCATCCTCGCCCTCGGTCTCGATGCCGCCGCCGACGATGCCGCCATCGAAACCGCGCTCACCACGCACCTTCAGAAGATCGCCGACGACAAGAAAGCATCGGACAATCCGAACAAGGATAAGCCTCCCGGTGAGCAAGCGCAGCCTCCGCCCAACAAAGACGCGGCAGCGAATGACAAGATCGTCTCGGATCTCAATGCCGCGCTCGCCGCCGCCAACGAACAGACCGCCGCTCTCCGCGAGACGCGTGTCGACCTGGCTCTCGACCATGCGGTCTCTCACGGCCTCATCGCCGCGAACGAGCGCCGCACTCAACGCGAGACCTTGCTCGCTTGTGCGAACGAGGCCGCCCTCGGCACCGCCTTGAGTGAGCTGCGCACCCGCAGGCCCGTCTTGCAGATGCATCCCACGCATGCCGCCAGTCTCGCCGGTCAACGCCCCATCGCTGCCGCGAATGATGACACCGAGCGCGCCGCGCAGCGCACCGCCGCCGTGAACAAGATCCTGACCGACGAATACGGCTACAACCTCCACAGCCTGCCCACTGGCGCTCGTGACCATGCATGGAGCATCGCCGCTTCACGCAACGCGGACCTCTTCAGCCATTGAGCTAAAACCCTTTCCCCGCTCACGCCGGGAATACCCAACGAACCACACCCACCCACACATGAAATCCAAACGCTACATGCGAAATCAGATTACCGGCGTGCTTGCCCTCATCGGCGGCTTGCTGGCGATGGCCGCGCAATCTTTGTTCGGCGGCAACAGCCGCTACATCGCCGCCGCCAACACTTACGACAGCGCGGTGCTCACGCACGGCCCCACCCTCAGCCGCACGAACGATGCCGCCATCACGGCGCGTCATCTGCTTTGGGCGGATGGTGCCACAGCCGGCACAACCGTCGCCCTCGCCACCGCGACCACCGTCGCGCTCGGCACCATCGACAATGAGGAGACCAACACAGGTCTCACTCAGGCGGTGCTCATGCTCGGCAGGGGAGACAGGACGAAGAAGATGGTCGCCTCGGAAGAGATGGCTGCCGTCGGCGTTCGCGTCTTTCAGGCCGCCGGGGGCAAGGTCGCTCTCACAGGCGTCATCTGTGTCGGCATCCTGCGCAGCATCTCCGCCGCCGATGGCAGTGTCGTCGAGGTCGATGACTGCAAACCGCGCATTGAGCCAAACGGCGTCAATGCAGTCGCCGGGGGCACGCTCGCGATTCCCGTCACGAAGCGCGTCGTCGCGAAGACCACCGGAGGCGCGGAAGCGCTGACGCTGGCGAATGGCCTGCCAGGGCAGCGCCTTCACATCTACCTCGCTGCCGATGGTGGTGACGGCACACTGACACCGACCACGAAAACCGGCTTCACCGCCATCGTGTTCGCTGACGTCAAGGACAGCGTCGACCTCCAATACATCGACGACACCGTCGGCTGGATTGTCACCGGCTCCGCAGGCGTGCCCGCTCCTCCCGTCCTGACCTAAACCCTCCGCAACCTTCACCCCTTCGTTTCAGACCTAACAAACACTTATGAAATTCAATGATCTGGGGCTCATCGCCCCCAACACCGTGAGCGGCATCCTCGCTTGCGCCAACGTGGAAGACATCCGTGCCAGCATCCATTCGGGACGCGTGCTCGCCGCTGCCAATGATGCCAACCTCTCCGGCTTCCTGCTCTCTCAGCCTCTCACGCAGTTTGTGAGCGGCAGCGGGATGGAAAGCCGCGAGAACCTCGCCCCCATCCTTGAGCGCGCCTTCCCTTCCATCCCGGCAGGTGACCAGTTTCATTACCTCGTCGAGGATGAGACCCAGGCAGGCCAAGCGCCCGCCGCTCCGGAGGTCAAGCGCGCCATCGGCGGAGAGTTCTCCGTCGATCGCCCGAAAGGCACGCAGACCGCTGGCATCCTCGACGACTACGGTCTCTCGATGTGGATCGATGTCCGCCAGGGAGGCACCGAGGCTCGCGTTCAGCAGCGTTACGCCATGATCCTCAAGAACCGCATCTTGCGTGCGATGCTTGTCGAAGGCATCGCGCTGCTCGATGCGGCCGCAACTCCGGACACGGGCAAGAACTGGGGCGATGCCGACGCCGATCCGGACACGGATCTCGCGGAGATGATCGACACCTCGGGCGATGCCCAGGGCGTCAATGCGAACCGCGTGCTCTATGGGGGCGGTGCATGGCTGAAACGTCTGCGCGCCTACTCGGATGCCGCTCGCAGCAACGGCGGTGCTCGCTCGCTCTTCTCTGCCGAGCAGCTCGCGGACAATCTCAATCTCGATGACCTCATCACCTTGAGCAGCCGCAAGCGCACCTCCGCGACGGCCATGACGAAGCTCGTGAACAACACGGTCTATGCTTATGACGCCGGAACCGAGATGCTGCCGACGGACAGCAGCAACATCAAGCGCTTCGTCGGCGCGGGCGCCTTCGGAGACTTCCAGGTCTTTGTGGACACCACATCCCCAACTCGCGTCCTCATCACTGTCTACTGCCGTGCTCTGCTGAAGATCACGCGCACGGGCGGCATTCGTAAGCGCGCAATCACCTTCTCCTGATTCGCGGTCGTCCTCCTCATTCACATCCACCGAGGCGGCGAGTTCATGCAGCTCGCCGCCTCTTATTTATCCATCGATTATGAACACTGAAACGATCGCTCAAGTTAAGAAAGATCACCCTCATCATTGGGCTCGCATCAAAGCGTGCGGACTCGAAGACAGCCAGGTCGCCGAGGTCATCCTGCGCAATCTCGAAGAGCAGGCAAAGAACCCGCCGGAAGTCACGCTCAAGAGCGCCGCCGAGCGTGCCGTTCGCCTCTTCCTTCGTGCGTTGCAAAGGATCAACCCGCTCGCCGACATCGCACTCGCCGCCATCAAGGCCGCACGCGCCGCCGGTATTGATATCGGCACCGTGCCCGAGTTGGAAGGCATGCCCACAGGCAACGGCGAACTCGCCGAGATGCTCAGGCTCGCAGAGGAAGCGAACGCCACGGCGGCTACGCGTATCACGGCACTCGAAGGTCAACTCGCCACCGCGATACACACACGCCTTGAGTCCGTGCAGGCTGCCGAGGCGATCGATAAAAAACGCATCAGCGAACTCGAAGCCCAGATCGCGGCCAAAGACTCGCGCCTAGAAGAGATCGAGCAGGGACATCGAGAGCGCGCCCTTGAACTCGAGGCACAGATCCGGGAACTCAAAGCCAACTCCAGCCCGGTCCCGAACGACGCCGCCGCCAAGAAAGGCAAGACCGGCAAGTAATCTCCCCAGCGCCTCGGGCTCATATCCCAACGGCGGCCCGGTGCGGCAGGAGGACGAGGGCGCGGCGCATCCGCACAATGCGCCCGCAACAATTCAAGTTAGACCCCTATGACCAAAAAGCAGATCAAGAAAGCAGCCCGGGCCGTCATCAAACTGGCGAATGCGACGGGCACATCCATCGCCGAGGTCGTCGCCGCCATGGCCTCGGCAAACCTACTCTCGGCAGACTATGCCGACAGGATCACCGTCAAGGCGGTGAAGCTCTGTGACGCACAACTGTAAACTCTATGTGGTTCACCCCTTCCGAAGACACCATCAAGACCCGCATCAGCGGCCCCGAACTCAATGCCTTGAAGTCGGCGGCGCGTGCGCAGGGCTTGAATACTGACACCATCATCACCGCCGCGCTCTCGCGCATCGTGCAGATGATCCGAGGCTATGTCGGCAGCAAGCACACGCTCGGCGCGGAGGGCACCATTCCCGATGAGCTGGAGAGCGCGCTCGGGGCTCTCTGGCTTGTCGAGTTCATCACCCGCATTCCGGCGAGTGGCAAGCTGCTCGATGAGGCCCGGAGGAAGGCCGCCGAAGATGCGATGACCCTGCTCAAGGATGTCGCCTCCGGACGCTTCGCCATCGTGCCTCCCACATCACCCGCACCCGAGGCCGCACAGGCTGGCGGGCCGAAGATTCAGCTCGTCTCCTCGAGCACGCGCATCGGTCACGATCTCCGCAGTTCCGGACTCTTTTAAGCCATGGCAAAGAAGCGCTCCTCGAAACGACCACGCTCGCCGATTCAGCAAGCGGTCGAGATCGTGCGCCGCACGTCGACGATGACAACGGCCATGAGTGCCAGGGAGACCGCCGCGCTCACCGCGACCATGCGCAAGCGGGTCTTCTGGAGCGCACGCACGACGAAGGCGAAGTATGTGGAAGAGCTGCACCAGCTCGTCGAGCGCGCCACGCGGGGCGAGGGGGATGAGAACGACCTCGGACAGCTCCGCCTCGAGGCGCGCCGCCTTCTCGCCAAGTATGGTTACACACCCGAGAAAGGTTTCCCGGGTGATGCGAAGAGAGGCATCCCGGCGGCCATGCCGGGCACGCTGCGCGATCTTCGCAGCGAAGCCCGACTCAACCTCATCTTTAACACGCAGGCCGCTCTTGCACGCGGTCTCGGTCAAAAGCTGCGCGGGCTCTCCCGCCTCTCTGCCGCGCCTGCATGGGAACTCACCCGCCTCATGCAGCGGGCCGCGCCGCGTGATTGGGAGGAAAGATGGGTCGTGGCAGGCGGCTCGGTCAATTGGGTCGGTGTCTACAGCACCGAGGACGGGCGCATGATCGCACGGAAGACCTCGCCCATCTGGGAGGCGCTCGGATCTCGGGCCTTGTTCGAGGATGCGCTGAATGTCGATCATGCTCCCTTCGCTCTAAACTCGGGCATGGGCTGGCTTGAGATGATGCGCTCGGATCTCGAGGACTTGCGGCTCGTCAATGACCGGCGGAAGCCTTCTGAAGTGGAACGAGATCCCGACAGCCAGGTCGAGCCCATTCCGACAGCGGAAGAGGCGATCGAGCAGATGCCAGAAGTACAAGAGCCGGAGACCGAAGAGGTGCCCGAGTATGTGAACCCCGACGACTTCATCGGCGGACAAAAGACCGTCGACAAGCTGCTCGAGAATCTTCAAGACCGCATCGCGGCATGGAAGCAGGAACGCGGCCTATGAAGACCGTCATCGCCCGGCGTGATGATGCGTCTCCCTTTTTAAAGGATCTTCAAGCGAGCCTTAAACCGAACTCGGCAGCTTCGCGGCAGCTTCGCGGAGGCATCGCGGCCCGGCTCGAGAAGCTCACGCGAAATCACATTTTGTTCGCCAGTGCATCACGGCACAAGACCGCGCAGCGCCTCGGTGCCACGCCGACAGGCTACCTCGTGCGCCTCGCGCAATCCGTCGAGACCGAGGTGAACCCGGGCGCGAACACCCCATGCCGTGTCTATGTCTATGGGGAGATCTTCAGCCGCGTCGACGGCCCCGTGAAGGTGAGGCCGCGCCGGAAGCAATGGCTCGCCATTCCCGCGACACGGCTCGCCTATGGCCGCCGCCCGCATGAGATCCCCGGGCTGCGCTTCATGCTCATGAAGAAAGACAAGCTCGCCGCGCTCGTGAGCACCGTGCGCGGAGGCAAGCCCGATGCCAAGGGGCGGAAGCCGGTCAAGATTTGGTATTGGTTGAAGAAGGGCGTCACACTGCCCCAGGATCAAGGCTTGCTCCCCACCGCGAAACACTATGCGGACGAGATGGAACTCGCCGCGATCGACTTCTTGATCGAGCTGGAGAAGCAACCGCGAACCCCAGTCATCACGACAGGCCGCCGGAAGTGAGGCACGGGAGGCACGGGCAGTTATTTAAATCCATGGGGCGCGTGACAATGCCGTCGCCATGTCCCGCCCACTTGACCCTTTAGCCAACGCGCAGAACGATCTTTTCGAGCGCATCCGTCATCGCCGCAACATCTCCGGCAACAGCATCTCTGTGCAGCAGATGCGCCCGCGCACCGAGGAGGATGCGACAGCGATCACCGACGGCATCAACAAGATCCTCTCGACGCTTGCCAACGCCCCCGAAGGTCCGCTCTCCGGCTTGGCAATCATGCTCCCGCTGCCTGCCTTCAGCATCACGCAGCCGAACAATCCCAACCTCTTCGGTGAGATCGTCTTCTCGGTGCTCGTGCTGGAAAACATCATGATTAATGGCGGCTCCGGAGGCACGGGCGTCACTTGCGAGCTGGCGGCGATCGAGGTGATGAAGGCCGGGCATAACACCATGATCGCGGACAACCGGGCGCTCATCTGTGACGGCATGGTGCCCTATGAAATCCAAAAGGAGGAATACCTCGCTGACATCGCTTACGAGGTCACCTTCCGCGCCCGCGCTGGATTCGCTCAAGACGCGGAATGTCGCCAACCCCTCATCGTGGTCGATGGCGATGACATCACGGTCTCATGCGAGACGGCGGGCGCGAGCGTCTCGGTGACGAGTGATGGCACCTATCCGGCCCCGACGAACCCCAACGCCTTCACCGTGGCGAGTGGCACGCCCTTCGATGGTTCGGGCCTCACAGGCCTCACCCTCCGCGCCGTGGCCTATCACCCGGACTTGAACCCCAGCCTCCTCGCCTCCGTCAGCGTCTAACCAATATTCTCACTCGTCCCGCTCTCTCTTATGACCTCCTCCACTATTCTCACCGGCCCCTGTGTCATCGTTCACGATGGCGTCATGTTCATCAGCAAGGGGGCCGTCACGGTGAAGCCCGTGATTGAGCGCTTCGGCATCCCCCTCGCGGGTTATCCTGATATCGAGCAGCGCGTGAGCAACCGGCACTATGAAGTCAGCTTCACCCCGGCGGGCGCATGGGATGACCTCGCGGTCTTGTTCCCTTATTCGACGATGAGCATCGGCTCGCAGATCTTCAGCGGCAAAGGGCTCACCATCTGGACACGCGACAGCACGAACAACAAACGCGTCTACAGCAATGCCGCCGTGACGAAGTGCCCCGGCGTCGCGGCTCTTCACACCGACACCCTGCTCGGTGACCTGACGTTTACGTGCATCCTCAAGGAAGGTGGTGCCCCGGGCGACTCCGATGCCTATGTCACGCAGACGACGGACACCTTCCCGGATATCGACTACGATATCTCGAAGATCATCACGCCGGTCTACACCCGCTCATGGGGCTCGTCTCCCTTCGATGCATTCAACGTCGACCCGAAAGGCATCGTTTACGACTTCAACGTCGAGCTCCGCCCGCAGATGGTCGATGGTCTCGGCACCGTGAACATGGTCCTCGTGAAGAAAGGCGCGACCGCGAAGTTCACCCCGGTCGGATTGACCGAGGCCCAGATCCGCACCGCCACGGGAGCGAACACCGCGCTCGGTGCCTCACCGACCAAGAACAACCTCATCGTCGCGGGCACGGGCTTTCACGTCACGCTCTACAGCGCGCAGCTCATGGACGACAACCTGACCTTTGACGCGAACGCCGACCGCATCGGCGAGATCACGGCGAGCGTGACTCAATCAATCACCAGCGGCGCGGGGAACCCGATCTACCGCATCGCCTCCGCCGCCCCGTAACCCTCAGCCCCTCGCGACCATGACACCGGAGCAAGAACAGGAATGGGAGAAGGCCGAGAGGCTCGCTCAAGAGCTGCTCACTTGGATCTATTCCAAGACCGACAGCGGCAACATGCAAATCGTCGTCCTGGCCCGCACCCTCGCACTCAAGATGGCCTATGCGATGAAGCCGGGGGTCACGGTCGCCCAGATGACCCGGTCGTTCACGAAGGGATTCGGTGACGAACTGAAACGCGCCTGCGCTTTCGCCAAGCAGAACCCCGCAAAACCTAAAGCATGAAGAAGAAACTCTCCTCCTCGGCAGTCATCGCATGGCTCGGCAAAGATCGTTATGCACGGCTCGGCGATGGCCGGGACGCGAAGCTTAAGATTGTGGTCACCAGCTCGCTGAACGTGCCGACTGCCGCCATCCGCCTCTTGCAGCGCTGTGATGTGATGCCCTCCGAAGACGACGTCGCCCGATGGCAGCAGGACACCGCTCCCGCCGCGCCCGTTAACGAGCCCTCAACCTCAGTTTAAACACCCATGCCCAACGCCCGCACAGTCTCATTCGTCGGCACCGCTCAGGAGCGGAAGGGCCGTCATGAGCAGGTGCGCAGCGAGCGCCGCCAGTCGATGCTTCAGAGCATGACACCCGCGCAGCGCATGGGGGCACTCAAGCAAGAGCAGGCGTTTAAACAAAAGCAGGAGGCACAGCAGAAGAGCGCCGCCGACTCGAAGATCCGCAACACCGTCGCGAAGAGTGGCACCCGTGAAGAGCGTGAGCAGTTCCGCGAGGACAAGCAACGTGTCCGCCGGGATGACATGCTCGCGAAGATGACGCCCGAACAACGCGAGGCCGCGCTGAAGCAAGAGAGCAGCTTCAAAGAAGGAGCGGCGAAGAAAGCCGAGGCTGAAAAGGCCAAGGAAAAGGCCGCTGCCGATGACAAGACCCGGCGCACCGTCGGCAAGGTCGGAGACAAGCAGGAGCGCGAGCGATTCCGCGAGGACAAGCAACGTGTCCGTCGTGACGACATGCTCGCGAAGATGACGCCCAAACAGCGCGAGGCCGCGCTGAAGCAAGAGGCCGCCGCCAAAAAACAGGAAGAGCTACGCAAGCAACGCGAGGCCGATGACCGCATCCGCCGCACAGTCGCGATGGTTGGCAGCAAGGAAGAGCGTGAAGAGTTCCGCGAGGACAAGCAACGCGTTCGCCGGGATGACATGCTTGCGAAGATGACGCCACCCGAGCGCGAGGCTGCTCTGAAACGCGAGGCCACCGCGAAGGCGCATCAAGAAGCTGCCGAGCAGCTCGCCGCCGACCAGAAGGCAGCGCGCACCGTGGCGATCGTCGGCAGCAAGCAGGAGCGCGATGCCTTCCATCCGCGACCACGAACCACCCCCACCGTCTTTCACACCCCAGGTTTAGCCATGAGCAAATTTCAACTCACCCTCGCCCTTTCGGGCTTCGAGCAGGAGGCCGCCGCATGAGTGTCAAGATTCGCATCATGGGCAGGCTTCCCGCATGGCTCGGCTCGATCCTCGATGACAACCAGCGCTACTGGATCGCGGGCGAGCCGGGAGTCGAGCAGGCCAAGCATTCGGGGATCGCGAACGAACAGCGCGGAATCACACGGAAGAACAGCGAAGCGCCCGGCAACGACTTTCCCTTCGTGAAACTCAAAGACACGAAGAACGAGGGCCTAACCTTCAGCTTCTCGACAAGCCGCCTCTTCGACACTCCCGCCGCCGCGTGGCGATGGTGCAATGACTTCTCCTCTCTGAGTGTCGAGACCTGGCCGCACCCCATCGAGGGAGATTGCGTCATGCGTTTCGAGAATGCAGATAGTACATGGGAAGAGGCACGCCTCTACGATGTGCTCATGAGCAAGCCGACGATGGAGCGCACAGGGCAGACCGTGCGGCTCAACTACACGCTGCGCGGCGGGCGCATCGAGAGCACCGGCACGGGCGTCGATGCGATCCCCGTCGCCGATCATGCCGCGCCCGGGTATGTGCATCTCAAGCTCTACGGTGAGACCACCGACGGCACGGACATCACCGACTTCAAGACGGGCCAGAACTTCAGCGGGCTCGCGCCCTCCACCACGCTCACCACGGGCTCGACCTTGACCGTGCATGGCATCGACAACGGCAACGCCACCGTCACCGAAAAAACCTTCGAGGTCATCGATCCCGCAGGGTCGGTGACGACCCCGGGAAACATCCCGATCTTGACGCCGCTGCATGAGCATCTCGAAGACATCGCGGCAGCCTTCAACGCCGATCCCTACATGACGGCCATCTATCAAGATGATGGGGCGAGGCCCTATGCGCTCCTGGCATGGGCCGTCGCTCCTTTCGCGGTCATCGGCGACATCACGCTCACAGTGAGCGCGGGCACGCCCGGCGGCGCGGACATCACCGAGGAGAATACCGGCGGTGATGACAACTCGGTTCCCCTCTCGCCCGCCTATCCCGTCGATGACGCGGGCACGATCCCGGTCGCTGATTTTCTGACCTAACCATCCCTCAAACCATCCCTCTCCTTTTATGGCTGAAGAAACCAACGCATCCTCTTTCTCGAATACTGACACGATCGACAGCGCCAGCTTTCTGACGCGGATCTCGGGCATCTGGCACAACGTCGCCGGATATCTCCTCGAGACCATTTCAAAGCGCATCAGCCATCGCACAGCGGACTACACGATCCTAGCGACGGAGAGCGGCAAGACCTTCACCAACCTCGGCGCGAGTGGCACCATCAAGATCACGCTTCCCGCTGCGGTCGTGGGCCTTCATTTCCCGTTCATCATCCGAACCACAGCGACTCTGCAAATCGACCCGAACGGCTCGAGCGATAGGTTGGAATCGACCGCGCTGCCGCGTGTGGCAGGCGGCGCGGGGAAATACATCAGCGCGGGCGTCATCGGGGCCCGGCTGCATCTCATCTGTCTGGAGACTGGCAAGTGGGCCGTGTGGAACTCCGAAGGCACATGGACGGTCGAGGCTTGATCTCCCGCCCCTCATGCGCCGCGACCTCTCCGCCCTTCTTCAACGTCCTCACCTGACATCCCATGCTCACTCTCCGCCAGCGGCTCAACCGGCTCGATAAACCGACCGACCAGACCTTCAGCCTCGACTTCTTCCGGGGCCTGCCTTTCGAGGTGAAGAGCGCCGTGTTTCAAGGTAACGGGCTCTTTGATGTCGAGTCCCTATCTTCTGTCTCGCTGCTCATCAAAGCCGAGCCGACGAGCGAGACATCTCTGCTCGCTGCCACTGTCGCCGCCATCGACTTCGATGAGGATTGCACGCTCGAGGCATGGGCCGCGAGCACGGGAGAGCAGATGACGTTTTCGTTCAGCGCTGCCGAGACGAACATCGACCTCGGCACCGACCCGAAGAAGAAGCTTTGGGCCGTGTTTAAAGGGCTGTTAACGAATGGCTTTTCGCTTGTGCTCGCCCGTGGCTGGATCACCGCGCACGAGTCCGGCATCGACGTCACCGGCGACCCGCCGGAGAACCCCGCGCCCGCCCTTGGCGTCGCCGAGGCCGATGCGCGCTTCGTGCGCTTCGATGGTGAGCAGTCTCTCACCGAAGAGCAGCAGGAAGCCGCTCTAACCAATCTCGGTCTCGGCTTCCTAGCCGGGGCCACGAAAGCAAACGGCAGGATCACCTTGAACGATGGATCTTCCATCTTCCTCGAGGCTGCTCCCTAACCAACAACACACCCAACCCACCCCAGTAAAGCAGCCTCATGAAATCTCTTCTCTTCCTCTCTCTTCTCTCGCTCGCCTCCATGGCAGGAGCGCAAACAGTGGGCCAGCTCGGCATTCCCAAGTGGACGGCGAGCGGCACTCAGACGCAATGGATCACTCCCCAAAATGACAAGGTCATCGGCATCGATGGCAGCGGCAACCTTGTCATGGTGGCAGGGGGAGGCGCCTCATCATTAGGGAGTCTATCGGGCGTGTCCCTCAGCGGAGTGACCAGCGGCCAGCTCTTTCGATACAACGGCAGCGCATGGACCAACTGGACACCCGACTTCATTACGGCCTCCGCCCTCACGCCCTACCTCCTGAGCGCCACGGCGGCCACGACTTACCAGCCGAAGGATGACGATTTGAGCGAGATCGCTGACATCGCCACCACCGCTTACGGAAGAGACTACCTCACCACCCCAGACCAGACTGTGGCACGGGAGCGCCTGGGCCTGGACGAAGGGGCCAGCGTCACCTTTGACCAGATGAATGCTAACCTTCGAGGCTCTCTGAGCCTCCCTGAGAATATCGGCATCAACTTTGATCACCTGGACCTCTCTGATAATCTAGTCACCTCCACCATCACCGCCCTGCAAACCAATGAGGGGCATGACATCCACTGGCCCACGGATGCTGGGACCATACTCACCAATGAATCCGTTTTGAATGGCGCGAACCTGGGCACTGGCTCTGTCACCACGGCCAAGCTCGCGAACCCCTCCATGACCATCAACGGCGTCTCCCGCAGCCTTGGGGACACCTTCAGCATCTCCGCCTCTCCGGGTGGCAGCAGTGGACAGCCACAGTATAACAATGCAGGCAGCTTCGCGGGCTTCACCGGCCTCACCCTCACCAGTGGAGAGATCTCCGCCCTCGTCATTTCCAATGCTGGCACTGGAAACGATATCGCCAGCATTAACACGAATGGGCAGGGGGCTTTCTCCGGGGGCGCTTACAATGTCCCGTGGATCTCCACGAACGGCGGCCAAGTTGGACTTGGAGCTGGAAGTCCGTTCCATCTGCAACTCATCGCGGATGGCACGGAGTATGCGGTGCTATCCAGTAGTGTTTTCCAGGTGGGGAGTGGCCATTGGTTTGAGTGGGGAACCCTCGGCAACGTCGGCAATGCCGCCGGTCATAAATCCGCCCTCGGCTCTCCGTCGGCTGGCGTGCTCCAACTGGGACACAACAACGCCACCACGCCCGTGGATTACACCCTCAAAGGCAACGACACGACCACTGGCACCGGGGGCGCGGTGAACATTCAGGGCGGCACTGGCTCCGTGGCTGGCGGTGCGGTCACCATCACCACGAGCACGACCACCACGCCCGCCGTCCGCATCACCGTCAAGGCTACCGGCGTCATCAATTTCGCCAGCCTGCCCACGTCAGCCGCCGGACTCTCCAGCGGTGACCTTTGGAATGACAGCGGTGCCGTGAAGGTCGTGCCCTGAACATCTCTCCTTATGGCTGACAGAGACAGAACTATCGCGGTCAATTTCCTGACGACTGCCCAACTCGACGGCGCGGTGAAAACCGAGAAGGCCATCGACGGCATCGGCGCGGCGACCGACCGAGCCGGGGACAAGCTGGAAGAGTTTGAGCGCGATTTTCGCGAGAAGATGAAGGGCATTCAAGACAAGGTCGATGAAGCCCGCCGCAAGCTCGAAGAGGGCGGCAATGAAGGCGGCGCGAACTTCATGTCCAACCTCAGCCTTCAGCTCAATGCGAACGCGGATCTCGTGAACAAGGCATGGGGCATCGGCAGCCAGATCGGCACGGTGCTCGGGGAAGGGCTGACGATGGCATGGGAAGGCACCCTCACCGAGAAGCTCGATGACATCCTCGCACCATGGTCGGAGCGCGCCTCGCGAAACATGGCCGCGAGGCTGAATGCCGAGGTCGCGGAGAAGATGAAGGATGTGTATTCCAACATCAAAACCGAGCAGGATAAATTCTGGCAGGACTACATGAACGCCACGCCCGCGAACGCGACGCAATGGCTCGATGATCTCACCCGCAAGCTCGGCATTGCGACCCAGGCTTTGCAGGCTCTCAACCGCGTGCGCGGCGCGGAAGCCGATGCCCGCCTCGACGAGATCGATGCGGACACAGCACGTCAGAACAAGGATATCGACCAAGGGCCGGGAACCGATGACGAAAAGGCCCGGGCGAAGAACAAGGTCGCCATCGAGAAAGAACAAAAGCTGCTCGAAGAACGCAACCGTCACCGAGCCGAACAAAACGAAGTCGAGCAGGCAGAAGCCGCTCTCAAAAAGCAGCAGGCCGAGAGCATGCGGAAGATGCAGGAAGATCAGGAGAAACGCGCCGCCGCACAGCAGCGCGCCGAGAACGAGATCGATGAGCGCATCGGCGCACGCAAAGCCGAGGGCGGTGACATCACGGACAAAGTGAAGGCCGATATCCGGGCCGCTGCTTACGCCAACGAGGAAAAGAAGAGCGGCATCGACCTCGATCAAAACAAGGATGAGAAGGCCGAACTCGCCCGCCTCAAAGAGCAGCGGAAGAAGGCCGATGATGAAGCCCGCGCCGCTGCCGCCGACGCGGAAACGAAACGTCAAGAGAACGAGATCCGAGGCCAGACGGACAAGAATAAGACCGAGCGCCGCATCGAAGACATGCGCATGCCAGCACCGGCTGAAGATCCGCGCCGCACAGGCGGCGACTATGTGAACGATCTCACCCGAGATCCGAAGAATCCATCGACCCAACGCGGCGAGGCCGATGATATCCGCGACCAGCTCGGCAAGATCGGCGCGAACACGGGCGACTCGAGCCTCAAGATGGCGGTCGAGGATCTCAAGCGCCGCCTCGCCGATGGTAGCACCGCCGCCGAACTCAAGGAGGCCGCCGCCCTCATGGAGCGCGCCCAAAGCGACAACAATGATGCCGTGCGGCGTGCGGCGGATGTGATGCGCAGCGCCGTCGAGGCATCGAAGGCCCGAATGACTGCGCTCGAGCAGAGTATCGCCGCCCTGCAAACAACCGTCGACAACATCAGGACACGATGAACACAAGCATCTCGATCAATGGCGCGGACGCGGTCGACTGCGCATCTCTGGGATGGTCTTTTGAGACACGCTCACTGCGCAACTGCGCGCCCGACGTCGCCACACTCCGCCGCGTGCGTGAAGCAGGCGAGGCGATCGATATCGCTCCCGACTCGAAGGTCGTGCTCTTCGTCGATGGCGTGCGCACCTTCACCGGCACAGCGCAGCCCGCGCAGTTTTCAATCGCTGAAAATGGCGAGCGTGTGACGGTGCAAATATTCGGCCCATGGTGGCATCTTATGGCCGTCACTTTCTGCCGTGCCGACTTCCATGACGAGGGCGGCATTTATAACCAGCTCCCCCCGATCGAAGGCGACACATTCGTCGTCGGCAGCGGCTCGGGAGAAGGTACGCAAATCTGGGACGGCAGCGGATGGGTCTCGGGCGGTGCTGGCACTACTTACAAATGGGCACGCGTTCAGAATCTCAGCGCCACGCCGCCCGAGGTCGACATCGCCTTTTTCACGGGCGCTCGCGGCCTCTTGTTTGATCCGAACTGGCCCCTCTTCCCGGACGTGTATAGGAGCGTTTATGATGAGGTGTCCGAGCTGCTCACCTACATGCTCGAAGTGCATACCCGCCTCGGGCTCGAAGCGCCCTTTCAGGTCGACCTCGGACAGCTCGAAACCGACCTCGGTGCCGTGGCAACGCCACGCTTCCGAACCTTCCTCGACCAGAAGGTCGCGACGGTGCTCACGACGATGCTCGCGATCAAGCCCGACGCCTCGGTCTTTTTCGACTACAGCACCGAGATCCCGACGCTGCGCATCCGCGTCGCCAGCATCGAGACAACCGTCGACCTGGCTAAAGGGGTGGCACCGCTCCAACGCATCACCGCGACACCCCGCCCGGACCTCCAGCCTGCGGGCATCATCGTTCGATGGGAATACGACGAGGATCTCCCCTATTCCTGGCGCGGATATCGCCGCCCGCGCTTCCTCGACAAGTTCCCGCTCGATGTGCTTCCGCACGAGCCATGGGTTCTCACTCACACGATCGACGCCGTCGCGGGTATCGGCAGCTTCCAGCCCCAGCTTGCGGAGTCGATCTACAACAGCATCGGCATCCTGCGGGTCACGGGGTCGATGAGCCTCACCTTTGACAACCCCGCCGAGGCCGCCGCCATCCGCCCGGGCTTGTGCTACAGGCTCGCCGGAGACGCCGCCCTCGACGACGCGCAGCTTCTGACCCAGGACAGCACCTGGAACCTCACCACGGGGCAGGTAGACGCCTCGCTAGGCTACCCCCGCGCCCTCGCCCTGGACGATATCAGCGCGCTCAGGGGATGGGTCACATGGACCGTGCAAGGCGTGTTCGCCTCGACGACCACCATCATTCCTCCCACACCCTAGCGCCCCTCAAGAAGCGCTTAAACAGCCATTGAGGCCCCGTTAAAGTGGGTTAAATCGCCTGTGCCCGTGGGTTAAATCGATTTGCGGCTTACATCATCTACCGCACCTTCGCGGACGAGGGCACCATCATCTTCTGCTCTGTGGAATGCATGGAGGCTTACAAGAAGAACCCGAGCGCCTACAAGGTAACGGCCAAATGACCTCGCAGCAGCCATGCGCGTGAATTGCTCGTGGCAACGCCTCCCGAGCCGTGTCATCACTGCCCGGTGAAACCCGTCATCTCCACGCGTCCCGCCACGGGCGCCGATGTGCCTGTCCTCCTGCAACTCATCCGCGAACTCGCCGACTATGAGAAGCTCACGGATGAGGTCGTGGCCACCGAGGACAGCCTGCGCCACACCCTCTTCGGTCCCAGCAAGTACGCCGAAGCCTTGATCGGCAGTGTCGATGGCGTGCCCGCTGGCATGGCCATCTTCTTCCACAACTACTCCACCTTCCTCGCGAGGCCTGGCCTCTACCTTGAGGACCTTTACGTGCAGCCTGCCGCACGTGGCTGCGGCCTTGGCAAGGCCCTCATCACTGCGGTGGCCAGAGTCGCCCACGAGCGCGGCTGCGGCCGCTATGAATGGACCGTGCTCGACTGGAACCAGCCCGCCATCGACTTCTACCACCGTCTCGGCGCTGAGATGAAGTCCGACTGGCGCATCATGCGCGTCACCGGAGATGCCCTCCGCAGTATGGCGGAGATGTGACAAACACATCCCCCTCTGGTCCTTCCTGTCCTCTTCCCTGAAGTCTCTTTTGCACGCGTAGCTGCTTCGGCCCCAAATCATCAATCATCAATCATCAATGGTTAGCCCATCCATGCTCCGCGCTCTTCTCCTCACCCTAACCATCCCGGCCCTGGCCACGGACATCACGCTGAAGCCAGGCCATCTGGCCGCCGTGCTGGAGCAAGCCCGCAAGGCCCCGAAGCCCGTGCGCATCCTCATCGAGGACGGCGTGCATCCCATCACCGAAACCATCACCCTCGGCAAAGACGACTCCCAAGTCTCCTGGATCGCCGAGAACGCCATCTTCACCGCTGGCAAGTCCATCACCGGCTGGCAGCAGGTCAAGCCCAAGGAGGGGGACTTGCCAAGTCCCTCGGCTGGTCTCTGGAAAACCACGCTGCCTGGCAAAGCCTGGAAGTTCGAGCAGCTCTGGATCAATGGCCGCCGCGCCACGCTCGCCCGATCGCCGAACAAAGGTTACTACCACATCACCGAGGCTGTCGGCGCGGATGTGTTTCCGGACCTGAAGGAGAACATGAACTTCCATGCCTTCAGCATTCCGGAGCAGCAGTATGACGTGCTCAAAAGCATCCCGCAGGCCGAGCGCGATGACGTGCTCATCACCGTCACCCATGCCTGGGCCGTGGGCCAGTGCCGCATCAAGGCGCTGAATGATGACGCGCTCGCCGTGAGGATCAAAGGCCGCTCACGCTATCCCTTCGTCGAGTTCGAGCCCGATCAGCGCTTCTGGATGGAGAACTATCGCGCCGCGCTTGATGCCCCTGGCGAGTGGTTTCTCGACAAAGCCAAGGGCGAGCTCTTCTACCATCCGCTGCCCGATGAAGATATGACCAAGGTTGAGGTCGTCGCGCCTGTGGTGGACAAGTTCATCATCATGAAAGGCGCCAGCGATGTGCGCTTTGAAGGCATCTCCTTCCGCCACAGCAACCATCTCTATCCCGCTGAAGGCCTGCATGACGGCCAGGCCGCCACCACCAGTGATGGCTGCATTGAGATCGAAGACAGCCGCGCCATCGAGTTCATCAACTGCGAGATCGCCCACACTGGCCTGCACGCCCTCTGGTTCAAAAACGGCTGCGCCGACTCCATGGTGAAGCATTGCCACCTCCACGATCTTGGCGGCGGCGGGGTATATGTCGGCGAGACAACCCGTCCTGCCGATGAGCGTGTGAACCATCACATCGTCATTGATGACTGCATCATCCAGCACGGCGGCCGTTTGCATCCCAGTGCCTGCGGCGTTGTCTTCACCCACACGCAAAAGTCCGCTGTCATGCAGTGTGACATTGGCGACTTCTACTACACGGGCATCAGCGCTGGATGGAACTGGGGCTATGGCGATACCGCCTCACGCGAGACCCTGGTGGTGAACAATCACATCCATCATCTCGGCTGGGCTTACCTCAGCGACATGGGCGGTTTCTACGGTCTCGGCACCTCGCCCGGCACCGTCATTCGTGGCAATCACGTCCACCACATCGCCAGTCATCGCTACGGCGGCTGGGGCCTCTACAATGATGAAGGCGCCAGTGACACCGTGATGGAGAACAACCTGGTGCACGATACCTGGAACGCCGGCTTTCACCAGCACTACGGCTACTTCAACACCGTGCGTAACAACATCTTTGCTTTTGGCCACAGCGCGCAGATCCAGGCCAGCCGCAACGAGGCCCGCCTGCGCTTCCGCTACACGAACAACATCGTCGTCTGGGATCCCGCCTCACCCCTGCTCGATGGCGGCGAGTGGAACTGGAAGTTCTTCGAAAAGACTGAGCGCGGTGATCCGAAGGACAGCCTCGTCTTCCGCAAGAACCTCTACTGGCCCACCGATGGCAGGACCCCCGCTCACCTAACCAAGACTCATTTCACCTGGAGTGAATGGCTCAAGATCGGCCGTGATAAAGAAAGCCAGTTCGCTGATCCCCTGTTTGTCGACATCGCCAAGCGCGACTTCCGTCTCAAGCCCGGCTCACCGGCTGAGAAGATCGGCTTCAAGCCCTGGGATCTCACCCTCGCCGGGGTGCTCCAAGAAGATGCCAAATGGCATGAACTCGCCGCCCAAGGTCACGACTACCCCACCTGGGAGGCCGAGGCCAAACCCTGGCCCGCACCACCCTACAAGATCGATCAAAGCTTCGAGCGCGCCTCCCTCGGCACCCTCGCCATCCGCAGCGCCAAATACTCCAACGAAAACAAAGGCGAAAGCATCGGCGTCACCGATGAAATCGGCTCTCCCATCGGCGGCGCCTCCAAGCGCAGCCTCAAGATTCAAGATGCTCCCGGCCTAACACATAGTTACGATCCCGTCCTCGATATCTACCCCAAGTGGGAAGAGTCCGGCACCTTCCACGTCGCGTTCGACATCATGGCGCAGGACGGTGCCGATTGGTTCTTTGAGATGCGCAACAAAGAAGGCCAGTTCGCCGCCGGCCCCTATGTGCGCTGGCAGAATGGCAAGATCGCTCCAGGCGTGCAGGGAAATGGGGTTCCGTTTGAAGTCGCGCCGAACCAATGGGTGCATGTGTCGATCACCGCCACGACCGAGGCCCCAGCCACGCCGACCACGCCCGCCAAACCCGGCACATGGACCGTCTCCTTCACTCGCGAGGATGGTGAGAAAAAAGGCTACCTCACCCTCGCCGCCAAACCCGGCTGGACCTCCGCCCACTACCTCCTCTTCAGCGCCCTCGGCACCACGAAGACCGCCTTCTTCGTGGATAATCTGGGACTGGAGCAGGTGAAGACACCGTAGCTTTGCAAGACGGCTTCTTGGGCCATCAGCTCGATGGCTGAAGCCTCTTCGCATAGTAGGCTCCGCGCCCTTTCCCATGCGACTCCACCAGCCCCGCTTCAGCAAGTTCAATAAACTTGGCTTTAAGCGTGGACCGGTTCGCGCCGGTGAGTTTCACAGCTTCGGCGTTGGTGAGGGTCTCACGGGTTTCAAAGAGCACGGCAAGCTGGCGGGCGAGCGGTGAGAGCTGCGGACGGTTGGCATCGAGACGCTTCTGGAGACGTGTGATCTGCTGACGGATGCTGCGCAGGAAAAAGAGCAGCCATGCGGGCCAGTCAGCAGCATTCTCGTGCCAAGTGATCTGCGTGCGACGAAGCGCGAGGTAGTAGCCTTCCTTGTTTTGCTCAATGATGCTCTCCAGCGAGCTGTAGGGGACATGGCTATAGCCCGCCCGGAGCAGCAGCAGCGTGGTGAGAATGCGGGAAAGACGACCATTGCCATCCTGAAAAGGATGAACCGCCAGAAAGACCACCACGAAGATACCAGTGCGCAGCAACGGATGCAGCCCGGTGTCCGCCTCGGCACGGCGATGCCAGTCAAGCAACGCATCCATGTGCGCGGCGGTGTCGAAAGGGCTCGAAGTATCAAAGACAATGCCCAGCTCACGGCCATCGGCATCGAAGGCCGCCACATGGTTAGGCAAAGTCTTCCATTCACCGCGATGGCGTTCGTCTTTGAAACTGTGTTGAAGCAAGTCGCGATGAAGCTGCTTCAGCATGTTCGCAGTGAGCGGAATCTCGCTGAAATGCGCAAAGACCTGCTCCATGACAAAGGCGTATCCTGCGACCTCCTGCTCATCCCGGGTCTCGAAGGATTTCGTCTCCAACCGACCAAGCAACGCCTCAACCTCACGGTCACTGAGTCTTGAGCCCTCAATACGGGTGGAAGAACCAATGCTTTCGATGGTGGCCACACGGCGCAAACCCTGCAGACGATCTGGCGTCAGTGACTGCCAGGTCCGCCAGTGCCCTTTGAACTCATCGATCTCGCTGACAAGCCGAAGCATGTCCGGGGAGATAGGAATGGAGTCGGGAAGAGCTGCGAGCATTGGCCATTTTCAGGGATAAATAGCCGTTTTCCAGTCCAATTCAGTCCATTTAAAGCCAATTCGGTCCAATTTTACATGATATCTGGCGGCTCTTGAAGCCAGGGGCAGCGGCATCCACCTTAGGCCCGCATGCCCCGCCTCCCCACCCTCCTCCTCTGCGTTCTCCAACTCTCCGCGTTGTCGCTCATCGCGGCTGAACCTTCGGTGGCGGCGGAGCAGGCGCATGCGGAGATCTGGCGGCGGTTTATGGATGAGTATGGCATCATGATCGACTTCGCGGACATGGACGGGAAGGTCTCGCTGCCGACGCCGGAGGAGTGCAGGGAAGGCAAGCCGAATGCGCTAGGCTGGTGGGCACCGATCGAGAATGGCGCGATGTTCAACGGCCTGTACATGGATGCGGCGGTGCACCGCTGGAAGCGCACGAAGTCGGACGCGGATGCGGCGAAGGCACGCAAGCTCATGGAGGGGCTGCTGCTGCTGAACTCCATCAGTGAGGTGAAAGGCTTTGTGGGCCGTGGCGTGAGCACGGATGGCAAGTCGCACTATCCCATGGGCTCCAATGATCAGACCATGCCCTGGTTCCTCGGTTTGTGGCGCTACTGGGAGTCGGACCTGGCCACGACGGCGGAGAAGCAGCGCGTCGCCAAACACATCATCGAGACGGCGAATGAGATTGTGAGGCTGGACTGGAAGATGCCCGCCGAACCCCCTTTCAACACACGCGGCACCTTCAATGGTTTTCATTTTGAAGAAGCCGCGCGCATGCTCTTCACCATGAAGATGCTTCACCGCGTCACGGGCGATGCGAAGTGGCAGAGCATGTATGTGGCAGAGCTTGCCAAGCGCGGTGGCGAGCACGATCTCTCCAAGCAGGAACTCTGCGCGGGTGGCATGAAGTTCTTCTACGCCAAGACGCACAACTGGACCTCCTGCGCCGCCGTCGGCGCACTGCGCGGACTGTGGGAGCTGGAGACGGATGCCGTGCTGAAAGCAGACTATGCCAAAGGCCTAACATTAAGCTCGAATCTCGCTGCGGAGAGCCTCTCGCTGTCCGAGCAGTTCGACAACGCGGACGCCAGCCCCTTTGAGATGAACTGGCGGGTGATGAATGCCGAGTGGAAGCCGCAGCAGACCGAGCACGATGCGGTGGCGCTGGCCCAGGCCCAGTTGAGGAACTATGTCAAAGTGGCGCCGCGCCGCCCCAAGGAAACCGCCTTCATCCGCGAACCCACGGCTGCCGCGTGGATCGTCACCCTTGCCTCTGACGCTGCGGTGTTGGAGCAGCAGCGCCCTGCCTTGGAGAAGCTCATCTCGCACTACGACTACACCAAGCTCTACTACTCCCAGTTCTTCTGGGTGGAGATGGCCTGGGAGCGTCTGCTGCTGGCAGGTGAATGATCCGCACCCACGTCGTCATGACTGAATGGATCGAGACCGAGCGCACCCGTCTGCGATCTTTCGAGGCAGCTGATGCAGAACTGGCATTCCCCTGGTTTTCCGATCCCGAGGTCATGCACTTCATCCCGTGCGGACCCGATAGCACGCTGGAGGACACTCGTCGGCGCATCGCAGGTTATCTGGATCACGAGACACGTTTTGGGTTCAGCAAACGCCTCATCATTCACCGCGAAACGGGCGATGCCATCGGCGACAGCGGTCTGCATCACCTTCCGGACGGCCAGCGCATCGAGCTCGGCTTTCGTCTGGCACGTCCTTACTGGGGCCAGGGCTATGCGCTCGAGGTCGGGAGGGCGTGGCTTGAGTGGTTCGATGCTCATCTGCAAGGCATGCCTTTGTTCGCGGATGTGCACCCAGATCATCTGCGCTCGCAGAGCGTGCTGGAAAAACTGGGCTTTGCGCGCTCTCATGCCGAGCCCGTCTTCGGCATGCCGATGCTGATCTACCGGCGTCGTTAGTTGCCACAGCAGACGTGGGTGAGCCCGATGCTAGAAGACCCGGGCTCTTGGGACCGCTCAATGTGTTTGGATCACGCCACGACCACGCCCTGTCTCCGCATGGTGCGGAACCATTCCACATACTTCGGCACGCCTTGGGCGATGGTGGTCGTGGGCTTGAAGCTCAGCAGGCGGGTGGCCTTGGCGACATCCGCGGAGGTCAGCGGCACGTCACCAGGCTGGTCGGGGAGCTGGTTGATCTGCGCCTTGCGGCCCACGCTTTGCTCGATGGTGGCGATGAGGTCATTCAGCGTCACGGTCTGCGAGCCGCCGAGGTTGAAGATGTCACAGATCGGCCCGCTGCTATAGTTCAGCGCGCCGATGATGCCGTCCACGATGTCGCTGACGAAGGTGTAGTCACGCGCCGTGGTGCCATCACCATACTTTTCGATAGGCATGGCGTCCTCGATGAGGCGGGTGAACTTGGAGATGGCCAGATCAGGTCTCTGGCGCGGTCCATAGACGGTGAAGAAGCGCAGGCAGACGGTCTTGATGCCGTAAAGATGGCTGTAGTTGGAGCACATCTGCTCACCCGCCATCTTGGTCATGGCATAGGGGCTGATGGTCTGCAGGATCGGGTCTTCCTCGCTGAAGGGGATCTTTTTGTTCACGCCATAGACGGAGGAGCTGCTGGCAAAGACGAAATGCTTGCAGCCTGTGAGGCGCGCGGACTCCAGCAGGTTGAAGGTGCCCTTGATGTTCGTGTCGATATACAGCTCAGGCTGGGCGATCGACGGGCGCACGCCGGCACGGGCGGCGAGATGGATGACGGCGTCAAATTTGCCAGCCTCGAACACCCTGCGAACGAAGGCCGGATCCGTCAGGTCTCCCTCGGCCACAGTCAGCGGGCCGGTCATGGCGGCCACGTTGGCGCGCTTGATGGCCGGGTTGTAGTAGTCGTTGAAGCTGTCCAGGATCGTCACGTGCCCGGTCTCGGTGGCGAGCAGGCGTTCAACTGTGTGGGAGCCGATGAAGCCGGCGCCGCCGGTGACGAGGATGTTCATGAGGAAACGGGGAGAGGCGTGTGATTTGGGTACGCTCCCGCACGCTATGGAAATTTGCAACCGGGGATCGCCTCGCCTCTTCCAGGGATGATCAGGGCTGCTTGGGCGTTAGTTCAGCTGCTTCGGTCACATGTCGCACACGGTAGCCGCGCTGGCGCAGGAGGGCGAGCACACCGTCACGTTCGCCGCCGAGGTGGCCGGCACCGACGAGGAGCATGACGTTTTCACCGCGTTGCAGCATGGCGTCCAGACGGTCCATCCAGGCGCGGTTTCGGTTCGTGAGGAACAGGTTCATGAGGTCGGGATATTTCTCCGCCTCACGGGTGAGCATCTCATGGAGGACCTCGAGCTCGCCGTTTTTCCAGGCGGAGATCATTTTCTCAAATTCCTGGGAAACGTCCCTGACCTCCACCAGCGTTTGCGCCAGCATCTCCTCCTGCATCGCCGGGGTGAGCTGGGTGAAGAGCTGGAGCTGAAACTCCACGGTTTCGAGGCCCTCGCCTGGCTTGCCATCGCGCTTGGCCATGGCCTCGTAATGATGGTCCGCGCCTTTGTCCACCTTCGCGCCCAGGGAGGCGTATTCGGTGCTGGTGATGACGAGAGCGGCCAGCCAGGGGCGGAACCGCTCCACGCGGGAGAGGCTCACGTTGCGGCGTTTGGTCCAGGCCTCGAATTCCTTCCATAGTTCGGGGCTCACGCTGGCCTGGAGCGTTTCACCGGCAGGATACTGGCCCAACTCCATGAGGCGGGCCTGGAACTCGGGTGCCTCGCTGGCACCGGGAGGCAGTTCCAGCACAAGCTTCGACGAGTTCCGGTAGGCGATGCCATAACCCGCAGGGAGGGGGTAATCACTCTCCCGCAGGATGTGGATGGTACCGCAGAGGAAGAGCTTGCCGGGCTTGCCCTCACGATCTGCCACCCACACGCTGCCGCGCGGAGCAGGTTTGCCCGTGGCGGCGGGTGGTGTCGGACGGCAGCTTAGCAGCAAGGCCAACGCTGGAAGCCACAGGAAGAGGCGGAGAGAAATCACGCGGAGTCCAACCACTGGCGGCAGTGTTGGGCAAAGGCTTTTTTTGAACCGCGAATGCGTGGTTTTCAAGCCACGCTCACGGTCGTCACGATCACATGCTGGCCCCCGGAGGGGACGCGGACGGGGGATTCGTTGGCGTTGGCGGCTTCCACGCAGAGGAAGCCGTGGAAGGCCTCGTCAGGCAGGTCCGCGAGGCGCTTGGACTTCTCGATCCAGGGGTTCCAGACCACGGTGGTGCCGCTGCCGAGCTTGTCGACGATGAGCTTTCTGCTCCAGGCCGGATCTTCGATGACCACGCCGCTGGTGCTGGCGTACTGGCGGTCCACTTCACGATCAAAAGTGATGTCAGCTTCCTGGCCCGCGCAATGGGTGTGCTGGCCGCCGACCGTATCGACATATTTGGCTCCAGAGAGACCGCGCACGATGGTTTGGGAGATGTCTCCGACGCTGAGATAGGTGTGCAGGGCTTCCGTGACGACAAAGGCCTCGCGGCCGGTGTTTTGGGTCATCAGGGAAACTTCCAGTTTCTCTCCCAGGCTGATGCCGAGGTGGCAGGTGAAGTCATAAGGCCAGTGGGAGGCGGAGTCTTCGTTGCTCTGGAGTTTGAAGAGCATCGCCACATGGCTGTCAGAGGCATCCACACGCACAAGCTCCCAGGGCAAGATGCGGGCGATGCCGTGCATGGGTTTCGTGGCATCCGCCGGATGGCCCCCGAACCAGGGCCAGCAGATGGGGATGCCGCCGCGGATGGCCTTGCCCTTTTCCAAAACAGCATCCGGGCTGAGATAAAGGACGGGATGGGCCTGGGATGTGGGCTGCCACTCCATGACGTGGGCACCATTCACGGCCACTTTGCCCGTCACGTTGGGATGACGGATGACATAGACGGGATAGTCCGAAGCAGCATTTTCGAGCGTGACGCAGTCTGGGAGGTTCATGGGGGAAGTAGAGCAGCCACACGGCCAGGTGCAAGCCAGCGGGCGTATCCTGGCATGAAACCTGTTGTAACCCGGTGATGAGCCCAATGAATCTTTTTGCCTGTTCAAATGCCACCCCTTCCCCAGAGCCGTGAGCAGACTGCCTCTTGCAAACCGGGTGCCCCCGGCTAAGCCACACCTCCCCTGAACTCACCAGGGCTCCGGGTCTCACCCGGACTCCCATGTCCGAACACAAATCCTCAAACAGTTGGTCCCTGGCGCTTGTGGCGCTAGGCGTGGTCTTTGGAGACATCGGCACGAGCCCGCTCTACGCCCTGCGTGAGTGCCTGGCCCATGCCGGTTATAAGATGGGAGACGGTGTGGAGATGGTCTACGGACCGATCTCGCTCATGTTCTGGTCACTGACCATCATGGTGGCGGTGAAGTACCTGACCTTTCTGAGCAATGCCACCGCGCAGGGCGAAGGCGGCATGTTCGCGCTACTGTCTCTGCTGAGGTCGAAGAAGAACGCCCTCAATCCCCGGGCACAGGCCTTTGTGGTGCTGGTGGTGCTCTTCGGGGCCTCGTTGCTTTATGGCGATGGCATGATCACTCCGGCGATCTCGGTTTTATCCGCTGTGGAGGGCCTGGAGCAGATCAGTCCGACTCTGCATCAATGGGTAGGCCCGATCGCCATCGTGATCCTGCTGGGGCTTTTCATGGTGCAGAAGCAGGGCACGGCCAAGATCGGCGTGGCCTTCGGTCCCATCATGATCGTGTGGTTCCTCGCCCTGGGCGGACTGGGCTTGTATCGCTTTCTGGAGCATCCGGAGGTCATCCAGGCGCTCTCACCGCACTGGGGCATCAGTTATCTGGCGCACCATGGCTACCACGGCATCGTCATCATGGGCATGGTTCTATTGTCCGTGACAGGCTGTGAGGCGCTGTATGCGGACATCGGCCACTTCGGCAAAAAGCCGCTCCAGCGTGCTTGGTTCATCATGGTCTGGCCGGCGCTGATCCTGAACTATCTCGGCCAGGGGGCGCTGGTCATCAGCAATCTCGACGGGGTCCAGCATCCCTTCTTTAAAATGGTGCCGCAGCCGCTGCTGGTGCCGATGATCATCCTGGCCACTGCGGCCACCATCATCGCCTCCCAGGCCATGATCACGGGTGTCTTTTCCCTGACTCAGCAGGCGGTGCAGCTCGGCTATCTGCCACGACTGAAGATCGTCCACACGAATCCGGAAGTGCGCGGGCAGATCTACATGCCCCAGGTGAATTTCCTCCTGATGGTGTGCTGCATCGCCCTTGTCATCGGCTTCAAGACTTCCAGCAATCTCGCCTCGGCCTACGGCCTGTCGGTGTCCATGGAGATGTTCCTGACGAGCATCCTGTTTTACTTCGTCTCGCGCCGCATCTGGGGCTGGGCCTTCTGGAAGTCCTTCCTGCCGGTTTCCATCTTTGTGATCATCGAGGCCGGTTATGTCTCCGGCAGTCTGGTGAAGTTTAAAGACGGCGCTTGGTTCCCGCTGGTGGTGGCCGCCTGCATCTGGGTGGTGATGAAGACCTGGACGGATGGGCGTGCGGTGCTCTTCCAGGCCATGCAGCGCGGTCGCCTGCCGGTGCAGCACTTGGTGGAGGAGATTGAAAAGGACCGCATCATCCGCGTGCCGGGCACGGCGGTCTTCATGTCCGCCAGTGCCGATGGTCTGCCCCTCGCGCTGCTGCATCATTTGAAGCATAACAAAGCTCTGCATCGGCAGGTGGTCCTGCTCACCGTGCGCTTCGAGGACACGCCGTATGTCTGTGATGAGACCCGGCATGAGGTGGAGACCCACTGCGAGGAGTTTTTCCGCGTGATCCTGCGCTATGGCTTTGCCGAATCTCCGGAGGTGTTTGATGACCTCATCCAGGCGCTGCAGGACCGCACGAAGATCAAGAAGGCGGGCATCACCTTCTACCAAAGCCGCGAGATCCTGCTGACGAACGGCCCTGGGCGGATGGCCCGCTGGCGGAAACGCCTCTACGTCACGCTTAGCCGACTTTCCCGCCCTGCCACCGGCTACTTCGACCTGCCGCCGCGGCAGGTGTGTGAGCTCGGCATCCAGCTCGAGGTGTAATCTGGAACGTTAAGCGCCCGCCATGGCCCGAACCGGACTCGCACGTGCTCTTTCCAAGCTCGGCTACTGCTCACGCAGCCAGGCCGTAGTGACGATCCAGTCCGGCAAGGTGAGCCTGAATGGTCGTGTCTGCCGCGATCCCGAGAAACCCGTACTCCTGGAACAGGACAAGATCACCGTGGCAGGGCAGTCCGTGCAGGCGCCAGAGCATCGCTATCTGATGCTGAACAAGCCGCGCGGCCTCGTGACCACCGCCAGCGATGAACAGGGCCGCGACACCGTCTTTTCCTGCTTCGAGGGCGCTGCTCTGCCTCACCTCGGCCCCGTGGGCCGGCTGGATAAGGCCAGCGAGGGCCTGCTGCTCTTCACCAACGACACCGTCTGGGCGAACCAGATCACCAACCCCGCCACCCATCTGCCGAAGAGCTATCATGTCCAGGTCACGGGCTTGGTGGACGACTCCCTCCTCGCCCGGCTCCATGCCGGAGTCGTGGATCAGGGGGAGCGGCTGGAGCTGCGGGCTATCCAGCTACTCCGTCAGGGCGAGAAGAACACCTGGCTGGAAATCACCTTGGATGAGGGCAAGAACCGCCACATCCGCCGGGTCATGGAGGCCCATGGTCTGGAGGTCCTGAGGCTCCTCCGGGTATCCATTGGCGGCCTGCAGCTGGGAAAACTGGCCAAAGGAGAGTGGAGGGACCTCACCCAGGCTGAAATTCAGGCCCTGGGCAGGGCAGGGAACTCAAATCGTTGATTTTCAACATCAGGATAGCTTCCCGCTGAGAAGTCAGGGGCAAGAAATGTCCCTCAAAGAGCATCCACCACTTGATTCGGAGGCGTTTTGATCCATGAACACTTTAGAATCATTCCAATTCTAATTCTAAAGCCATGCCATCTCTTCCCCCACGCGCTTCCGCTTCTGCCTCCGGTCTGGAGTGCCGGATGGCCCTGCTCGGTGCAGACTTCCGGCTCACCCCCCATCGGCGGGAGGTTTTTGAAATCCTGCAAGGCTCCACCGACCATCCGACCGCCACGGATATCTTCACGCGGGTGAAGGATCGTGCCCCCGGCATGTCTCTGGCCACCGTCTACAACTGCCTGGAACACCTGAGCAGTGCCGGCCTGATCAAGCAGGTGCACCTCGAGCGCGGCCAGTCCCGCTACTGCGCAAACCTGCACGAGCACGTGCACTTCCACTGCGAGACCTGCGGCAAGGTCACCGATGCGCACCCCGCCGCTGGCTTTGACCCCGCCAAGTTCTGGAACTTGCCTGCCGGCACCAAGATCACCCGCACGGAGCTCGCCATCCATGGCGTGTGCTCCCACTGCGCCGCCAAGCATTTATGATTTACGATTTATGATTCTTGATTTGCCCAATCACGAATCATCCCGCGCTGCCCTCCCCCAATCATAAATCTAAAATCATCAATCATAAATTCCCCCTTTCCCCCTACATGTCCCTCGAAATCAAAAACCTCCACGCCCAGATCCCCGGCCGCGAAATCCTCAAAGGCCTGAACCTCACGATCAACCCCGGTGAAGTCCACGCGATCATGGGCCCGAACGGCTCCGGCAAAAGCACGCTGAGCAAGGTGCTCTGCGGTCACGAAGACTATGAAGTCACGGGCGGCGAGGTGCTGCTGGATGGACAGAACATCTTGGAGATGGCCGTGGATGCCCGCAGCCGTGCCGGTCTCTTCCTGGCCTTCCAGTATCCGCATGAGATCCCCGGCGTGAGCAATGCCAACTTCCTCCGTGCCGCCTTGAAGGCACGCCTGCCCCAGGGCGAGGACATCGACGCGGTGAAGTTTTACAAGACCATGTATGCCCGCATGGATGCGCTGGAGATGGACCGCAGCTTCACCTCCCGCAGCGTCAATGAAGGCTTCTCCGGTGGTGAGAAGAAGCGCAACGAGATCCTCCAGCTCATGATGCTGGAACCGAAGTATGCTATCCTCGACGAGACCGACTCCGGCCTCGACATCGATGCCCTGAAGATCGTCTCCCGCGGCGTGAACGCCATGCGCAGTGAGAACCGCGGCTTCCTCGTCATCACTCATTACCAGCGCCTGCTGAACTACATCCAGCCCGACATCGTCCACGTCCTCAAGGACGGTCGAATCGTCAAGACCGGCGGCAAGGAGCTCTCCCTGGAGCTCGAGGAGAAAGGCTACGAATGGGTGCATGAGGAGGCTGTCGCGGCCTAACGAAAAATATGAGCGAGGAGATCACAGCTTCAATGACTTACAGCGCAGAGGGCCTGATGCCTGGTTTGCGCTGGCACAATCATGGTTTTAACCGCAATTTGAAAGTTATTGGAGCGATCGCTTTGGTGATGCTCGTCCTTTTCGCTTTGGCGATGCTCGTCCTTTTGTTGTTGGGGCCGAAGGGAAATGCGAATTTGCCACTGGATGCCTCCATGGTCTGGGCGCCGATGGGGCCGATGGTGCCTTTGGCGCTTATGATGTTGATGAGTTGGGCGATCCGGTCTAGTTTTGCGCGCTCCATCAACAGCTCTTCAGCCAATGGCAAGCCGGTCGTCTATGTCATCCATGAGGATGGCGTGAAAGTGAACACGCCTGACAGCATCGCCGACAACCAATGGAGTCACTTCGTGCGGAGTGTGATCACTCCAGAAGGGGTTCTGCTCTATCCTCAGAAGCTCGCTTTTCACTGGCTTCCCAAGGCCGCCTTTGCCTCCGAGGCGGACTTCAATCGCTTCCTCAGCCTCGTCGCGGCGAATACCAAGTCTTCAAGACTCGGTTGAAGCGTCCACTTTAGAAATCTGAACCTTTAACTTTTTACCCTTATGGTCACTGCCCCTGAACTCCACGACCTTCCGCTTCCCTCGGATGCGTCCGACATCTCCGACATCCGCGTGGATAGCGTCGGCGACTTCACTTTCCCGGAGCGTAACAAGTACGACTCTGGTTTCGGCATCACTTCCAAGACGGTCGACTTCATCGCCGACGTCAAAGGTGATCCGGATTGGATCCGCGAGTTCCGTCACAAGGCCCTCAAAATCTTCCAGGACAAGCCCATGCCCACGCATTGGGCCACGAAGGATCTTGAGAACATCAAGTTCGACGAGTTCCGCTACTACCTGAGCGACGGCCAGAAGCCGAAGCGCTCCTGGGACGATGTGCCCGAGGATGTGAAGAAGACTTTCGATCGTCTCGGCATCCCTGAGCAGGAGCGCAAGTTCCTCGCTGGTGTGGAGGCGCAGTACGATTCCGAGGCCGCTTACTCCAACATCAAGGCGGCCGTCTCCGAGCAGGGCGTCATCTTCGTGAACAGCACCGAAGGCCTGCATAAGCATCCCGAAATTTTCCGCAAATGGTTCGGCAAAGTCATCCCCACGGGCGACAACAAATTCTCCGCGCTCAACAGCGCGGTGTTCTCGGGCGGTTCCTTCATCTACGTGCCTCCGGGCGTGAAGGTGAGCCATCCGCTGCAGGCCTACTTCCGCATCAACAGCGAGCAGTTCGGCCAGTTCGAGCGCACGCTCATCATCGCCGATGAAGGCTCCGAAGTGATGTACATGGAAGGCTGCACCGCGCCGAAGTTCGAGACCTCCACGCTGCACAGCGCCGTGGTCGAGCTCGTCGCCATGAAGGGTGCGAAGATCCAGTATGTCACCGTGCAGAACTGGAGCAGCAATGTCTTCAATCTCGTCACCAAGCGCGGCATTGCCCATGAGGACGCCGTGGTGAAATGGATCGACTGCAACATCGGCAGCCGCCTCACCATGAAGTACCCAGGCGTCATCATGAAGGGCAAGCGTGCCCGTGGTGAAGTCATCAGCATTGCCCTCGCGAACAGCGGCCAGCATCAGGACACCGGTGCCAAGATGGTGCACGCCGCCGATGACACCACCAGCAACGTCATCAGCAAGTCCATCTCCATCGGCCAGGGCCGCAGCACCTATCGCGGTCTCGTCCATATTCCGAAGCACCTCAAAGGCTGCAAGAATAACACGGAGTGTGACGCGCTGCTCATCAACAGCAACAGCCACACCGATACCTACCCGGCCATCAGCGTGCGTGGCAATCAGCACTCCACGCAGCACGAGGCCAGCGTCAGCCAGGTGAGCTCCGACCAGATCTTCTATCTCATGCAGCGCGGCCTCAGCGAAGCCGAAGCCATGAGCCTCTCCGTCAACGGCTTCATCAACGACCTCGCCAAAGAATTCCCCATGGAATACAGCGTCGAGCTGAAGCGCCTCATCGACCTCGAAATGGAGGGCAGTGTCGGCTGACGTCCTGAGGTGCAAAGGTCAGAGCTTTCAACTCTTCCAGGGATTGACCAGAGCCAGGCTCTTCGGGAAATCCTTTTCGTTGCGCGTCACCATGGTCAGGCCGTGGAGTTCAGCCGTGGCGGCGAGGAGGGTGTCCACAAAGGGCGGCTTGCGTTTCGTGAGCCTTTCCTCGCGGCTGTAGACCGGTCCCCAGAAGCTCATCAACGCCCGGTCCACCGGCAGGATGCGCCCAGCTTTTTCCATCCCGTCCGCGATGGTGGCGAACCATGCGGTCAATTGGAGCTTTCGATTGCTGTCCTTCATCCGGGTGATGCCGCGCTCCAGCTCGCCGATTGTCAAAATGGAGACCGCGCATTCATGCCGGTGAAGCGAAAACCACTGAATCACGTTCGCATCCTGCTTCCGTTTCGTCGGCTCACTGAGAACCATGGTATCGATGAGGTATTTCATGAGAAATCGACATCACGTGGCGGACCTGGCGTGCGGAAGACGCGTTTGTGCAGCGTCTTGTCAGGACAGGCCAGCAAGTGCTCCAAAAGATCAAATTCCTCTTCTTTGACCGGAGCCAGCCGCCGGAACTCCTCCTGTGACATCACCACCACCACAGGCTTTCCGTGGCGGGTGATGGTCTGGGCTCCATCCGTGATCGCACGGTTCACCACCTCGCTGAAACGGTTCTTGGCAGTTTGGAGCTGCCACTCAGATTTTTTTGCCGCTTTCATGCCGCCAAGACTAACTCTCCGATTCTAGCCAGTCTAGCCAGATTTTCCTCCCCCCGATGTCCGCCAGCACTCTTTCCGTCCCCCCTATCTCCGCAATGCCCTCCGACGACTCCTCTGAACTCTCCGGCCTCCTCACCATCGCTCCTGCCCGTGAAGAATCCGCCGCCCCCGGCTGGTTCCATGCCCGCAGTGAAGCGGCGTGGGCTGAGTTCCAGAACCTGCCGCTTCCGGGCTTGAAGGACGAGAACTGGCGCTACTCCAGCGCCAAGAAGATCGAGCTTGCGGATCATTCCCCTGCTGGCGCGCCATCACCGGCGAGCATTCAGGCGGCACTCGCTGCCACGGAAGGCCTGAAGGAGCGCACGGCGCGCTTTGTGTTTGTGAATGACACGCTCGTTGAGTCTGACACCACCGGCCTGCCTGCAGGAGTGGTTTGTGTGGGGTTCGCGGAAGCGCTGACCACGCATGCGGACGTGCTTCAGCAGCACTTCATGAAGGGTGAGCAGTCACTCGGCTCCGGCAAATTTGCGGCGCTGCATCTGGCGCATGTGAAGGCCGGCACCGTGGTCATCGTGCCGAAGAATGTGGTGATCGAGAAACCCATCGAAGTCTTCCATTGGGTGGTCGGCGATCACGCCGCCATCTTCCCGCACACGCTGGTGGTCACGGGTGACAACTCGCAAGTCAGTGTCGTGGATCATTACCGCAGTCTCGCGGGCGAGGGCGGCCTCAGCATCGCCATCGCGGATCTCGTCGCTGGCAGTGGCAGCAAGATCACCTATGCGGCTTGTCAGGAACTGGCCGATGACGCGCAGGCGCTGCATCTCTCCAGCATCACCGCTGGCCGTGACGCCAGCATCAAAAGCTTCCAGGTGCAGCTAGGTGCTGCCTTCAGCCGCAGCGAGAGCGTGAGCGATCTCGTGGGCCAGGGCGCCCGCAGTGACATGCTCAGCGTCTCCATGCCGATCGGTGACCAAATTGTCGATCAACGGACGCTGCAGCGTCACAAGGCACCGCATGCGACGAGTGACCTCCTTTACAAGAACGCGCTCTACGGCACCTCACGCAGCATCTTCAGCGGTCTCATCATCGTGGATGAAGGCGCCCACTACACAGACGCTTATCAGACCTGCCGCAACCTGCTCAACAGCAACGAGGCCGAGGCCACCAGCCTCCCCGGCCTGGAGATCAATGCCGACCAGGTGAAGTGCAGCCATGGCGCCACCAGCGGCCCGATCCCCGATGAAGAACTCTTCTATCTCAAGGCGCGCGGCATCTCCGATGGCGAAAGCCGCAAGCTGATCATCGAGGGCTTCCTTTCGGACGTCATCGAGCGTTTTGGCAACAGCGAGGTGCTGGACACTCTGGTGGCCCGCATCGACGAGAAGCTGGAACGCGCGGTTTAATCCGATGATGCAGAGGCTTATTGTTCACGCCTAGGTCAGTCAGAGAGCTTCTGAGACCAAAGCGTGAACAAGGTGCCCAGACCTGCTTGCGCAGAGCGATGGACACGCCACGGTGTGTGCCCGCTTCATGCACGAACTCGATTTCGCCAGCATCCTCACCGTCGTCCTGCCCGTGTACATCACGATGGCGGCGGGCTTCACGATGCGGAAGATGGAGCTGCTGACCGCGGAGGTGGATGCCGGGGTCATGCGCCTGTGCGTGATGCTGCTGACACCCTGCCTCATCCTGGATCGTGTGGTCGGAAACGAGTCGGTGATGAAGCCCCTGCCAGTGCTTGTGGCAGCAGGACTGGGCTTCTCGCTCGTCACGCTCGGCATCGCCGTGGCCTACTTCGCCGCGCCGATGATCGGGCTGCGAAAAAACGAGGGGCGGCGCAGCTTTGCGGTCTCCACCGGACTGCAGAACTACGGCTTCGTGGCCATTCCGATCGTGGCGGCCTTGTTTCCGGACAAAGGCACCATGGGGGTGCTTTTCACCTTCACGCTGGGCGTGGAGATCGCCTGCTGGACGTCCGGCGTGGGGCTGCTCACCGGTCTGGGCAAGGCACCCTGGAAGCTGGCGCTGAACGCGCCGGTGCTGACCATCCTGTTTTCTTTGCTGCTGAACTTCACCGGCTTGCATGCCTATGTCCCTGAGGTAGCGCGCCGGACCTTCACCATGGTCGGAGCCTGCGCCGTGCCGCTGGCGGTGATCATCATCGGCGCTTCGATTGCGGACATCTGGGGCCAGGAGCGGATGCGCTGGTCCGTGGCGGTGCTCTCGCCCCTGTTGCGGCTGTTCGTCATCCCGCTGGCCTTTCTCGGATGTGCCTGGTTTCTGCCCGTCTCGGTGGAGCTGAAGCGCATCCTCATTGTGCAGGGGGCCATGCCCAGCGCCGTGTTCAGCATCATGATCGCGCGGCACTATGGCGGTCATGCGCCCACCGCTGTGCAGTGCGTGCTTTCCACCACACTGGTCAGCATGATCACCGCGCCGATTGTCATCGCCTGGGCGAAACAAGCCCTCCACCTATGATGGATCTCTGATCCTCCCACACTTTCTTTTTCCCAGTCATGTTTCACGAAGACGACGAAGACCAACAGCCTGAGCCTCTTTCCCCGCTGATGGAGGCCATTGTACCAAAGCTGGCCTCCTGCCGCATCCGCGAATACGCGCCCGAAGATCTCGATGCCTGCATTGAAATATATCACTCGAATGAGCCGGATTTCCTCTCGCCCGAGGGGTTGGATCATTTCGTGGAGTTCCTGCAGTCCGGCACTTCCTACCTGCTCGTCGTTGAGAATGGGGGCGACGTGATCGGCTGTGGAGGTCTGGAACTGGTGGGCGACTCTGACACCGCCATGCTGATGCACGGCATGATTCATCGTGAATACCATCGCCGCGGTTTTGGCACCACACTGCTGGCCGCGCGCATCGCCTTGCTCGAGACCGATGAGCGGCCGTTGGAGCTGTGGCTGCGCACCCCTCCACGTGCGGCGGGATTCTACGACCGCTTTGGCTTCCGCCTGGAAAAGCTGGACCTCGACCGGCCTAACCGCCGGCGTGATCACGGCGCCTTCAGCCTTCAGCTCGAGCCGCAGGACATCCTGGATGTGCGTGATGCCCTGGAAGAGCGCGAGATTCGCATTCATCTGGATGATCAGGAGGACGAGGAAGAAGAGGCGGACGAGATGGGTGAGGAAGAACTCGGCGAAGACGACGAGCGGAACTAATTATCATCATGGATTTGCCTTTGGGCGAAGCAAAGTAGTCCTCTCGCTCCGCCGAGAGGACGAGGAAGATGTGGAGACAGGCAAGGGCGGCGGAGTTCGCGGAGAGGGTCCTGGATTCGCGATTCCACCGCTCATCTTACGGAGTGAGACGGCTACTTTGCTGGCGAGTGGTCGAAGGTCAGCGCAGATCGAGAACGGAGGGGTGATCACGGACGCCACCCCATCGGAATGGGGTGGTACGATTGGGCCGGACGTTGAACCCCATTCCAATAGGGTTTTATCTTGATCCACGGGAGGTATTCGAATGCCTCCAGCGCAACGTCCTGAAGCGTTGCAAATGATGTTATCCCACGATCTTCCCCTTCAATGGCGCGCGGGCATCCTTGGCCTGCGGGTTCATGGCGGTGATGCTGTTGAGGAAGGTGAGGGTGACGGTGTCGCCTTCGAAGTGGCAGGTGAGGGTGTCGCTGTGCGGGGTCTCGTAGTAGCGCCAGGTGAGGAGGAGGGTGTTGTCATCCGTCCAGGTGGCGTGGGCGGCGATCTTGCTCTTCACAGGCTGCTTGGGTTTGCCGCCGGAGATCAGACGCGGTGGGGTGCCGGGCATGGTGGCTTCACTGAGCTGCCAGGCATTTTCCAGCGTGCAGGGGATGGTGTGGGATCCATCCGCTGTCTCGGCGGTGAAGGTGCAGTGGATCTTGGCGAAGCTGAGGCTGGCCTTGGTGAAGCCTAATTCGTTAGGCTCAAGAACGATGGTTTTGCCGATCACGCGATCAGCGAGAGGTGAGGTGGACTTGCCGGAAGGTGGGAGGAGCTTGAGCGAGCTCAGGCGTTTCGTGAGATCTGCTGAGGCGCCGCCGCCTTTCCCATCGATGGCGGGAAGGAGGTGCTTCCAGACGAGATCGAGCTGACCCTGCATGTTCTTGTTCTCGCTGGTCATGACGATGACGGCATCCTGCTCGGGGAGGACGATGGTGAACTGGCCGAAGGCACCATCGCCACGGAAGGCGGTGCCCGGGCAGCGCCAGAACTGGTAGCCGTAGCCTTGGAGCCAATCGTTGTTAGACTTCAGGCGGTCGGGTTTGTCGCCGCCGGGCTGCTGGATGTGGAAGCGGGTGGCTTCATCGACCCAGACGGCGGGGATGATTTGTTTGTCGTTCCACTTGCCTTTCTGCAGGAGAAGCTGGCCGAACTTCGCGAGACCTTCGGTCTGGATACTGAGGCCCCAGCCGCCGGTGTTGATGCCGAGGGGGCAGGATTCCCACTTCATGCCGCTGATGCCGAGCGGCTCAAAGAGGCGCGGCGTGAGGTAGTCGAGCACAGTCTGGCCGGTGACTTTCTGCACAATGGCGCTGCACATGTAGGTGGCGGCGCTGTTGTACATGAACTGCGTCCCGGGTTTGTGGGCGATGGCCTGCGCCAGGAAGGTGCGCGCCCAGTTTTCAGACTTCACGCAGACCTGTGTGGGCTCCTTCTCGTTGCCGGTGGACATGGTGAGCAGATCCTTCACGCGCATGGCAGCGAGGTTTTCGCTGACCTTCTCCGGCAGATCGTTCGGGAAGAAGGAGACGACCTTGTCCTCGACGCTGAGCTTGCCTTCCGCGACGGCGAAACCGACGGCGGTGGAGGTGAAGCTCTTGCTCATGGAGTACATCGTGTGCACGAGATCCGGGCCGTAAGGGTCCCACCAGCCTTCGGCGATGACCTGGCCATGGCGCAGCATCATGAAGCTGTGCAGCTCGAACTTTTCACGCGCGATGGCTTCGAGGAAATCGAGGATGCCGGTGGCGGAGACGCCTTGGGAGTCGGGGGTGCTGCGGGCGAGCTTGTTGGCAGTGCCGAGCGCGTGGGTGGAGGGGAGCCAGAGGGAGAAGGAGGCGAGGCTGGCGTGTTTGAGGAACGAGCGGCGGGTGTTGGGCATGCCGCAGGCTACACAAACGAGGGGAGAGGCGGCAAGTGTGTTTCGGCGAGGCAGTGGGGCAGGCGTCTCGCCTGCTTCGAGTGAAGCGGGCATCTTGCCCGCTTTTGAGGCCCCGGGCATGATGCCCGGGGCACACGTGACAGGCGGGACGCCTGTGCTACGCGCTCAGCGCTGCAAGCATCTCCTTGAGCTTGGCGGACTTCTCCTGCCAGTCGGTCAGGCGCTGCTGGTGCTCATCGAGCACTTTTTGCGGGACCTTGGAGGTGAAGTTTTCGTCGGCGAGCTTGGCGGTGACTTTCTCGAGCTCGGACTCGACTTTGGCGAGGTCTTTGCCGACGCGGGCGCGCTCGGCTTCGACATCGATGAGGCCATCGAGCGGGAGGTAGACCGTGCCCAGCGGGGTGAGGGCGCTTGGGGTGCCTTTGGTGGGCACGAAGGAGGCATCGACATCAAGGGGCTCGGCATTCAGGAGGATGCGGATGACTTCGACCTCATGCGCGGGCAGCTCCTGGTTCGGCTTGAGGACGAAGCGGACCTTCTTGTTGATGTTAAACGTGCTCTTCAGGCCGCGGCCCAGATTGACCGTTTCATACTTTTGGTTCGCGGTGGCCTCGTCTTCCGGCAGGATGCCGAAGTGGGCGAGCTCATCTTCATCCAGCGGCTTGGGCCAGGGGGCGAACATGATGCTCTTGCCGCCCTGGTTTTCCGGGAGGTCGGCATTGAAGCCCATGCCGTGCCAGAGCTCTTCAGTGATGAAGGGCAGGAAGGGATGGAAGAGACGCAGAGTGTGGCTGAGCACGAAGTCAATGACGGCGAGCGTGTTGGCCTTGCGCTTCTCATCGCTGCCTTGCAGGACGGCCTTGGAGGCCTCGATGTACCAGTCGCAGTACTCGCTCCAGAAGAAGCGGTAGAGCGTGCCGGTGGCATCGCTGAAGCGATACTCATCCAGGGCTGCGGTGACTTCGGCGATGGCGGTGTTGAGGCGAAGGAGGATCCACTTGTCGTCACTGGTGAGGAAGGTGGGGTTGATCTCGGCTTCGGTGACGGGAGCAACAGAAGCGGGCGAGACGCCCTCTGCACTTGATTCAGGCGAGACGCCTGAGCTACTGCTCTGCATCTGCCTGAACCGCGCGGCGTTCCAGAGCTTGGTGCAGAAGTTGCGGCCGAGCTCGACGTTTTGCTCATCGTAACGGATGTCCTGGCCGAGCGGGGCGCTGCGCATGATGCCGAAGCGCAGGGCATCGGCACTGTACTTGGAGATGAGGTCGAGCGGGTCCGGTGAGTTGCCGAGAGACTTGGACATCTTGCGGCCCTGCTTGTCGCGGATGATGCCGGTGTAGTAGACGTTCTTGAAGGGCAGCTCGCCCATCCATTCGAAGCCGGCCATGATCATGCGCGCGACCCAGAAGAAGATGATGTCAGGGCCGGTCACCAGATCGGTGGTCGGGTAGAAGGCCTTCAGGGTTGGATTGGCGGCGTCTTTGGCTTTGTCGCCGGTCCAGCCCATGGTGGCGAAGGGCCAGAGCCAGGAGCTGAACCAGGTGTCGAGGACGTCAGGATCTTGGATGAAGCCCATTGCTTCCAAGGCCGATGACTGCCTCACAGTCGACACCTCGATACGGTATCTGCCGTCACCCATTGGCACGAGTCGACCATGTTGATCATCGCCATCTCGAGTATTCAAGGATGCGACAAATGCGGTCCCTGCGGATGCCACATCGCTTTTAATGACCTTCAGCTTTTCTTGAACTGTGGCTAGCACTGACCCCAGCGCGGGAAACTTCTGCGTGATCTCCTCCTCGGTAAGATCAATACTCCAAACGGGAATGCGATGGCCCCACCAGACCTGGCGGCTGATGCACCAGTCCTGGATGCCGCTGAGCCAATGGTCGTAGACCTTGGCCCAGCGGTCGGGGTAGAATTTCATCTCGCCCTTGGCGACGACGTCCTGGGATTCCTTGACGCTTGGATACTTGAGGAACCACTGCTCGCTCAGACGTGGCTCGATGGGCACGCCAGCGCGCTCGGAATAACCCACGTTATTCTGATGCGGCTCTTCCTTCACCATGACACCGAGCTCGGTGAGCAGCTCGACGGCCTTCTTGCGGCCTTCGAAGCGCTCGAGGCCGGCGAGATCCTTGCCAGCAAGCTCGTTGAGGATCGCGTTGGGGTGGAGGATGTCGATGACCTCAAGCTTGTGGCGCTGGCCGATCTCAAAGTCCGCCTTGTCATGCGCCGGGGTGACTTTCAGCACGCCGGTGCCGAAGGCGAAATCCACATGCTCATCGCCGACGATCGGGAGGTGCGCCTGGTTCTCCAGAGGCAGCGGACGACGGATGTGCTTGCCGATGAGATGCGCATAGCGCGGATCGTTCGGGTTCACGGCCACCGCCGTATCGCCCGGGATGGTCTCGGGGCGGGTGGTGGCGATCTCGAGCCAGGTGTCCGGCTCTTCGACGACCTGCACCTTGAAGTGGTACATGAAGCCTTTCTGCGGTGTGGGGATGACCTCTTCATCGCTCAAGGCGGTGAGGGAGGAGGGGCACCAGTTCACCATGCGCTTGCCACGGTAGATGAGGCCCTTCTTATAGAGGTCCACGAACACGCGCATGACGCAGGCGTTGTAGTCGTCGTCAAAGGTGAAGCGCTGGCGGCTCCAGTCACAGGAGGCACCGAGCTTCTTGAGCTGGTCGATGATGATGTCCCCGTGCTTGTCCTTCCACTCCCAGATCTTTTCCACGAGCTTCTCACGGCCGAGGTCGTCACGATGCTTGATGACGCCCTGCTTCTTGAGGGTCTTCTCGACGACGTTCTGGGTGGCGATGCCGGCGTGGTCGGTGCCGGGGAGCCAGAGCACTTCTTTTCCCTGCATGCGCGCACGGCGGGAGAGGATGTCCTGGATGGTGTTGTTCAGCACATGGCCCATGTGCAGCACGCCCGTGACGTTCGGCGGCGGGATGACGATGGAGTAGGCCGGACGCTTCTCGCTGACGCGGGAGGGGTCGGCTTCAAAACATTTGTCGTCGAGCCAGCGCTGATACCAGCGGGCTTCGACCTCGGCTGGTGTGTAGGTCTTTTCGAGTTCGGGCATAAAAGGGCAGGCAAGATGGGGAGGAATGCTGGTTTTGCAAACCCGGAGGGCTGTGGGTGAAATCGCGTCAGGGGTAGGGCGGGGCCTTTTTGACAGGATTCAACGGATCTCAGCCAGAGAGGTGATGGGTGAAAGCTTCAGCGGACGCGGATGGCCAGGATGACTCGAACGAGAAGCATCCAAAGGCACGTGGCGATGGCAAAGAGCACGGGAAAAAAGGTCCACTCAGGCAGGTGCAGACCAGAGAGAGGATCCATGAAAAACATGGCGGGCAGGTGGATCATAAACATCGTGCCCGTCAAAGCTGTGTCGGGTCCGTAAGGCCCCCATGGGCTGGAATGCATGAGACCAAAGCACAGGGTCTCAATCACCAAGGCGATGAGGAAGGATTTGACCCAGGGATTCATAGTCAGGCCATCACGGCAGCATCACCTTACCCTCTCCAGCCGCCATTGATCTCGATGGTCTGGCCGGTGACGTAGCTGGCGAGAGGGGAGCAGAGGAAGAGGACAACATTCGCGACTTCCTCGGTGGTGCCGAAGCGAGCCAGGGGGACGTTCTTGATCATCTCGGCGCGCACGGCTTCGGGGATGGTGGCGGCCATGCTGGTATCGATGACTCCAGGGGCGATGGCGTTTGCTCGAATGCCCTTGCGGGCGGCCTCGCGGCTGAGGACACGCATCATGGCCTGCACGCCGGCTTTCGCAGACGCATAGTTGGCCTGGCCAAAGAAGCCCTGGATGGCGGCGATGCTGCCGAAGCTGACGATGGCGCCGTTTTCACGCATCACCTCCAGCGCGTATTTGCAGCAGTAGAAGACGCCGGAGAGGTTCACATCGATCACGGCATCCCACTCCTCCAGACCCATCTTGGCGATGGTGCGGTCCTTGAGGATGGCGGCGTTGTTCACGAGGTAGTCGAGACCGCCGCAGGTGGCCTGCACCTCGGTCATCATGGCCTGGACCTGGTCGGGCTTGGAGACATCCGCGGCGATGATGCGGGCGCTGTCCGTGCGCAGCACATTGAGTTCGGCGGCGAGAGTTTCGGCATCCACCAGAGTGTTAGGAAAGCCGACATGATTGATCACTACGGTGGCACCGGCTTGGTGAAAGGTGCGGGCAATCTGTGAGCCAATGCCCTGGGAGGCTCCGGTGATGAGGGCGACTTTGCCGCTGAGGTCGATGGAGATCATGAGAAGAGAAGATGGAAGCTTCTTCAATACGGCTCTCCTGCACAATGCCAATTTATGGCGTCTTGGGGCCTTCCTGGTATGGAAAGCGCTGTTTTAAGCTCTCACCGTGTGCCACGGGAGAAGGCATCTTCTCCTACAGACCAAATAACTGGTAACACGCGCCAGATGATTCTGTTCTCTACTTTGTATCCATGAAAAAACGCTTCCTGCCTCTGATCCTGCTTTCGGGTGCCCTCGTGTGGTTTGCTTCTCAGAAAATCATCCACCCGTCTCATGAAACCGGAGTCGCGACGAAGGCGTCCACGCTCAAGCCTGCTGGAAAAGCATCTGGGGCGTCGCCTCAAACGGGCTCATCCAGCCCGGCACCGGCACCAGGATCATCCGCATCTGTTTCGCCAAGGCCGGGGATCGCAGCTCCCCCGACTGTAGCAGCAGCACCTGCGACCACCACGTCTCCGGTGATTTCCATGCCGCCTGCGGGTGGAAACGTGGCGGCTGGCAGCCCGATGGCCCTGATGCCGCGCATGGAGGATTTTGACCCGGCGAAGGCGCTCGCCTCTGGGAACTGGTATCATCCTGACCTCCCTGAGGACCAAGTGCGCGCCCGGATGGTGGAGTATTTGGGCAACAAGTCGCGGGCAGAGAAGCGCCGTGCGGAGAACTGGGCCAAGGAGGTGGGCATGCCGGTCCGGGAAGAACTGGTGGGCGGCGGTGTGAGCGAGATCATGCGCCTCGAGCCGGACGGGACGCCGGTCTATTACAGCACGAACAATGTGCAGCTGGCCAAGAGTCTGCAGACGGATCTGGTGAGGGACACGGCCCCTTACAGCGTCAATGGCAGCAACGGCACAGGCCGGTTTAACATTGGCGAATGGGACGGCGGTTCAGCGCGCGCCACTCATGGGAGTCTGAAGGGCCGGATCACCCAGAAGGAGGGAACGATCACCCTGAGTGATCACTCCACGCATGTAGCAGCGACGATGATCGGGGGGCCTTTTTACCCGGCTCTCATGGGCATGGCCCCCTCTGCAGGGGTGCTTTCTTATGACTTTGCCAATGACACTCCGGAGATGACGGCAGAGGCGCAGGTCACCGCGGCGATCGGCACAAAGGTGCTGGTCTCCAATCATTCCTACGGGGCAAACGCCGGCTGGGTGGGGAACCAGTATTGGGGCTTCTGGCTGGAAACGGAGGACCGCAAGTTCGGCCGGTATGGCAGCCAGTCGGTGCTGATTGACTCCATCTGTTTCAACTCGCCTTACTACCAGCCGTTCTTCTCGGCAGGCAATGACCGTAACAACCCCGCGCCTGCGACGGGAGCCACCTTCCAGCGCTTTACCCAGACGGCTGCTGGCGTGATTCAGCAGAACAACCCGCAGGTCTACAATCCGGCTCAGCATCCAGGACCGGACAATCAGAATGGCGGCTTTGACACCATCCCGGACTTCAGCGGCTCCAAGAACGTGATCACCGTGGGCGCGGTGACGGATGCGCTGAATGCCTCGGGCGACCGGGCGTTGGGCTCTGCGGTGATCGCCCAGTTTTCAAGCTGGGGACCCACCGATGACGGCCGCCTCAAGCCTGACATCGTGGCCGTGGGTGTGGATGTGCTCTCCGCCTCCTCATCTGGAGATGACCGGCAGACAACCATGAACGGAACCAGCATGGCCACGCCCGGGGCCTGCGGTTCAGCCATGCTGCTGCAGGAGCTTTATTCGGACAAATTCAGCGGGGTGGCCATGCGTGCGAGCACACTGAAGGCCCTGATCCTGCACACAGCGGATGACCTCGGCACCGCAGGTCCTGATTACGTCTATGGCTGGGGGCTGATGAACACGAAGAAGGCGGCGGACCTGATCCTGGCCCACAAGAATGCCCCGACGAACAGCCACATGATCGAGGACGCGCTGACCACGTCCGAGACCTCCAAGACCTACAGTTTTGCCTGGAATGGTTTGGGACCCATCCGGGTGACGATCTGCTGGACGGATCCCGCCGGCACGGCGCAGGGTGGCTTGGACAATAGCGCCGCCAATCTGGTGAACGACTTGGACGTGCGCGTGGCCGGCCCTGGCGGCACCACCATGCCCTACACGCTGAATCCGGCAAGTCCGGGCACAGCCGCCACGACAGGTGACAATGTGCGCGACAACGTGGAGCAGGTCTACATCGCCGCCCCAACCAACGGCACCTACACGGTGACCGTGAACCACAACGGCACGCTGACGGGTGTGGGTGGGCGGCAGAATTTCTCCCTGGTCCACGAGGGTCTGCGCTCGGATGCGCCAGTGATCCGGCTTTCCACCAAGCTGCTGACGTTTTCCACGAGTCCTTCCTCCAGCCCTGACTACTACTCCTTCACGCTGCAAAACACGGGTGTGAAGCCGCTGAACTACAGCATCTCCGACAATGCCTCCTGGCTGCACGTGAGCCCGGCTTCCGGGAGTGCTAACAATGGCGAGACAGACACGATTTTTCTCGGCTTTACCACAACGACTCTGGTCTCAGGAGTCTACACGGGCCGGGTCTACATCACGGCCCCAGGAGCAGCCACGGCGGAGCTCGAGGTGCGGCTGACGGTCACGGGGAATACCGTGCCGCTGGCACAGGCGCTGGATACGATCGACACCGTGACCTCTTCCGGCAGCGCGCCCTGGTATGGCCAGACGGCACTCACCCATGACAGTGCGGATGCGGCCCGCAGTGCGCCCGTGAAGGACGGGCTGGACACAGCCTTCAGCATGACGGTGCAGGGCCCTGGTGAGCTGAAGTTCTGGTGGAAGGTGGACTCCGAAAATTTCGATAAGCTGAAGTTCGAGCTCGGCACGGCGCTGAATCAGGAGATCAGCGGCAACCAGGACTGGGCGCAGGTGACAGTGCCGATCGCCACCGGGACGCAGAAGCTGACCTGGCGGTACAAGAAGGATAGCTCGGGCTCCTCAGGTGCGGATGCGGGATGGGTGGATGAGGTGCGGTATGTGCAGCACACCGCGAACCTGGTCCTGACCCAAAGCCGCGTGGACCTGGTGGCCAATGTCTGGCCGAAGGCGCCTGCGATCGGGCAGAACCCGCCTGACCTTTCTTTTGATGTGCTCAACGAAGGCACGGGCACCGTGAACTACACGGTCAGCAGCTCCAAATCGTGGGTGACGGTGACGCCTGCTTCAGGAAGCACCGCAGGTGAACCTGACACGATCAACGTCAGCATCAACAGTTCCACCTTGAAGGCGGGATCCAACTCGGCGCGCGTGACCGTGCAGCCGGTGAACGGTGTGGCGAAGTTCTTCGACATCAATCTCACGCTGCTGCCGACGACGGGCATCCCCCTCCACACCGCCGTGGATCACGGCACGGCCACCAGCTGGGTCACGGAAACATCCACCGGCGTTCCCGAGCATGGCTGGTTTGGCCAGACCGTGGGCGCCTTTGACAAGACGGACTGCGTGCGCAGCGGCACCGACCTGCCGGACACTGGCATGAGCGGACTGGTGCTACGCGATCTGCCGGGGCCATGCACAGTGTCCTTCTACTGGCGTGTGGACTGTGAGCCGGGAGGCGACAAACTGAGCTTCTACGACAACTCCACGGAGGTGACCACCATCACCGGCCTGGACCAGCCCTGGAAACAGGTAACCTACTTTGTGGGGCCCGGGATGCATGATCTCTACTGGAGATACGTCAAGGACCTCAGCCAGGCCCAGGGTCTGGACTGCGGCTTTGTGGACAAGGTGGTGCTGGATTTCAAAGCGCCGAAGCTGCAGGTCTCCACCACCAGCCTGGTGGGCTCTGGCGTGGCCGGAGGTGCCCCTGGGGGACCGTCCTTCCAGATCCGCAATGTGGGTTCGGGCACACTGAATTATGCGCTCACGGCTGATCAAGCCTGGTGCAAACCATCTGTCACCAAAGGCACGGCCACGACAGAGATGGACACCATCAATTTGAGTTTTGATGCGCGCGCTCTGTCTGCTGGGACGCACTATGCCAATCTCACCGTCAATGGTGGCACGGCGGGCAGCCAGAACATCAGTGTCCAACTGAGCCTGGGCGGAGGACTCTTTGCGCCGGTGTCCGTTCCCACGAACTATCTGCAGAGCTTTGCCAAGCCAGCGGTGCCAGGAGCTCCGGACGGCTGGGGCTTCTACTCCAGTGACGAGGGCCGCATCGCCATCGTGTCAGGGGCGCTGCGCATGGACGACAAGGTGGCAGGAAGTCTGTTCTCACTCAATGAGGCCATCCTGCACGCGAACCTGACCGGGAAGACAGGACTGTATCTGACCTTCAAGCATCGGCAGAGCAATGACGAGGCGCATATCCTGCCGGACACCTTCACCGGTCATGCCGACGGTGATGGCGTGAGCATCAGCGAAGACGGCACCAACTGGCACACGGTGGACCAGCTCCTGAACGCGGATGGCAACTTCAACACTCGTCTGGTAAACCTGGATGCGGCGGTAGCTGCCGCCGGGATCAGCTACAACGCAGACTTCCAAATCAAGTTCCAGCAGTATGATGACTGCTCCTGGGGTACGGACGGCGTGGAATTTGACGATGTGATGCTGACCACCGTTCCCGTTTCCGACGACCATGTGAGCAGCTTCGGAGGAGCTACCGTGGTCTCCCCAGGCAGCAGCGTGAATGGCAGGCTGGAGACCGCCGGGGATCTGGACATGTTCTGCATCCCTGTGGGCCAGCAGAGCGCCATGACGATCTTTACGACGGGTGGCACAGACACGTTTGCCGAGCTCTTTGACGGGAGTGGGAATTTCATCTCCGCCTTCAATGACGGCTTTGGAAAGAACTTCCTCATCAGCCGCACCATGGACCCAGGTGCCTACTACGTGCGGGTGCGTGGCTTCAACAATGCCAAGGGGCTTTACACGCTCGTTACGACCTCACGCGTGGCGTCGCCACTGCCTTCGCTGACGCTGCCTCCGGATGACTGGGCGCCGCAGACCTTCACTCCCTTCAATCCCACCGCAGAAGGCGTGGGCTACGCGATGAGCGCGAGCGGATTGCTCAAGCAGGGGCATGGCGAAACGCTGCTCGTGGTGGGCAGCATGAATGTGAAGGTGACCGCCAACCGCTCGTTCTCCGGCAAGGTGATCTGGGACGGCATCTCCTATCCTGTGGTGGGAACCTTCGATGTAGGCAGCGCAGGAATCTCCGAAGGCACGGTGGTGCGCAAGGGCCTGTCCTCCCTGAATTTCACGCTGAGATATCATGACGTGAACACGGTTCACTCGGAGTGGCGTCTCATTGGCACGGTGACGGACGGCATCACCACGGCAAACGCTGTGCTGCTGGAGGACTACAACTGGGATGCCTTGGCCTATAAAGGAACCTATGCCATCGCCATGCCGGCAGTGGACAATGGCAGCCCGCTGGAACCGCAGGGAACGGCTTATGGCACGCTCATCGTCACTGCCACAGGGGATGCCACCCTGGCGATGACGCTGCCGGACAACACGACCATCTCGGTGGCGGCACCTCTGGGTAACGTGGAGCATGGTGGTCTAGCGGAAATCAGCTTTTATGTGCCCCAGGGCACGGGCTTCTTTGCCGGGGAGATGCAGTTCCGTGATCTGGCGGACATCAGTGATCTCGATGGCCGGGTGAGCTGGCGCAAACCCACGAATACCAAGGCGACCTTTTACCCGTCTGGCTTCCATCTGAACCGCCAGATTCTGGGCAGCCGCTTTGTGCCGATCTTGAACCTGCCTGACCTTGAACTCATCAATGGCACCACCTCAGCTGTGGCGCAGTTCTTTGGCAGCGATCTGCCCTACGTCCCGAACGGTATGCGGCTGGTGAGCTGGGATCTCAAAGACAAGCTCTCCTCGGTCTATAACGGCGAGACCTGGACCTATGCCCTGACCCCGGCGAAGGCGCTGGTGTCCGGCACCTACAAGCACACGCCCACCGCCACGAGCACCAGCTTTGGGGGAGTAATCTTCCAGAAGCAGGACAGGGTCGCTGGGTTCTTCAAAGGGAACTTCCACGCGGGACTCTTCTTCATGAAGCCCTGACGGGCTTGGCCTCTGTTCACTCCCCAGGATACTTCACGCTGACCAGATACAGCCCGCAGGAAGGGGCCGTCTGGTTGCTTTGGGGGCCCTGGGGATCGGCGAGCAGATCCGCCAGCCAGTCACGGGTGGAGCGGCCGCGGGCGATGTGCATGAGCGTGCCGGTGATCATGCGCACCATCTTGTAGAGAAAGCCATCACCCTCGAACTCGAGCTCCAGCACATCTCCCATCTCCCGGATCTCCGCGCGCTGGATGGTGCGGGTGGTTCTCTCCAGCAAAAGCCGGCGCTGGGTCTCCGGCATGTCTCCTCGATTGGCGGAAAGGCGGACGAAGTTGTGTGTGCCGACGAGTTTCTGGGTGCAGTCGCGCAGGGCCTCCAGGTCGAGGGAGCCGTGGATGTGCCAGGCGCGGTCGGCCTCAAAGGGGGAGAGCATGCGTGAGCGCCAGATGCGGTAGCGGTAGACCTTGCCGATGGCGTCAAAGCGGCAGTGGAAAGTGGGCTCCGCCACCACCGCCTCCGTGATGCGGATGCTGAGGGGCAGGCAGGCATTGATGGCATTTTGCCAGGCCTCGCCGTTCATGCGCAGGGCCTCGGGCACATCGCAGTGCGCCACCTGAGCCAGGGCGTGCACCCCGGCATCTGTCCTGCCGCTGCCATGGACAAAGGCCACGACGCCGGTGGCCCGGCGGATGGCGGCATTGAGCTCGTCCTGCACGCCGCCGCCGCCGGTCTGGCTCTGCCAGCCGCGCCAAGGGGTGCCGCAGTAGGCCACGGTGAGGCGCAGGCGCTTGAAGCCCGGGGCCACGCCATGGTTGAGGCCGAGCCTACTTTCGACGTCGCTTCGGCTCATCGCTCCACTGGAAGTCATAGGCGGCGTCCGGGAGCAGGTAGCCCTCGGGTCCGCGTTGGTTGTTCAGATAGTCCTGCAGGATCACCACTGCGGCGAGCTGGTCGATGATCTGGTCGCGCTCGCGCTTGCCGGTGATGCCAGAGCGGGACAGGGAAGCCTCGGCCTCCACGGAGGATAGCCGCTCGTCCACATATTCGATGGGCACCTCGTGATCGAGGGCCTTGCTGAGGTTTGTGCCGAACTTCTCTACCCTCTCCGCGGCCTCGCCGCGCTGGCCGCTCATGTGAAAAGGCATGCCGATGACGATCTTGGCGATGCCTTTGTCCCTCACGATCCGGACGATTTCGCGCTCCGGCTCGTGCTGGGCATCCACGGTCTTCAGCGGGCTGGCGACGAGCTCCATCTCGTCACTCAGGGCGAGTCCGATGCGCACGGTTCCGTGGTCGATGGCGAGGATGCGGGGCATTTTTTCGAAAAAAGACAGGGAGAACCCACCTCTTAGAGGGCAAGGCCGTCCTTGCCACTTTTAAAACATAGCCTAGCCTGCGCGCCCTTTTTTATGGCCCAGAAGTTTAAAATCCTCATCGCCGGTAACAACGACCCTATCTCGAGCAAAGGCATCGAACTCCTCCAGGCGGAGTCCTCCTTTGACGTCGTGGTGAACATGAACCTCAAGGAAGAGGCTGCGATGATCGAGGCCTCCCGCGACGTGCATGCCATCATCGTGCGTTCTGGCGCCAAGGTGACCGCCAAGGTCTTTGACGCCGCCACGAACCTGAAAGTCATCGGCCGTGCCGGTGTGGGTGTGGACAACATCGACGTGCCAGTCGCCTCGAAGCGCGGCGTGGTGGTGATGAACACCCCCGGCGGCAACACGATTTCCACTGCGGAGCAGGCCTTCACCCTCATGATGGCCCTGAGCCGCAAGACCCCCCAGGCGCATGCGACGATCGTGAGCGGCAAGTGGGACCGCAAGAGCTTCCAGGGCACGGAAGTGTATGGCAAGACCCTCGTCGTGCTCGGCATGGGCCGCATCGGCGCCGAGTTCGCCAAGCGCGCGAAGGCTTTTGGCATGAGCGTGGTGGCCTATGACCCTTACCTTTCCAAGAACCGCGCCGAAAGCCTCGGCGTGACGCTTTGCGAGGACCTCGACGCAGCGATCGTGCAGGCGGACTACATCACCATGCACATGCCGCTGACGCCTGAGACGAAGCACATGATCAATGCGAAGCGTCTGGCCACCCTGAAGAAGAGCTGCCGCATCATCAACTGCGCCCGTGGTGGCCTCATCGATGACGCCGCACTCGCGCAGGCGCTGACGGATGGCACCATCGCCGGCGCGGCGCTGGACGTCTTTGAAACCGAGCCGCCACCGGCTGATTACGCACTGCTCAGCGCGCCGAACACCGTCTTCACCCCCCACCTTGGCGCCAGCACGGAAGAGGCCCAGGAGAACGTGGGCATCGAGATCGCGGAAGTGATCAAGGCTCATCTCCTCCTCGGCACGGTCGTGAACGCCGTGAACATGCCGAACGTGGATCCGAAGGTCCTTTCCGAGATCGGACCCTTCCTCAAATTTGGTGAGCTTCTTGGCCGCCTCGTTTCCCAGATCGCTCCTGCCCGCTCGAACGTGGTCCGCATCAACTACAGCGGCAAGGTCGGCAGTGGTGACACCACCCTCATCTCCCGCGCGGTGCTCAAGGGCTTCCTCGAGCGCGCGGTGGGTGCCGAGCAGGTGAACTACATCAACGCCAATGGCGTGGCTGAAAACCTGGGTCTGCGCTTCACGGAAAGCCGCCTGCCTGAGGCCAGCCTCTTCACCGACCTCATCGAGGTCCAGGCCAGCAATGACGGTGAGACCGCCAGCATCGCCGGCACCTTCTTCGCCGGTGAGCCGCGCATCGTGAAGGTGAATGAGCGCCACATCGAGACCCGTCCGGAAGGCACCCTGCTCCTCATCGAGAACCAGGACCGCCCCGGCATGATCGCCGCCTACAGCAGCATCCTCGGCAAGAACCAGGTGAACATCGCTGACATGAGCCTGAGCCGTAACAAGGAAGGCGGCACCGCCCTGACCTTGCTCACGCTCGACTCCTGCCCTTCCAGCGAAGTGCTGGCTGAGCTGGAGAAGGTCCCCGGTATCGTGCGTGTGCATTGCGTGACGGTTTGAGGTGTACGTTGTCCACGCTTTAGCGTGCTCAATGAACCCTCGATCCCACGCTGAAGCGTGAACAAGATACTCGCGTCCCATGTATCGCTGGCGAAAGCTCAGCCCAGAGGAACAGGAAGGCCTGCTCCTCTGGCGCCAGCGACGCGAGCGACCCTGGCATAGCCCGCCGCATTTCGTCGCTGGAGCTGGCCTTTATCATGTGACGGCTGCTTGTTATGAGCATGCGGACATCGTTGGGAAGACTCCACAACGTCTCGCGGAATTCGCAGACCGCCTCTTGGAGACCCTGGACATCTCGCACTGCCAGACGCATGCGTGGTGTGTTCTGCCAAATCACTACCATGCTCTCCTTGGCACGGCCGCACTGAACCCGCTGATTTCCAACCTTGGCAAGCTTCATGGCCGAATGTCCTTCGAGTGGAATGGCGAAGATGAGCAGCGAGGGCGGCGTGTCTGGAGTGCTCCTGCGGACCGGCAGATCCGCAACGACGGTCATTTTTGGGCCACGCTGAACTACATCCATCACAACCCTGTGAAGCATGGCTGGGTGGAGCGCTGGCAGGAATGGCCTTTCAGCAGTGCTGCGACATATCTGGACAAGGTGGGCAGAGAAGAGGCCGCGCGTCTTTGGAAGCAGTATCCTGTCCTCGACTATGGCAAAGGTTGGGATGATTGACTTCGCACCGGATGTCGAGGCGAGGAGTACGTTGTTCACGCTTTAGCGTGTGATTGGAGGTTCATTGAACACGCTGAAGCGTGAACAACATACTTCAGCATCGACATCCCAAGCCATGAAAAGGGTTGGGTGGCCGGACTCACGTCACCGTCAGCACTCAGGATACTGACGCCATGAGTACGTTGTTCACGCTTTAGCGTGTGATTGGAGGTTCACTGAACACGCTAAAGCGTGAACAACGTACTTCTGTAGCGACATCCGTGTGATCTCGCCAGAGTTGAAGGTACTGTCAGGCCTATCCGGATCTTCGTCATGCTCACCTCTCTCCTTCGTCTGCTCTTCATGGGCGTGCTTGGGGCCGTACTGAGTTCATGCAGTGAAGAAAAGTCGCAACTCCTCTCCGGCCCCACCATGGGCACCACGTGGAGTTTGCGGGCAGAGGGGGCTGATGAGTCCATCCGGCAGTTCATTCAATCTCATCTCGATCAGCGTGAGGCGGTGCTCTCGCATTGGCGGAAGGACTCGGCGCTGAGTGTGTTCAATGCCTCGGCCTCCACGGATTGGCAGGCAGTGCCGCTGGAACTGGTGCAGGTCGTCGAGCTTGCGCGCCGCATCGCGAACGACACGGAGGGTGCGCTCGATATCACGCTCGCGCCGGTGATTGAGGCGTTTGGCTTTGCGCCGAAGCTGCAGGGCGAGTCGTCGGAAGCGCCCGTGACAGGTTGGCAGCATCTTGAGTCACGTCTTGATTCCCCGGCGCTGAAGAAAGATGTGCCGCAACTGAGCATCAATGTCGCCAGTGTGACGGAAGGTTTTGTGATGGATGAATTGGTTAGGCTGCTGAAGCAGCGCGGGCTGTCCGACTTCCTCCTCGAGGTCGGGGGCGAGGTCGCCGCCATCGGTCATGCGCAGAATGGCAAGCCCTGGCAGGTGGGTGTGCAGACGCCTGAAGCTGCGCAAGGAGACTCATTGCAGACGCTGCCGCTGACGAACCAATGCATGGCCACGAGCGGCACCTACCGGCACCACCAAGATCATGGCAAGCAGAGCCACCTCATCGATCCACGCACGCTGAAGCCGGTGGAGCATGATCTCGTCTCGGTGACGGTCCTGCATGAGTCCTGCGCGCTGGCGGATGGCTATGCCACCGCGCTCATGGTGCTGGGACCTGAGCGCGGGCCGGAGATCGCGAAGTGGTTAAATCTTCGCGTCCTTTGGATCAGCGCCGGGGGCCGGTGATGTGGATGGAGCAGGAGATGGCTGCGGGACGTCCAGCACTTCGATCTTGCCATCCAGACGCTTGGTGAACTGATGCACCAGGCTGCCATCCACCGTGTGATGCGCAAAGATCAGCGCGTCAGGTTTTACGGTGATGTGGGTGAAGCCGTGGATGTCCTTGCCGTAGGGCATCTTGCGCTCGGGATGCTCCAGCACGCGGGTCTTCGCACCACCACCACCGGAGAGAATGTGGGAGGTGAACTTGCCGTCCATTTCCAGATGCTGGAGATCATGGTCATGGCCGCAGATGTAGGCGTGCACCTTGTGCTCCTGGAACAGCGGCTCCCATTGATCGATCAGCGTCTTCGTATCGCCATGATCACCGTTGGAATAGAGGGGATGATGCCCCATCACGAGTGTGAAAGGGGCACGCGGCTTCTCCAGCTCGGCCTTCAGCCATTCCATCTGCGCCACTTCCTCGGCGATGGTCAGAGAGGCACGCGGCTTCGGAGGTGTGACGGGCCCCTTCGGAGGGATGATCTTGCCATCCTTGTCCTTTTTCGGTACGGGCACGGAAGGCTTGCCGCTGACTTCGTAGAGATTGGTGTCCAGACAGATGAGCGTCAACAGGCCGCCGAAGTCCTGGCGATACCACTTCGCGGGCATCTTCCAGCGCTTGCCCGGAAGCTGCGAGTACGCGAGCTGCGTCTGCTCGCCGCCTTTGTTGTCGTGGTAGTCGTGATTGCCCAGCACGGCATACATCGGGCCGGGGAAAGTCTCGGTGGTGTAGAGGTCTTCGATCTCCGTCTTCCAGCGCTTGGTCTCGACCGTGAAGGGCACAGGCTCGGGCTCTTTCTCCTTCTTTTTGTCCTTGTCCTTCTTCTTGCTCTTCTCCTCGCCCTTCGCTTTAGGCTTCTTCTCGGCAGGGCCGTAGAAGTTATCGCCGATCAGCAGCAGCGCCTCGCTCTTCAGTTCGTTCTTCTTCACGAACTCCTGCATGGCCTTGGCCACCGTCACCTGGTCCGTGCCGCCGGTGCCGAAGTCACCGATGGCGAGGAAATGCAGGCCGTCCTTGGCGATCTCCGCCTGGGCGCGACGTGATTGAAGATTCAGCGCCAGGGCGGCGCTGGAACAGAAGAGGGTCTTGAGGGCGCGACGGCGCGTGAAATCGTTCATGGGTGAACCCCTGAAACGCGAATCACACCGTGATCTTGCGGTTCCTTGCGGTGATGGGCCAGACCTGGGTGGCGCGACCGCCTTCCACAATGACCGCCTCGCCATGCATGGACACCGTGGGGCACACATGACGTGGGATGCCGTGCAGCGCCTGACCGACGACGAACTCATGCGCGCGATCCGTCTCCAGCACCAAATGCTCCTCGCTCTGCATCACCGCCACCGCGTCTGGAAGCTCCTCAAAACGCACCCTCGGATGCGGCTGCTCAGGAGCCACGGATTTGTGCCCGAGATCCAGCGTGATGCGGTTCGTGCCTGGCTTGCTGATCACCCGTGCCAGCAGCACCGCAGCAGGGAGGAAAGGCAGATCAGGAAGCTTGTCTCCATAACCAAAGTCCCACAGCACCGTGGTGCCCGGGCTGCAGATACGTTCCTTGTGCTGCGCATGAATGCCAAAAGTCGGCGAGCCACCGGCGAGGAACTCCTGAATGACCACTCCCTCGCCTTCGAGACGCTTCTTGAATTCCAGGATCGGCACATACGATGCCTCACACTTTTCCTGCCGAACCGACAGTTCGGCATCATGGATGTGGCCGTCATAGGCATGCAGGCCGCGGAAAAGCAGACGCGGTGTGTCCTTGATCACATGCACCAGAAACGCTGCCGCTTCTCCCGGCACGATGCCGGTGCGGCCCATGCCGCAGTCCAGCTCCAGAAACACACCGAGGTTCACGCCATGCTGCTGCGCGGCGGAAGCCAGCGTGCGGATGGTCTCCTCATCATCCGCAATGCCTGCGAACTGCGTCTGCGGATACTTCTTCGCCAGCGTGGCGAGGCGATGTCCTCCCGGACCCACGCAGGGCATGGCCAGCACCACATCTGCCGCGCCTGCCATCGCGCACATCTCTGCCTCCGCGATGGTCGAGCATTTGAACTTCGTGATGCCGAGCTCGATCTGCCACTGCACCACCTGCAGCAGCTTGTGAGTCTTCACATGCGGGCGCAGCCGCGCAGGATCACCGCCCACGATCTCGATCATCAGCTTCAGGTTATGCTCGATGCGCTCGCGATACAGCAGCAGCGCCGGCGAGGCGATCTCGGCTTCGTTGTCGATGTGAAACCAGGCGGGGGCGGGATCAGAAGAGGTCATGGGAGTAAGTGAATACGTACCATCCAAGGACTTTAGAGGACGGCCACTACAAAACCTCCGATCACCAAAAGTAACCACCAGAGCACGCCGCCATCCAGCTTGTCCAGAGCCCAGAAGTAGACCAGGGCTGCCGTGAAGCTGATCGCCCCCCACATCAAGGCCCACACCAGATCGTCCAGCCGGGCCCAGGCAAGCAGCATGCTGGCCCCACCATAGATCGTGGCACACATCAGACCTTTGTGGGTGAGGTGGAAGATCTGGACCAGGGCGATGAGCAGGATCAATTTCACCGGCGCATCCTGATCCGCCGCTTAAGACGCATCAAGAATCGAATGCAGTTTGCCAGCCGTTTCGGCCCACGCTTCATCGGTCAGTGCCGCAGTGGCGTTGGCCAGAAGCTCGAGGCCCTCCGCCGGCAGATTCACCCAGGAGCGGCAGCCGCCGTAGCTCTTCGAATACGGAAAGCTCCAGCGCTGCGGGAGCTTCCACGCACGCACCAGCGCGATGTGCAGGCAGCTTTCGTCATCATAGACGAAGCGCTCCTTCACGATGTCCTCATTCCAGATGTGCAGGGGTGCCAGCGCCTCCATCTTCGCCCAGTCGGTGACCTTCCACACCTGCTCCAGCGTCGCAAAGCCATCGATGTCCACACTGGTGCGCTCTTCCTCAGGCGGGAAAGACCGCTGAGCATTCTCCGGCACCCAGCTCAGCTTTTCGCCCTGCGTGTGAAACCACGTGGGGAAGAGGAAGAAGGCCTTGTGCTTCCACTCGAAGCCGCCGCGCCCCTCATGAATGCCGCCCTTGCGCAGGATCATCGTCTGCACGCCCTGCGCGAGCGAGTCACAGACAAAAGACCATTCTTTGAAGCCGACTGCACTGGAAGGAGAGATGAGAGACATGTTTCCCTTTGCGATACTCATGCGCGGCCCCAGCGCAAGGCGTGCCCAGTATCTAATCAAGCGGAAGCAGCGGCTCGGCGAAGGGAGCAAGGGGCCCGACGGGGCCTGTGCTCTAGCGATGTTAGGCTATCATTCGGTCGGCAGAAGCTGCGGGTTCCAGACGACCTCCCAGAGGTGCTGGTCGGGATCTTGAAAGTAGCCGGAGTAGCCGCCCCAGAAGGTGTCTTGGGCGGGTTTCACAATCGTGGCCCCAGCGGCGCTCGCCTGCTCCATCACCTCGTCCACCTCAGCCTTGGAACTTACGTTGTGACCGAGGGAGCCGTTCACCGAGATGACTTGGCTGATGGGGATGCCGGTGTCATGACTCAGGCTCTTGCGCGGCCAGATTGCGAGTTTGACGTGGTCTTGGAGATCAAAGAAAACGACGGCTCCAAACTCGAACTCCTGACCGATGATGCCTGGAGTTTTCAGACCGAGCCCGTCACGATAAAAGCGCAGGGAGCGCTCGAGATCCTCCACAGCCAGCGTGATGACAGTGATGCGTGGTTTCATGAACGAGTGAACGACTGCCAGCTAAGTGAGGCTGCCTTTCGGTTCGAGCAAATCCCAGAGATTGCCATACAGATCCTGAAAGACTGCCACCGTGCCGTATGGCAGCTCCTTGGGCTCGCGCACAAAGATAATGCCCTGCGCCTTATAGCGCTCATAGTCCCGCCGGAAGTCATCCGTGTAGAGAAACAGAAACACGCGTCCGCCCGTCTGATTGCCAATATGCGCCTCCTGTTCTGGAGTCGATGCCCTGGCCAGCAAAAGACGAGACTCAAGCGCGCCAGGAGGGCTCACCACCACCCATCGCTTGTCCTGCTCCGGCACATACGAATCCTCAATGAGTTGAAAGCCCAGCTTCCCCACAAAGAACGTCAGGGCCTCATCATAGTCACGAACGACGAGAGAGACGAGGCCGAGGGATTGTTTGATGTGTGACATGCTGAGCCATGATACGTCCCACGATGATGACTTACGACGCGGATTGACTGCGATAAACACGGAGCAGCTCGGTGACAAGGATGCCATCGATGAGCATGCCTTCATAGCAGGCATCGTTGATCGTCATGTGGGAGCAGTTGACGTTCCGGAGCGTCACGCGAGTGAGCGCGACATCCTCGAAGGTGGTGCCGGAGAGGTTGATATCGACAAACTCAGAGCCGGAGAGATTCACGTCATGGAACCTGGATCCCTGGAGGTTCGTGTTGATGAACTCGGAGCCGCTCATGTCGGCGTCTTTGATTTTAGATTTCACGATTCGAGAATGTGGAGGGTGATCCGGCTGACACTCTGACCTGCTGAAAGAATGCAGATCGAGAGTGTCCGGATCAAGCCTTCAGTCGTCGGATTGAAATCATGTCCGATGGGCTGGGGATTACTTCGCCTGCCAGCTCACTTTGCCGCTTTCGCCGAGGTAGTTCGGCACAGCGGGTTTAAAGCTCATGAAGTAGCCATGACCGCCCTTGTTGGTGCCTTTTTGCAGGAGCACGCCCTGCCACTTGAGCTTGCGGCTGTCTGCATCGGTGAGGTCACCGCTGATGAGGCCGGAGGCCGGGGCGAGTTTCAGGCTGAAGGTTTTGTCACCGAGCGGAGCGTTGGAGGTCTTGTTGTCAGGGGTGAGGTTGACGAACTTGGTGATGCCGGAGCTGAGCAGGCCACTGGTGAAGATGAGATCCGTGTTGCCCGTGTCTGCATTCACCGCGCCCAGGCCCGTGAAGACGGCCGCCGGAGCCGGGGTGTATTTGCTGGCGAGCATGTCGACAAAAATACCTTCGCTCCAGCCATACGGATACCACTGCGTGAGCTGGTAAGGACGGAACCAAAGCATGTTCAGCGCGGTCGCATCACTGTCCGTCTGGGCCTCGTCGAGGCTGGCATCAGCGGCGATGCAACCTTTGTTAGAATAGAGGGACTGATAAAGAGGCCAGTGGTTAGCCTGGGAGAGATTACCGCTGAAGGTGACGGGGGTGTCATCGGCCAGCCTGCCAGCCATGCTCACGAGGCCGTTGGCCTGGACTTTGAAGGTGATGAAGCCATCGCCCGCAGGGTAGTCGTGCTCATTGAACCCGGCGCCCTGGCTGGCACGTGCCTTGAGCCGGCCCGTGTAGCTTTTCACATAGCTCGCAGGCACGCTGGCGGCCTTGCCATCGTAGGCGTGGCGTGGCGCGGTGATGTTGAACTCGGCGGTGATGTCGCCGCGATACACCTCGGTCAGCGTGCCGGTGATCGTCTTCGTCGCGCCCGTCAGGTCGGCCTGCAGCGCGAGCAGGAGTGGCAGCTTGCCGGGGCGGACCAGGGTCAGGGTGGTGGAGCGGTTGGCACCAAAGCGGGCGATGCCGGCATTGTCACTCTGCGCCGTGAAGGGGAGGCTGAGGCCGTCAAACTTCACGTTGCCGCTCAGCACACCTGTGGTGGTGAGTTTGGCGGTGCAAAGGCCGGTGGTGGCATGACTCATGACAGTGCCGCCCGCAGGCTGTGCGCCAGATGCCAGAATGAGGCCGCTGAAATCACCCGTGACCGCCGATTTGAAGGGATTGATGATGAACTTCGCGGTGAGCGTGAGGCCCGGCTGCATGATGAAGGTCAGCTTCGGCAGTTCCGCGCTGGCAGGGGTGATGCCGGTGCCAGCCATGTTGTTCACGGTCCAGCCGTCGAAGACATGACCAGCCATTGCCTTGGCGGTGATGGAGTAGCTCTTGCCGCTCTGACGCGGAGAGCTGGGCATGAATCCGGCATCCACACCACCGGAGTTCACCGGGCCACTCACGCCGACGGTGAGGGTGCGCAGATGTGTGAAGGAGCGCGTGGTCGGGGCAGACACATTGCCTTTGAAGTCCAGAGCGCGCACCTTGACGGCATTCGGGCCGTTCATGGGTGTCATGTTGACTGTCCAGCTCGTGCTCGTGCCGCCGAGGCTGGCGAGCGTGGCATCCGTGTAGGTCACGCCGTTGTTGACGGACACCTGCACTTTCGCGACGCCGATGTTGTCAGTCGCGGTGCCCGTGATGGCGACGGGCAGGGTGTCCACAATGATCGCATTATTGGTTGGGGTGGTGATCGTCGCGGCAGGCTTCACGGCCTCCGCTGCCGAGGCAGGAGGAAGAATGACCACGGTGGCGGTGGAGGGTGATCCGATGGAAACACCAGCGCCGGGATCTGCCAGCGTGAGGGTGAAGACTTTGGCTGTGGTCGTGGTGGCCCCTGCGGCGATGGGGATCATCACATGCGCTTCGCTGCTGCTGTCCGCCACATTGACGGCCGTGCCGTTCTGCATGGTGTAGTGCGCGGGTGCCGTGGCGCTGCCATCACTGCTGTTGAGGGTGCAGCTGATCGGCCCGATGGTGTTGCCGCTGCGGTTGATGACGATGTCCGCCGTGCCTCCGGCCGCGTTGCTCGTGACGGTGTAGACGGTGCTGGCAAACGCGAGGGTGCCGCCACCGGCAACCGTGACGGTCAGGGTGTAGGTCTTCAGGGTGGTTTCATCTTCCGCCGTGACGACGACGGTGATGGTGTTTGTGCCGATGCTGAGCGGCAGGCTGGCGCTGGCATTGCCGGAGGTCACGACGCTGCCATTGACGGTGATCGTGGCCCCCAGCTGTGTCTTGGCCGGAGTGATGGTCATCGAACTGGTCCCGGCGGGGAGAGAGGTGCTGTATTCGAGAGTGCCCGCGTCAAAGGCTGGCGAGAGCGTGCCTGCGCTGAGCGTGAGGCTGGCGAGATTCGCGTTCGTGCTCGGCGGCTCAAAGACATGCGCCGCGCCCTGATCACGCCCACCCAGGTCGGAATTAGGGACACCCACGACGATGCGCGTGCCATGGACGCCGACGGCGTTGCCGAAGAAGTCGAATGTCCCGGGCGATGGATTCACCAGCATGGCGATGGGCACGGTGGGCGTCGCACTGGTGAGGTCATAAGCATAGGCCCGGCCAGCCGAGTTGGCCCCTGTGTCATTTCCCGGCACACCGACCACCAGGCGGCTGGCATGGAGGGAGAGTGATTGGGCGAAGCCGTCCGCTCCTGCCGGATGAGGGTGGTTGAGGGTGAGGATGGAGGTGGCCGGTGTGGCACCCGCGAGATCATAGACATAGGCGGTGCCCATGCCGGCATCTCCATAGGCCCCGACAACGGCGCGGTCGCCAGAGATCGTCAGGGCATATCCATAGTAGTCATTGCCGGCAGGAGTGGGGTTGTTAAGGGTCGCTGTGGGCACGGTGGGTGTGCCGCTGCTGAGATCATAGGCATAGGCGATGCCCGCATCCGAAGCGCCGACATCATCACGATAGGCTCCGACAATCACCCTGTTCCCCGAGATGCCGATGCTGAAGCCGAAATAGTCACTCGCGTTGGGAGACGGGTTGGTGAGCGTATGCACCGGGGTGGCGGGGGTGCCGCTGCTGAGGTCATAGACATAGGCCACGCCGGCGTCGGTCGCTCCCACGTCATCCATGTACGCGCCGATGGCGAGACGGTTGCCGGATAGCGAGACAGACCGCCCGAAGTAATCGCTGTTGGAAGGAGTCGGATTGGGGATCACCAGCACAGGCGTCGCCGGTGTGGCACCAGCGAGATCAAACACGAACACGCTGCCAGTATTGGACCCAGCCGTGGAGTCTGCCTGAGCTCCCACCACCAGCCGGGTGCCCTCCATGGCCAGAGCGTTGCCGAACATGGAGCCGACTGCGGGGTTCGGGCTGTTGATGGTCAGCCAGGGCTGCGTGGGCGTGGCGCTGCTCATGTCATAAATGACGACGGTGCCAGCGTTGCCAGCGGTCAAGTCATCATCACCTGCTCCGACGGCGACCAGCGCGCCGGAGACGGCGACCGCCTGGCCGGAGTGGTTTTCGGCCGCCGGGCTGACTTGATTCAGCGTCAGCACCGGCGTCGTGGGCGTGCCAGACGCCAGGTCGAAGAGATAACCGGTGCCCGCGTTGGGTGCTGCGGCGTCATCAAATGCGGCGCCGATCAGGATACGGTTTCCCAAAAAAGCCACGGAGTAGCCGAAGGAGTCCCCAAGGAATGGAGCAGGATTGTTCAGCGTCTGCACGGGCACTGTCGGTGTGCCACCGGCCAGATCATAGACATAGGTGCTGCCAGCCACGGCAATGACACCTACCGAATTCCGGGAAGCGCTTACCAGCAGGCGGTCACCCGCAAAGGCAAAGGCCCCGCCGAAATATTCATTCGTGTTAGGACTCGGATTGTCGAGCGTGTGCACAGGCATGGTGGGTGTGCCGCTGTTGAGATCATAAACATAAGCGCTGCCGGCTCCGTTGAATCCGCCCACCGGACTGCCATAGGCACCCACGACGATGCGTGATCCCGAGATCTGGACGTGTTCGCCAAAAAAGTCGTTGGCCTGGGCATCGGGATTGTTCAGCGTTAGCACAGGCATCTCGGGGGTGGCGCTGGCCAGATCAAAGACATACGCGATTCCGGCATCGGTGGCGCCGGTGTCATCGCCATAGGTTCCTACCACCAGCTTGTCGCCATCCAGGGAAGCACTGAGGCCAAACTGATCCGAGATCGCCGGGGTGGGGTTGTTGATGGTAAAGACCGGCACCGCCGGTGTGGCACCGGCGAGGTCGAAGACGTAAACACGGCCTGAACTCATGCCCCCGGTGTCATGGTTAGGTGCTCCCACCGCCAGACGATTTCCTGATAGGGACAGGGAAGAGCCAAAGAGCTCCAGGTCCACCAGCACAGGAGACGGAATGCTCAGCACCGGCGTTGCCGGCGTCGCACCGCCGAGATCATACACATACACCGAGCCCGCCGCGATGTTGCTGACCTTGTCTCTCCGTGCCGAAACGATCAACCGGTTCCCGGACAGGAGCAGGACCTGCCCGAACTGGTCCGTGCCCTCGGCATCAGGATCTGTCAGCAGCAGCGTTTGTGCTCCTGTGGTGGCATCAAAGATTCTCACCACGCCTGAGTCGGTGGCACCCGTGTCGTCCCCTGGAGCGCCCAGGACGATGCGGTTGCCATCGAAGGCACTGCTGTAGCCTAGGGTTCCGCCTGTCTGCAGATCGGCAGGGGCAGGCATGCTGTGACGCAGGACATAAGGCGGCGGCGTGGCCGAGGCGATGTGCGCACTTGGCAGCAGGCAGAGCAGCGAAAGAAGCAGAAACGTCGTTTTCATGAGGGCGTCGTGAATGAAGGGTGAACTGACGGCCTCAGTCTGCGGCAAATGCGGATGCCGCGGTATCGGACTATGGCTCTAGGACCTTGGTCGGAGACAGACGGATAGCTTCCCGGGCTTGAGCCCGGGCCTGTGCATGACTATGGAGAGACCTAACCACCCAACGTCATGTCCCAACCCCTCAACTGGAATTCGTCCTCCCTCACCCACGGCTGGCAGCGTGGGGTCAAAGCTTTCTACTGGGGGCTTGGCTTCAATGAGAGTGATTTCGACAAGCCGCAAATCGGCATCGCCACACCGTTGCTGGACGGGAACCTGTGCAATCTGCGGGCGCATGAACTGGCCAAGGAACTGCAGAAGAGCTGTGGCGAGGTGGGCTTGATCGCGTTTCCTTTTGGCGTGAGTCCGGTGAGTGACAACATCACCCAGGGACATGAAGGTGGTGCCTCATCGCTGGTCTCGCGCAATCTGATGGCGAACGGCGCGGAGATGGTCTGCAGCGCGCATCGTTATGATGGCATGATCGGCCTGCATCATTGTGACAAGAACGGCCCCGCCTTTGCCATGGCGCTGGCACGCATGAACTGCCCGGGCCTCATCGTGAACGGCGGCAGCATCCTGCCGGGATGTCATCAAGGCCGCTCGCTGACGATCCTGGATGCTTATGATTCACAGGCACAAGCGAACAGCGGCAAGATCAGTGTGGAGGAGTCTGAAACCGTGATCCGCCACGCTTGTCCCGGCGCGGGTGGGTGCGGCATCGCCGCTTCTTTCAATACCTGGGGCGTCGCTTTGGAGGCCATGGGCCTGAGCCTGCCGGACACCTCCAGCATTCCTGCGGTGGATGCTGGCAAGCTCGATGACTGCGCACGCGTGGGTGCGGCCATGCGCCGCCTGCTCGAGCTGAACCTGCGTCCCCGTGATATCCTCACCAAGGCCGCCCTAACCAATGCCATGGCAGCGATCGCGGCCATGGGCGGCTCCACCAATGGTGTGCTGCATATCCTGGGGCTCGCGCATGAGGCGGGCCTGGACTTCTCATTGCGTGATGTGCAGACCATCTGCCGGAAGACACCGGTGTATTGCAATTTTGCTCCGCGTGGCAAGGGCACCATGGCAGACCTGCACCGCATCGGCGGCACGGCCATGCTGCTGAAGCACTTCATCAAAGCCGGTGTGCTGGATGGTTCCTGCATCACCGTCACAGGACAGACTTTGGAGGAGAACGTCGCGCATTGTCCGGATTTGCCGGCGGATCAGGATCTCGTCGCGCCACTGGGACAGCCTTTCAAAGGTTATGCTGACCTGCAGATCTGCTTCGGCAATCTCGCGCCGCACGGCATGGTCTTTAAAGTCTCCTCGCGTTCTGATCCGAAGTTTCGCGGCCGCGCCATCTGCTTCACCAGCGTGAAGGAAGTGTCTGATGCGGCGGCGGATGGCCGCATCCAGCCCGGGCATGTCGTCGTGCTGCGTGGCGTGGGCCCCATCGGCGCAGGCATGCCGGAACTCCTCGTCGCCAGTGCGGCGCTGGCCGTGCCGGAGCTGGATGGCAAGGTGGCCTTCCTTTCCGATGGTCGCGTCTCCGGTGTCTCGCATGGCGTGATGGGCATTCATTGTTCGCCAGAAGCGGCAGTCGGCGGCCCCATCGCCGCCGTGCAGGATGGTGATGAGATCGAGTTCGATGTCATGGCCGGCACCGTCGAGGTGCATGCGGATCTGACGGCCCGTCACACCACCTGGCCTAAACCCGCCTACCAACGCGGCTACCTCGCCGACTTCGCCGCCACCGCGCAGCAAGCCCACCACGGCTGTGTTTCCGCGTGGGCGATGGAGAGGTGAATCGCGAGAGATCTCGCGAAGCTACGCCGAAGCCCGTCCGTGTGAGACGGGCCTAACCATGGATGGAGTCATGAGTCAGGGCGTGACCTCAAAAATGCCTTCGATCTCGACGGCGATGTTTCCGGGCAGCGATCCCATGCCCACGGCGCTGCGCGCGCCGATGCCATGGTCCTCACCCCAGATCTGGGCAAAGAGCTCGCTGCAGCCGTTGATGACTTTGGGATGATCCGCAAACTCCGGCGTGCTGTTCACCATGCCGAGCAGCTTGATGACCCGCTTCACGCGGTCCAGGCTGCCGAGCTCTTTTTGCAGCGTGGCCAGCATGGCGAGCCCGGTCTGTCTCGCGGCTTCATGGCCTTGGGCGAGGTCCAGGTCATCTCCCACACGACCGCGGATCATGCCGCCGTCAGAGAGATAAGGACCGTGGCCGGAGATGTAGGCCACATTGCCCACAACGACGACGGGTTTATAAATGCCGCCCCGGGGAGGAGCGGGTGGGAGAACAAGGCCAAGATCAGTGATTCGGGATTCAGCGGACATATGGCGGATGGATTAACGCCGCGATGCTGGCAATTTCCCAGCCTCTGCTCAATCTCAAACATCGATATCGATGTAACAAATGGGTGATTTTCGGCCACCCTTCGGAAAATAGACGTGACTTTGCGAATGAACGTGAGTCGTTTCGGGCTCCGCTAGCGCCAGACCATTCTGGAAGCGAATTTCCCAGTGAGCGACCCACCTTCCAGAAGCCGATTACAGGAAATGTCCTGGCGGCAGCTCTTCTGCGGTAAAGGCCGCCTCCAGCACGTGCCGGGTCGCACGGAGATCCTCTTGCGCCACTGTCACCACACCATCTTCCGGCACATTCAGGTGAGCGAGCTGAGTGTAGTTGCATAACGACTGGATGCGGAAGGGCCGACATTTGATGCCTGCCTGCTTGAGCAAATGCACCACGACCTCCACTTCCTCGAAACTCTTGGATCAGAGAATCCCCCCAACGCGGTGACTCGGCTTCAGATTGGAGGTTGGAGGCCGTCATGGGCCTAAGATGTTAGACCACACTCTTGCGGGAAGGATTAACCAACTCCGTGACCTTGGCTTTCTCCAGGCGGTCCATCAGGGCCTGCGCGCCTGCCTTGAGCTTGAAATCCAGTTCAGAGGCCGTGAGAGGGATGGCTGCGAGAAAGCGGATGGTGCGGGCAGGCGGCACCAGCAGTTCGTGAAACTCCACGCTGGTGGTCATCGGCGGGATGAGCATGAAGCCAGCGAGCTTCGTGTCATCAGCCAGTGGTTCAGGGGGATCGCCATTGGGCACGGTGTGCCAGTAGCTGAGCCAGGTGGTATACTCATGCGGCAGGCGCGCGAGCATCTTCAGCCAGCGGACGGGCCAGTAGTTCCGTTCGTCCTTGAAGGCCTCCTGGCTGAGCTTCCAGTTAGGCGGGAGGCAGAGCATGATCTCGGCATGTTGATACTCTTCCGCTCCCTCGGGCGGATGCATGGGCAGATCGCTCATGCCGCTCGTCACCAGAGTGTACCAGGGGCGCTCCTGGGTGGGATTGATCACATGGATGTCGATGTGCACCAAATCAGATACCAGTTCGTGCCAGACGAGATCCACCTTGCCGAAATGCTCCTCCAGATGCGGGTCGATGGCCTGGAGGTTGGATTCGCTCATGTCAGGGGGCACGAAGCCCGGCGCGCGGGCTTGATGGCGATAAAGGGTGCTGCCACCTTCACTCACGCCATCGACTTTGGACATGGGCTGGGTGGGCAGGAAGCGGGCTTGATGCTCATTGAAAAGCTCATTGTTAGCCGTGGCGACAAGCTTCAGCGGACTGTCTTCATGCTCTGGCAATGTGCAGGTGAGGATGCCGTCCTGCAGTTCGTAGGTGCCTTCATACTCCTGATCGAAACTCGGAGCATCCTCCTTTACCTCTCCATTGATCAAAAGGCGGCCTGTCATGCTCAGCCTGCAGCGCTGCTCCACATCCAGCCGCCACTGGGACGTGATCCATTGAGATCCCATGGTGCCATCCTCTCCATGGTGCATCACCACCTCAGACTCCCAGGCCCAGGTTCCTGCCAGCGTCTCGGGTGAGACTTCCTTGGACGGCAGAGGTGGAGGTGTTGTCTTGCGGCCTTCCTCCCACTCCTTCGTGGCTTCAATGCGCTTCTCCGAGATGCGCCTCTGCATGTCTCGTGTCCCGACGACAGTTGTCCATGGTACCCGCAGATCATCCGGCCAGAACTTGTCGGGAATGATGAGCACATCATGGACCTTTTTCACAAGCACGAGCAAGGGCAGGAGACGGCCACCGAGTGCCTTTTCCGGCAGATGCCCCCGGTGTGCCCAGAACGTGCTTGTGAAACAGTGGAGTCCCTGGCTGAAGGAAGCTGGCACGGCCATGCCAAAGGCGCGGTCATGCTCATTCCGCAGATGCTCCACGATCTCCTGCTCCTCCGGCGCTCTCTCGGAGAACTTCGCCTCGGCCAAGGCCTGGGCGATTTTGGACAGCTTTTCCAAGGCCTCGTCATCAGGAGCATCGAGAGTGTAGACAACCTCGCCCGGCACATCGTCTTCGCCAGGCTGCTGGAGCGCGCGGTTGGCCACGATGACATGTCCCCAGACGATCTTGCCCTCACGCCAGATCTCCTTCTGACGCAGGAGTGTGTCTACCAAAGGCTCCTGATCTGGTGTGACGCCTCTGAGATTCGCTGGAATGGGAAACACTTTGTCACCCCAATTAAAAAACCAGATACGCCGTGGTTCAGGGCCGAGCTGCTTGCGGATGAAGTCGAGGGAAGGGGACATGCGGGAGAAATGTTCACTCTGAACCAGGGTGCTCCAGAAGCCGGCGTGGCAGATCACGCATGCCATGCATGACGCGGAAGACGACCAGAGCCTCTTCTTCCAGCCGGTAGAAAAGCAGATGAACTCGGAAAGCCTCGGTGAATTGAATCGAGCGGATGCCTTGAAGGCGTTTGCTGCGAAAGCGCCTCACGACTCCCAGGTCAGGTTGCACAACCAACTTTGAGAGTGTGTGCTGAAACGATTTCAGGTAGCGATCAGCGATTTCGTCATCAGCTTTCTCGAGATACCACTCGTAGTGAAGTTGAAGGTCCGTTCGGGCGTCTTCGGTGACCTCTGATCGTGTGATGATCATGCCACGATGAAGTTCAGCGGGCTGCGCGTGCGCGGATGTCTGCAAACAATGCCTCATTGACCTCACGTCGGGGACTGTCGAGGCTCTTCAACAGCGCAGCCTCCAGTTCGGGTGTTTCGAAATCCGTCTCTGTGAGCACCTGGAGATGCCGTTCCGTCATCCAACCCGCCAGCGCAAAAAAGTCCTGCGCCGGGAGAGTCTGAATGGAGGCTTCGATCTGTTCAAGGGCACTCATGAGGATGATGTTAAACGATGAGTGCCAGGATGACAAGAGTCCTTCGATCGATGGCAGAAAGACATTTTTGGAGGGTGCTCCAAGAGCAAAGGCGCCGAGGTGAGTCGCCGACATGGAAAGTGCGTCTTGAGACTCCGCCGCCCTCCCACGTTCTTGCGAACGCGACTGCACAAAGATGGCGGAACCCTCGCGAGTTCCGCCATCTCAGACAAGTGATGAACGACCACTTAGTTAGGCCAACCGTGCGTCAATGTCCTTCTCCAGCCAGGTCCAGAGGCTTTCGAGGGAGGCGGTAACTTTGGTCTTGGCGGCGGCAAGCTCGTCCTTGCCGAGCTTCTGGCCGGCGGCGGGGACCTGGCGGGCGAACATGTAGTACTTGATCTTTGGCTCGGTGCCGGAAGGGCGGACAGCAAAGCTGCGTCCGTCAGCAAGATCGACGAAGAGCATCTTCTCGGTGGAGACGGCTTCACCTTCTTCATCGACGATGCCGGGCTTGCGGAAGTCGCGCACGGATTTCACGGCGCTGCCATCGACCTCGGTCGGAGGATTGCTGCCGTAGCTGTCCGCAAGTCTGGCGATCTGCGCAGCGCCGCTGGCGCCTTCGAAGACCTTGCTCTGGTTCACTTCCAGGAAGTAACCCACGTCGCTGTAGATGTCGTCCAACAAACCAACAATGGTTAGGCCACGGCTGGCGGCATACGCGGCCAGCTCGGCAAACATCACCACGGCGCCGTTGCCATCCTTGTCGCGGCTGAAGTCATCACCCATGTAGCCGTAGCTTTCCTCACCACCGAAGACGAGGAACTTGCTGTGCTGGAGACGTGCGGCGCGGGAATCGGCAGCGTTCAGGTCGCGATACGTGGCCAGGATCTCGCTCGGCAGCGCGGCCTCATACTTGGCGAGCTTGGAGCTGATCCACTTGAAGCCAGTGAGGGTGTTGATGCACTGCACGCCAAACTTCGCGGCGATGGTGTCCTGCATCGGGCTGGTAACGAAGGTCTTCAGGAAGACCGCGCGGTCTTTGTTAGACTCATTCAGGATGCCGAGATCAAACATCGTCTTCAGGCGATACCAGCCCATGAGGGAGCCGGTCTGGTTGCCGGTGAGCAGGACCATCTCACCCGCGTCATTGCGCACACCCACGCCCATGCGGTCGCAGTCCGGATCCGTGCCGATCACGATGTCCGCGCCTTCCTTGTTGGCGAGATCCACGGCCATCTTCAAAGCAGGGGCGTTCTCCGGGTTCGGAGACTTCACGGTGGGGAAGCGGCCATCACGCACATCTTGTTCGGGCACGGTGAAAAAATTGAAGCCCAGCCTTTTCAGCAGCACGGGCACCAGCACGCCGCCGGTGCCATGGAGGGCGGTGAAGACGATCTTGAGGTTCTTCGCCTTCTCACCCTTCAGCAGCTCAGGCTGCAGCATCATGGTCTCCACGCGGGCCAGATAGAGCTCGTCCATCTCCGCGCCGAGGGTGGTGATCTTGCCCTGCTGATCTTCTGGCAGCGGGGTGTAGGACTCGTCCGTGAGGGCATTCACTTCCTTGATGATGCCCGTGGCGTGGGGCTCCACGATGCCGGCGCCGTCGCTGAAGTTGACCTTAAAACCGTTGTCGTGGGCCGGGTTGTGACTGGCGGTGAGCATCACCCCGGCATCCGCACGGAGCTGGCGCACGGCGAAGGACATCTCAGGCGTGGCGCGGCAGTCGTCGAAGAGATAGACATCAGCGCCGTTTTCGATGGCGATCTGGGCGCAGCGCTGCGCGAACTCGGCAGAGAAATGACGCGTATCGTGGGCAAAGACGATGCTTGGCTTGCCGCCGAGTTCCGCGTTAGCGCGGTAAGCTTTGGCATAGGCCACCAGTCCACGGGTGGCACGGGCCACATTGTAGAAGTTCATGGCATTCGTGCCCACACAGGGGTGGTCCGGACGTTCATCCGCCGCCGCAGAGCCGCGCTCCGCAGTGGTCACGACCTTGCCGATCGTCCGTCCGCGCAGGCCGCCGGTGCCAAACTTCAGGGCCTGGAAGAAGCGGTCATTCAGCTCCGCCCACTCGCCGGTATTGGCGAGTTCCTGGATGCTGTCGCGGTAGACCGGATTCGTGCTGGCGGCCAGCAGCCCCAGGATGTTTTCATAGCTGGCTGGGAGGAGTTCACCAGTATCGACGGCGGATTTGAGAGCGACTTCGAGGGACATGAGAGGTTCGGGGTAGAGGAAATGGAGGCCGAGAATAGCGTCTGGGCGCTTCTTGGCAATCCCGGCGCAGGGGTCAGGGTAGATTCTATGCCAGTGGGGCGATGGCTGGCGCACCGGTCAGAGGACGCTTCGGAAGCTCCGACCGGAAAGTGCTAGTCATGGTAGTTATTCACAATCCAGGCCGTGTTTTCACGCGTCGAAATGCCCAAACCTACCTTAGAGAACTCCCTGAATTTCAGCTTGATGAATCATTTGGCTGGGCTACTTTCGGAGCTTCCTTTCCCGGGCTATGTCCGTTTCTGTTGTGAGAGTGGGGTGCGCCCCGCTCTCTTTTTGTCTGGGGGTGGAGTGATTTTTATGACATCGGAACTCAAAGCACTATTCGACTACTACGAAAGGGAAAAGGGCATCGACCGCGATCGCATGGTCGAGGTGCTCTCTCAGGCCCTGCTCGCAGCTTCGAAGAAAAGCATCGGCCCTGCCCGTGAGCTGCGCATCGACATTGATCCTGACAAGGGCACCATCCGTGCTTTTGCCAAGCTCATCGCGGTCGAGAAGGTAAGCAATCCCTTTGAAGAGATCTCCATGGAGAGGGCTGTGAAGCGCAAGAAAGACGCGCAGCTGGGCGATGAGATCGAGCTCGAGGTCACCCCGCAGAACATGGGCCGCATCGCCGCCCAGACCGCGAAGCAGACCATGATGCAGCGCGTGCGCATGGCCGAGAAGGAGAACCTTTACGATGAGTTCAAGGACCGCACTGGCGACGTCGTGAACGGCACCATCCGCCGTTTCGACAAAAGTGATGTGGTCGTGGACCTCGGCAAATTTGAAGGCGTCATGCCTAACAAGGAACGCGTGCCGACCGAGGAGTACACCATCGGTGACCGCATGCGCTTCTATGTGAAGGCAGTGGAGAAGGAAGGTGCCCGCGGCCCTGAGATCGTGCTCAGCCGCGCGCATGTGAACTTCGTGCGCCGTTTGTTTGAATTTGAAGTGGCCGAGATCGGCGACCGCACGGTCGAGATCTCCAGCATCGCCCGTGAGCCTGGCTACCGCACCAAAGTGGCCGTGCACAGCGGCGACACCAAGGTGGACCCGGTGGGCGCCTGCGTGGGCCTGAAGGGCAACCGCGTCAAAAACATCGTCCGTGAGCTGAACAACGAGAAGGTGGACATCATCCGCTGGTATTCGGATCCCGTGGAGTTCATCAAGGAAGCCCTCAAACCTGTGAAGGTGCTGAGCATTCAGCTCTCCCCGGACAAGAAAGCCGCCCGTCTCACCGTTCGTGAAGATGAGCTTTCCAAGGCCATCGGCCGCCGTGGTCAGAACGCCCGCCTCACCTCCCGCCTCGTCGGCATGGAGCTGCAGATCGAGCGAGACGAGCACGCGGAAGAAGTCTTTGAAGGCCAGATGGGCCACGCGGCACAGGACCTCGTCAAAAGTCTCGGCATCAATCTTGAGACCGCTCGCAAGCTCGTCTTGGGCGGCATGGGTGATTTCCAGGTCCTCCGTCAGGTCGAAGTCGAAGATCTCAGCGACGCCCTCAATGGCGACGACACGCTGGCCAAACAGGTCTTCGAACGTATTCAGTCATATAACCCATCCCAAGGAGAGTAGCTTATGAGCCTCTCCGCAGACATTCTTCACCACGCCTCTCCGACAGCCCCCTCAGCCGATCGCACGACGCTTATTCCCTCACATGCCTCCTCGTTCCCCATCATCAAAAACCAGCAAAGCCAATCCGGAGAGCGAAGTAGTCGCTAGCACGGAAGAGCTGGAGAGCGCCCCTGCCAAGAAACCGGCAAAGAAAAAGGAGGTGCTCTCGCTGATTGATGACGAGAAGCCGAAGACCAAACCCGCAGCGCGCCGAGAAGCGACCCCGCTGCCCGTCCTGGGGGCCAAGCCTGCTCCAGTCGCCGCTCCCACGCCGGAGTCCGAGCCTGAGCCGGCCAGAAAAACGGTCGATGACCAGAAGAAGGAAGCGCTGAACCTTTTTGAGGAGGACGAGAAGCCGAAGGTCAAGCGCGTCCGCACGAATGAAACGATCGGCAGCCTGTCGCCCATCTCCCGTCTGAACGCGCCGCCGCCGGTCGTCGGTCCGGTGGTTGCTCCTGTGGTCGTTGCTGCTCCGAAGCCTGTCCCAGTGGAGGCTGCGGCCCCTGAGTTTGAAGTCAATGAAGCTGGTGAGAAGATCATCCACTTGAAGCCGCCGATCATTGTGAAGGATCTGGCGGAGAAGATGGGCCTGCGTCCTTTCAAGGTCATTGCCGACCTCATCAACCTGAAGGTCTTCGTGGCGAATGCCGACAAGGCCATCGAGCTTGAAGTCGCTGAGAAAGTCTGTGAAAAGCATGGCTTCCGCCTGGAGCGTGAGAAGCGCGAAAAAGGCGGCGGCGTTCACAAGGTCGAGGAAGTCATCGTCGAGCCGGTCGCCCAGATCGTCGAGGAAGTGGAAGAGGAGAAGCTGGAGCTTCGCGCGCCCATCATCACCTTCATGGGTCACGTTGACCATGGCAAGACCTCCCTGCTGGATGCCATCCGCAAGACCCAGGTCACGACGGGTGAGGCCGGCGGCATCACGCAGCACATCGGTGCTTACAGTGTCTTCCATAACGAGAGGCCCATCACTTTCATTGACACTCCTGGTCACGCCGCCTTCTCCGGCATGCGTGCCCGTGGCGCAAATGTCACGGACATCGTCGTCCTCATCATCGCTGCGGATGACGGCATCATGCCCCAGACCAAGGAGGCGCTGAACCATGCCAAGGCTGCGGACGTGCAGCTCATGGTCGCCATCAACAAGTGTGACCTGCCTGCCGCGAATATTTTGCGTGTGAAGTCCCAGCTTCAGGACATCGGTCTTGCGCCGGTGGATTGGGGTGGCGACATCGAAGTCATGGAGGTCTCCGCGAAGACCGGTCTCGGTATCGACAACCTGCTCGAAACCATGGCCCTCCAGGCTGAAGTGCTTGAGCTCAAGGCCGATCCGAAGGCTCCTGCCCGCGCGACCGTCATCGAGTCCAGCATGGTTCCAGGTCGTGGCCCCGTGGCCACCGTCATCTGCCGCCAAGGCACGTTGAAAGTTGGCCAGGCCTTCATCTGTGGCCCGCATTGGGGCAAGACGAAGGCCCTCATGAACGACCGCGGCCAGCCGATCAAGGAAGTGAAGCCCGGCATGCCGGTCGAGCTCGTCGGCTTTAGCGACATGCCACGCGTCGGTGACGAAGTGGTTGTCATGGACAGCGAGCGCGCCGTGAAGAAGCTCAGCGAGGAGCGCCTCGAAGAATCTCGCCAGGCCAAGCTGGTCACCCGCCGTCGTGTCACGATGGAAGACCTCTTCGCGAACATCGAAGAAGGTCAGAAGAAGGTCTTCAAGGTCGTGCTCAAGACTGACGTGCACGGCTCCCTGGAAGCCATCATCAAGTGTCTGGAAGAGATCGAGAGCAACAAGATCAATCTGCGTATCCTGCACGCCGATGTCGGCCCGGTGAACGAGTCTGACGTCCTCCTCGCCTCAGGTTCAGATGCTGTCATCATCGGCTTCAACCAAAAGGTCGAGAACAAAGCTCTCACCACGGCCCGCCGCGAAGGGGTACAGATCAAGCTCTACTCCATCATCTATGAGTTGATCGATCAGGCGAAGGAAGCCATGACCGGCATGCTGGACCCGCTCACACGCGAGAAGGTCATCGGCCACGCGAAGGTGAAGCAGGTCTTCAAGGTGCAGAAGGGTTACGTCGGTGGTTCCCAAGTCACCGATGGCCGCATCGACCGCAAGCAGCGCGCCCGCGTGCTGCGTGGTGGTCAGGCTGTGTACGATGGCGGGATCGAAACGCTGCGCCGCTTCCAGGACGAAGTCCCCGAAGTCCGCAACGGCCTCGAGTGCGGTATCAAGCTGCACGGCTTCTCCGATTACGAAGAGGGCGACATCATCGAGTGTTACGAACTCGAGAAAGTCCCGCAAGCCCTGTAAAACGTAGAGCTTAAAAGCAGAGAGCGAAGCCTCCAACCTTCGCTCTCCGTTCGTCCTCCCCCTTTGTCTCCTCCTCTCTTTTCCCAGCCCCTAGCTCTCTGCTCCTATGTCCCAGCGTCTTGAACGTGTGAATGAACTCATGAAGCGTGAGCTCAGCATGGTGCTGGAGCGCGGTTATCGCTTTGATGGCATCGTGCTCACCGTGCATGAGGTGGTCACTGCTCCGGACTTGCGCAACGCCAGTGTCTGGGTCGGCATCCTCGGCAAGGCCCGTGATGAAAGCGCCGTGATCGAGAAGCTGAACAAGGAGAAGGGAAACATCCAGCGTGAGCTCTACAAGCGAGTGAAGCTGAAGCACAGCCCCCAGCTTCTTTTCCGCTTGGACAAGAGCATCGAGCGCGCTGTCAGCCTCATCAACGTGATCGACAATCTGCCACCGCCGGCCCCTGACGAAGAGCCTGGATCTGAAGAGGCGAAGGAGGAGAAGTGAGCCCTCAACGTCTCCTGTAAAGGAAGACGTCAGTCTTCCGTCTGAAGGTCACTGCATTCCATATCCCGAGGAGGCATGCTCACGCCTGGCTCTACAGCCGGTTTGAAAGGAACTCTCACCGATGCGTGATCTAGTCCTTCATGAAACGGCTTCTTTTGATCCTGCTGATGTTCGTGGCGGCGGAAGCCGGGGCTCAACTTGCCAATCAGCCGCCATTGCCCCAGTGGCTGGGGCTGGAAACGGCGGCTTCAAATGGCACGATGGAGGTCGGCACCGAGTTCGAACATCAAGGAACCCTCCTCAAGGCCATCCTGCTCGTGGCGGCGGACGCTGACACGGAGGTGCTTGTGAATGACAAGCCCGCGCGCCGCGTGGCAACGAGCAAAGACAGTCCGGCCACAAGCCTCGACCTCACAGCCTCATTGGTGAACGGCAAGAACACGCTGCGCCTGCGCACCACCGCTCCACGCATCGCCGCCTTGCTCGAACTCAATGGCGATCTCGCCCAGGTGCGTTGGATCGCCAGTGATGCGGCCACCTGGACCTCCGCCGGAGGCAAGGTGCTGGCCATGGGAGCCGTGGATGCAGACCCGGCCACGAACCCTTTTGATCTGAAGAAGACCTTTGATGCTTACAACTCCTGGCAGCTGGCCAAGCCTGGCGCGCAGAGCCAGGCCACGGATCCAACGGACTTCACGCTACTTCCAGGCTTTAAAGCCGAGCTCGTGCGCTCGGCCCATCCTGGTGAAGATTCCTGGGTGGCGATGGCCTTTGATCCTCAAGGGCGCATCACACTTTCCAAGGAGAAGAAGGGCCTGCTCCGCTTTGATCCCAAGTCTGGCGGCACGCAGATCATCGAAGACTCGCTGCTGGAGTGCCGAGGCTTGGTCTATGCCCATGGCGTGCTCTATGCGAACGCCAACAACAGCAAGGGCCTCTACCGTCTGCGTGATGATGATGGCGACGGCATCTATGAGCATCAGGAGGAGCTGATGCACACCGAAGGCGGCGTCGGCCACGGACGAAATCATATCAAGTTAGGCCCGGACGGTCGCATCTGGGTCGCGCATGGAAACAATGTGCTCCTGCCGAGTCCCATCTCGCCGGATTCGCCGCTGAAGAACTACGCGAATGATCAAGTGCTGCCGAATCCGTGGGATGGCAGCATGTTTGACGGCACCGTCGAGCTGCCGGCGGGGCACGTCATCGCTTATGATCCGAAGGATGGGCGCATCGAGCTGTTCGCCGGAGGCTTGCGCAATCCGCTCGACATCGCCTTCAATCGTGACGGCGAGCTCTTCACCTTTGACGCGGACATGGAGCGTGATGTGGGCACTTCCTGGTACATGCCCACGCGCGTGCTGCACGTGGTGCCGGGTGCGGACTTTGGATGGCGACGAGGCACGGGGAGGTTTCCATCCTGGTATGCGGACACGCTGCCCAGCGTGGTGGACATAGGGCTGTCATCGCCCACCGGCATCTGCTTTGGCTATGGCACGAAGTTCCCGGCCAAGTATGAGAATGCACTCTTCATTCTCGACTGGAGCTATGGCCGCATCATCGCCGTCCACATGCAGGCCAAGGGTGCGAGCTATGTTGGCACGCAGGAGACCTTTGTTTCGGGCCGTCCGCTGAACGTCACGGATGCCTGCGTGGGGCCGGATGGAGCGTTGTGGTTCACCACCGGCGGTCGTGGCACCCAGAGTGGATTGTACCGGGTGACGTGGGAGGGAAGGATGAATGAAGGAAATCAGGCGGAGGGCCAGGAGGTCAGGGAACTGAGGAAGCTGCGCCGGGAGCTGGAAGCCTCGCAGCCTAACAATATCAATGACATCATGAAGGCGCTGCGCAGCCTCGGGAATGCAGACAGGCACATCCGCCATGCGGCCCGCATGGCCTTGGAGCGTGCTCCTTCGAAGTTGTGGAAGAAAGAGATCATTGAGGAGTCGAATGGCTGGTCGGGAATTCTTGGTTGTCTGGCTTTGGCACGTGTTGGGGAGACAGCTGATCGGGCGGGCATCATCTCACGTCTCCAGTCACTCTCCTTCAAGGTCCTTGGTGAGGAGCAAAAGCTCGCTGTGCTGCGCACCCTCAGTGTCACGTTGGCGCGGCTGGGGAGTGCATCTGACGACGAGAGCCAGAGACTGCTCCTCTGGCTTGAACCTTTCTACCCGTCGGCAGCTCGTGAGATGAACCAGGAGCTCTGCCGCCTGCTCATTCGCCTCGGTTCCAGACAGGTGCTCGCCAAAACTCTACCGATGCTGAAGGCAGCGACTGCCAGCGAAGACCTCATCTTCTATCCCCTGCACCTCCGTCATCTCAAAGATGGTTGGGTCGTGGACTCCAAGCGCATCGTCTTCGAGGCTCTGAACCGCGCTGAGAAACTGAATGGTGCCAGCACCTACTTTAAATCCATCCAGGACACGCGCAGCGAACTCGCGGCGGCACTTTCCGCGGAGGAAATGAAGGAGCTGGCCGCCGTGGTGCATCCGCCGAAGCCGACGGCGCTTTCACCGCATGCCATGCCGGGGCATACCTTCCGCGTATGGAAGCTGGAGGACCTGGAGAAGCGCCTGCCGGAGGTGGCGAAGGGCCGCTCGTTTGAAAAGGGCAAGGCGGCCGCCATCGCGACTCAATGTGTGTTCTGCCATACGATGAGCACGGACCGCTCGCTGCCTGCAGGTTTGTTCGGGCCTGAACTCGTGCAGGTCTCGGCACGCTTTGGTCGGCGTGACCTCCTGGATCACATCCTGAATCCCTCCAAGGTGGTGGACGAAAAGTTCCGCTTCATCACCATCACCCAGGCAGATGGTAAAACAGTCTCTGGAAGTTTGGAGAGCGAGGACGATGAGCGCGTGACCTTGAAGCCAAATCCGTTGTCACCCGACACCATCGAGATTGGCAAGAGTTCGATCCGCACGCGGGTGATCTCAGAGACCTCCCCCATGCCGCCGGGTCTGCTCAATGCTCTCAAGGCAGAGCAAATCCTCGATCTTCTGGCCTTCATCGAGGCGGGTGGAGATCCCGCAAAAACGAACTTCCAGCCTTGAGGTCGGCCTGCGTCAGGAGCACTCAGTGGCGTGGAAAAGACGGAAGCCATCCTCATCAACCGCATCCGCTACTCGGAGACGACGCTCATCGTCTCCTGGTGCAGTGCGGAGCAGGGGCTTTTCAAGACCATCGCCAAAGGCGCGCTGCGGCCCAAGTCGCCTCTCGCAGGCCTGCTGGACCTCTTTGTCTCCGCGGAGATCGGCTATGCCCACGCCAAGGTGGGTGACCTGCACACCCTCTCCGAGGCGCACTGGATGAATCCCCGTCTCGGCCTGCGCCACAGCTACGGCCGTGTGCTGGCGGCCACCTATCTGGTGAAGCTGGTCGAGCTGGTGGCTGAGCCGCATACGCCGCTGCCGGAGATCCACGCGCTCCTGGGGAAGGCGCTGGACTATCTTTGTGATCACGATCCCAGCGCGGCCTTGGTCGAGCGCTTCGAGGTGCGGCTGGCCGAGGATCTCGGACTGGTCGGTACAGGTGGTGCACTTCGTGGCGCCTCGGCCCATGCCATCGAGGACAATTTTCACAAGCGTCTTCCCGTGCAGAGGCGTCAGGTGCTGGACTGGATCGCCAGCCGGCCGCCGCAGAGCCGGCTGCCCGGTCAAGAAAGCGGATCTCCGGAGGGGTGACGAACGCCACAGGAGAGACATGTTTTTCACTTGCTGGCGGGCGGGAGCAGCCGCGATGGTGGAGCCAGAGAGTCCCAACTTTTTCACCCCCCGTGCCTGACCGCGCCAACAACCCCAGCCCCACCGCGCAAGTGCAGAGCTTGCTCGCGGAGGGCAAACACGATGAAGCCCTTAAGGCGGCCACGGCCGCCTTGGTGGAGGCGCGAGAACACAGTAACGAGGGTGATGAGCGCAATGCGATGCTTTGCCAGGCTCTCCACATCCTCGGGGACGTGCAGCGCGAGATGCATCAGATCGTCGGTGCCGAGGCGAGCTATCGCGAGGGGCTGGAACTAGCCGGCGACCGCCCGGATCTTCTCGGCGAACGTGCGCGCCTGCGCATGCAGCTCGCCACACTGCTGGATTTCAATGAACGTGAGGCTGATGCCGCACCCGTCTATGAGCAGGCCGCGGCGGATTTTGAGGCCCTCACTCCTCCGGATGATGTCACGGCGGCGCAGCTTCGAAACAATCTGGCCATGATCTACAAAGGCCTGGGCAAGTTCGCTCTCGCCGAGCAGCATTACCTACGGTCGCTGGAGGTCATCGAACTGCGCATGGGCCGTGAATCAGAAGCCGTGGCCTCGGTTTATAATAACCTCGGCAGCCTTTACTACACTGCGGGTTTTGCGGATGAGGCACTGAAGATGTTCAAGGAAGGTCTGGTCATCCGTGAAAAGATGCTCGGCCCCGACCACACGGACGTGGCGCAGTCTTTGAGCAACATCGCCACCGCTCGTCATGAGCTGGGGGACAACATGAGCGCCCTGCTGGATTTCGAGCGCGCGCTGCGCATCCTGGAGGCCAGCGTGAAGGAGAAGGCCTCGAGCTATGAGGCTGTGGGTGGCGACTACATCGCGCTCCTGGAGGCCCTGAATCAGGAGCGTCGTGCGGAGGCTTTCCAGAAGCGCATGCAGAAAGTGCTCGCCACACTTGCTTGAGACTTCCCTTTTTAGACGGGCTTTCGAAAACTCTGTTACTTTGCTCGAACGGCGGAGCGGCCTCACTGGCTGCGTCAGGTGCTTGTCTGTTTTTGCCTGATAGCAGGCTGCGCACCTTCCTTGCCATTGAGGCCGCTGCGCCCGCCGATTCAAAATAACATTCTTTTCGACAACCCGTCTGGCGTTGGCGTATCAGAGTGCAGCCATGACGCTCTCCCGCCGCCTGCTCTGCCTCCTCACCCCGCTGGTGCTGCTCGGCTGCGCCAAGCGTGATGTCCTCATCATCGGCACGGATGCCACGTATCCGCCTTTTGAGTTCGTGGATGAAAACGGCAAGTTCAGCGGTGTCAGCGTGGTCCTTGGTGAGGAGATCGCGAAAAAGCTCGGCAAGCCCGTCGAGTTCCGGAACATCAATTTTGACGGCCTCATCCCCGCGCTGCAGACGGGCCAGATTGATCTCATCATCTCATCACTCACAGCCAGCGAGCAGCGTCGTCAGACGATCGACTTCTCCGACCCGTATGTGAAGACCGGCCTCTCCATCCTGGTCGCGAAGAACTCCACCGTGCAGTCGGGTGACGATCTGAAGACACCGGGCCGCAAGCTGGCCGTGCGCATCGCCACCACGGGTGAGCAGTGGTGCCGCGCTTACTTGAAGGATGCCAAGCTCGTCGCTCTGGACACGGACGCGGCCTGTGTGCTGGAGGTGGTGAACGGCACTGTGGATGCCTGGGTGTATGACCAGGTCAGCGTGATGAACTATCATGCCAAACATCCCGAGCACACCCGTGCGCTGCTGGCACCGCTGCGTGAGGAAGTGTGGGCCGTGGGTCTCAAGAAAGGCCGTGATGATCTGAAGGCGAAGGTGAATGAAACCATCGCCCAGATGAAAAAGGACGGTGCCTTCGCGAAACTCGCGGATCGCTTCCTCGCCAAGGAGCGGGACATGATGAAGTCGCAAAACCTGCCCTTTGTGTTTGAGTGAGCGGACGTCTCACTTCGTCACCTTCACCACACGGTCAGCCCTGACGGAGATCCTTTCGCCGAAACCCTCGGCGGGTTTTTCAGGGTAAAGCGTCAGCAGGCCTCTTCCCGCCAGTTCTTGGTTCATGTCCAGCCCTGTCAGAAACTCAGTGTTGCTGCCCATGGTGGAAAATCTCACCTGACCCGCAGGCGGCTTCTCATGCAGTGCCTCCACACGGATCAAAAGGGCATTGTCACTCTTCCGCAGAATCGGCGTGAGACGCCATTCGCCGAGCTTCGTCTGAAACACCGCCGAGTCACCCAGCGCGATGATCTGTGCAGGCGGTCGGCTGTAGGTTTCCATGCGCGCTTTGAAACGATCCATTACCGCTTGAATGTCTTTGGGATCTTTGGAGGCCTTGAACTTGGCGCTTACGTCTTGGATTTCCTTCAACTGCTGCTGCAACTGCTCACGGTTTTGCAGCGGAGTGCCGTGCAGATTCAGTCGGACCTGGTTTCCGTTGGCTGAGCTTTCATACTCGCTGAACCGATCTGCTCCCGCGAGAGAATTGAACTCCAGCGCCCGGGCCACGAGCAGGATAGTGACAGGCTTCTCAGCGGTTTTGAGATGGATGATGAGGCCTTCGTTCGTGGCCAGTTCAGCCATGGCGCTCACCTCATACCGCTTCATGCAGTCCCAGTGGATCTCACCCAGCGTTGGCGGGCCTTCCTTCATAGGACCTTCTTCGATGCCCAGCTCGACCTTGGTGTCGACCACGACTCTGCCTTGGTTCACGTCTGAAGCCACGATGGTGGTGCGCACGCCGGCCAGCTCATCGTTCGATCCCGGCCTCATCTCATGCAAGCCCATGACCTCCGTCCGCTTCAGTGAAGTCGCCACATTCGGGGCTCCGAGAAGCTCAGCCTGCTTCATGGTTGAGAAAGTTTTGAGAAAGGTGGCGACTTCGTCAGGCCGGAGAATCCTCCGGTCACTGTGAAGGAACACATCCGCGCGAATCACCTTTTGCGTGAAAAGAATGGAGGCGTGCTTCTTGGTGCTGGTGGTCTTTGCGGGAGCGGAGGCAGGTGCCTCCGCTGCTGAAGCTCTCGCAATGCCGAACGAAGCGGCGATCATCGGTAGCAGCAGCACAAGCACGATGCAGCCCAGACAGAAAGCCGCGCCCAGTCTCTGCTGAACGCCGCGCGCCTGCATGAGCGCCACCAGACGTGCTCTCAACCGGCGTGCGGGAAGGGAATGCGCCATGGGTGTCACACAACCCGCATAGAGGCGGGGCTGGGCGGCCCACATGAGAAGGAAGTCTGCATAGGCGCGGTGGTCGCGGCCCTGGCTCTCGCGAAGTGCCGCCGCATCACACACTTCCTCACGAGCACGCGCGTGGCACTCCATCAGCAGATGAGCAAAGGGGTTCCACCAAAGGAAGGCGCGCAGGCATTCCTGGATCCAGGAATGCAGGGTGTCTCCCATGCGCAGGTGCTCCTGCTCGTGCCCCATCATCCATTGCCACTCCGTGGGAGTCAGTGTTTGAAACGACGAAGCCGGCACGGCAATCACCGGCCTCAGCCAGCCCACGGCGCAGGGTGAGCCTTCGCAGTCGAAAACGCGCAGGCGGCTCGCATCCATGCCTGATGGCAAAGCTAAGACTTCCATTTCGTTAGGCGGGCGCAGAGTGCGGCTCCAGCGGAGCACGCGTGCTGTCCGCCAGAGATGGCGCAGCAGCAGCGTGACCAGCCCGGTCCAGAAGAGCCAGCGCAGGCCACGCACCAGATCATCCATGTTCCAGGCGGGCTTGGGCGCAGGGGATGCGGCGCTGGCAGTCACAGGCCTCACCTCTGGCACGCTCTCCACCGCAGGCACCACGGTCCGCCAGTCTGTCTCCAGGGTCTCATGCACGGCGGTGAGCAGGGGTGCCTTGCCCATGTAAGGGTAGGGCCACTCGGAGATCACGAAGGGTCCGATCACGCAGAAAACCAGCGCGATCCCTGCCGCCGCGCTGCGGTGCAGGGGATCACGAAGCAGCAAGACCACCCCCCAGCCTGCCGAACCAAGAATGAGGCTGTGAAGGGCGAAGTTGATGAAATAGATCGAATCCCCATTCATGACTCGCCTCCTTTCCCGGAAGGCTTGCCGCTCCTCACCAGCTTGCGCAGCTCCGCGAGCTCGCTCTCGCTGATCTCGCCGCTTTCCACCAGACAGCGCACCAGGGCCAGGCTGCTGCCGCCGAAAAAGCGCTGCTTCAGCTCCTTCAGTACGCTGTTGCGGCCGGGCTGCTCCTGCACTGCGGGCTCGTAGGCATGCGTGCGGCTGGAGTCATCCCGCTTGATCCATCCCTTGGCTTCCAGCCTGGTAAGCTGCGTCTGCAGCGTGTTCCTGGTCACCGGATCAGGTCGGCCTTGGTTCACACCTTCCAGAAGCTCAAGCACGGAGGCCGGATGCCTTTTCCAAAGGACGTCCATGAGCGCCTGTTCGGCGGCGGAAAGAGGCGGCAGTGATTTTCGGGCCATAATCCGCGATGATTGCCGACAAATGTCGTATTTGTCGAGCCTGAAATACGACATTTGTCGTATTATCGTTTATTCACAGCTCTTTCCAGGCGCTCAAAACTGTCCTGTGTTCAGCATCACAAGCGTGCAGGCTTCCTCTACCTCAATGCCTGCGGCGGTGAGCTTTTCCTGAAGCTCCGGGTTCTCCGAACCTGGATTGAAGATGACGCGACCGGGCTTCAGCGCGATGAGCTTCTCCGACAGGCCCTTGGAGATGTCCGGACCGACATACATGGTCACCGTGTCCACCGCACCTGTGACCTCAGAGAGGTCGGGCACGACAAAAACACCATTGATGCTCGCGAGCTTTGGATGCACGGGAACCACCTTGTGACCGTGTTGGCTCAGCAGCAACTGCGCCCGGTGGGAGTAGCGGTGAGGCTTGTCACTTGCGCCGACGATGACCACGCGTTGGGATGAAGAGCTCATTTGGAGGGTTTGTTGTCGTTTTCGGGCTCGTCATCGTCATCGAGATGGAAGTGATGCAGCACACGATGCGCCACTGGAGTGAGCACGATGCCGGTCACGGTGATGAAGATCAGCCCGCTGAACAAAGCATACGCGCTGGCAAAGATCTTGGCCTCATCGCATGGCAGATCGCCCATGGGGCCCATGCCTCCGAGGATCATGGAGGCATTCAAAAGTGAGTCCACCCAGGAGAATCCGGCGATGTAATGATACCCCAGCACCCCGATGCCCAGCGCGAAGCAGCCGAGCATCAGCGCGCCTAACAAAAAATTCAAAAAACGCCATGCGAACACACGGCTCGGCGCCAGGGGGCTTTCTCGTGACTCGAGGTTCAGCATAAGTCACAAGATACGAAGCGCCGGGCACATGCAATGGCGCGGCTGGTAAAACTCAGCCAGTCCCGTGGCCTGTACCTAAAAAAGCACCCGGATGGATCCGGGTGCTTTCTGTGAAGAGAATGGAGGTGGTGATTTACTTCTGCACCGGGCCGTAACCAGCCACAGGCTTGCCGTCCTCACCCAGCTTGCCAGTGGCCCAGAGCAGGCCGCGGGCGACGAGGTCGAGGAACACCGGGTCTTCCATGGTGCTGTTGTTGTGGCCCATGGTGGTGCCGAAGACCTTGGCCTTGCCGTAGGTGTTCACCCAGATCAGGAAGTGGTCCTTCTTCGTGTCTTCACCATAGGCCTTGGCCAGCGGGACGAAGTTCTCCCAGAGTTTTTCATTCTTGTAGAGCTCGTCTTTCGCATCCAGCCACTCGGCGGGGAAGCCCTTCATCACGGGATGCTCAGGGGCCACGTTCTTCACCAGCAAGTCGCGGTTCTTCTCATGGCTCATGGAAGTCTGGCCGATGCACTTGCGCCACTCGTCCGTCTTCGCCGCACGGTAGCTGTGAGTCGAGCAGTGCAGCATCACCGCAGGCACGCCGTCATGATGCGCCTTGGCGATGCGCTCCACGAAAGCCACGTCTTCGATGCCGCCGAAGCATTCGTTATGCAGCACAAGGTCGTAGCCCTTGGCCCAGTCGTCCTTTTCATAGATGCTGATCTTGTGGTTTTTGTCCTTCTTCCCCTCGGGTCCTTCCTCATGGACCACGGTGAATTCCACATTCGCGCGGGCGCTCAGACCTTCCGCCAGGATCATCTTCTGGTTCTCATAGTCATGGCAGCAGCCGCCCGTGACCATCAGCACCTTCAGCGGCGCAGGCTTGGCAGGATCAGCAGCGATCACCGTCCAGGTGACCAGCATGGCGAGAAGGGAAAAAGGCAGCAGGAGGCGTTTCATGGTTGGGGAAGGAGGGGATTAGAAGACGAAGGAACGAGATTCGCGAGGAGATTCATGCGCAAAAGCGAGCCGCTGCGTCATGCGCTTTCACAGTAAATGACGCCAATTTGCTGGATCGCGCTTTTCGTGAACAACGCCAATGATCCAGACGGCATCTTCCTCGACCCGATAAACCACTAAATAAGGGAAGACCTTCATCAAGTAGCGTCTTGTGCGGGCAGACAGAAGCTTTCCTGTAGTGGGGTGTTTGGAGAGCCAGAGTGTCGCCGCCTCCAGGCATGGAGAAAACGGCCGGCTGCCTGCTCCGAACGGGCTTGGTAATAATCGAAAGCCTCCAGGGACTCCGTACGGGCGGCCGTGGTGAAGTGGACGTTCATGCACGCTGGCGCTGGCGCATCTCGGCAAAAACACTGTCAGCACTATGCAAGGACATCTCACCCCGGAGAACCGCATCCACACGCTCCTCCATCTCAGCCGAGATCCGGGTTTCCCAGGCAGCATCACAAGAACCCACGATAAGGTCATCGAGTAAGGTGGCCTGCTCAGAGTCCGGCAGTGCAAAAAAGGCCTGACGAAGGGTAGCGGTGGACATGCATTTACTATATCCCCAAACGCTCTCCACCGCAAGGGTCGGCCTATTGGATGCCTACTCCCTCCGGATCGCCTCCAGCAGTCTTCCGCGCACGGCACCGGTGACGGCCAGCCAGCAGGTGAGGAGGCCGAAGACAAGCACGCCACCGAGGAGGGCACCGAGGAAGCCGACAGGCAGATCCCCGCCGCCCTGAGACACACTAGGCCACACAGCGATGAGGGCGCACACGACGCCAAGAAGTAGTCCTGCCACGAGGAGGAACACATGCTCGCCTAACACGAGTTTGCGCAAGGCGACAGGCAGGAAGCCGAGAGCCTGCATGAGGCCAAGCTCGCCACGCCGCTCCAAGACGTGACGTGCCACAAGCACGCCGAGACCGGCCGTGCCGAGCAGCACGCCGAGGCCGCCGAGGATGGTGAAGATGCCGATGTAGGTGTTTTGCACGGCCAGGAAGGCTTCGAGACGCTGCTTCGCGGGCTCGAGCGCCAGGCCGCGCTGCTCAAGCTGGCGCGTGAGATGCGCGCTGACTTCGTTCACCTTGCCCGCTGGTGCGTCGATGAGGAAGAAGCGATAGCCCGCAGCATCAGGATAGGCTTTCAAGAAGGCTGCCTCGCTGGTGATCATCTTACCCTGCAGCACGGAGCCGCCTAGTAGCCCGCTGATCTCCATGCCAAAGGTTTCACCAGCAGCATTTTGATAATCCACCGTGTCGCCCACACCTTTGCCAAGGCCCCACATGGCGGTGGCTTGATCGGCGATGGCCACATTGGCAGGCGTGGGGTTATCCGCCGGATGCAGGACCTTCTCCGCACCCTTAGGCTTCACGGTCTTGTCAAAGAGACCGTCCAGCGCGGCCAGCCTTTCCCATGCATCACCTCCGGCGAAACGGAAGCGGTTCGCGAGCAGTGCGGGGTTCACGCCGACAAGCCCAGGTTTCTGCGCACGGTTGAGATTGAGACAGCTTGCATCATCGCCTTCACGGACTCGGAAGGGGACGATCTTCACGTCCTTCATGAGCTCCTCATCCAGGCCGAAAGCATCCATGCCAGCCTTCGTGTTGAGATCTTCATAGATGGGCAGTGAGGACTCACCGATGAGCGCATAGCCACCGGTGCCGGAGTCGTGCTTCGTCACATCGCCAGCGCTCATGCGGAAGGCATTCACCGCTGTGACGAGGAAGATGCCGCCCGCCATCATGCCGATCACGGCGAGACTCCGGGAAGGACGGCGTGAGATGTTCCGCATGCCGATCTGTGTGAGTGTCTGCGCCAGCGCCCCGCGATCACGACGCATCCAATCGCCAGCAAGTCTGAGGCCCGCGATCATGAGCATCATGCCGCTGCCAAAGAACATGCCAGCGACTGCCTCGGGCGCCTTCGCGGACTTCGCGCCAAACACAAGACCCATGGCGAGCACCACCAATGACACGGAGATGATCATCCGCCGTTTGCCAGCTGTAGGCGCGCTTGCCAAAACGCGGTCTGTTTCACCCGCCAGCAGATCCCTAGTTTGAGCACGGAACATCTTCCGGCTGGCCCACCACAGAGTGAGCAGCACGATCAAGATCGAACCCACGGCTGCGCCAATCTGCGTGGCGATGCTCGCCGAATAGATCAGCGGCAGTCCCTGCGAAGCTCCGGACCAGGCACCGCTCAATCCAGCCAGCGCTGCCTTGGTATAAAACACACCACCCGCCAAACCAAGGATGCTACCAACCATGGCGACCACGCCTGCCTCACCCAGCAAGGCGCGGCGCACCTGCTTCGTCGTCCAGCCGAGAGCGAGGAGAAGCCCGACCTGTGAAGCGCGGCGCTCCAGCGTGAAGAGGAAGAGCAGGGCTGCAAAGACCAGCGCTGCGGCGATGAGGAACATGCTCAGCCCAATGAAGAGTCCGCCGAAATCCACGCTGCCCTTCGCTGCGGCATCGGCGTCTTTTTTAAAGTCGCGAGGTGTTAGGCCGATATCGGCAAGCTGGAGAGTAGCGAGGAGTTCACTCTTCAGCGCAGCCTCATCCTGACCAGTGTCCGCAAAACGAATGCCGGTGAGATTGCCAAAACGGTTCGCCCAAAGCTTCTGACCTTCGGCGAGAGAGATGAAGCCTTTGGGAGTACCCTTGTAGTCGTCCCAATACTTCTCGTCCTTGTCGCGGATGGCCTTCATGTCCATCGGGATGCCCGGCTCCCAGTCGCGGCAGTTGTCCACATCTGACACACCGGGAAACTCCGGTGTCCAAGCACGTGTGACCTCGGGATCCGTCATCGGCAGGATTCCGCGCACCTTGAACTTGGCGCTTTCCTGCTTCAGCTCACGGCCAAGTCCGACGACGAAATAGAAAACCTCCACTTCATCTCCAATCGCAAGGTTCTGATCCTCCGCGAGCCATTGGGAGACCGTGATTCCTGATTCACCTGAAGCGGCGCCGATGCGATCCACGGCGGTGATCATCGAGTAGGGCGTGCCGCCCTTGGCGGACTTCAGGCCATTCACGAGGTAGGTGAGCACGCCATAGCTGCCTTCACGCTTCAGCATCGTCGAGGCGAGGCTGTGATCCATGAACACACGGCCGGTGCTGACTTCCCATTCCTTCTGTGATCCAGAGACGCGGGTGAGCTTTAAACCCAGGTCATCCAGCGTCTTCGCCTTCTCCCATTCGTCATTCGTCATTCGGGCTTCGTCATTCAGCGAAGCGTTCACCTTCCCATCCATCTCGATCTGCACCTGCAAGTCTTCCAGCCCAACAAACACGGTGTCAGGGGTGATCTGCGAGGCGATGAGCTGAAAGGCTCCGAAGTCCTCGGCGCTCACAACGCCCGCCACCTTGCGGCGCAGGGACACATCCTGGTTCGTGCTGCCGGAGAGAGGTGCATCACGTGAGATGGCACTAGGCCGCTCAAGGCGGACGATGACGGTGTCACCCGTCTTGATGCCGAGCTTGCGGGCCAGCGGTTCATTTACCAGCACTTCACCACTGCCAAAGGTTTGGGGTGTGCCACTGGCGCTCAGTTTCCAGAAGCCTGCGTCCACGCCGAGGACCTGCGTGCCATTCACACGCACCCTGCCATTGGCATTCGCGGTGGAGCCCACGGCAATGATGACTGGCTCTGAGCCTGCTTTCTTCGCCAGATCTGCCGTGAACCAACGGTCACCCCCGAGAAGACCGGACTGCACCTTGCCCAGACGCAGCTCCGCTACACGCCGGAGGCTGGCACGTACCGAATCACCCACAAGGAGAGAGCCGCTGAGAATCGCCGAGGCGAGGAAGGCGCCGAGCAGCAAACCCAGATGTCCGCGCCAGTAGTGCCGCGCGGAGGAGAGGACGAATCGGGACAGAGTCATGTCGTCAATACGCACGTTCGAGAGTCATCGCACATGGAAGTTTGGCCGCACGCTGGTCGTAGGATGGGCGTGGCTCTCAGGCCCGCCCGTCCCCATGAGGTAGTGCGCTTGATGCGCCCAGCGAACGGCCGCAATAGCTATTCGGAGATCTCTTGTGCATTCGCGCCGTGGAGGGGACGGGCGGGCTTCGCCACGCTCCGTCCTACTAGCTGAAGAAGACGCGCTCCGCCGTGCCGTGGAGCATGGCGGTTTTCTCGCCAGCGCTCAGGAAGTCCAGGCGGTCGCGGATGAGGGAAATGGAGTCGTGGTAGTTATGGCCGGGGTCGACCTGGAAAGGGCAATCACTGGCCCACATGAGACGATCCGCGCCGAAGTGGTCGCGACACTCTTTGATCATGGGGCCGAGATCGAGGTAGGGCGGCTGCTTCTTGCCCAGGGCATAGAAGGCGGAAGCCTTCACCGTGACCTTGGGATACTTCGAGAGATGCAGCAGGCGGTCTAGCTGCGCGCGGTCTGCCGGACCCTTCATGCCGAGGCGCGCGAAATGGTCGATCACGACCGGTGTCTGCGGATTCTTCTCACACATCTTCGCCACGGGACCAAGGGCCTCGGGATTGATGAGCAGGCACATGTTCAGGTTCTCCTCGGCGGCCACTTTCCACATCTCAGTGATGCCTGGAGAGTCAAACCATGCGGTCGCATCTGCGCCTTGCGGCACAAGGCGGAAGCCGCGCACGCCCTGTGCTTTCAGTGCCTTCATGCGGCCACGGATGTCCGGAGCTTTTTCATCGATGATGGCCACGCCGGAGAAGGTGCCGGGATGCGCGGCCATCATGTCCAGCATGTAGCGGTTGTCCGTCTTGTAGTAGCTCATCTGAATGAGCACGATGCGCGTGACGCCTTCGGGCTTGGTGTGGGCGAAGAGTTGCTCAGGCGTGAAGCTCGGCGGCACCATATCAGCCTTCTTGTAACCTGCGGCCAAAGGATACTTCTCAGTGTCCGGGGTCCACACATGCACATGCGCGTCGATGTGGCCAGCGCCGCCCGCAAGCGCTGCACAACTGCTGACTTGCGTGCCGAGCGCGGCACCGAGGGTGGTCGTGAGGAAATGGCGGCGGTTGTTCATGGAGATGATGGTGAATCGGTTACGCGAAGCTGAGGAGGAATCTTCTTTGGAACTCATAGGCGCGCTCCACTTGATCGAGCTCGATGTATTCATCGGCGGTGTGCGCGCGGTCAATGCTGCCGGGCCCGAAGACGATGCTCGGGATGCCCGCCCGCGAGAGCTTGCTGGCATCACAGCCAAAGGGTACGCCACAGGGCGCGGCATTCAAACCCATTTCCCGCAGCACGCGCGTGGCTGTCTGCACCACGGCAGTGTCTGCAGGTGTGTCGAGGGCTTCATCGACGAGCAGGAGAGGTTCTTCGACATCGGCGGTGATGCCATCGATACTCTTTAACAACTTGCGGTAATGCGCGACGGCATCGCTGGCACGCTCACCGGGCAACAGGCGACGATCGATCTCGATGGCGCAGTGGTCGGGGACGAAGTTCACCTGCACGCCTCCACTGATCACGCCGACATTGCAGGTGCCATGGCCTACCAAAGGATGTGTTATGGAGAGCATGCGCTCGTTGTCCGCCTCAATGGCGGCGATCACACGGGCCATGTGGGTGATAGCGTTCACGCCCAGATGAGGTTTCGAACTGTGCGCTGAACGACCCTGCACAACGATGCGGCAGCGAAGCACTCCCTTCGTGGCGATGACGGCGCGCAATTCTGTAGGCTCCGCAACAATCGCGGCATCAGCTTTCAGGCCTTCGCAAAGCCGCACGACACCGCGGTAGGAGTACTCCTCATCAACAGCGGCGGCCAGCAAGACCTCGCACGCTGGGGTGATGCCTTCCTCCTTCAGTGAAGCGATCGCATGCATCATCGTGGCAAGACCTGCCTTCGTATCGCAGGAGCCACGGCCATACATCTTGCCATCGCGGATCGTTGGCTCAAAGGGAGGGATCGTCATGCCTTTGACGGAAACGGTGTCTGTGTGGGCCTCCAGCACGATGCGACGGCTTGGATCACGGCCTGGAAGACGAGCAAGCACATTCGGCCTGCCTGGAAACACTTCTTGTTCGGTGGTTTCGATGCCACGCTGATCGAAGAAGCGCTTCACATAGGCGGCGATCTCACCTTCGCCGGGTCCACCTTCATAGGAGGAGTTCACGCTGTTGATGCGCACAAGATCGGCGAGCGTTTGGATAACGGGAGACATGATCAGGGGAGCTTCTTCAACACCACATTTCGATAGGCAACGGGGCCGTGGTCGCCCTGGAACTTCAGCGGGCCGAGCGGCTTCTCGTCATCAAAGGCGGCGGAGCGTGTGGGCGCATTCACCTCGACGTTTTCGTGAATGACCTGGCCGTTGTGCACGACCTTGATGAACTTGGCGTTCTCGATCTTCTTGCCTGCGGCATCAAAGCGCGGCGCGTGGAAGGTAATGTCAAAACTCTGCCACTCTCCGGGTGCCTTGCTGGCATTCACAGCGGGTGGTTTGCCGGTGAAAGCAGGCGGCGGGAGGTGGCTCTGGTAGAGGCCGCCGCAGTCGCTGTACTTGAGTTCCTTGTGCCCGAAGCTGTCGAAGACCTGCACCTCATAGCGACCCATGAGATAGATGCCGGAGTTCGAGCCCTGCGGCACGCTGAACTCCACATGCAGCTCGCAATCACCATGCTCGGCTTCACTGAAGAGGTCCTTGGTCTTGCCAGCGGCGCTGTTGACGAAGACTCCAGTGCCCGGCGTGATTTGGAATGCTTTTGGATTGGCCGGATCGAGCACGAGACTCTTTGCGGCCTGCCAGGTGCCATGGGGCTCCTTGATGCCGGTGAGCTTGTCGCCGGTGAAGAGTGTGACGTCCTGCGCGGAGGCAGCCAGGGTGGAAAGGGCCAGGAGGATGAGCAGTGATTTCATAATGAAGGGATGCCTCTATCAAACGCCGCTCGTCAGGACATTTCAGGCATGAGTTGCTTGGCAGTGGGAGGTATGGAGAGCCGATCATGCCCGGCCTTGATGCGCTGCATCATCTCTTCTGCACGACGGAACAGCACAGGCGACCATAGGCGCTCGATCTCCCATCCTTGATTGCGCAAGACACGGGTGCGGAAGATGTCCCACTCGATGGGGTCCGGTGTTTTGTGGAAGCGGCTGAAATCCGTGAGCACCCCGACCGTGACATCCGCTGGCATCAGCGGATGAATGCAGGCCACATCGACACAAAAGCCCTCGTTCCCCCAATAAAGGTGCGAGCCAGTCTGGTGCTGCTCCAGCAAGGTGGTGCCGATGGCCTTGGCCAGCGGTGATGGAGTGGCGCTGTCCCATTCCTTGAGCTCGGGTTTGGCATCGCGCCGCATTTTCTCCAGCTCGTCCTGATAGCCGGTGAAGAACTCCGCGAGCTTCTCCGCATAGCGCAGGTAGGCGTAGAGCTGCAGGCGACCGTTTGGAATCTGCCCGGGTGGCGTGGCTTCGACCGCACTGAATTCCGCCGAAGGGATGGAGGTGAGCACATGTATGGCATCACGCGCACGAGTGACCAGCACGTTGAGCCGGCGCCCACCTTCCCGCTGGGAGAGGGCGCCGAAATTGCGGCGGAACTTGCCCTGGGCATCAGGACCAAAAGTGGTGCTGATGATCATCACATCACGCTCATCACCCTGCACGTTCTCGAGGTTCTTCACAAAGAGGCCTTCGAAGGAATCGCGTCCCTTGCGGGTCTTTGCCTCCTCATAGCGGCGGGCAAACTCAGCGTCGCGGTCCACCCTTTCCGCGAGAGCTTCATGAATGGCTTCCCTCTGAGTAAGGTTGAAGCAGGCGACGCCGATGGAGGGTGGGTTTGGCCCAGCCAAAAGTTCGGCAATGAGGTTCACGGCGGCCTCGGCCTCCTTTTCGTTCGCACGCTCGGCATACACACCGTTCACACGATGGAGCTGGATGGGCGTGTTGAGAGCCTTGTTGCGCGGATGACCGGGGATGGGCTGGAGACGCGAGCCGTAGTAGTGCTCGTTGGAGAAGCCGATGAGCGCTTCGTTCCGGCTGCGATAGTGGACATCGAGATAGGCTTCACGCACATCCAGGTTCAGTGCGGCGGTGAGCAGGTCCTCGGCTTCGGATTGCTGTTGGAAGAAGAGCTCCTCGGCGGTCTCGGCATCGCTATCGCCACTGTCGGCGAGCGCTGACTCGAAGAAGCGTGTCGGCGGAAGCTGCTTCTGATCTCCGGCGATGACGACACGCTGGCCGCGCATGAGCACAGGCAGCGCTTCTTCCAGGCGGCACTGCGAGGCCTCATCAAAGATCACCACATTGAAGATGGCATGACGCGGAAAAATCTGCGCGACGGTGGACGGGCTGGCCATCCACACTGGGCAGAGATCATAGATGGGATCTCCACCTTCGACATCGGCACCTGTGGCGAGCATCTGACGAAGCTTCAGAGCCTTCTTGCCCTTCACATAGAGACGCTGGCGCAGACCGGAGCCGAGCTTGTTGAGCTGTGAGCCCGTGCTGGCGAGCAGGCGGCTCTTCTGATGATTCTGCCAAAGATAGCGGACGTAATCGCCTACCAGAGTCAGCTTCTCCTGCGAGAGTTTGGAGAAGCTATCGAATGCAGCCTCGATGCGCTCGCCATCGATGGCGGCGAGGTCGGGATCATTCTTCAAGCGGGCACGCAGCACGTTCTCCACGGCCTGACGACGCAGGCTGGATAATAGCTCATCCTTAGCAGTGCCAAGGGCGAGCAGATCATCCACCGGGGTGCGCATGATGGTGGGAAGCTGACCGAGGCCGTGCTGCAAACGTACCATGTCCTCCAGGCTTGTGGCGTGGGTGAGCCAGCCCTGCGTCGTCTGTTTCGCGGGTGTTTGATCCAGCCAGGCAGGGATGAGCTTCGCGGCGATGTCCGCGATGAAAAGACCGCTCTTTTGCGTGAGCGAGACGACATGATCGAGTTGTCGCAGCCACTTGGCTTCGGACTCGAAAGATGAGGCAAGTTCGGTCAACGCAGCGCTCTCAGCAGGCAATGATGTGATACCTATCTTGGTTAGGCCGCTCTGAGCCTGCCAGGCATTTTGAGCCAGGCCGATCTGTTTCACCAAGGTGGTGTCATCTGGAAGCGTGACGGCATTGGAGCCTGTGGCACGTGAAAGCCAGTCTGCGACGAGGAGGCGATGCTTGAGGCCCTGATAAAAGGCGAGACCCTGCTGCCAGCCTGCATCCAGGCCGAGGCCGAGTGGGGCCAGGGCTGCCGTGGCGGTTTTCTTCACCGCACTGGCGAAGAGCTTTTTGAAGAAGCTGCCGGAGATTGGCTCCCAGGCCTTTAAGGCGGTGAGATGCTGGTTCACGGGACCCAGCGACAGCACGCCAGCACTGCGCGCGCTGCTCATGAGGGCTCGGTCCAGTGAGATGGCTTTGGCTTGTTCGAGCCAGGCATTGACATCGGTGGCTTCGTTGATCAGCGCCTGACGTGATGAAGCTGGCAATGCGGTGACGGCACGTAGGAAAGTCTCATCATGATCAGTGATCAAACTGCGCAGCAGAGTAATGATACCCTCGCGCTGCGCGGCCTGGCCGGTGAGAGGCTGGGTGGCGGATGTCTGCCCCACCCTTGCGGTTGGTTTGGCTGCATCGGCCGTTTCGGCGGCTGCATGAATGGCCTCCAGAGTGGGACGCACATCCGTGCGTGGAAGGAAATCACTCAAGGTGATGCTGAGCAGACCACGAAAGGGATTGGTGGGATAACCTGCTTTCTCACCACGACGACAGACTTCATCCAGCGTGGTGCTGGCTTCCTCGACCTCCTGCGGATTCAGATCCGGCATCGGAGAGGTGGCAGGCACGTCATCGCGAGTGGCGAGGCCTAACCATGTGCCTAACAAGGTGTGGAAGCTCTCGGCGGATTTATCCTCACTCAGATGCAGTTTCTTCCGGTAGCCTTCGAGCTCAGCGTGGATGGCCCCAAGCTGCTTGTTCGTGGATTCGAGCTGCGGACGCGGGTCCTTGATCGGCACGGCATCGGCGAGACTCTCCAATCGGTCGCGCAGGCCCATGTAGAAGTCCTTCCGGTCTCCACTGGGGTCATGGACCACGCCGCAGAGATCCCCGAGGCCGACGGCATCCAGGCGATACTTCACCACATCCAAGGCGGTTCGTTTATCACACACAAAGAGGATGCGCTCGCCACGCGCGAGGTGATCCGCGATCATGTTCGTGATCGTCTGGCTCTTGCCGGTGCCAGGCGGACCATGAACGACGAGTGCTTTGGCCTCGCGTGAAGCGAGCACGGCATTGGCCTGACATGGATCAGCATTGGACACGAGCCACTCGGCGGAGAAGTCACGCTTCTGCACGCTCACGGGTGTCTCACTGGTTTCGGGCTTGTCTGTTTCGTGAAGGGCCTGAGGATTCAGGAAGGCGGACACGGGCTCCTGGAGCTCTTTCTCGTGCTCCATCATCCATTTGGTATCGCGAAGCAGGGATTGATTTGAAAGCGGGAAGAGGCCCAGCACGGCGGATGGAAGCACGGAGGCTGTTTTGGGCAGCTTTTCCAACAAGGGAACCTCACCTAACAAACTATCAGCATGGAAATCCGCGACGCCGGGGAGGTCGAGCAAAGTGTTGATCTGTTTCAGCAGCTCATCGACCTCGCGCCAGGGATCGGAGGCGTCTTCATCCAGATACATCTCGCCGAGGCTTTTGCCGGTCTGGCGCTCGAGCCAGGCGATGAGCGCTGGATTCGCCACCAGCATGTCCGCGCCTTCGGCGGCGCACTCGATGGTCACGCCCATGCGCGAGCCGGTGCGCACCTGCAGGTTCACGGGCATGAGCAGCAGGGGTGCAAGCACGCGGCTCGAGCCGCGCACGGACTTCTCCTCACCGGTCGGCGGCATGGAGACGAGAGGGAAGCCGATGGCGAGACAGGACTCGCCATGATCATTCATGTACTCCGTGGCATCATCGGCGATATCGCGCAGCTTCTTGAGCAGCTTCGTTTGTTTCTGATGCGCATCACGCGCTTGCTTTTGATCATCAGACCACTCGGCTTCGGGATAGGTTGGCGCGGAAAAGGAGGGGGCCTTGGCGGGGAACTCGAGCTTGCGCTTTTCCATCAGCGTCTTCAGAGCGCTGGCTGGCTCGATGCCTTTCAGGAGGCTGAGATCATTCCAGTCGCAGCGCTGCCGGGAACGATGCGGACGTGCATTCATCGACGGGCCGTGGACGAGGCTGGCAAACAGCCGCTGAAGCATGGTTTCAAGAATCATCGGCGACACTCATAAGGGGTCGCAGGGAAGCTGTCCATGCTTCAGAAGTTACCTTTGGGAGGCTTCCAGCTTGTGGATGGATCGGGACTCAACCCCATTGGAATGGGGTTGTACGATCAGGCCATCTTCGCCGCGAGCTTCACGGCTTCGACGAGGCTGGTGCCGTTGGCCTTGCCCTGCCAGGCGATGTCGCAGGCGGTGCCGTGATCCACGCTGGTGCGTGGCACGGGCAGGCCGAGCGTTGTGTTCACGGCAGTGTCGAAGGCGAGGGCTTTGAGTGGGATCAGCGCCTGGTCGTGATACATGCAGATGTAAGCATCGACAGTGCGGCGCTTGGTGGCGATGAAGGCGGTGTCGGGTGGCAGCGGGCCTTCGATCTGGATGCCCTTCGCCCTCGCGGCGGCGATGGCAGGAGCGATGATGTTTTCTTCTTCGCCACGACCGAAGAGGCCTTTTTCGCCCGCGTGTGGATTCAGACCGCAAACGGCGATCTTGGGTGCTCTGCCCTTCACGCGCTTCACGGACTCCACGGTGAGTTCGATGACATCGAGAATACGCTGCGTGGTCAAGGCGGGGACGACGTCTTGATAACCGATGTGCACGGTCACGAGAGAGCAAATCATCTCCTCGGAGTAGAAGGTCATGCAGGAGCGCTCGGCGGCCATCTTCTCAGCGAACATCTCGGTGTGGCCGGGATAGGTGATGCCTGCGGCGTGGAGGGCTTCCTTGTTCAGCGGCGCGGTGGCAACAGCGGCGACTTGCTTCGCCAAGGCAGCCTCGATGCTCTTCTCCACATAGCGGAAGCCTGCCGCGCCGGTTTTGGCGCTGACTTTGCCGGGAGTGAAATCGCTGGCATCAAAGCCGAAGATGTCGAGCACGGCGGGTTCGTCGATGCTGCCGCATTTCTCAGCCCACTCGATCTCGGAGATGATGCGCTTGGGGGCAGGGAGATTAGTCTGGCGGGCGCAGCGGGAAAGCAGGCGGGCATCGCCAAAGATGACCGGCGTGGCGATTTCGCGCACGGCTTCGTTGGCGAGGAGCTGCAGGCAGACTTCAGGGCCGACCCCGGCGGGGTCGCCCATGGTGACGGCGATGAGTGGCTTGGACATGAACGGGTGGAGTTATCCGCCGCTCCGGGTGCGTGCCACTGATTTCTTGTTCCTCTGCCTGCTGTTAGATCCTGTTAATCAATACCCACCAGCACCGATCTTGCCGGTGGTGCCTTCAGTCTCACCGGCAGCCTCCCGCTTGCGGTAGTCGTCCATCATGGCGGCGGTGGCGGTGGCCCCGCAGCGGCTGCCGCCGAGGTCGCGGACGCGGATGAGGCCGTCGAGATCGCGCACGCCACCGGCGGCCTTGACCTGCACTTTCGGACTGCAACTGGCGCGCATGAGGGCGAGGTCGTGCTCGGTGGCGCCTTTGTAGTTGTAGCTGCCATCCGCCTGCTTCACGAAGCCATAGCCAGTGCTGGTCTTCACCCAATCAGCTCCAGCGCGCTCGCAGAGCTCACAGAGCTTGCGCTTGAAGTCATCGCTGGAGAGACCCGCGCCACCGGCAGTGAGGTAGTCGTTTTCAAAGATCACTTTCACCTTCGCGCCATGCTTGCGGGCTTCATCGCAGACGGCCTTCACATCGGCCTCCACGTAGGTCCAATCTCCGCTGAGGGCCTTGCCGACATTGATGACCATGTCGATCTCGTTCGCGCCGTCCTGGCAGGCGAGCTGGGTTTCGTAGCGCTTGGACTCGGTGGTGCTGTTTCCCTGCGGGAAGCCGATGACGCAGCCGACGAGCACGCCGGAACCCTGCAGCCACTCCACGGCCTGCTTCACGGCATAGGGCTTGATGCAGACGGAGGCCACCTGATACTTCGCGGCGAGCTTGCAGCCTGCCTCGAGGTCCGCGTCCGTCATGGTCGGATGCAGGAGGCTGTGGTCGATCATCTTGGCGAGGTCAGAGTAGCTGTATTTCATGGTGAAGGAAGGTTGGTGGAAAGTGGCTTAGCCACGTTATGAATTGGCTTAGCCACTTGTCAAAGCGCATTTTGCCACGAACCTGGGCGCATTCATTCATCCATGCCGAAGGACGTCACCTTTCATCAGCAGCTCATTGAGAAGCTCCGCACCCAGCTCCGCAGCCGCAACTTCGCGCCCGGGGCGAAGTTTCTGACCGAGCGCGAGATCGCGTCGCTCTTTGAGACGAGCCGTCCGACGGCGAACAAGGCGCTGAGCAGTCTGGTGTCGGAAGGCCTGCTGGAGTTCCGCCAGGGGGCAGGCACCTTTGTACGAGAGAGCGTGCTGGACTATGACCTGCAACGTCTTGTGAGCTTCACCGACAAAGCCCGTGCAGTGGGGCGCAAGCCCGGCACCGAGGTGATCACTTTTGAAAAGCTCAAGGCTTCCGAGGCTCCGGCAGATGTGGTCACGGCTCTGCAAGTCAGCGTGCAGGAACCGCTGCTACATCTGGAGCGTGTGCGGCTCGCGGATGGCCAGCCGGTGATCTATGAGCATCGCTATGTCATCGCGCGCCACTGCCCCGGCATGACGAAGACAAATACGAAGGGCTCGCTGTATGGCTTCTGGACCACGAAGTGCAAACTGACGCTCTCAGGTGCCGAAGAGATCATCCATGCGGTGAACGCCACCAAGGCGCAGGCGGCGCGCTTGAAGGTGCCGGTGGGCACGGCGTGTTTTCTCATCATCGCCACGGGTTACATCAATGGGGACAAACCGCTGTGGCGTGAGCAGACGCTGTATCGTGCGGATGTGTATGAGTTTAGGAATCGCATCGGCGGGGTAAGTGCAGCGGGGCCGGCGCTGGGACAGATCCGGGTGGGCGTATAGAGCACGCGTAACGACGCATCTGACCTCTGAAATTGGGACTTCCAACCTTGCTTACAGCCCAGTAATAGTTCACCAAAACCATGAACTTTCTCCGCAAGTTTTTCCAAAGACGAAAACCGGAATTGGTGCGCTATTATGATGCTTCGACAAAATTGGCTGTGCTGATCCCCAAGGCAGAACTCCGGCCAGGTGTCATTTTGGTAAGGTTACAAGGGGAGTCAGAGCCCATGTATATGGATGCTTCGGAGTTGAAACAGGGACCGATCCAGCATTCTGACTTGGGAGACGAGTTCCGAATGCTTGTTAGGCAGCTGGCACAGGATCTGGCGGAAGTCTTTCCACAGTCGGACGAGAAATGGCAAGAAGGATTCCAGAGAGACCGCAATCCAGAGGAAGAACTTGCTGGATGGTTTCATGTCGCTGCCATTTTGAAGTTGATGACTGCGCGGCATGAATATGACCTGGCCCGAAAAAAGGAGTGCTTTCGAGTCTTGGTGGCTTGCTACACTGGATCCCGGAATAGTGTGAGAGACCGATCCGATCCAAAGCTTTTGAGCTCTTCTGAGGTAGATGAGACGACAAGATACTTTTACGAGGGAGGGTATGGATCAGCAGGCTGAGAATAGAGTCTTATGACGGAACTGAATCAGATCCGGGAGGTGTCAACTGACCGGTGTCTAAGATGACAAGCACTCACGTATGAACGCATGGCTCACAAAGCTCGATCCGAAGGCCCACACACGGTGGATCGTGATCTCGTTCACGTTCTCCCTTCTCGCGATGGCGGGGATGATCATCTCGGCGCCGGACATTGACGGGCATCCGGTGACGTTCGCGACTTCACTTACCTGGGTGATCGGCGGGTTTACGGGGCTTTTTGCCCAGAAGTTTCTGCTGCAGATGGATCCCTGGCGGTTTCGTTTCAGGCGTTGGGAACGCGAGGGACGGGTGTATCGATGGGTGGGTGTGAATGTGTTCCGTTGGATGTTGCAGCATACGCCGTTAGGCTGGTTGAATCCGGCCATGAAGATGACCATTCGCAGGTCCAGCCTCAAGGAGTTGTTGCGCCAGATGAACTTCGCTGAAGGGGCGCATCTGATCGGTGGAGTGATCACGCTCGGCTTGTCGGTGGGATTCTTCTGCACCAGCCATCGAAGTGTCGGGCTGGTTTTTGTGGTCATCACTCTCCTTGTGCATTTTTATCCGTTGGTCACGCAGCGTTGGAATCGCGGGCGCGTCGCGCGGATGGTGCGGCGTCAGGCATCACGATCGGTGTGAGATTGATCCAGCCGAAGCGCGGGTCCATCCGAACTCCGGGTATGAAACCACAAGACATTCCCACTACGGAAGAGAAGGAGATTCGTGCGCTCATTGAAGGCACGGTCATCGCTTGTCAGAACAAAGACGCTGCCGCGCTGACGGCGCAGTATGCGGAAGATGTCGTCGCATTTGATCTCATCAACCCTATGCAATACGGCGGCGCTGATGCTGTGACCCAACGAGCGACCCAATGGTTTTCATCGTGGGAAGGTGACTTCACGTATGAGATTCACGACTTGAGTGTCACCGCCAGTGGAGACACGGGTTTTTGTCACAGCCTCAACCATGTGAAGGGCACCCAGACTGGTGGTCAGGTGGTCGACATGTGGTGGCGCGCCACGGTGTGCTGTCGCAAAACGGATGGAAAATGGTGGGTGACTCATCTTCATAGCTCGGTTCCTTTTGACATGGAGACAGGCAAGGCCTCTCTCGATCTCAAGCCGTGACAATGCCGTGCATGGAACTTCAAACCCGCCGATTTCTCCTGCGTGATTTCATCGCGAGCGATGAGGCGGCGTTTCGGGCTTATCACGCGGATCCGCGGTATTCCGCGTTTTATGCGGCGGAGGAAGTGACGGCGCAGCACTCGCAGCATTTGCTGGAGCTGTTTCGTGACTGGGCGTCGCAGGAGCCGCGTTTGAACTTCCAGTTGGCGGTGGTGCAGAGGCAGGAGCCGAAGGCGCTTGTCGGCTGCGTGGGATTACGCCGCGCGGGGCTTCCACCGGACGTGGCGGAATATGGGATGGAGCTGGCGCCGGATTTTTGGAGCCGTCATGCGTACGCGGTGGAGATGGGACGGGGGATGCTGGACTTTGGATTCCGCGATCTCGGGCTGAGTGTGGTGATCGGGTCGACTGTCAGTGCGAATGCGAGGATCTCGCGCCTGACGGAGTGGTTTGGCGCGGAGATCGTGGCGAGACGTCCTGGGGATGAATGGATGGTGGCGCGTGGCTTCAGTCATGTGGACTGGCGGATCACTCGGGAGTCTTGGCAGGATCGAGTCTCGCGCTTCCCATGAGAGCCATGCTCATGCTAGACTGATTTGGCAGAAGGCCGGTCATCGGCTCGTGTTGATTCACATTTCGTTTATCCCCCACTCGTCTGGCTTATGCCCCTTGTGCTTTTGATCCTTGCCTTCGTCTTCGGTGTTCCGGCGCTACTCTACACGGGCTGGCTGGTGCACCGCGCGGGCTGGGCCGTGTTTGTGTGAGACATGCGCGGAGGTTTTGCCGCCGGGGCGGGCTGGAGGTCCGCCGTGAGAGATGGCAGCCGCAGTTTGAGCCATCGGGAGTAAAGACGGAGTTCACGTTGGTGCAGCTGGATTGTCGGGATGCGCACAAGCAGCGGCGACTGGTTTTGCTATCGGTCTGGCTGTTTGGCGTTCGCGCGACGGTCAGTGATGAGATGTATCCTGATGCCTATAATGGCGAGTGGCCGCGGGGCTAGCTTCGGTTGCCATCGTTGCGTGCGCCGCGCCAGCCGCTATGCTTGGCGAACCCATAGGAATGTTTGATCATTTTCAACCTGAGCCGGCCCTCTGTGTCGATGGCGAAGCTTTGCCAGGCTGGCAGGGCAAGGCGGGCCCATGCGCACTCTATATCTGGCGGCAGCATTGTGCAGCGCCGGTCGACCAAGCGGTGGATGAAGGAGTGCGTGGCAAGCCTGAAGTAATGGTAGCCAGCCGGCTGCCAGAGGGCGAAGCACTGATCTACACCGAGCATCCGCGGAATGGCGAAATGGTTTATGCAACGATCCTTGTGCGAGATGGGGTTTGGATTGAAACGACGCTTCTAGATTCTGGCGAAGGAGAGTAATGGCATCAAAAAAGATCTCGGACTACCTTAGCCCTCATGACGACCCTTGAAACAGTTCTCCACATGATCAGGCAGGCTGGAGAAGTGATGTTCGTCAGTCTCGAACCGAAGACGGTGGAGTCATTTGATGACTGGGCGTGGCGTGATCTCGAACTGCCCTTGTCCATCAGCGAGGAGAAAGTCAATCTGCCTGTTGTTTCTGCAGAGGTTGAGATGTGGGCATGTTTGTGTGATGATGACTCGCCGCAGGACTGGCCACACCTGGTGTATACCTGTCCGCGGTGCAAGCAGCTCCAAAATTCAGATTTGTATGCCACCGATGTCAGCCCGCGTTTTGCCTGCTGCGACAGTTGCGGCTGGAGTTCCATGTGTTGGCTAGACTGGAATCCTCCGGATGACTGGCGTCCCTATGAGGCCATCGTATGGAAGGGCGCGACCAACACCGCAGGCATTCGCGCGACGGTCTATGCCTCTTCTGTAGAGGCAGCCAAGCAGCGATTGATCTTTGAGTTTGGGAGAGACATTACCTGTGCTTTGCATAACGAAGAAGATGCAGAGAAAGTGCGATGAACCATGAGCTCGCCATAACCGATCTTCAGACAACGATTGGGCTGATGCGGTGGAGTCCGCTGGTATCGGACTGGTCACTGGGAGTGGGGAAGGTGTTCGTGCGGACCATAGTTTTCGTGCTGTTGTTTGCGTGTGCGGCGTTGCTGTTCCGGCGGGCGGGACGTAAGGCATTCATGAATCTGGATTCATGATTCAAAAGTTGAGTTATTAGCTGTTACCTTCCGCCATGAAATTTCACCCATCTTTGCTGCTGTTGGTCGTCACGCTGGGTGTCGCCGGATGTGCGACGAAGATGCCGGATCATACGAAGGATCGGTCATCGACCTGCGGGGTGCATGAGGTGGCGATGGAACGGAAGTCGGTGCCGATCATGTACGGGCTGCCTGATTTCAATGATCGGACGAGGGCGCGTGGCGTGGTGAGCGGGAAGCGCTTTCCCCACGCAGGGATACCGCTGGAAGGCGGGTGTTTTGTCGATGCCAAGAACCCGAAGGAGGCGATGATGTTTGTGTGCGCGGAGTGCCAGCGTGAGCTGCGCGAATGGAATGAGGCTTATGACAAGGAGCACGGGACGTCGAGGTGACGCGGTCTTCTTTTACAGGATTAACAAGATCACAGGATTAACAGGATTCAGAAGGGATGAGGGCCTACGGAACACGCGGAAGACACGGAAATGGGGAGGCCCCAGCCTTATTAATTAAGATGAGGTGCTAAATCTCCGTCACCAAGTCCGGCACGCAGATGTCATGCGGCTCGCAAGGGATGTCGGGGAGGAGCTGGATGTGGAAGGCGATGGCGACGAGGCGGGCGCGGACTTCCAGATTCGAAAGGAGGCGGTCGTAGTAGCCGCCGCCGCGGCCGAGGCGGGCACCATCCCGCGCAGCGAAGGCAAGACCAGGGACGAGGATGAGGTCGAGCTCTGAGAGCGTCAAAGGGGTGCCACCGGCGGGCTCCCAGACCCCGAGGGGGCCGCGCTTGAGTTCAGCGAGAGATTTGACTTCGATGGGGATGAGCTGGGTGCCCTCGACCCCGAAAAAGACGGTGCGCCAGCCGCGCTCGTGCAGCCAGGACATGAAGTGAGTGATGAGGTCGGGCTCATTCCGCAGGCCGCCGAAGAGGGCGACGATGCCGGGGCTATCCCAGAGGTCGGTGCGGGCCTTTAGGCGCTCGACGAGGAGGTCCGACCAGCGGCGCAGGGTGCCATCAGGCGCGGCTTTGAGCCGGGCGCGGATGTTCCTGCGCACGGCATCTTTGGTCCAGGGATCGTGGGTTTCGGGCATGAGCGATCTTTTACCAAGGTGCGGGAATCATGGATTTCAACGGCGGATGGTGAATGTCGGAGGCCAGCAGGGCTGGCCTGGGGAAAGCGGCAGCAGGGTTGCCGCAGTCCACGTGACCCATGCTCTGACCTGGATTTTACAGGGGAAGACTGAATCATTGCCTGACCCGGCTGTCAGAGATGGTTCCGATGAAAATCGGGGTTGTCAGCCAGCCTTGGAAGTCGTTTACTTTCTATAACAATCAGGCAGTCCACCGCCACGATGACCCATCACCCCTCTCCGGACAACGGAGGGGCGTCCCTTTTGGGTCGCCCCGCCAAGCGGCGCTTCTTTTTCCGTCGCGAGCGGGATGAAAATCACATCGGGCTACGGCCCACGGAAGGGTGGCAGCAGAGGAACATCCAGTTTTTGAAGGAAGTGTTTATCCCCACGCTGCTGGCACCGCGCCGACCGGGTCGAGTGATTGCGGACGGGGTGCCGCTGGCGAGTGCCGAGCAGCTCGGGGTGACCTGGCTGGGCCATGCGGGCTTCTTTGCCCAGGTGGCGGGCGTGAACCTGATCATCGATCCAAACTGGGCGCTCTGGCATGGGCCAGTGAAGCGGTTGCGGCATCCGAGCCTGTGGGCGAGCGATCTGCCGCCGGTGGATCTGGTGCTGGTGACGCATGCGCACTTTGATCATCTGCATCTACCGAGCCTGCGCCGGATCGCACGCGGCCAGCCGATCATCGTGCCGAAGGGTGTAGGCAGTGTGGTGAAGAGGTGCGGGTTTGGCCAAATCGTGGAGCTGGAGACGTGGCAGAGCGCGCAGTTCCGGGATCTGCACATCACGCTGACGCCAGCGCGCCACTGGGGTGCGCGGATGATCCATGACACGCATCGCGGATTTGGCGGTTATCTGATCGAGGGTGGCGGGCGCACGCTGTTCCACTGTGGTGACAGCTCGATGTTTGGCGGATTTCAGGAGATCGGGCAGCGGGCTGCGATCGATCTGGCGCTGATGCCGATCGGAGCCTATCTGGCACCGAGCGGCCGGCCGGTGCACATGAACCCAGAAGAGGCGCTGGATGCCTTTGAGATGATGGGCGCGCGGCACATGGTGCCGATGCATCACGACACTTTTCCTCTGGGTGGCGAGCCGATCCATGAGCCGGCGGAGTGGCTGGCGAAGTCAGCACTGACGCGAGGTTTCAATGAGCGTGTCCGCCTGCTGCACGAGGGGGAGACGGCGCTGTATTAGCAGGGCTTGGCTTTTTTAACCGCAGATAACGCAGAGGACATAGATAGGACCAAGCAGGATGGGTCGCGTGATTCTGTGGCCCTGAGTATTTCTACCGCAAAGGGCTCAGAGGTGCCGAACCGAGATCCTGAGGACTATTTGGCAAACACCCCGAACAGCAGCCAGGCAAGGAGGAGGGTCCAGAGGATGTTGATGGCCTGGCCGGCGAGGAAGGCGAGCGCGGGGCGTCCGCCGCCGAGCTTGGCGAGATCGCCGAGGCGGGTTTCGAGACCAATGCAGACGAAGGCGGCGGCGAACCAGATCTCGCGCAAGCCTTTGAGAGGCTTGTCGAAGCTCTTGGCCACTTCCGGGGCGAAGCCATAGGAGAAGACGAGGGAGGCGATGATAAAGCCGATGACGAACTTGGGGAAGCGCTCCCAGATGACGCCGGCGCTGGGACGGGGTGCGTCGGGGTTCGTGCTGCGCTCGCGCATGGACCACCAGACGGAGATGACGAAAGCGGCGATGCCGATGAGGACGTTTTGGGAAAGCTTGACGACGGTGCCGGTCTTGGAGGCGATCTCGCCGACCATTTCCGTGGCGGCGAGCACGGAGCCGCTGGTGTCCAGAGTGCCACCGAGCCAGGCGCCGCCCACGGCCTCGCTGAGGCCCATCCACCTCACCAGCATGGGCATGAAGATGAGCATGGGCACGGCGCAGAGCAGGACCACGGAGGTGACATAAGAGAGCTTCTTTTTGTCCCCCTGGATGGCACCGCAGGCGGCGATGGCGGCGGACACGCCGCAGATGGAAACGGCGGTGGAGAGCATGACGCCGAACTCATCATCCACCTTCAGCTTCCGGGCGAAGTAGAAGGTGAAGTGCCACACCACCGGGATGACGAGGGCCGCCTGGATCAGGCCTGGGAGGCCCGCCTTCATCAGCTCTGGAAACAGCATGCCCGCGCCGAGGATGACGATGCCGATCTTGATGAAGAACTCAGTGCGGACCGCGCTCATGAGCCACTCCGGGACCGGCAGGAGGTGGCTCCAGAGAAGGCCGAGGGAGAGGGCAAAGATGACGTATTCCAGGCCGTAGGCCTTGAGGGTGGAGTTCGCGGCCAGCATCTGGGCGAGCCAGGCGAGGGCGAAAACCACGCAGGCTCCGCCGAGAAAGGAGAGAACTTTTTTGCCCAGGGAGGCAGCCAGAACGATGGCCCCCAGGACGATGAGGATGACCGAGGTGGCACCGATGGCAGTGAGATTGGCGCCGGAAAACACCGTGCCCAGATCCGCTCCGGTCTTCCAGGCCAGCGTGGGGAGCTGCACCTTCCAGCCCTGCACGACGGCGGCGATCAGCGGCACGGCGGCGATCACGGCGAGCCAGTCTTCATTCTGCCAGAAAGAGGTGCGGGCGGGAGGAGGTGGAGAGGAAGAGTTGTCAGCCATGAGTTGCGGTATAGAGGAAGGAGTCTTCAACGAGCCCCAAACTTGCCTTTGCTCAAGGTTTCGTCTTTCGTCTTCCTCTCATTTGCTCATTTCTCCCCATGCTCCCCGTCCCTGAACAACTCGAAATCCTCAAGCGCGGCACTGTCACGATCCACAGCGAGAAAGAGCTGGCGGAGAAGCTGGCCCGCGGGAAGCCGCTGCGCATCAAGCTGGGCGTGGACCCCACCTCGCCGGACATCCATCTAGGCCATGCGGTGGCGCTGCGGAAGCTGCGCCAGTTTCAGGATCTGGGGCATCAGATTGTGCTCATTATCGGTGACTTCACGGCAATGATTGGCGATCCGAGTGGTCGCAGCACGACGCGGCCGCCTCTGACCTATGATGCGGTGCTGGCGAACGCGAAGACCTACACGGACCAAGCTTTCCTGGTCATTGACAAGGACAAGACGGAGGTCGTCTTCAATGGTTCCTGGTTCAAGGAGATGCCCTTCATGGAGGTGATCAAGCTAAACGCCCGCGTGACCCTGCAGCAGATGCTGCAGCGCGAGGACTTCAAGAACCGTGTGGCGAACGGCACCGAGGTGCGCCTGCACGAGATCCAGTACCCGATCATGCAGGGCTGGGACAGCGTGGTGGTGCGGTCGGACGTGGAGATCGGCGGCAGCGACCAGTTGTTTAACATTTTGGTAGGCCGTGACCTGCAGAAAGAAGAGGGCATGGAACCCCAGATCTGCATGACACTGCCGCTGTTGGAAGGTCTGGACGGTGTGAAGAAGATGTCCAAGAGCCTGGGCAACTACGTGGGTCTCACGGACGAGCCGAAGGATATGTTCGGCAAGCTCATGAGCATCCCGGACGAACTGATGGCGAAGTATTATCTGCTGGTGCTGGGCGACGTGCTGGACATGGCGATGCATCCAATGGAGGCCAAGAAGCAGCTCGCTGCCAAGTGCGTAGCGACCTATCACAACGCCGAGGCCGCGCAGGCCTGTCGCGACGACTGGGACACACGCTTCAGCAAGCGTGACATGGCCAGCGCCGAACTGCCGAGCTACACGCTGGGTGAGCGCAAGGATGTGCTCGGTGTGGTGCAGCATGCCTATCAGGCGGCCTTCAATCAAACCGTCTCCGGTGGTGATGCGCGTCGTCTTATCCAGGGTGGCAGCATTCAGCTCAATGGCGAGAAGCTCGGCGATCCGAAGGCGGAGCCTGCCTGGGAAAGCGGTGCCGTGCTGAAGCTGGACAAGAAGCGCAGTGTGCGGCTGGCGTGAGGTCTGGGTACGTTGTTCACGCTTCAGCGTGTTCAATGAACTTCCAAACACACGCCAAAGCGTGAACAACGTACTTGTGCTGCCTAACCAATAGGAGGAGCGGGGTCCGGCATTGATTCGGGAGCGGGTGTCGCGGCGGGGGCCTCCTTCGGCCTGCCGCGCCCTGCAATTCTCCCCACCAGGGCCCCCACGGCAATCAAGGCCACGGGCATGGTGGGCGGGCACCAGAGGAGCTTGAAGTGAAAGGCCAGGAAGCTGGTCACCAGGGCGATGAAGACGAAGCCGATGCCACGCCACAGCGCGCTGGTACGGCGCGTGCGGAGCACGATCCAGGCGGCAGCGAGGGCGGCGATGCCCCAGGCAATCCACTGCTGGATCTCGGTGAGCTTTTGCAGGCGTGGAAGTCTCAGCGTGTCAGCAATGGCCTGCGCATGCAGGTACGCGAGGCGCGGTGTTTCGTTGGCCTCATGATCCAGGCCGATGACGATGACCTTGCTTTGACCCAGCGCGGCCTTGTCTCCCGCGCTCAGGGCATCGGCGAGTGTGCCCGTCATGAGGTCGAGAGCATTGATGACGGGAACCTGGGTGCGCTGGGTCACCGCCAGGCTGGCGTCGTTTTGCAGGGGCACAAAGGTCCCTTCGGCCAGATAGGCGCCGCCTCCTGGCCCAAGCCGCAGACGATGCAGGGCATAGGGGCTGTTCGTCAGTCGCGCGAAGGTTTGTGCCAGCACTCCGGGCAGCAGTTTGTTCTCTGCACGCAGGGCATAGGGAAGTGACGAGGTATTGGTGCCTGCTTTCGATGTCACGGCGAGCAAACCCAGTTCGCCGGAGGCACGAAAGGAGGTATCCGGCGCGGCGATGAGCGCTGAGAGGGCTTGGGCATCCTGAACTTCCCCATCCACGCGCTGAAAGTGCGGCAGAGCGTCCTCCAGATCACCCATGAAAGGCGGAGTAGATGGAGCCGTCTTGTTTTCCACCAGTCGAGTCTCCACGCCGAACACCACGCTGGTGAAGGGCAGGAGGGCATCCTTCACCGCTGGCACAAACTCAGGCGCGGGAGTGCCCCAGCTCAGCGGCATGGCAATGACGAGCACGCTGGGGTCGTAGGGTTGCAAACCTTTGAGCAGCGTCTGCCAGTCCAACGGTGGCGGCGGCCAGCTCGCGTATTCGCCGCGTTGCTCCTCCTTGATCGCGATGAAGGCCACGCTGCTGTCCTTTTCATCAATCACCGGCTGGCTCAGGCGCTCGCGGGCATTGGCCACAAGCACATCGAGGAAGAGGTCATCCACATGCTGAAAGCGTCCGGCGCGCTGCTCACGATCAACATACCACGCCGCCGAACCCAGGCAGGCGAGGAGAAGGATCAGACGGAGGAACAGCATGCGGGAAGGATGCAGGTCAAAGGGTCAACGGTCAAAAGTGAAGACACGGACATTTTGAGAGCAGTGCAGGGCAGATGCCAAGCTTGGAATGACTTACTTGAGAACCTTCCGGGCCAATGCCATGAATTTGTCCGACGCCGTGGCCCAACTAAAGTTCTGGCGAACCCACGTAAGCGCGGTGCTGGCGATGCGCTGACGGCGCGCCGGGTCTTCAATCAAGGAGATCACGGCATTCGCAAAGTCAGCATCTTCATCCGCCAGCAGGGCATGCTCACCATGCATCACGGGAAGCCCTTCGGTGCCGATGCGGGTGGAAACGAGGGCGAGACCTGCCGCCATGCCTTCGAAAACTTTGATACGCGTTCCCCCGCCGACACGCAGCGGCAGGATCATGATGCTGGCACGTTCCAGGTAGGGCCGGACATCATCCACCGTGCCGGTGACCTCGATGCTCGGATCCTCCGCAGCCAGCGCGCGCACGGCAGGAGTGGGATTACGGCCGATGAGAATGACACGGACATCCGGGCAGCGTGCCTTGATCAGCGGATAGCTGTGCCGAACGAAATGTTCGACCGCGTCCACATTGGCATGCCAGTCCATGCTGCCCAGGAAGGCGAGCACAGGGGCGGTGGCGGTGCTGGGTGTGAAGTAGTCACAGTCCACACCGGTGGGTACCCAGCCCAGGACGTTCTTCATGCCGCGCTCATCGCGGAATGTGCGCTCTTCATCCTCTGAAACCGCGATTTGACCCGTGGCATGTTGCGCTGCGTGATCTTCGAAGTCGCGGGTGAGCTGCCACTCCCGCTGGCAGATCCAGCGGCGCAGCGGATTCGCCGTGTTTTTGACGTGACGCTGCCAGATGAGAGATTCCACATTGTGCTGGAAAACAATCGTCGGCACGGCGGGAGCTGGCTTCAGCTCCGCGAAGTGGATCCAGGACATCAGGTAGTCCGCGATGACCAGGTCGTGCTTCCCCGTCGCGAGCTGCTGCGAGATGAGGTCGCGCGCCAGTTTGGAAGAGTACTTCTGCGAGGCGAAGGGACGGCTGCTCGTGACGCAGTTCCACAGTACCGCTGGATAAAATCGGGCGGTGCCACCACGCGGGGGATCCAGATCAAAGGTAATCACCTCATCACAGTATTCGGAAGCCTTTTGCACCGCCTCGTCCGTGTCCTGGGGAACCCGTGGACAGAGATAGGTGATGCGGGCGTGGCGGCGCATCTGCCGCAGCATGTGATAGGTGCGCAGGCGGTCTCCCCCATTCAGCGGATGCAGGAGGCGGACATTGACCCAAAGAATGCTCGGACGTTCAGACTCCATCATGGTGGGTTGGGCGGCGGAACCTCAATGGGTGCTGGCGGCGGTGTCATGGCCGGCGCGCGATCGCTGCCACCCATGAGCCTATATTCTGGCAGAAGGTGCAGTTCGCTCACGACTGGCAAATGCTGGGCCTTGGCATTGATGACTTCACAGCGGCGGACCTCCCAATGTTTCGAGGCAAAGATCTGGTCGAGTCTCATCCAAGGCTGAAACAAAGCCAAAGGGTTTCGTGTATCACCGGGGAAGGTGTAGCCGCAGCCGCTGCCGGTCTCCAGATGTGCATCCTGAAGCTGGTCGGCAAACTCATCGTAAATGGGGCCGAAGGTGGGCGTGTTGAAATCGCCGCAGACAATCACCGGCATGGTCTCGGCACGAATGCGCTCAGCAATTTCCCGAGCCACAGCCATTTGACTGTCCCAGAAGGCTTGATACGCCTTCTTTTTCGCCTCCCACGGCGTTCCAGGGAGGCCAATGATACCGTAAAGGAAAGCTCCGCGCTTGTAGGATTCCAGAGCACCGCGAGGTGTCTGAAGATGCACATCATAGACAGCGATCCGTGCGCCTGCAGCCACCACCACGAAGCGCGCTGCTCGGCCGGGGCTGAGCAAACCTTTCTGCGTTCGATCGATTCCCAGCAACTCCACGCTCAAGATAGGCCAGCGGCTAAGCATCACAAATTCGCCCGCACCGTTCACATTTGTGAATTCTTCGTACTCAGGTGTGCTCTTATAATAGGTGGCTTTGCCGACCTGGTCCTGCAGGAGGACAAAATCGGGATTGAGGTCCTTTTTGATCACCTGCAGCGAAGCGCCTTTGCCTTGGCCCCGGTTCCAGGTCATGACGCGCAGCGTGTGTAGCCCCTTCGGCCCGTCTGTGCCAGACGCCTGGCTGCCAAAGCGAAAGTCCAAATGCTCGTAGACAAAAAAGGCGCAGGCTACCAGAAGAAAGGGTAGGCTTTTCCAGTCAAACAGCAAAACCGGCAGCAAAAGCGCCAAGGCGGGCACAATGATGGCCCACTGCGGCACATACATCAGGGCCGCTGTCGTCAGATTCGCCTGACCCCATACGTGAGAGCCCAGCATCAGCGCCAAAAAGCCGAGCAGATACAGCCACGTCACGGCGCGGGTGAGTAATCGCAGCGCTCGGTAGCAGCCCCAGGCAGAGACCGTGCGTGGGTAAGGGCCGTGATGCTCTGGAGCACGAGGCTCGTCCTCATCGTCCCCCTGCGCGTTCGCCGCAGGTGACCCTGAAGGCGGGGAGGCAGACTTTTCCTCAAGTCGCTTTAGCAGCAGCTTCTCGTCCTGCGAGTAGCGCCGCCGCTGAGGACGGCTGGGGCTGGGCTCTGGCATGTCCGCCATGGAATTTTAAGGAAAAGCGAAAGGCTCAGTCTACGAAAGCTACTAGTTGTTCGACCCGGCTGGAGTCGGAAGCTTGGGTGCGTCAGGAAGCTGCAGAGGGGGGATGGGCGCGGTCTTGATTTCGATCGCCTCTGAAGATTGCGGTGCCATCACGGGGATGATGTCCTGCTTCTTATATCCGTACTTCACCAGTAGGACAGGCACGGCCACGAGGGCCAGAAGGATGGCGGCTATCAGCAGGACCAACGATTCCAAAATCGTCAGACCGCTCTTGGAGTGCCTGTTGGAGGGCAGAAGGGGCGAAAACATCGGCCCATTTCTAATTCAGGATTCCAGGGCCGCAAGGCAAGGATTCCAGCATGTTGCTCTGGTGAAAAATCGGCTAAAAAGGGAGAATATGGCACTAGGGGAGTATTGCCATCTGCGGAAAGGGCTCAAATCTTGTAACCTCGCTGTGTTTTCCGGGTATTATGTGAATAACTCCTCGGAAAAAAAACAGTGTTTCTGTTAACGTTAGCTTTACGATTTTATCCAAGCGGTCTATTGTCCATCTCCTAGCGCTCCAATTCTCCCGTGCGTACTGTTCTCGAAAATATCCTTCGATTTGCCCCCCAGAACACCTCTGACTTGGTGTTACAGGTGGCAATGTCCATCTGGGTGGTACTTTGGATTGTTTGTCTGGCAGATGTGAAAGCTAGTCATCGAGGAACGTTCGGAAAAATTTTTTGGATGCTGGTTTTGACCGTCCCGCTGGCAGGACTGCTGCTGTATGCTTTTTCTCAATTTGTGTTTGCTGACTGGCGCACCGCACTGGCTTGGCGCAAGAACGACGCAACCAAGAAGCCCGGGGGTTCCCTCCAAGCTTCTTGATTAGGGGTCTCCCGATCTCTGCCTCCCGCGAAAGTTCCCCATCAACTTCAATCTCTCCCATGAACTCCTCAAGCATCCTCCCACTGCTGAAAGTCGCTGGCTTTTGCGCGCTCTTCACCAGTTCCGCCCTCGGACAAGGACAAGGTTACGCGCAAGGGAACGACTCCCTTAGCCAAGGTCAGGAGTATTATTATGGCGGCGGGCGCTACCAGGGTCTGACTTCTGATGTGGTTCTGAACGGTTTGGTGGAACTGCCATCCGCTGCCACGGCCACTGTTAGTGGAGCCAGCTCCTTCCTGACTCGTCTGTCTTCTTTTGGCACTTGGAAGGACATTGGCGTCCCCAATGGCAACAATCTTCCGAACGGCTACCTCTCCACATCCACGGCCACGGGCCTGGCTCTGCCAAACCTCTTCCTGAACGAATACAATCTTCAGCACGGACAGAAGAAGGACAACTACCTCGCCGCGCGTGTCGGCCCTTTCTGGCTCACGAATGTCATGGGCGGCGCCGCCACCATCTATAACGATGTTCAGGGTACCTTCCCCAACAGCAACTTCAACCACGACACCGACAATTGGGCTGGCATGACCTGGCTGAGCGCTACGCTGACGGCCTACATCACGGACCGTTTCGCCATCACGGTGAGCCCATGGGTCTATTACCTTCCCCTTGAAGGTAAAGTCGGCTGGGCCGCAGGCAGTGGTTTCGTGGGTCTGAACAGCTACATCCAGCCTCAGTCCATGGCCCAGGTGGGTTTCCACCTTCCCATCGGTCGCTGGGACATCTCCTTCCACGATCAGTTCCAGGCGTATTTCCTTCAGGACAGCATCTTGAGCGAAAACTTCTTCATCAGTGCCCAGGCCGCCGATATCTCCCCTGTTGATCCTGCCGGCCGCTTCCAGATGGGTGGTTTTGGTCCTGCCTATGTGGACATGACCGGTGACACCCGTCTCTCCAGCAATGGCCAGCTCTTCCGCAGCGACCGCATGTTCTTCCGCAACAATGCCGTCTTCAGCGCCAACACGGCGATTGGTGCCAGTTCCTCCTTCACCGGTTACTACGGCCGTTACGACTTCTGGAACGATGATATGGAGCACCAAGGCTCCTGGGATACCGCCGGCGCCCTCATTGCTGAGACCGAAGGTAATTTCCGTCCCTTCGCTGCTTACCAGAGCACCAGTGATGACTCCTGGTCCAGCAGCTACCACTGGCTCCTCGTCGGTGCTGCCTCCCGCCTCAATCCGCAGATCACCGCTTACTCCAATGTGGGTTACCTCTGGGCCGTCAATGGCGGTGCCGCCAACGATCAAGACAGCTGGCTCGGAACCTTCGGTGTCCGCCACCAGATCAGCCCCTACACCTCCCACTCCATCGAGTTTGGTCGTAGCGTGACGGATCCAGAGTTTAATGCCCGCACACGTTCTGATTACGCCAGCTACATGATCAACCAGATCCTTGGGCCGCGTCTCACCGTTTCCCTCTTTGCGATGCACGCTGACCGCACCTACCTTGGCAGCCGCCTGCGCAAAGTCAGGGACCACAGCGTCACAGCCGTCGGTTCAGTGGCCCGAATTAATATCAACGACAAGTCCAACCTGAGCATCTACGCCGCCTTCGAGCGCTTTGAGAACGAGAACATGAACCGCGGCTGGGATCTTTGGACCTACCGCGCCAACTACTTCCGCCGTATCGGGCAGAGCACGATGTTCAACATGATGTATCAGTATCAGGATGCCGGCCGCTCCGCCAGCCCTCTGGACAGCTTCTCCGAGCACCTGATCTACGCTGGTATCACGAAGCAGTTCTAATCCACCTCCCTCCCGAGGCTGAATCGCTTCGTGCCTCTACGTTTGTTGGGGCGTGACAGGTCATCTTTTCTGCGTCATTGTTTGACTGGATGTTGAACCTCAGTTGAACTGGAGGCCCAACCCTATCTTTCTCTGTCGTATGTCCGTTTCCGGTCTTTCCCCCAAATTTCTGCATCTTGTCGTTCTCGCGCTGATTTCCATCCTTGGCAGCAGCTGTAAAAGCACGAAGCCAGTTGATCTTGACATCGAAGCTCCTCAAGGACCTGTCCGTCGCGGAGATGACATTGGCTCCCAGGGCTACAAGACATCCATCGGTGATGCGCTGGACCTCTTCGTTTTGGAAGACAGCTCTTTCAACAGCCAGTTCGTCATTCGTCCGAGTGGTGACATCATTCTTCCCAAGGCAGGACGCGTCCAGGTTGCTGGCATGTCATTGAGTGAAGTCGAGGCGACTGTGAAAGCTGTTTTGGAGAAGACACAGCTCCGTCAGGCCACTGTCATCGCGGATCCCGTCCGCCGCGGAGCAGGCACAGGGATTGAAGGCCAGGTCGCCGCAGGTCTCACGATCTATCTGTCAGGAAATATCGTGCGCACCGGCCGTGTCATGGTTCCCTTCGTCGGTGGCGGTCGTGTCACGGCCTACCAGGCCATCATGGACGCGGGTGGCTTCGCCGCTTTCGCCAACAAAAAGAAGAGTTATGTGCTGCGCCGCGACGAGGGCTCCAACACTCACCGCATCCCGGTAAACTTTGAGAAGATTGAGAAAAGCGACGACCCTGACCTGCCTCTGCAAGACGGAGACATGCTGGTGGTGCCGCAAAAACTCATCGGCCTTTGATTCAATTCGGCCGTGTCACGGACCGAAGCCAACCTCCCTGGCATGCAAAACAAAAAAAAGCTCATCATCACCTTCCAGGATGTCTTCCTGTTCCTGACCAGGTTCATCAAGCACTGGAAAATCGCAGCTCTGCTGTTTGTCTTGGGCGTCGCGGCCTCGCTGATCTACTACACTTACGGTCGGCCCACCTATTACTCGCGCTCCCTGGTCGCGTTTGACAACATCAACCTGCCGGTCAAATCTGAAACCAGTGATGGCGGTGATGGTCGTGGCCGCTGGGGACAGGTCTCAAACATCCTGGTGTCCGCCCTCAACTCCCGCTGGGTGACAGAGCACACGGCGCAGGCCCTGGGTCTCATCGCCACGCCTGGCCAGTATGAGTACATCCGCGACCAGTTTGTGAATTCAGTGCGCGTCTCGCTCGTGCCGGGGAACATCCTGCAGATCGAGGTCTACGCCTACCAGCCTGAGCTCGTCCGAAAGTGGCCGGAGGCCATGATCAAGACCTACAAGGAGTATACGCAGAAGCAGCGCCAGCGTTTCCGTGACAACGCCGTGGAAGAGTATACCAAGGAGCTGGCCCGTCTGAAGGAGAAGATCACCGAGGAGCAAAATGCCTCCGCCAAGTTTGAGGAGGACAACCTCCTCATCGAGAAGTACATCGCCGGCAACGGCCTCGAAGCTGTTCCTGGCCAAATCCTCACCATCAAGAACCGTCTGGACTCGATGGACAAGGTGCTCGGCATGGTGGAGGGCGGCAAACTGCCTGCGGTGGACCAGCTTTCCGTGCTCAAGAAATTCCGCGGCACGCCGGTTGCCGTTGGCACGATCATGCGCAACTCGCGCCCGGACACCTTGGTGGCCGTAAATACTCCAGTCTCACCTTCTGCGACGGCCGCCATGACCTCGGACACGCCCGCTTCCCTGACGCCTGCCATGGGACCTGGGGTCGGACCAGCCGCAGCCATGATGATGGCCATGTCACAGTCCCGCGTCGTCACGCCCTCCATGGTGGAAGAGCTGGAACCCTGGGAAAACTCCGAACGTCAGCTGCGTCTGGTACGCCAGGAGCGTGAACAGGCTGCCCTGACTTATCTTCCAGGACATGATGTGATGAGGAAGCTGGATGCCAAAATCCTGGATCTGGAAAATAGCATCGCCTCGGAGCTGAACACGGCCATCACCTCCTTCAAGCTGCAGAAGGACCAGATGCAGGTGGAGATGGAGGAGTTGCAGAAAAAGATGCCTGACTATCGTCGCGTGCTCAACGAGTTCGACACCTACAAGCGCGAGTTCGGCCTTCTGACCAGCGGCAAGCTGACGTTTGAGCAGGCTTATTCCGACCTCAACGGTCGTCTGGCCGCCATGGATTACACGGGCATTGATGTGCGTGTGGAGTTTGAGTTCCAGGGCTTCACCTACCTGCGTGATGACATCCCCGTCAGCCCGAACAAGCAGAAGCTGCTTCTTTACGGCCTGATGCTCGGCGTCGGCTGCGCTGCAGGCGGCTGTTTTGGCCTGGAGAAACTGCGTTCCACGACCTCCCTGGTCACGGAGACGGAGAAACTCACGGGCCTCAATGCCATCGGCGTTGTTCCACTTCTCGCCAATTCGTCACAGGTGGAGACTCTCGCCATCAACGAGCACGGCCTGGCGAATGCCGACGTGAATATCGGCGAGACTTTCCGCATCATTCGTTCGTCCATCCCTCTCTATGTGCCGGGTGAGAACAAGTGCCAGGTCATCATGGTCACCTCTTCGCGACCCAGCGAGGGCAAGACCATGGTCAGCAGCCTGCTTGCGCGCTCCTTTGCCGATGCGGATCAAAAGACGTTGCTCATTGATGGTGACATGCGCCGCGGCCGTGTGCATCGCGTGTTTGACATGGAGCCAGGCGTGGGCCTCAGCGGCTTCCTGGCCGGTGAAGTGTCCAAGCTCACGGATGCGGTGATCAAGACCGACTCTCCGAAACTCGAGGTGCTGGCTCGTGGTAAAAACTCCGCACCTCGTTTCGAGATCCTTAGCGCCAGCCTTTTCGTCAATACCATCAACGAGCTGCGCAAAGAGTATGACCGCATCATCATTGATACTCCGCCGCTGCTCGGTCTGGCGGACTCCATCATGGTGAGCAAGTGCGTGGACGGTGCTATCTTCGTCATCCGTGCGGAGCAGACCACCCAGCGTGACATTTCCACCGCCATGGAAGTGCTCGTCGGCACCCGCACCCCGATCTACGGCTTTGTGCTCAACGGCGTGGACCTCTCCCGCATGGAGAACTACTATTACTACTCGTCGTACTACCCCAAGTACTACGATCCGAGCTACGTTCTCCAGCACGCCGACGCCTGATCGACCTGAGGCGGTGCAGTTCATCTCACCGCCCACCGCTCCTCACCCGCCGTCACCGTGGACTACCTCGCCGTTCGAATCGTCATTCTGCTGTGGCTCGTTCGCCCGCAGGACTGGCTGAGTGGCTTCGGGGGCTTTCAGTTCATGCAGTACGCCATGCTCGCTGCCATGGCAGGCGTCTGGCTCCGTCCGCAAGGACTTCAGCTGGGCATGCTGCGCCGTTCGCCCATGGACTGGCTGGTGATCTTCTACCTGTGCTGGATCGTTTACACCACGGGTGACTATATCGGCACCGGACGTGCGCTCGTCCCGTATGCTGCGTTCTACTTCTGCACGGCCCTGGCGCTGAATACGATCAAGCGCCTTTCGGGTTTCATCACTTGTTGGACTGTCGGTCTGGCCATCGCCGCCATCTTTGCCTTGTCCACCGACTGGGGCTTTGAACTGGCTCCAGGCTCCGCAGCCCTCACCTCATCGTTGAATGGCCGCCTGGCGCTGAACACCTGGATCTTTAACAATCCCAACGGCCTGGGTCACGGCATGGCGGCCCTCATCCCGCTGGCTTATATCTGTTTCATCTGGAAGCGCCCCTTCGGCCTGCAGGTCCTCGGCTTCATCATGATCTTCCTGGCGGCAAACACCGTCTTTCTCACCCAGTCCAAAGGTGCCTACCTCTCAGGAGCGGCAGCCATCACCATCACCTTCCTCTTCCGGAAGCCGAAGATTCTGCAGATCTCCTTCCTTGTCGTCGCCCTCACCGTTGGTGTGGCAGCGATCAAGCTGCTGCCACGTATGGAAACCCTCAGCACCCAGGAGGAGGGGATCGCCGGCCGTCTGATGATCTGGCAGATGGCTTACAATGCCATGACCAACACCGTGGTGGGTGAAGGTTGGAAGGGCTTCGAAGCCTGGATCGACAGCAAGGAATACGGCCTCTTCAAGAAAGCCACGCACGGCTCTTATGTGAACGTCGGCGCTGATCTCGGCTACGCGGGCCTCTTTCTCTTCGTCGGCATCATGTATGCCTGCGGGCGGGCTCTCTACCAAACAAAGCTCGATCCCGAGGAGAGTACTGAGGCGGTCCGATGTCAGCGCGCACTGATCGCCCTCCTCACCTCCTTTGCCTCCTCAGCCTGGATCATCGACCGAGCGTATCACAGCGACTACTTCCTTCTCGCCGGGGCCATCGCTGCCTTCCATCGACTCATGACCATGACGGCTGAGGAGCAGGCAGAGGCGGAGCAGGAATCCAATGCCCGTCCGATTGACCAGCCTGAGCCTGGGACAGTGGCAGCACTGCCATGGATGTCTGGCATGGTGACGCAGACGGCTGGACAGCTTGCCTTGAGCAAGCTTTCCCCAGTGGTGCATGCGCCCATGCATCTGGCGCATCCTGTCGCCAGTTTCGGTCAGAACTTCTCCGAGGAGGAGGAAGAACAAGAGGGCTCCAAACTGCCACTCCGCTGGTTGCGCCTGGATCTGATTGATCTCGCCATGATGACCGGCGCATTTTTCGCTGTCATCTTCCTCTGGGAGCGATTGATGACTGACTTCATCTCTCTCTGATTCCAATCATGTCATCCGCCCCAGGTCCGTCTGTTCCTCCCAGTGCGCCTTTGCGCAGCATCACCAGCACTGGGCGGACGTTGCAGCAGCTTTGGAATCACTTTCAGGTCGAGAAATCCTTGGGAGACCAAATCCGTGCCAGCCACCGTGAAGACCGCGCCGCTTTATTTGCTCGTCTCTATGATGAGCTCTTTGAGAAGGTGCCGGATCATCCGCGCCTGCATCGCCGTGAGAGCGAGGCGGAAAGCCAGCGCAGTGTCCAGGCACGTCTCGGCATCTTGAAAGGCCTGCTCACCAAGGACACCGTCTTCATGGAGATCGCTCCTGGTGACTGCCGCCTCGCTTGTGCTGTCGCATCTCAGGTCAGAGACGCGTATGCCGCAGACATCTCGGATCAGCGTGCTCCCGGTCTCGTCTGCCCGCCGAATTTCCACATGACGGTCTTTGATGGCTTCCATCTCGATCTCCCGCCCGCGAGTGTGGATGTGGCCTTCAGCTATCAGTTCCTCGAGCATCTGCATGTGGATGATGTCGCTCCTCACATGGACCTCGTGGCCCGCGCTTTGAAACCTGGCGGCGTCTATGTGCTGGATACTCCTCACTCCTTTTCGGGCCCGCACGATATCTCACGCTACTTCACGCATACCGCGCAGGGCTTCCACATGCATGAGTGGACCTATCGCGAGCTAGCTCAGTTGGGCCGCGCGCATGGTTTTGATCGCATGAGCGTCTTCCGCTTTGGTCGTCGCTGGGACACACCTCTGGCATCAGTGGTGACCCAGGGCATCGAGGGCATCATCGGCCTGCTGCCGACCAGCCTTCGCTGGCGTCTCAGCCAGCGCCCCTTTGGCGGTGTCACCGTCGGGCTTTGGCGCAGTCGCTGAAAGCCTGCGCATAAGCGCGGGCCATGCCATCCCATGAGAACACGGATTCGGCCCGCGCACGGCCGCGTTTCCCCTGCTCCTGCCAGCGGTCCAGCGGCATCGTGAGCAGCGTCTGCAGCTCTGTGCTCAGCCTTTCCACGCTGCCCAGGTCCCGTATCCAGCCGCCTTCATCCGCGCCGAGAAGCTCCCTGGCTCCGCAGATATCATTGGTTAGAACAGGCACACCTGAAGCCATCGCTTCCAGCGTCGCATTCGAAAGCCCTTCATTGCTTGAAGGCACGATTAAAGCATCCATCGACTGATACCACGGCACGGGGTCCGTTTGATAGCCTGCCATGATGATGCGAGATGAGAACGCACTCGCCGCCACCTGCTTCATCACAGCCTCTTTCTCCGGTCCACCTTCGCCGACCATGAGCAAATGCAGATCCGCATGAGAGGCCGCCACATTTTCAAAGGCCTCCACCAATGCCGCATGCCGCTTAAAACTTCCGAAGCGTGCCACGATGCCCAGGATGCGCGCTCCTGCTGGCAGTTGAGTCTTTAGCCTGGCCTCTTCATGTGGAGTCGGACGAAAACGCTCCGTGTCCACGCCATTGATCAAGGCTAACAAACGATGATGCTTGAGCCCGAGAGCCAGCAGCTCCTCCTTCTGCCCGGCAGATACCGTGTGCACACCCGCGCAGGCACGATAGAGCAGCTTGCGCAGCCATAGTTTCTTCCAGCCACGCTCGGAGGCATTGAGCTGCGCATGTTCGCCATGCAGAATCGGCACGCTCTGGCCGCCATGAGTGGCCAGTGCCGCATACACCAGCGGTCCCCAGTTGTGCGTGTGCACCAGATCATAAGCACCCTCGCTCAAAAGCGCCTGGATCTGCTTCACCACGCTCCATTGAAAACCCTCCGCTTTCTTCAGAGCCGTGACACGAATGCCTTCACGCAGGCGAGTCGCATGCACGCCCTCATGACGCAGACACACGACATGAAAACGAAACGCCTCCGGATCCAGCCGGTTCATTAGCGAAACCAACTGTGCTTCCATGCCGCCGGCATCCAGGGAATCCACCACTTGCAGAATCTTCAGCATCTTGTTTTCTTCCTGATCATCTCCCTGTTCGCGGCGCACCAATCATCACGCCAAAGCGTTGCGTGATGGCCGCATGTGTCTCATCCGCCCATGCCTCATCCGCGTCATCCAGCCGCTTCGGGTTTGGGCACCACTGCAGCCGTGCCACATCGCACGTCCATTTCTGACCCGTGGCCAGCGCATGCGCCTTCAAATGCTCGTTCAAGATCTCACTGCTTCGGCGCGTGCCAATGCCATCACGCAATGCACGCTTACGCGGCTGCAGCGTCGCCGCAGACTCAATCAAAGCCATGATGTCCTCGGCGAGATGGTCTTCACGCAGAAACCGCCCCGTCTGTTCATTGATGAAACGTGACGAGCCAATGTGAGCGCCCTCCACCAAGCCCACCGGAGTATCAGCAAACAACGATTCCGCCACCGCCACGCATGATCCTTCACGTTTAGACAAGACGATGCTCGCCCTGGCCCGTGCCAGTGACTCCAGCACCTGCGGATGCGGCATGCTGACACGCAGCTCGAAACGGTCACGCACACCAAAGGCCTCAGCCTCACGCAGCACGTCCTTCTCATCGCGATTTCCATCTTTCTGCCCGATCAGCAGAATCCGTAGATCAGGTGGCATCTTACGCAGTGCCTGGAAGAAACGCACATGCCGTTTGAAGGGCGCGAAATTCGCCACCATCACCAGATCCAAGTCACGGTCATCCTTTGTCCTCGGATTGAAGACCTCCTCGTTCACCCAGCTTGAGGCCAGCAGCGGGATCATCCGGTAGTTGCTGCTCAGCCGCGGCAGCGTGGTCATGTCATCATCATGACTGATCAGGCAGTGAACAGGCTGCGGCCACAGTTCAGGGAAGATCACATTCAGCGGCGTGTGAGGGGGACTCCAGGTGGGGGAAACCACCAAGGTGTAGTCCTTCGCCAGTTGCTCCACTTCCGGCAGACGCAGCAACTGAGCCCATTGATGTTCGAAGGAGATGAAGATCACGCCCGGCTCATCTTCGGAGACCTTGGGCTTCAAAAGCACCGCCTTTTGCAAAAGCGCCGACCGGCTCTGCGGCTCACGGGTCAGCGCCTCGGTCCATTCGACGCGGGAGAAGCCGCCATCATGCCTGACCTTCAATACCTCTGCCTCGACGGCACGATGCTTCGGACCCTCCTCGGTCAAACGCAGCGCACTGCACAGCAGCTTGATCTTCTGCACCGCCTGAGCCGCTGTCCGCGCAGGCATCCGGCGCGCCTTCGTGAGGTAGGCCCACGCCACAGCGCTCCTCACCAGGGCAGAGCTTAGCATGGAGCTTTTTCGGCCCAGCCAAAAGCGTCGAAAAGGATTCAGCACGTTCATCCGCAAGAGATCACATTGCCAACAATCATGGAATAGGTAATGGGGGACGCCTCCCGTATCGAATGAGCCTGCCCATTCAAGACCCGACAAGAACTCGCTTCGACTCCCTCGACTCGCTCAGGTTCATCGCCGCGATGATCGCCCTCACGGCGCACGCTCGGGAAATGCATGACGGGCTGATGGTGAATGCCATCGCGGACAGCTACTTCTTCCATCGCAAGTCGGCCGTGGCCTTCTTTTTCGTGCTCAGCGGCTTCGTGCTGCACCTGAGCTGCAAAGGCGCCTGGCCCACACTGAAGTCGTGGACGGGCTTCACCATCAAGCGCGTGTTCCGCCTGCACCCGCTCTATCTCGCCTCGCTGCTGCTGGCTCTGGCCGTGATATCGCTCGTGCCGCTGGACAAGTGCCTCTGGTATAAGGAAGACACGCCGTGGCGCATGACCTTTGACTTTGATCACAGCAATCTGCGTCAATGGATTCATCACATGCTGCTGGTCACACCGGGCATTGATCCGAACTTCTTGAACCCGCCCATCTGGACGCTCGCGGTGGAGATGAAGATGGCGCTCATCTTTCCCTGGGTGTCGTGGATGATGTCCCGCCTGTCCATGGTCGTCGGATTGTTGCTCACCGTGGTCTTCATGCTCTTTGCGCCTCAGGTGGGGAACCTGACACTGCCGGTGATCGGCCTTCTGCCACTCTTCATGATCGGCGCCTGGGGTGCCCAGCATTACAAGAAGCTCTCCGGATGGCTGCAAAGCCGCCTGAACTGGCGGAGCTTCCTTCTGCTCACTACAGGCCTGATCATCTATGGCTGCGCATCCATGCTGCGGCGCTACCATGATCGCGACTCCGAGGTGCAGCAGTTCCAGGCCGCAGGGTTCGGAGCCATCCTGATCATGCTCGCGGTGATCAACATGCCGAAGCTCAATCGCTTTCTCTCCAGCCGGGCCCTCGTGCTCGGCGGCGTGCTCTCCTACGGCATCTACGTCTTCCACTACCCCATCTACCTCGGCATCCTCTGCTACACCGGTCCTGAGACGGCCTCAGCCAATGTGTTCTACTTCCTTGGGCTGGCCATCACCTTCGTCATTGCGTGGATCCTGAACCGCTGGCTGGAGGTGCCGATGATCCAGGTGGGCCGGTCCATCGCCGACCGCTTCTTCTCCACGAAGCCGAAACCACCCGCGCAGGGTTGATCAGGCTTTCTTCCGCGCATGGAAGCACCAGCCCAGTGTGTTGCGCTGGTCCGTGTCATAGCGGTCCAGCCACATGAGCGGCAGCTTCAGCGCAAAGCCGAACAATAAGCGTGACATCAACATCAACGGCACACGCAAGATCGCCGGCATCTTCGTGCGCTTCAGCATCGTCGCCGTGTAGTGCAGATTCGTCGCCAGCATGCTGAAGTGCCCGCCCTGGGCCACGCGCGCCTCCACGGTCAGTCCATTCTGCTCCAGCAGCAGCTCGATGCCAAAGCGCGTCGGATTGAAGTAATGCCACGGCAGATTGTGCAGCCATGCGGACTGGGGAGCGCTGATGAAGAGATGTCCACCAGGCCTCAGCACACGTGCCAGCTCGGCCACCGTCTTCGGGGGTGACTGCACATGCTCCAGCACCTGGGTGCAGATCACCGCATCAAAGCTCGCGTCTTCATAGGTCATTGCGGAGACGTCCATCACGTCATCCACGCCGGGACCGGCATTGAAGTCATTGGTGCGCAGCGTCGCGCCTGTGGCCAGCAGCTCGGCGCGCATGACTTGCTCCGGCAGATGCCCGGAACCGGCATCCAGCAGCAGCATCCCTGGCCTCAGGGCCGGCACCGCATGATGCCGGATGAACTCCGAGATGTGAAAGCGGTCGATCTGCATGCGCTCATGCCAGCGTGCGGGGAGAAGACTGCGGCCGAGGGAGGTCTGGCCAGAGGTGGGAGTGCTCATGGGAGAAGAGAGAGAAAAAGAGGATCAGTCACGCATCGGAGACGCTGCCTGCAGCAGGCGGCTCATCATTGCCTCGCAGGCTTCATGCAGCACCGGGGGGATGTCATCGGGCAGCGGCTTCTCACGATCCCGGTGCTCGGGAAAGTCAGAGTAGCGCTCATCAAAAGTCATGTCGAGATGCCTGCCCAGCACGCGCAGGGCCTCGCGCGGATGCTTGATGAGGTCCGCGTAGTGCAGCGTGATCAAGGACGGATGCGCATTGTCAAACAGCAGGGAGTTTCGAGCTAACCAAAAGAGTGCAAAGCCCGCCGTCGGGGTCGTGGCCAGATGCCGGTGCGTGCGGATGAACTCGCGCATCTCAGCGCCGAGGTTCTCAGCCTTCCAGGAAGCCTCGTTCAGCTCCAGAAGGTCACGCAGATACGGCATCGGCTCATAGCGACCTCGATAGTAGGTCAGATGAGAGAGAATGACCTCGCGATAGTGCCGGAAGATGAACACACCTTTCGACTTCGGCCACTTGGTCAGCAGGTCCGCAGCACGTTGAGTGTCATGCAGCGGCTTGATCAGCACGATCTCATTGCGCTCACTGCGGCGCAGTTTTTCCACCTCTTCATCAGGAACCAGACGGATGTAGCGCGGGTCTTCCGTAGGTGTCTGCCAGAAGTAGGGCGGATCACCCTCACCATAGTCGCTCACGCGCGGATCGAAGCCTATGAAGTTCCGCAGCATCGTGGTGCCGCTGCGCTGACAGCCGAAGATGAAGACAAGGTGCGGATCCTCACAAGGATGCATCACCGCGTGGACACGAGTGCGCAGCTTGTTGACCTTGTAAGAGGTCATCAGACGCCAGGAGGCACGTTGAAGCAGATTCATGAACAGGGAATGCAGGCAGGACTCGCTTTAGAATAGAAGGGCGCTATGCTCGGCCCAGAACCATGGGAAGCCAAGGAGAAGCGATGATCAGCAAGCACAAGGCCACGACAAATGTGTCCCTGGTGTTTCGTCACTTTCATCCCATTCTTGCGGGGGCAGCGGAGCGCTTTCGGCGCTACAGCATCCCGCTCGCCAAGGAAGGTCTCACCTTTCAGACTTACACACTGCGGGAAAGTGCCGAGCATCCGGAAGAGGAGACGCTGCACGCGGCTCTCCAGGTCCACCGCATCACGGCTGAGGGCGGTGCGTGGCAGCGTGACGCGGTGCTCTTTCAGCGTGCCTTTGAGGCCCTGTCCCGCGCTCCGGGTCACGGCCAGGTGTTGCAGACCTCGCTCGCGCATGGCCTTGCGCGTCCTTGGTTGAAACGTGCACGCTCTCGGGGTGTCGGCTGTCTCTACGTCGGCACGATGGTGGGCGATGACGATGCTCCCGCGCCTCTGTGGCGGCGTGTTCTTCAGCGCTGGCGCATGCGTCAGGACTATGCGCCCTTTAACACCTTGGTGGCCAGCACTGGCGTCATGGCGAAGTGGTTTGAGCAGCGTGGCATTCGCAAGGACCGGATCGAGATCATCCCGAACGGTGTCGATACCACGCGCTTCAAGCCCGTGGCGGATGCTCGGGAAAAAGCTGCGCTTCGTGCGGAGCTCGGCATTCCTCTGGAAGCTAAACTGGTGACGTTTGTCGGCAGCATCGTCCCGCGAAAAGGCGTGGACCTCCTGCTGCGCTCGTGGCCGGAAACTCTCGCGCATCATCCGGAGGCGCGACTGGCTCTGGTCGGTGGTTTTGAGCGCCCCACCTTCATGACGCAAGACCGCATCGCCGCTCTTACGGAGTATCAAAACGGCGTCCGCGCCCTCGCTGAATCTGCTGACATGCGCGGCAGCGTTCAGTTTGTGCCGGAGACGCCAGCCGTGGAAAAGTGGCTGCGCGCCGCGGACGTGTTTGTCTTTCCTTCCGAGCAGGAAGGCATGGGGAATGTGGTGCTTGAGGCGATGGCCTGCGGCCTGCCTTCCGTGATCACGCGTTTCAAAGGACTGCCCGAAGGCGAGTTCGGTGATCCTGGATGCGAGTTTCATCTCGTGCCGCGCACCGAAGCAGATCTCACCGCTGGCCTGCGTACCGCCTTGGCCGATGCCAAGCAGGGAGAGATCATGGGCAAACATGCCAGGGCGTGGATCATGGACCGCATGGACCTGCGTCTCACGCTGGCCCGCTACGCGCAGCTTTATCATCGCCTCGGTCATCGTCATTGAAGCGCTGGAAGGGTGGCAAGCTCAGCCGCCCGTTCACGTCGATACTGATCACGAGCTTCACGGATCGCCGCGAGATGTGCCTCAAGCTGCGCGCTCGAGAGTGGCAAGCCAAACTCACCGGGCTTCAGTGTCGCGGAATCGCCGAACAAACGATTCAGCAGTTCATCACCCAGCTTCTTGTTGAAGTGGCTTCCTTCCAAGTAGTAGAGCCCCAGCCCCGTGTCGGGTACTGCTTCCGTCGTAAAGGAGTTGTAGCCGCTGAAGTCGAGCAGTGGAAACGCAGGCTTTCCTGAACCCGCCGCCTCTTCCTCCACCATGCGGGTGATGACACGTTTCCACTCCTCAAGAAGCGCCCCTGAACCTGCACGATCCAGCATTTCCAAATAGCGTGCATGCACGGGAGTGACGGCGAGGCGCAAATCCACGTTATGAGCACGCGCTGTGGCCATGATCTCGCGGAAGAGCTTCTTCATGTCCTCATCGATGTGCATGTGCTCAGGAGCCGTTCGTGTGAAGCGACCCTCCACCATCTCAAAGGCCTTGCGCACACCGCCTTTGGATCGCACGCGCTCATCTTCCGCGATGGGATCACGGGAACCATCCGTCAGATAGCGCTTCTGTCCCGGCATGCCTGACCATGTCGAAAGGCTGCCTTGCATCGCATCCCAGGAGCAGAGCCCGAGCACATAGTCTTCCCAGTAGAGTTTCTGAATCCGCTGCTCGCGGAAGTCGGGTGCGGGCTTGCCGCCGGGAAGGAAGGCCGTGAAGTCCAGCAGCAGCAGCGCCTGACGGATCTCCGAGACAGCGCAGGCATGATCGAAGTAGCGCTTCATCTCATACAGTCCCGCATCCGAAAGACCTAGATTGTACACCGGCTGAAACTTCCATCCCGGGTGCGCGGGAGCCACACCCGTCTCCGCGCGTGAGCTGCCGAGGATGATGCTCTGCGGCTTCATGTGCCGGACCTGCATGGCTTTCACCAGCCGGAGATGCGTGAAGGTCTCCGGCTTGTCAGCGGTCTTCACCCAATCGCTGGCGAACAAACGATAAGGATTCACCGCCCGGTTGAAAAGCACCACCGCAGTCAGCAGCAGCACCAGCCCCAGCGTGAGCTGTGCGATGAAGCGCCGATGAGAAGCTGCCTCCATGTCAGAACTGGAAGTAAAGGAACTCACTGATGCGCCCGAGGTGCAGCAGCGACAACGCCAGGGCCGCGGAGATGATCAGTGCCCAACGTGATGTGGGCCGCCATTGCCAGCGTGTGGTTTCATCCGGCAGACCGGCTTGATTCGAAGGTGTGAAGAACGCACGCGTGATCTGCAGGCTGTTCGGTAGCGTGATCGCGGCCAGAAGCACACCTGCCAGGACCATCATCTGAATCGGTCCGCCAAAGACCTGCCAGTCCGCATGAGCCGTGACACCGAGGTTGGACAGGAAAGGCAGCTTCTGCAGCCAGCCGGGTGGAACCTGGAAGCCATGAAAGCCGAACAAACTTTGCACAAGCGAAGAGGCTGTCACAAAATCGGGTGAGCGGAAGAGCGTCCAGCCCAGAATCACCGCCAGGAAGGTCATCGACCAAGACAGCACGGTTCCCGGCAGACGTGGCAGGCGCTGCATCAGCCCTGCCTGAGTGGAAGCATGATTGACCAGCAGGCACACACCATGCCACAGACCCCACAGCGCAAAGGTCCAGCCCGCACCATGCCAGAGCCCGCCGATGAACATGACCAGCACCAAGTTCACACTGCGGCGTACGGGTCCTTTGCGACTGCCACCGAGCGGAAAGTAAAGATAGTCACGCAGGAAGGAAGACAGCGTGATGTGCCACCTCCGCCAAAAATCCACGATGCTGCGCGACTTGTAGGGCGAGAAGAAATTCGCCGGAAGATCCACCCCAAACATGCGCGCCAGTCCCAGCGCCATGTCCGAATAACCCGAGAAGTCAAAGTAGAGCTGTAGTGTGTAAGCCATCACCGCCGCCCAGGCATCTAGAAAGGTCACGTGAGACACCTCATGCACGTGATCGAACACTGGCGAGACCCATACGGCCACGGAGTCAGCCACGACCATCTTCTTGAACAGGCCGAGGCTCAGCAGCGTGAAACCTACTGACAGGTCTGACCACGGAAACACTCGCTCGCGTCTCTGCCGGAGTTGCGGCAGCATCTCATGCGGTCGCACGATCGGTCCCGCGATGAGCTGCGGAAAGAAGGTCACATAGAGCAGGTAGTGTCGGAAGCTGGTGCCCTGATCTCTGCCTGCACGGCAATGCAGCAGATAGGTCAGCTGATGGAAGGTGAAGAAAGAAATGCCCAGCGGCAGTTCCAGAGGCTGCCCATGCCACTCCTGGCCAAACAGCGCCGCCACATTGCTGGCGAAGAAGTGCCAGTACTTGAACCAGCCTAACAACCCGAGATTGATCACCACGCCCGCCACCAGCAGCCAGTGCGAGCTCTGGCCCTGCATTCGCGACAAGCGACGTGCCAGGAGGTAGTTCAGTGTCACCGAACCGAGCAGCAGCGGCACATGGGTGGGGTTCCACCAGCCGTAGAAAAGCACGGAAGCTGCGGCCAGCCATGTCCAGGCCGCCTCAAGTCCACGCCAACGAAAGGCCAGGGCAAAGCCCAGCATCGCCAGTGGCAGGAAGGCGAAGAGGAAGATGCCAGAGTTAAACAACATGCTGTCAGGTCAGTTCCAAAATCCGCTGGGCGAACTCCGCGGCGGGATCCACCGGCACATCACGGCGGATGCGCTCATATGCCGCACGGCCCATGCTCTGCCAGCGCTCACGTTGAACCCACGCGCGCTCAAGCGCCTCACCGATATGCCTCGCCGTCGGCGCCTCGGCGATGAAGCCATTCTCACCTTCGGTGATCAGCTCCGCATGGCCCGCGATGTCCGTGGCCAAGGCAGGCCGTCCGCAAAACAAGGCCTCCACAAGCGACAGCGGCATGCCTTCGTTTCGTGAAGGCTGCGCGATGAGATGATGATCCCGCCAGATGTCCTCCACGGAATTCTCGTGACCACGAAAATGCACTCGCGAGCTGATGCCCAGCTTCTGAGCGAGTCTCTCCATGCCGCGACGGTTCTCACCATCGCCAAAGAAAGAGAGCTGAAAATCACGCTGGTTCCAGACCGGGTCAGCGAAAGCCTGAAGCAATAGATCATGCCCCTTGGGCCGTGTCTGCATCCTCGCGACGCAGGCCATGCGCAGTGGTGAATCACTGGCAGGCCAGGTGAAAGGTGCTTCGCGGTTCACCTTGACCGGATTTCTAACCACAAGTGCGTTTTTCAGCACGGTGCCGATCTGGTCTTCAAAGTCTGTCTGGTTGCGTTCTGACACCCAGAAGGTGCGTGCTGCGCCTGTGAAGACAGGTGCGAGACGTTCGGCGAGTCCATCCTTCGGCCAGTCGCTGGAGATGATGCCATGCGTGACCACGGAGGTACTGATGCCTGCCTCTTGCAGTGCTTTCAGCCAGGGTAGGCAGGAATGGTCATTGCCCTGCGAGACGAGCACATGATCCGGTTTCCATGAGCCGCCAGCAAGCTGCTCTGCCATGCAGGTCTCAGCTTTGCCGCCTTTGAAGAGCGGGCGCAGCCATCGGCTGAACCTCCAGCTCTGTGCGATGCGCGTCACCGGCACACCGAGGCTCACCAGTTCCTGCACGCGTGCAGGCTCCCACTTGAGCCAGCAGACTGCGGCGCGCACCTCATGACCTGTGCGCGCGAGATGCGCCGCAGCTTCCAGCCAGAGATTCTCCGCCGCGCCGATACCATGATGGCTGCTCAGAAAGAGGATGCGCGCCATGAGACTCAGTTCTTCGTGGCCAGGGACCAGGCCTCGCCCATTGTGGCACAGCGTGTCATGCCACGAGTGTTCTCACGTTGGCGCCGCTGCTTGATCCGCCACTCACTGAGCCGACGACGAAACGGCGTCGGGATCAGTGCGGCGATGCTGGCAGATTTGCTCGCAGGTTTTTCTGTCTTCTCGGGCTTCTCATCTTCACGGTCTTCACTCCAGCGTGCCGAGTAGTCACTCTGCTGCACCTCGCCGATCTGTGCTCCTGTGCTCTTCTCAGCCACGAAGAGCAGGCTAAGCCTCTCCGCTGGATTGAACTGCAGACGCTTGCCCGTCTCCGCCGGATCCTGCAATGCATGGAAGACCAGCGGGTTGGTGTGGGACACGAGCGCGGCAAAGCGAACACGAAAGCCGTGAGCCTTGGCAAAGGTGCGGTAGAACAGCTCAGGGCTAAACTGGTAGAAGCCGTGACCCATCCAGTTGTTCACCGGGCACTGGGTGATGAAGAGACCACCCGGCTTCAGAAGCGAGGAGCAGTTGCGGATGGCCGTTGGGAAATCAAAGATGTGCTCCAGCGAGCCACCATCAAAGACCCAGTCCCACTTGGCATGATGCTCCGCTGGAAGCGGTGTGTTCATGTCATGCACGACACCCGCGCCCTGATATCGCGTGACATCGAGCGCCGCCACTTTTTGAAACCCCATGCGTTCGAAAAACGGTTCCGCATAAGTGGTGTCCGTCATCTTGGCATCGGCGAGATCATCCAGCTTCAAGCGATGCTCCTGCCCGAGACGCTCGGCTTCGGCGGGTGAGAGCCGCAGCCACTGGCGGCCGAGCATGAGAAAGTCCGCCGCCTGCGGTTGCAGCTTGCGACAAAGCAAAAGGAGTTCGGCGCTGATCGAATTGAGAGCCATGAAAGTGTTTAGAATCGCTTCCGTGAAGCGCGCCAGGCATAGCTGGCAAAGTAATAAGCGGCACGAGGCAGCGAGAGCTTCTCGTAGTTGCGCAGGATGCGCCAGCGAGCCGTCGCGGCACGCTTTTTGTTACCGGACCGGCTGTGTGCCGCCATGCGATACACCGCCAACGGTTCCGGCAGACCGAGCGCATCCTCATGCCGCAGAAGCTTCAGCCAGAGAATGTAGTCCTCATGCAGATGCTCCACGAAACGGATGTCTCCATGCTTGGAGCGGCGCAGCATGGCGGTGAGGCAGCCGAGCAGGTTGTCATGCAGCAGCAGCGCATGGGTCAGGCGCGCTGGCGGCTGGATGACCTGGCCCGTGGGATGACCTTCCCAGTCCATCTGCTTGTAACCGGTATAACTGATATTGCATCCAGTCTCGCGCATGTGACGCACCTGCTTGTCGAGCTTGTCCGGCATCCACAGGTCATCGCTGTCGAGAAAGGCCAGGAACTCGCCCGTGGCTCGCGCGATGGCCTCGTTGCGATTGTAGACACAGCCACCCTGCGGAAGGTCCACGATCAAGCGGATGCGCGGTTCCTTGGCCGCGGCCTGCTCTGCCAAGGCACGCGTGCTGTCCTTCGACTTGCTGTCCACCACAAGCAGCAGCTCCCAATCCGCCATCGTCTGCGCGAGCGCCGAATCGATCGAGGCATTCAGCGTCTTCTCCGCATTGTAGGCGGGCATGACGATGGAGACGACAGGCGTACTCATGACTTCGGCATGGGCTGAAAACGCGGGATCGAATGCCAGCGCGAAGGATCCAGCGGCAAAGGGGCCAGCGCAGGAGACGTCGTGAAGGCGAGCTTGATGCCCGCCTGCTTCGTGACCGCCACTGTTTCCTGACTCCAGCGTCCGTTCGGATAGCCCAGCATGTCCGGGCGCGTGCCCAGGATCTCCTGCAGCGCCTGACCGCAGGTGGAAAGCTCCTCCCTGACCTCGCTCGCAGTCAATTGATCCAGCAAGGCATGACGATGCGTGTGATTGCCAATGGTGATGAGCGGATCACTGGCGAACTCGCACAGTTCCTCCACGGTCATCGGCCGATCATGATCCCCGCGTGGAGTGAAAGCAGCCTCGCCATATTCAGCCACAAGCTGCGCATCGATCTCCGCTGGCTTGAGCTTTTTCAAAGCACGACGCTTCTGTGAAATGCCGGGAGTGTTGCCGGCCTCACGGACCAGCACATCCCACCAGTAGCAGCGCTTGCGCAACAGGGCATCGGTGGTGACAAAGAGCACACACGGCACCTTCAGACGATTCAGCAAAGGGCGCAGCAGCAGATTGTTCGCGCAGCCATCATCCAGGGTGAAGAGGGCCACGCGTCGAGTGCTCTTCAGCGCTTCAGGCAGCTCCTTGGCATGAATGAAAGTAAAACCCTGCTTCTGAGTTTCCAGGATACACTGCTCCACCCAGCTCAAGCTGGCCATGAGTGAGGGCTCAACATCGCCCGGGCAGGGTCCCGCCATGTCATCGTAGATGCCGTGAAACAGCAGTACCTTCAAACAAGGACCGCAAGCGAGCAGCTTCGCCTGCTCCGCCTCATGGCGGCGGCGCTTCAGCCAGTTGAGGACACGCCCGATCATGCCTTGAGAGGGTCCATCCAGCGCCCGATCTCCATCTGCGCGCCGTCTTTGAGTTTCAGTGGCACGGCGATATCCACGCGCTGCTCCGTGAAAGCTGCCTTGATACCCAGACCGGTGGCGATACGACGCACACGTTCATCATGCTGACCTTTTGGATAGGCCAGCGTGACCGGTGTCGCGCCCGTCCATTCAGTCAATGCCTGCTGGCACTGGGTGATCTCACGACTGATCTCCTCATCACTGAGGTCCGTCAAAGCTCGCTGGCTATGCGTGAAATTGCCAAAGCTCACGATGGGGTTTTTCGCCAGTGTGGTGATGTCCTCCGCCCTCATGCTCTCTCCCTGGCCGATTTGGCTGGAGCTCACGTGAATCAAGCAGGGCACACCGTGATCGACCAGCCATTGGATCGAGGAAACAAAACTCTTCTGTGCACCGTCGAAGGTCACCAGAAGACAGACACGATCTGGCGGCAGCTCACCATGCAGCACTTCGGCGATGGTGACGAAGGAGCTGTCTTTGTCATGCGCTGCGCGCACTAGCTCCTGCAAGCCAGGAAGCGAGGCCTCGCGAAAGCCCAGCGCCCTCAAACAGGCACGGCCGGAGAGTGATTTCAGGCAGTTCATCATGCGGGCTTCTTCCAAAGGTTGGCCAGACGATTTTTCCAAACTGGCCGCGTCACGCGCACGGCCACCTGCTGGCGTTCCGCGCTCGTCCAGTGGCCTTTGTAGGACTCGTCCCCGGCCATGAAATCAAACTCCTTCATGCCCTCCTTGAAGCATTCCTCCAGATGCAGACGCAGCAGCACCTTGCCAGGTGAGTAGATCTCAAAGTCGGGATGATAAGCCAGGCTCCACAAATACGCGGTCTGATTCAGCTCAAAGCAGATCTGATACGCGGTGATGGCATCCCCAGCATACAGCAGCGCAATGCGCCACCAGCCGCGTTCATTGAAGACGGGAAGCAAGGATTCCAGGAAAGCAAAGCGCGCAGGCTCCAGCAACGGGCAGCGGCGTGTGTCTCCGGCATCCCGACGATCCTGGGCCAGCTTCTTCAGGGCGTGAAACAATTCACGGTTAGGCTGGCGGACGATCTCCAGCCTGCAGCCACCGGCCTCACGCTCCATCTTGCGGCGCTTGCGTTCCCCATGAGTCCGCCACTCTTTGCCGATGCTGGCATAGTAGGTGTCAAAATCTCCAGTGATCGTCAGATAGGGACTGACGCCGATTCCGGAAAGCTGGCAGCCGAGATGCCTCTCGGCCGCAGTGGAGCAAAGGGTGGTGGCAACGGTGGACTCACGCTGGAAGCGCCTGAGTTCGCAGACGTCCCAACCTGACATTTCGAGAGTCGCCTGGCTCAGTGCGCGGTCTGTCTCCGGCCGGCCATCGGTGAGGAAATCCATCTCATCCACAAAGTGCACCCCATGAAAGGTGAGCTGCCTCAGCTTGATGAGACCCTTGGGGCCTGCGCCCTCCGTCTTGAGCACCAGCGGGGCAATCCCAACCACGGTGTCTCCATCCATGGCCACCACGAAATGCGCCTCGGCTCCCTGGCGCAGATGGTCATGCCAGGCCGTGTGCCACTCATGACTCAGATGCGGGTGCGGTGTGCGCGCCCATAGGCGCTGCCAGTCCTTCTTCAGGCTGGCCAGATCATGGGTGATGACAGTGCGCAGGCTCATCAGCAGATCACGCTTTGACACAGACGAAGTAGATCCACGTGCTGGTGTCAGTGGCGAGGTCCTTCTCGCTCAACTCATGACCATCACTCAGCGCAAAACTCCGCACGGAAGTGACACCCTGCTTCTTGATTTCAGCGAGCTGCCAAAGTGGACGCGCATAGGCCAGCTCCACCTCGAAGTCATGCGTGCCGTCCTTCACGAAGGCGATGTCTCCCGCAGGATTCGCGATGAGATCGCCATGAAGTTTTTTGAACTTCATGCGCCGTAGGATACGACGCCACACTACGGAGGGATGACGATGGAAGCGCACTCGATTCAAGTTCGGCACCGCCAGGATGTTATGCGCACTGAAGATCACCAGACCACCGGGCACCGTGACGCGAAACATTTCCTGCAAGGCCTTCTCACGCTCGCTGGCACCGATGCAGTCAATGCCGTTGAAGCTGAACAGCGTGACATCGAAAGACGCATCCGCGTAGTCGCTCAGGTTCGTCGCATCACCCCAGCGGATGTCGTGATTCGGAAACCTTTGTTTGGCCACGTCCACCATCTCCTGCGCGTAGTCGATGCCGACGTAATGCTTCGCCTTGGGTGCCAGTAGCGCCGTCGTGCGGCCACCGCCGATGCCAATATCGATCACACGCAGGTTTAGCAGCTTGGGATCCAGCTCGGCAAAGATCACCTTCTCCGGAGCCTGGATGCGGGAGTACTCCTTGTAGTAGGTGACGACACCGCTGTCGTTGAAGGCATCTCGATTGGAGCTGCTGATGGAGGAGTTCTCTGGATTCATAGCGGACTGGATTGAATGGCCGGGAGGCGACGAAGCGCCTTCACCCAGGCACGGGTGACGAGATCAGATGGCGAGGAAAGATTCACCGCACTGTCTTGAAACGAGCGCATGCGCCAGCGACGGCTCGCGGGCACGCCATCGAGCTTCGTCATGTGCGTGGCGATCTGGTGCAGCACAGGCAAGGCCACGCGCAGTTCCTTGAGGTAAAGTTTGCGTGCCACGGCTGGTTGATCAATGCCGGCGAACTCGGCAGCATTGGCGGTGAAGACACGTGCGCGGCCTTCACGATTGCGCTTCAAGCGCATCTCATTCTGGCTGAGTGAGTTCGACTGATGACGATAGAGCAGCAAGCGGTCCGCGAGCATCACGCCCTTGTGCTTGGCGAAGAGGCGCTGCCAGAGGTCGTAGTCCTCAGGCCAGTAAGGCGCCTCGGCCACGCTGTTGTCACGGAAGTTGCCGACCTCAAGCACCTTGTCCCGACGAAAGATCACCGTTGGGTGCGAGTAACGGCAGGCAAAGAGCAGCCCGTGCAGGATGTCCGTGTAAGTTCGCGGGAACCAAGGATAGCCCAGCGCAGGTTTCAGCTTCTCATCCACACGAATGTAGTCCGTGCAGTTCGCGACGATGTCCGGATGTGCTTCAAGATGCGCGACCTGGCGCTCAAGACGTGTCGGGAGAGAGATGTCATCCGCGTCCATACGCGCACAGAGCGGTGTCTTGGCTTCTTCCACCAGAGCACGCAACGACAGGCCTAACGAAAGCGGCCGGTCACGATAAACACGTCCAGGAATTTTGTGCGGGATCCACTGGTCCAGCACCTCCAGCGTGCCATCGGTGCTGCCATTGTCCCACACGAGCACCTCAGCTTTGCCATAGGTCTGTGTGCGCAGTGACTCCAGCGCCTCTGGCAAATAGGGCATCCCATTCAGGATGGGCATCAACCACGTGACTTTATCCATCATTCAGAGAGGTGGATGGCCTTCTTCTGGTAAAACTCGGCCATGCCGGCATTGCGCCAGTCCGTCGCGTCAGGTTTCAGATCGTTGAAGAAGAGCGTGGCAGGTTTCACGCGCAGCGGAGGCACGGTGACTTCATCGGCCTTGGATTCCGTGATAAGCGCATAGCGTGCTTCACATTCGAGGTGAAACTTCTTCGCGTCGCCCTTGAGCAGATCTCGCCACGCACTCTTCACATTGCCAGGAGCACGTAGAGTCGCGGCCACACCCAGGAACACGATGAGGAAGGCTGCAGGAGTCAGCGAAGGCTTTGACCAACCCACGGCACGAATCCACGCGGCCACACCGGAGAGCAGCACGGCCCATTCGACGACAAAGAATAAGCCGAGCAGATTGACCGCGCGGGGAGGCAGTCGCTGGCCTGTGGCCCAAGAGCCAATGAAGAGGCCGCCCCAGGTGGTGCCGATAATCATGAGGATGGCGAACACAATGAGCGCGAAAGCATTTCGTGCCGTCATCTCACGCACCGGCCACCAGGTCAGCAGCAGCAGGGAAACCAGGAAGAAGGGAGTGAAGGTGACCCAGGCTCCAAAGTTCACGACGGCCAGCTTCGCGGCCTGGATCAAGGCAGGCACCGGATGACCTCGCACATCATTCGCATACGAGGCCATGCGCAGCGGCACCCCGGGTGAGAGGAAGATGATCAGCGCTGCCACAAGCGTGCCAGCCATCAGCGTGAAGACCAGACGCGGCACGCGGCGGGTCGTAAACCATGAATAGCCCGCATAAAGAATGAAGCAGAGCATCTGCAGCGCCATGGCGAGCTCGCTGCACAAGGATGCGGCGAGTGCCAGGAATGCCGCAAGAGCATGGGTAAAGACTTTGGGGCTATCCGAGCGGCCTAACAAAGAAAGAATGGACAATTGAAGGATGGCGGGCAGCAGGTAGGTGTCGCCACCATTCACCCAGTAGAGACCCTGTGCCGGACTGCGCATGGACCAGAGAGCCAGCATCAAGGCAGAGACCGTGATCACGAGGCGCGGACCTTTGCCAAGGTCGGAGAACCAGCTTTTCACCGCCGCATGGAACCCAAGGCCCAAGCCCACGATCCAAGCGAGGCACCAAACCTGATAGGCGGTGATGCCCAGACGCACTGGATGCAAGCTGGCGATGCCCTGCTGCACAAGCCGGCCGGACATGTTCTGATACCAAAACACGCTGACGCCGATGAGGCCCTTCTCACGACCGGTGGCTGCCATGTACCAGTCATCCGCCGAGGGATGCGCGTAAAAGCACAGAGCCACAAACGGAGTCACGACAAACGCCGCCAGCAGAAGGAGCAACCATGCCTGCCAGCGTGTGCCGAGATTGAGAGACTTCGTCACGATGAAGTGTCTTTCCTTTCCAGGACGACGAGCAGACGTGCCGCAAACAAGGCGGGCAGCACAGACAGGAGTTTTTCCGCGCGCTGGATCAGCGGCAACGCCGCATCAGGATAAAGCTGCGGACCGCGCAGACCACCACACATGAGCCAGCTCCACGCGGGCTGGGGTGACACATCCACGACCTTCCACTGCGCTTCATTGCCGCCGAACTCACGATCCACATACACGCGCCAGCTATTTCCCTGCGCGGCATAGTAGGCTTGCTCCTGCGGATTGAATCCTGCGGGGGCATCCCACTGCACTGGCTCGCCAAAGCCCAGCGGCTCGTGATGAAACAGACGCATCACAAGGCGTGGCAGATAGCCCATGCCGGGCTCGAAGAGAATCAAGCGACCTCCGGTCTTCACCACGCGGGCCATCTCGCTCAAGGCGGTGCCGGGATGCTCGAGGTGATGGAAGACATCAAAGAGGATGAGGTGGCTGATGGAAGCCTCCGGCCAGTTCAGCGCATAGGCATTCTCCACGCGGTCCAGCCAGGGATTCGGAAACAAATCCGATGTTAGGCAAGTCGGGATGACTTCCTTGATATTGCCCATGCCGGAACCCAGCTCCAGGATGGCGCCTTCGATCTGTGGATTGATCCAGCGGGCGATGTTTCGATAGAACTCACGATACACCGCCTGAAGCGCAGGCTTGCGCTCCCAATGACGGCGGTTCTCGTGAATCTCGAGATCGTGCTGGGCGATGTCCATCAGTGAAAGAAACGAACCTTGAACTTACTTTTGCGGTAGCTTGAGCTTCAGGAAAGCAGCCCAGCAGAAGCGCAGCATGATGAGTCCGTTTTTGAAGACACGGGTCATCTTGGTGTCGCCATAAATGCGCTCCTGATAGTGCACGGGCATATCCACGATGCGGAGGTTCAGACGGGCCGCGCCGAAGAGCAGCTCATAGTCACCCCAGCGATCTTCAGCACCCCACGTATCGATCATCTGGCGAACCTTTTCCCAGTCGCGACGCCAGAGCACCTTCGTGCCGCAGAGCGTGTCGCGCACAGGACTGCCGAGCAGGTAGGAGAAGAGTGTGGCAAAGCCTTTGTTGCCCAGCATGTTCGCGAACTTCATCGCCTGGCCCTGCATTGGATAAACAAGACGGGAGCCATTGATGAACTCACCTTTGCCGGAGGTGATGGCTTCGATGAAGCGCGGGAGTTCCTCAGGCATCACCGTGAGGTCAGCATCGAGGATGAGCAGGATGTCACCCGTCGCGGCACCGAAGCCCGTCCAGACGTTGCGTGACTTCGAGATGGCGGGACCTGCGACGAGACGGATGTTCTTGTGCGGAAACTCCTGCTGCATCAGGCGCACTTCATCGGCGGTGCCGTCAGTGGACTTGTCATCGCTGAAGATGATCTCGGTTTCGCGGCCAAGTTCCGGCATGCGCTCGACGGCACAGCGAACATTGCCCTTTTCATCCTTGCAGGGGATGATGACGGAGATTTTTAGATCGGAAGCCGGGCGCGGCTGAGGCGCGGGCCGGGCGATGATGAAGTGGCAGAGGTTCAATTTCTCAAGGCCTGGCATCCAGGCGAGGAAGTTATTGATCAACGGCGCGAGCAGTGGGATGCCAAAGGGCATGAGCACGCGGCGAGAGACGCGCAGCATCTCGAGACCCGAGAGATTCAGCAGGCCTTCATAGTCACGGACAGACAACCAGTTAGGCTCGACCTTCGGTGTCTTGAGGTTCGACTTCTCCGCCATGCTCACCAGCGGCTCCCACAGGTGATTGTAGGTGTAGATGATGATGCGTGTGTGAGGCAGGCTCACGGCGCGCACGCGTTCCAGCATGGCCTGGATGTCCACCATGTCCGTCGTGTCCTGAATGAGCACGGTGTCGTAGGGACCCTCAGGAAGCTGCTTCTCAGGGTCCATCACATGGAAGCTGGCCTTCGGATGTTTTTTGCGCGCGAGCTCGATCATCTTCGGGCTCACGTCCACAGCGGTGACGCTGCTAGCCTGCACATACTCGATGAGCTTGCCGGTCTGGCAGCGGATGAACAGTAGACGACCTGCATCGCCGATGAGCGTCTTCAGCTCACTGCCGACGAGGCTGTAGAAGTGCTCGTTTTTGCTGATGTGCTCATCACGGAGCGCGGCGCCTTCCTCGGCGCTGCGGAGGATGTCCTGGCGCTTGGCCTCGATGGCGGCGAGGCCCCAGAGCGGGACGGGAGTGTCAGGCGTGGAGTCAGACATGGGAGATAGGAGAGAGACCGCTGCGTTTACGGATTGAAAAGGATGAAGACGTTCTCGCCACGCATGTCGTGCCAGAACGGGTAGTCGATGATGGCGCGGAAGAAGGCCTGCGAGCAACCGGGGTCGGTGCGGTCATGCAGCTCAATGGCGAGCGCCTTGACCTTCGGCAGCCAGCGATGCGGCTCGCTTTCGAAGAGTACCTTTTCAGCGCCCTCGATATCAATTTTAAGCAGGTCGATGCTGCCACCACACTTCTCGAGCATGGCCTCGACATTCAATGCAGGCACACCAGCGCTGGCTTCCTGGCAGGACTGCGACCAGGGCTCGTCATCTGGATTCTTCAACTGAAGGAAGCCCGGCTTCGGCCAGAGCGCAGCGTGATGCAGGTTGATCTGCGGGATGCCTGCACAGTTCTTTTGCAGCAGGGCAAAGTTACGCGCATCAGGCTCGATGGCATGAATCACAGCCTCAGGATAGCGACGATGAAACCCAAGCGCGGAGAGGCCGATGTAAGCGCCAGCATCCACAATCGTCTTCGGCTGCAACGGGAAAGGTGGACGATACTCGTCATCCACAAAGATCTTCCGCAGCACCATGGTGTCTGAGGTGCCGGGACGCAGGCGCACACGACGGCGCAGTGCTTTCACATCAACCTCCATCTCCTCACGCGTGTCAAAATTTCCAAACGCGAGCTTCAGCGCCTGGGACAGCGGCACGATCTGCCGATAGTCAAAAAAGCGCGCACGGCGGCGGCGCCATGAAATGGGAGCTGGAGTGGTGGGGGAACTCATGGTCGGGTCCAGTGCTGAACCACCCAGCCAGAATGCCAGAGGTGGTCGCGCTCGTGATGAAGGTGTCGGGACAGAACGGCTTTGATGGGTCGCAGAAGCGAATCCAACGCACGGCGCTTCAAACCTGTGCCAGGCAGACGCTGCTCCCAACGATGCAGCGCGATTAGCATCTGCTCTTCCGCGACGACCATGACAGGCAGCGTGGCAGCAAGCTGAAGGCCCGGAGCAGGCGGCTTGGAGGTGTCAGCATCGGCAGAAGCAAGCAGGAAGACCGAGGCACAGTCGGCAGCAGAAGAGAGATCGGCCTCGTTGATGGCAAGGAGTGCCACGGGCGCACCGCCAGCTTCAGCGGGTGAGCTAACTAACTTTGTGACACGACTTGGCGGGCTGAGCAGGCGCTGGCGCGTGGCATCACCGGCCGTGGTCACATCCAGGCAGGCCGTGCCGGAGAGATGGGGTGCTGCGGTCATGGCCAGCAGCGACCACAGACATTCATCCAGACTTTTCGGGGCGACGGGGCGATCCGGCAAACCGAGGCGGGCACGGATCTCGCGTTGCTCCTCGTGGATCTTCTTCAAGCTTGTGAGGATGACCGTGGCGGAGAAGCCGCCAGTTGCACCGAGGGACTTCAAATCAATCACGCGATACATCTGCCTCGCCGTATCAAAATAGGTCGTTGGACGGCGCGTGACACGCGGACGGCAGGGAGTCGCGCGAATCAGCTCCTCGGCCTCTTTTTCCAGTCCTTGGATGGAAGCAAAGTTGCGCGCCGTGCGGATGGCGGAGTCGTAGTTGCGCTGATCCGCCCAGCGGCCTGCACCTTTGACGATGGCCTTCAGCAAGGCGGGCATCGAAATCTCCGGGATCGGCAGGCCGAGCTTCTTCACCTTCAGATATTGATCGGCGATGAGCAGCGGAAGAGCAGGGGTGATGTCAGGATCGGCAGAGTCTTTGACCAGTTCAGGCTCATAAGGGTGATCCACCTGCTCCCAAAAGTGACGGGACTCGGAATCGCCCTTGGTGTCGCCATACCACTGCTTCACTGCATTGCTGCTGCAGGAGCGGGCGATGAGTGTGGCGGGACGATTGATCAGCACGTATTTTTCGATCGAGGCAGCCACCCAGATCGCTGACCAGAAGTCAGGGATCTTCGACTGGAAGACGTGGTTGCCTTTCGCATGACGGCGCAGCGCATCCACGTGCACGCAGCCATGGTAAACGTTTGGCATGAGCTCGCTGATCACCTGCTGATGAGCGAGCAAGTTGTTCGCGATGTGCTGGAGTGACTCCGCTGAATTGACCCAAGTAATCTTCAGCGGTGCGATGCTGTAATCACGGGCGATCTGATGCGTGTTGTCGACCGGGAAGTTGTCCCAGTCATAGTCGGCGGAAAGCGGGCGCACGGCTTCGGCACCGGTTTCCTGGATCACCTTTTGCAGCATGGTGATCGCGCCGGGGAAGAGCGCATCATCGGCCCCCATGTAGACCACATAGCCGCTCTCCACATGACTGAGCGCGAAGTCCCAGCTCATCTCCATGGAGAAGAAGTCTGGCGTGCGCACATAGCGGATGCGCGGGTCGTTGAGGGCCTCCACAAGCTCGCGGGTGCCGTCAGTGCTTTGGTTGTCGGAGACGAGGATCTGGTATCCCTCATGCTCGGGCTGCTCCACACAACTGCGCAGCGTATCGCCCAGGGTATGGGCACGCTGCCGGGTGGGGACGACGACGGTGATCTTCGGGAGAGCCTGACTCATGCGGGACGTAAAGGGGAGCACTGCGGATCAGTCGCGGTCTTTGATTTTCTTGGCCGGGGTGCCGCCCCAGATTTCATAGGCAGGCACATCCGCGATGACAACACTGCCTGCGGCAATGATGGCTCCACGACCGATGTGGACGCCATCCAGCACCACGGCGTTGGCACCGAGCCAGACATCATCCTCGATGGTGATGCCACCTTTGCTTGGCAGGAAGCCTTGATGACGGATGGGGATGTCACGGCTCGGGAAGGCGTGATTCGTCGGCATCAGCATCACACCGGGAGCGAGCAGCACATAGTCGCCCATGGTGATGCCATTGCCGGAGTAGAGCACGCAGCTTGGGTTGATGTAGCAGTGCTCACCCATGCGGATGTCACCGCTGCCGCCCACCGCGCGGATGCAGACAAAATCATAGATCTGCGTGTGGGCGCCGATGATGATGCGCGAGCCACGGGAGGAGGGATGAATGCGCGCATCAGGACTGATGTACACACCTTCTCCCAGAGTGAGAGCTTCCGTGGCAGTTGTGCTCATTAGATCAGACGAAACAAACTCCACTCACTTCACGCGAAGAAGATAACCATCGATAGTCTCGGTGATCATGGCCTTGTGGCTGAGGCTGAGATCGGTCTCGAAGAGATCCGTCTCGCTCAGATACTGCTTCATCGCGGTGTAAGGATTGTCACCCACATCCCAGGGGCGGGTGTCGGAGTAGTAGCCTTTAGGGAAGAACTCGATGAAGGTGTCCGGAAGCACGCAGTAGGAACCGACTGTGACCATTTCCGCATAGGCCTTCAGCTCATCATAGACGTGAGCGTGGCTGTGCAGGGAATCGAGCACCACCATGACGCACTTCTTGCCTTCAGCATGCTTGCGCACCTTTTCGACAATGTCGGGAGCCGTGGAGCTGCCTTCATACATGGTGATGCGCTTCATCATCGGATGATCCTCGATGAGCTTGCGGTTGTGTGGACGGATGTCGATGTCCAGGCCCACGACTTCACCACCTTCGATGCCCATCATCTCCATCATGGAGGCGGTGAAGATGATCGAGCCACCATGAGCGATGCCGGTCTCGATCACGAGATCAGGCTTCAGCTTCCACATGATCTCCTGCTGGATCACGATGTCGGAAGGGAACTTGATGATGGGGCGGCCCATCCAGCTGAAGTTGTAGGTGTACTTGTACTGGTCGGCATGCAGCATCCAGTCGATGGACTTTTTGCGCAGGTCGTCATCCGCACCCATGGCGGTGATGGCGGCGGCACGCTCTTCGAGGAATTCACGGACGGGATCAGCGTTGGACATGTGGGTCAGGGGGTGGCGGTTGTATCGTTGGTTAGTTTCGAAAATGCGTGTAGAGGCCGCGGATGACATCGGTCATGCGGACTCGTGATTCCTCTGGGGTGAGGAAGTGTGGCAGGTGAGCGGACTCGAGGCGGAACTCGTTGCTCTCCGCAGGCTCGTTACCGAGAAATTCGAGCACAAGTTCGCTTCCCGTGACCTCGGCGTGCACGGCAGCGGTCAGTTCAGCGATCTCGCGAATGGAGGCATGCCAGGCGGAAGCAGCCAGCACGATGCGGGCTCCCTGGTGCGATTGTCCGAGCAAATGCTCACAGGCCAAAGCCAGCTCATGCGTGCTGATGAAGTTGCGCTTTTGCAGTCCTGAAGAGCGCAACGTCAGTCGGCCGTCAGCAAGCGCTTGTCTCACAAAACACATGGGCACCAGCGTGGAGCGTTCCACGGTGCCGATGGAGGGAACGCCGTAGACATTCGCGGGACGCACAAGCGCGATATCGACTCCCTGCCAGGAGCGCGCAGTCATGCGGCAAAGCTCCTCACCGAGCAGATGATTCAAGGCATACGGAGTTTCGCACACCGGTGGCGTGGACTCGTCGTAGTGACCTCTCAGCTCAGTGCCGTTCACCTGCACGGTGGACATGAAGATCACTTTCTTCACCCCGGCCTTTTTGGCGAGTTCCAGGATGCTGCGCGTGCCATTCACAGAAAGGTCCACACCGGCGCGGAAGTCGCGTGAGACGATGTCATTCGCCGTGGCGCAGTGGATGAGCGCATCGCAGTCTGGCAATGAATCAGGCGGCGAGAGCACATCACATTCGGTGATCTCACAGCCAGGGAGACTGACACCATCCTGCACATGCTGCTGGCGCATGCCGGCATAGACCTTCATCCCTTGCGCCGCGAGGTGCTGGGCCACGGCACTGCCGATGTAGCCGCTGGCACCGGTGATGAAGACGCGAGACATGCGATTCAGGTCCATTCAGATCAAAGACGAACAGGCTCGGTCTCGGCGAGCGGCTTCCACTGCGCATCCTTGCCCGAGGTGATGGCGGTCTCTTCCGTCACCGGCCATGGGATGCCTAGAGCAGGGTCATTCCAAAGCAGACCGTCTTCGGACTGTGGACTGTACACATGGTCCACCATGTAGCGGATGATGGCAGGAGCGCGAAGCACGCAGAAGCCATGGGCGAAGCCTTTCGGGATGTAGAGGCACTTGTGGTTCTCGCCGGAAAGCTCCGCCGCGTAGTGCTGGCCATAAGTGGCCGAGCCCTCACGGAGATCGACGATGACATCCAGCACACTGCCGGTGACACACTGCACGAACTTGGTCTCGCCATGGGGCGGGCGTTGGAAGTGCAGGCCGCGCACGGTGCCCACTTCATTGCTCAGGCTCTCATTCGTCTGCACCCAGTCATTCACCAGACCATGAGCGGCGAAGGTATCGCGGCACCAGGTGCGCATGAAGTAGCCGCGATGATCACCACGCGGAGCGAGCGTGATCTCGTAGGCACCAGCCAAGGGCAGAGGAGTGATGGTCATCCGTGACGAAGGGCGCTGAACGCCCGGATCTGATTTTGCGTGTAGGCGGCCATGTCCTGGCCTTCATGCTGCGCTTTGTACCACTGCATAGTTTCGCGAATAGTGTCGGCAAAGTGCCAGACAGGCTGCCAGCCTAACAAAAAGGCGGCCTTGTCGGTGCTGAGATGCAGCAGCGAAGCCTCATGCGGCGCCTTGGACTCCGAGAGATCCTCCCAGGTGCCGTTCCAGTGTTTCAAGATCTCGCTGACCAAGGCACGCACGGGCTGGTTTGAGGCAGCGGTAGGGCCAAAATTAAAACTCCACTCGTTCCACTTCTCGGCCGTGGCCATGCGCGCACCGAGAGCGAGATAGCCACTCAGACAATCCAGCACATGCTGCCAGGGGCGCGTGGCATGCGGATTGCGCACGAGGATGGGCTTGCCTGCTGACAAAGCTCGCACGCAATCAGGCACGATGCGGTCCGCGCAGAAGTCACCACCACCGATCACATTGCCGGCACGAGCGGTGACGAGGCGACCTGCGTTCGGATTCGTGAGGAAGAAAGAGCGCCGCCAGGAAGACACAGCGAGCTCACAGGCACCCTTGCTCATCGAGTAAGGATCGTGACCACCCATAGGGTCGGTTTCACGATAGCCGTGATGCCAGTTCTGATTTTCGTAGCACTTGTCCGAGGTGATGACCAGCGTGTGGGCCTGCGGGCACTCATGACGCACGGCTTCCAGCACATGCAGCGTGCCCATGATGTTCGTGCTCACCGTCTCCAGCGGCTGCTGATACGACAAACGCACCAGTGGCTGCGCGGCGAGATGGAAGATGAAATCCGGCTGCACCTCAGCGATGGCTCGACGCACTTCTGCGGCATCCCGAACATCGATGAGATGCTCTTGCTCGAAGGTGCCGTCAGGCAGAAGGTTGTAGATAGACGAAGATCCATCTGGAGGCAGCGAAAGGCCGCTGACCAGCGCACCGAGCTGATGCAGCCAGGCACTGAGCCACGCGCCTTTGAAACCGGTGTGGCCGGTGACAAGGACGCGTTTACCGCGGTAGTAACCGTTGAAGAGCATTACCAGATTTTCCAAGGTGCCTTGCCGCTGCTCCACATTTGGTTCAGCATTTCCATCTCGCGGATGTTGTCCATGCACTGCCAGAAGCCCTGATGCTTCCAGGCACGGAGCTGGCCTTCATCAGCGAGGCGCTCCATCGGTTCGCGCTCGAGGGTGGTGGTGTCGTCCGTGAGGTAGTTATCAATCGCCTTGTTCACCACCATGTAGCCACCGTTGATGAAGGCCGACTCCTGCTCAGGCTTCTCATTGAAGGAGGTGATGGTATCGCCCTCGATGTCGAGCTCGCCGAAGCGACCGCCCGGACGCACCGCGGTCATGGTCAGCAGCGCGCCCTGACTTTGATGCAGGGCAATGGAGCCATTGATGTCACTGTCGGTCAGGCCATCGCCATAGGTGAGCAGGAAATTGTCATCCTCGATGAAGCGCAGCACGCGTTTGACACGGCCGCCGGTGAGGGTCTTCTCGCCCGTATCAATCATCGTCACCGTCCAGTCCTCTTCATCATGAGTGCTGTGATACTGGATCTGCGGATTCGCGCCGAGCTTCAGGGTGATGTCGCTCGTGTTCCAGTTGTAGTTGCGGAAGTAGTCCTTGATGACCTCGCCCTTGTAACCCAGGCAGAGGATGAAATCCTTATGCCCATGAGCGGCATAGGTCTTCATGATGTGCCAGAGGATGGGGCGCCCGCCCACGGGAACCATGGGCTTCGGACGGAACTCCGTTTCTTCGCGCAAGCGCGTGCCGAGACCGCCGCAGAGGATGACGACTTTCATGAGTGAGGTTCAGGGTTTGATGATGAGGCCCTGCCCGGTGGGCAGACAGCAAACTTGGATGCCACGCGCCGCGGCGAAATCGTCGATGGTGGCCTTCTGCTCCACGTGAGCAGCCCAGCCATAGTCATCGAGCACGATGACTCCACCGCTGACCAGCTTCGGCCAGAAGTGCTCCAACGCCGCGCGCTCAGGGGCAGCGATGTTCATGTCGAGCGAGAGATACGCGATCTTCTCGATGCTGACGGTGTGCAGTGATTCCGGCACCAAGCCGCGCACGAGCTTGGTGTTAGGCCATGGGGCGAAGTTCCTCACCGCGAGCTCATAGCACTCCTCATAGAAGGCGGAGTTTTCCTTGATGCGATGTCCGCGTTCCGTGGAGGACATCTGCGACTCCGGGATGCCGTTGTAGGTATCGAAGAGATAGAACGAGCGCGCCTGCTTGCCGAAGTCATGATAGCGGCAGATGGCCAGAGAGAGGATGCCGGTGTTCACACCGCACTCCACGAAGTCGCCCTCATGATGCAGCGCCTGCCCAGCGGCCCAGAGAGCCACATGCACGCGCCATTCCAGACGCAGGCTGCTATCATAGTCGAACTTATGACCAGAACCAAAGCCCGCCTCATAAGCCTGGCGGAACTTGGGTTCCTGCATCCATGAGACGTTCTTGTCATAGCTGCGCAGGGCATCTCCTTCGAAGGAAGGCTTGCCCCAGCTGCGATGACGACGCAGCTCGGCAGGGTCTTCACCTGCGAGTTTCAGCAGGAGGTTGCGCAGCCGTGAGCGGAGATGAAACATGACTAACGAAAAGGTTAGGAAAGACGCTTCACGTCCCAGGCGAGACGCGGCCGGACGATTCCGGGATACATGCCGCCAAAGGTGTAGCGCGCTGGATGCGGCGTGTCCTCGGTGACCGTGAAGGTGACGGCCATCTGCTCTTCCGCCCACAATTCATAGCCAGTCGTGGGGAAAGCCACGACGTAGACATGAGCGTGGTAGTTGCCGGCATTCAGCAGCCAGGCGGGCACGGTGCAGGCGGCGTGCCATTTGCCCGGGCCCTCGGCAGGCAGGCGCTCGGCATTCACATGAAACACCACCTGACCTTCCTCGGTGCAAACCTGCACAAAGGGCACATACACACAGGGATCAGGATGATGGACCTCGTATTCGAAGCGAAGACGGAAATCCTCGCTCATCGAGACGGCACGTTCGCCATCGCTGTCTTCATTGCCCAGCCAGGCGCGCAGGATGCGGCAGCGCTTGCCCTGGATGCTGGCAGCGGCCAGGCCGGAGCGCAGATTGTTTTGATACACGTCCAGCACCTTCGCAGGCGGACCTTCGGAAGCCACCACGCCACCGCTGAGCAGCACGGCTCGCGTGCACAGGCTGAGCACGGTGGGCATGTTATGACTGACGAGCAGCACGGTGCGGCCTTGCTGCGTGGTCGCCTCCATGCTGGCGAGACACTTTTTCTGGAAGGCCATGTCACCGACGGCGAGCACTTCATCCACGATGAGGATGTCCGGCTCGAGATGCGCGGCGACGGCGAAGGCCAGGCGCACATACATGCCGCTGCTGTAGTACTTCACCGGTGTGTCGAGGAACTTCTCGATCTCGGCAAAGGCGACGATCTCGTCAAACTTCGCGCGGATCTGCTCGCGGCTCATGCCAAGGATGGCGCCGTTCAGGAAGACGTTTTCGCGGCCCGTGAGCTCCGGATGGAAACCTGTGCCGACCTCGAGAAGGCTGGCCACGCGACCCTTGATGCGGATCTCGCCACGGGTGGGATCCGTGATACGGCTGAGCAGTTTGAGCAGCGTGCTCTTGCCGGCTCCATTGCGGCCGACGATGCCGAGCACCTCACCGCGCTTCACTTCGAAGGAAACGTCTTTGAGCGCCCAGAACTCCTCAGTCGTGGACTTGCCGGTTTCGATATCCTTGCGGCCAAAGAAGCCGCCGAAGATGCCTTTGGCCGAGGCTTGGACACGCTCGCTGAGCATCTTGCCCGTGCCTTTCTTGGCGCCGGCGGCCTGATGCTGGATCAGGTAGCGCTTCGCGAGGTGTTCGACGTGGATGACTGTGTCAGATGCCATGTCTGTCAGATGAGGTCGGCAAAGGTTTTCTCCGTGCGGCGGAAATACCACACGCCGAGGATGAGCAGGAAGGTCACGATGCCGCAGGAAATGAGGAAGCCCTCCATGGGCAGGCTGGAGGTCGTTTGCGTACTTTGCGTTAGGCCGCCGTAGATGCACCAGCGGAAGCCTTCGATCACGCCGACGACGGGATTGCAGGCATAAAGCAGACGCCACTGTTCTGGAACAGCGCTGGTGCTGAAGCCGACCGGGCTCACATAGGTGCCGAACTGCACCAGGAAGGGCACGATGTGCTTGAAGTCACGGTACTCGACCATGAGCGCGCTGATAAGCAAACCGGGCCCAAGGGCGGCGGCGATGGCAAGCAAGGTGAAGAGCGGCAGGCAAAGCAGACGCCACGTGGGCATCACCTGATACCAGGCCATCATGCCCGCGAGGATCACCAGCGTGATGGCGAAGTCCACGAGGGCCACTCCAAACGTGCTCGCTGGAATGAGCAGGCGCGGGAAGTAAACCTTGGAGATCAGGCTGTTATTGTTCACCAGACTGTGCGTGGAGGCCGAGATCGCATTGCTGAAAAACTGCCAGGGCAGCATGCCGGCGAGCACCAGGACGGGATAGGGCACGCCATCCGAGGGGAACTTGCCCATGCGGCCAAAGAGCACCGTGAAGACCAGGGTGGTGAGCAGCGGTCGCAAAAGTGCCCAGGCGGAGCCAGCGACGGTCTGCTTGTAGCGGACGATGATGTCACGCCAGGCCAGGAAGCCAAAGAGCTCGCGGTAGCGCCAGACGTCCCGCCAGTAGCCAGTCTCACTGCGCCCTGCGCGGATGATGATTTCGTTTTCCATTTTTAGTTCAAGCCTTCAGCGAGGTGAGCGCCAGCACATGCGCCACGAGCTGCTGAATGCAGGCTTCAGGGTTGTGCACGCCTGTTTGCAGAATGACCTCGGCGGCTTGCGGCGGCTCATAAGGTGAATCAATACCGGTAAAGCCTTTGATGGCTCCGCTGCGGGCCTTGGCATAGAGGCCCTTGGGGTCACGCTGCTCGCAGACATTCAGCGAAGCGGCGATGAAGACCTCAGCGAAAGGCACGGCATCACGCGCGCACGACTCGCGCACTTTTTGACGATCGGCATCAAAGGGAGAGATGAGGGAGCAGATGACGATGATGCCGCTCTGTGCCATGAGCTTGGCTACCTCGCCCGTGCGGCGGATGTTTTCATGCCGGTCCTCGGAGCTGAAGCCGAGGTCACTGCAGAGCCCGTGGCGGAGGTTGTCACCATCCAAAATGAAGGAAGGCTTCCCAGCGCCGTAGAGATGCGCATCCAGACCCACGGCCATGGTGGATTTGCCAGAGCCGGAGAGACCGGTCAGCCAGATCACGGCACCGCGTTGACCGAGACGCTCACAGCGCATGGCATCGGTCACTCGGGTGTAAGTCCAGGTGATATTGGCAGATTCGGGCAAGCTGCCGCCCTTGGTCGTGGCCGAGGCGGCGGGACCTGAATCAGAAGATGGGGTGTTGGAGGTGCCGCTCATGGGAGTGGCGGAAACGAACCGTCAGAGGAAGTGTTCCAAAAGACGACTGGAAAGGATGCCATCCAGCTTGGCGTGGAGATCCCGCGCAGCCTTGAGGCGCTTGCGGATGATTTTGATCTCCTGAGGATTGTAGGAGGCCGCGTGCTGGCCGGAGTCCGTTACCTCCGCATCCAGGGTCCGGGCGATCTGCGTGCCTGCGGAGCCGAGCTTTTGGCGGATGCCGGGCAGCAGCCCCTGCTTCACGATCACACGGAAATCGGTCTCGGCCTCGTAGTAGTCACGGCGGTCTCCTTCGACCGGGCGGTGGCACACGGCATGCCACTCTTCGAGCTGGCGGATGGTGGTGCTGGCGCTGGCCTTGCTGATGTCCAGCCGGGCGGCAATTTCTTCGAGGCTCAGCGGTCCCGGCTGGAGATAGAGCAGGGCAAACATGCGCCCGATGAGTTTTCCGAGGCCAAAAGCATGGGTGGTATTACCCCCTGCATCAACAAAACGCCGCACTTCCCGCTCCCAGGAGGCGGGTGAAGGGAGGTCGGAGCTTGGGCTGGGAGCGGCCTTGGGCATCGTTCAGAAAAATCTGAACGATGATGGAGCGCGTGGCTTTCTTGGCAAGAGGCTTCGCGGGAAATGTCACCCCTGCCAGCGGCGTGACCACCTTAAAAGCGGGCGCTCCACCATCCTCCAGAGAAGGCCGCAAGCCACCAAAGCGGCCAGACAGGCTCCTCCCGCCACCGCATAGCGCATGGCGAGGCTGTCCGGGGCAAGTCGCGAGCCAGCGCTGATGAGAGCCAGCAGGATCATGGAGTGGCCGAGGTAGATGGAATACGAGGCATCTCCGAGCCAGCAGACCCATTTAGACCAGGGTTGGGATTTGAGCCCCTGCTCCCACACGCCTGCGGCCAGGATGATGAGGGCAAAAGCGGCTCCGAGCAGCAGGCGCACCTTGAGGGACTGGTCCATGCCCTGGACCGGATCATAGGCCCACGCACCCAGGCCCAGGAAGACAAGCGCGGCTACGAAGAGTCCGGGCGGCGACCAACGCCACGCATGCCGCCTCTGGAAACAGGCACAGGCCACGATGCCAAAGACGAACTCCACATTATGAGCATCACAGATCAGACGCGGCAGATCGTTGAGCTTGGCGCCGAGCAGGTTGGTCAGGGCGATGGCCGCCATCCAGAGACTCAAAAGCACCAGGGCCGGCCGACGGCCAAGGATCAGCGCCACCAGGAACATGGCATAAAACAGCGCCTCATGCATCAACGTCCAGGCAGCCGTGATGACGGGCATCATGCCCTCAGGTGCCGGCAGCAAAAGGTAGGACGAGAGGATGCGTGAGGCATCTGGAGCCACTCCGCCCCTCTGCCACGAGACCAGCTCCAGACCGAGTTTCAGCGAGGTGAGGATGAACAGCAGCGGATAGACCCGGAAGAACCGGCGGTAGAGATAACGCGGCGCAAACTCTGGCCTGCCCAGCTCCGCCCCATGGATGAAGGTGATGATGAAGCCGCTGAGCACGAAGAAGAAATCCACACCGAGCTCGCCGAAGTGGTAAAGCCCGCCGAGCAGCACATGCTGGGTCTTCCGCTCCGTGAAAAGACAAGCGTGATAGACCAGCACCCCGAGCGCAGCGAGTCCGCGAAAGACTTGCAGGCTCGAGAGGTAGACAGGTTTCGATGCTTCCGCCATCAGGGGCTGTCAGTAGTCGCTTTCATCGCGCGCGCCATCTTTCTTTGGCCCTCTTTAGGCGGTCTGCCGTTTCATGCATTGACTTGCTAGGTGCGTTCTTGAAGTGTCACCACCATGCCTGACCCCGTGCTCCCCCGGGCCGTTTCCCGGTCTTCCGACCTGCCGATCTTTGTGGTGATCCTGCTCGCCACCTTTGCGGCGCTGTGGGTCTTCTGTAGCCAGACGGGGGCGCTGCAGTCTGACCTCGGCGGTGATCCGGACGAGGCCGCGCATGCGGTCACCTCGCTCATGATCCGAGACTATCTGGTGGATGGCCTGGGCCAGATGCCCATGAAATTCGCCAGGGACTATTATGAGCACTATCCGCGTGTGGCGCTGGGGCACTTTCCGCCCTTTTATTACCTCGTCGCGGGTGCGGTGCTGGTGATTCGTGATTCGCCCGAGGTGTTGTTTTTGCTGCAGGCGTTTTTGATGGCGGTACTGGCGGCACAGACCTGGCTGCTGGGACGACGGTTCCTGCCTTCCTGGCTGGCAGCCGTGGCGGCGATGCTGGGCTGTGCGCTGCCTCTGGCGCTGAAACTGGTGCAGCACATCATGTCAGACGTGCTTCTCGCGGTTCTTTGTCTCTGGGCCGTGTTCGCATGGGTCAGCTATCTGCGCGGGCCGACGATCAAGAGAGCGCTGTGGTGGGGATGCATCGCGGCGGCGGCGATTTTGACGAAGGGTTCCGGCATGCTGCTCTGTGTACTGCCGCCGATGGCCACGCTGCTGACGGGTCAATGGCGGCTGATCAAGACACCCTCGTGGTGGTGCGCCGCGCTGCCTGTGGGGGTGCTCGCGGGCCCCTGGATGATCTACTCCACGAAGATCTCAAAGGAAGGCATGACGGACCTGACCCCGGCTCAGTATGTATTGGAGGCGATCCCCTATTATCTGGATGCGATGCCGCAGGTGTTCGGCTGGGGTCTCACGGTCTTGGCGATCTTTGGGATCCTGGTGAGCATCCGGCACACAGTGCAAAACCACGTCGTGAGTGCGGAGGCGGCCACTCTCTGGGCGCTGATGACCGGAACTAGCGCCATTCTCGTCCTGGTACCCGTCGGCCTAACCACACGTTATCTTCTGACGCTGATGCCGGTGGTCATGCTGGCTGCCGCTTATGGCGCGGCACATGTGATGCGGTTCCTCTCTTATCGGTCCCGGTTGATGGCAGGCACGGTCATCCTGCTGGCGGGGTTTAGTCTGGTGGCAGCGCTGCCGGTGAAGGACGTGCATGGATTCGCGGAAGCGGCTCGTCTGGCCGGGCCTCCGACCACGAGTGATCCCGCAGAGAACTGGCTGATCAGTTCTGATCCACGTGGTGAAGGCGCCGTGGTGGCCGCCGGTGCTTTTCAAAGTGATCTCCGCGCGCCTTCACACCTGCACGTGTATCGCGGCGGCCAGCAGCTAGCCGCCAGTGACTGGATGGGCCGCGGCTACAAGACAGCGGTGGAGACTCCTGAGGCGCTCTTGCGCCTGCTGGATGAGCGGAACATCACCTGGGTGATGGTGGATCTCTCCGTTGCCGAGAATCTGCGCCGATCTCATGACCGCCTGCTGGAACAGACCCTGCAAAGTGCCGGCACATCCTGGAAGCTGGTGCGTGAGCAGGAGGTGGTCCGCCGTCCGGGACAGAAGGGACGCCTGCTGGTGTATCAGCGTCAGTCGGGCGTGGCCTTGTGAGAAAAGGGCGCCCATTTCTGCCACAGTATGTATTCGCCCTGATGCTGGCGCCAGTCAGGCGACTGGCATGGTGGTCAGCTCTTCGCTGAAAGCATTCCAATCAAAGGCGCTCAGAGCCTATTCCGGGGGGCGCCGTCCAACTGACTGATCATGTGGATTCAGGCGCCGTGAGAACATAGGGTGCCCTTGAAGCCTCCCACCACAGCGGGAACACCGCTGCACGGCCATAGCCAGGCGGTCGCCGGTAAACAAGAGCGAACCACAAGTCACCTGCCTCGTCTGACTCTATTTCTTGAGAGTCCATCACTCGCCTAACCAAAGGTAGGCCGGCATCGGGTTCTGGGGGAAAACAAAAAGGCTCTTCCTGCAAAGGAAGAGCCGGGCTCAAAAAGAAACTCCCGACCAGGAGCACTGGTCGGGAGTTTGGAATGAAGGAGTCAGATCAGACCCCGACAAATTAGAAGGTCACGCCAAGCTTCACACCACCGAAGAATTCGGTGTCCTGGGCGTTCAGTGTGTGACGAGCGCCGAGGGAGATGTTGTAAGCAACATATGGGGTGAGGGTTGCCGTCTTGGTCAGCTTGATTGGAGCGGAGATGGACGGAAGGATGTGGGAGAAGCCGCTAGGGGTGCTAGCAGGATTCACACCGTCGGTGTAGTAGTTGAGAGCGTAACCTGTCTTGACGGCAGGAACGATGCTCAGCCATGGGGTGATTTCGATTGGGAGATCAGCACCCACTTCGAAATACTGGCCACCGATGCGGAAGTCGTAGAAGTAGCCACCGTAGAGGTTCACAGGACCCACGGAGGTTGCCATCGTCAGACCCACTTCGTCAGCACCAGTGACGGCGCCTTCGTCAGCACCAGCGGAAGCACCGAAGACGGAGCCAGAGAAGGTGTCGAAGAACTCATAGTGAGTGTAAACCAGACCGAACTTGGCGAAGCCAGCGTCGTAGGTCAGGGATGCGCTCAGGTCGAGCTCGGAGTAGTCGAAGTCACCCACGCCGTTGTTGAGGTTGGTGGTGTCAGGGACGGTGGTCTCAACAGTCGTGGTGTAGAGAGCGCCGAGGCCGAGGGACAGCTGCTCAGTCAGTGGGATGCTGATGTTCAAGCCGGTCCAGACGGTGTTGTCAGCGAACCAGAGACCACGGAAGTAGTAACGGGTGTCGTAGCCAACTTCCAGGGTGGCGCCCAGGGTGTCGAACAGAGCGTTGTTTTCTGGTTCAGGGGCAATAACGGGAGCCTTGCCGCTGGGGCCGGCGAACGCGTTCATGCTTGCGCAAGCAGCGAGAACGAGAGCCGACTTCGTGATGACGGAGGTCATGCTTTTCATGTATTGATGGTCGATTTAGTTTTGTTGATGTGGATGGAGGTTGGTCCGGGAGACCTCCCACCGTATTCCTTTATTTAAGCACTGGGCGTGCCATTGCCAAGCATCTTTTTCTGAAAATTATTGAGTTGTTCACATTTCAGGGAGCCTAATAGAAGTTTGTGATTCAAGCTATTATGGCACTTCTGCTGGGGAAACTGGGCTAAAACGCCCTGAAAACCCGCCGCATGAACGCCCGAAAAGGTTTGTTTTGGAGAAAATGGCCTACGCAAGAATTTCGAAAATCGCCTCAACTTCCACGGCAGCGCCCGTGGGCAGCTGGGCAAATCCGAGGGCGCTACGGGCATGGTAGCCATCGCCATCCTTGCCGAAAATGAGGTGCAGCAGGTCGGAGCAGCCATTGATGACGAGGTGCTGGTCAGTGAAATCCAGGGTGGAGTTGACACAGCCGAGTACTTTGATCACCCGCAGGCCGTCCAGGGTGCCGTGAGTGTTCCAGACAGAGCGGAGGACCTTTTCCGCGCAGTTTCGGGCGGCTTGGTAGCCCTCGTCCACGGTCAGGCCAGCACCCAGTTTACCCTTCAGGTCACTGACGTGGCCGGAGGTGATGAGCTGGTTTCCCGAACGGATGCAGAGATTGAGATAACCAGGAGTTTGTTTTTCAAAGGTGATACCCTGGGCTTCGGCTTTCTTTTGGTAGGACATGATGAGTTGGTAGGAGGCTGGAGAGAACGCGGCGAGCGCCCAGCTTCTAGTGATTCCTTCCGGGAAGTGAAAAAGCCGCCCCACGAGTGCAGGATGTGCGAGTTTTACATCTCACCTTGTAGCGGGAGGCATGAGATTTGGAGATCATTGAATAGATGGGCTTCAGCCTCGTCAGAATGGTCAAGCAAGCCGCATTTCGGCCCAAATTAACCTTCAACACCCTCACCCAAATGAAAAAATTCATCACACTCCTGCTTACCCTTGGTGCCGGTCTCGCCACGATGACCCCGGCCACCAGCGTCGCCGGTGACGGCCCTCAAGCCTTCCAATACTGTGGCTACTGCGGCGGTGCCATGTATCGCCAGCACGTGACGATAGGCCGCACCAGTCACGGCAAGTCTGTCAAAAGCTGGCAGATTCTTCCGCACAATTGCCGCGGAGGTTACGGTGGCGGCTATGGCGGCGGTTACGGATCCGGCGGCTATCGTGGCGGCTACGGTCGTCCACCCTATGACCACGGACACCACCATGGCCAGAATTATGGCCCTCGCGGTAGCGTGAGCGTTCCTGGGTTCTTCTTCGGCCGCTAAAACGCTGATAGGATCCGAGAAAAAATTCCCCGCCTGGGTTCATCGACCCGGTGGGGATTTTTTTTGAGAGGCTTCAACCGCCTGAGTAGAATCCAAAGGTACGGAGGGCCGGGAGCCATGGCGCAGCAGTCGCAGTGCATTCATGATCACCAGCAAGGTGGCTCCGGTATCCGCCAGGATCGCCAGCCATAAGCTCGCATGACCGGTGAAAGCCAGCAGGAGGAAGGTGACCTTCACCCCGAGGGCGAAGATGATGTTGAAGCGGATGATGCCCAGGGTGCGGCGGCCCGCCTCGATGGCCTCAGCGACCTTGGTCAAGTCATCCTGCATGAGCGTCATGTCAGCCGTCTCGATGGCGGTATCACTGCCAATGGCGCCCATCGCGATGCCGACACTCGCCATAGCCAGGGCGGGGGCATCATTCACGCCGTCACCAATCATGCCGACGTGCCCATGCTCCTGAAGCAGCCGTCGGAGGTGCACCATCTTTTGTTCGGGCATCAGGTCTCCATGAGCTTCATCAATGCCCGCCTGTCTCGAAATCGCATCCACGGTACGTTGGTTGTCACCGCTGAGCATGACCACCTTTTCCAGCCCGGCATCATGCAGACGTTTGAGGGCCTGGGAAACCTCCGGCCGTATCGAGTCACCAATGCTAATGATGCCAAGCGCCACGCCCGCGCATCCATGATGCGGCGTATGGCCGAGGATGGCGAGAGACTGGCCAGCGCTTTCGATCTCGGAAAGCTTCACCTCGATCGCGGGTGAGCAGACACCCAGTTCATGGGCGAGCTTGTGATTGCCGATGAAGTGGGGATGACCGTCGATGACAGCGCTGGCTCCTCGACCTGTCAGAGACTGGTAGTCTTTGGCTGCTTCCACCTGGATGCCCCTGGCCTTTGCGGCATCCACCACGGCCTTTGCCAGTGGATGAGCGGAGTGGATGTCCACGGCCGCTGCCCTGCTCAGAACATCCTCTTCCGTGGCCGATCCAAAAGTGATGATACCAGTCACCCTCGGGCGGCCCTCGGTAATCGTGCCAGTTTTGTCGACCGCCAGCGCGCGAAGCCTGCCGATCGCCTCCAGATAGGCGCCACCCTTGATGAGCACACCGCGCCTCGCCAGAGCCGTCAGACCGGAGACAATGGAGACTGGCGTGGCGATCACCAGAGCACAGGGGCATGCGATGACGAGCAGCACGAGCGCGCGGTAGATCCATGCCGACCCCGTGGCGTCCGTGAGCAATGGCGGCAACACGGCAACCAAAAGTGCGATCACAAAAACCACGGGTGTGTAGATGCGGGCAAACTTGTCCACAAAACGCTGAGTAGGTGCCTTCTGCTCCTCGGCTTCCTCCACCAGCTTGATGATCCGGGCGAGCGTGGAGTCCGAGGCGGCCTTGGTGACTTCCACGATGAGTGAGCTCTCACCATTGACGGTGCCGGCAAAGACGGCATCGCCTGGGTGTTTTTCCACGGGCACGGATTCGCCAGTGATGGGAGCCTGATTCACACTGGAACTGCCCTCGGTGACCTTCCCATCCAACGGGATTCGCTCACCGCTGCGAACGCTGACTGCAGCGCCCACTGCGACCTCAGTCACCGGAGCTTCTTTGAGCTGTCCATCGGCTTCACGCAGCAGTGCCGTTTCAGGCGTGAGCTTGAGCAGGGATGCAATCGCTCGCCTGGCTCTGCCGACGCTCCAGGACTCCAGAAGCTCGGACAGCGCGAAGAGGAAGACCACCGCAGCACCTTCATTGCCTTCACCAATGATCCACGCACCCGTGACGGCCACCGTCATCAGCACATTCATGTCGAGACGCAGCTTCTTCAAGGCACCCCATGCTGCCGGTGCCACCAGCAAACCTCCGGCGAGAGTCGACAAGGCAAAGCAGATCGTGGCGATGATATCCGGCCTAATGCCTAACCAATGAAGCAGTATGCCGAGCGTGAGCAATGTGCCGGAGGTGATGACCAGCGCATTTCGCGGGAGAGATGTGTCGTCATGCCCGTGCTCGCAGGAGCCGCGGGAATGGGCGTCGGAATGATCTTCTACGCTCATAAAAATAAATGCATGAAACTCGAATACTCGGAAATGCCTCTCGTCTGATTCATCACGCCGCTCATGAAGCGGCAACGAATCAAAACAAACTACGTCCCCCTCATGAAAAAGATCATCACCCTCCTGGCAGTCGCGGTCACCAGCCTTGCTGCCCTCACCCCTTCCACCACGCAGGCTTATGACGGCCATGGGCATTCGAGCCGCAGCTATTCGCACTCCTGCGGTTCTTGCCGTGCTCCGATCTACCGTGAGCGTGTCGTGATCGGCCGTGATCGTCATGGCTGCCTGCAGTATGGTTATCGCACCGTGAGCCATAGCTGCCGCTCCAGCCACGGTCATGGTCACGATTACGGCCATTCCTCGCATGGCCGTGGTCACTCTTCACACGGTCATGGCAGCAGCCGCGGTGGCGTCTTTTTCGGTTTCGGCCGGTGATCCGTCCCTGAGTTCCGCATGGTGAGTCAGCTCTCACATCCCTCAAACCCGCTGGAGGCGACCTCCAGCGGGTTTTCTATTTATAGAAGATGTCAGAACGATTGTGCCAGACGCAGAATGCGTGCTGAAGTCGCGAAGCGTCCCGGAGTGCGGTGGCAGGGATGCAAGGGCATCCTTGCATCGTCGACACCGCTCTCGTGCGCACATTGCGCTTTCGAGAATCGGCATGTCTCATGCGCTCCCAGCCGTGGCGCGCTTGAGCGCTTCTCATCGCACTCCACGACGCTGCCGCGACTTTGAGATGCCTAATTACTTCTTCTCCGTCACCGGCTTGCATTTGCACAGCCACTCTTGCTCCTCGCAGCCATCACAGATGGCCGTGTTGTAATGGAGGCGGGCGGTGATTTTCTTGGCGGGCTCACTGTCCTTGTACTGGAAGATGATGACGTAATTGTCTCCCTTCAGCAGCGGCACCACAAAGTGGTTGTCCTTCACTTCGACCTTGAGTTTTTCGGGATTCTCACGGTCGCCCTTCGTGGCCGCCAGGGTCTGGTCCTTGATGACCACTGGTTTCATGTCCTTGTCCAGCAGGGCGATGCTGAACTGGCCGTCCTTGGCGATGACCTCGCCGTGCATGGTTTCGTTGTTACTGAACTCAAGGATGCGGCCGCCGTTGGGACCACGCTCCACACCCGTATGAGCATGCGCGGCAAGGCTGAGAAAGACGGTGGCGAGAATGGCGATGGAATTTTTCATGGAGTTAATGGTCGTGTTTTTAGTTAGCGCAAAAGCGGGCATGTGCCCATGCCCGCCCGCCCCAAAGCTCCAGCGCATTGTGAATGCGCTGGAGGCAACGCAGCGACATCTTACTTCTTCTCTTCCTCACCATGGGCGCAAGTGCAGGCGTACTCCTTGTACTTGCAGCTTGGGCACTGGGCGAGGTTCAGGTTGAACTTCTCGGTCACGGCCTTCTCGCCTTCCTTGGCGCGGATCTGCACAATGGTGGGCAGGGCATCACCTGAAGGAATCGCTTTGTCGCTGACGAGCTTGTCGCCGTCCTTGGTGAAGGCGAGCTTGGTCGGAGCGCTACGGTCACCCAGCGTGACATTGACGACTTGCTCACCTGGAGCCACGATCTTGTTGTCGTCATCCACGAAGCGGATCTCGACCTTGTTCTCCTTGTTCACGAAGAACTCCGCGTGGGGCTCGACCTCGGTGATGAGCTTGCCTCCGGTGGGGCCGGCCTTGGCGGCATGCTCATGGTCGTGCTTGTCCTTGTCAGCAGCATTGACCGTGAAGGCCAGGGCGGCCGCGAGGAAGGCGGTGAGGAATTTGGATTTCATAGATTGGGGTTGGTTTCTCGGGGGTCTGTTTGGTTCGGTTTAGTTCAGTTCGGTTTTGCCTTGGCGGACAAGCCTTGGAGTGCCTGGGCGCCTCGGAAATTCATGGAGAGGTCAGTGAGAAGCAGATGCGTTTTGGGCGATGGCCCGCGCGGCGGCCTTGCGCCCGAGCAGCCAGAACATCGCGGGGGTGACGGCCATATCGAGGAAGGTGGAGGAGACGAGGCCGCCGACGATGACGACGGCCACGGGATGCAGGATTTCCTTCCCCGGCTGATCCGCGGCGAGAACGAGCGGGATGAGACCGATGCCAGCACTCAGCGCGGTCATGAGCACCGGAACGAGCCGCTCCAGCGTGCCGCGCTCGATCATGCTGCGGGTGAATTTTTCTCCCTCATGCCGCATGAGATGGAGATAGTGGCTGATCATCATGATGCCATTGCGTGCGGCCACACCACCCACGGCGATGAAGCCCACCAGCGTGGCGATGCTGATGTTGTTCAGCTTGAAGTAGGTGAAGACCAGGCCGCCCATGAGAGCGAGCGGGATGTTCACCAGCACCTGCAGGGAGAGCGAGGCGCTGCGGAAGTAGCCAAACAGCATGAGAAACACCACGATGAAGACCACCGCCGAGAACAAGGCGATGCGCTGCGTGGCTTCCTTCTGCGCCTGGAACTCTCCTTCGAAGGTGATGAAGTAACCTTCCGGCAGCCTTACCTTCTCCGTCACTTCCTGTCGCAGCCGTTCGACGAGGTTGGTCACATCTCGCGCAGTCGGTTTGATGGCGAGCGCAAAACGGCGCTGGCTGGCCTCTCTAAAGATCACGTTAGGCCCCTTGGCCTCGCGCACATCTGCCACCAGTGAGAGCGGCACGCGCCTGCCATCCTCGGTTTCGATGGGCAGTGCAGCAATCTTCTCCGGTGAGTCACGCCACTCCAGCGGAAGGCGCAGCACCAGATTCACGGCCCGCTGACCTTCACGCAGCTCGGCGATCTCCTTGCCACCCACAAGAGCGGCGAGCTGGTTGTTGAAATGACCGGGTGCCACACCATAGGCTTTGGCACGATCACGATCCGCCTCGATGCGCAACTGGGGAATGGTGGAGGTCTGATCGAGCTTGCAGTCCTCAAAGCCGGGAATGGTTTGCGCGACTTTTTGGATCTCGATGCCGATGCTGCGCAGCTGGTCGAGGTCCGGCCCAAAGACCTTGATGGCCACCGGGGCGGACACGCCGCTCATCATGTGGCCGATGCGGTCCGCCAGAGGTCCGCCGACCACCGCGAACACACCCGGCACGGTTTTGATCTTCGCGGAGATGTCCTCAATGATCTCCTTCCGGCTGCGGCCTTCCGCGCTGCCATGTTCACTGTTTTTCTCTGCCTCGGGATTGCGGAAATCCACATCAAACTCCGCAGTGCTCACCGGTACCACATGGTCGCCGCGTTCGGCGCGGCCGAGGCGACGTCCGACCTTGCGGACTTCCGGCACGCTGAGGATCTGCTGCTCGATGACGTCGGAGATCTTGTTCATCTCCTCCAGTGAGGTTCCCGGCGCAGCGGTGGCGGCCACCAGCGCGGTCTCCTCCTGGAACTTGGGCAGGAAGTCCTTGTTCATCCGCGGATACAGCGAGAAGGCCGCCAGCATCAACCCAAAGGCAATCACCAGCACGAGCGCCGGCTGGCGGAGCGCGAGGTGCAGAAGCGTGTGTTTCAGCAGGCTCTTCATCCCGCGTGTGATGAGGCCGTCCTTGTGCCCGTGGCCTGGCTTCGGCCTCAAGAGCAGAGAACAAAGCACCGGGATCGCCGTGAGTGACACGATGAATGAGGCGATCATCGAGATGATGGTGGCGATGGCGATGGGCGCGAAGAGCTTCCCCTCGACACCCGTCAGTCCGAGCAAAGGCAGGAACACCAGGATGATCAGCACTGTGGCGTAGAGGATGGAGTTTCGGACTTCGCCGGAGGCTCTGGCGATGACTGGCAGACGCGGCAGAGGATTGGGGGCGGAAGCATTTTCCCGCAAGCGTCGGAAGACGTTCTCCACATCCACGATGGCATCATCCACTACCATGCCGATGGCCACCGCGAGACCGCCAAGGGTCATGGAGTTCACACTGATGCCGAACCACTTGAAGACGAGCATCGTGATGCCGAATGAAAGCGGCATGGCCATCAGCGTGATGAAGGTGGTGCGCACATTCAGCAGGAACAGGAACAGCACGATGGTCACCATGATGGCGCCTTCAAAAATGGCGTTCAGGAGATTGCCGACGGCATTGTCGATGAAGTCCTTTTGCTGGAAGAGCAGCAGTGTCTCGACACCGGCAGGAAGCGTGGGCTTCAGCTCTGTCAGAGCGGCCTGGATCTGTTCCGTGAGCTTGCGTGTGTCAAAGCCTGGAGCCTTGGTGATGCTCATGATCACGCCGTAGGTTGGAGATTTCTCCGGAGCCTGGCTCACGGCAGCATCACCACGCATCGGCTCGATGCCCCATACCACATTGGCCACATCACTGATGGAGATGGGATGATCGTTGATCTTCTTGATGACCGTCTTGCCGATGTCCTGCAGGTCCACCGTCATGGCCAGATTGCGCACCATGATCTCGGTGGCGCCAGTGTTGATGAAGCCTCCCGTCGTGGTGGTCGCGGCCTCGCCAGCCGCCTCCTCCAATTCGGCAAAGCTCACATCATTCGCCTGCATCTTCCAAGGATCCGGCTGGATCTCGATCTGCTTCACGCCGCCGCCCATGTTCAGGATCTCGGCAATGCCGGAGATGCTCTGCAGACGACGTTTGAGAGTCCAGTCCGCCAGAGAACGCACCTCCCGTGGCGGGATGTAGCCGGGCTCGCCTTCCTTCACCGTGCTGCGCACACCCACGAGCAGGATCTCACCCATGAGCGAGGCCACGGGCGTCATGAAAGGCTGCACGCCTTCAGGCAGCTGCTCCCGCACGCCTTGCAGGCGCTCCTGCACCAGGGTGCGGGCCCGGTAGATGTCCGTGTCCCAGCCGAATTCGGCATACACAAGCGAAAGCGCGACATCGGAGTTTGAGCGCAACCGCGTCAATCCTGCCACGCCCAAGAGCGCGCTTTCGATCGGCTGCGTCACGCGCATCTCCACTTCTTCCGGGGCGAGGCCTGGCGACTCCGTGAGGATGACGACCGTGGGTTTGGTGAGGTCAGGCAGCACTTCCACGGGAAGCTGAGTGGCCGTCTGCAGGCCCATGACCATGAGGATGAGCGAGGTCCCGAGGATGATGGCGCGGTTATGCAGCGCCCATTGGATCATTCCGTTCAGCATGGGTTACTCCGCCTCCTTCCCGGCTGGTTTTTCAGCAGGCTTTGCTTCCTCAGCATCACTCTCGGCTTCGTCACGCGGAGCGGGACGTGTCACGAGGGAGATGATGAGCAGCAGACCCAGCAAGGCGCTGACATACTTCCAGAAGGGACTCGCCTTGGCTTCGTGATCGTCTTCATCTCCATGCTGGTGGTCATGCTCCTTCTCAGGCGAGGCGCCTTTCTTTTTGGATTGTTGCGCAGCCTTCTTCTCCGGAGTCAGCTCGCTGCCGTCATCCGCGTGCTCATGTCCATGAGCGGCATCCAGCGCCTCCTTTAGAGAGACACTGCTGGCCCCGGCGAAGCCGAGTGAATATGCCCCGCGCGTGACCACTTCATCCGCTGGCAGCAGGCCGCTGATGATCTCCGCGCTGCGGTCATTGATCTCGCCAACAATCACCGGTGTCTTGAGGAAGGCATTCGGCAGATCAAAATCCTTCACATAGACGAAGCGGTTGCCTGCATCGCCCTGAATAGCAGCACGCGGAACTGACATCACATTCTCCCGCCTGCTGGTGGCGATGCTGAACTCAGCACGCATGCCAGGGCGTAGGATCTTGTCGGGATTCGTCACGTGAAAGGCGGCCTCGATGGTGCCTTTCTGCTCATCCGCATAAGCACCGAGATGTGCGAGCTTGGCCTCAAACACCTTGTCCGGAAGCGCTGAGACACGAATGCGCGCCGTCAATCCAAGCGCGAGTTTGCCTGCGAGATGCTGCGGCACATCGGCCGCCGCTTCCACGCTCGCCAGATCAATGATCTCGATGAGCGTCTGGTCTGCCGTGATGGGCTGTCCGACCGCGATGTCCACCTTCGAGATTAATCCCGAAATGGGCGCCGCGAGCATGACCGTGGGCGGTGGATCACCGGGCTGGCGGCTCTCCACCCACATGAGTTCCTCGCCTTCCTCCACCGTCTGATGGGGCAGGGCGAGCACCGAGAAAGCACGGCCAGGAATACGGCTGCTGACCACGGCGCGCTTGCCAGGTAACACCTCGATGCGGCCCAGCGCGAAGATCGTGGTTTCAAACGCCGACTCTTCGGCCTCAACGGTTTCGATGCCGAGGTTCTTTACCCGGGTTTCATCCAGGATGATGAGGTTGTCTTTGGGCTTGGTTTCAGCAGCCTGCAGGGACAAGGACAAGGCGGCGAGCAGGAAGAGGATGATGCGCTTCATGGCGGTAGATCAAAGGGCGACGCCTGCTTTCTTCAGCAGTGCCATGGTGATGAAGTAAAGGATCACGGTTAGGACGATGCCAGCTCCGAAGGCCGGCCAGAAGCTGCCGAGTTTTTTGATGAGCCAGGGCATCATCAAAAACATGGGCAGTGTGGGCAGGACGAACCAAAAGGTTCCAAAGGCATGGCGGCCGATGAGCGCGGAATCCTTGGTCTCCGAATACATCCAGATGAAGGCCAGCAGGGAGGTCAGCGGCAGGGAGTGGATGATGCTCGCGGCGGCGTTGTTGCGCTTCGCGATCTCCGTGACAGCGACGATGACGCCGGCGCTGAGGAAGAGCTTGAGCAAGTAGTAGGTCATGATGATTTAATGCAAAGGTTGAGGGGTCACTACTTGGACGTTGATTCCTGGCCGTTGGTCATTCCTGTCGCGGCTTCATAGCGGATGCGGGCCAGGTGGAAGTCGCGGGCGGCATCGAGGGCGCCGGACTCGAGCTCGAGACGTTGATCACGCGCACGCAGCACGGTGAGGAGGTCGGTCTGGCCGGCTTCATAAGCTTTCTCAAGCTTGGTGGTCTGCTCGATGACGAGTGGCAGGAATTGGTCACGTGTTTCACGGAGCAGTGCTGCGTTCGCCTCCATCTCCTGACGTGCGGTGCTGGCCTCGCTGGTGATTTGCACGGCCAGCGCTTCTTTTTCCAGACGGGCACGCTCGGCGCTCGCCGCCTTCTCCGCGATCTCACCTTGGTTGCGATTCCATATCGGCAGCGGGATGGAGATGCGGAAGCCGACGAAGCCTGTGCGTTCGGTGTGACGTGGAGTCACGTCCTGTTGCTCGCGGGCAGCGAAGAAGCCGGCGCTCACATCCTGCCACCGTTTCGCCTGGGCCAGCCTTGCCTCAGTTTGTGCGACCTCCGTTTTGGTTAGGGCGAGGCGGTAGTCCGGCCGTTGCTGCCAGGCCGCCGCAGCGGGTAGTTGGGTGGCCTTGAGGTCGCCGCTGATGGCGATTTCTTCCTTGGCATCCAGTCCCAGCATGGGTTTCAAAGCGCCGCGCAGGCTGATGCGTTCGGTCTCCAGCTTGCGGGTCTCCAGCCGCAGGCGCTGCTGATCGACCTGGGCCTGCGCGGAGTCGAGGATGGAGAGCTCACCCTTCGCCGCTCGATCCTTCGCAAAGGTGGAGAGCTTCTGAGCCAGCTCCATCTGCTGACGATGCTGGACGAGGTGCTGATCCACGGCGAGCAGCTTCACCGCCAGGGTGCGCGCTTCGGCGATGTAGCGGCGTTCCACATCACGCACTTCGAGCTCGGCGGCCTGAACGAGTTGGGTAGTGAGCCGCTTCTCCAATGAGAGACGCCTGGTGACCGGAAAGGCCTGGTCCAGTGAGAAGATGGTGGCGCGTGGACTGACGCGGCTTTCGTTTTGAAAACTGGTTTCAAAGGTGGGATTCGAGAGGCGGCCAGCACCCTGCTGGCGGCCGCGAGCTTCCTCAACGACGAAGCGCGCGGCTTTGAGTGAAGGGTGCTGTCGGCGCACACGCTCCGCGACGGCGGAGAGATCCAGGGTGAGCGCCTGCGTGGTCGTGGCCGAGGCCAGGATCAGAAAGAGAAGACGTAGAGACATGGGATGACGGGGCAAAATTTGAGACAAGGGCATGCGCAGGTGCATGCGTGCGTGTGGCGGCATGAAGCCGGGCACAAAACAGGGAAGGATGCCACCAGTCGTGGGCGGCATCTATCAGCCCAGTGTCAAATCCGCAGGGCCACCGCGTGCGTCAGCATCCGCGGCCACGATCGTGGCACGCCTGCTCGCAAGGGGGCGGTCGCGTCATTCGTCAGGACAGTGGTGGTCACCACGAACTGACGAAACTCAAAGTCTGGAATCACGAAGAGGAGGGGCGGCGTGGCGGGCACCGTGGAGGCTGCATTGGCAGCCACCTGGGCTCTCACATCTTCCTTCACCGGCTCGTGATCGTGCGTCTCACAGGGGACCTGGTCGCCATGATCATGGTCATCATTGCAGGAGTGTGCCGGAGTATCATCGTGATGGCAGGCCTCGCCATGATCCCCGTGGCAGTGATCGAAAACGCTGATCTGTGCCACGCCGCTGCAATCGCAGAGATAGCCGCGCATGATGCCAAATACCTGCGCCCAACCCAGCGCGAGGAGCGCAAGGCCAATGAGCCAGGGATTTGGACGGCGGGTCATGTCGGGAGACTAAAGTCGTGGTCACCCTGAGATTCGTCAATGGGGAGAATCGTTCAATCAAGCAAGGCCGCCAGCAGCGCCGCGAGTCCCGAGGTATCTGGAAGTGTGTGCGTGGCGGTGACGAGATGCGGGTTCTCGCTCTCGATGCGTATGGTCACGGGAACACCGGCATTCGTGCCCATCTCGATGTCACGGTCGGCATCGCCCACGAGCAGGCTGCGGCTCAGATCCAGATCGTGCTCCACGGCGGCGCGCTCCAGCATCTCGGGGCTGGGTTTGCGGCAGGTGCAGCCGGGATCGGTCTTCAGGCAGGTGCAGGCGTAGATGCCGTCAAACTCCGCGCCATGCTCGCGCAGATGCGCCTGCATGCGCGCATGGATGAAGTCCAGGTCCGCCTGGGTCATGAGCTTTTTTCCCACGCCCTGCTGGCTGGTGGCGAGCACCACGGCATAACCACGAGTACGGCAAAGCGCGAGCGACTCGATGATGCCCGGCGAGAAATGAAAATCCTCCCAGCGCAGCACATAGCCAGGGCCGGGCGAGAGATTCACCACGCCATCACGATCAAAAAACACAGCGCGGCGGCTCATGGCTGGACGGGGGCGGGCTGAGCTTGAGTCTTCGACCAGACGGGATGGCCGGTGATGCAGACATTGTCTCCGAGCGGCATGACATTGACACCGGTGATCTCCACGGAGGATGCCAGCGGCACGCCACCGATGGCGGGAAGACCGAAGCTTCCACAGATGCGCGGCGCAATGTACCACACGATCTCATCCACCGCCTGTGCGGCAAAGGCCTGGCCGAGCACATCCGCGCCACCTTCGATCAGCACGCTGACGATGCCTCGCTGGCCGAGCTCTTTTAAAGCATCCACAAAGGTCAGATCACGCAGAACCCAGGTGCGGTTCTTGTGCTCGTCTGTGAAGACATGCGAGGCCTCCGGCATGTTGCAGCTTCGTGAAAGGATGACGCGGTAAGGCTGCTCCTTGAGCGTGCTTTTGGAATCACGCAGGGTCAGCTGTGGATTGTCCGCGCGGATGGTGCCGGCTCCGACGATGATGGCATCCACCCGGGCCCGCAGCCTGCGGCCGTGGGAGCGTGCGGACTCACTGGTGATCCACTGGCCTTCACCCGGTGGTCGGGTGATGCGGCCGTCCAGGCTCTGGCCGACTTTGGCAATGACATAGGGCAGGCCGGTGGTGACCCATTTGGAGAAAGGGCGGATCAGCTCGCGGCATTCGGCATCCAGCACACCTGTGCTCACCGAGATGCCTGCGCCGGTGAGGATCTCCTGCGCGCGCCCAGCGTGGCGCGGATTCGGATCCAGGGCACCCCAGACGACTCTTTTAATGCCTGCGGCCTTGATGGCTTCCGTGCAGGGGCCGGTGCGACCCTGGGTGCAGCAGGGCTCAAGCGTGACATAAAGAGTGGCTCCGGGCAGCAGCTTCGGATTGTAAGTCTGCGCATCCCGCAGCGCCTCGATCTCCGCATGCGGCGAGCCCGCCTTGTGGTGGTAGCCCTGGCCGATGATCTTCCCTTGGTTCACGATCACGGACCCCACCGGTGGATTCGGGCTGGTGAGACCCACTCCGCGCTTTGCCTGATCCAGGGCGAGGTGCATCCAGCGTGAGTCGGGTTCTTGGGGTACTACGGCCATGGGTTGGGAGGGAGGGGCCTTTAAGTCGCTGGTCATCCAGTGACAAGCGCACATTTGACCAAGCTCCACGCAGTGTCCATACGTCCAAAGGAGAGTGACCTTCAGTCGATGAGGTCCAGATCGTGGCGTGGAGGCGCGGGCGGCCGGACCTGACACACAGGCTCCTGCATCTCGCGCACAGCCGTGGCGGTGACTTCAGCATCACTGGTGAAGCCGATGAGTCTCGAGATACCGATGCGGTTCTGCGAGATCCAGTGCACCACCTGGCGCGCGGCGCTCTGCATGGTCGGTCCGGCGAGACGTGCCGACCAGGCGCGATACTCGCGCAAGGCCCAGAGGCAGATCACCTAGGCTCCGGCGCCCTGCCAGACCTCGCCCGAGTCTGCCATCACGACGATCTCCTGATCGGCGCGCAGATGCCGGATGCCAGGCAGGCGCTTCTCCGCTTCCGGCGAATCATAGGGCACGAAGTGGAGCCTGACATAACTCGGCTGGCTGCTGAGCCACTGCCGTACCCGCGAGCACAGGCCGCAGCGGGCATCGTAGAAGAGAGTGAGAGTGTGCATGGGATTCATGATTTTTGATTCTGGATCCTGATTCAAGGACTGTCGGCAGTCTCATTCGAAGGGGCGCTTCTTTAGCGGTTTGGTCGCGAGCGGGATCTCTCGTTCACTACGACGGGCGATGTGCAAAGCCGCGGTGAAGCCGACGATGGCAGCTCCGCCCATGAAGAGCCACGCTCCCGGATCGACAGCGCTCTTCCGCACCTCCGCCCACCACGAGGCAAGGCTGTCCATGCGGTCATAAGTGCCCAACAAAAAGAATGGCATCATGCCGAAATGGGCGCCGAGGAGCGCGGCTCGCCAGGGCTCTCTGAGCCGGCTCGATTCCGGCACCAGGCAGTCCACCGGCAGGAGGATGAACAACCACGCCACCAAGATGACCGGCAGACTGAAGACCGCGAAATACACCCAGGTCGCGGCGACATTATTCAGTGGGGAATCCTTCATCAAGGTGAGGATGAAGGCGAGTCCGGGAAGGACTAGAACAAAGGTCACCCATCCCCAAAACATGGCGATGAAGGTGCGGCGGAATTTGTGAGCAAACATGACGGTCTGGAGTTCTTTTTTACGGAGTGCAGATGTCCTTATCTGCACTCCAGGTTTTCGTCTTCACCAGCGAGTGAGGACACTCGCTCTCCCCATCAGACCTCGACCTTCAGCATCGGCGGCACGGGAGGTGGCATGGCGGCGAGGTGGGCGCGTTTGCGCATCTTGGTGAAGACCAGCAGGTTGAAGAAGTGCATGGCGCCGAGCGCCAGCAGGACGATGCCCATCTTGCCGCTCAGGGTCTCAAACACACCCCGTGCGCCGAGCACGTCCTCGTTGGTCTTCAGGTAGAGCGAGACGAAGCCGATGTTGATGAGGTAGAAGCCGACGACGAGCAGGTGGTTCACGCTGTCGGCGAGCTCCGTGTTTCCATGGAAGCATTCGACGAGGAAGATGCGGCCGTTTTTATGCAGGGTTCGGGCGACCCAGATGGTCATGCCGACGGCGAGGGCCAGGTAGAGGCCATAGGTGAGGACGGTTTCATTCATGGTGTGTGTTCCTTTCGTGGGGGTGTGTGCGGGTTTGGGGTTAACAAGAAATGTGTTCAGAACATGAAGCAGGCCGAGGCGCGGGCTTTGCGGGCGTGGGGCAGCGCATGGCGCTCGGCCGCTCCTGCGGCAGACTGGCCGGTGTTTGCACTTCGTGGGCGAGGCCGCAGGCCATGAGCAGGCGGATGAACCACCAGCCGGGATCATGCTGCTCATGGCGCAGTCCGAGGCGGGCAGATTCCGGCCAGGCGTGGTGATTGTTATGCCAGCCTTCGCCCATGGTGAGCAGGCCGAGGTGAGGTAGATTGTATCCCTGCACCGCGTGGCCCTCGAGATGCCAGTCGCGCTGTCCCACACGATGGGCCAGCCAGCCGAGGAACCAGTGGCCGGTGAGCGAGGCGACGATCCTCACCGAGATGCCCCAGACAACCCAGCTGGCGCCACCTAACCAATAAAGCATCACGGCGCAGGGAAGCTGCTGCAGCATCCAGGTGCGCTGCATCCAGACATATACCGGGTCCTTGGCCACCCAGGGCTCCACCGTGAAGCGCGGTGGATGCCGCAGGTTCATGCGGGCGTGCATCTGCCAGAGCCAGTCACGCCAGAGAGGACCCTGGTCCGTGAAGAAGTCATGACTGCGCGGGTGCCGCTGCGCCCAGTCGCGGATGTCATGCTGGTAGATCATGGCCAGCGGCCCTCCCATGCCCACTACCGTGCCGAGATGCACGAGGCCATACTCCAGCCAGCGCGGCACCACGAGGCTGCGATGAATGAGCAGCCGGTGCAGGCCCACGGTATGTCCGGCGCAAAGGGTGACGACGGTCAAAACTCCAAACACGATCAGCTCATCCACTCCCACTGTCAGGCAGCCCCCGATGATGGCGATCGCAAGATGACCCGTGAACCAGAGCGACTTCACCGGGCTCCATACCACCTCGCCCTCCACAGAATTGGTCAGGTGATCGACAGCCTGCATCCGATGCTCATGATGGGGGTGGGTGAGCGTTTTCATAACTGTATATTCTGAACTTTCAGTAAATTGTGAAATACATGGTCAAAAAAAGGGAACTAGCTGAGCAATCTCATGGCCCACTGGAGGGCGGAGGCGTGTTTCATGCTGGCGACGGTGTCGGAAATCTTCATGGCGAACTCGACGAACTCCTGCAGCTCCTTCATCTGCTGATGGAAGTCCCGCCCGGCGATCACGGTCTCGCTTTTGGTCTCCTCGGCGCACTTGCGCAGCACGGCCAAGGCAGGGTCCAGCTCCCGGCGTTTGCGTTCTTTAGCGATGGTGATGAACATCTTCCAGACATCCTTCTCGGCCTCGAAATACTCCCGGCGCTCGCCCTTCTTCACCACGAGCCGCACAAGACCCCAGCCGACCAGTTCGCGGATGTTCGTGTTCGCATTGCCACGGCTGATGCTGAGCCGCTCCATGATCTCGTCCGTATACATCGGCTCCGGCGCGGTCATGAGCAGCGCGTGGATCTGCGCCATGGTCCGGTTGATGCCCCAGTTGCTGCCCAGAGCTCCCCATTGCGCGATGAACTCCTCGCGCGATGTCTCCCAGCTCGGGATTGGAGGTGGAGTTTCATCAGGCATCTTACTTTCAGATAGTTCTGAAAGTTTGTTTTGGCAAGGACATTCTTATTTTTGCCCATCAGCTCCAGATCGTCACCAGATGCCGGACCTCGGCGTGGAAGTCCGCTCCAGGGGCCAGGGTATCGGCGATCTGCTGCTCCAGGATCTTGCGGAGCCTCTGGCGAAGCCGGGAGAGCTGTACGCGGATAGCCGTTTCTGAGACGCGGAGGCTGGTGGCCGCTTGGGAGGTATCGCCATGGGAGGCTGTGCCGGAGAGCCAGGGTTTCAGCACCTCCCAGGCCGCGCATTTGTTCCGGCTGGCGGCTTTCAGCTTCTCGGTGGTGGTCAAGACGAATGCATGCTTCTAGTTAGGCGTAGGCCCCTTCTCAGCAGCCTCGAGGCCGGTTTTGATCTCCTGCGCGCTTTAGAAGCGCCTTCGGGCGCTTCGGCGGGCAGCGGTTTGCCGCAAGTTTGGCAGGTCGGTGCATTCATGGCTCCCTGGTCATGCGCATTGGGCCGAAAGGTATTTCACACTTTCCCGGAGAAAACGTCCGCGAGCAGTTCAGCCACCAGCTTTGGCACCTCGACGGTGGCCGGGCCATGGCGCTGCTCAGTGAAATGATCACTGATGCCAGTGGACTCGAGGTTCACCTCGATGAGGCGCTGGCAACCGTGCTCGGCGGCGAGGCGGGCAAAGCCTGCGGCTGGATACACCACACCGCTGGTGCCGATGCAGAGGAAGACATCCACCTTCTCCAGCACGCGCATGATCTCGTCGATGTAATAGGGCATCTCACCGAACCAGACGATGTCGGGACGCAGCTTGCCTGTCTTCGCGCATTCGGGGCAGGCGGTGGTGGTTTCGAGATTGTGCTCCCAGGGCAGCACGGCGCGGCACCAGATGCAGCGCACCTTGGTCAGTTCGCCGTGCATGTGCAGGAGCTTCGTGGCCCCGGCACGCTCATTGAGGTTATCCACGTTTTGCGTGATGTGTGCAAAGGCACCGGGCCATTCGCGCTCCAGTTTAACGAGGGCTTCATGGGCTGCATTGGGGCGCACAGTTTTCAAGCCGGCGCGGCGCAGGTTGTAAAAGCGATGCACCAGCTCCGGCTGGTCCCTGAAAGCCTCGGGCGTGGCGACCTCCTCAATGCGGTGCCCCTCCCACAAACCATCCGCGCCACGAAAGGTGGCCACGCCGGATTCGGCGGAAAGACCGGCGCCGGAAAGCACCACGAGACTAGGTGAAATGAAGCCTGGCATGGCACATCCATGGCAGATCCGGCGGGCCTTGTCTGCTTCATTCGTGATAGGCGAATTTGAGAATGAAGTGATTTGAGCGGGAATGCACCCATTGACGCATCGGCTGCTCTCACGGTACTGCGGGTGTGAAGACTCTCCCGTGCTGCTGGTTCCGTTTCGCTGCGCTTTTGACGCTGGTGACCGGATTAACCAATTGTCGATTGCCACCCGAGATGGCAGCTCAGGGGGAAGGCGGTGCCACGGTGCGGCGCGCGGAGTCGGCACGTGGAGGCAGCCTCTATGGCGGAGCCTGGGAGCTGGGGCTGTCCTCGCAGTCCTCCTCCATCAACAGCGTGGCGCGCATGTTCGCCGGGCTGGATGACTCGGCCTCACCCTACCATCAGCAGCAGATGGGCGCTCTGTGGTCCCGGCATGAACTCTTGCGCGGGCAACGGGTGCGCTCCTGGGCTGCGACAAACATCGGGGATCTGCAGGGACATCGCGCGCTGTTTTATCCCTTCAGCGGACCGGACTATTTGTTCGCGCATGAGCTGTTCCCGAGCGCGGAGACCTACATCCTGTGCGGCCTTGAGCCGGCGGAGCCGCTGCCGGATCTGCAAAGCCTGTCCCAGGGAGAGATCGCCTCCGGTCTGAACAGCCTGCGCACGGCGCTCAGCAGTGTCATGCAGACGGGCTACTTCATCACTACGGACATGCGCCGTGACCTGCAGGCGAGCCGCTTCCGCGGGGTGCTGCCAGTGCTGCTGACCTTCCTCGCCCGCACCGGGGCCACGGTGGAGAGTGTGGACATTGTGCGCATCGACGGCACCGGAAATGTGGTGCTGTCCAGTGCCTCCAGCGGCTCCGCTCCCGGGCTGATGATCCGCTTCCACAATGGCCTGACCGGTTGGAAGAGGCTCTTCTACTTCCGCCAGGATCTCTCCAACAGCGGCACGCGGCCGAACGGCCCCTTCCTGACTTTTGTGGCCAAGCATGCCTATCCACCGGCCTTGGTGAAGAGCGCCTCCTACCTCATGCATGAGGATGGCTTCTCGACGATCCGTGACTACCTCGTCCACAGGACCAGCGGTCTGGTGCAGGATCCTTCAGGCGTGCCGTGGCGCACTCTCGCCAGGGGTCCTCTCGACATCTCCCTCTACGGGAACTACCGCGGCACGCTCGCCATTTTCCCCCAACAGCAGCCTGATCTGATGAGGGCCTATCTCAGCGGGGTGTATCCCGTGCAGCCCGTGGATTTCGGCTTCGGCTACCTTGGTTATTCGGAGCGCACAAGCGTCATCGTGGCCAGGCCGCGCCGACTAGATTGAGCTTGTGATGATGACCGCACGACTGGCATGCTGCAGACCATGGACAACGAGCCACTAAGCCCTCCTTCGCTGGAGTCTGCAAACCCTTATGCTCCGCCGAAAGCGTTTCTCGGGGAAACCGAGAAGCCGCGAGTGGACATGGAGATCTTTGCTCCGGCAGGCAAAGGGAAGCGCTTCTTGAACTACCTGATTGACCGCGTGGCCATGATCGGCTTTGGCGCAGGCGTGGGGCTTTTTCTGGGTTTCCTCGATGCGCTGGGGTTAAACGTCGGACTGGACCTGCTTTCTGAGGATAACAAGCTCGTCGACTGGCTCTTCGGAGTCTTCCTGGCGCTGCTGTACTATCCCTTTTTTGAAACTTTGTTCGGCAGGACTCCCGCCAAGTGGATCACGGGAACCAAGGTGGTGAGCATGGACGGTTCCAAGCCGGGCCTTGGAAAAATCCTGGGACGCACGCTGTCAAGACTGGTGCCGTTCGAGCCCTTTTCATTCCTGGGCAGCAGCGACTCCGGCTGGCATGACCAATGGTCTAACACAGTGACCGTGGATCTGCGGAATCCGCAGGCACACGGGCTGTCTCCCGGGCTGCGTAAATTCTATCGCTGATGGGAAGGCGAAGTCTCGCTCCGGCACTCATGCCAGTGCCGAACCAAAAGCGCAGACTTCATTCTTGTTCGCGCAGAGGCGGGTGAGGCGGAAGTCGGAGCAGAGGGGTGGGGCCTCGCGCTTGAGCTGGTCGAGCACGGCATACTCATCCGCGCCCTTGAACTTGAGGGTGACGATGAAGCGGCGCATCTGGCGCTCGCGCAGCCATTCGAGCAGGAGGTCGATGCTGCGCTGCGGCGCGGCGATGATGTCGCAGATCAGCCAATCGATGGTTTGCTCAGGCTTGAACTTGAAGGCATCGCCCTGATGGAAATGCAGCTTCGGATGACGCATGAGGTCATCGCGCAAGGGCGAACGATCGACGGCGATGGCATGGGCGCCGCGCTGGATGGCCACATAGGTCCAGCTTCCAGGGGCCGCGCCGAGATCCACACAGGTCTGATCACGCTCGATGCGCTGGCCTAACCGAAGTTCAGATTCGATGACCTTGGCAAAGGCACGGGAAGGCGCGGCCTTGTCCTCCGCGTGAGGGATTTCACCGGCGATGAAGTCAGAGACGATGGCGCGGAGTTCGTGGCGCTGGCCTGGTTTGGTGAGAGAGACGAAGCCCGCATCAGGGGCGGTGAGCGCGGCTTGCAGCAGTGCGGTGCCTGCATCCAGAGAGCTGCGCTCCTGCTTCAAACGCACGCGACGGCGCTTCCTCAAACGCTCGGTGAAGGCGGTGTGGATGAGCTCACAGCGGTGATAGCCGGCACGGCCTTCGCCATACTGGGGCCAGAGATGCAGATGCCAGGAGTCATCATCACCGAGGTTCGTCAGGAGTGCCTCGATCATCGCGTCTGCCCAACCATTGATCGAGGCAGCGGTGACTTCGTGAGCTTCGGGCAGTGTCTGGCGTGCAAAGGCCAGCAGGGGTGGTGATGGCAGGATGTCCGCACATACGAAGGCATGACGCGGATCGCGGGATACCTGCGCACCAGCGCGGGTCAGCTCATCCGCGAGGTAGTCCGCGCAACCTTCAGCAGGCAGGAAGGCATGCATCATCAGGCTCAGGTGAAAAGCGGCAGCAGCGGCGCGAGGTCCTCGGCCTCTTCACAGACGGTGGTGAGATTGCGCACGCCTGCGGGGATGTGCTGCTCAAAGTGCGCCTTGCCCTGGTTGCGATACAGGTTTGCGTAAGCACCGAGGGCCTGCATGAGACGCTGGGCGGCGCAGAGGAAAAAGACCTCGCGCAACTCAGGAAGATTCAAGCCGCGCAGCTCGGCATAGAAGCTGAGCAGGTCATGACGCTCGCTGCGGGTGAGCACCACGTAGGGGTCAAAGAGCAGGGAGGCGAGATCATACTCCGCGAGTCCGGGACGCAGGCCCTGGTAGTCGACGAGCCAGGCTTCACCACTGCGCATGAGCACGTTTTGACTCTGGAAGTCGCGATGCACCAGGCAGCGGGGCAGCTCGCCGAGGCGCTTCCGGAGCTTCGCGAGAGCTACCGTGGCCTCGCTGTCTTCATCGATCTCTCGACCGAGGTGACCGCGGACGAAGTGCTCGATGAAGTAGTTCTGCTCCCATTCATACATGCCTTCGTTGAAGGCAGGCTCCATGCTGTTGATGTCGGCGAGGCTCAGCTTGTCGGCGGTGACATCGTGAATCTTCGCAGCCTCACGCAGCGTGGCCTCATAGAGCGGACGCCGCTGCCCCCAGGGATCGTCACGATGCGCGTGCAGGTCATCGCGCCCGAGATCCTGCAGCCAGACGAAGAGGCGCTGCTCATCAAAGGCATAGATGGCGGGCACATTCACGCCGAGAGCGGCGAGGCGGCGCGTCGCGGGGACGAACTTGGGATTGTCCCGTCGCGCCATGGTGTAGACCATGAGCACCATCGGCGGGTGTTTTTCACCGGCCCACTCGAAGCGGTAGTAGTGCCGGTCGGAGCCGCCTTTGAGGATGGCCTCGACACGACACTCCACACCCTCCAACTGAGGGAACTGCTGGCGGGTGATGATGAGCAAGGCTTCGTGTTCGGGGGGCATGGGCGGGTAGCCGGGAGAGACCCGAGGCTATGGCCGCAGAAGGGCCGGAGGCAAGAGCGGATTCACGGTAGAATCAGCCTGGGTGGGCAGGGTGGGATCCCGGGAGATATCGTGGTGCAACCCCATTGGAATGGGGTTGTACGATCAAACCGAGAAGCGGCTGCGCCGCCATTGCCGCCAGACCATGGCCAACGCAAAGAAGAGGGCCTGGGCGAGAACGATGCAGGCACCGGTGGCGCCATTGAGGAAGAAGCTGACGTAGACGCCCAGGCAGCTCGCCAGCACGGAGGAGGCGGTGGCGAGCAGGAGCATGCGGTCAAAGCGGTCGGTGAGCAGGCGCGCGGTGCAGCCGGGGGTGACGAGCATGGCCACGACGAGGATGATGCCCACGGCCTGCATGGAGGCGACGATGGTGCCGCTGAGCAGGGCGAGCAGCAGGTAGTGCAGGAAGGTCGTGTTCAGGCCGATGGCGCGAGCATGAGCGGTATCGAAGCAGAACAGCATCAAGTCCTTCCGCATGGCGAGCACGATGACCAGGGTGACGACTGCGGCGATGACGGTTTGAATCAGATCATCACGCTCGATGCCGAGGATGTTGCCAAAGAGGATGTGGCTGAGGTGTGCATCGGTTTCCACCTTGGTGAAGAGCACAAGCCCCAGCGCAAACATGCCGGTGAAGACAATGCCCATGACGGTGTCCTCCTTGATGCGGGTGCTGGCCTTGATCCAGCCCGTGGCCGTGGCGCAGAGCAGGCCTGCGGCGAAGGCTCCCACGGAAAGCGGAAGGCCGACGAGATAGGCCACCACCACGCCAGGCAGCACCGCATGGGAGATGGCATCTCCCATGAGCGACCAGCCTTTCAGCACGAGGTAGCAGGAGAACACGGCGCACACCGTTCCCACCAGGGCGCTGACCATCAGCGCCTCAGTCATGAAGGAGTAGCGGAGGGGATCGAGCCAGTTCATGACGTCTGGGGAAGGGCGGCGAGCCGGCGCTGACGGCGCGTGTTGAGCAGGCCGTGCTTCGGCGCAAAGACGAGCGCGATGAGGAAGACCAGAGTTTGCAGCACCACAATGCAGCCGCCGGTGCTGCCATTGATGTAGTAGCTGAGGTAGGCTCCGATCAAACCACAGGCGGTGCCCGAGATGGTGGCGATGACGAGCATCTTGCCAAAACGGTCCGTGAGCAGATAGGCCGTGGCACCGGGGGTGACCAGCATGGCCACCACCAGACAGGCGCCCACGGTTTGCAGCGCTGCAACGGCGGTCGCGGCGAGCAGGGAGAGCAGCAGGAGATGCAGCAGAGTCGTGTTCAGGCCGATACTGCGCGCATGGCCTTCATCGAAGCAGTACAAGAGCAGGTCACGCCACTTCATCATGAGAATCAGGATGGACACGCCGGAGATGATGAGCACCTGCAGGATGTCCGGGTCACTGATGGCGAGGATATTTCCAAAGATGATGGTGCGGAGATTCAGATTGCTGGGATAGAGCGTGAGCAGCAGCAGGCCGAGCGCGAACCAACTGGTGAACACAATCCCGATCACCGCATCCTCACGCAGCCCGGAAGTTTTCTTCAGCCAGCCCATGGTCAAGGCCGCCATCACACCGGCGATGAAAGCACCGACGGAAAAGGGCAGCCCCACCAGCCAGGCCAATGACACTCCGGGCACCACGGCATGGGAAAGCGCATCTCCCATGAGCGACCAGCCTTTCAGCGTGATGAAGCAGGAAAGGAAGGCGCACACACCGCCGATGAGGCCGCTCACCAGGATAGCTTTGAGCATGTAATCATACTCGAACGGAACGAGGAGTTCGGTCATTCCCCGACCTCCTTCTCGCGCTTCTCGACCAGCTGCTCGCGGCCCTGACGATCTTTGTATTCGAGGTGGCCGCCTTTGCCGAAGACGAGCGGGCGCTCATCATCCGTGACGAGTTTGACGGTCTTGCCATCGTGATCCTGGATGGTGCTCTGCTCAAAGTGGAACTGGCGCAGCACGCCGCCAAAGGCGCGATTGAGATTGTCCTCGGTGAAGACCTCCTCGAGCGGACCGGCGGCCAGCACGGTGCGGTTCACCAGCACGACGTGGTCACAGAACTCCGGCACGCTGCCGAGATTGTGCGTGGAGACGAGGATGATGCGGCCTTCATCGCGCAAGGAACGCAGCAGGGTGATGATGGCTTCCTCGGTGGTCACATCGACCCCGGTGAAGGGTTCATCGAGCAGGATGATCTGGCCGTTCTGGGCCAGGGCTCGTGCGAGAAAGACGCGCTTCTTCTGGCCACCGGAAAGCTCGCCGATCTGGCGGTCTCTGAACTCAGTCATGCCCACGCGGGCGAGACTTTCATTCACGATGCGCTTGTCCTCGGCACTGGCGATGCGGAGAAAGTTCATGTGGCCGTAGCGGCCCATCATGACCACATCCCAGACACTGACGGGGAAGCTCCAGTCCACTTCCTCGCTCTGCGGCACGTAAGCCACGAGCTTGAGCTTGCGGGCCTGCTCCACCGTGTTTCCGGCGATGCGGATGGTCCCGGCCACGGGTTTCACAAAACCCATCAGGGCCTTGAAGAGCGTGCTCTTACCGCTGCCATTGATCCCCACCAGAGCGGCGATGACGCCCTGGCCCAGCTGAAAGGAGGCGTCCCGCAAAGCTGTGTGGCCGTTCGGGTAGGCAACGGTGACATTCGCGACATCAATGGACAGGGGAGACATGAGAGAAGAGGCAGCGAGACCTACCAAAGGCGAGGAAAAGCGTGAGGGGAAGGGCAAATCTACGCTTGTCCTTTCGTGCGTGGTTCTTGTTCTGCTGCCAAACACCGCGAGAATGGAGCGTTGAAACAAGGCTCCGTGCATCTCCAACCGCTTCTTTTCCTGTTCGTTATCCTCAGCCAGCCCATCCTCGCGGACGAGCAGGGGACAGTGCTGTTTAAAAACGTCTGCGCGAACTGCCATGGCGAGAAGGGGGAGGGCAAGATCGAGGTGAAGTCACCCTCCATCGCGAATGAGCCGGCCTGGTATGTGAAGACTCAGCTCAGCAACTTTCATAGTGGCAAACGCGGCGCGGACATGGCGGTAGATCCGCAGGGGGCTCTGATGGCTTCCATCGCCAAGGTGCTGAAACCGGAGCAGATCGAGGCTGTGGCGAAGCATGTGGAAAGCCTGCCGATGGTGCCGCCGAAGGAACGCGAGATCGCCGGAGCGGATGTGCAGCGCGGGCAGCAGCTTTTCTATGAACGCTGCATGGAGTGCCATCGCTACAATGCCAGTGGTGAGATGCTTTTTGGCAGCCCGCCCTTGGTGGGAAGGCAGGGCTGGTATCTGGTGGCGCAGTTGAAGAAGTTCAAGGGGCTCCATCGCGGTGCCGCGAAGGGAGACGAGAAAGGCGCGAAGATGGTGCAGATGGCCACGCTCTTCATCGAGGACGAACAAGCGATGAAGAATGTGGTGGGGTATATTTTGACGCTGAATCCGCCGGTGGAGGGGGCTGCTGACACGACCGATGAGTTATTCCAACCCAAGGTGCAGACAGGGAAGTGATCCAATTTGCGAGCCGGAGGCTCGAGAGAGATTAGCCGGTAGTGAAGCGAGGAACGAGCGAGAACCACCGGATAGGATCGTTACATTCACGCTCTCTCAATGCGCACCTTCGGCGCGCGTGTCTGATCGGTGTTTGTGATGCCAGATTCCAGGGGTTCTCGCTCGCCAAGCCTCGCTTCACCCCTGGCTAATTTCTTTCGAGCCTCCGGCTCGCCAACACCAGACCACGCTAACGCGCTCATGGATCTGCGAGCATCGAACTACAGCCTCCTCAATCCATCCTCCGTCATCGGATTCGGGATGGCTTCGTCGATCTCGTTGATGCGAGCCAGGGTGTCTTCAGTGAGGATGAGGTCGGCGGCTTTCAGGCTCTCTTCAAACTGGGCGACAGTCGTGGCTCCGACGATGGTGGAGGCCACAAAGTCATGCTGTCGGCTCCAGGCCAGCGCGAGTGCGGTGACGCTGACCCCGAGGCTGTTGGCGATGGTTTGCAGACGTGCGGTGGTCTCCAGAGTGCGGTCATTGACGAAGCGGCTGGCCATGCGCTTCTGGCGCGGGCCGCCGTTCTGGATGTAGTCGGTGAAGCGCGCGCCTTTCGGCAAAGCACCACCGTTGTATTTGCCGGTGAGTGCACCGCCACCAAGCGGCGAGTAAGGCAGCAGGCTGACGTTTTCCTTGCGGCAGACCTGTGCGAGTTCGTTCTCGCAGCGGCGGTTGATAAGGGAGAAATTGTTCTGCACGGAGGCCATGCGGGCCAGGCCGTGTTTCTCGGCTTCCCAGAGGTTCTTCATCACACCCCAGCTTGTTTCGTTGCTGCCGCCCCAGGCGCGGATCTTGCCTTGATCGATGAGGTCGGTGAGCGCGCCGAGTGTCTCTGCCTGCTCCATGCCGTGATCGGGCCAATGGGTCTGGTAGAGGTCGATGTAGTCGGTTTGTAGGCGGCGCAGGCTGTCCTCACAGGCTTGGAAGATCTGCTTCCGGTCCAGCGCGGTGAATCCGCCACGGATCGGTGGACGGAACCAGCCATGACCGGGGCCGGTGACCTTGCTGGCGATGATGAGCTCACCCCGCGTGCGGCCTTTGAGCCACTTGCCGACGATCTGCTCGGTCACGCCGAAAAGCTCGGCGCTGGGTGGCACGGGATACATCTCCGCCGTGTCAAAGAAGTCGATGCCCGCATCGATGGCGCGGTCCATGATGGCGAAGGAGGTCTTCTCATCAGACTGGAGACCGAAGGTCATCGTGCCCATGCAGATGTCCGTGACGACGATGCCAGTGCGGCCGAGGCGGTTGCGTTTCATGTGCAGAGCATGGCGAGCCGGGAGCGTGGAGACAAAAGAAAAGTGGCAGACCGGAAATGATCCCGAGCTGCCACTCAACGTAAATCAAATCAGATGGAGAGCTCACTCACTTCGCAGCCAAGGCATCCAGCAGATACTTGGCGGGCTGGAAGTGCTCGATGAGGATCTCCTTCTGCGCGCCGCGGGTCATGCGGACCTGCTTGATGTCGAAGTTCGGCGTCTTGTGCGGCGCGAAGAGGATGTCGTCATGCGTGGCGTTCTGATGCCGCTTGAACTGGGCAGGTGTGATGTGGCCGCCGAGATGGTCATCGCGGCCCGTGGCGAGATGGCAGGTGCCGAGCACTTTTTCATCCTGGATGTCAGAGCCGGACACGGGCAGCACCTGCGTGCCAAAGCCGAGCTCACCGAGCACGCCAGTCATGGGATCATCAAGCAGGCGGGCATTGTGAGTGTCGATGGTGGCTTGATTGCCCTCAATGAGCTCGCTCTTGATGATGCGGCCATCGGTGACGGTGAGCTTGCCGAGCGTGCCGTCCTCATATTTCATGGGGAAGAAGCCTTCAGCGCTGGTGGGGACGAAGTAGACCTCGCCCGCAGGCAGGTTCGCCACGTCCGGCGTCGTGCCGCGACAAAGACCGTGAGACTTCTGCGCCTCCTGGCCGCTGAGCTCGAGCTTGGCGGTGAGCACCTCACCATTCTCGAGACCGAAGTCGATCTCCACAGAGTCGGCCTTGGTCATCGCGAGACGCAGCTTTTCAGCATCGCGGCTGACTTCTTCATAGTCGACCGCAAGACCGCTGTTGAGGATGATCTCATTCACGCCATGCAGCGTGGCACCACGGAAGCCGTACTGCTTCGCAAAAGCCGTCAGCGGAGCGGTGGCGGAGAAGGTGGTGATGGCCAGGATGATATCGTAGTTTGGATAGACATCCTTTTCGAGGCTCAGGCGGTTGCCCTCCATGTCCACGCACTCGTCCGGCATGTCCAGATTACTGCCGCCGGTTTGCACATAGGCAAACATCTCTCCGCCTTTGAGTGCCAGCTCCTCCATCACGCCATTCTTCAGGCCGTCATAGAAATACTGGCGGGCGCGCTGCTGGATGGCGCGGGCCGGATTGTTCAGGAAAGCCAGGTCCTTGGCCTCGTCGAGATCAGGAAGATCAATCAAAATGCAAATCTTACAGCCAAACGTAGGCTGAAAAACGGTATGCAGGAGGCGATAGAGATCGAATTTCGGGAACTGACGGTTGTCGGCCGAGGACTGTACGGTGGTCATGGGAGCAGTCATCATAATCGGGTGTGGTTGGTTTTGGGTAGTGCGAAATACGATCCGCGCGGGAAAGGCGGGCGCTTTCTTTTTTGCGAAATCTGGGGCATCCAGGGGCTGCCTTCATTGCCTAATAAAAACCATGACACTTTCGAAGCTCGTCCTCATCACCGGCTGTACGCGTGGCCTTGGCCACGCCATGGTTTCTGAGTTCATCAGCCGTGGTTGGACGGTGGCGGGGTGTGGTCGTGATGCCGCGCAGATCGCTGTGCTCAAGTCAGCGCATGCAGCGCCCCATCATTTCGCCATCTGTGATGTGCGTGAGGATGCTCATGTGGCTGCCTTATGCCAGGAGGTCATGAACAGCTGCGGTGTGCCGGACCTGGTACTGAACAACGCCGCCATTGTGAACAAGAACGCACCGGTATGGGAGGTGGGCGTGGAGGAGTTTGATCGGGTGATCGACATCAACATCAAGGGACCTGCGAATGTGATGCGGCATCTCCTGCCCGCGATGCTGAAGCGCGGCACCGGAGTGATGGTGAATTTTTCCTCGGGCTGGGGACGCTGCACGGCGCCAGAAGTGGCCCCGTACTGCGCAACCAAATATGCCATCGAAGGTCTCTCCCAGGCTGCGGCGCAAGAGACGGGGGGCAAGGTGGCCATCATTCCGCTGAATCCGGGCATCATCGATACCGACATGCTGCGGAGTTGCTTTGGCTCTGAGGCATCGGGCTTTCCAGATGCTGTGGCATGGGCGAGGCGTGCGGTGCCTTTTTTGATCAAGCTTGGGCCCAAGGACAATGGGCAGCCGCTCAGCGTGCCGGGAATGTAAACGCTCAAGTGATACAAATGCGCCCGGCAACGATGCTGAGGCGGCCTTGGGCATATCATCGCTCAAGGCTGGCATACCTTGTGCATACACAGAAGATTACATCCCCCATCTGTTGAGCCTTGTGTGCTGGAAACCGTGACCTTCGTCCTCGTGGCGGAGGATTTCGGCTCACAAAGGACCACCTCTCGACGGACATCGACTTTCCCCCCAATCATGTCCTCGAACTGCCTCATCGCGGCCGCGTGCCGTCGTCTCTTGCTGCGTCGTCTTGTCTTCGCCTCATGCCTGACCCTTTCCGCACCCTTGCTGCATGCCCAGCTTGTCTGGGATGCGAACAACACAGCCGCTGGACAGCCGAATGGATCCGCGCAGTGGTTCGGGGCTAACCAATGGTATAACGGCGCGAGCAATCAGGCCTGGGACAACAGCGGCTCAGTGATCGCGCAGATGGGCGCCACCACGCCCTCCACACCGGTGACACCGAACACGGTGACCATCACCAGCAACACGGCGAATGTCGGAGGCATGATCTTCATGCCCTTCTCCGTATCTCCGGGTACCTCGGGGCAGCAATACACGATCGCGGGTTCATCAGGCACGCTAAACTTTGCGGCCAACTCCACGGTGACGGTGGGAGATCTGACCAGCACTGGGAGCAACTTCATCACCTTTGCCAGCAGCCTGCTGGTGACCGGGAACGGCCTCACCTTCCAAAAGGCAGCCGGCAGCACCACGCAGCAGTTCATGCGCTTTGACATGGCATCGAACCCCGGCCTGACAGGAACGTTGACGCTCAAAGGCACGGGGGGCGGCATCTTTTTCCGCAGCGGCGCGCCGGCGACCTTCGCTGCGATGTCGAATGTCGTCGTGGAGACAGACAGTTGCTTCTCCATGGTTGGAGCCGGCACCTACAGCGTCCCCATGAGCATCGCTGGCACAGGTGGGAACGGCGGCTACGGAGCCATCCGCGTGGATACCAGCGGCATCACCATTGCCAGCCCCATCACGCTCACGGCGAATGCATCCCTGCAAACCAACACAGCAGGCATCACCAACACGCTCATCACCGGAAACATCAGCGGAGCCTTCGGGTTCGGCCGCTTTGCCACCGGCAGTGGCACGGGCACGCTGGCCTTCCAAGCTGCCAGCACCTACACAGGCACGACCACCCTGGGTCGTAGCGGCGCCTTTGCCGGAGGTGTGACCATCCTGGACTTTAGCGCAGGCACAGCACCTGAGGATAACCTACTTTACAACGGCCCTGGCGCGGCGGGAGCTCTGAACATGATCGGCGGCAACAACTCATCCACCGTCCTGCAGCTCACCGGCAAAGCGGGCGCACCGAATGATCAAAGCTTCGGCAACCTGACGCTGAACACCTCCACCGCAACGGTCGGCGGCACCTCCGTCATCAGCTTGATCTCAGGCGCTAACGGACAGATGAACCTGAATCTGGGCACGATCACACGCTCGAGCACCGTGGCCACGCTGGCGTTTGTGGCACCGGCCTCTGGCAGCATCACCAGCGCGCAGGGAGATGGCTTTCTGGGCCCCTGGGCGACCTACAGGACCGCTACGGGAGCGATGAACTGGGCACGCGTGACTTCCAATGTGGTGGGCGCTTTTTCTTCGGACCTGGCTCATGTGACCAGCACGACCATTTCCACCCATGTCGGCTACTCTTCCGCGAGTCATCTTGAGCTGACGGATGGCTCAACCGGTGATGTCACAGTGGCCGCAGGCACCACGAACCTGGCCACCTTGACCATGAATGATCAAGGCTATGATCGTACCGTGGATCTGGCAGGTCAGACACTGAGGCTTGGCTCTGCTGGCACACCGTCGGTGGGTGGTGTGCTGCTCACTTCTGACGCGCGCAATCTGACCATTGGCGTTCTGGGTTCCGCCGGCACGCTGACTTCGGGCGGGCCTAACAACAACACCGCCGGCCAGCTCTTCCTCACGAACGGATCAAACAGCTCCACGCTGACCGTGAACTCGGTGATCGCGGACAACGGCACAAGCGCCGCCCTCACGCTGTTCATCAATGGCAACACGAGTTCCAAGACGGTGCTGAGCGGTGCCAACACCTACACCGGCGGCACCCAGATTCTCTCGGGTGCCGTGGAGATGAGGAATGCCGCCGCGCTTGGCAGTGCAGGCACCGTCACCCTGATGGAGGGGGCCGCCATCCAGCTTGGTGGTGGCATCGTGGTGAACCGTACCATCACCATGGCGGGAACAGGTGTGGCCAACACAGGCGCTCTTCGTAACACGGCGGGCAACAATAGTTGGACAAGCACCATCACAGCGCTTGCGCCGATTCGTTTTCAATCAGACGCAGGCACTCTGACGCTCACCCATTCCGGGGGTGCGGCCAGCATCATCATCAGCGGCACGCATAACATGATCTTCGGCGGCAGCGGCAACATCGTGCTTGGCAGCCGCCTGAGCACCAGCAGCGGCACGGTGACGAAGGAAGGCGCCGGCATGCTGACGGTGAGTGGAGATGGAGGTGCGGTGCTCACAGGAGCCACCGCCATCAATGGCGGCGTCCTGCGCATGACCAGCGGCAATGGTCTTGGCGCCTCGGCAATCACCGTCGCCGATGTCACGACGGGAGCCGCACTGGAACTGAGCGGCGGTATCACGGTGGCGAATGCGGTGACCTTCAATGGCGGCGGCATTAACGGGGTGAATGGCATCAATGGTTCTGGAGCGATTCGAAACATCTCAGGCAACAACACGCTGAGCGGTATCGTCGGCATCGGTCTGGATGCGGCGGGTCCGCGTGTGTCGGCGGATGCGGGCACCACTCTGACACTCAGCGGCACCATCCGCAGCGCGGGCACGGCGGCAGGCACGCGCATTGGTTTGTTAGGCGGCGCAGGCACGATCAACGTTACTGGCGTCATCACCAACGGCACCACTGCGAGCACTTTCATCACGGGAATCGCCAAGGTGGAGAGCGGCACGGTAAACATCCGCACGGCCAGCACCTTCACGCCCGCCACGACAGCGCCCGCCACGAGCCTGGTGCATGTGCGCGGGGGCACGCTGAATCTGGACTATGCGAATGCCACGCCTGCCAACGGGCTGATCCTGGGCACGAACAGCCTCACGATGGGTGGCGGCACCAACGCCCAAGGCGGCAACACGCTCGGTGGTGGTACGCTGCTGATCAGCGGCAAGGCGGCCACGGCGAACGTGCAGAACTTTGCCGGAACGACGATGGCTGGCGGAAGGAGCGCCATCACAGCGGTCTCCGGGGCGGGAGGTTCGGTGAATCTGGCGCTCGGTCCGATCACCCGCGCCACGAGTTCCGGCAGTGCGGTGATGCTCACGCTTCCCGCGACTGGCAGCATCACGACGACCACCCTCAACTCGGGCGGCATCATCAATGGCGGCATGACAGTGGGCCAGAGCACCTGGGCCACTTCCGCCGCCACCCAGAGCACCACCGTGGCCTGGGCGAACACGGGTGATACCATTGCGCTGGCGGGTTACACCAACGGCCAGCAGGTCAGCTTCAGCGGCACGGCTCCTGCGGGACTCACGGCGGGCGTGGGTTACTACGTGGTGAACGCGACCGGCACGAATTTCCAACTCGCCGCCACGGAAGGTGGCACGGCGATTGTGCTAACCAATGATGGAACTGCGGGCACCATGAACACGGCAGGGGCCATCACAGGTCTGCAGGATGCCAGCTACAGCCCCACCACGAACTTTGATGTCGGCGGCGGTGCGGTGAGCCAGGCGGCAGCCACCATCAATTCACTCCGCTTCAACGCCGCAGGCGGGACCACACTGAGCCTGAGCGGCACTCTCATCAATTCCAGCGGTGGCATTCTGGTCACGCCAAATGTCACCGGAGATGTCACCATCCAAAGCAACAGCACCACGGCACGCAGCTTGAACAGCAGCACACCGGCAGACTTCACGGTGCATCATCACGGCTCCGGCGTGCTCACCGTTGCCTCCACCATCACCCTGGCCAACGCCGTGGGCTTCACCAAAACGGGCAGCGGCACCATGACTTTCGCGGGCACCACTGCCTCCTCCAGTGTGCAGATCCGTGCCACTGAGGGCACGCTGAACTTTGTGGGCTCGAGCCCCTTCACCTCCGCCAGTGATCCTAGTCTCTTTTTTGGTTCGGCCACTACCAGCACCAAGGTCTCCTTTGGCAATGGTGCCGCGACAGGTTCCGAGTCGTTCGCAGGTCTTTACGTGCTCGGCAGCGGCAGCTCGCTGGTTGGCGGTGGCAGCGGACTCTACACCATCGGGCTGCAGAGTGGCCTCACCACGGATCTGCGGGCTTTGACCATCGGCGGCGCGGGTGAAAACGAGAACAACCTGCATTTCGAGGCCTACTCAGGCGGCACCACGCTCATGAGCGGCGCCAACACCTATGCAGGCCGCACAAATCTCGGACGTGCCACGATCGAGGCCACGGTGATTGCCAATGCAGGCACGGCCAGTTCCATCGGCACAGGCACGCTGTCCCCGGACATCGTGATGCATGATACGACGTCCACCGCGATCGTGGTCTCCACGCTGCGCTATGTGGGTTCGGCAGATGCAACCACGGATCGTGCGATCAAGCTCGCGACGGATGGGGTCACGATGCCAAGCCTCACGGGTGTGGTGGAGAACAACGGCACCGGTTCGCTGAAGTTCACCTCTGCGTTCAAGGTGGAAGGCAACACGACTCTCGCGCGCACCTTCCGGCTTGGCGGCACCAACACCGGTGCCAACGAGATCGTGAGCATCGGCGAGACACCGACGAGTGTGGTCACGCTAGACAAGGCAGGCACCGGCACCTGGTCGCTCACCGGCAACAGCACTTACACAGGCGGTACCACGGTGACCAATGGCATCCTCCAGCTCGGCAATGGTGGCATGGCAGGCAATGTGGGATCAGGCGGCATCGCCATTAGCGGCGGGGCAGTTTTGAAAACGAACCGTAGTGATGCCTTAAACGTGTCGAATGCGATCACGGGTGCGGGAAGTGTGGTGGTTGCGAATCCCACTGGAGGCATCACGCAGTTCAGTTCCACTCTCAACACCTACAGCGGCGGCACCACGGTGAGCAGTGGTGTGCTCATGGTCACGAACGCCAGCGGCTCCGCCACGGGAAGCGGCAGTGTCCTGGTGATGACGGGTGCCACGCTGGCAGGCAGCGGCCGCATCGCGCCAGCCTTGGATGCCTCCCTCATGATCGTCGGCACGCTGAGTGTGGGCGCGCTGCCGAACACCGCCACGGCGATGGACATTCTCACCGGTGGCACGGGCTCGCTCATCATCGATGGCAGTGGTGAGCTGGCCTTTGATCTCATCAGCGGCGCTGGGCTGGGGGACAATACCTCCATCGCGGCGAGCGCCGATCTGCTCCGTGTAGGCGGCACGATGACGCTGAATGCCGGTGCCAAGCTCAGCATCAGCGGTGGCAGCATGACTGGATGGGCGGCAGGTGATCAATGGAAGCTGATCGACTGGACCACCCTCACCGGTAGCACGAGCACCACCTTCACGGAGTTCAGTCTGCCGGAACTGAGTGGTGGGTTGCTGTGGGACCTCTCGCAGATCTACTCACTCGGCACGATCTCAGTCACCGTGATACCAGAGCCGTCGCGGGCACTCCTCCTTGCCGCTGGAGTGCTATGCTTGCTGGGGCGTCGCCGTCGGAATTCGGCATGGTGCCGTTAAGTTCAAACTCGTTCGTGGATCAGGGTGGACGTGGGAGTCCACTGAGTTTTGAAGGCACGGGATCAGATGACGACCATCACAATGGCGCTGAGCATCATGGCTGCGCCGACCATGCGCCAGCGCAGCACCGAGGCGCCGAGGTTCTGCTCCTGGTTCATGAACCAGTGGCCGATCATCCACACCAGCATGACGCTGAGCAGGCCGCGCGAGGCATAGACAATGTTTGCGGAGGTGGCCTTTCCATACATGGCCACGGTGCCGACGAAGATGATGCTTTGCGCACTGAGCAGAGCAGCGCCGCCGGTGAGCCATTTCCAGGCTTGTTTCGGCACCTGGCTGAGTGGCGCGGAGAAGCGGAAGATGAGGCCGAAGGAGAGGATGCCATTGATCCAGAAAATGCAGGGCAGCAGGCGGCCCGCGCCCCAGGTGGGGCCCCACATCTGCACCAGCACGTCAAAAATGGCGAAGGCGACGGCACCGATGCCACCGGCCACGAAGGTGATGAACAGACCGCGCGGAGTCTTGCCGGCGTCCTTGCGATTCAGGAAGGTGATGCCCGCCACGCTGAGCAGTGCGGCGATCCAGAGTTTCGCGCCCACAGCTTCCTTGGCCAGGATAGGCGTGAGGAAGGCGACGATGACCACTTTCAGTCCGAACACCGGCACCGCCACGGACACGTCTCCTTTCTCCAGGGCCAGGAACTGGGCGATCTGGCCGACGAACAGGCACAGCGCGATCACGCCCGGCTGCCAGAGCAACTCACGCTCCACTTCAGGGCCGCCGAGGAGCCAGAGGAAGGAAAACAGGCCCGCCGCGATGATGTTCACCACGAAGGTGGTGCGCCAGAGACCGACCCCCAGACTGCTCGAGCGCTTCAGCACCATCGCCGCGAAGGCATAAAGAACAGCAGCAATGGCAGGATAGACGACGGTGGCGGTTGAGGGGAGCACCCCCGTGCCTAGCATGGTCACCCAAGCTGCACAAGGAGAGCAAAATACGCATGGGGAGGCTGGAGATACCAAATGATGCTGCTTTGACAGGAGACGGCATTTGCCGCATTATTACGGGCATTGAACCCAAACCCTCCAGTTTCGAGCCAGACGCCCCCGTTTAGAGCAACCGCAACCTCTGCGGTTCGCAAGAGCTTCTCCGACGCGCGGCGCAGAGCCTTGCAGACGCAGGGACGAGTCACCATGCAGGAGGTTCGGGCGAATCAATTGACGATGAAATCAGTGCCCTGAGGAGCTTCATCAATAGCGCAGATATTTGGCTGGAGGCCGAGGCGATTCGTGAGATACTTGAGGCGAATCCAATGAAGGGTGGCAAGGAACATCGCGTCGCCTTTTTGGCGGATCAAAAACGGGCGTTCAAGGTGGCAGATGCTCGTCGACTCGCCACCGAGTCAACCTTCGACTATCTGACCGATCTGATTCTGTCTAACCACTACTTTGACGATGACATCCGGCTTGAAGGCTTCTGCCAGGAAGGAGACCGGGTTCTCGTTGTCACCACCCAGCCCTACATCAGTGGCATTCATCCTGATTGGATTGAACTCCGAGCGGGCCTAGCGCGTCACCAATTGCGTGATCCGGCTCCAAGATCGATGGGAGGCAACTTCATTTTTGACGATGAAGTGTTAGGGGAGGTGGATGTTTTTGATCTGCACCCTAACAATGTTATTCAAGATAAGAATGGATGGCTGAATCCCATCGATGCTCATTTTTACTTTCACGACCAAGAGGCCAGAATTGCGGCACTAAGCAAGCTTGGTCTAATGTAAACAACTGGACATGTCACACCAATCCGCGCCTAACCAATGACTCTTCCATGGCACGTTCGACGAGGCGGACGGCGAGTTCCTGGGTGGCGTCGTCGAGGGACTGGTTGGCGGACTTGAGGGCGCGGGCGTCGTGCTCGGGGGCGTGGAGCAGGTCCTTGACCTGGGCGGCGGCGGCTTCGATGGTGGCGCGCTCTTCCGCACTGACGGCATCGCCGAACTGGGTGAGGGCGGCTTTGACGGCGGGGAGGAGCTCCTCGGCCTTCATCCTGGCCTCAGTCCAGACGCGCTCGTTCATGTCCTCGAAGGCATGCTCGACACTCTCAGCGATCATCTGCTCTACGCGCTCGTCATCGACATCGACAGCGGTGTTTTGGATCTCGAGGATTGTGTCCGTGTTCGTGGCGATATCGCGGGCAAGCACTTGCAGGATGCCGTTGGCATCAATGGCGAACTGCACGCCGACTCTCGCGCTGCCTTTGGGTCCTGGAGGGAAGGGGACGATGACGCGGCCTAACTCCCAGTTGTCTTTCGCGAGCTCGCGCTCGCCCTGGAGCACGCGGATGAGCATGTCCTGCTGATTGGCGACGGCATTCGTGAACATCTCACCGGCCTTGCAGGGGATGGTGGTGTTGCGCGGGATGATGATGTTCATCAGGCCGCCGAAGGTTTCGATGCCGAGAGAGAGCGGCGTGACGTCCAGCAACAGCACGTTTTTCAATGAGCCGCTGAGAATGCCTGCCTGGATCACGGCACCGAGGGCCACGGCTTCATCGGGGTTTTGCGAAACATCTGGTTCGCGCCCGAAAACCTCGGCGACATACCGGCGCACAAGCGGGATACGCGTGCTGCCGCCGACGAGGATGACGGCATCCAGCTCCTCAGGCTTCACGCCGGCATCACTCAAGGCGCGCAGGCAATGGGCACGAGTGCGCTCGACGAGCGGACGGATGAGCTTTTCAAACTCAGATCGTGTGAGTTCCACACTGAGGCTGTTTTTGCCATCGTAGAAGGGCAGCTCGATGCGGGTGCTTTCTTCCGTTGAGAGGCGTTTTTTCGCGGCTTCGGCAGCGGGCGGGGCGTGGCCTTCCAAAGAGGTGAGCGGGATTTCTGCGGGTCCGCTTTGCGCGAGCCAGGTGACGATGGCGCGGTCGATGTCATCGCCGCCGAGCTGGGTATCGCCAGCGGTGCTGAGCACCTGGAAGACACCATCGCGCATCTCGAGCACGCTGATGTCAAAAGTGCCGCCGCCAAGGTCGTAGACGGCGATCTTTTGGTGCTCATCCAGCTTGTCCAGACCATAGGCGAGGGCGGCCGCGGTGGGCTCGCTGACGATGCGCTCGACGGTGAGTCCGGCGAGCTCACCGGCTTGCTTCGTGGCGTTGCGCTGCGCATCATTGAAATAAGCGGGCACGGTGATGACCGCGCGGTCCACGCTGTGCTCCAAAGCACGTTCGGCGATGGCCTTGAGCCGCTTCAGGATCTCGGCGGAAACCTGGATGGGAGAGGTGCCGAGTTCGCGCAGATTGTAGGCGGGCTGCCAGTCACCTTCACCAGCACGACGACCGATGAGACGCTTCACACTGGTGACGGTGCGCTTTGGCTCCAGGGCACGTTTTCTCAAGGCGGCACTGCCAATGATGAGGCCGCCATCTGCGGCGTAGTTCACGGCGGAAGGCGTGAGGCGGCTGCCCGCTTCATCAGCCAGCAAAATGGGAAAGCCGCTGTCCACCACGCCAACGAGGGAATTGGTGGTGCCGAGATCGATGCCGAGAATGGGTGAGGTGGAGATCAAGGGGCATGGTCAAGAGGGGCGAGGGAGTCGTCAAGAAGGTGGAGTGGTGGAGCGATGGAGAAAATGGTAAAAGGTTTCTCAGGTGGTGGCTCCCGTGACAGGAAGTTTGACGGTAGGATATTGCCAAAGCCGTCAGACGCTCCCAAAGTGCCCCCATGCAGCTTCTCATCAAAACTCTCCAGGACGGCCAGGCCCTCAATGAACGTGAGGTGCGGGAGGCCGCTGCGTTCCTTGTGGATGAAAATGAGTCTGACGAGACCAAGGCCGGACTGCTGCGTGCCCTGGCGCGCAAGGGCGAGTCACCGACAGAGATCGCCAGTTTTGTGCAGGAGTTTCTGAAGCTGGCCATCGATCCCGGTCTGGATCGCGCGAAGCTGCCCGGGCCGATGCTGGATGTGGTGGGCACGGGCGGTGACAAGCTGCACCTCTTTAACATTTCGACGACGGCAATGTTCATTCTGGCCGCAGGCGGTGTGTGCGTGACGAAGCATGGTAACCGTGGCGTGACCAGCAAGGCCGGTGGCGCGGATGTGCTGGAGGCGCTGGGCATCCGGATCGATCTGCCAGCGGAGCGCGTGGCACGTGGCATGGAGGAGATCGGGCTCGGTTTCTTCTTCGCTCCGCTGTATCACCCGGCCTTCAAGGCGGTGGCGGGAGCACGCAAGATCCTGGCCGCCGGAGGCCAGCGCAGCATTTTCAATCTTCTCGGACCGCTGCTGAACCCCGCGCGTCCGGATTTCCAGCTCATCGGTGTGTTTGACCCTTCCCTGACACGGACGTTTGGCGAGATCCTGCTCACGCTGGGCCGCAAAGGCGCCTGGGTGGTGCATGGCACGGTGAAGAACGGCGGCGGTATGGACGAGCTGTCCTCGCTCGGGCCTAACCAGATTTGCCAATTGAAGGACGGCAAGCTGTCTAGTGATCTGCTGGATCCTGCGAAGGACCTGGGTTTCGCCGCGGCGAAAATCGAGGACCTCGTGGGTGGTGATGCCAGCGAGAACGCAGCGACCATCGAGAACGTGCTCACCGGTCGTGACAAAGGCCCGAAGCGTGACATCTCCGTGCTGAACGCGGCGGCGGGCTTTACCATCACGGGCGTGACTCAGAACCTAGCCGAGGGCTGCAAGCTCGCCCAAGACCTGATCGACCGCGGTGCGGCTCACGCAAAGATGGAAGCGCTGCGGGACTGGTGCTGATTCGTATTCGTGGTGATGCCACGTTCGGTGATCCAGCCCGTGATGAGGCGGGCTGGAGTGACATCGAAGCCGTAGTTCACCGCGCGTGAGCCTTCAGGGACGATGCGCACGGTTTGCACGGAGCCATCGGAGGCGATGCCTTCTAGGTGGGTGACTTCATCACCACCGCGTTGCTCGATGGGGATCTCCTTCACGCCATCTCCCAGGGAGAGATCGAGCGTGGAGGTAGGAAGCGCGATGTAAAAAGGCACGCCATTATCATTCGCGGCGAGGGCTTTCAGATACGTGCCGATCTTGTTCGCGGCATCGCCATGGCTCGTCACTCGGTCCGCACCGGTGATGACCAGGTCCACCAGGCCATGCTGCATGAGATGGCCGCCGGTGTTATCCGCGATGATGGTATGCGGCACGCCCTGCTGGCCGAGTTCCCACGCCGTGAGTCGTGCGCCTTGATTGCGAGGGCGGGTTTCATCCACCCAGACATGCACGGGGATGCCTGCGGCATGGGCCGCGTAGATGGGCGAGGTGGCGGAGCCATGGTCCACAAAGGCCAGCCAGCCCGCATTGCAGTGAGTGAGGACGTTCACCACCTCGCCGGGCTTTCGCGCGGCGATCTCCTGGATGGTGGCGAGGCCGTGCTGGCCGATGGCGGCGCACATGGCGGCATCTTCATCGGCGATGCGTTGGGCTTCCTCGCGGGCGGTCTGGATGCGATTGGCGAATCCGCCTTTCCAGATGGCGGCGAGCTGACGGTTCACGGCCCAGCTCAGGTTCACGGCGGTGGGCCGGGTCTCGATGAGAGACTGCGCCAGCCTAGCCAAATGGGTTTCATCGGCTGCTTCGCGGGCCGCGAGGGCCATGCCAAAGCCGGCAGTGGCCCCGATGAGGCCCGCGCCACGAACCGCCATGTCCCGGATGGCGTGAGCCACCTCGTCCACCGTGCGCAGGTCGAGGAGATCGAAGCTCCAGGGGAGGCGGCGTTGGTCGATGATGCGCACGGTGGCATCATCAGGCATCCAGATGGTTCGGTAGGGCTGGCCAGAAACGAGCATGGCGGATTGTGGACGTGATCAGAGCTTCGCCCAGGCGATTTCGGCATCTATTTCACCATGGTCGAAAAAGTGTCATAATGACATTCATGAAAGAGTCTGTTCCGTCACATAATAGTGCCATTAATACACAATCAATATCGCGTTCACGGTCTGGATACGATATTATATCGTTCATTATCAACGAGTTAATATCTGGATTTCGAGTTTGGCATCTGAGCTGCATAAGAAATGGGGCGTCCGAAAGACAACATAACCCCATCGACTCAATCCATGAAAATCATTCGTTCCACCCCCGCTCTTAACTTTGGTCGTTCCTTCGCGAGCGCTGCTCCGTGGTCCCGTCATCCTCTCGCCGGTCTGCCTTCGGTGGCCCAGCTTTTGGAGGACTTCTTTCCTGCCACGGCCAACGCCCTCACCGGCCGCCTGGCCACGGATGTGCATGAGGACGCGGCGAACTATTACGCCCGCTTTGAACTTCCTGGTGTGAAGAAGGAGGCCGTGAAGGTCGAGGTGAACGAAGGCGTGCTCACCGTGGCTGCCGACCGCACCGAGAAGTCGGGCGAAAGCGAGTCCACCACGACCCTCAGCCGCTCGATCACTCTGCCGGACACGGTCCAGGCGGACGGCATCAGCGCGAAACTCGAGGACGGTGTGCTCACCGTGACCCTGCCGAAGCAGGAACAGCCCAAGCCCAAGCAAATCACCGTGAACTGAACCGAGCTGACCTCATCCCCCTTCTTTACTCAACCCAACTGAACTCTTTTTACCCTCAACTTACCTCTCTAATCCTATGAACGATACCTGCTGCTCCACCTCCTCTGCCTGTGCCTCCACCCAAGCTGCTGCCGCCGTCCCGAATGGGAGCGTGACGGAGAGCCTGCAAAAGCCGCGCTTTAACATTGACCGTAAGGAAGACGCCTTCGTCATCCGCGTGGAGATGCCCGGCGTGCCGAAGGCGGGCGTGAAGGTGGAATACCATGATGAAGTGCTCACCGTGCGTGGCGAGCGCTCCGCTCCGGCCCCAGCTGACTGGAAGCCTGTCCATCAGGAGCTTTCCAACCTGAACTACCAGCTCCGCCTCAAGGTGAACACTCCGGTGGAGGACGGCAAGCTCGGCGCCAGCCTGGAAGACGGCGTGCTCACCCTGACCCTGCCGGTCAAGGCTGCGGCCCTTCCTCGACAAATCTCGGTGAACTGATTCACCGACCCCCCAAAACCCCCAAACCTCAACATGCCCGGCGGGATTCGTTCTGCCGGGCATTTGCTTTGTTGTGGGTGTAGGTTTGCTCGTGGGCGGCGGCTTGGCCGTAGGAAGGGCGTGGCGAAGCCCGCCCGTCCCCTAGCGGCTGGAAGGCTTGAGCCGGGTGCTAATGTCAGGCGTTGGGTGGTTCGCCAGGTTTTGGGTTCGCGCCACCTCAAGAAAGACGACCGGCCTCGCTTGGGCGAGGCGAAACACGGTCGTCCTACGGAGGGGCGTCGTCGTTTTGAGGCTCTGGGGTTGTAAAGACGCTGAGAGAGCCATTCTCCGCAGTTGAAAAGATTGGGGGGCTGTCCCAACCTCGCGGCCCTTCTTATGTCCTCCCCAAAACTCCTCGTCACTGGCTGCAAAGGCCGCATGGGTCAGGCTGTGCTTGCCGCCGCCCAAGGTCAGGGTGTCGAAGTCGGTGCTTCCATCGATGTCGGCGACTCCTTCCCGAATGCGCTCGCGAAGTCTGACTGCGTGATCGATTTCACCTCCCACCATTTCACCACCGAGTTGCTGGCGGAGGCGCTCAAGCAGAAGAAGGGCCTCGTCATCGGCACCACCGGTCACACGAATGAGGAGCTGGCCGCGATCAAGGATGCCTCCAAGAGCATCCCGATCGTGTTTGCCTCGAACTTCAGCGTCGGCGTGAACACGCTGTTCTGGTTGACCCGCAAGGCCGCCGAATTACTCGGCCCCGATTTCGATCTCGAAGTGGTCGAGATGCATCATCGCCTGAAGAAGGACAGCCCCAGCGGCACGGCCCGCACATTGGTGGAGATTCTCGCGGATGTGCGTGACCTCCAGTATGACAGCGACTGCCGCCACGGTCGCTTTGGCGATGTTGGTGCGCGCACCAAGAGCGAGATCGGCGTGCACGCGGTGCGCGGCGGTGACGTCGTGGGTGATCACACCGTCATCTTTGCCAATGTCGGCGAGCGTGTTGAGCTGACCCACAAGGCCAGCAGCCGTGACACCTTTGCCAATGGCGCGGTTCGTGCAGCGCGCTGGCTGGCAGGGAAGCCTGCGGGACTGTATGATATGCAGGACGTGCTCGGACTGAAGTAGGATCCGTTTACGGTGGTTGACTGTTGTTTACCGTTGTTGACGATGGTTTGCCAAGCCGCTTGGGCGGCTATGCCGCTCTGAGAAAACAACTGTCAACAATCGTCAACCATTGTCATCCACCGTCAACTTCCCTGTTCCCTTCGGCATCGCGCTCGGCTCCAATCTTGGAGACCGGGAGGCGAATCTGCGGCACGGGCTGGCGCTGCTGATGGAGCGGATGCAGCCGCGTGTGATTTTGGCCGGCGGCTTGTACGAGACGGAGCCGGTGGATTGTGCTCCGGGGACGCAGGCGTTTCTGAACACGGTGGTGGAGATTGAGGCAGCGTGTTCACCACGTGAGCTGCATGCGCATCTTCAGGCCATCGAGCAAGAGATGGGACGTGCGGCGGTTCGTGAGAAGAATGCGCCGCGAACCCTGGATCTGGATCTCTTGTATGCGGGAGATTTTGCCAGTGATGATCCTGTGCTCATCGTTCCGCATCCTCGTCTGCATCTGCGCCGTTTTGTGCTCCAGCCGCTGGAGGATATCCGGCCGGAGCTGGTGCTGCCGGGGCATGAGAGGAATGTGTGTGAGCATCTCGCGGCGCTGACGGATGATCCGGCGGATGTGAAATTAGTTAGGCGCGTGTGGTTGTGATCTCCGCAGGTTCGGAATCCATCACACTCCGCTGATCACACCGTCTTCGCTGACTTGGATGCGCTCGGCGGCTGGGACTTTGGGGAGGGCGGGCATGCGCATCATCGTGCCGGTGAGGGCGACCAGGAAACCGGCGCCGTTGGCGATCTCGAAATCACGCACGGTGATGGTGAAGCCACGCGGACGTCCGAGCTTGGTGCCATCATCGGAAAGAGAGTTCTGGGTCTTGGCCATGCACAGCGGCAGGTGACCGAAGCCGCTCTTCTCAAAGAGGGCGAACTTGGCTTTAGCCTCGTCGGTGAGCGTGACTCCATCCGCGCCGTAGATGCGGGTGGCGATGGCGCGCAGCTTCTGCTCCACGCTTTCGTGAGGCTGATAGAGGAAGGGCAGGGGATCGGCGGGGCCTTTGGGCAGAGCGGCGAGGACCTTCTCAGCGAGCTGAGTAGCTCCGGCACCACCTTCGCCAAACACGTTCGCGGTGGCGCAGGGCACGCCGCGGGACTGGCAGTAGTCATGGATCAGCGCGAGCTCCTCGGCGCTGTCGTTCGTGAACTGGTTGATGGCGACGATGACCGGACGGCCGAATTGCTGCGCGCTATCCAAATGTGCGGCAAGGTTTTCCAGGCCGAGTTTGAGAGACTCGGGATCAGGATGAGTGAGCGCATCAAGCGCGACACCGCCGTGCATCTTCAAGGCACGCACGGTGGCGACGATGACGATGGCTTCTGGCTGCAGGCCGGACTGGCGGCACTTGATGTGCATGAATTTCTCACCGCCGAGATCAAAGGCAAAGCCGGCCTCCGTAACGACGTAATCCGCATGCGTGAGGGCCATGCGGGTGGCGAGCACGGAGTTACAACCGTGGGCGATGTTCGCAAAGGGGCCGCCATGTAGAAAGGCAGGCACGCCTTCGACGGATTGCACGAGGTTGGGTTGCAGAGCGTCCCGCAGCAATGCCAGCAGAGATCCGGTGACGCGGGCTTCCTTGGCCAGCACGGGCTCGCCTTCCGGGGTGAAGCCGGTGACGATGCGGTCGAGACGCGCGCGGAGATCCGAGAGGGACTCAGACAGGCAGAGGATGGCCATCACTTCCGAGGCGGCGGTGATGTCAAAGCCTGAGGCACGCTCCGTGGCGGCACCGATGCCAGTGCGGATGCGGCGGAGGGCGCGGTCATTCACATCCAGCACGCGCTTCCAAAGCAGACCGTTTGGCGAGAGACGGGTCTGTTGGTTGAAAAGTTGGTTATCCAACACCGAGCTGAGCAGATTATGCGTGCTGGTGATGGCGTGAAAATCGCCGGTGAAGTGCAAGTTGATCGACTGCGCGGGCTGCACGGTGCTCTTGCCGCCGCCGGTGGCGCCACCTTTGCGGCCAAAGACCGGACCCATGGAGGGCTGGCGGAGAGCCAGCGCCGCATTTTGCCCGATTCTCTTGAGACCCTGCGCTAGGCCGATGGAGACCGTGGTCTTGCCTTCGCCCGCTGGAGTCGGGGTGATGGCTGAAACGAGGATCAGTTTGCCGGATTGGGGCCGGTCCTTCAGAGCCTTCAGGGAGACTTTGGCCTTGTCCGTGCCATAGAGGGAGAGGTGATCATTCGAGATGCTGAGGGAATGGGCGACGGAGGCGATGTCTGGGAGCATGGATCGGCGTAGGTGAAGCGGGGCGATGATGCCGGGCGGGGCGGGGATGGAAAGAGCGAAATCCGGGCCGTATGCCAAATTATGACGATTATGATCAAACTCTGTCGCCGAATTTGTGCTACGAGTGAGGAGAACCCAGCCCCACCATGAAACCGGTCCTGCTTTTTCTGTTGTTCGCTTCTTCTGCCTTGGCCCAGGTGATCACTGGGGTCGAACGAGCGGCCCCGACACCGCCCGCCATCCAAAATAATAGTGCGGGCGCTCTTGCTGCGCCGCCGCCTGAGGAGGGACCGGATTTCACCACCCAGACTACACAGTACTCCATCGGCAATCCGACGGATGAAGAGCAGTATTACCTTGAGCTGATCAATCGTGCGCGGGCGAATCCGACGGCGGAAGGGATCATGCTGGCGACAACGACGCATCCGAATGTGCTGTCCGCCATCGCCCAGTTCGGCGTGGACCTGAACCTGATGAAGACAGAGTTTTCCGCGCTTCCAGTGCGGCCACCTCTGGCGATAAATGCGCTGCTCACCACTGCGGCAAGGGGGCACACGCAGTTTCAGTTCGACACAGCAACACAGGCCCATACCGGCAGCGGCGGCTCGCTACCTTGGGACCGCGTGGAGGCGGCAGGCTATCAATACAGTTCCATAGCGGAAAGCGTGTTCGCCACTGCGAGGGATGTTTTTCACGGCCATGCGGGCTTCCAGATTGACTGGGGCGGCGGTGGAACTGGCGGGATGCAGGCAGGGCGAGGCCACCGTATGAACAATCACGGTGACTTTCGCGAGGCGGGTATCGGGGTCAAACTGGGCAGTAATACCGTAGGTCAGAAAAACGTGGGGCCTCAGTTGGTGACGCAGAACTTCGCCACTTCTCTGGCCAACGACCAGGCCTTTGTCACCGGCGTGGCTTACTACGACATGAATGCCAACAGCATCTTCGATCCCGGCGAGGGCATCGGTGGGCTGACGGTGAATGTGAATGGTTCCACCTTCCATGCGGTGACGGCCGCGACGGGTGGCTATGCCGTGCCAGTGCCGATCTCAAACGCCACATACGCGGTCACCTTCACAGGGCTCAATGCGAACGGCGGCAGTGACGCTGTGATCGCCGGCGGTGCAAATGTGAAAGTGGACTTCATCCCGACCTACACGCCACCCACGCCCTCGGGTCCTGATGTGGCGAGCACAGCGACAGCGACGAATTATCGGTTTAATCCCGTCATCGGGGCCACGGGTTATAAGGGACGCAGCGTGGCGAATGTGGATTTGGCAGACGATGGCGCGGACAACACCAACCGCGTCACTGTGACCAAGTCGGGAAGCTACAACACGATCAACACGGCGGTGAAGGACAGCGGCACGGGTTCCTTCCACCTCGCGAATCCGGTGTTTGGCGACCAGATCATCACTTATAACGCGCCCTTTCATGTCAAGGCAGGAGGCAGTCTTTCCATCCGCAGCCGGCTGAGGACGGCCACGAGCGATCAGATCGCCCGCGTTCAAGTCTCCAGCAACAACGGCACCACCTGGGAGGACATCTACAGCCAGCCCGGCGGAGCGGCAGAAGGCGCGTTTGTGACACGGAGCCTTCCCCTAACTAATTTCGTGAATAAAGACATCCAGGTGCGGTTCAACTTCTCCGTCAGCTCCGGGTCCATCAACAACTCGGCGGGCGACACCTTTGGCTGGTTTGTGGACACGGTGAACTTCACGAGCCTGGTGGATGCCAGCACGTCGACGGTGACGACTCTGCCCGCCGGCACGACCTTTCCCTTCACGGCAGCGGCAGCGGGGGACTTTCTGCTTTCGGTTTCTCCCATCATTTCCGGCAAAGACTTCGGATTCGGTGTGGCCAAGGTCGTCACGGCCAGTGCCGCGCCGCCCGCCGTGGGCGAGGTCTATGTGGAGCAGGCTGCGAACACCCCGCTGACGGATGGTGCTTCCGTCATCGCCTTTGGCACCAAGACATTGAATGATGATGAGGTGCGGACCTTCACCATCCGTAATGATGGCACGGCCGCCCTCACTGGCCTGGCGCTCAGTGTTGCGGGTGCTCATCCGGGTGACTTTGTCACCGGCAACCTCGGGGCGACGACGCTGGCACCCGGAGCTAACACGACCTTCACTGTGACCTTCACCGCAGCGAACGGGGGCGGCCGCACTGCCACGCTGCGCATCGCCAGCAACGATGCCGATGAGAACCCCTTCGATGTGCCGCTTGCGGGCACCGTCATTGCCCCGCCCAGTTTGTCAGAGATCACCATTGAGCAGGTGGGCGGCGCTGCCCTGACGAGCGGTGGCACGGTGAACTTCGGCCTGAGGAAACTGAATGATGATGAGACTCTGACGTTCAAGATTCGCAATGACGGCACCGAGGATCTGAGCCTTGGCGGATTCAGCATGACAGGTGTGAACCCGGGCGAGTTTCTCTCCTCCGGCACCGGTTTGGTGAATGTGCTCGTACCAGGGGCGGAGGTGAATTTTACGATCACCTTTACCGCAGTGACTGTGGGTGTGCGCACCGCGAAACTGCAGATCGCCAATGGTGACGCCACGGAGGACCCTTTTGAGATCACCCTGAGCGGCAGGGCCACCAATGGGCCGACCATTGACACGGAGCCAGCTTCCCTTGTGGCCCTTGAAGGGGCGGGTGCCACGTTTGAGGTGGTGGCCACGCATCCGAATCTGGTGCCCACCTACCAGTGGAAGAAGAACAATGTGAACATCAAGAACGCCACGACGGACAAGCTGGAGTTTGTAGCGGTGAAAGCTGCGGACGTTGGGACCTACACGGTCGTGGTAAGTGCCGGCGATGAATCAGTCACAAGTGTCCCGGTGACGCTGGTCGCGGCAAAGTTCACCTCACAGCTTTTGGTGATTGTTGAAAACACTGTTCTCAAGCCGACGGTGACACTGACTGGAGCGGCAACACTGACCTGGACCAAGACCTCAGGTGATCCGGCGGTGACGGGTGTGATCGCTGTCCAAACAGCCAAGACATTAGTACTGGGTCCTCTCAGTGCCGCCACCGGTTCGGGTGTCTACAAAGTGCAGGCTTCCGTGCCGGGGGGAAACTCGCTGCTGATTGGCGAGTTTGATGTGCGCGTCTTCAATGCCAAACCACAAGTGACGCAAAATCAGGCATTCCCGCCGTTCGGCGCCATCGGCAGCCACTACTCTCACCAAATCAAACTCAATGGAGGGCTCAATGAATCGCCGGTGAGTTATTCGGCGAGGAATTTGCCCACCGGCCTCACGCTAAACACCAAGACCGGTGCCATCACCGGTGTGCCGACGGTGGCCAAGACCTTCAAGGTGTCAGTGACAGCGACCAATGGATGGGGTAGCACCAGCAGTGCGGGGCAGGACGTGGTCATCAATCCGCTGCCACTGGGTGTCGCGGGGAGCTTTGTCGGCATGGTGGACCGTGACCCCATTTTGAATGCGAATCTGGGTGGCCGATTGGACTTCACCATCAGTTCCGCAGGCGCCATCACCGGCTCGATGACGATGGGCACGTTGAAGCATCCCTTCAAAGGCAACATTCAAGTCGACACCCTGCCGCCGAGTGCCTTCATCGAAATCTTGCGGACTGGCAAGCCGCGGCTTTTGCTCGAGCTGGACCTGGATCATGCGAACAATCGCATCGCAGCAAGCACGGAGGTGAATGATGGCATCGGGGGCAACTCGGCGGCGATCACCGGTTGGAGGAATGTGTGGAGCACGCTCAATCTCGCCACGGCTGTGTCAAAGCTCTACACCTATGCTTTGAAGCCGCCTGCAGCCCCGCCAGACATGCCGCGCGGAGACGGGTATGGTTCCTTCACGCTCGGGAAGGATGGAAAGCTCACTGCTGCTGGCAAGCTCGCGGATGGCGAGGGGCATACCTGCGCGTCTTTTGCTGGACCTCAGGGGCAGATTCTGATCTTCCAGACCTTCACCACCACGAAGGGTAGCGTGATCGGCACGCTGGACATCGATCATAATGATGACGGGTTCATGGATGACGACGGGCTCACGGGAATGCTCTCCTGGCTACGTCCGGCGAATGCGAAGTCACGTGTTTATAAAGATGGCTTTGGTCCGGTGGACATCACGGCAGTGGGGGCGCGCTATGTGGCTCCGGTGGCTCCTGCATTGGTGCTTGGCATCACGCAGGGTTTGGACAAGGCAAGGATCACTTTTGCGGATGGCGGGCTCGCGAGTGCGGTGATCAATCCCAATGTGCCTGAGTTTGACATTCTGGTGGGCAACAAGGTGTCGTTTGTCGGGGCGGTGAACTCCGGGACGGTGAAGATCACGGCTCTGAGCGCGGCCACGGGTGTTTTCAGCGGCACCTTCCTTCTGGATGACAATGAGCTGCGCGGCGGCACCTTTGCCGGCAAGAAGCTCAAGCGCACCGCGACTTTTAACGGCATCCTCACGCATGATGGTGCGGCCCAGGTCGGCCTGGGGCATTTCCTGCTTGAGGAGATGCCGAAGGATGGTGCGCCACCTATCGGCACCACGCCTGCAACTAGCGCGAAGCTGTCTGGCTCGGTGGTGTTGGACAAGAAGCCGTGATGCAGGGGCTGGGTGATCTGAGAGATGTCGATGTTCCTGATGAGAAAAGGCACGGCGCGGTGCGTTCTTTGCTTTATGCGCCGCGCTTTGCTTCTGCTCGCTCTTTGTTCCGCCCTGCATGCTCAGGACCTTGAGCGCATTTATGAGGAGGACAATCTGGAGCCCATGCGCCGCATCCTGGCGTCAGGGCGCTATGAGGATGTGGCGCTGGTGGGTGAGCGTGCGATCAAGGCGGGCATGAAGTCGCCTGATTGGCGTGTACTCCGGGTGAAGGCGCTGATGGCGCTCGGGAGAGAGACGGAGGCGCGTGATGAGGTGCAACTCGCCGTGAAGACTTTTCCAGGACATCTGGAGATGCTGATGCTGCAGCATGAAAATGCGCTGCGGCTGGGACGGAAGGATATTGCGAGTGAAGCGCTGAAGGCGGTGAATGAGGTCGCGAAGACGAAGCCGGCCAAAGATCGTAGCGCGGCGGACTATGTGGCCCTTGGGAAGGCCGCTCTGGCGCTTGGCGCGGATGCGAAGAAGGTGATCCAGCAGTATTTCCAGGTCGCGCAAAAGAAGGATGCCAAGTTTGAGCCTGCGTATCTGGCGGAGGGCCAGCTTGCCTTGGACAAGGATGACTCGGCGCGCGCAGCGGATGTGTTTCGCGCCGGCATCAAGGCCTGCGGTGAGAGCGCGGACCTGCGCTCGGGGCTGGCGCTTGCTTATGCGAATAGTGATCGTGAGAAATCCATCGAGAGCCTGAAGCGCGCTCTGGAACTAAACCCGTATCACACCGGTGCGTTGCTCAATCAGGCGGAGGGACTGATAGGAGCGGAGAAGTTTCTCGATGCAGCCGGCTTACTTCAAAAGGTGCTGAATGTGCAGGACAACAGTCCAGAAGCCTGGGCCCTGCTGGCGGCGATCGCCAACCTGAGTGCCTCAGATGTGAAGAAGTTTGAGTCTTCCCGTGAGAATGCCTTGAAGCGCTGGGACAAGAACCCGGCGGTGGATCACGCCATCGGTCGTGTTCTGTCGCGGGCGTATCGCTTTGCGGAAGGATCAAAGCACGAGCGCCGGGCACTGGATTTTGATCCTGAGTATCTGCCAGCCAAGGTGGCGCTGTGCCATGACCTGCTGCGCCTCGGTGAGGAAGATGAGGCGTGGAGGCTGGCGGCACAGATCCGCGAGAAGGATGGTTACAACATCCAGGCGCATAACATCGGGCAGCTGGAGCAGCAGATGCGCGGCTTCACCACGAAAGTGTTTGATGATTTCGTGCTGAAGATGCCGAAGCGTGACTGGCCGGTCTATGGCGAGCAGGCGCTGGCGCTGCTGCGTGAGGCGAAGAGCGTGCTGACGGCCAAGTATGGGCTGACGATGAACCGGCCGGTGATGGTGGAGTTCTTCGGCGAGCAGCAGGACTTCGCCATCCGCACCTTCGGCAGCCTGGGTGGGCAAGGTTTGTTAGGCGTGTGCTTTGGCACCGTGATCACAATGAACAGCCCGGGGGGTCTCGCTCATGGCCGCAACAACTGGCAGAGCACGCTCTGGCATGAGTTTTGTCATGTGGTCACGCTCAGTCTCACGCAGAACAAGATGCCACGCTGGTTGAGCGAGGGCATCAGCGTGCATGAGGAGAGCCAGCGGAATCCGATCTGGGGCATGCCGATGGATGCGACCTTCCGCCGCATGATCTTGGAAGATGACGACTCCACGCCGATCAGCCAGCTCAGCAGCGCCTTCCTGAATGCGGAGAGTGATGATCATCTGATGTTCGCCTACTTCCAGTCCAGCCAGGTGGTGGGGTATCTGCTGGAGCGCTTTGGCCCGGAAAAGTTTCAGGGCATCCTGCGTGATCTCGCGGCCGGGAAACGCATCAATGATGCGATCGCTGCGAACACGGAGCCGATCGACAGGCTGGAGAAGGATTTTGAGAAGCATCTCGCGGCCAAGGCCAAGGTTTTTGGCGAGAAGGCAGACTGGAAGAAGCCGGAGGCTGACAAGGTGAACCCGCTGGATGCTGGATCGCTCGCGGAATACGCGAAGAAGCATCCGAACAGCCTTTGGGCCATTCATCAGCAGGCAGATGCTCTGATGGAAAAGGACGAGTGGACAGAGGTGCTGGCGAAGGCGGAGCAGTTGATCTCTCTGGTGCCGGAGGACTTCGGCGGTGACGGCGGCTATCAGCTCAAAGCGGCCGCGTTGCGTGAGCTGAAGCGTGATGATGAGGAGATCGCGGTGCTGCGGCAGATCGCGGAGCATGAGACGAGCGCCATGGCGATTTTTCTGCGGCTCATCGAGCTGGATCAGAAGAAGCAGGACTGGCCGCAGGTGCAGGCAAACGCAGCACGTGCGCTGGCGTTGAACCCCTTTTTGAGGACCCCGCAGCAGGCTTTTGCGGAGTCCAGTGAAGCGCTGGGTCAGAAGGCTGAGGCGATTGCCGCTTATGATCGCGTGCTGGTACTGGATCCGAGCGGGTCGGCGATGACACACTTCCGGTTAGCTCAGTTGCTCCGTGAAACGGATGCGGCTGCCGCGAAGAAGCATCTGCTGGATTGTCTGGTGCTGGCTCCGCGGTTTCGCCAGGGGCTGACGATGTTGAGAGAGTGGGTGCCGTAGCGGAAGACGTGAGTCTTCCGAGGTGTGGAGGTCGTGTGCTGACAGGACACGGAACTCGGATGAGCTCCACGACGAGGAAGTCTTCCTTACTTCAGCTTCCAGAGCGTCTTGTCGCTGCGGATGTAGACGGCAGCATCACTGATGGCCGGGGTGCAGAGGACGGTCTCTTTGAGAGGGAGGGTGTGGACGACTTCGCCTTCCTTGGCGGTGGTGTCCACGACCTGGAAGTCGCCGCGTTCGCTGGCGATGTAGATGTATTTGCCAGCGGCCACGGGTGAGCCGCTGAAGGGGCCTTTGAGGCGGAGTTTCCAGGCTTCGTCGCCATTGGCCAAGCTGGCCTTGAGCAGCACGCCGGCACCGTTCAGAACGTAGAGCGAGTCACCCAGCACCAGCGGGCTGCCGGTGCCGGGTTTCAGGCCTTCGGCCCGCCAAATCTGGGAGACAGAACCTTTCTCCGGAGTGAGGGCAGTGACGCCGTTGGAAGGCACGTAGATGGCGTTTTGCGTGACGGCCGCGCTGGGGATGGTGGCCGCACCGTCCGTGTAGTCCCACTCGATCTCGCCGGTGCGGGGATTCAGGCCGGTCAGGCCTTTGCTGGACTGCAGGGCCACGACCTGCTTGAAGACGACAGCACTGGTCCAGTTCGCCGCTTTTGGACGCTCCTTCTTCCAGCGGTTCTTGCCGGTGGCCACATCAATGCCGAAGGCAAGGGACTCGCTGTCGTTCTCCGCCTGCACCACCAGGGTGTCTCCGACCACGACGGGTGAGGAGGACATGCCGAGGCTGTTGCTGGCATTGGCGTAATCAAAAGTCAGACCACGAAGCCAGAGCAGGTTCCCCGCGAGGTCGAAGGCGAAGAGGTCGTTGGAGGAATAGAGGGCGAAGACACGCTCGCCATCGCTGCACGGAGTCGGCGCGGCCACGCTGGTCTTGTTATGCGCCATGGTACGGCCCGTGGCCTTCATCACACGTTCCCAGAGCTTTTTGCCATCAGCGGCGCTGAAGCAGAAGACGTGCAGCGTGGCCTGATCAGGACCGCTGGCGCAGGTGACGAAGACTTTGTCACCGACAATGATCGGGCTGCTCAGACCGCGGCCTGGAAGATCCACTTTCCAGGAGATGTCCACCTTTGGACCTGGGGCATTGGCCTCCGTGGAAACGGCGGAGGCATTCGGGCCGCGGAACTGCGGCCAGCCAGCGGCGAGGGCCAGGGACGAATGAAGAAGAATGAATGACGAAAGGAGGGTGGAGAGAATCTTCATCGCGGTGAGATAGGATCGTGAGGGACGTTGTCGGCTTTGGGATCGAGACGATCTAGGTTGGGAAAGTGCAGGGTGAACTGGTGGCGGTAGGCAACGACATCCCGATCGATCACGAGCAAGTAGCCCGTCAGCAGGATGCCCAACGTACCGAGGTAAAGGCACAGCGTGTCCTGGCGGGTTGTCGTTTCAACGACCTCCCAGCCCAGCAGGGGAGCGAGGAGTAGCACACCGCAGATGACAACTCCCACGACGAGGCAGCCGAGGCCCCATAGCCGGTGAAGTGCCGGGCTGCGAAAGACGCCGAGGAAACTCAGCCAGGAGCCGAAGATCACCGAGCCTAGAAAGAACAGGGTATTCCAGAGGGATGGCCCGGTGAAGTCGCGCGCCAGACTGCAAAACATCATCAAACACATGCCCGAGGCCGCCAGCACGAGCTTGCTGGTCGGACGGTTGGGAATGGATGAAGTGCCGAACATGATGAGTGAATCAGGAAATCACTTCTTCGCCACGATGGCGGTGCCTGTGGCATCGCAGAGGCGGAGCTGGAACTGCCATTCGACGGTCCATTGCTCGGTCTGCTCGTTCTGGCAGCATTTCACGAGGATCTGGTTCTTGCCCTTCTTCAGCCTAACAGGAAGTTTGTATTGGTCGAGCTTGGCGCCGCGGTGGTATTCGTCACGGGCGAAGAGGAGCTGGCCATTGAGCCAGACCTTCCAGCCATTTTTGCAGCCAAGGCGGATCTGGGCATCGCGCTCCTCGGCGGAGTCAAACTCGGTGAAGGCATAGCCGGTGACCTCTTTCAGCATGGTGAAGGGCTTGTTGAAGTCGATCTGGCCGTATTCATCCGTGCTGGTGAAGTCGACCCACTTGGCGTCCGCATTTTTGCCTGGGTAGGTGGCATCGAGCTTGATCTCTTTTTCGGGCGGGAACTCGGTGTCGTAGCCCTTGCGCTCCACATTGGTGAAGGGGGCGATGAGCTTCCAGCTGCGGATGAAGCCAAAGTGAGTGGGAAGGTCGACGGGACTGCCGAGGTCTTTCAGTTTTTTGGCGAGATCCTTGATCTGGTCTTCATCACGCGCGCCCTTCATGGCTTGCTGATAGGCTGTGAGCGCGGCGTCTTTTTTGTCCTGCGCGAGAGCTTCATCACCCACGCTGGTGAGCTTGGCCACCGGATGACGGCGGAGCTCGCTGCTCGGGTCTTCGAGGAGTTGTGGAGTAATTTCTGCCGCAAGCTCGGGCTTCGCGCGCTGGAGGACATCGAAGGCGACGACTCGTGGCTCGGGGCTGTTCTTCGTGTCCATCAGGAAGGCCTGCACGGCCTCGACCGGAAGTTTTTTGGCCTCGATGGCTTTGTCCGCGATGACACCCACGGCGGCGCGCAGCCAGTTTTCGGCGAGCGGATTGGCGCCGTTCATGGCAGCGAGGATTTCCGGCAGAGCGGAGGGATCAGCCTGGGTGATCTGCTGCCAGGCGGCGGTGGCCTTTTCATTGCCGGCACCTTCCTTGTCCACGGCGCGGATGTCCGCGAGCGGTTCCTTGAGGCTGGCAGCGTGGGCGGACGAAGCCAGAACGAGGCCGAGCAGGGTGGTGGCGAGGATTCTCATGGGGGTGAATGCTATCGCTAAAGAACGCTCGCTGCCAAGGGACAGTTTCGGAGCTTCCTGCGAGTCTGTCTTGCGTTGGAGCGCCGTCATTCGTAACCCAGACAAGAGTTCATCATTCGGAATTCGACATTTCTCTCCGTGTTACCCTCCATCAACAACCTCAAGCTCCCTGACGTCTGGCAGCACCAGGCGGTAAACCTGCTCCGCGAGGGGGTGGATGTGGTCGTGAGCGCGCCCACAGGGGCGGGGAAGACCTACATCTTTGAGCTGCTGCATCAGTCGCGCTCCCTCCAGGGGCAGGCGGTCTACACGGTGCCGACACGGGCGCTGGCGAATGACAAGTATGCGGAGTGGAAAGAGGCGAAGTGGAATGTCGGCATTGCCACGGGGGATGTGTCTGAAAATGTGGATGCGCCGGTGCTGGTGGCCACGCTGGAGACGCAGCTCGAAAGGCTGGTCCGCGGTGAAGGGCCGGCGATTTTAGTCATCGATGAATATCAGATGATCGGTGACGGGCAGCGAGGCTCGCACTATGAGGCGGCGATTGCGCTGGCGCCGATGGAGACGCGCCTTTTGCTGCTGAGTGGTTCGGTGGCGAATCCAGAAGACGTCGTGACCTGGATGAAACGTCTCGGACGCGAGGCGGAGGCGGTGATGACGAAGGAACGCCCAGTGCCGCTGGATGAGACGCCTTGGGAAACTCTGCCGCAGCGTATGGCGCGGCACTTTGAGCAGTTTTGGCCAAAATTCGCCTCCGCAGTGATGCTGGCAGATCTGGCACCGCTACTGATCTTTTCACCCCGACGCAAGGAGGCGGAAAACATCGCACGCCGGCTGGCGAGTGATCTGCCGCCGGGGGATCCGCTGGATCTGACGCCGGAACAGCGGGCTGTATGTGGGAAGGATCTGGCGAACCTCTTGGAGAAGCGCATCGCGTTTCATCACAGCGGGCTCTCGTATGCGGCACGCGCGGGTGTCATCGAACCGCTGGCGAAGGCGGGGCAGCTGCGCGTGATCGCGGCGACGATGGGACTGGCGGCAGGGATCAATTTCTCCGTGCGCAGTGTGCATGTGGCGGCGACGACCTTTCATGATGGCAAGACCGAGCACAAGCTGGCGCCGGATGAGCTGCTGCAGATGTATGGGCGCGCGGGACGTCGCGGTCTGGATGAGCGTGGCTATGTGGTGACGACGCGGCAGAGCCCCTCGCTTCATGATGCGCGGCCGGCGCGGCTGCACCGCAGCAATCTTCTGGCCTGGCCGATCTTCCTGCGGGTGATGAAGCATGCGGCGCAGACGCAGCAGAACCCGTTTGAAGAAGCGGAGAAATTTGCACAACGTTTGTTCGCCAAGGTGCCGCCGCTGCTGGGACTCGAGATCGAGATTCCGGAAGGGGCGCTGCAATACGAGTTGCAGGAAGCGAAGGCGCTCTTTGGTCTGGAAGCGACAGAAAAGCAGATGCTGAACTCACGCGGTGAGTGGGAGCGCAAGCCGGGCCTTCCTGCGGAGTGGCTGCCGCTCGGTCAAGCTTGGGTGGCGAACGCGGAGAAGATCGCTCCGGCCCTGAGTGTGTCCGGTTTTGTGGCGCATTTTGCGCATGGGATTGGGCGTGTGGGGAAGGTGGAGCTAGCTTCCAGCTTGTCCGGCAAGGCCCGCTATGGAGTGGAGATACCTTTGGGTATGAAGGTGGAGACAGAGGCGGGCGGGACGCCCGCGGCACACGGTGCAGGCGAGACGCCTGCGCTACCTTCGGTTAGGCCGACGAAGAGCTTGAGGAAGATGCTGAAGCTGCCGAGGAAGGTGGAGACGATGTCGGTGGAGGAGATCGAGGTGCTGCATGGGCAGGAGCTCGCGGAGGCTTTGCGGGCATCGTATCAAAGCGGCTTTGAGCAGGAGACGCAGGGACTGCCGGCGCTGGTGCGCACCGTGGAGAAGGAGGGACTTGTTTTTGCGGTCTTTGACCTCAGTGAGATCACGGTGCCGGTACAGCGTGATTTGTTAGGCGTGCCGCTTTTTCGGGCACAAGAGCGCACGCAGGTGGTGCGCCATGAAACGGGAGTACATGCACCTGAGACGACGACTTTGGACCGGCAGCCGCGATCGGGGTCGCCTATTCATGCGTGGCGCTCGCTGGGCTTGATCGATGAGAAAGGCGCGCCCACACGACGCGGGGAGATCTTTTCCTTTTTCCAGGGTGGGGAGGGGCTGACCATCGCGGCGGCGCTCGAAGATGATGGATATCCCATTGATGACCTGGTGCGGCATCTGGCGAACCTGCGTGGCGGAACGAAGTTTGACATGCCGCTCACCTGTGATTCGGAGCGGCTCGGTGCGGTGAGCCGGAACACGTATGGCTTCATCAACCATCACGGGTATCTGGAGAACGGCCTACCGCCTGACTATGGCGATGGCACGGCTGAGCTGCTAGATGTGCTGCTGCACCCCGATCACGGAGATGCGCGTGACAAGCTGCCGCAAGACGTGGCGGAGGGGGACATCTCGCGTGCTTATATCGAGTGGCTGAGCCTGGTGCGGCACATCATCCACGCGCCGACGCACACGTGGCGGCGGTGGCAGGCACTGCAGGAGGAGTGCGGCAGGGTGCTGAAACACCACGGCAAGGCTCTGCGGCATCTTTTCTACCTCGACCTGCCGCCGCTGACGAACAAGCAGCGGCATGGCAAGACGAAGCATTATCTGCTGGTGAGGTAGTGAACCGCTGCTTGCTTACCTTCCATGTTCATCTCACGAAGAGCGCTTCTGTTGCTGATTCCAATCACGATTGCGGCATGGGCCGCACTGGTTTGGTATCCGATCGGCTCCAGACCAACCCGGATGGCCATGGTAACTTTGAGTTTACTCATCCTTATTCAGGCCCTGGCGGCAGTATGGCCCTGGAGGTGGATGAGGGTCTTGTTTCTGGCTGTTTTGGGATTGGTGACCGGATTTTTGTTGTTGCCCGGAAAGAAAGAGATTTCGCGATTGGAGTTAGGTCAGGCCTATCTTGAGGAACTGCGGAGCTTTGAAGGCGTTCCTTATGTGTGGGGCGGGGAGAACGTCCGGGGAATTGACTGTTCCGGACTAGTGCGCCGCACCTGGGCAGATACCCTGCTGGTACACGGGATTCGACATTTGGATCCTGCCCTTGTGCGAACCGCAGCCTATATCTGGTGGCATGATCTTTCCGCCAGAGCTTTGCGTGATCAAGAGTGCGGGCTGACAAGACGGGGGCTGGAGGCACGCAGTGTGAATGAGCTTGATCCTTCCCTGCTTTCCCCTGGCGATCTCGTTGCCACCCAGGATGGTGTTCACATCATGGCCTATCTGGGCAAGGCTCTGTGGATAGAGGCTGATCCGGGTGCTGACAGAGTGATTGTAGAACAGGCTCCTTCATCCCGAAATCCGTGGTTTGTCACACCCGTTGTGCTGCTTCAGTGGAGAGAGCTGGCGGTTCAATGAGTGAGAGTGATGTTTTCGCCACAAAGCGCAGCCGAGGTTTGACAGGCAGACGTTTCTCTCGCTAGACAGATGTGACCAACCCCCCGCGCATGAACCTGCCGAACAAGCTCACCGTCGCACGCCTGATCCTGACAGGCGTGTTTGTCGTGTGCTTTTACATTCCGTGGGCATATGCGATGACGGCGGCGCTGCTGGTGTTTTCGGTGGCATCGTTCACGGATTATCTGGATGGCAAGATCGCCCGGTCGCGGAACATCGTGACGAATTTCGGGAAGCTCTTTGATCCGCTAGCGGACAAGGTGCTGATCGCCGCGGCTTTCATCCTACTGGTCGAGCGCACGGAGATGAAGGCGTGGATTGCGATCGCGATTCTGGGGCGTGAGTTTTTCGTGACAGGCATCCGCCTCATCGCGGTGCAGAAGGGTGTGGTGCTGGCGGCGGAACGTCTGGGCAAGCACAAGATGCTCTGGCAGATCCTGACGGTGCTGTATTTCCTGCTCAGCGCGGCTTCAGCGGAGACGCTGTTTAGTTTCCTGCGGCCCTGGCTGGAACCATCGCCCGCGCATTGGTGGGTGGGGGCGACGATCGTGGCCATCACGACCTTGCTCACGGTGGTGTCAGGCTTCAGCTACTTCTGGAAGAACCGGCATCTGTTTGATGATGCGTGATTCTGCGCGCTGAAGATCAAAGTCAGGCGCGTGCGCCGAAGTAGTGGCCGAGGGCCTCGATCATGCCTTCGCTGGCGGGCTTGGTGGCGACGAAGCCGCCGTGGCGCAGCACGTGTTCCTTCACGGGCTGCAGGCCGTTTCCAGGCGTGGCAATCATGCGCGCATGGAGCGGATTGAGCATGGAGAGGTCGTTGTGATTATCACCTGCGGCGAAGCAGCGGCTGGCGTCCATGCCGAGCATGCGGGCGAGCTCGGAGAGAGCCGTGCCTTTGCTATAGCCGCTGTGGGAGAAGCGCAGGTAGACGCCGTTGCGGTGGTAGCCGATGTCCGGGAACTTGCGCGCGTGGGTATCGATGAACGCGCAGATCATGTCCAGCTCCTCCTCGCTGCTGCCGACGATGCCGAGCTCGCCGTAGTCGCCGGAGAGAAACTCGGCCTTCGTCTGGCCCGCCACCAGTTCGCGGATGGCATTGAGCGAGGGCTGGTGCTCTTTGACGAAGCGGTCGTGGGCCTTGCGCGCCTGACGGTTCCAGGAGCCGAAGTCGCGCCACTGCTTGAAGAGGCCGGGGCGGTAGATATCGCACTCCTGGGCGATGATGTAGTCCGGCTGCATGAAGATGCCGTGCTGTGCCAGGCCCTTGATGGTCTGCGCGAGGCTGCGGCCAGTATTGATGACCCAGGCGGCGCCTTGAGTCCGCAGCTGCTGGATCATCTGCCCCAGGACGGGATGGAACACGGGATCTCCCTCGGGATTGATCAGGGTGCCATCAAAGTCGAAGCAGAGGATGAAAGTGGGCTTGGGGGCAGCCATGTGGCGGTTTTGGCGTTGAGCGATGGGCTGCTGCAGGTGTTCATCCGCCAGGGGGCAGAGTCAAGCTGGGTCATGCCCATGGCCAAGACCGTGCCGAGGCGGCCACCCAGACGCACAGCGCCGTCATCGCCACGTAGTAGCCGATGACGATCCAAGGTCTGACGCCCCGGCGTTTCGCACGCCGCAACACGCTCTCCGCACCCCATGCGAGGCTGAGTGCGAGGAGCATGACAAGACCATGCAGATGGCGGACGGGCAGGACCGAGGCATCCCAGAGCGCGATGACTCCGCAGACGCCGATAGAAGCGGTGACAAAGAGCACGGAGGTGGCAGTCTCGGGGTGCAGGCGCTCGCCAGCGTGTGCCGCCCTGGGACAGCAGGTCCAGGTCAGGAGGGTGACCAGAATGAGCAGGCCGAGCATGGTGGCCAGTTGCGGCAGGGCCACTCCGAGCTGACGGTCGATCTGAGCGGCACCCCGACCCAGGCGCAGGGCCAGCTGCTCATGGGTGATGCTGCCGAGCGCGCTGGCAAGCGTGGGCCTGTCCAGCACAGGCACACGCGCCAGGCTGGCGCCATTGGGATGCTGCTCGATCCAGTGCTGCGCCTCCTCGGAGCTGTCCAGCCAGCGCACCTGGTCGAGGTGGCTGTAGAAGGCCTGGCCAAACAGCTCGTGGGACTCCGCCAGACGCGGGCCGGTGACGAAAAGAAACATGGTGGCGAGCAAGATCAGACCTAACCAATGATTTCGCCATCGCCATAGGGAGATGCTGCGTCCCCGGCTGAAGTGGGCGGCCACCCAGCCCCAGATGGCACGGAGGGAGCTGACGAGCGCAAAGACCATCAGCACGGGGAGCACCACACGGTCCTCCACCAGCCAGGCCAGTGCCCCGGAGATGCCGATGATCCCGTAGACCCAGAGCGAGTTTCTCTGAAGTGAATAGAGGCAGCCCAACCAGAACGCGAGGAGGGCGATGTGGAAGAGCACCTCGCCCGTGAAGAAGGGCAGCACGGGGACGAAGCCGTGGAAAGCCGCCATGAGCACCACCCACAGAGCTGCCGGCATGGAGAAGGAGCGTGCGGCGATGAAACCCAGCACGGCCAGGAAACCGAGGGTCACTCCCAGCCGAAACATGCCGGTGCCGCGCAGCGTGGCGCCGACATTCAGCGGGTCATGCATCCACGCAGCCACCCAGGGCCAGAGCGGCTGCACGAGGCCGTCCGTGCGGTGCGGGATCATGCGGTTCAGCGGCTCGGAGAAGCTATGGGAAAAGTCCGGCTGGAGGTCCATGTAGACCTGGCCGGTGAGTTCCAGATGGGCGTCCTCCACCATGGTGAGCTTCATCGGATCCGGATTCTCAATGCGCGGCATCACGTCGGTCATCACGGACCAGAGGATGGCTCCCAGGCCGATGAAACAGGCTGCCCAGCGTAACCAGAGAAGGGGCGTGGACGGTCGGACGGAAGGCATGACGGCGGGAAAAGCGTGAGAACAGCAAATATTCCGCCATTCGACAAACCTGAAAATCGAAATTCAACTTTGTGAGACTTGCACGTAAGCATGTCTTTCTATGCGTGTGCCGCTTATTGCCAGTTTTGCCCTTGTCGCTTCTCTTGTGTCTGCCGCTGATTGGCCGCAGTTTCTCGGGCCGCAGCGGGATGGTCATGCGGCTGCGCAGGAAAAGGCATTGCCGGATGCCCTCCCGAGCGATTTAAAGCCGATTTGGGAAAAGTCAGCTGGCTCGGGCTTTGCGGGGCCGGTGGTGGCGGGTGGAAAGGTGATTCTTTTTCACCGTGAGGGCAGTGACATGACGACTGAGGCTCTGGATGCGACGACCGGCAAGCCTCTCTGGCGCACGACCTACATCAGCGACTACGTGGACAGCTTTGGCTTCGACAACGGCCCGCGTGCGGTGCCTGCGGTGGCTGGAGATCAGGTGTTTACCTTCGGATCCGAAGGGCGTGTGACGGCGATGAACCTGGGCGATGGCAAGGAACGGTGGAATTATGACACGGCCTCCGCGCTGGGCTCGGGGCAGGGTTTCTTCGGGCGTGCGCCATCGCCGCTGGTCGTGGGAGGCAGGGTAATCATTGCGGCCGGTGGCACGCTGGATGGCAAACCGGCGGGCCTTGTGGCGCTGGATGCGGCCAGCGGCAAGGTGGCCTGGACCAGTGTGGAGGATGAGGCTGGCTATGCCTCTCCCGTCATGGTGGATGACAAGCGCCTGCTCGCCTGGATGCGCAACCAACTTTGGTTGGTGAACGCGGCGGATGGCAGCGTGCTGGCCTCTCGCAAGCTGCGCTCCAGCATGGATGCTTCCGTCAATGCCGCGACGCCTGTGGCTTGCGGAGATGATCGCTGGCTGGTGTCCGCTGGCTATGGCGTGGGCGCGAGTCTGCTGGGCGTCATGCAGAGCAGCTTTGCGGAGATCTGGCAGAAGGAAGACACGCTGGACTGTCACTATGCCACACCGGTGCGCGTGGGAGATCATCTCTACGGTTTTCATGGCCGTCAGGAGAGCGGCATGAAGCTGCGCTGCATTGAGATTGCCACGGGCAGGGTGGCCTGGGAGGATGAGGAAGAGGTGCGCGGAGGCACCCTGATCGTGATCAAGGACAAGCTGCTGGTCTTCACAGAAATGGGTGAGCTCTGGCTGGTGCGCGCGAGCCCGGCGAAGTATGAGAAACTATCCGCATTACAGGTCACGCGCGCGGGCCATCGCTGCCATGCGGCCTTTGCGGATGGTGTGCTGTATTTGCGTGATGCCGAGAAGCTGGTGGCGCTGAGGCTGAACTGATTTATACCGCTGTCAGATGATCACGATTGATACCCTGAACCAGCATGTGGGTGAGGAGAAGCTACGCGCCACCGTGGCGGCGTTTTACCGCCGTGTGCGGGAGGATGCGCTGATTGGCCGGCTGTATCCGCAGGACGACTGGGCAGGTGCGGAGAAGCGTCTCGCGGACTTCATCGTGTATCGCTTCGGCGGACCGCAGACCTACATCGAGGAGCGCGGGCACCCCCGTTTGCGCATGCGGCATATATCCTTCTCCATCGGTGTGGCCGAACGTGACCAATGGCTGAAGCTCATGGGTGAGTCCATGCGCGAGGCAGGCATCTCAGAAGAAGCCGCGCAGGTGATGATCCCTTTCTTCGCCCAGGTGGCGGACATGATGCGCAACCGGCCGGAGTGAGTTTTGCGGAAGTATTTTTCTTGTTGTTAGGCTGGCATTGCAGGGCTCGCGCGTTGTGGCGGACCCCGTGAGGGTTCCCTGGTGCGCAAACACACAGCATCCAAGCCTTTCGGAGGACGGATGTCTTCCGCTACGACGTGCCTCAATCCCACTGGCTGCCTTTGCTGCCGACGTACGTCATGCTGAGCCCGATGATGATGTGGGCGAGAAGCACAAAGGCAGCGAGCTCAGAAGAGACGATGCTGGTCTCAGTGACACGCTTCACGGCATCATAGAAAGCGGTGTCGCTCATGCTGCGCAGGCTGCCTGACCAGGCCCAGAAGGCTGCGATGAAGGGATTCACCGCCCCCTCGATCCAGTCTGGCAAGCTGAGCACGGCCCCGGAAAGCGGAAGCTGGAAGCCGACAAGATAGATGCTGAGGATGGTGGCCTTTTCCGGTGAGCGGCACATGGCGCTGATGCCGAGGCACACGCTGGTCATGGCAGCGGAGACCAGCACGAGCAGCACAAGTTTCGTCACCAAATCTCCCGGCAAACCTCCGGTGACCATGTCGACGAAGATCCCCATCCACACGCTTTGCGCGAGCACGAAGACCCCGAGGAAAAGCACCTTGCTGAGCACATACGCCGTCGTGCTGAGACCCCCGAGCTTCTCGCGCTCCAGGATCAGCCTCTCACCGGCGATCTCACGCGCGGCATTATTGCTGGCCATGAGCGTGACCAGAACGACCTGGAGCATCACAAGTCCGCTGACGAGGCCGCCAGCATTGAGCTGGTCCACCAGATGCTCAGTTTTTTGCTGCATCTCATGGAGCATGTCGCTGTCCTGACGCTGGCTCAGCTGCTTCAGCGGCTTGATGCCATCCAGGGCAAAGATGACGACGAGCAGCGGGAAGCCAAAGAGCATCGCGAGATGCAGCCACACTTGGCCTGAATCCCGGCGGAAGATCGTCCAGCGGCGATGCAGCAAGGTGAAAACCTGGCTGAGGACGCCGGGCAGTTCTTCAGGCGCGATGGTCTCATGCCCCTCATCCTCTTCGTCTGTCTTCTTGGGTTGCTCGGGAGCGCTCTCCAGCAGCATCTTCTCATAGTAGTCCCGCTTCTTCTGCCAGGACTCATGCCAGGCCTGTGTGTCGCGCTGGGTGAGTCGCAGATACACCTCCTCGGGATGATCGACCGTGAAGTAATGCGTGAGCAGCTGCGGCGGACCATGATACACCAGACGGCCCTTGTACATGACCAGCACGCTGTCAAAAGCCTCCAGGCTGGCCAGGCTGTGCGTAACGTTGATCACGAGACGGCGCGGGTTCTCGCGGGAGAGAATTCTTAGCAGTGCCGTGATCTCGCGCTCCGACTTGGGATCGAGACCGCTGGTCACCTCATCACAGAGCAGCAGGCAGGGATTCGTGACCAGCTCAAGCGCCAGACCAAGCCGGCGCTTCTGGCCGCCGGAGAGCACCTTGACCCGCCGGTCCGCTAAATCGGTGAGACCCGTCAGCTCCAGGACCTTGTCCAGCTTCGGCTCGAATTCCTCCGTGCCGGGAAGCTGGGTGCGGAGAGACATGCTGTTTGCCACGCACTCCTCCACCGTGAGCAGATCATGGGCGACACTGAACTGCGGCACATAACCAAGTTCACCGGGATGCAGGTCTTCCTCCTCTTTCAGGTCTCTGCCCTCCCATTTCAGCTCGCCATCCGTCTGTTCCAAGATGCCGGCGATGACTTTCAGCAAGGTCGTTTTGCCGCAGCCCGAGGGACCCACGATCGCCATGAGATGCCCTTGTGGCACACTGAAGGCCACCTCGCGCAAAAGATGCAGACTCTCCTCCTCCGACCCTGGAGGAGCATCAATTTCGAGACCGATATTGCACGCTTCGAGCATGACATGATCTTAGGCCAGAAGCGCCTTGCCGGGGCAAGCACGATTGTTGCCGATCCATCGCAGACCGGTGCTGCGGCGATCCGGCCAAGGTCGGATGGTGCCATGCCGGACAGCGTGCAGACTGGGGCGTTCCACCACCGCATACACTCCCCTTCATGAAGTCCAAGTCCCCTCCTCCGCGCTGGATGCGCCCTTTCTTCGGCATCGTGCTTTTGCTGTGCGGCCTGGGCTGCATTGCCTCACTGGCGTATAAGGAGGGCCGGCTGCTGGCCTCGGGGCAGCGGACCGAGGGCGTGGTGGAGAAGGTGATCGAAAGACACAGCAGTTCCACCACCACCAACAGCTACGACATGGCGAAGGGCAGGTATGTGAGAAAGGGCGGCGGGGTGACCTATGACATGATGATGCGTTTCACCACCGCGGGAGGGCAGTCTGTGCTGACCCAGATTTCCGCCATGTTCGGTGCCAAGCCAGCCGTGGGAGACCGGCATGCCATCCTCTACCTCCCCGCCAATCCGATGGTGGCCAAGGTCGAAACCTTCCGCCAGCTTTGGCTGCCGATGTGTGTGGGTCTCACCGTCACCACGCTTCTCCTGGGCGGTTCAGGATGGCTTTTGCGTGGTCGGAAGAATTGAGCGGTGCGTGTTTTCCGGAATACCGCTGAACAAAGGGTCTCATATGGACTCAAAGCTCTTTCATCTGAAAGGACGGCAGCCTTCGTAACGGTGTTGTCGTCTGAATGGTGAATCACCCCCTTCCGCGACCATGAAAACGCTCCTTACCCTCTTTTCTGCCATGTCCCTCCTTGCCTCCTCGCTTGCTGCTGATGCCGCCCCTTCGGGCAAAACCGAATCTGCCATCATCGGTGGCGGATGCTTCTGGTGCACGGAGGGTCAGTATAAGATGCTGAAAGGGGTGAAAAAAGTGATCAGCGGCTATGCCGGTGGCGCGGTGGACAACCCGACCTACAAGCAGGTTTGCACCGGGGAAACAGGGCACGCGGAGGTCATCGAGATTCAGTATGATCCCGCCATCATCACCTACAAGGACATCATCGACCTCTTCTGGCTCACGCATGACCCCACCACGCTGAACCGCCAGGGTGCTGATGAGGGCACGCAGTATCGCTCCACCATCATGTACACCAGCGAGGAGCAGAAGAAGATCGCCGAGGTCTCCATGGCGGAGGCGGCGAAGGATGCCCCTGGGAAGATCGTGACGGAGATCGTGCCATTGAAGAAGTTTTACCCCGCCGAAGATTATCACCAGGACTACTTCGCGAACAATCCTGACGCGGGTTACTGCCGTGTCGTGGTGAGCCCGAAGGTGGCCAAGTTCAAAAAGAAGCTCGCCGAGAAAGCCAAGCTGAAGGAAGAGGCGAAGTAAAAAGTGAACTCACAATCCTCTGTGAGGAAACGAGAACAGATCTAAATCAAGAAACCCCAAAGTGCCGTCATCGGACTTTGGGGTTTCATGTTTAGAGGCTTTCGCCTGGACTTACTTCTTCCACTGCCAGCCTTCATCGAAGAAGCCGGCGTCCGGAATACCACCAGCAGCGCGGCTGCTCTTCGGCTGGGTGAAATCCACCACGGCCCAATCCGGCAGCTTGGCGACTTGGCGGGCGTTGTTCAGGTAGTCGTACTCGCGGTAGGTGAAGCTGCTGTTGATGACGACATAGCGCTTCGGGTTCAGCGGGTTCGGGTACACCAGCACAGGGGCATGCGTGGAGGCATCATAGGTCTTGCCGTTGGCCTCGAGCTTGCCGTCGGCCCATTTGATGGGCAGTTTGGCGATGACCTTGGCCAGCACCGCATTGCTCTGCGGATCGCCCCAGAGGATGAGGTTGTTCGCGGCGATGTCGGCATCGGTGATGGCCTTGTCGTCCTTCGCGGGAGCATCACCACGGAACTGGCGGCGCCACTCGAAGCTGGCCCGCTCCATCTCTGCTTTCGTCCAGGCGCCGACCTTGTCATTCATGGCAGCACCCGTGGGCTTCACGAAGAGGAAGCTGTCCATGAAGGCATCATCGATCGGGCCGGAGAGTCCGTGCTGTTTGACGAGCTTGCCTTCTTCATGCGCGGATAGGGCCTGCTGCCACTTGCCGTCCACGCGGCGAAGATGCACGACCCAGGAGCGATCCGTTTTCGGGCGCACGACTTCGAGCGTGGCTCCATCAATCTTCACGCTGGGCTTCTCACGCACGCTGAAGGGGCAGTGGCCCGGAGCCATGTCGATGGTGATGGCCGTGACGTTCTGCGTCTTGAGTGTCACTTCGTTTTCACCGGTGATCTCGGCATGCACGCGGGTACGCTCCCAGTGCTTCTCCAGTTCATCCACCGTGATCCAATGCATTTTGTTATATCGGAGCAGCCAGGTGGCGAAGTGGATCTCCTTCGGCGTGCGGTCACGACCCACCGCGGCGATGGCGGCGAGGCGTTTCTCGATCTCGATAAGTGAATCCGGATGGATCTTGTGCGCGGTCTGCGGGCCGATGATGTGCTCAAGCTCGATGTTCTCCATGCGGAGATATTTTTCCATGATGTCCGCCGCCTGCTTCTGGCGGTCGATCTCGCCACTGTAGGCGACGGTGGGCAGGTTGAAGAGGTTCAGCGCGCTGTCTGTGGCGTTGTACCAATGCCAGAGTGTTTTCTCATACACAGGGATCTTGGAGACGTCCTCACTCTGGAAGACATTGAGGAACTCCGGTGTCTCGGCAAAGCCCGCGCCAGGGTTGGCGGCGCACCATTTGTCCGAGTAGTTCACCGCGAACTGCCATGCGGCGGCACCGCCCATGCTGAAGCCGCGGATGATGGTGCGGTCTTCGTCAATGGCGTAAAATTTCTTGGCGTGATCAAGGGCTTCGATGAGGTCGATCTCACCAGCAAATTTGTTCGCGCAGCAGTAGCGGCCATAAGGATGCAGCACGAGCGCATTGGCAGGGGCGATGTTGCCCGTCTGCTTGCGCCGTTGATCGAGGAAGCCGAGCTCGCTCAATGTTTCGCCACGTCCGTGGCACCACGCATCGAGGCGTGATGGTGCACCGCTGTAGGTCTCAGGAATGACCATGCCGTAGGGCTGCACGGAGCCATCGATCTTAGAGCGATAGCCGCGCACGACGAGGCCCTTTTGCGTGGTCCAGGGATGCTGGCCGTTCTTGAGCTGTTCGGCGCGCTGCTTGCCTTCAGTGATGATCTCCAGAGCTGATTTGAGTTCGGTCAGCTTGTGCACTTCATTGTACTTCAGCGCCCAGTCGACTGCCTTGTGGTACACTTCCACGTCGGGGAGAAGGTCGGCAAGCTTGGGGTTCTTCGCCTGGGCTTTGACGGCGGCATCAATGGCAGTGCGGAGTTCCGCGAGACCTTGTTTCAGAGGTGCTGCATCCGCTTCCGGCACGACAACACCTGGAGGCGGGACGGGACGGACATTGTCAGCGAGGTTATCTTTAGACCCGTCAGCAAAAGCGAGGACGGGCAGCAGGGCGAGAGCGATGCGTTTCATGGTTGTATGGAGGAGGCTTTATAGTGCGCAAGAGCTTGGTCGAACCTTGCGGCGAGTTCACAAAATTCGCGGCCCCAGCCGCTGGAAAGACTGGTTTCTTGAATGGGACCAGTGACAGCGAAGAGCACGCGAAGATTCAGATCGTCAAAGACAGAGTTGGCAGCGACTCTTTCAATGAAGAGATCAAGTTCTGCCAAGGCTTCGTTCGCATCTTCCCAGCCTGACCAGACGAAATCATTGTCCGGCAAAGAGAGCCAAGCTCTGGCCTCTTTGAGCACGGCGACAAGCTCGTTCTGGGCGGCGGTTCTCACTTCTTCTTCGCGCCCGTCTTTTTCTTCGCAGCTTTCTTGCTGGCAGACTTCGTTGCTTTCACGGCTTTGAAAGGTGTGGCTTCGGGGGTGCCGACGACGGGGCAGGTGTAGATCTCGAAGGGGCCGGCGGTGGAGCTGTCGAACTCAGCGGAGGCGTAGAGGCCGGCTTTGACGATGTCGGTGACGTCCTGGTAGTGATCATACACCGTCTGCATGGCGCCGAGCGCGAAGTCGCGGCCGGAGCCAGCGGCCCAGAATCGGTGGAATTGCTGGGCGCTGCGGTAGGAGTAGAGCGCGAAGATGCCGTGCGGGTTGGCCATGAGTCCGTAGAACTGCGTGGTCTCGTATTCCTCACCCTTGTCCGGCAGGGTGGCCATGAAGTACTCGGCCTTCATCCAATGATGCGCATGGCGGAAGGTTTCAAAGATGGCCGCCGTGCTGGAGAAATCACGCGGCCGCTCGGGATTGGCGAAGTAGCTGTTCATCACCACGAGGCTGGTCGAGGTGCCCGTGAGGCCGATGTAGGTATCGCCAATCTTGGTGATCTTCGTCTTGTTGATGATGTGATGGGCCTTCTGGCGGACAGAGCCCAGAGAGCTCATGGTGTCAGCGCCGATGCAAACGACGCCATTTTTCTGAGCGACAACGATGGTGGACATAAAGAGCGCCGAGTGTGGCAGGTGCGCATGTTAGCGCAAGCTCGCTCGTTGGCGGAAGCGGGGTGATGGTCTGACGGAGCGCGGAACTCCGATTCCGCAGCCGTTCCGAACGCAGAGTCAGGCTGATAGTGCGTCGAGGTTCTCATTCGACACCTTGGTCTTCGAGCTGAAGACGTTGAATGGAATGGGCACTCGTGGAAGCGAAAGGCCTGCTGCGCATTTGGAAATTCGGGGCGAACCGATCTCACCAGCCGCCGCCCATGGACTTGATCAGGCGGACGGAGGCGATGAAGCGCTGGGCGTTGATCTGGGCCGTCTGGCGCTGGAGCTGGAGGAGGGTGCGCTCGGCATCGAGGAGCTCGAGATAGCTGAGGCTGCCACTTTCGTAGAGGGAGCGGATCAGGGCGGTGGATTTGTCGGCAGCAGCGAGGGCCTCGCTCTGGGCGGCCGCCTGCTCGCGGCGGGAACGGATCTGGGTGAGGCTGGTCTCGACGTCCTTCACGGCGGCGAGGACGGCCTGACGATAGTTGGCGATGGCTTCTTCACGAGCGGCCTTGGCCTGACGGACTCTCGCGCCGATGAGGGCATAACCAGTGATAGGAAGACTGATCTCGGGACCGATGGACCAGACTTTGCTGTCGGCTTTGAAGAGGCTGCTGGTTTCCTTGGTGAGGAAGCCGCCATCGGCCGTGAGTTTGATGGAGGGGAAGTAATAGGACTTGGCGACGCCGACCTCAGCATTTTTGGAAACGACGAGGCGCTCGGCAGCGGCGACATCGGGTCGGCGCTCCAACACCTCGGCGGGGATGCCGGCGGGCACGCGTGGAGGGCTGCCGGAGATAGGGCGCTCGGCGATGGTGAAGGTGCTGGCGGGTTCGCCGCAGAGGATGGCGAGGTTGTCGGCCGTCTCCTGGCGGTTGCGTTTCACGTCCACCAGTTCGGCCTTGCCGGAGGCGAGCTCGGTCCGGGCACGGGCGAGGTCGACCTCGGGGATCGTGCCGGCTTTGAAGCGCTGCTCGATGAGGCCGAGGGAGCGGGTGCGCAGGTCATTGGTCTCACGGAGAGCGGCGATTTCAGAATCATAGGCACGCAGCAGGAAGTAGTTCGATGCCACATCACTGGTTAGGGTGAGCATGACACCATGGTAGTCGGCGATGCTGGCCTCGGACTGGGCGCGGGCGGACTCATAGGTGCGGCGGACCTTGCCCCAGAAGTCGATCTCGTAGCTGAGGTCGAGGACATTGCGGAAGGTATTGATCTGCGAGGAGGGGATGCTCACCGGCACGGGCGTGGGCAGGTTGCCGGAGGTCTGCTCGCGCCGGGTGGTGGAGACGGCGCGGACATTAGGGAAGAAGTCGGCAGCGGTGCCGCGTGCGGCGGCGCGTGACTGGTCCACACGGGCGATGGCAGCCTTCAAACCTTGATTGTTGGTTAGGGCGCGCTCTTCCAGGCGGGTGAGCTCGGCGTCCTTGAAGACCTGCCACCAGTCGCCCTTGGGCAGTTCATCTTTGGGCACGGCTGGCTGCCAGCGCCACGCGGCGGGCATGACCTGGGTGAGGTCCGGCTTCACATAGTTCGGGCCGGAGAGGCAGCCGCTCAAGGTGAGGGTGAGGGGGAGGATCAGAAAGCGGGACATGAGCAGAGATCAGGCGGAGGCGGCGGTGGCTAAGGCTGTTTCGCGTTCGGCACGGCGGGCGGCCTTCTTTTCCGCACGGCGGCTGCGCCAGGTGATGACATCGTCAAACAAGGAGTAGAACACTGGCGTGGCGAGAAGGGTGAGCAGCAGGGAGAGTGTCTGGCCACCGATGACGACACCGGCGGTGGCGGTATTGAAGGCGGCGCCGATGCCCTTGGAGAGCATGAGCGGTATCATGCCGGCCACGAAGGCGGCGGTGGTCATGAGGATGGGGCGGAGACGGTCTTTGTTCGCTTGAAGGATGGCTTCCAGACGGTTCATGCCATGGCTGCGGAGCTGGATGGTATGGTCGATCTGCAAGATGCCGTTTTTCTTCACGACCCCGAAGAGCACGAGCACGCCCAGCGTGGAGAAGATGTTCAGCGACTGGCCGAACAAAATGAGTGACAAAATGGCGAAGGGCAGCGTGAGCGGCAGCGCGATGAGGATGGTGAAGGGATGCACCCAGGACTCAAACTGCGCGGCCAGAATGAGGTACATGAAGATGAAGGCCATGCCGAAGGCGGTGACAAAGGCGGTGCCGGCTTTCTTCAGTTCCTTGGAGCGGCCTTCCGGTCCCATCGAGTATTCCGGCGGCAGGTTCTGCTTCTTCATGATGGCCTCAACGGCGCTCATGATCTCGGATTCGCCCATGCCAGGAGCCGGGTTGGCGGAGATGGTGACCTGACGGCGGCGGTTGGCGCGGTCGATCTGCGAGGGGCCTTCGCGCGGCGAAAGGGTGACGAGATTGGAGAGCGGCACCGGCGGGCCTTTCGAGGAAGGCACGGAGAGCAGCTGCAGGGCCTCGGAACTGTTGCGGTAAGCCTCCTCGGAGCGCAGGTGGATATCATACTGCTCACCCGCTTCATCATAGGTGGAGACGTCATCGCCACCGACCAGGAGATGCAGGGTGACGGAGAGGTCGGCGATGTTCACACCGAGCTGGCCGGCCTTGCTGCGGTCCACCACGGCGCAGATCTCAGGCTTGCCATTCACCAGCGTGCTGTCGACATCGCGGATGCCGGGGATTTTGCGAATCTCAGGCATGGCGTTGTTCACCGCCTTGCTGATGAGATCGAGGTCCGGACCACCGACGAGATACTGGATCTGCGCGCTGGACTGGCCGGTGTTGAAGGCGGGCACCTCCTGCACGTTCATGCGCAGCTCGGCGGGATACTTGGGGACGATTTCATTGCGCATTTGGTCCATCATCGCCTGCTGCGTCTGCTCGCGCAGGGCGGGGTCAATGAGGCGGACGTAGATGCTGGCCTGGTTCTGTGAGCGCTGGTCATTATCCCCAATGCTCATGAGCGTGTAGGCCACGCCGGGCAGGGTGCGGATGTCACGCGCCACGCGCTCTGCGGTGATGTCCGTGGAGGCCAGGCTGGTGCCTTCCGGTGTGCGCAGGTTCACCTGAAACTGCGCCTCTTCATTCGGCGGCAGCAGGGCCTTCTGGACGATCCCCATCAGCGGACCCACGGCATACAGCGCGCCGAAGCTGAGCAGCACGATGAGCCAGCGGTGGCGCATGGAGAAGCGCAGCATGACCATGTACAGGGACTCAAAAGGGCGGTAGAAAATGTTCACCAGCTTCTCCATGCCGCGCTCCAGCCAGTTTGGCCGGGTGACGCTGAGCATGCGGGCCGCGAGGGCCGGTGTGAGCGTGAAGCTGACGATGAGCGAAACGACAATGGCGAAGGCCATGGTATAACCAAAACTGCTCAAGAACTTGCCAACGATACCGCTGAGGAAGGCCACTGGGATGAACACCGCAAGAAGCGAGAGCGTGGTGGCCATGACGGCCATGCCGATCTCTTTTGTGCCATCAATCGCGGCTTGGAAGGGCGTCTTCTTTTTTTCATCGATATGCCGGAAGATATTTTCCACGACGATGATGGCATCATCAATGACGATGCCGACCGCCAAGGCGAGAGCGATGAGGCTGATGGAATTCAGCGTGATGCCGGCAGCCCACATGACGCCGAAGCTGGAGATGATGGAGGTGGGAATGGCCAGCGCCGAGATGAAGGTGGCGCGGATATTGCCGAGGAAGAAGAGCACGACGATGGCCGCGAAGAGCGAGCCGAGCACCAAGTGCTCCTTCACCGCGTCTGTGCTGGTGCGGATGACGAGGGAGTTATCCCGAACGATCTTTACTTCATAGCCTTTGGGCAGGAAGGGGCGCACGTCATTGATGCGCTCGGTGATGGCATCCACCACGGCGATGGTGTTCTCTCCCGACTGCTTGCGCAAAGAAAGCGTGACAGTCGGCACACCATTCAGACGGGCCACGGTTTGCAGCTCCTCCGCGCTGTCTTCCACGCGGGCGACATCGCTGAGCCGGATGATGTTTCCCTCCGTCTCGCGCAGGACGAGGCGTTGGATGTCGTTCAGGTTCTCCGCCTTACCGACGATGCGCAGGCCGGCCTCTTGCGCGGCGTTTTTCACCATGCCGGAGGGGATCTGCACGTTCTCGATTCTCAGGGCCCGCTGCACGTCCAGCGCGGTGAGATTGAAGGACTGCAGGCGGATGGGATCCAGCCAGACATTGATCTGGCGCTTCTGGCCGCCTAACAAAGTCACCTGCCCCACACCGGGCACGCTTTCCAAACGGCGGCGCAGCACCTTGTCCGCATACTCAGTGATCTCGCGCGTGGGTCTGTCGGCGACCAGCGCGATGCTGAGGATGGGAGTGGCATCGGGGTCCAGCTTCTCAACGATGGGTGTGTCCGCATCATCCGGCAGCGTGGAGAGAATGCGGTTCACGCGGTCACGCACTTCCTGGGCGGCGACATCGACATTCTTCTCGAGGAGGAAGGCGACGTAGACCTGCGAGATGCTGTCGGTCGAGACCGAGCGGAGCTGGTCGATGCCGCTGACAGTGTTCACCGCTTCCTCGATCTTGTCGGTGATCTGGGTTTCGATTTCCTGCGGTGTGGCACCGACGAGGCGGGTGGTGACGGCCACGGTGGGGAAGTCCACTTTCGGGAAGCGGTCCACGGGCAGGCGGGTGTAACCCAGCACACCCACAACCACAAACACCAGCACGATGACGCTGGCGAAGACGGGACGTTTGACGGAGACGGCGGCGAGCCACTGCATGAGGGTGATGAGTGGAGGTTAAAGCTTGCTGACGACCGGCACGCCATCGGCGGCATCAGGGCCGGGTTTGAGAACGACGGACTCACCTTCCGAGACACCCTGGCGGATCTCGACCCAGTCATCCTTGCTCTCGCCGATGTCGACGAGACGTTCCTCAAGCTGGTTGTTCTTGATGATGAAAAGCCTGCGCTTCGTGCCGTCGACACGCAGTGCTGCGGCGGGCACGGCCAGGGCTTTTTCATCGCCGGTGGAAAGGCGTGCTTCAGCGAAGAGGCCGGGCTTCAGACGGCCGTCTTGATTGTCCACAGCGGCCTCGACGAGGAGGTCGCGGGAGGATTCACGCACGGCGGCGCCGATGAAGTTGATCTTGCCTTGAAAACTCACTTTTGGATAGGCCGCGACATTGAACTCGACGGTCTGTCCAGGCTTCACACGGCCGACAGCGACTTCGGGAAGATTGATGATGAGACGAAGCGTGAAGGTGTTCACCACGCGTGCCACAGCCTTGCCCGGCTGCACATACTCGCCAGGAGAGACAAGCCGTTCCGCGACGGTGCCGGCGAAGGGGGCCAGGATGACCGCATCCTTCAGGGATTTTTGCGCCATGTCCCGCCGGGCTTCGGCAGCGGCGAGCTGGGCATCTTTGGCGGTGGTGTCTGTGCGCAGGCGGTTGAGGTCTGCCTGGGCGATGGCCCTGGCGGCGGCGAGAGGCTGGTTGCGCTCATACTCGCTGCCGGAGAGCTCGGCCTGGGCCTTGGCGAGAGCCACGGAGGACTCGGCCTCACGCAGATTGATCTGCGCGACACGTTCATCGAGCTTCACGAGCACGTCCCCAGCTTTCACCACAGCACCGCGCTCCACGGGGGTGGACTCGACCTTGCCTGAGGCATCGGCGGCCACCATGGCATCCCACTCGGCCTGGATCTGGCCGGTGACGCGCAGGTAGCGCGGCATGCTGCGGGACTCGACCTTGGCGGAGGTCACATCGATGGGCTTCGCAGGTGCGGGCGGGGCCACGGTTTCGGCCGGAGGCGAGGGCTTGTGACAGGCGGTGACGGTGATGCCGAGCAGGAGGAGGGCGACGGCAGCCAGGGGGGCGGGGGGTCTCATACGAAGGAACAGGGGGGGATCATTTTTTGGCTGCGGACCGCAGGCCGGCGAGTCCGTGCAGGGCGAAGTCGGCAATGCCGGAGGCGAGTTGCTCGATCTCGGGTTCGGTCTTCGGCACAGGCGGGCCGAGGCGGTCGATGACGACGCGGCCGTGGTCGAAGTGGACACAAAGGCCGATGATGTTGTGCGCGAGGATCTCGCACTGCGTGTCAGGCGCCGGCTTGCGCAAAACGGCGGCGATGATGCGGCGGAGCTCCTCATGGAAGGGGCGCACGACGAGCTTCAGGAACTGGTCGAGGCAAGGGGTGGGCTCGCGCATCTCATGGGCCATGAGCTGGCCGAGCATGGGGTGGCGGCTGCGCTTCAGCAGGATGAAGCGGAGGCAGAAGTGGATCCATTCGCGCAGGACGTCCTCAGGCGGACGAGTCGTATCGAACTGCACACGGGGCTCATGCTCCAGGGCGCGGCGGTGATTTTCCAGCAGCACCTCGCGGTAGAGGCCCTGCTTGTCGCCAAAGTAGTACTTCACCGCCGCGAGGTTGGCCCGGGCCTTGAGGGCGATCTGCCGGAGGCTGCCCTTGGCAAAGCCGTCCTTGGTGAAGACCTGCGTCGCAGCCTGGAGCAGCCGCTCCTTGCGGGCTTCAGCATCACGTTCGCGACTGGGGGCAGAGTTAGACATGCGTTTATAAACAGATGTTTAACTTGGAGGATGATTTGTTTTGGTCAAGGGGATCGTGTTTGAGGGGGCGGGTGGTTGGGTGGGATTCAGTCTTTAACGGGGCATGGACTGGGGAGGCGTCCGTCGGAAAGTCGGGGGACCAAAATCTTGAATGTATCCTGGTGAGCTAAGGCCACTTACTACCCTTGGTTTGTGAAAATTAACGTCGGAAAATCTAGATCGAAATGCTGTGGTAGATGGGAAGCTCGAAATTGCACAGAGTTTTCAATTATATCCGGGTTGCCATGCTCGTCTGGAATTGCATAGAGCCGATTCACAAATGTGTGGGGAACGGCGATGGAAGCGCGATGCTCACAGTCCAAAAGATCTTCCATCATTTTGGCAGTTCGGATATCTGCAAGACGGCTACCATTGCTCTCAGTATAACAAACGTAAGGGACACCAATACTACCGTGGGGAAACTGAGAAACGGCCTTGCTGTACAGAGATGCTATTGCGCGTGCCTTTTTGTCAGCAGCTTTGGTCGATAGGCTCGTCCACGTTAAGCCGACTGGCGAGATCGCTTGGTCTACTTCAAATTCGTTCGGATCCGCCACCTGAAGAATTAATCCATCATGTTGGGATCCATCCAGTTCGTAACCAGTTACATCGCTGACAAACCTAGGGCTGTAGATTCTCGTTAACGTCACATCCATTTCGAGAGGCAACCTGTTGAAGGAACATGAACCCCACGAGTAGTAAATAGACCTCTCTTGACTGATAGCGCTGATGCAGGCGCCCACGATCGTTGCCACTGCGATTTCATCCGAAGGCCAGAAGAACTTAAGATCCAATGTTCCGGCCAATTTACTCTGGCTCAGATGTTTGCGAACATGCTTGAAGATATCGAGCATGTGTAATGCCTCCTGCGATTCGTATTCGCCAAACTTTGCCTTTCGCTTACACTCAACAAAGATCTCGATCCGGCCGACTGACACCACCAGATCGGGGGTTTTTTCTGTACGATTTACAGGCACAAAAGCTGGGTCATATCCCTTTTCTTGGAACGCGGCTGCGGTCAAGATTTCAAAAAGGGTGTTCTCTACCTCGCTTCCTGAACCCTTTAATAAATCACTGATTTTGCCGTCGACATCACCCCGCAGGCTCAAAATCGAATTCAATTTAGTGCCGAACTGAACCACCTGCGGGACCGCCATAGCTCCATCCAGAATGTTGTAGTCTGTCCGACCATTTTGAAGGTCCTCGGCCATCAATAGCCCTAGCGCAAAAGGGTTGGCAGTCGCAGGTTGAGGATCGAACCGAGAACTTCCAATCAAACATAGTGGCTCTCGCAAAAAACGAGGTCCTAATCTGGCCAAACCCGCATTGACGTTCCGATGCCAGTCTTTGCCAATCACACTGAAAATAGCGTCTAGCGCTTTTGACAAATGGTCATCCAATCGACCGGTGCTAATGACCTTGGACTGTAACAGGCTGTCGCGTTGTGTTTCTGGTGGTAGATTATTTGCACTAATATGTTAGACCGCCATTAACGAGGTGTCAATGCCGCCCAGTTTGAAGGAGCGCAGTTTGGCGGGCAATCTCAAGGCGCGGGCTTCACTTTCTGGGAATGCTTGGCGATGATGACCCAAAAAGTACTAGCAATAAAAATCATCACTCCTGCATTGCTATATTCGTGCCGCTTATACTCTGCTTCAGTCAGACGGCGCTCTCCAATTTCAAAATCTACTGCCACTGATCCGCGATGATTTGAAGCATCCTGCATCTTCGTCACTGCAATGAAGATGAAGATCCCAAGTCCTGCGCCCCACAGCATGAGAGGGTTTAATATAATGCGAACCCAAGACAGACAGGGGACGTGCTTTGGTGCATATGTTTTTGTGGGTTCGTCCATGCGGCAACTTATGTATTACTGGGCAACTTGGGAAAATTCATACCGGGCTCAAGTCAAATACGGGAGGTCGATCTTTGAAAGATCCTCCTTGAACGGCGGCCTAGATCACAATTGAGCAAAGGTTTGCGCAGATAATTGCAATGGAATGTCGCCTAACTTATTTTTCCCTCACTTCTTCACGGGTTCGCCGAGGTGCTTTTTGAAGAAGGTGGTGGCGATGTCGACGGTTTCGGCGCACCAGGGGTCGCTCATCCAGAAGGGGTGGGGGGCTTCTTTGAGGGTGTGGACGGCGGTTTCGATGTTGAGAGCCTTGAGCTTTTCCATCATCTCGGCGCGGCCGATTTTGAGGGTGTCTTTTTCGCCCTCGATGAAGATGGTCGGGGGCACTCCAGCGCGGACGTGGGTGATGGGGGAGACGGACTTGTAGAGGTTGGGCTTTTCCTGGGCGGTGGCGCCGAAGAAGAGGACGGCGCCTTCATTCGTCTTGTCCTTGTTCGCGGCGACGAGGTCCTGGGTGGCGGCCATGACGATGGCGGCTTTGACGGTGCTGGGCTGGTCCTTGAAGGGGCCGGAACCCTCGAACTCAGGGAGGCCGGAGGTCATGGCGGTGAGGCCTGAGAGGTGGCCGCCGGCGGAACCGCCGATGATGCCGATGCGGTCGGGGTCGAGCTTCAGCTCCTTGGCATGGGCGCGGAGGCAGCGGAGGGCGGCCTTGCAGTCATCGAGCGCGGCGGGGTACTTTGCTTCCGTGGAGAGGCGGTAGCTGACGAGGGCGGTGACGAAGCCGCGCTGGGCAAGGCGCTCCATCATGGGCTTGTCGGCCTCGACCTGGCGCATTTTCCAGCCGCCGCCGTGGAGGTCGAGGATGCAGGGCCAGGTGCCTTCGCCATCCGGGACGTAGACGTAGAGCTCGACGGTGTGCTCGGGGTATTTGGCGATCTCGAGAGTCTTGAAAGTGAAGCCTTCGGGGGTCTGGGGGAGAAGCTTTTTCCACTTGGGGCCGTTTTTGGAGACGGGGGCGGCGGGCTTCTTGGAGGTGGGGGGTTTTGCCTCGGGTTTGGGATCGGCGGCGTTGAGGGCCGTGGCGAGAGCGAGAATGGACAGGAGGTGGAGGAATTTCATGCGTGTGAAGAGGATGAACATTGCCATAGGCCGCCTCCTTGCACGAAGGAAGAGGCTTACGGGCCGGATGAGCGGTTTTGGCCCATCAAAACGCAATTCTAGATAAATCCGATAGATAATACGGGTTTTATTTCTTGCCGCCTGCTTGCTTTCAGGTTAGAATAAGCGAACCTGCTCACCCTTTTTTAGCCCACCCTTATGTCTAAAGCCTCCGTCGAAGAGATCAAACTTGCCTCCGCCGGCCTTCGTGGCCAGCTCGCCGAGCAGTTCGCTGACACCAGCACTGTGAGCATCCCCGAGGAGAGCAACATCCTCATGAAGCACCATGGTTCCTATCAGCAGGATGACCGTGATGTGCGCGCTGAGCGCAGCAAGGCGAAGCAGGACAAGGCGTGGAGCTTCATGATCCGCAGCAAGATGCCGGGCGGACGCATCTCCGCTGAGCAGTGGATGATCCACGACGATCTGTGCGCGAAGGCTTTTGGCAATCTGCGCCTGACGAACCGCCAGGGCATCCAGCTCCACGGGGTGCTGAAGGGTGGTGTGAAGGAAGTGATCCACAATGTGTGCCACAGCGGCCTGAGCACGATGGGTGCCTGCGGTGACGTGGTGCGCAACACGATGGGCCCGGCGGCGCCGATCAAGGACGCGGTGCATGCGGACTCCCAGAAGCTGACGGAAGAGATCAGCCAGCGCTTCCTGTGGCGCTCCTCGGCGTATGCGGACATCTGGCTCGACGGCGAGAAGGTGGAGCCGGACTGGATCAAGGATCCTGAGGTGGACGCCAAAGTGCGTGAGGCCACGAAGGCTGCCGAGGGTGAAGACCCGATCTACGGCAAGGTCTACCTGCCGCGTAAGTTCAAGATCGCCGTGGCCATCCAGCCCTGCAACGATGTGGACGTGTATTCCCAGGACCTGGGCCTGGTGCCCTACGTGGTGGACGGCCAGGTGGAAGGTTACACGATCACCGTGGGTGGTGGCTTTGGCATGAGCCATGGCCAGCTCAACACGCGCCCCTTCCTGGGCCAGCCGCTGCTTTACGCCAAGCGAGCCAACGTGGTGGACGCCATCGAGGCGATCGTGACGACGCAGCGTGACCATGGCAACCGCACGGAGCGCAAGAACGCCCGTATGAAGTACACGGTGCAGAGCATGGGCCTGGACGGTTTCCGCGAGGAAGTGGTGCGCCGCCTGCCGGGCATCGAGACCTTCCCGCCGAAGGAGCTGAAGTTTGACACGGTGGAAGACAACCTGGGCTGGCATGAGCAGGGCGACGGCAAGCTGTACTGCGCCGTCTACGTGAACATGGGACGCATCGTGGACCGTGAGGACGGGCCGAAGTACCGCAGCGCGTTTGCGGAGATCGCCACCTCGCTGAAGCTGCCATTCATCGTCACGCCGAACACGAACATGATCATCGCGGAAGTGGCTCCTGAGCAGAAGGAAGCTGTGAACGCGATCCTGGCGAAGCATGGTGTGGTGCATGCCGACGAGGCTGGATTCACCCGTGCCCGCAAGGTGGCGCACGCTTGCGTGGCGCTGCCGACCTGCGGTCTGAGCCTGAGCGAGTCTGAGCGCGCCCTGCCGGGCATTTTGGACAAGATCGACCCGATCCTGACCGAGCTGGGCCTGGAAGATGAGCCGATCCTTTTCCGCATGACGGGCTGTCCGAACGGTTGCGGTCGTCCCTACAACGCCGACTTCGGCTTTGTGGGCCGTGCACCGAACAAGTACGCCATGTTTGTGGGCGGCAGCATCCGCGGCAACACGCTGGCGGGCCTGGAATTCAAGTCCGTGCTGGGCGATGAAATCCCTGCCCGGGTCCGTGTGTTCCTGGAGGCCTTCAAAGCCGAGCGCCAGGAGGGCGAGATCTTCGCCGACTGGTTTGCCCGCACCCGCACCAAGGGTGCTGAGCCGACGCCGGAGCAGTTCCATGTGGAGCTGGCGGAGCGTGCTGCGAAGCTGGCCGGTGAAAAAGTGGCCGAAGCGGGCTGAGAAACCTGACCTTCTTTTGATCTAACGCGGCGCCTCTGCTGTCTCTTCTGGAGCGGCAGGGGCGTCCTAGTTTTTACGGAGGCTCGGCATGAATCCAGCGTGTGGGCTTGGTAGGGACTTGTTCACAGTCTTACTCCGCTTGCCACGTGGCAAAGTCGGTGTAGTCTCGCCATCCCAGGCGGCCCGGCCGCGTTTCCATTTTCCCCGAGATGTTGAGAATGCCCACGCCCATGATTTCAAATGCTGCTCGCTGCCTAATGTTGGTCCTGGCAGCCGTTTCCTTTTCCCAGACCCAGGCTCGGGCTGATGTGACCACGACTGAAGCAGGCAACAAACCTGGCTTCCTGAAGCGCATGTTCGGCGGCGGAGGCAGCAAAGAAACTCCGCCAGCCCCTGTACCGACTCCAGCCGAGGTGAAGGAAGCGCCGAAGGCCAAGGCGGCCTCGTCCGAGAAGCGCGAGAAGATCACCATCAAGCCGAAGACGGGCACGGTCAGCAAGTCCTCCAGTGGCACGAGCAAGAAATCCAGCTTGTCCGAGACGGCGAAGAAATCGACGCCAGAGAAGACCACTCCGCCTGCTCTGCCTGAGAAGAATTCCGAGCCGGTGAAGCCTGAGGAGATCGAGAAGAAAACGGCTGACCTGCCCGGCAAGTCCAAATCGGGCGATGGAGAATTCGGCACGGATGATGACGACAAGCAGACGGCGGCCAGCAAACCAGTGACGCCAGAGCCACCTCCCGCCACCCCCAGTGAGGTGCTCCCCACGAACACCAAAAACACCGGCTGGCAGGTCGTGAAGGTGAGTGGCCGCGATTACGTGACCGGCGAGAGCATCAATAATTTCTACCGCTTCAGCTCCTACAAGGTGGACGGCAAGCACGTGTGGCTGCGTTCCAACAACCTCATCCTGAAGGCCTCCATCGGCAGCCAGGAAGTGCTGATCAACAACATCAAGTTCATCCTCAGCTTCCCGGTGCTGGAGTCCAATGGTGGCGCGCTCTTCTCCAGGCTGGACCTCTGCAAGCTGATCGACCCGGTGCTGCGCCCGACCTACATCACCGATGCAGAGCCCTTTGACACCATCGTGCTGGATGCCGGTCATGGTGGTCACGATGCCGGTGCGCGTGGTGTCTATGGTTATGAAAAGGACTTTGCGCTGAAGATGTCCCTGGTGGTCAAGGATGCGCTGCAGAAGAAGGGCTTCAAGGTGGTGCTCTCCCGCCCTATTGACAGCTTTGTGACACTCAGTGGCCGTGTGGCCTTGGCGAATGCGACTCCACGTAGCATTTTCATCAGCCTGCACTTCAACTCCGGAGGCAGTGCCGCGACGGGCATCGAGACCTTCGCGCTGACGCCGCAAGGCAGCGCGGCCAGTCTGGAGCGTGGCGGTGGTTTCAACTACAACGGCCTGACCGGCAACTCGCATGACTCCGCGAACATCGCGCTGGCCACGGCGGTGCATGCGATGGTGATCAGCCGTTTCAAGTTCGTGGACCGTGGCATCAAGCGCGCGCAGTGGAGCGTGCTCACGGGCTGCAAGCGACCCGGCATTCTGTTTGAAGGTGGCTTTGTGACGAATGGCAATGAGTGCCGTCTGATCGCTTCGGACACCTATCGCACCTCCGTCGCTTCGGCGATCGCGGATGCGGTGGTGAACTACCGCACGGCCCTGCGCGGCGCGATGACAAAGCAGCGATAAAAAGATCGGTTGGCAGTCTTTTCCGCCAACTTCTGGCTAGCGATTCGTGTCGGGGTGCGTTTGTGTCTCCCCCACGCATGAACCTCTCCAATCTGCTTCGTTCCACCCTTGTCGTTTTGAGCCTCGCGGCACCGGCTTTTGCCGCAGCTGCGGCGAAGAAACTGCTCGTTGTCACTGTCACCACAGGCTTCCGTCATTCGTCCATCGAGACAGCGGAGAAGGTCATCAAGGAGCTCGGTGAGAAGTCCGGCGCCTGGACCGTGGACTATGTTCACCAGCCTGAAGGCCAGCCGAAGAATCCGGGCAAGCCACCCGAGAAGGGCAAGGAGACTGATGAAGCTTTCAACGCCAAGAAGGAGGCCTACAGCAAGGCGCTGGCTGAGTACAATGAGGCTAACAAAGTTTGGAATGAGAAGATCAAGGCCTACATGGCTGAGCACATGGCGCTGGAGAAGATCAAGGACTACGACGGCTTCATCTTCGCGAACACCACCGGTGACCTGCTTTTCCCGGACCGCGATGGCTTCGTGGAACTGATCAAGAATGGCAAGGCCATGGTGGCCATGCACTCCGGCTCTGACACGTATCATCCGTTCCGTGGTTATGTGGACATGCTTGGCGGCGAGTTCGAGACGCACAAGTCGCAGGTCGAGGTGCAGCCCATTCTGCATGACCCTGCTCATGCTGCCACCAAGTCGATTCCTGGCGGCTTCAAGGTTTTCGATGAGATCTACATCATCAAGAGTTTCGAAAAGTCCAAGGCGCACGCGCTGATGGGCCTCGACTCGCATCCTAACCTGGGACAGACGAAGGAAGCGGTGGCCAAGGAGAAGTCACCGGAGAAGAAGGCGGAGCTGGAGAAGGAACTCGCGAAGCAGGGTGAGAAGCGCTACTTCCCCATCTCCTGGTGCAAAGAATTCGGTCTCGGTCGTGTGTTCTACAGCTCCCTCGGCCATCGTGAAGATGTGTGGGATCCGACCTGGAAAGAAGGCAGCCCTGACCGCAAGAACTCCCCCGAAATCGCCCGCATCTATCAGGCGCACATCCTCGGAGGCATCAAGTGGGCCCTGCGCCTCGCCGACGGTGACGGCACGGCCGGCAATCTTGAGTAAGTGATTTGATTCGTTTTTAGTTAGGCGGCTTCTCGTGCTTCACGGGAAGCCGCTTTTCTGTATCGTAACCCTCTCTCCGAGAGATGAGCTGAGAGATGGAGCGCGCCTGACGGCTGCAGGATTCGTAGGTCATTGTTGCGAACAACCTCCCTTCTCCTCTGCAATGAGCCAGAGGCTCGCGTGTTCTCAGCGCTTCACTTCCTGTGCATGCACGGCCTCGCAGATCATGCGCAGAGAGGCTTCGAGGTCGCCGTTCGCGGTCTTGAAGGCATCCGCATCAATGGTTAGGGGGGCGCCCAGCACCACGAGCGGCGCGCCATACTGCGGGCACTGGATGGCCTGCTCCAGGCTGAGGCCGCCGACTGCCTGCACCGGAACCTTCACCGCGTTCACCACCTCACGGAGCTGGTCCATCGGGCTGGGCATGCGATGACCCGCAGCAGCGATGCCACGTCGCTCGTCATAGCCGATGTGATGGATCACGTAGTCACAGCCGAGGTCTTCGAGGAATTTCGCCCCTTCGATCATGTCCGGACAGATCATGTTATCACCCATGACCTTGCAGCCGAAGTCGGCACCGGCTTTCACCACGCACTTGATCGTCTCCGCATGCGCACGGGCCATGACCACTACATGCGTGGCACCGGCTTTCGCCATCATTTCAGCTTCGAGATAGCCGCCGTCCATGGTCTTCAGGTCCGCCACGATGGGCGTGTTGGGGAAAGCCTTCCGCATGGCACGCACGCCGTGCAGGCCTTCCGCCAGGATCAGCGGTGTGCCCACCTCCAGCCAGTCCACACCGGCACGCATGGCCAGCGCGGCGGTTTCGAGAGCTTCGTCAATGTTGGTGAGGTCGAGAGAGATCTGGACGATGGGTTTCATGGCAACGGTGGTTGGCTTGAGGCTGAGGCTTGCAAGTAATGCCAGACCCGCCATCCTCGTCACGACAAAGATGATGCGAAATGCGACACCGCTGAAACCTCGCGAACGTCTCCGGCGCAGTGCGGCGGAGATAGGGCGCTGGAAGACGTCGCGCGCGAGGTGGGTGGCGGCGCTGGAGCCGACGGCGCATTTTCAGAAGCTCTTTGATCACATCCCCGGCGTCTACTTCTTTGCCAAGAACAAGTCCGGGCACCTCATGTTTGCCAGCCACGGGCTGCTGCAGCGCTATCAGATGAGCGACGACTCGGACTTCATCGGCCGCACGGATTATGAACTGAATCCGGATGCCATGGCAGAGGCCTATGTGGAGGATGACCGCCGCCTGATCGCTGGTGAGGTGAGCATCGTGGAGCGGGTGGAGCTCTGGTGGGACAGCCAGGGCATGCCGGACTGGTTTCTGGTGACGAAGCTGCCTCTGTATGACACGCGCCATCAGGTGCAGGGAGTGATGGGCATCCTGCGCCGGCCCGATGAGGCGGAGCGGCGTCTGCCGGTCTTCCAAACCGTGGCCGTGGCTGTCGAGATGATCCGCAAGGATTTCAGCAAGCCACTGCGAATCGAGGAAGTGGCCCGTGCCTGCGGGCAGTCGCTGCGGCAGCTCCAGCGGCGGTTTCAGAGCGCCTTTGGCATCAGCCCGCAGGAGTTCCTCATCAAGACGCGAGTGCTGGCGGCCACACGGATGTTGGAGCAGAGCGACTTGACGGTGGGAGAGATCAGCACGCGCTGCGGCTTTGTGGACGCGAGCAGTTTTACCCAGCACTTCAGACGTCGCCTGGGGCAGTCACCGGCAGCCTATCGGAAGCAGATGGCGCTGTCGTTATAGGAGTTCCCCTGATTTTGACCGCAGATAACACAGAGATCACAGATACTCAGTGCAGTAGATCTACACTCTCTGTGTTATCTGCGGTGAAGAGAGCTCGGCATCAGCTCTTCCCAAACAAACCGATGAGATAAGCGAGCTCGGTCTTCACATCGCCGTCGTCTCCCACGGTGGAGGCCACCTCGTTACGCAGGGCTTCGGCATAGCGTTTGCGCAGGCGGGAGAGGGCCACGCGCACAGCGCCCTCATTCATGCCAAGCACCCCCGCGGCGTTCTCATGTCCCTGCCACCGCTCCCCTTCTGACAGGGCTGGAGAGAGCAGGTCAAAGAGCGGTCCTTTGCCATCCCGGACATACGTCTCACGCAGAATATCGCGGGTGCGCTGGAGCAGTTGCAGCGCCCATTTGCGCTCGTAGGCGCGCTCGGGATCTGCCTCCTGAGATTCGGGTTCCAGCACGTAGCGGCCTTCCGCATCCGTGAGGTCCAGCGACTCCGTGGCCAGGCCACCGCCACGCTTCGCTGCGCGTTCGCGCTCGCGCAGGTGACCAATCTCAAATTTCAGGGAGGTGAGCAGAAAGTTCCGCAGCTTGCCCTTCGCAGCCTCCGCCTGCGCCATGTAGTTTCCCTCGATCAGCCGGGCGAACAAATCCTGCACGATGTCCTTCGCCGCGTCCTCGCCCAGGCCGAAGCGGCGGGCATAGACATAGAGCGGATACCAGTAGCTTTGGCAGAGCTGGTCCAGGGCCTTCTTCGCCAGGATGCCACCCTCACCGGAATCCTTCAGATGACCCACCAGAGTCCAGCGCGTGGCTGGAAAGATCGATGAGTCGTTTTGATTTGGCATGCGGATGGAGTCCAGATGCTATCTGGCTGCATGTTCGCTGGCAAGCTGCGGGTGGCAAAACATCCTCCACCGATTTTGTGGAGAGATTCGCGGAGTGTCGTCGTTTCCGCCACCCACCTTCACGACCATGAAACGCCTTCTTCCTCTGCTTGCGCTCTTTTTAGCCACACCTTTGGTTCGCGGGGCCGATGCCGGCCTGCTGATCCAGCTCGGCCTCACAGACAAGGCCAGCACCGTCTGGGATGGCAGCATCAAGGTCACGCCGGGTGAGGTCCAGGAGATGGCCGGCTGGCGCTTTGAGCGCACGGACAAGCTGGCGGGCAAGGATGCCTGGAAGCTCAGCACGCGTGCCGCCGCCGGAGCCCAGAAGGGCCGCAGCAACAACCCGAAGAAGGTCGGCATGGCGAAGCGCGCCGCGCAGAACCTGGGCCCGGTGCTGGACAATGGAGTCTTCGTCCGCCTGCATGAAGTCACGCCGGACTCCGTGGTGGAAGTGACGACGGAGCAGGGAAATTTCACCTTTAAGCTGGGTGATGTGAAGGACGGTGAGCCGCTGGATCTGCTGGAAGGCCGCGTGGCCATCCAGCGCACTGCCGTGCTGGGGCGTAAGATGTCTCCGGAGCGCTCGGATGATGACTACCCGAGCCTCACGGTGAGTGCGAAAGGTCAGGGCTATCTCGTCTATCAAAGCTTCACGCCGGGCATTGATCGTGATGAACGCGCGAAGAGATGGGACGGCGAGCCTGCGGATCTCTCCTTCCTCAACAAGCCCTCCGGTGGTGACCAGCTCTGGCTGCATCAGCGCAACGAGAATCAATGGAAGGGCGACCGCATCGCCGTGACGGAACCAGGCAAGGACATCTACAAATCCGCCGTCGCCATCGATGGCAAGGGCACGGTCTGGATCACCTGGAGCGAGCGTGTCGAAGGCAATTTTGATATCTTCGCGCGTTCCTTCGCTGATGAGAAGCTGGGTGAGATCGTGAACCTCTCGAAGTCCCCCGGCAATGACATCTCACCCGTCGCGACCACAGATGCCGCAGGCAAGGTCTGGATCGCCTGGCAGGGTGCGAAGCAAAGTTTGTTCGCCATTCAGGCCGTGCATCAGACAGAGACTGGATGGAGCGCGGCGGAGACGGTTTCCAAAAACACCGGCAACTGCTGGCAGCCTGCCATCGCGGCGAATGACAAGGGCCTGGCCATCACCTGGGACTGCTATGACAAGGGTGACTACGATGTGTGGCTCTGGACGCAGGCGGATGGCAAGGTGCAGCCCGTGGCGAACAGCGCGCTGTATGAGGCACGGCCCTCGCTGAGCTATGACAAGGAAGGCACGCTATGGATCGCCTGGGAGAAGAGCGGCGCCACCTGGGGCAAGGACTGGGGCGCTTACGACGGGCAGGATGGCATCGGCCTGTATCGTGATCGGCAGATCGGGCTCGTTGCTCTCAAGGACGGTCAGTGGATGGAACCTCAGGCTTCTCTTGCCGAAGCCCTGCCGGGCGCACAAACCAAGGGCAAACGTGGCAAAGCCCGTGGTGCGGATGCCACGGCGCCACCGCCACCTGCGCTGCCCGAACTCGCGGATGGTGTGAATGCGGACGCCTTCCTTCAGCCTGCGCAGCGCAAGGGCGCTCCTGGTGAGCATGCCGCTGGAACTGGCTGGGGCACGTACAACAACCTCGGCCGCCTAACCTGTGATGCCGAAGGTCGTGTCTGGATCGTGGTGCGCTCACGCCTGAACAGCTTCCGTGGCCCGGTCGGCTCCACCTGGGTCAACTATGCCGCTTATCTGGATGGTGACCAGTGGGTCGGTCCCATGCTCCTGCCGCACAGTGACGGCATGATCTACAATCTCCCTGCGCTCGCCGCCGGCCCACAGATGCTCTTTGTGGCGCACAGCGGGGATCATCGCATGGACCGATTCGCTGAGTTCAATGCCGCCAAGTCGCCTAGCGGCAAGGGTGGTAATGCCGCCCTGGATGCCAGCAAGGATCCTTTTGATCATGATGTCTTCATGAGCCGTCTCCAGGCCCAGAGAGAAGCCAAGCCTGCCGTGCTGAAAGCGGCCGTGGTGAAGCCTCTGGACAACCCCCAGCCTAGCAAGCGCACGGTGGCGGAGCGTGAGGAGGTGAAGGCCATTCGCGACTACCGTGCGAAAATCGGCGGCACGGAACTGCGCATCCTGCGCGGTGAGTTTCATCGCCACACCGAGATTAGTGGCGATGGTGGCAATGACGGTCCTCTGGAGGACATGTGGCGTTACGGTATCGATGCCGCCTCCATGGACTGGCTTGGCAATGGTGACCATGACAATGGCAACGGTCGTGAGTACACCTGGTGGCTCACGCAGAAGTCTACGGATGCCTTCATGCTCCCCGGCGCCTTCACGCCCATGTTCAGCTACGAGCGCAGCGTGAGTTATCCCGAAGGTCATCGTAACTGCGTCTTCGCCCAGCGCGGCGTGCGCACCCTGCCACGCCTGCCCATCAGTGATGCACGTGTGTTTGAGGCTGCTCCAGACACCACCATGCTCTACAAGTATCTCCATCTCTTCAACGGCGTCTGTGCCAGCCATACGAGTGTTGGCAACATGGGCACGGACTGGCGTAATCATGATCCCATCGTCGAGCCGATGGTGGAGGTCTACCAAGGCGCTCGCCAGAACTACGAGTATCCCGGCTGTCCGCGCTGCCCGACCAAGGAAGATGCCATCGGTGGTTGGGAGCCTGCGGGCTTCATCAACAATGCCTTCGCCAAGGGTTACAAGTTCAGCTTCCAGAGCAGCAGTGACCACGGCAGCACACATATCAGTTATGCCATGGTCTATGCCCTCGAGCCGACCCGCGAAGCCGTGCATGCTGCCATGAAGCAGCGCCGCACCTATGGCGCCACGGACAACATCATCGCCGATTCCCGCTGCCAGGGAGCGGACGGCAAAGAGCACATGATGGGCGAGGAATTCAGCGTCAAAGGCGCGCCCACCATCACCTGCAAGCTCATCGGCACCGGCCCCTTCGCGAAGGTCACGCTGATCAAGGACAACGTCGAGTTCCCGATTGAGATCGCCAAGGAGAAGAGTGTGTCCGTGAGTTGGACTGATCCGAATCCTGAGAAAGGCAAGACCAGCTATTACTATCTGCGCGGCGAGCAGGTGAATGGTGAGCTCGTGTGGGTTTCGCCCATGTGGATCAAGAGTGAGTGAAGGTGGAGCAACCATCCTGGTTGTCCGTGATCGGGTGCAAGCTGGAAGCTTGCACCACCTTCATCCACAGCTCACCGCCTTCACCCCAGGCCCGATCTCCGTCACCGTGAACTTCACGGGCAGAAACTGCTCGATGAGCGCCATGTTGGTCTCCGGGTGGTCGCTGATGGCGTGCGTGTGAAACACACCGACACGGGCGAGCGCCATGGGCAGCAGCAACTGGTCTGCGAGATGCACACCCACAGGTGCGGTGGAGGACAGATACCGATGCAATCCCTTCGCGGCACCAGTGGCCACGGACTCCGCGGATTTGCCCATCTGCGCGATACCGGTGCTGATCTCGCACACATGGGTAAACCGTGCGCCGAGCAGCAGCGCATTGCCAGGCCCGGCACTTTCGTTCGCGTAGCGCAGCTCGATCTTGTCCTCCGGCCATGCCAGCACGCTCGCTGCCGTCGTGATCTCGCGCTGGGCGATGTCACGATGCAGATGCGCATGCAGCACACGGCCAAAGGTTTCCACCAGCTCACCACGCTCCGTGAGCTCCAGCTTTTTCCATTTTTGGATAGGTCGGATCTCTGCCGTGAGCACGCCGCCGCCCGCCTGCATGAATCCAGGGCGCTCCAGAGTCACAGATGCCTTCACGCCCATGCTATTGATCACCGGCAGGAAACATTGGTCGATGAACTCAAACGGTGGTGCCATAGGGTTGTGCGTGCCGCCTTCGATGCGCAGCGTGCTCGCCTTCTCGGCATGCAGCAGCGCGGGCAGCAGGGTCTGCAGCACCAGCGTGGTGCTGCCACCGGAACCGATGGCAAAGCTGTAGTCGCCGCCCGTGATCTTGCCGGGACGGAAGACCAGCTCAGTCGAGCCAAGCTCCGCACCATCGACAGCCGCACCACAGATTTCCGCCGCTGCCTTCACACAGGTCAGATGCTGGCGCATCAGCCCCGGCTTCGGCCGCTTGCCACGGATGTTCGTCATCCGAAAAGTCTGCCCGGTCACCAGGGCCAGCGACAGCGACGAGCGCAGCAACTGCCCCCCGCCAGCGTCACCGGCGATTTGGAGGATGGGAGTGGTTTTGATCATTGAAGGGAGAGAGAGTTTAGATAAGCTCAGATCATGTCAGCCGGAACTGCCAGCATTGAGGAGCGTCGCGCCGCAGATCGTCTGCGCGTGGCCGAGTACCTCAAGAATCAGCGCCCCTTTACCCAAGAGGAATGGGTGGCACAGCTTCGCCTGTTTGATGCAGCAGGCCGTGATACAGCGTCAGCACTACCTTTTTGGAAACGTTGGCTATGGCGCAGGAGCTGAAGACGGCTGCCTTGCCACCCGGTTTCGGCCAGACACGTGGCTCCGAGCACGAGGTGTGGCTTTCGGACGACAAGCTTCGTGTGACCAAGGCCACGCATGCAGGCGAGTTTGGGCGGAAGTTTGGCCCGGATCGGTTTGCGACATTCGAAGAGTATGTGGAACGCATCCACTTGTTGAATGCCGAGTTCGCCGTGGGATGGGTGATCGAAGGGTTTTGTGGTGAAGGTCGTTCGAAACGCATCATCACTTCCCAGCCTGCCTATCACGGCACGCCACCGACGCTGGCGGAGATCCGCCAGTTCATGCAGGAACATGGTTTTGAGTTTCATCGCACTCGGTTTGGTGATGCTTGGTTTCGGAGGGAGGATGGTTTGTTGCTGTCTGATGCAGAGCCGAAAAATGCGGTGCTTACGGCCAACGGGATCATGCCTTTTGATTTTCTGATCGCACGTCCTGATGCTGCTTTGTTGGCGTTGTCTGGGATCAGGAACTCATGAAACCTGTGTCTTCTTCCAAAGTTCAGGAGGCGTGTCGATGGCGGCCTGTAACGAAGCGCTGACATTCTCAAGAAACGAGAGAGCTTCCTCGCTTCGGGCCCAATGCTGTCCAAATCCACTTTGATCAGAGGAGACGGAACCCTGATGACTTTTCACCAACGCGATCAGCCTATCCAATTGATCCTGTGCTTTCATCGCGGTTTCCACGCCGTAGTCCATCATGCCATCGATGGCACGTTGCACGTTGAGATTCAAAGCGTTGATGCCACAACATCCCATGACGCATGCATCCTCATAGTAATGCATGACTGTCATGAGCTCGGAAGGCAGCTCCAAGTTGAGTTCTGTCTTCTTGAAGAACATAGGATGGTTCTTTGATGTGGAGTTTGGACTCAATCATCTGCTTCCGCCGCGTCTTTGATCACGAAGCGGGCTTTGAGTTTGCACACCTGCTGGGCCAGGCCGGCGGACTCGACGCTGCGGAGGACTTCTTTGAAATCCTTGTAGGCGTTCGGAGCTTCGTCGATCGGGTACTGACGGGCGTTGTAGAGGATGTCGTGGGTCTCGAAATCCGCATCCACGGTCTTTTGATCGAGCGTGCGTGCAGCGGCCTTGCGGCCCATGCAGCGGCCGGCACCGTGGTTCACGCTGTAGCAACTCTTCACGGCGTCAGGCTTCGCGACCATCACCACGGATCCGTCGCGTGGATTTCCTGGCAGCAGGATCGGGTGACCGGTGCTGGCAAATGGCGTTCCTTTGAGCGCGTGATGTCCCGCCGGGAAGGCGCGGGTGGCCCCCTTGCGGTGCACCCACGAAAGTTGGTTATCCACCACTTCCTGCCGCGCGATGTTATGACTGATGAAGTACACGAGCTGGCCTTTCGTTCCTGGCAGCACTTCCTGGAAGGCCTCCAGCACGAGCGCATTGATGAGCATGTGGTTCACGGTGGCGAAGTTCGCCCCGAGCGCCATGTCATCGAGATACGCATCGGCCTCCGGCGTTCCGAGCGGTGCATAGACGAGCTGCTTGTCACCAGCAGGGAAATCGAGACCCCACGTGCGGAAGAAACCTTCCAGCGACTTGAACTGGCGCTGCGCGAGGATGTTTCCAAACCCGCGCGATCCGCAGTGGCTGAGGAAGGCGACACGATCATCCTGCAATCCAAAAACCTCCGCGGTGGCACGCATCGCCGGATCATCGGAAAGCTGCACGATCTCGCACTCACCGAAGTGGTTTCCACCTCCGTAAGATCCGAGCTGCATCATCTTGTTCTCAAAGCCTGGGAAGCCGTTGAAGGCGCGCATCTTGTCGAGGCGCTCATGGAGCGTGGAGGTGTTTCCATCATGACCGAAGTGCTCGCTATCCTCGCAGCGCAGCGCCCACCCAGGCGGGATCCCGAGAGCTTCGCACACGCTCTTGCTGGCACCTTCCGTGCAGGCCTGCGCACCGAGATCCGCGGACACACGGCGGGACTTCTTCGCCTCGCGCTGACCACGTCCGGCACCCGTTGGAGTACGCGCCACAATGGCCTCGATGAGACGACGGCGGATTCCTTTGTCCACGATCGCGTCCGATGGGATGTCCATCTGGAGCAGCGACATGGAGCACTTGATGTCCACGCCCACCGGACCTGGATAGATGTGCGTTGGCGAAGCCATCACGCAACCCACCGGCGCACCGTAACCGGCATGCGCATCCGGGTTGAGCACGAGGTGTGTCACCCCAGGCGCCGAGCGCGAGTTCAGCGCCTGCTCGATGCAGGTCTGGTCGAAGCCGGAGCGAATGGCCTCCGTCCCGATCACGGTGATCGGTTTACCCGCGTTGTCACGCGCAGGGAGAAAAGCTTCGGCTTCGCCGGTGATATGGAATGGGGAGTCAGGCATATTTATGATTTATGATTCTCGATTGATGATTTGGATTGGTGATTGCAGTGGCCGTTCGGGATGAGTAAACTCAGGTTATGAAAGCATTGAGCTTGGAGCCAGAGATCGTGACGCGACGCGGGAAGCCTGTGTCGGTAATCTTGTCTGTTGCTGCCTATGAGAAGCTGTTGGCGCGACTTGAAGATGCCGAAGATGCTGTTGCCATGAAGGAGGCGCGGAAAAAACCACAAAGTTTCCGTCCGATTTCTGAATATCTTGCCGAACGAAAAGTGCGCCATGCATGAGGTGCTGATCGAGCGTGCCGCTGAAAAGGATCTGCGGCGCCTGGACTCGCAAATGCATGATCGCATTGTGAAGCAAATCGTCGGACTGGGTAAAGAGCCGAGACCGTCCGGATCGAAGAAGCTTAGCGGTAGCGCAAGTGACTGGCGCATCCGTGTGGGCGACTACCGCGTGCTTTACGAGATCGCGGACGCGATCCGTGTAGTGCGTGTGTATCGTGTGAGGCATCGGCGTGAAGCTTATCGTTGAAGTTTGATCAAACCGTGATGCGCGCTTTCAGCTTCTCTCCGTCCGTCAGCCCCAGCGTGTTGCCCACGCTGGTTCCGACTTCTTGCAGGGTCTGCAGATAGCGGAGCTGGAGGAGTTCTGGGTTGTCACGCATGAGCTTGGCGGCGTTGGCGAGGGTGCGGAGGGCTGCTGTTTCGGCGCGTGCTTTTTCAAGACCGGCCTGGGCTTCCTGGCGCTGCTGAAGGGCGGACATGAAGCTGCGCTTCAGATCGGCGGGCAGCATCACGTCACGGATGTCGATGCGCGCTGCTTTGAGGCCGATCGATTGTGCACGATCAGCGATGAGTTCGAGCAGCTTGGCACCGTGTCCGGTTTTCTGTTGGAGGAAGGCTTCTGCCGCCTCGGCCGCCACGATCTGGCGTAGGGCGAGCTGGATCTCGCTGTAAAGTGCAGCCGAGGCATCCTGAGTGGCGCGGTGCATGGACAGCGCGTCAGTCACGCGGAAGGTGGCCACGGCGGACACCTTAAGCACGACCTGATCGGCGGTGAGAAGTTCCTGGCCCTGAACCAGCATCATTTGTTCGCGGTTGTCGATGCGCTTCACCTCATGACCGGAAGTCCACAGGCGATGTTTCCCTGGAGCAAGCAAGCTGAGGTAGCGGCCATGCTGGAAGAGCAGCGCGGTTTCATGATCCTGGATCACGAAGCTGAAGCCAGCGGAAGGACGAAAGGTGGAGATGAAGGTATTCATGAGGATGGGAGAGTGGCTGATTTCCTTCCCGGATGGCTGGCGGTCTGCTGACGGGAGCTGAGAGGCCCGCACGCGGCGGACATCGCCGCGCTGCCAAGCAGCTCGCAGAGTCATCAGGCCGTTGTGTCCGTCCGCCGAAGCAGACTTTCACCCCGGCCATCCGGGAAGGATTTATGTCGAAGGGGATTCGCACCCCAAGGTTGCCCTTTACTGGACGTCCTCCTCACCGATGGGCCGCTTCCTTGGGCTTATCGCCTCGGTCGCTGCATGGAGTCGGAGAACGAGAGAGACTATTGCTAGGGCCGTGCCAAGTCGTGCCAGCCCGGTGTGCCAATGACGCTGGAAGCCTTATAGAATAAGGGAAAGAAAATTTTATTCGTGTCGGAGGCCAAATCCAACCCCGTGCTTTTATGCCTGAAATACTATCTAAATAGATAGCACATTATCCAACAGGATAAGACGAGATATACTTGTCGAGGTTCACGCCATTTTGTGTCGCTGTTGAATGAATCAGGGAGACGTCCATGGGGTGCGTGATCAGGTCGATGGGCACGATGATATCGTCGGTGACGCGGGAGAAGTTCTCCGGATTGGCATCGGCCGTGATGATGCTGTCGGAGGGACGATACCAGAAGGGCTTGCTGCTGTACTGCTGCATCATCATCTCGTCCGGCAGGCGGATGAATCCGCATTGGCTGAAGAAGGCGTGGATGTCCTCCTGGGTAGGGCGGCCGTGATCAACTTCAGGTTGGGCCGTCACGATGGAAGGAACGCGGCCAGCTTGGATGCCCTGCAGCGTGATCACGTCACCGAAGGCCACATTCTGGGTGCCTAGGCGCAACAGATACTCTGATGGAATGGCATGTCGGAGTGCCAGCTTGTTGCCGCGATTGTCATTCTCCTGATCCACAACGAAGCCAAAGCGGTCCTGGTTGGTCAGCTTGATGACGTGGTCACTGCCGTCTTCGTGCCAGACATGATGCTCCCCTTGCGAGGCGATCTGGACCCCGGGAATGATATAAGCGGCGGCATACTGCCGCAGGATGGCTACTTGCTCATCGAGTAGCCTCTCGCGCTTCTGGCGGCGAGACCATCCGAAACTCTTTGTTTCAGCACCAGCGATGAGTTTTTGGGCGCACTCAACCGCGCTGCGAGCAGCTTCTTCGGATCGGTCTGAAACCGGCGAGAATTGGAGGATTGAGTCATAGGCTTCGGAGGGCGTCACAGCCCCTGGAAGATGGGGGACTGCCCCCCAAATGTCAACGGAGGAGGATGGCAGGTTGCCAACGCTTTAGCGTGACGGCGATTTTTTCACACGCTAAAGCGTGGGCAACCTGCTCCATTCCATGAAACCCATCACCACCTTCGGCTTCCTGGGCACCTCGCTGGACCGAGCCTCGGGCCCGGAACGGTGGTCGAAGTGGCGGCCGACGGTGTCGATGTGCCAGCATGAGGACCTCCTCATTTCGCGGCTGGAACTGCTGGTGGATCCGAAGTTTGCGGAGCTCGCCAGACAGGTCGTGGTGGACATCGCGCAGGTGTCTCCGGAGACGGAGGTGGTGATGCATGACTTCCCGCTGAAGGACGCCTGGGATTTCCAGGAGGTGTATGAGCGGCTCTATGATTTCGTCAGCGGTTATGAGTTTGAGCCGGAGAAGAAGGACTATCTCATTCATCTCACCACCGGCACGCACGTGGCGCAGATCTGCTGGTTCCTGCTGAATGAGGCGCAGTTCATCCCCGCGCGGCTTTTGCAGACAGGGCCTGCGCGTCACGATTCACGTGACTCAACATCCGCGGGCCGTTATGAAATCATCGACCTCGATCTCTCGAAGTATGACCGTCTGGCCACACGCTTCGCGCAGGAGCAGGAGCGCACCCTGGACTTTTTGAAGAGCGGCATCGCCACGAAGAGCAAGGGTTTTAACAAGCTCATCGAGCAGATCGAGCTCGTCGCGGTGAACTCGAAGGCGCCGATCCTCATCACGGGTCCCACGGGTGCGGGCAAGTCCATGCTCGCAGGCCGTATCTATGACCTGCGCAAGACCCGTGCTGGCCTAACAGGAAGGTTTGTCGAGGTGAACTGTGCCACTCTCCGTGGTGACCAGGCCATGTCCGCCTTGTTTGGTCATAAGCGCGGATCCTTCACGGGTGCGCAGGCAGATCGTCCGGGCCTGTTGAAGGAGGCTGACAAGGGTCTCATCTTCCTGGATGAAATTGGCGAGCTCGGTCTGGACGAACAAGCGATGCTTCTGCGTGCGCTGGAAGACAAGACCTTCCTCCCGCTGGGCAGTGACAAGTCCGTGCAGAGTGACTTCCAGCTCATCGCGGGCACGAATCGCGACCTGCGTGTGCAAGTCGCGGCAGGAAAGTTCCGCGATGACCTGCTCGCACGCATCAACCTCTGGACCTTCGCGCTTCCGGGTTTGGCTGAAAGGCGTGAAGACATCGCCGCGAACCTTGATTTCGAACTGGAGAGATTCGCCAAGGCGCATCGCAAGCAAGTGCGCATGAACAAGGAAGCGCGTGAGGCCTTCCTGAAGTTCGCGCGCAGTCCGGACGCGAAGTGGAGCGCCAATTTCCGTGACCTCAACGCCGCGGTGACACGCATGGCCACCCTGGCGCCGAAGGGGCGCATCACCGCTGAGTGTGTGGCTTCAGAAACGGCGCGCCTGAGGGAGGGCTGGCGTGATGTGGGCGGAACTTCCTCGAGCGATTCACCCGCCGGACTCAGCGATGAAAAGCGCGGGGAGATCGATCCCTTTGATCTGGTGCAGCTCGAGTTCGTGATCCGCATCTGCAAGGAGAGCAAGACGCTCTCTGATGCAGGCCGGAAGTTGTTTGTGGTGTCCCGCGCCAAGCGCACCGTCACCAATGACGCGGACCGGCTGAAGAAGTATCTGGCCCGCTTTGACCTGAAATGGGATGACGTGAAATGATGTTAGGCCTCACGGGGCTGGATCACTCTGCCCCAGCCGCCACCGCAGGCAGTTCATCACACATTGCCAAAGCCTTCAAAGCCTGGGTGGTCGCGATGTAAGTGATGTAGGAGTAGTTGCCGCGGTAGAGCGACTGCATCCACCAGCGGCCGGAGACGCGCTGCTCCTTCTTCAGCCAGGCGAGGCCGCGCTGGATGCGTTCGTCACTCGCTGGCACAGCGCTCTGCCGCATCAGGATGATGGCAAGTGCGGTCATGTAGGCATCGCTTTCGGGTTTCTCCGCGTCCGGGAGATGCGTGATGAGATTGGAGACAAATTCGCTGATCTCAAAATGCCAGTCATTCAAGGCGGACATGTCGCGCGTGGACCAGCCGCCATCAGTGTGTTGCTTGGAAGACAGCAGAGCCAGCGCGGCATCGCGGTCTGCCTGCGTCACAAGCTCCGGCATGTAGTGAGCCAGTTGCAGGCGCAGCACGCGGTCGAAGTCGTTTTTGAGTTCTGGTGCCCGCAGCCAGGATTTCATCTTCTCCACCTTGGTCAGCAGGGTCGCGTCCTTCAGATCCGCGAGCCATCCAGGTGCGGCGGTGATGGCACGCGCCGCTTGCACCGTCAGTTCGAAGTCGGTCGTGATGTGTGGGATCTCCACCTCGCCATGGCTGACAAAGGCACCGCTGGCAGACTGCCGCTCAAACATGTCACGGAGAGATTTCTCGGTGCTTTCGGAAAGCTTACGCGTCACGTGCTTGTCCCATTCGGCAAGGCCGAGCGAGCGCCAGACGCTCGTGAAAGCGGCGGGGTAGTGGCGATGTCCATTCTTCTCCGTTTCCTTCACCGGCTTGATCTCGGCAGGCACGAAGCCGACAAAGTCCGCGCGGATCTCCTCATTCACCTTGCCCAGTTGAGGGATCAAGGCGGGCCTCTCGCTCAGATAGGGACCGGTGGTGTGGCAGTTCACGCAGCTCTTTTCCCTAACCCAGCAGATGGAGCCTTCTTCGAGATACTTCACCGCTGCCTTCACCGACTCAGGCCCGAAAGCCGCCACACGGGGTTCGTCCGCCGTCGGCAGGCTCACGCGAATGTCACCGGATTCGTATTGAAACGCGGGCTTCGGCTTCGGTTTGGGCTCCTCGGCAGACGCGGCCTGTCCCGCGGCCAGAAGACTCAGAAGGGCAGGGAAGAGCGATTTCATGTCCGGTGAATACGCCGTTCTGGCCAGCATTTGTCTTCTGCCGGTGAGGATGTGAAACTGCTTGGCACTTCCACCGCATCTCGGGATGATGCGCGCCCACCCACATGACCCGTAAAACACCTGAAGAACTCCGCTCCTGGCGCTGGTATGGCCGGGATGAACTGCGCTCCTTTGGCCATCGCTCCCGCGCGAAACAGCATGGCTGGGGGGCGGAGGATTATGTGGGCAAGCCGGTCATCGGCATCCTGAACTCATGGTCGGAGCAGAACTCCTGTCACATGCATCTGAAGCTCACGGCCGATGCTGTGCGCCGCGGTATCCTGCAGGCCGGCGGTCATCCCATGGAGATTCCCGTGCTCTCCGCCGGTGAGATGCTCACCAAGCCGACCGCGATGTTTCACCGCAACCTGCTCGCCATGGAGACCGAGGAAGTTCTGCGCGCCAATCCACTGGATGGCGCGGTGCTGCTGGGTGGTTGCGATAAATCCACGCCCGGCCTGCTCATGGGCGCCTTCAGCATGGACATCCCGGTCATCTACATGCCCTGCGGTCCGATGATGAAGGGCAACTGGCGCGGCACCACACTGGGCAGCGGCAGCGATGTCTGGAAATATTGGGATGAAAAACGCGCGGGCAATCTGAGCTGGGAAGAATGGTGCGAGATCGAGGACGGCATCGCTCGCGGCCCAGGTCACTGCATGACCATGGGCACCGCCTCCACGCTTACCGCATTGGCGGAGACGCTGGGTCTGGTGATGCCAGGGGCTTCCTCCATCCCTGCGGTGGACAGCGCGCACCTGCGCATCGCCGCTGCGGCGGGCCGCCAGATGGTGGAGAATGTTTGGTTAGACCGCAAGCCTTCCACCATCGTCAGCGAGCGCTCGTTTGAAAATGCGATTGCGGTCGACATGGCGCTGGGAGGCAGCACGAATGCCATCGTACATCTGGTGGCCATGGCCGGGCGCCTCGGCATCAAGCTGCCGCTGGAGAAGTTTGACGAGATCAGCTTGCGCGTGCCGCTTTTGGCAAATCTGCGCCCCGCTGGGAAATACCTCATGGAGGAGTTCTTCCTGGCCGGCGGCATCAAGGCGCTGCTGAACGTCATGCGGGACCTTCTGCACATGGATGTGCCGACTGTCACTGGCCTAACCTTGGGTGAGAATGTGGACGGTTGTGAGGTCTACGACAAAGACGTCATCCGCACGCCAGAGAATGCCATCCAGCCGGATGGTGGCACGGCCATCCTGCGCGGCAATCTCTGCCCCGATGGGGCGGTCATCAAACACGCCGCCGCCACGCCTGCACTCTGCCAGCACACGGGGCCTGCGCTCGTGTTTGACAGTTATCCGGAGATGAAGGCGCAGATTGATAATCTGGATCTCGACGTTACTCCGGACACCGTGCTCATCCTACGCAATGCAGGTCCCGTGGGTGCGCCGGGCATGCCAGAGTGGGGGCAACTGCCGATTCCGAAGAAGCTGCTCATGCAGGGCATTCGTGATCTCGTGCGCCTCAGTGACTGCCGCATGAGCGGCACCAGCTATGGGGCCTGCGCGTTGCACATCGCCCCCGAGAGTGCTGTGGGTGGTCCTTTGGCCCTGGTAAAGAACGGCGACCTCATCGAGCTGGATGTGAAGGGCCGCCGCCTGCATCTGCATGTCAGTGATGAGGAACTGGCAAAGCGCCGTGCCGAGTGGAAGCCCGCTCCGCCGCGTTATCATCGTGGTTATGCCAAGCTCTTTGTGGAGCATGTCACGCAGGCGAACGAAGGCGCGGACTTTGATTTCCTCCAGCATGGGCCGGCCGTGCCGGAGCCAGAAATCTTTTAGTTAGGCTTAGAAGCCGCGGCAGCAGTTTGGTGTGCGTTGTTCACGCTTTAGCGTGTCTCTGACCTCATTGAACAAGCGAAAGCGTGAACAACGCACACGAACATCTCACTGCACCTGCAGCGTCGGCGGCAGCGTGACGGGGCCGGTCTTGGCCTGGGCATCATCGGGGAAGATCACGGTGATGCTGCGGATCTGGCTGGTGCCGTCGTCATTGCGTGCCGACTCAAGCAGCCACTTCTTCACAAACTCCGCCACGGACTTGCGCGCGGCTTCGCGGATGTTGTCGAGATGCGCTTTGTTGCCGGCGCGTTTCTCCAGCGTGGGCGTGAGTTCCTTTTCCAGCGTGGAGAGATTCTCCGCGGCATTGAAGCGCGCCCAGCCGGCTTCGGATTTCTTTTCCATGCCATCCGTGCGCACCGCTGGCGGCTGGGAGGGGCGCAGGCCAGGGGCGCGGACGATGCACTGGCCATCCCGCACATCGAGCTGCCAGTCTTCAGACAGCTTGATGTGGTAGCGGTACACCACTGGCGTGCGGATCTCCGAGACGGTGGTGCCAAGATAGATGATCTCATTGAAGAGAGTCTTCATGTCATAGCGCGTGACGGTCTCATTCGTCTCCATGGTGGCGACCTCCAGGATGTCTCCCTGCGTGGCACTGATCTTGGTGATGGATTCCTTGAAGCGTGTTTCGATGTCGCTGTGCACGATCTGCCCGGGGAGATTGGCAAACAAGGAAAGCGTCTCCTTGAGCGTGCGGAGGAAGAAGAGGCTCATCACCCCCACCACCAGCAAACCCAGCAGCACAGTGACGACGAACCAGCGCATGCAGCCGGAGCGTGCGATGCTTGGAGATACCGGGGAAGGGCTGACAGGTTCGGTCATGTGAAAAACATTGTCGCAGCGCTGCGCGTGCCTCCAGCATAAATCGTCGGTGGCATGGGTTCTGCGCCTTGACCTTAGGAATCCGTGTAGCTTAACCTACCACTCCTTCTAATACAATCTTCATGAAGCTTTCCACCCCCTCCAGCATGGCGGGCCTGCTCAGCAGCCTGATCTTAATGACCACCCTCAGCCTGTCTGCCTTGGGCCAGAGCCAGCCAGCTCCTGCCCCTGGTGCCGGAGGTGCAGCAGCCGCACCCGCAGAGCCGACCGAGGCAGAGATGGAGGCCCAGCAAAAGGAGTGGCTTGAAAAGATTGAGGCTTTGGGCTGGACCCGTTCCGGCAAGGTGGCGCTGGGCAGCAAAGCGGAGGTGAGCATTCCTCAGGGCTGGCGTTTCACTGGGCCGCAAGGCACACGGAGCTTGCTGGAGCTTTACGGCAACATGGCTGGCACGCGTGAACTGGGCCTGCTGACGACGGAAGGCGAAGGCCCGTGGGTGATCTTCGAGTTCAATGACACCGGCTATGTGAAGGATGATGAAAAGGACAAGCTGGATGCCGATGCAGCCCTTAAGTTCCATCAAGAAAGCCAGGAGGCAGCAAACGTGGAACTGCGGAAGAGAGGCATGAGAACTCTCACGGTCAAGGGCTGGGCGGTGCCGCCCCGTTTCAATGATCAAACCAAGAACCTTGAGTGGGCTCTGATCGTGGTGAACGAAAAGGGCGGCGAAACCATCAATTACAGCACGCGTCTGCTGGGCCGTCACGGCGTGATGGAAGTGGGCTTGGTTTGTGGTCCTGAAGACATGCAAACCCTGCTCCCGCAGTATCAGTCCATCATGAACGGCTTCCAATACACCTCAGGAAACACCTACGCGGAGTTCCGCTCAGGCGACAAGGTGGCCGAGTACGGCCTCACAGCGCTCCTCGCCGGTGGTGGTGCGGTGGCTGCGGCGAAGATGGGCCTCTTTGCCAAGCTCGGTGGCCTGCTCGCGAAGCTGGGCAAGGGCGTGATCGTCATCGTGGTGGCTATCGGTGCGGGCATCAAGGCGCTCTTCTCGAAGCTCTTTGGCAGCAAGGAGCAGGTCTGATCGTGGCGTCATGACAGACGGTCAGTGGCTTTTCATTCTCTTCGCGCTGCTGTATCTGGCGGAGTGCCTGAGGCTGGCACCCGCAGGTGCCTGGCTGTTGATGACCGTTGGCTCCGAAGGCACTCTGAGACGTGTCTTTGCGCCGCTGGATTTCGCGGGGCGGCGCATCCTGGTGCTGCCTGTGCTGCCGCCTCAGCCAGTGCATGCGGTCATGCAGCCCTGGCAGTTGCTGCCGTGCGCCAGTGGTCTTGAGGTGCTGAATGATGGAGGTCGTCCAGAAGCTCTGATCCCCTGGGCCGAGGTGAAGCCGGTAGCCGTCAATCGCGTGCTAAACGTGGGTAGAGGCCAACGCGTGCTCTTTCATCATGCCGACCTCGCCGCGGCCATGGCGGAAAGGGTCCGGAAATGGTGCGCCCTGAGCGAGGAAGCCCGAGGGCAGGATTTTGAGAAGCATGCGCGTGCCACGCTGGATGTCCAGAATGTCACCGCGCACATGGCCGAGTCCACGAAGCTCACGCGGCGTCTTCGTCATGTTTCGCTGGGGATCTTCCTGCTTTGCTTCGGAGTCATACCGGTGGTGTATCGTTGGTTCGGCGATAGCCGGGAGGTGCTTGCTGCCGCCGGAGTGCTGGCGTTGCTCATGTGGGTGCAGACGGTTCTTTTCTGGCGGGCCGCAGGCGATCTGCCGAAGGGCAGGGTGCCGTATCGCTTCTGGAAGACGCTGCCGATGTTCTTTTTGCCGCAGTTTGGCCTGAGGGCCTCGGACCACCTCATGGAATCGCGCTGGATGGAGGCCCATCCACTGTCGGCCTGGTCGGCTTTGACGGAAGCTGAGCGCTTGAAACTATCGCGGTATTTTTGGAAGGCTGCCTGTCATTTGTCCGCAGCCTCGGCTGATCTGCAGCAGCGCCTGCTGCGCGCCTTCTGGAAGCAGCAGGCGTTTGATGAGGCGAAGCTCGAGGAGGTGCCTGAGCGCCAGCCCGGCTCCGCCGCCTACTGTCCACGCTGCTCCGCGCAGTTTCGTGATGCGGCCATGCTCTGCCAGGATTGCGGTGGGGTGCCACTGAAGCCTTTTTAAAATGGCTCAAAGCAGCCGGCGTGAATTCCGCAGACCATCGGCAGTGACCACTGCCTGATTGCGTGAGGCGACGAGAAAATCGACGTGGTTTTGCCACTGCATGGGCCGCAGGGAGGTCAGGCCTAGGCTGCGCATGCGGTAGCCGCCATCCGCGATCTCCCAGCCGAATTCGCTATGCCGGTTCCGGTAGTCCTGCCGGTGCAGCCAGGCACCAAACTCATCCTTCCGCCACACGGCCGAGTCATTCCCCGGAATCACCTGGGCGAGCTGCCACACCTGCTCGATGAGCTCGCGCGAATAAGCGCCCGTATCGGAAGTGTCATCGGCCAGAATCTGGGTCATGGAGGAGCGTGTGATCAGTCAGCGATGAAATTTACGCTTCATCCGCAGGCTGTGTAACACCAGAGATACGCGCCGCAAACACCAGATTGCATCCGTTTCCGGATCTCGGCGTCAACCAACGCAGGTATGCCACCCCATCCGTGACCGCTCTTCGCGGCAAAAGCGTGGACATGAAGATTGGAAAAACGAACGGGGCGCGCCTAGTCTGCGGCACATGGCTGATCTCGGCAGATACAATCGACTCAAGGTGCTCTACAGCACACCCCACGGCATCTACCTGGACGGCGGTCCGCATGGGGAGATCCTGCTGCCCACACGCTACGTGCCCAGGGGCACCACGCTGGATCAGTTGCTGGAGGTCTTCGTGTATCGTGACTCCGAGGACCGTGTCATCGCCACCACAGAGCGCCCGCTGGCCGTGGTGGGTGAGTTTGCCTCGCTGGAAGTCGTGGGGGTGCACCAGCAGATGGGAGTGTTCCTGAACTGGGGCTTGCCAAAGGACCTCCTGCTTCCCTTTCGCGAGCTGTCAGACTACCGGCCGCAGCCGGGGGACAGGGTGCTTGTTTTTGTGAAGCTGGACGAGCGCTCGGACCGCATCGTCGCCACCACGAAGTTCACCAAATATCTGAGCCGGCAGCCTGTGCTTTATCGAAAAGGTCAGCAGGTCAGCCTGATCATCGCGAACCGCACACCGCTGGGCTTTAATGCGCTCGTTGGCGGGACCCATATGGGCCTGCTGCATGAGAGCCGCGCCACCGCGCCGCTGCAGCCCGGGCAGGAAATCCCCGGATACATCGCTGCGGTGCATCCCGGAGGCAAAATCGACCTTAGCCTGGACGCCTCCGGCTATCAACGCGTGGCCCCGCTGACAGATCGCATCGTGGAGGAACTGAAAGCGGCGGGCGGCAGTTTGAACTTTGATGACGACAGTTCACCTGAAGGCATCCGCACCACCTTTGGATCCAGTAAAGCAGCCTTCAAGCAGGCCCTGGGCGCCCTTTTTCGTGCGCGGAAGATCCGCTTCACACGCCCGGGCATCGTCTTGGTGGATGTGACCCGACCGACCGAGAGCGACTGGCGGCCTGGAGACCCGTGAGGTCACTTCTTGCCCGTCCAGTCTTTGACCAGCTTGGCGCCTGCTGAGCCGCCCATGGCGGTGGTGCCCTTTTGGATGATCTTGCCTTCGGTGTCGAAGAGGAAGTACATGGGGCGATCCGTGCCATCACTGCCGATGTGATCACGGATGTTCTTGTCCTTGAAATCAGTGACCACGATCAGGAAGTGCTCCTGAACCAGCTTCTTCGTCTCTTCAAATTCCATCATGCCTTTGATGTGAAAGCCCTGGCCGTTCTTCTTCGGGTCCAGGGCGAAAACGAGCACCTGTTTGTGATCCTTTTTCCCGCGCTTCACCGCCGCATCCACGCTGTTCCCAGCCGTCATGCCGAGCACGGCGCGGGAGTCAAACTCATCGGCTCCTGCTTGATTCAGGCTGGAGGTGAGCAGGAGGAGGGAGAGCAGGGCGGCTGTTTTCATGGGGGCAAGGTGAGAGGGGTCGCATGCTAACGCCGCAGTTCGCTGCTTTCTTGTGGCTGCCGCGGTCAAATCGCTGTGACGATCTGTCATCCCACCGCCTCGGCGTCTTCCCTAAACCAGGCAGCGGCGGAAGAAGTCGACCGTCATGCCCAGGGCTTGGCGGGCGGTCTCAGGATCGTAGCGCAGACCTTCATCGCGGAGGAAGGCGTGGGCAGCATTGAACTCATGCCAGGTGAATTTCACGCCAGCCGCCGCCAGCGTTTGGTAGATCATGGCCCGGCCCTCGGCGGGCACATGGGGATCCTGACGGCCAAAGACCATCAGCAGCTCTCCCTTGATGTCCGCCGCACGCGCCAGCGAATCATCATGCATGCCAGCACCGAGACTGCGCTTGTGCAGGTCCGTGGGGTAAAAGCAGGCGGACGCAGAGACATCTGGCTGCAGCGCCGCGCGGTAGGTCAGATGTCCGCCGATGCAGGGGCCAAACGAACCCAGCTTGCCGGTGCAGGCATCGTGAGCTTTCAGGTAGTCGAGCACCGCACGATTGTCCGAATCATAGGCCGCGACCGGTTTCTCAGTCTTCAGGCGATTGCCCACATCCGAGCCCGCCTGATCATAGGCCAGCACCGTGCCTGCGGGCAGATACTCATGGTAGATTTCCGGCAGCACCACGATGAAGCCATGGCCTGCGAGGAACGCCGCCGTGCGGCAGATGGGACCTGTGTTCTGAAAAATCTCCGAGTGGAACAGCAGGCCAGGAAAACGGCCCTCACCCGCAGGACGCAGCACCAGCGCGCGCATCGGACCGGTGGGAGTGGAGAGTTCGACGGTTTCGGGTTCGCGAAGAGTCATAGGGATGGGGTGTGCAGGGAGCTTGTCATGGAAGGCCTGTGATGCAGGCCTGTCCTCTGTTCATGGTTCATGGGTGCCTGGAGCGATCACAGGGCTGGCTGGATGGCCGGAGGTCTCGTCCACCAGCCACACACTCGTGCCGGCAGCATCCGTCCTGGTCTGGACACGGTAGCGATGCGCAGGCTGGAGGGTCACATCCACCCAGCCCTGGGAGTGCGGTGAAGGAGAGAAGTTACGCAGTTCCATCAGGTAGACCACATGTCCGCGCAGCAGCAGCCGATGTCTTCCCGGCTCCACATTGAAGACATCCTTCAGCTTGCTGACGTCCGAGAACGCATAGCGTTTGTCATCCACCGCGAGGACGAACCCGCAGTTACGCTTTTCAGAATCCACGATGACCTTCTGGTCGATCGTTGCCACCGGGCCCTGGTAGGTCGGTGCCAGGTGGTCGACACTGACACAGGAGGTCAGAGATCCAAAAGCGAGAAGAGAGGAAGCGACGAGACGCGGAAGGATGCGGGACAGCATGGTAGGCAAGGATTCAAACAGGTGCGTCCACGATCTGCAACCTCAACAGATGATTTCGACTTCAGACGAGGCAAAACCACGATTGATCGATCTCTGGGCCAACCGTCAGATGCCTGGTTGATGGATCAATCAGGCGGCTTCCCTATGGCCTAACGAACAGTCATTGAAAGGTATTGGCGTCAAAGGTGGGGTTAGACCCCATACTCAAAGAGGAGGCGAGGCACGAAGTGTCCGTGCTATGAAAAACATCATCTCCAACACAGTCCAAGCGCTGCTGCTCACAGCAGTGCTCTCCACCGGCATCTCCCGAGCGCAAACCATCGAGGCCACTCGAACAGTTGTCACCTCGGATGGCATCGTCAGCGAATTCGGGCCTCAAGGTCTGATCGTCAAGACATCCGTCGACAGCCAGCCGATCCGCTACATCTCCACGGACACCACCAACTACGTGGACGAAAACGGCAACCCTGTTTCCGCCAGTCTCGTCAGCGCGGGAATCCCTGCCACCGTGTACTACACCAAGGTGGGAGACCGCCTCATCGCCTCCAAGGTGATGGTGAGGACCGGAGCTGCGGCGCGCGTCGTCACTCCAGCCGTCACTGAAACCACCACCACTGTTTCGGAAGGCACCGTGACGGATTTCGGTGCTGACCGCATTGTGCTGCGTTCCGAGTCATCGCCCACACCGCTGCCTTATTCCTACACCAAGACGACCACTTATGTGGACGAAGCGGGTGCTCCGATCGCCGTGGACACCGTGAGGTCGGGCGTTCCGGTCACTGTCTATTACACCCGTGGACCTGATGGCGGTCTTATCGCCAGCAAAGTCGTCGTGAGAAGGGCTGCCGTTGTCGTGCCGCCAACCGTTGAAACACGGAAAACCACGACCACGACCACGACTCGCGACAACAACTAAGCTGTTCGCCGAATTCTAACCTTCACGACCATGAACAAGCTTCTCCTCTCCGTTTTGGCAGGCACCAGCCTGATGTGTCTCGCCAGTTGCGAAACCTATGACGATGATGACGATGACGATCGCCCACGCACCGTCACCACCACCACGGAGGAAACCACCGTCAGCACGCCGTCCACCCTCGTGCCCATCTCGGGCACCGTGCAGACGACGCGCACCACGTATTGATCCCTTGGAGCCTAGGCTCACGCAAAACCTCATCAGCGGTCCGACGAAAGTCGGACCGCTTTTTTTGTCCCGATCTGTTGGCAAGGTTTCTTACGATCAACCTTTCAGGCTCGACAGTGCTTGGAAAATCGCCAGCCTCGCAGGGTTCATCATGGCATCGGCTTCCTTGAAATCTTTGGCGCTCGTCGGGGCGCTTGCTGTCAGCGCTGCGGGCGTCTGGATTTACACCCAAAGCACCTCCGAGCCTGTTCAGGCCAAGGCTCAGCCTCAGGAGGATCGGCAGGCAGCCTTTCTGGAAGTCTTGAGCGCTTCCTTTGAGCCAAACGCGGAGAGATTCGCCGGAGCCAGAAAGCCGGCGGCAGCTTGGCTGACTGAGCACCTGAAGCAGAGTGCGGCGAAGCTGCACCTGACCGATGAGGAGGTGACCCGGCAAATGGAGGCATGGGCGCAGCATCTTCAGGCCCGGCTGGGTGCCCGGCCCTATCATCTGGCCATGGCCTGCTTCCTGGCGCGCGATTATGAAAAGGCCGCCGGGTTCGCTGCCAGGGCCTATCAGGACGCGCTGAAGTCCAAGGGTGAAGGACGCGCCGCCGCCCGCGCCGCCGCGCGTGTGTGGGCGGAATCACTCATGGAGCTGCTGCGCTTTGGCGATGCTGTGAATGCCTATGACAAAGTGCTCGCGCTGACAGACAGCGGCAAAGAGCAGCTCGCCTGGATCCAGGCGTTGGAGGCGAAGGCTTATGCCCTGTGGAATGACCAGCATTATCCGGAAATGGAGGAGTCGCTGGAAACGGCGGTGCAGGCGAGAGCCACGCGGCCTGAGCTGCAGGGTCAGGCCATCTGCTATTCACTGACTTTTTTGGCGAAGTCCTACCAGCGTCAGTTACGCGTGCGGGAGGGGCAGGCGGCTCTTCAAGAGGCGCTGAACCGCATGGCCAGCCTGCCTGAGATCTCGCCGGTGGTGCAGTATGAAGCACTCTGTGAGGCAGCACAGTTGTCAGGCCTTGTCGGCGCCAACGAGGAGGCGATCATTTATTTAGTTAGGGCTCAGGAGATCGCCCGTCAGGCGGGTCCACTTCCCGGCCTCGATCCCGGCCAGGCCATTCTTCAGCTCGGCAGCCGCTATGTGGTGATGCGCCGTTTTGACGAAGCCACGGAATGGATCAACAAATCGATCGAGCACTACGAAAAGGCCGGGTCCAAAGGTGACCTGAAACTGGCGGAGGCCCTGGGCGCACTGGCGCAAACCCAGATGCAGCAGGAGAAGACCGAGGAGGCGATCGCCACCGCGAAGCGATGCGTCGCCGTTGTGGAGACACTGCCTGCAGAGTTCGAGAACGAGCAGGCCATCGCCTACAACTTGCTCGGCCTCACCCACCTCAGCGCCGGCAAGTATGACGTGAGCGAGAACCTGCTCAAACGTGCGGTCGCCCTGAGGGAGAAATTGCATGGTCCGGACCATTATCAGGTCGCCAAGCCATTGGGGGATCTCGCCTGTGTTTACATGGCCCAGAAACGCTTTGGGGAAGCCGAGCCCCTGCTCTGGGATGTGGTGGGCATGGAGATGCGGGCCACCGTGACGATGGGCAAATTCACCCCCGGCCTGGTCGACCACACCCGGTTTTTCCTCGCAACCATGGGCAACCTCGGCATCGCCGAAACTACACGCCGGGATCGGGTCATGGAGCTCGCCCGGGAGGCGAAGATGTCAGACAGCCAGTGGAAGGATCTCGCCGAACAGCTCATGAAGAGGTGACTTGTGGCAGCCCTTTTTACAGACGTGGCACGTCGGCGAAGACCGTGATCCGAGCACTTGAGCCGTCTGATCGAGCGATGCTTGCCGCTGGTGCAGGCCTCTCTTAGGGCGCATTGGGCGCAAGCGGCCGCATTGGCGTAGTGCACCACCACCCTGCCACGGCACATGCCCTTCGCGCGGTATGTGAGCTGCTCTCCCGGAAGGCAATGATAGACGCTGGCATCGTTAGGTGTGAGGCAGATTATTGCGCTAACCAGAACAGTAAAATAGTACCAACCTCACACCAGCGGCCACATCTCCGGCAGCGGCACCACCTTCTTCTGCCGCTTCTCAAACCTCACTGTCTCGGCATAGCCGACACTGCGCACAAGATCGAGCGCCTTGTTGAAGTCCACGCCGACATCCGTCGGCAGATGCGCATCAGAATTGATCACGATCGGCACCTTCGCGGCGAAGGCCATCTCCAGCATTTCGCGTGCAGGGTAGATCTCGCGCACGTCTTTGCGCAGACCGGCCGTGCTGACCTCCAGCACACCGCTGGTGTCCACCAGAGCCTGAATGACCGGCTCATAGTAATGACGGAGATCACCTTCAGGACGCAGGGCAAAGCGTTTCGCCAGATCCGGATGCGCGTAGAAATCAAACATCTGCGTGCGGATCATCTGCTCATAGAGCTTCCAGTACATGCCCCACATGTGCTCGATGTCCGTCGCTGTCTGCCAGCGTGAGACATGCTTCGGATCATCCACTGCGATGCCATCATGGATGTAATGCACGCTGCCGATGAGGTAGTCCCAGTCCGTCATCTTCGTGGTCTCCTCGATCCACTTGTCACGGCCTTCCAGGTAGTCACATTCCAGTGCGATGCGGATGGGGAAGTCCGGCAAGGCTTCGCGGGCCTCCTGAACGAGCTCGAAGTAGCGTGGCAGATCGCCGAGCAGCATGCGCCAGTTGTCAAAATACTCGGGCATCGGGTTGTGGTCCGAGAGGCCGATCTCCGCCAGCCCGATCTGCTGCGCATGACGGGCGTAGTCGACAGGATTGCCCTCGGCGTGAAGGCAGAGCGGCGTGTGCGTGTGATAGTCCGTGAGCATGATCGTGCCTCACCTGCTTCGTAATAGGCAGAGCGCAAGCACTTCCATGGGCCGTTCACTTCACTTCACTTCACGCGATCCTGCAAAATCTCGCGGAAGGGTTTCCCATCCAGCGTGAGGTCGGCCAGCACCGCACGTCCATTCAGGACCCTCACTTCGGCGATGATGCCCTTCGTGTTCCGGATGTTCTCTGCAAACCACTCGTCCGCTTCCGGTGCCAGTTCCTCATTGAGATAGTAGCGCTCAAACGGCCAGTCGATGCTGGCCTGTCTGTCATAGGAGGAGTGCACACGGACATACAGGTAGTCTCCGCTTGTGGGCTTGGTGAAGCTCAGGCTGGAGAGCGTGGCCAGACCATCGGCACCAGTGGTGATGCTGACATATCCCATCTGCTCGTCTGGAGCCTCCATGCCTTCAGGCAGCGGCACATTCGTCTGCTCCGGCCGCACTGCCAGATAGCGCCCGCGCAGTGGATCATAGGGATCCGGCGCCGCGCATTTCACCCGGATCAGCGTGCCCTTCGTCAGCACCCCTTCATAGGTCCAGATCTGGGAAAGCGGCGCACCCCATTGAGCCAAGGCCGTGATGGCAAAGATAATGATTGGAAGAGATTTCATGACACCTTCTCCTTCCCTTTTTTGTGACGACGGCTCAGGACGATGTTGAAGACCAGGAAGGCCACGCCCACCACGATGAAGGCGATGCCTTTCATCAGCAGTGAGAGATCACTCTCAAACAAGCGCGCCATGATCAGCACGCTGAGCAGTGCTGCTCCCAGACGTGGCGCGCCTTTGCGATCCAGGAATTCGATCAAGATGAGCGTGATGCCGATGAGGGAAAGGTGCAGCGTCATCAGCCAGGGCAGCACGCTTGCCGCCTTCTCACCTGTCATCAGGGCCAGCATCGGCGTGAGAGTGAGCGAAGCCACGGACAAGACGGCCCAGCGACGCTGGATGGCCGCATGCACGGCGAAGGCGATGGTCACGATGATGAGAAGCCACGTCCACGGCAGTTTCATCGCCTGGTGAATGGCTTCCGTGAGATCGCGGCCCACATCTAGGAAGGTGGCGACGATGCCAAACCCCAACAGGTAAAGAAACCCAAACACCACCTGCGGCTTCTGCCGCGTCGACGCGTGCACTCCAGCTTCGGAGAGGGGCAGCAGAGTCATCATGGCCGCCGTGAGGCTCCACATCCACGCTGCGACTTCAAAGTCCGACCACGGATGATCGACCATTTGATAAGAGGCTGCGGCGAGGCCGATGCTCGCGCTGAGCGCCACGGCCCAGCGCAGGGTCGTGGAGAGCGGCTGGTCAAACTTCCATCCCGGCCAGAAGGGGAAGAGCCCTAGGAGCAAAAGTGGATAGGCCCTGGCGCTCTCATGCCAGGCCGGATGGCGTGAGCTTTCATGCAGGCTCCAGACGGTGATGCACACCAGATAGAAGATCACCACGGCGTGCGACCTCATCACCCACGTGAGTGGCAGGCTGAGCAGCGCCCAAGCGAGAAGGAACTCCGGCCAGTCTCCTCCGAGATTGTAGATCTGCGAGACGATGGCGATGCTCGCGCCTGCGGTCATCGCCTGGAAGAAAGCCGCCGTCTCCCGTATCCAGCGCGCGCAGGCATCCCCCTGTTTCAGCGCCCACCAGGAAAACACCTGGGCACCCAGCAGCGGAGCAAAGGCAAACAGCAGCCGGATCGGCCGCGTGAAGTGATCCCAGTTGTAGCCGATGATGGCAATGAGGCCGACGCCGATCAGCAGCGCCCCCAGCACGCCCATGGCGACCTGGGCGATGCCTGGGCCTGACTCATCAAAAGGATGCCGCTTGCGCAGGGTGACCGCATTTTCAGCGGTGATGAGGCCTTCACGTTCCCACTGCGGGAGTTGAGTGTGCAGCCAGCGATGATTGGGAGCGCTCATGCGGGAGGAAAAGAGGGGTGATCCTGCCCGCGATCAAGACGGACAGGAATAAAAATCACCAGATGCCACCCCGAAGGAGTATGGCAGCTCTTTTCGACCCTTCGTTGGAAGCTATATTCGGGTTCAGGCCAGCACCTTGACCTTGCGGCGCACCGGTTTGCGGGGCTTCGAGGCGGCAGGACGGCGGGCAGTGGAGGCAGGCTTCGCGGCGGATTTAGCGGGAGTTGCAGCCTTGGCAGGAGGCGTCGGCTTGGCAGGAACGATCACTTCCACAGGCTGATCCTCAGGATGGGCTTCTTTCAGCAGGCGCAGTTCTTTCTCCACCTCGGCGAGGCGGCGGGAGGTGGCATCCAGCTTCTTGGTCACCAGACGGGCCACAAACTCAAACAAGGCGGCATGGAAGGCCGGGTCTTCCTCGCGCGGATGGATGTCCTGGAGGAATTTTTGGTCCACGGCCAAGCAGAGCGCACGGGTGCCGGCGATGACTGAGGCGGCACGCTTGTCCTGGTTCACCAGGGCCAGTTCGCCGAAGACATCCCCGGGGCGGGTGATGCCGGCGACTTTTTTGCCTCCCACATGCACCTCGAGCTGGCCGCTCAGAAGCACGTAGATGCGGCTGTCGATGCTGCCCTCACGGATGATCACGTCACCGGGGTCGCACTGGAGCAGGGAGGAGGAATTGAGCACCTCGTCGAGCTGCTCGTCTGTAAAGCTATTGAGGAAGGGCACGGCCAGAAGCGGTGCCGGCAGGCTTCCTTCCTCGTGAATGTAGGCATACTCTTTCATGGGTTTATGGGGCAACTATCTCATGCTTACGGATCGGGGGACAAGATCAATCCCCGCATCAGGAGGGGATTTTTCGTCACCCGATTGGGGGACAAGACCACCCCTTGTGAGCTCTTATTCAAAAAAAAGGTGCTCACGGCCTGGATAAAAGCTGATCACGTGCCAAAACAGCGGTCACCGGCATCTCCCAGCCCCGGCACGATGTAGGCCCGGTCGTTCAGCCCATCGTCGATGGCTGCCGTCACGACGGGCACGTCCGGGTGTTTTGCATACATCGCCTCCAGCCCTTGAGGACTGCTGACGACCGAGATGAAATTCAGCCGACTGGCCCCCGCCTCTTTGAGCTGAGAAATGGCCGCACAGGCGCTTCCACCCGTGGCCAGCATCGGATCCAGCACAAACACGTCGGATCGGCTCAGCAGAGCGGGTAGCTTGGCGTAGTAGGGCTTCGGCATGGCCGTCTCCTCGCAGCGGGCGATGCCGATGTGCGCGACCGTGGCTTCAGGAACCAGGGGTAAAATGGCCTCTGCCAGGCCCAAGCCCGCCCTCAGGATCGGCACCAGCACGATGGGCCGCGCAAAGGTCTGCCCCTGCATCTCTGCCAGCGGTGTCCGGATGCTCACCTCTTGTGTTTCCAGGGCCCGGCTGGCCACGGTGAACAGGATCTCCGCCAGCCGCTGCAGGTGCCAGCGGAACTGCGCGGAAGGCGTGTCCTCCTTCCGCATGGCCGTCAGATGGATTTGCGCCAGAGGATGCGTGACAACGAGAGGCTGGGGAGCAGACATGGGGAGGCGGGAATTCAGGAATGAAGCAGAAGCAATGCCGCATCTACCATGATGCGGACATCACTGGCAACTCAACCTCGAACCTGTGGCTCTGGTCCCGGAACTGGACAGCCTAGTTTCCGGGCGCTGGCGCTGGCGCTGCAGGCTTGATCTCCTCAGGCGGCGGAGCTGGTGTGGGGGCGGGAGTGGTGCCGGCGGGGGTGGCTTCCGGTGCCGCAGGCGCTGTGCCTGGAGTTGGAACTGGGCCGTTGGGATCTCCTGGAGGCAGCGCTACAGCGTCTGCCGCTGCGGTGGCAGCATCGGCCGCCTTCTTCTTGGCGTTGGCATACTTCGCGGCATTGGCCTTGGACTTCTCCGCCGATTGCTTGAGGTAGGTCTGGTAATCCGGCCCGCTGCCCGTGATCTTCACCGGAGTGCCGATGGCGGTGCTCTTGAAGATATCGCCCGCCACCTTCGACGGCAGACGAATGCAGCCATGGGAGGCCCGCTTGCCCGGCCGTGGGATCGGCCCGATGTGCATGCCCACGCCATCGCCCGTCAGGCGCATGAAGTAAGGCATCTTGGCAGGGTCAAAACGACCGCCCGCAGGCAGCACATCGCGGCCCTGCTTGAAGTCAGAATTCACCAGCTTGCCGTTCGCGTCGTAGCCCTTGCCATAGAGGTTGGAGACTTTGTTGGAGACCTTCTCCATCACCTTGAAGTCGCCCGTAGGTGTGGGGAAGCTCGGAATCCCGGTCGCCACATAGGTCCAGCCGATCTGTTCCTCGCCATTGAAAAGGTAGGCCATCTGCTCATCCACATTGATGCGGATGGAGGTCACGCTCTTGCCCTCGCCCTTCCATTCAAAGAGGCCCACGGGTTTCGCGGGTGGCTGGGGCACAGGTTCAGGCGGAGTCGGAGGGGTCGTCTTACACGCAGACAGCCAGAGGGCGGTGGTGACAAGGCTGGCGCGTGCGAGGTGGCGGAGCAGGGGGTGAAGGCGCATGTAATGAGAAACTTAAGCTCACCATACCTTCCACTCAAGAGCAAGCCTGACTGCATCCCTCAGTTCTTACACGGCTCTTACTTTCACATTTTCCGGGAAGAGAAACCACCCTCGACCTCCGTTCTGGGTGCGCCATGCGCATCTCCTCCAACCTTCTCCTTATCTTAGGCGCCTGTTTCGTCGGCTCTCTGCAGGCCGCCGACATCCAGGTCGAAAAAGCCGGTTCCGTGCTCCACTTCACCACCGGCGGCAAAGCCATCTGCGACTACCAGATGGAAGCCGGCGAGGTGCCTGAGGGTGTCGATCCCGTCTTCAAACACGGCGCGCATCTGCATCCCGTCTACTCGCCCTCCGGCAAGCTCGTCACCGGCAATCATCCCGACGACCACCGCTGGCACCGCGGCATCTGGCTCGCCTGGACCAAAACGGAGTTCGGCGATTCACATCCCGATTTCTGGAACCAGGGCAAAGGCGATGGCAAGGACAAGAGCGGCGACAAAATCCTCGCCGAGGTGCGCTTTAGCAAGCTCACCAAATCCTTGGGCGGCGCTAACAAGGGCGGCTTCACCAGCGAGCATCTCTTTCTCGATCACAGCCATTCCCCCGAACAAAAAGTGCTGAATGAAACCTGGGATGTCAGTGTGTCCCAGCAAACCCTCGATGGCACACCCGCGAACATCATCGACCTCATCAGCACGCAGAACTGTGCCACCGACAAGGCGCTGAAACTCCCTGTGTATCACTACGGCGGCCTCGGAGTGCGTGGCAATCTGGCGTGGAATCCCGTGGATGCCGTCACCATGCTCACCAGCGAGGGGCATGACCGCAAGGCCGGCGACTCCACCAAGGGCAAGTGGGTCCACATCGGCGGTCAGGTGGATGGCGCACCCACCGGCATGGTCATCCTGATCCATCCATCGAATTTCCGCTTCCCGCAGCCCCTGCGCCTCAACCCCAAGAATCCGCAGCTCTGCATCGCCCCCTCCCAAGACGGCGACTGGGCCATCGAGCCCGGCAAACCCTACGTCTCCAAATACCGCATCCTCGTCTTTGATGGCGCGCCTGATGCGAAGTGGATCGAGGCGCAGTGGAAGAAGTATACGGAGTAGTTTTCGCGCCGTCTCGTCACATCTCCGGTCACCATAGGAACGCATGTCTTGCACCTAACATGAAATGCTCCCTCTTCATCCTTTCCGCGTTTTCCGTGTGTTCCGCAGGCCATCTCCGGGCCGACATGGTGGACACCTACGCCGACCTGAAAGCACTGCCCAGCGTGCCCGAGGGTTACGAGATCAGCCTTTTCGCCCAGGAGCCGCTGGTGCAGCAGCCCTGCAGCCTCGCCTTTGATGCAAAGGGGCGGCTCTTTCTTGGCATGGGCCCGCAGTACCGCAATCCCACGCCGGAAACACCAGGCGACAGCGTGGTCATCGTCACGGATGAAAACAACGACGGCAAGGCGGACAAGACTCACACCTTCGCTACCGGCTTGAATGCCATCCAAAGTCTCGCTTGGCGTGGCCGTGACCTATGGATCGCCAACTCGCCTGACCTCACCGTCGTGCGCGATCTGGATGGTGATGATGTGGCCGACAAATACGTCAAGGTCTTCACCGACCTAGGCAACCTCGAGCACGGCCTTCACGGCCTCGTCTGGGCTCCCGATGGCAAGCTCTACATGAGCAAGGGCAACTCCAAAGGCCTCAATGACCCAACGCAGCCCGACCGCATCGCGCTGAAGCCCTTTCGCGAGCTCTTCGGCCAATCCACGCAGCTTGAGGCCACGAAGCCGCAGACCTTCACGCCTGCCACTTACCAGCACACCTTTCACGACCCCAAAGACGATTGGGGTGTCATGGGCGGCGTGCTGCGTTGCGATGACCTCGGCGCAAATCTGGAGATCGTCTCACGCGGCTTTCGCAATCCATGGGACATCGCCCTGGATGACACTTTTAATTGGTTGGGCACGGACAATGACCAGAACGAAGGCGACCGTGTGTTCATGCCCTTCTTCGGCGCGCACTTCGGCTGGAACCATCCCTGGAGCAGCTCCTGGACGGGTGAGGATCATCTGCCCACCACGCCCGTCAGTCATGACGTGTTTCACGGCAGCGGTACTGGCATCACCTTTGGCTCACTGGGCAAGCATCAGAACGTCTTCTTCATCAATGACTGGTTGAACAAGACCACCTATGTCTATCAGCCCAAGTGGAAAGGCGCGCTGATGACCAGCGAGTGGCAGCTCTTCATCCAGGGCGGCAAGTCTCTCTTCCGCCCCACGGACATGGTCATGGGACCTGACGGTGCGCTCTGGTGCCTGAGCTGGAGCCGTGGCTATGGCTCCGAGATGAAAGATGGCAAGATGACCAATGAAGGCCGCATCTACCGCGTGACGTCTGCCGAGGGTCCCAAGAAAGTAGCACTCACGAAACCCCTCAAGAATTGCAACATCCCTGAACTCATCTCCCTCTTTGATTCCAATCTGGTCGTGCATCGGACGGATGCTCAAGACGAACTCGTTCGTCGTGGTGCCGAAGCGAAACCCGTACTCATCCAGGCCCTGGACTCAGGCAAGCTTTCGCCAGCCGCGGAAACCTGGACCGTGTGGGCTCTCGGCCGCATCGGCCCTGATCCATTCTTCGAAAAATCCCTGGCCAAGCCCGGCAACCTGCGACTGCAATCCCTGCGCATTCTAGCCCAACATACTTTGCCTCAACAGGTTGCTGAGCTCACCCGCGTCGACGATCCCCGCACCCGCTTCGAAGCCGTGCAGGCCATCTGGCAGGCACGCGACGTGAAGATGATCCCGACGCTTCTTACCGTGGCCGCGAAGGAAAAGGATCGGCTCACTTACTACTCGGCCTGGCGTGCTCTGCGTGACCTCGCCAGCACGGTCGACCTGAAGCAATGGCTCACAGATGAACGCGGCGGTGTTCGTCGCGCCGCCTTACTGGCCTTGCTTGAAGACAGCGCGCTCACCCAGGACGAAGTGAAGCCTTTGCTCAAGGATGAGGACAAGGAAACCAAGGCTCTCGCCGAACTCTGGATCAAGAACACCAGTGGCGATGGCCTTCAGATCATGATGCGTGGCAAAGGTGTCATCGCGGCCAACGTCGCTCCGATCACCGGTGATCCGCCGAAGCTGACGCCACCTTCCTCTCCGACGACCGTCGATGCCGCCCTTGCCGCGATGAAGACCGCGGACCCCGCGCGCGGACGTCTGCTCGCCCTTCATCCCGCCGGAGCCACCTGCACCGCCTGTCACTACATCGGCGGGCGCGGCAATCAATTCGGCCCTGATCTCACCGGCATCGGCCTGCGTGCGGATGCGAAGCACTTGTTGCAGTCTATGATCGAGCCGAGCGCGGTCATCACCGAAGGCTTCAACTCTCACGTCATCACCACCGCGCAGGGTGTGCAGAGCGGCGTGCTGCTGGACGAGAGCGGCCTCGCGGTCACCCTCGGTCTCATCACCGGCCAGCGCGCCCGCATCATGCGTGCGGACATCACGAAGCACGACACCCTGCCCATCTCCGCCATGCCACCCTTCGCTGCGGTGCTGGATGCGCAGTCCTGTGCCGATATCGCCGCCTGGTTGATCCAAAGCAGCACGGTGCCTGAAAAGAAGCCTACCAAGAAAGATGACAAGAAGGAGGAAAAGAAATCCAAGCACGCCAAAGACGGCTCTGATGTACAGCCTGTGGCCGACACGAAGCCGATCAAGATTCATGGCGATGCAAGCAAGGGCTTCAGCATCGAGCAGCATGAGTCCAAGCTCGCTCTCAAGCACGATGGCAAACCCGTGGGTGATTTCGTCCTGAGTCATTCTCAGGTGAAGCGCCCCTTCATGATCCATCTGCGCAATCGAGATGGCACCCTGCTCACGCGGCACTTCCCACCCGACAAGGACGACGCGCAGGATCACGCCGACATGCATCCCGGCCTCTGGCTCGCCTTCGGAGGCATCAACGGCACCGACTTCTGGCGCAACGAAGGTCGTGTCGAAGTCACCAAAGTCACCGTGCAGTCCGATGGCAGTGGCTTTGAAACCGAGAGCCGCTGGCTGAGCGCCGACGGCAAGGAAATCTGCCGCGACACCACCCGCATCAGCACCAGCCTGCACGATGGCAAAGTCGTGCTGCGCTGGGACACACAGCTCGGCAGCAGCGATCACGAACTCACTATCGATGGCCAGGAAGAAGGCGGCCTCGGCGTGCGCCTCGCCAAATCATTGACCGTGCGTGATGGCAGCGGCCACATCACCAACAGCGACGGCAAGACCGATGAGAAAGCCATCTGGGGCCAGCCCGCAAGCTGGTGGCGCTACGGCACCGAGGCCGCCGCCATTCTTCCAAAGATAGCACCCGCACCTTCTGGAGCCATGCCCGCGACTACGGCGCCCTCGTCATTAATCCCACAGGCGCGCCTAACGAAAAGAAGAAACTCTCCAGCTTTACCGTCCCCAAAGGCGAACCCCTGAAACTCATCTTCGACATCACCCTCGAATAGCATTCTTCGCCCACGGAATACACGGAACTCACGGAAAGGAGCCCAGCAGAAATTCTCCGTGCCATTCCGTGTATTCTGTGGGCCAGATCTCATGTATGAATTCAAAGCTCATCTACCCCGAAGAATCCTTCCGTATCCGCAGCGCTTGTTTCGAACTTTACAAGGAGAAGGGCTGCGGCTTCACTGAGCATGTCTACCAGGAATGCCTGGAAACAGAATTGGCGCTGCAAAGCATCCCTTTTGATGCGCAGCGGCAAATCCCGCTCATCTACAAGGGTCGCAAACTGCGCCACACCTTCATCCCTGATGTGGTTTGCTTCGACACGATCATCCTCGAACTAAAAGCGGCCTCCGCCATCGTCGACGAGCATCGTTCCCAAATCATCAACTACCTTAAAGCCACCGGCATGAAACTCGGACTGCTCATCAACTTCGGCGGCAAGGATGGTGTGCAAATCGAACGCTTCGCTAACTAACGCACTCTCGCCCACGGAATACACGGAACTCGCGGAAAGGAACCCGGCAGAAAATTTTCCGTGCCATTCCGTGTGTTCCGTGGGCCATCCTTCCACGTCATGAAACACCTGCTTTTTGGCCGCCCACATCCCAAGCCTTGGCGCTTGTGTTCTATCCGCCCGTTCATTGAACTGTAAGATAGACTGGCAGTGGACATTCCGTCACCTCCAGTCCTATTTTTCTGACCTTCCCTTATGCTCCTTCGACTGTTTCTTTGCCTGTGTCTCACCGCCAGCCTGTCTGCCGCCGAGCCCTTCGACAAACCCAACCTCGCCGCTTGGTGCATTGTGCCGTTTGATGCCAAGAAGCGAGGTCCTGAGGAGCGCGCGGCCATGCTGGAAAAGATGGGTGTGAAGAAATTTGTCTATGACTACCGTGCCGAGCACATACCTCAGTGGGATGATGAACTGAACGCGCTGAAGAAGCACGGCATCGAGCTCACAGGCTGGTGGTTCCCCACCACGCTGAATGATGAGGCGAAGAGGACACTCGAACTCTTCAAGCGCCATGGTGTGAAGCCTCAGCTCTGGGTGAATGGCAACGGTGGACCCATTCAGGTCAAAGACGCAGCCGATCAAAAGGCCCGCATCGAAAAGGAAGTCGCCAGACTCAAACCTATCTGTGAAGCAGCGGCTCCGCTGGGCTGCCAAGTCGCTCTTTACAATCATGGCTCCTGGTATGGCGAGCCCGAGAATGCCATCGCCATCGTCGAGGCATTGAAAACTCAAGGCATCAAGAACGTCGGCATCGTGTACAACCTGCATCATGGTCACGGCCATCTGGACCGCCTGCCTAAAGTGCTGGAGGCGATGAAACCGCATCTGCTCTGCCTGAATCTCAACGGCATGGACATTGATGGCGAAGCCAAGGGCCGCAAGATCCTCCCTCTAGGTATCGGCACACAGGATGTGAAGGTGCTGCGCCAGATCCGCGCGAGTGGCTACAGCGGTCTCATCGGCATCCTCAATCACACCAACGAAGACGCCGAAGGCCGTTTGCTCGACAACCTCGATGGCCTCGCCTGGCTCGTGCCGCAGCTCGATGACGACAAGCCCGGTGTGAAGCCGAAGTATCGCACCTGGAACGAGAAGCCTGAGGCACATAGTTCAAAGGCTGAGGCCACCAAGGCTGAGAGCGTGGCCTCTTCGAGCACTGAGTTTGGCAAGGCCCTGAAGGGTGGCTGGGTCGTCAAAGGTGATGAGGAGTACAACAAACTTCCATTCACAGTCGAATGCCGCGCTAAGCTGGATGGCAAAGACGGCTTCAACATTCTCGTCGCTTCCGAAGTCAAATCCTCAGCCACGCATTGGGAACTCTACACTCACTCTGGTCGCGGCACCGTGGCTCTCTACTTGCCCGGGCGTGGTGGCGACTATGATTCCAAGGTCAACGTGTGCGATGGCGAGTGGCACGACCTCCTCGCGAGTGTCGATGAGAAAAACGTGATCATCTGGGTCGATGGCAAGCAGGTCTTTGAGAAGCCCGCGCAGCCTCTCCAAGGCACCGCGAAGCCCGGCGAACTGGCCTTCGGTCGCCTCGTCGAAGGTGGCATCGGTTGTGACGGCATCCTTGATGACGTGCGCATCTCCCGTGGTGCCATGAAGCCGCGCAAAGGCGGTGCACCACGCCAGCGGATGGACAACACGCTCGGTCTTTGGAGCTTCGACAATCTCGATGAGATCCTTCCGCCTCCAGCGCCAAAGCCCGCTGAGTTTAAACCCACCCGCGAGCCTCTCGACAAGTCTAACAACATCCACTGGCAGGAGTTTGTGAACCGTGAGCGTGTCTTCGACTACTACGGCAAGCAGGCACTGCAGTTCATGAATCAAACGATGCCGGAGCTCATCCCGCAGTTCCCCGGCCTCGATGGCGGCCAGCAAGGTCACTGGGGCAATCAGAACGATCAAGTGACCTGGAAAGATGACCGCTTCGCCAAGAGTGATCTGGGCACCGTGTTCAGTTGTGTCTTCAAAGGCGCGGGCCTGACGATTCCCAAAGCGGTCTGCTACAACTACGAGAACCAGTCAGGCGTTTTTGACCCTGAGACAGGCACGGTCCGCGTCGTTTGGGAAGGCGGCTTTCTCAAGCTGAACGACAACCGCCACGGCTTCATGGGCGGGGCGGCGATGGATGGCAAGGTCATCAGAGTTTCCGAGGACCCGTCCAAGCTGCCACCGAATGTGCAGAGGACCTATCGTGGCTTCTACAGGCATGGCCGCGACACGGTCTTCGTCACCTCATCGAAAGATGAGAATGGTCCATGGGAAACCGTCACCCATACTCGTCCGCAATTGCATCCCAATGTGCTGAATTCGACGGATGACTACTACCTCAAAGGCGGCCCTACCCAATGGCCTCAATGGATCGAAACGAAAGGCCAGCTTGGCACACAGGCACCCTTCGCCACGGATCGCATCACGATCCCCTTTGAGAATCCCTACGGCACTCTCTTCTTCATCACCGCGCATGACTTCTTCAGTGATGGCACCAGCGCCGCCATCGCCACCATGACCGGCGAGGTGTGGCTGGTGAAGGGCATTGATGAAAAGCTCGGCAAGGTGCGCTGGAAGCGCTTCGCCACCGGATTGCATCAGCCGCTAGGCATGAAAATCATCAAAGATAAGATCCATGTGCTCGGTCGCGACCAGATCACCTGCCTGCATGACTTGAATGGCGATGACGAGGCAGACTTTTATGAGTGCGTGACCAATGTCATGCAGACCTCTCCTGGCGGTCATGACTTCATCGTCGGCTTGGAGACCGACGCACAGGGCCGCTTCTACTTCGCCTCAGGCAATGAAGGCGTGTGTAGGACAGGCATCCTGCCTGTCAGGAGTGAAGCGGGCATCTTGCCCGCCTCTGGAACTCCGGGCAAGATGCCCGTTTCACACGACTCAGGCGGGACGCCTGACCTACAAGTCCTCGCCACCGGTTTCCGCAATCCTGATGGCCTTGGCATCTCGCCCGATGGCAAGTTCATCACCACCAGCGTTCAAGAAGGGGACTGGACGCCCGCCTCCAGCATCTGCCAGATCGAGATCGGTAAAAACGAAGGCGCGCATTTCGGTGCTGGCGGCCCGAAGAACGGCCAGCCCCCTGAACCCGTGCTCATGTACATGCCACGCGGCGAGGACAACAGTGCCAGCAGCCAGGCCTTCATCACAGGCGAAAAATGGGCGTCACTGAAGGGTGATGGCAATCTCATCCATCTCTCCTCCGGCGGCGGTGGTGCCTGGCTGGTCATGCGCCAGAATGTGAAAGGCCGCTGGCAGGGTGCAGCCGTGAAGATCAGCGGCAACTTTGATTCGGGCCCACAATGCGCGCGCTTCAATCCCAAGGACGGTCATCTCTATGTGAACGGCATGCAGGGCTGGGGCAGCTACACACCGAAGGATGGTTGCTTCCAGCGCGTGCGGTTCACCGGCGGTGAGAAGCCTGTGCCGGTCGGTTTCGAAGCACGCGACAACGGCGTGATCATTCGCTTCAACCAGCCCGTGAAGGCTTCCACCGAGGCCTCGCAATTCTTTGCGCAGTGCTGGAACTATCGCTACAGCGCCGCCTATGGCTCACCCGAGTACTCGGTGAAGTATGCGGACACTCCGGGCCATGATCCGCTGGAGGTGCGCAGCGTGCAGAAGCTGGACGGCGGCAAAACCCTCTTCCTTGAAATCCCGCAGCTCATCCCCGCCAGCCAGGTGCATCTGCATCTGAGCACCGGGCACGATGTCTTCCTGACCGCTCATGCTTTGGCGGAGTCCTTCACCGACTTTGTTGGTTATACCAAGGTCGCCAAAACAAACCATGTCGCGCAAGTTGGCATGATTGCCCCGACACCCACCAAACCCAATCCATGGGCCAAAGGTGAAGGCGGGCGTGAGATTATCATCGAGGCCGCGCTCGGTCTGCAATACGTGCAGAAGCAGCTCACCGCCAAGGGGGGCGAGAAGCTGACCATCGTCTTCAAGAACCCGGATGTGGTCCCGCACAACTGGCTCCTGGCCAAGCCCGGCACTCTCCAGAAACTCGGGGACAAGGTGAACCTCATGATCACGGATCCCAAGGGCCTCGCGAAGCATTACGTCCCGGACAGCGATGACGTCATCGCCTACACGGACATGACGAATCCGAAGGAAACCTTCACCATTCACATCACCGCGCCAAACGAAAAAGGTGATTACCCCTACCTCTGCACCTTCCCGGGCCACTGGATGGTGATGAACGGCGTGCTGAAGGTGGAGTGACCCGAGTGCTGCGGAGGATTGCGGGTGTCCTCCCTCATGTTTTCTTGGCTTGTAAAAGGCGTGGAGGCCCGCCGCAAATCCTGACGCTCCCTGCGGCAAAACTCGAAGTTCCTGCACTTGCCACCTCAGCCAATCCGCACTAAATCGGATCATATATGATCGAGCTCATCTCCAATCCCGCCGACCTCAAGCCCACCACCACCTGGCAGGAAACCATCTGGGCTTACACGGCGGAGGAGGAACTGGTCGATCACAGCACCAAGGCCCGCCTTTGTGTGGCCACCCTGCTGCCTTTTAAGGACAAGCAGCCCGACTGGGAAGGCTTCACGAAAAGCGTGCGCTGGATGCAGGAGTGCGGCGACTACTATGGCGTGGAGATGGTCTTTGTGCTGAATGCGGACACCGGCTACATCTTCGACCTCAGCAACGAGATGTATGCCGAGGTGCTGAAGCGCTTCCGTGCCGAGTTCCCTACCACCAAGTTTATTGCAGGTGTCACCGCACGCGGTGCTGAGAAGGACACGGGCTTCAAGGCCGAGCGCTACTGGCCGCTGCTGGACATCGCCCAGAGCCACGACAACGGCGAGGTGATGATCATGACCTCGCGCTGGCTGAACACGCTGGAGCCTGAGGAGCGTCGTGATGCCTACTTTGAGATCGCCGAGCACATCACGCACCCCGCCATCGCCCATGCGTTGGAACCTTCCTTTGTCCCTTGGGCCACGCCCTATGAGCCTTGGCTGCTGCATGAGCTCGCGAACCATCCCAAGTATGTCGGTGGAAAGGTGAGCACGCTGGACGAGCCGCACTTCCTGTATTGGGCCGCCATGTGCAAAGGCCTGAACCTGCCCTTCGCCCCGCACAGTGGCGATGACTACGGCATTCCCACCGCCATCCGCCTGGGCCTGCCGCTGCTCATCGGTGCCGGTGTCAGCGCCTGCCCGCTCATCTGCGCAGCCCGTGACATGTGGCTGCTGGACAGCGTCGCGGACAAGAAGTTCAAGACCGGCACAGGCCGCTTCGACACACGTGTGTACAAGCTCTTTGAAGCCTTCCAGTCCTTTGAGGACCTCGTCTTCCGCCTGGACGACCGCATGAGCGCCTCGCCCTACAAGCACAGCACCGCCCATGTGCTGCATCACCTCGGCTTGATCGATGCACCTGAGGCTCATCCCGACTGCAAAGACCTGCGCGGTTCTGATGAAGCCCTGCGCATGGAGGAAGCCATGCGCCGCCCCCTGCGCGTGGCGAAGCGCCTCGGCATCCCCGGTTTCGAAAAGAAGGCGTGATCGATTTTCAGGTGTACGTTGTTCACGCTTTAGCGTGTCCGGGCAGGCTAAAGCACGCGAAACCCAACCTACTTTAGAATCTCCACATCCAGTCGATCCGGGTGCAATCCCTGCGGCGGTGATTCATCCGCCACAAGACCCATCATCACACAAAGCCCGGATCATTCGAGCCGGGCTTTTGGTTAGGTATCATGATCTGTTGGCCATCTTCACTTACTTGATCATCGCCCGGAACCTTCCGGGAGCCATGCCGGCGTAGCGGCTGAAGTGACGGGTGAAGGCGCTCTGGTCACACCAGCCGGTTTGCAGGGCGATGTCGCTCAAGGACAGATCCGTCTCACGCAGCAGGCGCGTGGCTTCATCCAGCCGCAGCTTGTGCAGGAGCTGCAGCGGGCTCATTTGAAAGAGCTTCTGCACCCGCTGCTCGAACTGGTATACGCTCAGCCCGGCCTTCTTCGCGATGTCCTCGATGCGCAGCCCTTCGGTGTAGCGGGCCTGCATAAGCTTCAGCGCCGTGGCCAGCTCCGCGTAGCCGCTGGCCTTGTCGCTCGGCGCATTCAGATCCCGGGAGATGCCGGCCACTCCGATGATGCGGCCTTGGGCGTCACGCAGCGGATGCTTGGTGCTCAGGCACCAGCCGGCCTTGCGGCCGATGTAGATGTGCAGCTCGAGCTGGTGCTCCACCGGCTTGCCCGTCTTCAGCACCGCCTCATCCTGGCGGGCATAGCTGGCGGCCAGGGCGGCGGGATAGACTTCCGTGGGCTTCTTGCCAATCAGCTTGGATTTGTCTCCACCCGCGCAGCGGTCCGCCATGGTCTGGTTCACGCGCACATAACGGCCTGCTGAGTCCTTGATGAAGAAGACGACATCTGGCAGCGCATCGAAGAGGGCTTCGGCGTAGCCATGGGCGGCGAAGAGATCGTCGTGATCCGTCATTTTGCCTGATTTGGCAGGTTAGGCTCCAAAAAGCAATCAAGACCCTTGGCCGCACACAGGTATTCTTCACGCATGTCCCAGCCCCTTCCTCAATGGTCCGGCGTTTTCCCCGCCGCTGTCACGCAGATGCATCAGGATCAGTCACTTGATCTAGAGGCTTCAGCACATCACTTCGAAGTGTTGATTGAATCCGGTATCTCGGGCCTCATCGTCTGTGGTTCGCTCGGCGAAAACCAGTGCCTCCAGCCCGATGAGAAGCGTGCTGTGCTGAAGTGCGCCATCGAGACCGCCCGTGGTCGCATCCCCGTGGTCAGCGGTGTGGCGGAGATGAGCACACGTGCAGCGATCCAATACATGCAGGATGGCGAGAAGCTCGGCGCAGCCGGCTTCATGATCATGCCGCCGATGGTCTACAAATCTGACTCGGCCGAGACCGAGCACTGGTTCCGCACACTCGCCAAGGCCACCCCTTTGCCCTGGATGCTGTACAACAATCCCGTGGGCTATCACACGGATGTCACTCCAGAAATGTTTGTTAGGCTGGCAGACATCCCGAACCTCACCTCCATCAAGGAAAGCAGCGCCAATCCGCGCCGCATCACAGAACTGCGAAATCTGGTGGGAGATCGCTACAAGATCTTCACCGGTGTGGATGACCTCTTCCTCGAATGCGCCATTCTCGGCATTGATGGCTGGGTCGCAGGCAGCGGCATCGCCTTCCCGAAAGAGAACCAGCAGCTCTGGGACCTCACGCGGGCTGGCAAGTGGGATGAGGCCCGTGCTATCTACCGCTGGTCGCAGCCACTGATGAAGCTGGACACCCACATCCATTTTGTCCAATACATCAAGCTCCTCTGCCAGGAAGCCGGCCTCGGCAAAGAGTGGGTGCGTGAGCCGCGTCTGCTCATCTCCGGAGCTGAGCGCGAGCAGGTACTGAAGATCATCCGCGAGGCCTTTGCGAAGCGTCCAGCGTAAAGCAGTGATTTTGGTTAGGCGCTACGACCTTAGGGCGTGCTCCAGATGTTCAGATCACCGATCGAGGGCAGGGCTGAATGGTCAGCCCTGCTTTCGAGATGCGGGACCAAGGCTTGGTGCACATTTTGAACACGGGTCACTCCCGACTGCCGCACGTCTCCATGAGAGCTGGCATCCAGCGGCATCAACGTCAGTATACCCACACCTAGACGGAGGCAGAAGCATCTGAGGCGGTGGATGATGTTCACCCCGGCAGATGCAGTCCGTGCCGCAGACTTGCGCAGATTTGGAAAATAACTTTCCCGGGCTAAAGCCCCCGGCAGAGTGGGTGCTGTGTCCGCCTCCCCCCATCAGCCCCGCCGCAGCCTCACCACGCGTTTTGTCGTGGTCTTCGCGGCCTTTGTGGCGGCGGGCTCATTGCTTCTGCTGACCTGGCTGAGGCATCAGCAGCAGTCGGAGAGCGAGCGTGTGTTCCTGGCGCTTGCCCAGGCAGATGCGGACTTTGTGCAGCGCTTGAACCTGCCGCGCAGCAGCAAGCTGGCAGGTGATCTGGGCCAGCTTCTACGCATGCAGATTCATTTCCGGGATGCGAATGGTGCTCTTGAGCCAGCAATGGATGACAAAGCCAGCGCTCCTCTGAAGGCACTGCCTCTGGGGGAGGTGCGTGAACTTGCAGGCCAGTGGCAGGCGGTGGTGCTGAGGCTGGATGCCCGGCATGACATGATCTTTCTGCGCAAGACTCCGGAGGCCACGCTGAGCCTTTGGCATCCGGCCACACGAAATGCATTGCTCGCCTTCTGGCTGCTTTCAGCGGCCCTCGGCTGGGTCATCGCCGGACAGGTCGTTCGCCCAGTGGCGCGACTCACCCGTGGCCTGGCTGGCTTTTTTGATAGCAAAGATCGTTCGCCGTTGGAGTCGGATCGTGGTGATGAGATCGGCGAGCTTGCCCGCGCTTTGACCCAGGCTCGTGATGAGCTTCTTGAGGAGCGTGAAAAGCGTGAGCAGTCTGAGCGCATGGCCTTGCTCGGCCGCGTGGCCACAGGTCTGGCGCATGAGATCAAGAACCCGCTCGCCTCCATCCAGCTGCATGCGCAGCTGGTGGATGCAGGCGCCCTGGATGCGGAGTCGGCTCAGTCATTGCAGCACGTGCAGGGGGAGTCACGTGTGATCGAGGGACTGGTGAACCAATGGCTCTATCTGACCCGTCCCGTGCCGCCTAGAATGGATCAACTGGAGATGGGTGTCGTCCTGGAGGAGACCCTGGCGGCCCTGAAAGCGCAGGCAAATCATGCCGGTGCGATCATCAAGTGTGACACACCGCCGTCGCACTGGCAGGTGAGCCTTCAGGGGGACCGCTCACGGCTTCAGCAGGCTTTCCGAAACATCCTGCTCAATGCCATCCAGGCCATGCCTCGTGGCGGCGAACTGGAGATCAGCCAGCATGTTGTGGGGCCGCGTTGCGAGCTGCGCTTTCGTGATCATGGCGCAGGCTTCTCGGCAGAGGCGCTCGCTCGTGGAGCAGAGCTTTTCTTCTCCGAGAAGGAAGGCGGCATGGGCGTCGGCCTGAACGTCGTGAGCGAGATCATCTCCGCGCATGGGGGTGATCTACGTCTGAGCAATCATCCGTATGGCGGTGCCCTGGTGACCGTGCTGCTGCCGGTGTCAGTAGCATAAATACTCTGCAACATGAGCTTCCTGGGCGAGTTAGTTCACCCATGCGCGCTCTGCTCTTCCTCCTCGCCTCGGTCGTTCTGCATGCGGATGACTGGCCGCAGTGGCTCGGGCCGCAGCGTGACGCCGTCTGGCGTGAGACAGGCATTGTGGATGCCTTTCCCGAAGGCGGCCCCAAGGTGTTGTGGAGAGTGAAGATCGGCGGCGGCTACACGGGTCCGGCGGTGGTGGATGGCAGGGTGTATCTCATGGACCGCCAGGTGGCCGCGAAGGAAAGCGTGCCCGGCAATGCGTTTGCGCGCGGTTTCATCGCCGGGACGGAGCGTGTGCTTTGCCTCGATGCGGCGACGGGCGCCAAGGTGTGGGAGCATGTCTATGATTGCACCTACACCATGAGCTACTCTACGGGTCCTCGTTGCACACCGTTGGTGAGCGGTGGCAAGATTTGGACACTGGGTGCGGAGGGAAACCTGTTCTGCCTCGATGTTTTAAACGGCAAGGTGCTGTGGTCGCATGATTTCAAAACGGACTACGGTGCCAAGACACCCATGTGGGGCTTTGCCGGGCACCCCTTGCTGGACGGCCAGCGACTGATCTGCCTCTGCGGTGGTCCAGGCAGTGTGGCGATGGCTTTTGACAAGGACACAGGCAAGGAACTCTGGCGCGCTTTGGATGCCCGCGAGCCAGGCTACGCACCGCCCACCATGATCGAGGCAGGCGGTGTGAAGCAGCTCATTCTCTGGCATCCGCAGTCGGTCAATTCACTGGATCCGGCCACGGGCGAGGTCTTCTGGTCGCATCCTTGGGAGGTTCGCGCCGGGCTCACGGTTGCCACACCACGCCTGGCAGGTGACCTTCTCCTTCTCAGTTCCTTCTACACCAGCTCGAAGTGCTTCAAGCTCGATGCCGCCAAGCCCGAAGCGCAGTTGCTTTGGGAAGGTCGGAGCTTCAGTGAGAAGAACACTGACACCCTGCACAGCCTCATCAGCACACCCTTCATCAAAGAGGGTCATATCTATGGTGTGTGCAGCTACGGCCAGCTTCGCTGCCTGAAGCTCGATACAGGCACGCGCATCTGGGAAACCTTCGCCGCGACCACGGGGGACAAGCCCGTGCGCTGGGCGAATGCCTTCCTCATCAAGCATGAGGATCGGTTCTTTCTCGCCAACGAGCAGGGCGACCTCATCATCGCCAAGCTCACGCCGAAAGGTTACGAGGAGATCAGCCGGGCGAGTCTTCTCAAACCCACCACCACCGATCCACGCCGAGCGGTGGTGTGGTCTCATCCAGCCTTTGCCAACAAGTGCGTCTTCATGCGCAACGACGAGGAGATCGTGTGCGCATCGCTAGCGCGGTGATTCGCTCAAGATTCGATCACCGTCACAGCGAGTCCGGGAAATTGACTGAAGGCTTTGTCAATCGTGATTAATTCGGCCCCCGCGGCGATGGCAAATGAGGCAAGGTAGGCATCCATCCAAAGTTTGGGTGAACTAGTGCGCCGGGCAGCCAGCTTCTTCCAAACTAGCGTCACATCTGGGGGCTCGGATTGAAATGTGATCCGATCATCGGCGACCAACGCTTCGTAAGCTGCCCACGCCTCCTTGTTGCTCAAGGGTGCGATTCCATGGGCGGACATCATCCCGGCCGTGGTCAGCAAGCGCAGGAAGGATTGCTGAGTGGAACGGCAGAAGCAGACGCTATCCCGCTCGACCTGTGCTTCCAACCATCTTAGAGACGCATGATGATGCGTGTGCGTTGAGAGAGACAATGCCAGCCAAATGTTGGTGTCAGGCAGCTTCATTGATGCCACTCGAGATCCTGGCGGTTAAGCATGTCGGCAATCTGCCCGGGCGTCAAAACCGCCGTTTTACGGCCTTGAATCAGTGGCAGTTTCACACGTCGTGGCTTGGCAGGAGCTTTGGCCGCCTGGACCGCAAGCCCTCGACGTAACAGATCAGCCACTGTATCCTTGATTTTTCGCCCGTCATGAACGGCACGAAGCTTGATCTCACGGACGAGATCACCGGGAAGCTCCAAGGTTGTTTTCATGGGCCCATATTACTGGTTTTCCAGCTTTCTGTCAAACCAGCGGCTTTTTCCCGTTCAAATCCCCTTCGGCATCCAGGCCTCCAGCTTGTTCACCTCGGCTTTCGCGGAGGCACTGAAGGGCAGGCCCCAGAACTCCAGGAAGGGCGCCAGATTCTTGCCGGTGATTTTCGAGTAGCGGATGAGGAACTGGTCGCGGGCGTCGTCGTCGTCCTTCGGCGCCGGGCCGTACATGTCGTCGGCGAAACTATGCAGGTAGGTGCGCCATGCTTCCCAACCAAAAGCATCGACAAGCTGGATGTAGGTGGTGAGGGCCAGGAAGGGGCTCTTCTTCCATTCAGCGAACTTGTCCTTCGCTTTTTTGATCTCCTCAATGTGCTTCTTCTGACCTTCTTCCGAGGCGCCATCGTGGCCGACGGTTTTGTCCTTCTTCAGCACGGCCTCGTAGCAATACATGCCGATGACGTTGTTCGTCACCTCGCCGGTGCCATCGAAGGTGAAGGTGGAGCGCTGGTGGTTGTGACCGATCTCATGATAGAAGCCCCAGCCGGGAAACTTGATGCGGCCAAAGGTCACCATCTCCGGCGCGGCACTGGTGGGGATCATGATGGGATAGCCGCTGTGCATGTAACCCGCGCTGATCTGGATGTCAGCCACGATCCGCTCGGGGCGTTTGCGTTCGGCGGCCTGGTTGCTGAGATCATCCTGGGCTTCCACCACCTTCTTCCAAAATTCCATGAGCTCCGTGGGGTTGTTGATCGTGCGCGCGACCTCGGTGGGGCAGGTGACGATCAGCTTGTCACAGGCCAGCTCAGCCCAGGGGCCAGGCTGCTTCTTGATCTCGCTGGTCCATTGCGCGTCCGTGTGCTGGCCTAACACAAAGAGTGGTGATGGGATGCCGCCTTTGATGGTGGCGGTGAAGGGTGCGGCTTCATCGGCTCGACCGGGCACCACGATGTAGATGAGGCCGCCAAAGGCGCTCGCGGTCCTGGTTTCCGCAGAGGCGAGGGTCACGGACTTGGTGATGTCCGGCGCACGCTTCCATTCATCGAGATGATACAGTGTGTCACTGTGGCAGCCGATGCGCACGGCATAGCCCTGGGCCGCGATGGCTGCGGGCACCGTGACGCTGATGGTTTCACCGGCTGCGGCATAGAGTCCGGTGCTGGTCCAGCCGGGGATGGCAGGATTCACGCTGACTTCACGCGTGATGCGTGGTGCACCCCCCGGCACCTTGCCGGGGAAAGCTTCATGGGCTGGATGGGCCGCTGTCGTTTCACCACCAGCGAGTCTCAGCACACGTGTCTCCATGCCGAGCCTCAGGCGGGCCGCGTTGTCCTTCGCAGCAGTGAGCGGAGCCTGGGGCATCGGCACAGCGCTCGATTCACCGGTATTTCCCAGAGCTGCCACCACCGCTTCACGCAGGCTGCTGCGCTCAGGTGGTTGCGCTGCCAGGGCCACCTGGATGGCGTTCGTTCCTTGCTTGATCGCTGCTGCATCGAGGGCTGGTCCACCTTCGCGCTGTTTCTTGATGGCCGTGATGGCGGTGGCGGCGTTCATCATGACGGGCAGTTCGGTGCGCGCTTCGAACTCTCTCAGCTGGTCAAAGGCGCTCGCCTCGGTGAAGGCCACACCTGCGGGCATCAGCGCGTTGTTCACGCCGTGCGCCAGAGTCAGTTCCTTGCCACCGCTCGTCTGGCTGAAAGCCCAGCCTGTCATGCCGGCGATCACACCGCCGCCTTTCTTGATGAACTCTGCCACTGCCGTGCCTTCATCGGTGCCTGTGATGGACTGGATGTTCATCACCACGACATCGTAGTCGTTGAGAGTCTTGGCATCCACCTTGTCAAAGGCCTCAGTGCGGAAGCCCAGCTTGTCGTACGCCTCTGGTTTCACGCCTTTCAAGCCAACGCGTGGCTTGTCCTTTGCACCGACCCACTTCACGCAGTTCTCGATGAGCTTCGCATTGTCACCTCCTGTGGTGCCACTGAGATAGCTGTTCTGTCCAAAGAGGACGATGCGGCCTTTCGCATATCCCGCCGCTGCGGCCACGGCCAGTTCCACGCCATCCTTGTCCGGCGCGGATAGAATCGGGAACGCCATGGTGCCCCAGATGGCGATGGGGCCAGGGGTGCCCTGTTTTGGCATGTTCTTCACGCCTTGGAGGATCTTCCCGCGCTCGGCATTCACGAGCTCGGCTGGCATTTGGGCGAGGCAGGAGACTGTTCCAACGAGGAACAGCAGACAGGTTGGCAGTTTCATGGTTGGTTAGGCAAAAATCAGCGGTAGATCACCACCAGGAAGACGAGCGCCTCGTCCTTGCCGGTGTTCACGATGGCGTGCGGCACATCCGCGCGGTAGGTGCCGGAGTCGCCCTTGACGAGGTCATCCACATCCGTGCCAGACTCGATGCGCACGGTGCCCGACTCGACGGTGAGGAACTCGCGTGTTCCTTCGAAATGCGGCTGGCTGCGGAGGGCGCCGCCCGGACGCAGGCTGACTTCGTAGAACTCCACATCCTTTTCCAGGTTGAGAGGGGAGAGCGTGCGGATCTCGTGCTGTTTGTCGGAGCGGTACACCTGCGCACGATCATTGGCGCGGATGACCTGGATCTTCGAGGCACTGGCCTCCGCGCTCTCGATGAGCTCCTGCAGTGTCAGACCAAAAGCACGGGCAATGCGGAACGTGACGGTCAGTGTGGGGTTGGCCTTTTCACGCTCGATCTCACTCAGCATGGAACGGCTGACACCACTGGCCGTGGCGAGTTCCTCCAGAGACCAGCCCCGGTCATTGCGCAGTTTCTTCACGCGCTTGCCAAGGTTTTCGTTGATGGCCTCAGGGCTGGATTCTGGGATGGTGGTCTTGCGTTTGGAAGGCATGATCGTCGATATAACGGACGAACGTCTTGTAAATTAGAAAAATCTTCAAGACGGGGTCTCGCCAGGACGTTTTGTCGCCTGAATCACTGCCTGCTATTGCCCTGTGCTTTTATCGCTAGCCACGCGGAAGCCCCTGGCCAGCGTGATCTCGCTGGCAGATTCGGCAAAGAAGCGGGTCGTCAGCAGGTCGTCACTGCTCTTCAAGGCGAAGTGACCGCCCCTGACCACCGGCACGCGAAGGTCCGGGAAGTCCGGATGAGCGGGCCAGGGTTCGCCTTTAAATTCGCTCGCGGTCCATTCACTGACGTTTCCGGCCATGTCATGGATTTGATAAGGGCTGATGTCCTCACACTTCCGGTCCACCGGGGCAAAGAGATTGTAGCCATCCACCTTGCCGCCCTTCTTCTTGCCATTGGAGTCGTAGTCGTCGCCAAGATTGGCCCGCTCCCGTGCAGGCTTGTCCCCCCATGGGAATGGCAGGCCTTTTTCGCCTCGTGCGGCCTTCTCCCACTCCTCTTCGGTGGGCAGTCTCATGCCATGCCACTTGGCATAGGCATACGCATCCCACCAGTCCACCTGGGTGACCGGTGTGTTCAGGCTGATAGGCTGGCCGTTGAAGGTAGAGCCGGCTTTCGCGGCGGCATAGGTGTCGTCCCACTTTGGCGGGATGTGGCTGACCTTGGTCTTCGGTTGATCGGGATGATCAAACTTCGTCGCAGGTTCCTTTTTCAAGGCCGCCAGAAAGTCTGCATACTGGCCCAGGGTGACCTCATGCCGACTGATCCAAAAGGACGGCAGATTCCGTCGCTCGTTCTTCTGATAGCGGAAGGGCCCGGCGGGGATCTCGACCATCTCAGGCTCTTTCAGCACGGCTCCGGTCACCACGGTCGGCGTGGCGGTGCCCGCCAGATTCCCCAGCGCAAACACACCACCGACGGCGACGACAGCCGCGACCCAAAACCACCATGGGATGCCGGTGGTGCTGGAGTTTCCGCCACCTTCTTCAGCCTCGATGCGGCGCATGATCGAGCGCTCGCGCATGGCATCACGCACATCATCCAGTGCATCCATGAGCCCGGCCCAGTCGCGAGGGTGCTCGCTAAGGGTGGCGACGAGTCCCACGGCCTTTCCTTCCGCTGCCAGAGGCTCCACCAGCGCAACCAGTGCGGCCACCTCTTCCTTCGGATCACGCGTGCGGCTGTCCGCAGGGCGGAAAATGTTCACGATGCTGGCCTGGCCTTGATCATCGATGAAGACGTCCCGCGGCTCGAGCCGGCGGTGATAACATCCGCGCTCGATGGCATGGTCCATGGCCTCGGCCACACCGTAGAGCAGTTCCGCCACGCGGCGTTCGGAGAGTGTCTCGCCGGCGGTGGCCAGCTCTTCCAGATTGCGTCCGCGTGGCAGTTCACGGGTGTAAAAGACATTTCCGCTCACCTCACCTGCTTCATAGAGTGGAGCAATGCGCGTGTGGGTGATGGAGGCCTTGAGGCGCTCACGCGCCTTGAAGCGCTCCACCACTTCCGGCCGATGCAGCAGCTCCGGTCTCAGCAGCACCAGGGCCACCGGCCGCTGCACACTGACCTGGATGGCGCGGTAGGTCTCAGACTCGTTTTCATACGAGAGCCGTTCCAGCACTTGATACTGGCCTAGCATGGTGCCGGGTTGGATGAAGGGCGGGGGAGCACTGTCCGCAGGCACCAGCATCTGCGTGGGCGGCGCGATCTCCAGGGCCAGGGTCGCCTTGGCGATGAGCTTTTCCACGACGTAGGGCGCATCTGCCAGCACGGGCCAGCCGCTGATCTTGGCTTCATAGCCGCTGAGGTCATAGCGGGTGGTGAAAAGCACGCGCGCGTTTTGAAAGCGCGCCAGCGCGGCATCACGCAGGGCAAAGCCGCTGCTTTTCTCATCAATGATGGCTTCAGTGATGAGCAGGTCGAGCGACCTGGCCTTGGCCAGCCAGGCACGACCTTCGTTCACACTTGCGATGGAAGTTACCTTCCATCCTGTTTGTTGGGCGAGCGCGAGGGCTCGTTCGCCGCGGGTGGCGGCATTCACATCAAAAAATAAGATCGTCATCAGGGCGGTCGGGGACGGGCCGTCAGTTCGACACGGGAGGCAGCAAGGGGTTCGCGCCGCCCCCGGGCACGGTCTGGGGCGCTGGCGAACCGAAGTCCAGAAGGTCGCGCGGCTCAGCGGCGACGTCCTGGAGCTTGTGCTGATAATACAGCCGCACAACGTAGCCATGATAGGCACGGCGTCCGTGGGCGGCGATCTCTCCCGGGGTGAGTGCCGGCAGGAAATAGGTGACATCGAGCGGCTCTTCACCAATGCCGCTCCAGTCCACCGGGGGGGCACCCCAGGCGGACAAGGGTTCATCCGCGATGGTCTGGGCGATTTTCTCGCCGTTCACGCGGTCAAAAAAGTACACATCGATATCAACCTGCGAAGGGTCAATGGCATCATTGCCTTGTCGCAGGATGGGGATGCGGAGCACGACCTTCTCCCCGTTCACCGCGGAGGCATCGCGATTGGCCGAGCAGGCTCCCAAGGAGAGCGCTTTCGGCCCAAAATTGCCTGCAAAAGCAGGGGTGGACGCACCTGGAGAGGTGCCGTCGATGTTAAGTTTTCTCTTGGCCAGATCGCCATAGCCACCAGCACGCGTCGCATCCATGGCGGCAAGTTGCTTCCAGTGGGAGACGGCTTTGTCAGAAAGGCCCATCTGCTCATAGCTCTGGGCCGTTTCCGCGATGATTTCGGGGGTGGCAGGAAACTGGAGATCCGCGCGCTTTAACACCTCAAGCGCGCCCTGCATGTCTCCCAGGGAACGCACCTGCTTCGCCAGATCCACCATTTCAGCGAGACTCATGTTTGAGGCAGGATCGCTGCCCTTGGCTGTCTGGCTAAGAGGCGGTGGTGCAGACCGAGGAGGGCTACTCGCAGCTGGCACGTTCTGTGCCATGGCGGGCGGAGCCACAGGTGCGGTGATCGGTGCCGCAGGAATTTGGGGCACGGACGGTGTCATCTGTAGGCTGCCTACCGGAGGAGGTCCGAAGCCTGAAGGCGCAGGTGTGGTCAGCATCCCGGCCGAAGGCGGAGCTACCGGAGCAGCAAGCTGTCCGATCGGCGGCGGGCTGATGCTCACCGGCGGGGCAGTGAGCGTCAATTGCGGCATCAGCAGAGGCTGTGGAGAGAGAGCGATGGTCGGAGCTGTCGCAGGAGGGGTGCCAGGATGACGCAGCACCGCGCGCACCATGAGCCCGGACTCCACCGCCACGAGGGCGCAAAGAATCCCCAGAGCCACTTGATTTGCACGGCCCCGGTCAGCACAGGGGATGGGGGGGGAGGAAGCCATGCCGTTTGCCGCAGGAAAATCGTATGGTACGGTCCCCGCTCACCAGTTGTCAATGCCCCAGACTCTTTCTCCCGAATCCACGCGCGGTTTGTCCGCCGGTGGAAATGTGTGGAAATCGTTGACAATCAACGGAAATACTAACCAAATTGCCGCCTCTTTGGCTCGGGAATCAGGTTTTGCATGGCTCGATAGTGCTATGCGGGGACCAGGCAGTATTTCACTCCTGACGGCTCGTCCCCGGGCCATTATCCGGGGTGACATCAATCAGAATTGGCATGTCGTGGAGGCGGCTCTGGAACAAGGACAAGGAACTGCCGGAGGACTTTTTGGCTGGGTCGGTTTTGATGGGCAGTTCACCCTCGGTGTTTATGAGGCCGTCTTAAGTTATGACCACGATTCAGGCATTTGGAGCGGCATGGGGGACACAGATTCCCTGCTCGCGCTTGGCCATCCACCCCTGGCTGATGCCCATGCCAGTGACTGGGAACTCCTGGATTTCGTGCCGAAGGTTTCAAAGTCCGCCTACACGGCGGCGGTGAGTCGTGCTCAGGAGTACATCACGGCGGGAGACATCTACCAGGTCAATCTCTCCCATCCCTGGCATGCGCCCTGGCCCAAGGGCACGGATTTCTGGCCGCTCTATTTACGTCTGCGCAGCGTGTCAGCCGCTCCGCATGCCGCTTGTATGAATCTGGATGGCATCACGGTTCTCTCCGCCTCGCCGGAGCTGTTTTTAAAGTTGGATGGGCGGAGCATCACCACACGCCCCATCAAAGGCACACGCCCCAGATTCCCTGATGATCCCATCCGTGATGCTGCCAGCGCACGCGAACTGCCCCTCTGTGAGAAGGAACGCGCCGAACTGCTCATGATCACAGATCTGGAGCGCAATGACCTCGGCCAGGTCTGCGAGTTCGGCAGTGTGCAGACGCCTGACCTCTGGAGGGTGGAAAGTTTCCCGCAGGTCTACCATCTCGTCTCCACCGTCACCGGCACTTTGAAGCCCGGCATCAGCCACGCGGCGGCTTTTCGTGCCTGCTTCCCCGGCGGCAGCATCAGCGGCGCCCCGAAGAAGCGCGCATTGGAGATCATCGCCGAGCTCGAAAAACATCCGCGCGGTCTCTATACGGGTGCCATCGGCTACTTCGGCTTTGATGGCAGCAGCCAGTGGAACATCGCCATCCGCACCGCTGTGCAGAAGGACGATGAGATCAGCTTCCATGCAGGCTCGGGCATCGTGGCAGACAGCATCCCCGAACGCGAGTGGGAGGAAACGCTGCACAAGGCCAGCGGCATCTTGAGCGCGTGGAGTTGATCATTTCGGATCGAGGAAGATCGTCTCCTCATCAGCGCGCAGCGTGCAGTCGATCTGACTGGCGATTTCCTGAAGCACTTCAGGCAAGGGCTTGTTGAGATGGAAGCCGACCAGCCTGTCACCCTGAGACTTTGGCAGCACAATACGAACACCTTTTTTGTTAGGGTCGAGAGTCTTGCTGTCCTCGGCCAGATAGTTCAATACGTCTCCGACATCGGCCTTGTAAAAGTCATACTGTACGGTCCGGAAGGTTTGCGCGCGTTCCAGGGCTGTAGGAGCGGCGATGGCAGGAGAAGCATCGACCAGGGATGGAGTGATGGCGTGCAGCGTCCGCTCTTCCTTGTTCCAGACAGCCACCGTTTCACCCGGAGCCAGATCAATAGCGGAGCTGTTCACGTGGGACCGTGCAATGGGATAGTCGATGCCCTTCAAAGTCTCATAACCGATGATCTTTGAGTTCGTGAGATCGACATCGAGATGGATCCGGCCGTTCAGCAAGCGCGGCTTGAATTTGGCAATGCACCCGATGGGCAGATACGTGATCCCCGAGGGCTGGTTGGGATCGTTGACCGGTGTGTTCACCACGCTTCGCACTTCAACTTCCTGATCATTCTTCGTGACCAACCGTGGCCATGACACGGTCTTGACCTTGGGGTTTTTCCGTAGCTGCCCCAGTTCGCTGGTGCTCATGATTCGGAACGTGTCGGTGTCCGTGAAAAACTTGGCGGCATCGACTTCTGAAATGATCTGCATCTCCACACCGATGAATGGCTCCTCAGTCTTTACGACCTCCGCTTTCGTGGCGATGACACCCGTGAGTGCCGTCAGGAGTACGACGACCCCGACCGCCACCATCCGATGTGTGCGCGCAGGATTGGCGATGGCCTGGATGCGATGATGCAGAGACTTGGCCGGTTCGAAAATGCCCACGAAGCCAAGGTTCCATCCCTGCATGCCGGAGGCCGATTGTGTCTTCAAAAGCGCGAGGCCATAGGTGTGCCTGCGCCCAGGACCATCGTGGTGCAGCACATCCGCATCACACGCCGCTTCGCGGTCCGCACGCACCCGATGAAAGGCCAGCCAGAGAAGAGGATTGAACCAATGCAGCGCCATGAGGCAGCACAGCAGTGAGTTCATCAGCAGATCTCCGCGCTGCAGATGCGTGAGCTCATGCTTGAGGATCAGGCTGGCCTCGTCGGGCGTGAAGCTTTCCGCAAAGTCCAGCGGCAGCAGCAAGACGGGGCGGAAGATCCCTGCCACCGCCGGGCTCGCGACCGTCGAAGACTGCCAAACCCGCGGCAGCTGACGCAGGCGGAGTTCACGTGAGAGGCTCTCCACTGCCTGCAAGAGGTCTCTCGCAGGTGGAGCCGCAGTCTTCTGGATCCGCCGGAGCGTGAGGGTAAAGGAGATCACACCACCGAGCATGAGCGCCAGTGCTCCGCCGATGACAACGCAAGGCCACACCGGCCAGCCCGCTGTGTCAAAGCGGCCAGCCTGGATGGCTGGATGACCGCCAGCCTGGGTAGAAGCGGCTTCCAGCGTACTTGCTGCCAGATGGGAGGGTGCCGTCAGGATCAGGCTTTCCGCGCTCCAGCGGCTCTCCGGCAGCATCGGCATCAGCAGGATCAACAGCACCGGCAGCCACAAGGCATGCAACCAGCGGGCACTCAGATGACGCCGTAACAGGTGCTGCAGCACCAGCACCACGAGACAAAGCGCTGAAGCGCGCAAACTGACCTGGAGCAGCCAGTCAAAAAGGAGGTCGAGGGTAGGCATGGCGGGCGCTGGCAGGGTTCGGGGTGCTGAGGCGCGATGTTCGAGGTGTCTCATCGCTCTGGAATTTCTCGGAATTAAATCCATTCCACTACATTTGTCGTGAAATGGCAACTACAAATGTAGTGACGTGACTTTCCTATCCCCTGGCGAAGGGACAAAGCGCTTCTTGCCAGAATGCGGACTCCGGCACAGCGTTTCTCCCCCATGAAACGCTATATCCTTCCAGCCCTCCTCGTCGTCACCACCCTGTTTGTCTCCAGCTGCCGCAGCCCCAAGGGCAATGTGAACTACATGCAAATCGGCAAAGGTCGCCCGAATCTGGTTCAGTAAGCTTTGGAAACGCTTTCTTCTGACTGTCTGACCAGTCTAACAGGAAGCGCATCTCCTCCTATGACGTGGGGAAACACGTCATAGGAAGGACGTCACCCGCCCGATTTCAGGGCAGGCGGCTTCTGAAAATCAAACGCCCAGCAACTCGCGGGCTTCGGCCTGACCTGGGGCCGGCCGGCCAAATTCACTGGCGGTCACACGGGCGAGCGCGGTGAGATGACGCCAGCGGAAGGCCGCGCGGGTGCGGTGAAACTCGTCGTGACAGGTCTGGTAATACTTCTCGGCATGCAGGGCGCCGTCCTCACTGACGGCGTAAGAGCGCAGGACTTCCAGCACAGGCTCCACGGGCAGATTCAGCATGCCGTAGCGATGCACGATGGCTGCGGCGTGGGACTGGAGATTGCCCCGAATAGTGGAGTTCAGCTCCGCCAGCAGCTTGGCCTGATCCGTGGGGGTGAGACCGATCTGGCGCTTCGAGGGCATCGGCTCCCAATCGAGGAAGGGTTGATACTGGCGGTCACGGGCAATCTGCCAGGCCGCGAGGATGAGGCAGGCGAAGACATTGCGGCCCTGGCTGACGGACGAGAGATTGCGCCAGGCATGGACCGAGTCACTGGAATGCACGCCGACGGAGTCGCCGTGTACGCTGCCCGTGGGTTTGCCGGCAGATTCCCACTCCGGTGGTCGGCCATGATCACGCAGCACAAATTGGTTTGCCGCGAGCGAGATGGCCTCGCCGATCTCATGCGGATCGAAACCCTCGGCGAGCGCTTCTGCCACGGCCCCAGCGGCTTCAGTGGGCGAGCCCTTGAAGATCGTCATGGCCAGTTTATCGACCGTGCCGTCATCCAAAGCCTTGGTGCCTGGATCACGTCCGAGCAGCTTGTGCTCATCCAGCAGCTTCGCGAGCATGCCGCCATGCTCGTCCCATTCCGGGCGGCGATACTTTTCAGCACTCAAGCAGTAGCGGAGGGACATGCGCAGCATGGTGGTGGCATGCTCGCGGCCCACGAGGTCCAGCAGATCCCAGGCGCGATACGGCAGCACCGTGCGGTGCACCTCCGGATTGTCCTGCACGCACTCGATCAGCGCATTGAAGCCCGTGTCCGGGCCCTGATTCATCAGGTTGGCGAAGATTGCCTCCGCCTTCGCGGTGTTCTTGCTCTTCACGGCTTCATGCAATTGTTGCGAAGTTGGTTTGTCCGCCGTGTGGGTCACGGGGTGCAGCACCTCATCATCGCGCCCGCCGTTCTCCTGGATGCGGTTGGTGTTCCGATAGAGCACCTTGAAGACCGGCAGCGCCTGCTCCTTCTCCTGCATGGTGGTGGAGATTTTGAGCGCCGGCCCCAGGGCCATCAGTGTGTGAAAGCCGATGTAGTCCTCGCCGCCAAAGGTGCGCGCGTTTGCCAGCACACCTGCTGCCACGAGTTTCTTCAAAGGCACGCCCTCCTTGAGCTTGCCCGTCAGGGCGGGCTGTAATTTGGAGATGGGCGTCTCTTGCATGAAGCAGACGAGCGGCTCCAGATCGCCAAAAGCTAAAACTGCGGGGGTTTCAGCCGCCGCGGCGGACGTGATGCCAAGCTCCGCGCCAAGCGCAGGGCCGATGGTGGCGAGAAGAGTTCCTTTGCTGACGTCAGTCAGAAAGCGACGACGGGACTGCGGTTCATTCATGGTGACCTCCCTGGTTGGAATGGTTGGTTATACTTTAAACGGAGGGGTAGAAGCAATCTTGAAATAATTTACGTTCACTTTGAACGGCAAAGTGAATGGCTTTGACGAATGGGTCATGGCACATGATTCACCTCACCTTTCGCGGCTCAAGCTGCTGGCCCGTGGTGAGCCTGATGCACGCGTGCATCAGATCGCCTCCGTGCTTTTGGGCATGGTGGCGCTGACGGCCTTGCTGCTGCTCGGATTTGCGCCAGTGATCTGGGTCTTCAGCACCTCCACGGACTCGCTGGGCTTCATGGGTTTCCTGGTGCTGGTTTTCTGGATCATCGGCCTTTTCTTTGGTGCTCGTCTGCTGACCGGCTCGGTCTCGGCCATCGGTTCTGAGTCCTCAGGTTATCTCAAGGTGTGGATCGCCATCTTCACCTTCCAGATGTCCACGCGCTGCGTCCGCTGATCGGCACCTCCGAGACCTTCCTGCCTGCCTAGAAGAAATTCTTCCTCGAGCATTGGATCTACCACATGGATGGTGACAACGTCTCCGCATCAGCCGTCAAAACGCCCGCACGCTTAGATGTTGAACGTTCTTTCGATGAAGAGTTTGTGATTGATGGGTGGATGCGTTTTTGCCAAGCTTTGTTTCATGAAGACCCTCCCCTCAATCTTGATGGCCGCAGCTTGGCTCATCGCCTCTGCAGGTCATGGGCAGGATCCATCAGAGAATGCCATCGCTCCAGTCTCCGGCCGAGTACAAGAAGGTGGTCTGGAGACATTACCCGGGCATCTGAAGGCGGATCCCGACCGCCTTTCACTACGGGTGGATTTTCAAAGTGCCACAGAGGGTTGGGTCACGGCTTATCTGGTCAATCCAACGAAAGAGCCCATGCTCGTCGAATCACAGGATGGCGATCTCTTCTGCAAGCGGGAAGCCAGAATGGAGGATGGTCTCTGGAGGCGCTGCGACTCGCATCACTACAGTTGGTGCGGCAACAGTTACGTGCCACGTGAAGTGCCTGCAGGTCGTTTGCTGTTCTGGCAGCAGAAGCTCGATTCTGCACAGGGCAAGCCGCGTTCCGTGCGTTTCAAGCTGTTTCAGAACGTCATTGCCGATCTGGTTTCGAATGAAGGCACCGGCAATGTCCAGGATGAGGACATCACTCTATGTCGTTACGATGCCATGGCGATGCGAACTGCGCCTTTTGCGGACGTGGTCGCGGTAGCCACAGGCAAGGTGAAGGGCTCCCATGGCTCGAGCACGGACAGGAATGCCGGGGTTTGGGAACTGGAGAGGTTTTATCAGGAAGCCGACCTCTTTTCCGTACTGAAGAGGACGGTAGATTATTGGGCGAAGGCCCGCGCGACCGACCCGGCGAAGTCAGGCGAATACGCGGACTGTTTGCGTGCGCTGCAGAAAGGGGCCGGGATTTCACTCAGCCCCCAGGATGCCTGGAACTTGGTGGCAGGCCACGTCAGGGATCCTAGTTTCCCATGGCGCGATGAAGCTCTTCGCTGGCTGGGCGACTTTGCGGGTGGTGACTGGCTCGAGGCGTTGGCACTGGCTGATAAAATCTTGTCGGAGCCAAGTCATCCGGCTGCGCGCGCTGCTGTCTTTGTTTACGCCAAGTATGCCGACAGCAACCTCTCCGGTCCCCGTCTGGCCGCCATCGCCCGCGATGAAGCCTACAGCGAAGACGTGCGCCGCGTGGCGCAAACGGCGCAGAAGGAATTGTTCTTTGCGAGTCCCCTCATTCAAGTTCGCGTGGAGGCGGGCGAGGCTTCCGCCGATCAGCCAGTCCCTTTGAAGACGGTGACCATCACCAATGTCTCTCCTCAATGGATCGCGCTGCCGGTGGCGAACGCGGAGGACTTGCTCATTTTTGAGCTTAGAGACGAGCACGACAACAAGACCTATGTGCGCAGATCGGCCAAGGAGATCATCCGCCTGGAGGTGGGGAAACCCGTGGTGCTGAAAGACGTTCGCTGGTGGAAGTGGCTGGATCCAGCCATGATAAAAGAAGGGCAGAGTTACACAGCGCACCTCAGGGCCGCCACGCCAGGAATGAGTGATACGCTGGTGGATGTGGGCTGGTGGTCTTCTGTGGAGGGAGCGAAGCTCCGCAAAGCCATCCAGAAAGAAGAGCTCAAAACGCCTTCACGCTGATCTCCAGGTAGGCGAAGTCGGAGTCACTGCCTCTGATGGTGCTCTCCACGAAGCCGCCGGGGGTGAAGTGGGCATAACCAAGAGTGGCCTCAACCTTAGGCGTGACCTGCCAGCGGGCGCGCATGTCGAACTCATGGCCCACGAAGTTGCCGCTTTTGCCAGAGCGGTCCCGGGCACCAGCCGTGTTGAGGCGGTCCGTGTCACTGGCCAGCCAGTACCAGCTGTAGCCCAGGTCCATCCTCAGCTTCTTCGAGGGCGTTAGCTCCAGCCGCGCCTTCGGGCTGCTGATGTTCTCAAACTGGATATAATCATTCGCCGACCATGGGCGGGCAAAGCCGAAGAAGCGCTCGAAGCGGCTGTCTTCACCGTCGTTCGGATCGTTGTCGCCACTCGCATAGCCGTAAAACGCACTGAAGCGCGGCTTCCATGGAGCAGTGAAGGTATAACCAACCTCGATGTTCCCCGCATAAGCCTCCATGTTGTTCGAGCCGCTGCGTCCCGTCTGATAAATCAGATCAAAATCAAAATCAAAAGCCGTGCTAGCGATCACGCCATAGCCACGAAGACCGGGGGAATGCACCACGCGCTCGGCCACCGTGCCGTGCGCGGATTGATGCAGCGCCAGATAGAACGGCTCCAGGGTGATCACCTCGGACCAGCCTCGCCAGTGACCGATGACGCCATACATCCACTGCTTTTCCACGGGCTTGTCCCACTCGTACAGGTTTCGTTCCAGAGGTTGCACGGCCAGCAGGTCCACCTGCCAGTCATTTTTTTCCTGGCCCAGCGTGCCATGCAAGCCCTGGAAGGCGTTGGCCGTGTTACGCCATTGGTTATTCCCGATCAGGCGCCGGTCCAGGAACTCAAAATTGTGGATGCCATATCGCAGGCTCAGAGGACGGGCATTGCCGAGCGGATCATGCCCCAGCGCTTCCTTGAAGTAGAGCTCGCCATACAGGCGAATGATCTCAAACTCATTCACGTCCCGCGTGTCGCGTGCATAGTCACTGTGGTAGCGGCGTGAATCCTGCATCTCCACAGCAAAGCGGAAGGGATCCAGCAGATCATGAATGCCAATGTAGGCACGCGTGCGGTGCAGGAACGGCTGATCCAGCCCGGCACTGGCACGGCGGATGTCATCATCGCGATATTCGTAGCGGAAACGGTAGTCGAGCCCCAGGTCCAGCCAGGTCGCGTTCTTCAGCCAGTCGAGGCCCGTGTCCTGGGCATGGCGCGCATATTTCGGCGGATCAGGATCGCGAGTCGTGCTGTAGCTCGTCGGCGCACGGTAGTAGCTCTCCTGCCCGAAGGCGGGCAAGGCACCGAGCACGGCGATGGCAAATGACAGGGAGCGGTAGGGCACGAAATTTTTTGGGGAAAGGCCAACCTCCATGAAAAAAGCTTCTTATCCAGCAGGGAAATCATCTCCCACCCTGGCCGCCCTTCTTTGTCTTTCGATGTAATCCGGCTGGATCAATGCAGGGTTTCCAGTCACAACCAGGGCTGTATCACCCGACCACGCTCATGCCCCGTATCACCATCATTGACTGGCGCACCTCTCCCCAGGGAGATCCGGATTCCACCATCGAGCGCCGCATCATCGGTGAAACCGCCGAGGTCGGACGGTTCTTGTGTGAAACCGACGCGGACATCACTAACGAAGTCTGTGCTTCTGACGCACTCATTGTTTGGCATAACATGCCACTCACCGCCCAGGGCATCTCGAGGTTGAAGCATTGCCGTGCCATCATCCGCAATGGCGTCGGCTTTGACAGCGTGGACACCGCCGCGGCGCGTGAGCGCGGCATCGCCGTGTGCAATGTGCCAGACTATGGCACGGAGGAGGTCGCGGACCATGCCATAGCCCTCGCCATGGCGCTCTGCCGGCAGCTATTCCCGCTTGATGCCGAGGCGAAGAAGCTCGGCTGGTTGATCAAGGTGGAGCCACGCCTGCGCCGTCTCAGCACGCTGACCTTTGGCATCGTCGGCCTTGGCCGCATCGGCACGGCCACTGCTCTGCGGGCGAAGGCTCTCGGCTTCCGCGTGATCTTTCATGACCCCTATCTGGCCAATGGCGCGGACAAGGCTCTCGGCATCACCCGGGTGCGCATGCTGGATGAGCTGCTCACGCAGTCTGACGTGCTTTCCATCCACTGCCCGCTGAATGCGGAAACGCATCATCTCGTCGCGGAGCGTGAGCTTGCGCTCCTCAAACCCTCTTCGTTCGTCGTCAACACCGCTCGAGGAGCCATCATCAAGAAGGAAGCCATCCTCGCCGCCTTGCGTGAAGGCCGTCTCGCGGGTGCAGGCCTCGATGTCATCGAAAACGAGCCCCTGCGCACGGCGGAGGAAGCCGCCACGCCCAACCTCATCGCCACTTGCCATGCGGCCTTTTGCAGTGTGGAGTCAAAAATTGAAATGCGCAGCACCTCGGCACGCATCGCACGTGCAGCGGTCACAGGTGAACCTTTGGAGAATGTGGTGAACGGCGTGTCTTGAGGAGCGCGCTGTCTCTACAGGTCTAATCAAAGATAAGGTTCGATCGGCAGCTTGCCGTTCGTGGCGCAGATAAACATCGTGCCAGGCTTCACCGTGCTCGGCGATGTGCTCACCTTGCCGCCAGCGGCTTCCACCAGCATCACACCAGCGGCGATGTCCCACAGGCTGATCTGCTCTTCCACGTAGGCATCGAGACGACCGCTGGCGATGTAGGCCAGTGCCAGTGCGGCGCTGCCGAGCATGCGGGTCTTGCGCACTTCATAGGCGATGCGCTTGTAGCGTTCAAAGCCGAGATCTAGTGCGGACTTGCTCTTGGAGAAACCGACAGTGACGACCGCTTCCGCCATGGTGGCGCGATTGCTCACGGAGATGGGCTTGCCATTCAGCATCGGCGGACCGCCTTTCACCACGCTCCAGGTCTCGTTCATCATGGGGTCATGAATGACGCCGAGCAGTGTCTCCTTCGTGTGCCTGTCGCGCGCGGCGATGGACACGCAGAAGTGCGGGATGTTGAAGTAGTAGTTCACCGTGCCGTCGATCGGATCCACGATCCACTCGACATCGCCATCACCGCCGATGTCACCTTCTTCCTCACCCAGGATCGCATGCGTGGGATCATTCTTCAGGATGATCTCCGTGATCAGCTTCTGGCTGCGCACATCCAGCTCCAGCTTGATGTCATGGCGCTGCATCTCATTGACCGTGAGATCGGAGCCAAAGTTGCTTTTGATGAGCTGGCCCGCCTGGGTGGCGGCGTCGAGGGCGATGGGGAGGAGGTCAGACATGATTCGAGAATGGATTCGTACTCCAGGCTCTGCCGCTGGTGCATTGATCCATCCCTCATATCTTACAAGGTGACCTCCATGGCAAGTCATCCTTCCGCAGGGAGAACTTCCGAATCAGGTCTCGCCCGCCGGCACGCCTACTTCTTTTGCATCACGGCATCCACTTTCCCTGGAGAAAACTTGTTGATGGCCCCTGTGCTGGAATCACAAGCAATACCGATCAACCCGCCGATGAGAATGTTACCCAGAGCGACGGGATTGAATGAGGGTGTCAGAGTCGTGATGTAGGGGGCATAGCCCTTGAGCTCCAACTCGATTTGATGGCTGCTTCTGCGGACCAGATCCGCTTCCGCAGGCGTCACCAGCCCGGATGGGGTCCCATCGATTTTGACTTGGGCGCCAGGCGGCTGGCTGGTGATGGCCACTTTTTGGCTGTCGCCACTGATGATGGTTGCACAACTTCCCAGAAAAAGAAGGCAGGTAATAAGGAGGAATCGAAGGCGCATCAGCATTGTCATGGCGGCCCTCGTTTACTGAATGCAGGAGCTTAGTCAATCCTTGCGGTTTAACATTGAGCTGATGAACCGGATGAGTTCGCTCGCGAGAGCTGCCTTGCTTTGCTGAGGCATGACCAGCGTGCGACCACCGGGAAGGCAGAGAGTGACGGCATTTTCTGCGCTATCAAACCCGATGCCCGGCTGAGAGACATCGTTGGCGATGATGAGATCGCAGCCTTTGCGCACCAGCTTGTCCTGCGCGTGCTCGATGAGCTTCTCGGTCTCCGCAGCGAAACCGACGAGGATACCTTTGAAGCCAAAGACGCTGCGTGTGGAGCCGAGAATGTCCTCCGTGCGCTCCAGTTCCAGGGTCAGGGTTTCAGCGCCTTTCTTGATCTTCTGCTCCGCTTTCACCGCCGGCCGGTAATCCGCCACGGCTGCGGCAAAGATGGCGATGTCTGCACTCGAGATATGCTTTTGCACGGCCTCATACATTTCCTTAGCCGTCTCGATCTTCACGACCGCTATTCCTTCGGGCTTGGCGAGCGTCACAGGACCGGAAACCAGGGTCACCTCATGACCGGCATTACGCGCAGCCTCTGCCAGAGCATACCCCATGCGGCCTGAGGAGCGGTTCGTGAGATAGCGCACGGGATCGAGCGGCTCCCGTGTGGGACCTGCGGTGATGAGGATGTGCATAGGAGGTTCTACGACGAGGACGGCATGGGGTCAAGATGACGGCGGGTGGTGAGCAGGCTGCGGAGGGAGTTTTATGCGAATTCGGCAGAAGCCCGAATCCTCACGCCACATAGCATTTGCCCTCTCCAGCCCACCCCGCCATCATCGCAGCCACACCACCCAACCTACACCCATGTATTTTCTCGGCATCGACAGCGGCACGCAGAGCACCAAGGCCATCGTTCTGGATCTGGAAAGCGGCAAGATCCTCGCCTCCGGACACAGCGCCTATGACTTGATCGAAGGGCTGCCTCCAGGCCATCTCGAGCAGCATCCGCAGGACTGGCTCAATGCCGTGGAGGCCAGTGTGAAGCAGTGCCTTGAGAAGCTCGGCGCGGATCGCGCGAAGATCGCCGGCATCGGCGTCAGCGGCCAGCAGCATGGCCTGGTGGCCCTCGGCGCGGATGACAAGCCCGTGCGCCCGGCCAAGCTGTGGTGCGATACTTCCACCCAGACACAGTGCGCAGAGATGGCGCATGAGTTCGGCGGGCATCCAGGCATCATCGCGCTGGCGGGGAATGCCATGCTTCCTGGTTATACCATTCCAAAGCTGCTTTGGATGAAACAGAACGAGCCGGAGAACTTTGCCAAGACCACCTCCATCCTGCTGCCCCATGACTACATCAATTTCTGGCTCAGTGGCGTGAAGCGCATGGAGTATGGAGATGCCTCGGGCATGGGCATCCTGAATGTGAACACACGCCAGTGGTGCTACGAGATCTGTGACTACATCGACCCACGCGTGCGCTCCATGCTGCCTGAGCTGGGCTCCAGCCGCAGCGTGCATGGCCGCCTCCGCCCTGAACTCGCCAAGGCCTGGGGCCTCGGCGACAACGTCATCATCTCCGCCGGTGGCGGGGACAACATGATGGGCGCCATCGGCACCGGCAATATCAAGCCCGGTGTGGTCACCGCCAGCTTCGGCACCAGCGGCACACTCTATGGTGTGGCAGCTGCACCGGTGGTCGATGGTCAGGGCGAAGTCGCCGCTTTCTGCGACAGCACAGACCAGTGGCTGCCGCTTGTCTGCACCATGAATGTCACCGTGGTGACCGAGCAGGTGCGCGAGATGTATGGCTGGGATTTGAAGCAGCTTGAAGCCGCTGTGGCATCCGCTCCTGTCGGTGCGGAGGGTGTGATGTTCCTGCCCTATCTCAATGGTGAGCGCACCCCGAACCTGCCGAACGGCACCGGGGTGCTGCATGGTCTGCGCCCGACGAACATGACTCCTGCCAACATCGCCCGCGCGGCGGTGGAAGGTGCCACGCTCGGCCTCGCTTATGGCCTGAAGCGTTTCCGTGATCTCGGCATGAACCCCACGGAAGTTCGTCTCACCGGCGGTGGCAGCAAAAGCCCCGTCTGGCGTCAGATCGTGGCAGATTGTTTCAATGCCGAAGTCGTCACGCTCAGCACCAGCGAAGGCGCTGCTCTCGGCGGTGCCATCCAGGCGGCCTATGCGCAGGCCAATGAAGGCGGGGCTGAGAAGGTAAGCTACGAGCAGCTATGCGCAAAATTAGTTACGCTGGATGAATCCACCCGCTGCAAGCCGAACGCCGAGAATGCCGCGAAGTATACCCAGCAACTTGAGCGTCAGATGGAACTGACCGGACGTCTGCAGCAGACGGGCTGGCTGTAACATTGGGCGTTAAAGTCGCGAAGCGTCGTGGAGTGCGGTGGGAAGCGCTCAAGCGCGACACCGCTGTCGTGCGCACATTGAGTGTTCGGAGGCTGATGAGTGCCGTCCGCACACTCGACGGCTGCGTCAAGTCGCAGCACTCCACGACGCTTCACACAAAATGTTGCCCTTCACTTCTTCATCAACCCGATCACCGTCGTGGCCATGGCCTTCACGCCGGTCTCGATGGTCGGTTCCGGCACAGGCTTGAAGAAAGGCGAGTGCAGCGATGGCAACGCGGTGCCCTTGGCCTTCACCTCGGCCACCGCTTCCGGTGATTGCGTGCCTAACCAAAACATGCACAGCGGCACTTTTTCCTTGGTGAGTCCATATTCAGCGAAATCCTCCGCACCCATCACCGGCTCACGGGTGAGGACGTTCTTTTCTCCCAGCGTGGTGTGCAGGATCTGGCGGACCTCCTGACATAGAGCCGGGGTGTTGTAGAGGGCAGGTGACTGGTCGTCAGAGACGACAACCTCGGGCATCCTGTCCGCAGGCATGTTGGCGGACTCGGCCTGCGCTTTCGCGATGCGTTTGATGGAGTCGATCAGGTGCTTGCGTGTTTCGGTCTTGTAGCTGCGCAGGGTGAGTTGCAGCTTCACTTCTTCGGAGATGATGTTGCTCTTCGTGCCGCCATGAATGCTGCCCGCGGTGATCACCGCCGGATCCCCAGGACGCAGCTCGCGGCTCACAATAGTCTGCAACGCCACGACGATCTGCGAGGCCAGCACGATGGGGTCTTTGCACAGATGTGGCATGGAACCATGGCCACCCACGCCCTTCACGATGATCTCCACCGAGTCCACATTCGCCAGGGCATACCCTTCCACGATGCCCACCGTACCGTGCGCGAGATCGGAGGAGCAGTGAAGCGCCACGGCCTTGTCAGGTTTGGGAAACTTGGAGAACAAACCGGCTCTCAGCATGAGGCGCGCACCCAGCACGCGCTCCTCCGCTGGCTGGCCGATCATCACCACCGTGCCCTTCCATTGATCGCGGGTCTTTGCCAGCACGCGTGCGGTGCCGATGAAGCTCGTCATGTGCATGTCGTGCCCGCAGGCATGCATCACATTCACCTCGCGACCCGTCTCTTCCTTCACCAGCTTCTTGCTCGCATAGGGCAGGCCGGTCAGTTCCTTCACTGGCAGCGCATCCATGTCGGTGCGCACCATGATGACGGGACCTTCGCCATTCTTCAGCACGCCGACGACACCGTGCCCGCCGACCTTCTCCGTCACCTCCAGACCTGCATCACGCAGTTCCTTCGCGACTCGCACGGATGTCTCGGCCTCATGCATGGAGAGCTCAGGATTCGCATGCAGTTCCTGGTAAAGGGTGAGGAGGGAGGGCAGCTCGCCTTTCACGAGCGACTCCACATCAGCAGCGGCGAGGGAAGAGGTGACAAGCAGTGCGGCGAGTAACGTTTTCATACAGCGGTGGATTGAAACTGACGGTCTTCTTTGCCAGAACCTGCGGAGATCACGATGGCGGATTGCTTTAGCAGGCCCTTCTCGAGGACATTGATACCATAACAACGCGTCTGGCAAAGGCCGCAGCCGACACATTTGTCCGCGAGCACCACCGGAGCCACGAAGCCCGTGCCCTCGACCGGGTTCCCGTTCGCATCCGCCTTGGTGTGGACCTGCAGGAACTCGATCGCGTGATAGCCCGCGGCAGCGCAGTCATCCACACAGAGCTGGCAGGCTTCCTTGCCAGCGTGCGGCAGGCAGGTGTTCAGGTCGACCTCTGCCAGAGCCATGCGAGTCTTCTTCTTCACCTCCAGCGGCAGCGGCTGGATGGCACCGGTGGGGCAGACCTGGCCGCAGGCATTGCAGCTTGATTCGCAGCCCGCCCAGTCCGCCTTCACCATCGGTGCCCAAAGACCCTCAAAGCCCTGCTCGAAGCCCTCGGCGTGCAGCACGTTGTTCGGGCAGGCTTTGAAGCATTCACCGCAGCGGATGCACATCTGTAGAAACTCCTTCTCCGGCACAGAGCCGGGTGGTCGCACCGGACGGAAGGCCTGCGGATTGTCCAGATCCGCACCCCACAGGCTCGTCGCTGTCTTGGCCGTCGCAGCCCCTGCCACAGCCAGTGTGCCACCGGTGGCAAGTGAGACAAATCCGCGACGTCCCAGCGGCGTCTCATGGGTCGGCGGATCGTTTTTCTTCTTCAGGCTCATCACGTCCCAGCGATCCACGAATTTGATCGAGAGAGTCGGGCACACACCGCCGCAGGTCTGGCACAGGGTGCAATCCGAAGTGCGGGTGGTGAAGTCGGGCTTGATCGCGTCAAAGGGGCAGATGTCCACGCACTTGCGGCAGTTGATGCAGGAGTCCTCGACCTTGCGCTCGGTGACGCGGAATAGATTGGCCACGGAGAACACCGCACCGCTGGGGCAGACGTACTTGCACCAGAACCTCGGCCGTAGCAGACCGAGGCCGAGCACGCCGAGAAACAAGAGTACTGAAATCACATGCCCGGCATGAAACGGCACCATGAGATGCCAGCCGCGCAACAAGCCTGTCTGCACCGGTTCACCGAGAAAGAGCAGCCCGCGCGTGATCACCGGGATGGCCGAGAAGAAGCCGCTGATCAGCACGCCGCAGGCGGCGGCGATCAGTGTGCCGAACAAAATGTAATACTTGATGTGAACCCACCATCCGTCGCCCTTCACGCGAAAGCGTTTCACACGTCTGCCAACCAACCAGTCGAACAAATCAATGAGTGTTCCCAAAGGGCACAGGTAACCACAGAAGCCGCGAGGGATGAGCATGCATGCCAGCAGGATGATGCCCGCGCTCACCAGTGAATAAACCCAGCTTCGTGAGGCGATGGCCGTGCTCAAGCTCACCAGCGGATCGATGCGCAGAAACAGATCTGCAGGGATGACCTCTTTCCTCACCAGATCATCCGCATAGTGCGATGGCCAGGGGGCCTCACCTGCGAGCAGCGCATCCAGCTGTGCTTCGTTGGCGGGTTTGTCGGCGGCTTGTGCCGGCCTCGCCGTGTAAGGCCAGCAGACGTAGAAGAACGACACCAGGAAGGTCACCAAGCATACCGCCTGAATCACTCGTCGCAGAGGCGCTGAGGCCATGGTGGGGCCGATACGCTCCAGCACCCGGCGCACCTTCCCAGGCGGCTTGCGGTCCGCCTTCTTCGCCCGCTTGAGCGTGGGAAGATAGTGGTCGAGCCTCATTTGACCCCCTGGGCGAGTGCTTTGGCTGTCGCGTTGATGATTGCCTCACCCGTGATGGTGGCGCGGCTGGTGGCATCCACCCCTTTGACTCCTTGCTTGGAGATGATCTGCGCAGGCACATCCGTGAGCGCGGAGTAGTACTGCTTCTCCTTGTGCTGGGTGACCTTGACGTCCTCGATCTTCTTCGCACGCACTTTGACGCTGACCTCCACCTGGCCTTCATAACCGAGGCTGCTGTCCTTGTAGGTGCCGTCAGCCACCTTGGAAACATCCGCGAGCTCGAAGAGTTTCAAGGCATCCAGACTGGCCTGGGCACGGCCTTGCGTGCGCTTCAATCGCTGGGCCTGCTGGCCTGTGGCTGACGCGTTGATGACCTTTTCGTAAAACGTCTGGGCCTCCTGCAGACGTCCTGCCAGACGGCAGGCGTCACCTGCAAGAAGCCAGGCATCATATTCATCGAACTGCTCCGCCATCTCCACCGCCCGGTCGGTCTCGCCCATGTCGCCGAGGAGCTTGATGGTATCGAGCTGGAGGAAGCTGGACTCGCCGATGAAATCGAGCGCCATCTTCTTGCTGCCGAGACGCCAGTAACACTCCGCGAGATGAATGCCGGGTCCATCGTCTACTCCGATGCCTGCCTGCTGCCACCACCACGCGGCTCGCGCGTAGTCCTGGAAGAAGCGGAAGTGCATGTTCCCGATCTCTTTCTGCAGCCGCAGTTTCAGGGAATCATCCGGCTTGGAGTCGAGAAGCTCGTGCATGAACTTCAAACCCTCGCGCCAGCGGCTTGAGTTCGGATTGATGATGTCCCAGATGAACTGGCCCACGTTCTTTTGGTTATTCCAACCCTGGCCCGGCTTCTCCGGCCAGGAGAGATCCAGTGTTTTAGGATAGTTAGGCCGGATGGATTTCAGCCCCTCAGGCTCCGTGGGGCCGATCTTTTCGATCAGCGCCTTCACTTCCTCGGGCGTGAGTGTGGCACTCGCGGCTTCAGCAAGCACGGTGCGCGTGCCGTTCACCGTGATGGCCTTCACGCTCGCATAGGGAACCGTGCGCTTCGTGGCGGTGCCGCCGAGGCTGAACTCCACGGTGAGCGTCTTGGCCTCCGCGTTGTTTTCGAGGACCTTGCCCTCGACCTTGTTGCCATTGGCAAGCTCGATCGTGTCCGCATGGCACAGCGCCGCGACAGCGAGGAAAAGCAAGATGCGTGTCGTTTTCATGGTTAGGCAGCGAAGGGAAAGCCTGCGGTGGCGAGGTGACGGCCATCTTTGAGGATGAGGAGCGCATCCGTGCCTGGACAGCCTTGCAGCAGCTTCATGCCGCGTTGCGGTCCCAGCACGAACAAGGCGGTGGATAGCGCATCGGCCGCCATCGCGGTGGGTGCCAGCACGGAAACGCTTGCGAGTTCGCCCGGCGACTGGCCGGTGCGCGGATCCAGGATGTGATGACGGCTGAAGTCATCGCTGAAGGCTGTCTCGTAGTCGCCCGAGGTGGCGAGACAGCGGTTCTCGAGCTGGGTGAGAGCCGCGTAGGCATCCCGTTCGCGCGGATGCTGGATGCCAATGTGCCACGCGGCCTTCTCCTCATTCATCCCGCGCGCGCTGAACTCACCGGCATCGATCAAGGCATGCTCCACACCATGCGCATGCATCACTCGCATGGCAGCATCCGCGGCGAAACCTTGGGCGATGCCGTTCAGCGTGATCGCCATGCCAGGAGCCAGCTGGATGCGTTGCGCATGAACCTTCACCTTGCGCCAGTCCACCAGAGCCATGGCGGCGGCATCGGGATGCGCGCCTTTCAGCTTCCAAAGCGGCTGCACGGTGATGTCAAAGGCACCACCAGAGCGCTCCGCGACCTCGGCGGCATACTGCAGCACTTCCACCAGCAGGGAATCAGGACTTTCGAGCACGCCTTCACGATTCAGCTGCGAGAGCTGGCTCTCGGGACGGTAAATGCTCATCACGCTTTCGATGTGCTCCAGCTCGGCCAACGCTGCACCGAGCGCCGCACCGGCCTTGCCTTCACTCGCATGCAAGGCGGTCATCGTGACCGTGGTGCCCAGGGCTTTGGAAGATCGCGAGACACGGTGCAAACCATGCTGGCGCGAGCATTGAGTCATCAAGGCCGCGCAGGTGCCGGCGGCGAGAGCGAAGAAACGACGACGGCTGACGGTGGGTGGGGTTGGATGCGCGCTCATGAGATTGAAACAGGCATCGCGGTTAACGCAGCAGTCGGACGACAGCTTGTGAAGAAATCAAAGCTGACGCCAACTATCTGCGAACTTGAATCCCAATCTCAAAGTCTCGGCTTCTCCGGCTTGATCGGAGCATCTGCGGAACGCACGCCTTTGACGGTGGTCTTGCGCTTGTAGATCTTGTCCGTGCTGCAAACAAACAGTTCGTCAAAATGCGCGCCGCCGAAGACGGCATTGGCGATCCACTTGCGCTGTGGCTTGGCGATGATTCCGTTCACGCGTCCTGCTTGATCGCAGAATTGGATGCCGAGGTGCGTGGTCACATAGAGGCGGCCTTTCGCATCCACGGTCATGCCGTCCGCACCGCTTTCCATCACGCCGTCAGGAAGTCGCAGATGATGATAGCGCTGCTTCGCGCTGAGCGTGCCATCGGCCTCGATGTGATAGCTCCACACGAACTGCCCGCGCATGTCCGCCACCAGCAGCAGGCTCTGGTCCGGGGTGAGGCGCACGCCATTGGGGAAAGCGATCTCGTCCTTGCCGTTCTTGTCCACGACCTGCTTGCTGCCATCCGGCTTGATCAACCACACCTGTTTGTTAGGCGGATCGGTGACGTAGAGATGTCCGCTCTGAGTCACGCAAAGGTCGTTGGAGTCGATGTCGCTCGCGATCACCGTGGCCTTGCCGCTTTCGTCATAAGCCAGGATCTGCTTCTTGCCGCTGGCGCAGACGAAGAGGCGGCCATCCGGACCGAACATCAGGCCATTCGCCTTGCCGGTGTCTTCGGCAAACACGGTGACCTTGCCATCGAGGGCGATCTTGTGGATGCGGCTGTTCGGGATGTCGGTGAAGAAGACTTCGCCCTTCGCATTCACCGCCGGGCCTTCGGTGAAGCCGTGGCCTTCACTGACAACCTGCCATTCGGAATCCGCGCCGAGCACTTCCATCACCGGAGCGCGTGAGTTCACTCCTTTGGTGACCGGCTTCGGCCAGTCCTTCCAGATCCAGCGCATCGCCTCTGGCAGGATGGCAGTGGCATGCTTGCCATTGTGGCCGCCATCACCCCACACATGGTTCACCTCGTAACCGGCAAACTCAAAAGCGGAGAGCATCTCCTGGTTGGCGAGGAACCAGTTTCCGCCAGTGCCATTGGCGTCATTGCTGCCGTCTTGCAGAAACACGCGCAGAGCCTTTGGCTCGTTCTTGCGGATCATCACCGGGTAGTCATTGCCACCACGCTGATCCACAAAGGTGCCGATGCTGCTGAACACGCGGCTGAACTCTTCCGGCCTTTCCCACGCTGCCGTGAAAGCCGCGATGGCGCCGCTGCTGCTGCCTGCGATGCAGCGGTCATTGCCGCTCTTCGAAAGGTGAATGGCACGGCCATCACTCGTCTTCTTCGTCTCCACTTCCGGCAGCAGTTCTTCCAGCAGAAAGCGCGCGTAGGCATCGCCGAGACCATCATACTCCACGGCACGGTTGTAGCGATCCAGAGCCGTGCTGCCATCCCGTGCAGGCACGCGGCCATGCATCACAAAGACGCCGATGGTCACCGGCATCTCTTTCTTCGCGATCAGGTTGTCAAACACCACCGGCGCCTGCCACTGGATGCCGTCTTGGTTCACATGCACACAGGCGGGCTTGTCCGCTGAATACTGCGCCGGCACATAGACCCACACATCCCGTACCGTGCCGGGGAAGATCTTGCTCTTCGCGAACTCAAACTTGATCACCTCACCTTTCGGCACGCCTTCCTGCGGCTTGGAATCAGGGCCGGGAACGTAGTCATCCGCCGCGAAGACGGTGCTGAGCAGAAGAGGGGCGAGAAAAAGAGCGCGAAGGGGAGGCATGGAAGGGACGAAGAAACGCCAGGATTGAGGAACCCTTGCGCCCTCCTGTCACCTCAGGGATTCATCCAGGCCTGAAAAGCGGCATCCACGCGCTGGAGCATCTCCGCGCCACTGCGCTTCGCGTCCGTGAACTGGTTCCACTTCGTCGCATCCTGGCTTTTCCCCGTGCCTTCGATCTCTGCGATGAATTCCTCCACCAGAGACAGTTGCTGAGGATGCTGCTCACGCAGATGCGCCTTGCAGGTCGTGCCGGTTTGATTCAGACGGTTCTTGGTTCCGATGCTCATGATGTGGAATGATGGCGAGGAAGTGACGAATGAACAGGCTTAGTGTTTGGGATCGAAGAACTCCATTCCTTCTGCGGCGATGCAGCTTTACAATTTCTCCTTCGTCGGCAGCCAGCCCATCGCGTCCATCCACTCGGCGCAGCGCTGGGGCCAGGCGTTGATAGGTTGCTTGTTATCCCGCATGCCGAAGCCGTGGCCGCCTTTGGTGAAGAGATGAAGCTCGGCGGGGAGTTCGCGCTTTTTATATTCAAGGTAGAGCACCGTCGCTGCGGTAGGGTTCTGGCCGTCGTCGTGAGCGCAGGCCATGAACATGGGTGGTGCATCGGCTGGAACGGTGAAGCCTTCCTTGAGCTTGGTGGGCTCTTTGGAGTCCACAAAGCCGCCACCGTAGATCATGACGCCGAAGTTCGGCAAGGATGCCGCAGCGGGACGATCACAGGCGATGTGAGCGAGCAGATTTCCTCCGGCACTGAAGCCGAGCAGGCCGATGCGATTCGGGTTCAGCTTCCACTCTTTGGCCTTCTCACGAACAATGCTGATGGCCTTCGCGGCATCCGCCACGGGCTTCTCATGGGGCGCGGCTTCGTCACGTGTGGGTGTGCGATACTTCAGAAGGATGCCGGTGACGCCGAGGGTGTTCAGCCATTCGCAGACTTGGGTACCTTCATGGATGGCGGAGAGGAAAACAAAACCGCCGCCGGGTGCGACGATGACGCTGGTGCCATTCGGCTTCTCGGGGCGATACACGGTGATCGTCGGCTCATGGATGTCCGTGAGGGTGCTCTTGCCGGACTTGGTGCGGATGAAGTCCTCCGTGGCCGGCGAGTGCGGCAGCATCTTGCCAGGAGCGCCTTCGGGCCAGAGCTTGATCTCCAATGGCTCGGCGGCCTGGAGTGATGAAACGAGCGCGATGAGGGCGAAAGAGAGCGTGCGCATGAGAAGACTAGTGGGTCAGATATTTCTTCAGGAACTCGGCCATGATTTGGGTCCGCTCCGCATCATAGAATTCATCGCCCCCATGCTTGCTGCCTGGGAGAGTGAGATAAGTCACCGTGAGTCCGGCCTCCTTGTAACCTCTGGCGAATTCTGAGGACTGCTGCGGCGGCATCTGGGGATCGGCATCGCCGTGGATGAGCAGCAGCGGTGGATCGGCCTTGTCGAGATGCGCGACGGGGCTCGCCTGCTTGGCGAGGTCAGGCTTTTGGTTCGGCAGATCACCGAGCAGCAGTCTCAAAGCGGGTCCGCGCATGGCGAGGCCCTGCTCTGTGCTCTGATAGAGGATGGATTGCAAATTTGAAGCTCCGTAAAGGCTGATGATGCAGGCGACATCACTGCTTTGATCAAGATGCTCGCCGACCTTGCCCTCGAGATCCTTGTCGCCATTCGTGACGCCCACGAGCGCCGCGAGATGACCACCTGCGGAAGAGCCAACGATGCCGATCTTGCTGGCATTGATGTGGAACTGCGATGCCTTCGCCCGCAGGAAGCGGATCGCGGCCTTGATGTCATGAATCTGCGCCGGGAACTGGGCCCGGGTGGAAAGGCGGTAGTCCACGCTGGCAATGGCGAAGCCCTGGGCGAGCAGTGATTCGACAGGCACATCTGACTTCGTGCCTGCGCGCCAGGCTCCCCCATGGATGTAGACAATGAGCGGCGGGTTCTCCAGCGGCGGCCGATGCAAATCCAGCTTCAGCGAATGATCGCCGACGTGGGCATACTCGATGTCCGTCTGTGTGTCAGCGAATGCCGCAGAGGACAGCAGACTGAGAAAGAGAAGCGCTTTCATGAGGAGGGAAGGGGATCGTATCATGCCACCTTCAGCAACGACGATGGAAAAGCGTTCTCGACAAAAAAGAAACAGCCTTGCCGGTCGGGCCGGCAAGGCTTTCAGGAATTAAGGGATCAACTGATCAAGCCGCGAGCGCTGCCGCGACGTTGCCGACAAGGTCCTTGCCAGGCTTGAGCGTCTTGGCGCCGGGGGTCCACTTGGCCGGGCAGGCCTCGGTGGGGTTCTCGATCAGGTGGACGTTGGCTTCCATCTTGCGCACGAGTTCTGCGGCATCACGGCCCACGTTGTAGAAGTTCACTTCGGAGGAGACCAGCTGGCCTTCCGGATTGATGATGAAGGTGCCGCGCAGGGCAAGGCCGGTGGCGGCATCATACACGCCGAAAAGGCGGCTGACGGTGCCGGTCGGGTCAGCGCCCAGGGTGTACTGCACGTTCTTGAGCAGGCCTTCCGAGTTGCGCCAGACCATGTGGGCAAACTTGGTGTCCGTGGAGACGGCGATGACGTGCGCGCCGAGTTCGGCGAGCTTTGCCTGCTGGTCGGCCAGATCCGCGAGTTCCGTGGGGCAGACGAAGGTGAAATCAGCCGGGTAGAAGACCAGGATGGTCCATTTGCCAGCCTTCTTGATGTCAGCGAGCGAGACCTTGCCGAAGTCAACCTGGCTCGGTTCATAGGTTTCCATTTCAAAGTCTGGCACCACGGCGCCGACGGAGGCAATAAAGGGGGATTGCATGAGGGGGGAGGGGAGTTTGAAGGATCAATGCAGCACAAAAGTGCCGCAAATGAACTCCATGCCATTCCCTTCCCTCCAGTCTGGGTCAAATGAAAGCATTCACCACCTTTTGCGTAGGTTGCGCATGCTCATCTGAGTGCCTGCCAGAGGCCGCCATCACAAACGCAGCTTCTTCACCAGGGTGGCCTGCACGTCGGCTTCAGAGATCGGCTCATGGTCCACTTTCACGTTAGGCAGCGCGGCTTTGATGGCCTCGACATCGGCGGCGGAAATATCCACCGTCTGGATCTTCAGCTTCGTGAGTTTCGGCAGGGCTTTCAGATGCGGGATGATGGCGGCAGTGAGGCGTGCCTCGGTAAGTTCGAGTGACTCCAGCGTTTTGATCTGGGCGAGCGTAGCCAGGGTGGACTCATCAAAGCTCACGGGCGAGTCCTTGCCCCAGTTCGGGAGACGCTGGCCGATGCGCAGACCACGGAGGTTTGTGAGCTTCACCAGATGCGCATTACCCGCCTGGGTCTGGGCCGTGTGCCAGGTGCGAAATTCGCGCAGCTGGGTGAGCTGGCCGATCGCTTCCATGGCCGCATCACCCGCGGTGGATCCGGCGAAGGTGAGACGTTCGAGATTCGGCAGTGCTTTGAGATAGGCGAGGCCGCTGCCGGTGAACTTCTCAGAGCGAAAGGCGGGATGGAAGAACGCGAGCGAGCGTAGCTTGGTGAAAGCGGTGAAGCCTTTGTAACCTTCATCCGTGAGCTGCACTCCATCCGTGCTGATCTCCTCCAGTTCCGTAAGGTTGGAAAGCAGAGGCAGCGTGGCATCGGTGATGGTCTTGCCACTGATGGAGAGCTTCTTCAGCGCGGTGAAACTGCCGAGCGTGCGGAAGTCTGCTTCCGTGAAAGCGTCACAGTTCACTTGTACCTGTGTGATCACGCCGCCTGTCTCGGTGACCTTCGCGCCGAGGCTTTTCAAAGCGGCGGCATCAGGCGCGGCGGCAACGTTGGAAGTGATGAGTGCCAGGACAAGCAGCAGGGAAGGGAGGCGCATGGAGGATGTAGAGGATTGTTGAAACGTTTTCTCGTGATGTTTCCAGAGAGCAAAAAGAGGGCAGGTCATTTGGAAAGAAGCTCCCGAATTTCTTCGGCATCCTTGGGCTTCACGACCTTGGCCTCTTGAGCGCGATTAAGGAGAGCCAGCGTATTCTCCTTCTGATGTCGCAGAGCGAGGAAGAGGATGTAATTGCGCGTGATCATGGACCGCGTGTCGGCCTCAAGGCTGGCGGTCTTGTCCAAGATAGTGTCCGCATTGATGTCAGCATAGAGAGCGGCGGCCTTGTCGAGGTTCACCTTGCTCTGGCTTTGCCGCATGAGGGTGACGACACGCTGGCCTTTGATCTCGAGATCATCTGGCGCTTCGTTACGAAGGATGTCGAGGTGGCGGAAGGCTGCGTCCCAGTCTTCCAGTTGGGCCGCGCCCGCCGCGCACATTTTGCGATTCGCCACGCTGGGCAGGATGGCATTCTGAATCTCCGCAAGAGCATAGGCGGACTTGGAACCGTCGCGGTCTTTGGACAGGCCCATGAGCAGTGTCAGCGTCAGGTAACCCTCTGGATCCCGCTTCAGGGATTCGATGAGGGCGTCGAGGTTTTCGGGCTCCTTCTGGGTGATCATGCCCATGAACACATCAAGCATGGCGATGGCCTCGTAGGCCCGCGCCGCCTCAGTTTCCTGCGATTGCCGGGCGAGCTCGTTCAGACGCTGCATGGCGAGCTGCACGAACTTGAGGTTGTCCGGTGCGGGCGGCTGGCCGCTGCCAGCGGCTTTGAAAAACACGCCCATGGCGTGGCAGATGGCCACGGCACCCGCCCGTGCGGCATCATTACCAGCCAACTTCAGGGCCACACCTGACTCTGCCGTATGGCACAGGACCTGGCCCATGGGCTTCATGACGCCTTCCTGCATGAAGACCGCGCGCAGCGTCTCCTCGGAAGTGCCAGCGGGGGCCTGCCTCGGCAGCTTGGCGATCACGGCCATCTGTAGAAACTCGACCTGCGACTCCCACACACGGCAGAAGGTGACAAAGTCCTCCGCCGCCACGGACTCCTTCATGAGCGTGTCACACTCGCCGACGAACTTCTCCACCCGGCCTTTCAGCGCGTTCATTTCCTCCTCGGTGAGTGGATTCGTGTTAGATTTGGTTAGGTTATCAAACATGCCTCCCAGCCGGTCCTCAAGCCGCGAGGTCTGGCGTGAAAATGTCTCGTGGCTCACCTGGTCGATCGTGCGGCGATACATCAGATACCGGGCGAGGAGGTGGTTGGGGGCCAGCTTCAGAGCTTGTTTCAGTGACTTCAAAGTCTCCTCTTCCAGGCCCGCGCGCCAGCCCAGCGCATCGGCCAGCAGCGCATGCGCCTGTGGATTGCCAGGTTCACGGGAGATGAGTGCCCGTGCGGCGGCCACCGCCTTGTCCTGGCAGAGGCTTTTCTTCTCCTCGTCCTTCATGGCGCCTGCCGCCTCGGTCATTTGCAGCCAGCGCATGACGTCCGCCTCGCCTTCGGTTTGCAGGGCTTCGAGCCGATGGTAGTTCGCTGCTTGTGCTTTCTGGCTTTTGTCCACCAGCATGCCGCTGTGTCCGCCGAGGGATGGATTGATGCCGAAATGGATGATCTGCAGCGTCATCTCGCTGGCCAGCAGTGCATCGCCTTCACGGTCACGCTTTTCTGGGACCGGCATGTTCAGGATGCTCTCCACCCGCCCGGCCAGTCCACGCGGTTCAGGATGTTTTGGAGAGTGTTTCTCCTCCACCTTCAGGGCGGCCTCACGCAGAGCCGCGTGCAGCTTTTCCATGTCCAGCTTGATGTCCCCAAACGGCCCCGCATGCACAGAACAAGCCGCCAGCAGGGGAAGCACAAGAAAGCGCATCATCATGGGTGCAGCGTGAACAAACGATCTGTCTGGGACAAGTCTATTCTATGCCGTTGTTGGGGGTCTCCCTCGTGAAGGGCTCCACCACAGCGCCTGCTGCACAAGGATCAGGGATTGTTCATGATCTCGACCAAGCCCGACTTCACCGGTTTCTTTGGATCCACAGAGGGGGGCAGGGCCTGCCGAAAGAACCCGATCCCAGTCCGCGATCTAGTGAACACCAAGCCATGCAGCGTGCCTGAGCGGGCTGGGCTGTCAGTGGATTTGAACGTGCCTGTGAACCAGCCTGTGGCGGGCGTCAGCGTGAGGGTCATAGAGTTCACATTTGCCGACACGCTTGCCGTTTGGCTGGGAAGGAGTGTGAAGGTCTGGCTCACCAGTGTTGGAACACCGCCGCTGAGCTGAATCAAGGCGTTGTTGGCCGTTTCGGCATAACCAAGAAGATTACCCCGCATGGGGCGTTCATATTTTTCACCGCTGAGGAAGATCTGATGGAATGGGATGCCCTCCAGGTAGTTGGCACCGCCTGCGCCGGCAGGCTTTGACCAGTAGCCATCGCCGTAACAGGATCCATCCAAGCGAAGTTTCGCACCCCATTGAAAACTGCCCTTGCCAGAATAAAGCGAGACATACAGAGGAAGATTTCCTGTTGAGCCTATGCCCGACGCGGCTGTGACACCAACTCCGTCTGCCATTTTGCCCGTCCACTGTGCCAGACCATTGGCTGCGAGCTTGAACGAGCCGATGCTCGCGCCCAAAGGAGTGCCCGAAGGCGCAGGTTTGATTGCACTCATTTCGGCGTTCCACCATCCGGTCAAGGCCTCGTTCGGTGTGAGTCGTTCAGCCTTGACTGCCATCTCCTCGCTGCCCGCATTGAGCGTCCCGTTTATCTGACCTGTGGTGGGATTGATAGTAAGCTGAAGAATCAAGCTGGCTAATGGCACCCGACGGACGATGGTGTGGCTCATCCTTGGTGCGGCATCGAGGGTGGTGAGTGACCAAGGGGCCGCGAACAGGTACTTGGTGCCTCCAAGCGTGAGCACAGCACTGCTGCTGGCGTTGGCCAGCACCAGGCTCAAGAAGCCGCCAAGCTTGGTCTCAGAACTAGGGGCAGCATTGGTTGCAAAGCTACGGCCCACGAGCCCATAGAACTGCCCGACAGTGAGTTCTTGCGGCGGGAGCACGAGCCATTCGATCTCCTGCGTGATGCTGCCTGCCGTGTTCGTGACCGTGAGGCGCACCTTATAGGGCACGTTTTCTCCCTTGATGAAGCGGGCTGCAGTAGGCCGACCTGTCAGCAGGCCAGTGCTGCGATTCAGAATGATACCGGGAGGAAGTCCCGTGGCTGTGTAGGCGACAGGATTTTTGATGCCCACAAGCTGATGACTGATCACCTGCCCCACGCGCACCGTGGGCAGTTCGGTCGATGCGGGTGCAAGCGAGGGGATTTCAATGACGGTCATGGCTGTGCTCCCGTGTGGCCGAGTGACAGCGCCCTGCGGAGTGATCAGGGTGACGTGGCACACATACGCCCCTGCGTGTGTGGCTGCATTGACGGGGGAGATCTTGAGCGTTTTCGTCCCACGACCGGAGACACTCGCCACGCCCCCCAGAGAGGAGCCATCCTTGCGCCATTCATAGCTCAGAGAGGTGCCTGTCGGTGAAGAGGCAGTACACGTGAGTGAGAGCGCCTTGCCGCTGACCACGCTGGCTGTGGCGGGCGCACGTGTCATCATGCCCAGCCACCCGGTGATGCCGGGTTGAGGTGTGGGTGACAGGGCATTGGCCATGGTGAAGCTGTAGCTGCCCATGGCCGCTGCGCTCATCTTGGCCGCAGGAGAGTAGGTCGCCCCAGTAGCCCCTTTGATGACCTTTCCAGACTTGCTCCATTGGATGGTCAGGGGAGCTGCACCATAAGCGCCTGATGCCAGCACCACAGGCTCCCCGGCAAAGGCGATGTCAGTGAAGGAATCCGTATACCCAGGCAATCCCATCGTGACGGTGAGGATGGCTTTCTGGCTGCTGATTGTTCCGGCATCATTGGCTATTCTGACCTCATACTCCCCGGCGCTTGCCGGCCGCACCATCTCCCGGATGAGGGTGGCTTGCGTGGCCCCGGAGATGGGTTCCCCTGCATGGAACCACTGGTAGCGCAGACTGCCAGAGGTGCTGGTGGCGGTGACTGAGAATGTGGCCGTGCCTCCAGTAGCCACGCTCAGTGACTCTGGCTGGGTCGTGATGACGGGTGTGGGCAGGACGGTGACGACAAAGTACCGGTTGTCGTAGTAGTCATTGGGACTGCCAGGGTAGACTTGTAGCTGGTAAGTGCCTGAATGATTCATCGTGGCGGCGGCGATCTTTAAAGAAGGCCGGTAGCTGGCGAGTATTTCCGACCCGGTTGAGGAACTCTGGGAAGTGAAATACCATGCATAAAGATCAGCAGGGTCACTGAGTTCGGCTGACAGCTCAATCGGGGATCCCAAATTCACATTGATACTTGTGGTATATTCAACTGGGAGGGCAATGCGTGGCTGACGCTTCCGCAGTGTCACGGGCAGCTCATAAACAGGGCAGGCTGGATCATTGGTCTCGATGCGCAAGGTCGCCGTCCTGGCTGGTGAAGTGGAGGTGACTTCCGTGGCACTGACGGAGAAAGAGAAGTCTGATCCTGGGGCCAGAGTAGCTGGAAGTGGGCTACTAAGGGAAAACCGAGAGGCGTCTGGCCCTGTGAAAGTGGCATTTGAGAGGTTGAGCGGCGAGGAAGAGAGGCTTGAAATTCTAAGGTAATGAACCGTGGCATCTGCGTCATTGAAGCCGAGTTGATGACGACCATCAAAAAAGCTCTCAATATATTGATTGTTCTGGGGAGGAGGTCTTGTCACAGACAAGAATGCAAAACTCGGGCTATTTGCCCTGGTCAGCGCAAACGCTCCGTACCCTGACTTTGTCACCGCGATGTCCATGATTGTCCGACCACTGTACAACTGACCACGGAGAAGGGTTGTAGGTATGTCGCGGTTCTCTCGGTCTCCCATGCCCAGCGAGCCGTAGCGATTATCTCCCATGCCAAAAAGACTGCCATCTGTGCAGAGGATGAGTGTGAAGTCGCGACCCGCAGCGATCTTCTGCACCGTCTTCCCCAGCATGGAATCTCCAGTAGACACCAGGGTGGGCGAAAGGACCGAGGATGACGAGGTGCCAATGCCAAGCTGACCGTGGTCATTGCTACCCCAGCCAAACAACCTGTCATCTGAGGTCAGCGCAAAGCTATGCGTCACGCCTGCCCAGACTTTGGTGAAGATCACGCCAGCGAGCTCTCCCGCTCGCGGGATCTCCACGGGAGTGGGATGGTCCATTGATGTTCCAATGCCGAGCTGGCCGCGATCGTTGGCGCCCCAGGCATAAAGACCGCCGTCTGATGTGACACACAGCACATGGTCATCACCTGCAGCCAAGGTGGCAGGGGACTTGCCCGCGAGCGCCGTTGAAGCATTCACGGCCACAGGTTGATTGCTATTGGGGGCTATGCCTATGCCGAGCTGGCCTCGGTCATTCTTACCCCAGGAGTACAGTCCTCCGTCCGTGGTCAGGACGAGCGAGAAGTGCGCGCCTGCGCAAAGCTGGAAAAAACTCTTCGCCGCCAGCACACCCGATGTCACCACGGTAGCTGCAGAGTCGCTCGTGTTATCCGTTCCACCGCCAAGCTGACCGTAGGTGTTGCTACCGTAACTTTTCAGAGTATTCGTGGAGTCTATATAAACTAGGTGGTCAATGCCTGCCTCCGCCTGTTTGGTTTGAGTTCCTCCGGTCAGCCTGTAAGGCGGACGGGCAGAGTGCATGGATGTTGGAAACAACGAATAGGTATGGCGAAACTCCACGAAGGGGCCTTTCGAGGAAGCTTGCAGCCGTGTCGGTTCATCGTATATCTCCGGCATCAGCTCCGCAGGCTCACTTCGCCATGCAGGGCTGCCGTGACCTACCTGTCCTTGACGATCGCTGCTCCACCCCAACAGCTTTCCATCAGTTGTTAGTACATGGGTAGTCCGTTCATTAAGATCCTCGCACAGGCGGCTGATAGTGCGGCCAACTCTTCCTCCGCTTGGCAATGATTCGATAGGAGTTCTCGCTGATGACCTATGTCCGTTGCCGAACTGCCCGACGTCGCCATAGCCCCAAACATAGAGCGTGCCATCGTCCGCCAGTGCCATGCTGTGATTGACCCCGGCGGCGATTTGAACAATCTTCCGGACGCCAAATTCTTCCATCCTCAAGGCGCGAGGTACGCCTGACCAATCCGCTGTGAAAGTTGGGTCGCCCAAATAGGTGTAGTAATAGTTATTGCCCCAGGCATAGAGAAGGTTGTCTTCCGTCAGCGCCACTGAATGCTCGTAGCCAGCGGTCACCTTGCTCACCTTTTTTCCTGCCAGTGCCCCGGACATGTCCACCAGCCCGGGGATCAGGGCGTTTCCGGTCCGCCCCAACGCGCCATATCCCCAACTGAACACACGTCCGTCGGCAGACACCGCCAGGGAGTGGAAGTTTCCTGCTGTAAATTCGGTGATTTCCAAACCCTCGAGCACTGTGCCGGTGGAGATGGAAACAGGCACTTCCGTGTCGATTGTCATGCCATTGCCAAGCTGCCCGCTTCGATTATATCCCCATCCCACCAGTTCCGAGGTACTGGTTAGGGCGAGCAGGAAACGAGTTCCAGCCGACACTTTCGTCACGACCTTGCCAGCCAGTGCACCGGTGTTGACCAGACGAGGACTCAGCACGTTAGGTGTGAAGACGCCACACTCTCCATCGTCCGACCATCCCCAGACAAAGACAGCTCCGTCTTCTGTCCACGCCGCGCTGAATTGCCAGCCAGCGGCAACACCCACGACTTTTTTGTTCTCGAAGGCGTCCATGGCCACAGGCACGGGCCTGTTTTCGGGACGGGTGCTTCCATTGCCGAGCTGTCCTCGGCTGTTATCACCCCAGGCGAAGAGCAGACCGTCTGAGGTCAGTGCCAAGGCATGGTCGTATCCATCGACGACGCGGGTGACCTGTTTGGTGGCTAACACACCGGAATCATTGATGATCACCGGCTTCGTCACATAAAGGGAGCGGTTCAATGCGAGCTGCCCTTGATCATCCCGCCCCCAGGCTAGAACCCCGGCTTTCGTCACACCCATGCCGAACACGGCACCAAGGAGGCATGCGATGAGGATCCAGAGTCTGGCTCGACCGTAAAAATGCATAGAAGAGGGGAAGTGTAGACTTTCGCCTAGTCATAGTCACGCCCTATTCTAATGCAGAGCCATGCCCATCTAACACGCTCTGCGCGCTTGAGCTCGCAAGTCCCGCCTGTTTCCATCGTTTCCTCCCTGTGCACCTTGACCCATCCCTGCCTGAATCCCTTGTCCGTCGTGACTTCTTGAAGAAGCTTGCTGCGGCGGGGACGGCTGCGTGGATGACGGGTGAGCCGCAGGCGATCTGGGCGAAGACGGGGGATGCCGTGAAGCAGCCTCCTGCGAAGGCGGATGCCTGCATCCTGCTGTGGATGGCGGGGGGAATGGCGGCGCCGGAGACCTTTGATCCGAAGCGCTACCTGCCGTTTGAGAAGGGGCTGGAGGTGAAGAGGATGCTCAGCACGTTTCCGGCGATCGACAGTTCGCTGGATGGCGTGAAGATCAGCGCCGGGCTGCCGGAGATCGCGAAGGTAATGGACCGGGCGACGCTCATCCGCAGTGCGGTGCAGCCGGATCTCGGGAGCATTTTGCATTCACGTCATCAGTATCATTGGCATACCGGTTATGTGCCGCCGCAGACGGTGGCGTGTCCGCACATCGGCTCGTGGATGGCGAAGGTGCTAGGCCCGCGCAACCCGGTGATGCCTGCCTTCATCAATGTTGGTCAGAGGCTGGAAGGCATTGGCGAAAGCGAAGAACTGAAGGCCTTCACCACGGCGGGATTTTTTGGCAGTGAGTTCGGGCCGATGAACCTGCCGTTTCCTGAAGAAGCGGCGCAGTCTGTGAAGCCGCCGAAGGGCATGGATGCGCAGCGTTTTGCGAATCGTGACAAGCTCTTCCGCAAACTGGTGGACAAGAGCCCGAACCGCGAGGTGATGAGCGATTACCAGCAGCAGTCCATGCTGCGCAGCCTGGACAATGCCTATCGCCTGCTCAGCGCGAAGGAGCGCGAGGCCTTCGACATCACGCTGGAGCCAAAGGAGAGCTATGCGAAGTATGACACGGGCCGCTTCGGTCGTGGCTGTCTGCTCGCACGACGCCTTGTGGAGGCAGGTGCGCGCTTTGTGGAAGTGACGACGGAATATGTGCCCTTTCTCCACTGGGACACGCACAAGAGCGGGCATGACACGCTGGCTGGTTTGCACAATGAGATCGACCGGCCCATCGCCCAACTTGTGCAGGACCTGGAGGCAAAGGGGTTGTTGGACCGCACCCTTATCATCATCGCCAGCGAGTTTAGCCGCGATGCGCTCATTGAAGGCAAGCCGGGCTCGACCGCCAGCGATCAGGCCACTTTTAAGGTCGACAAGATCGAGGAAGCTCAGCACTACGGTCTGCATCGTCACTTCACGGGTGGCACCAGCGTGGTCATGTTTGGCGGGGGCACCAAGAAGGGTTTCCTCTATGGCGAGACGGCCGATGAACGGCCGCTGATCGCCACGAAGAATCCGGTCAGTGTCATCGACCTGCATGCCACCATCATGACCGCCATGGGCATCAGTCCGAAGACGGAGTACGAGATCGAAGGCCGGCCTTTCTACGTCACCGAAGATGGCAACGGCAAGGCGGTGATGGACTTGTTTGCCTGAGGTGAAGGCGTGGAAAAGTGAGTCTAAAATGCTCATCCTCGGCTGTGGCTTTCAGGCTAACCGCTCGACGGAAATGGGCTCCGGAACGAGCGAAGTATGTCGCCAAATAATGCCCAGGAGTTAATTATTTCCATAAATTAAGGTGGCATGCGGCTGGAAGGAGGGGATAGTTTATGGAAATTATGGGATTGCATCCTCACATGTCCATCCGGCCCCGCCTCAGCGCACTAGGACTCCTTTTGCTAGTCGCTATCCTTTTGGGGTGGCTGCAAGGAGTGTCTGAGAAGCGACCTTCGGAGGAGTTTAATCCCCCACCTTCCGAGTCGCCTGTCGCCATTGAGAAAAGGGATGCCGTGACGATGCCTGGGACAAAGCCTGAGGTGTCACTTACCCCCTCCCCAACTCTCAAGGCAGACGCCCAGCCCGACACTGCCCTGCTGGAAACAGGTCTGGTAGCCTTTAAGGAAGGCAGCGGCGTGGTGCGACGTTATCGGCTGGCACTCAACGAAATGTATGAGATGACCTCTGGCCGAGAGGGCGTGCGGTCGATTCACCCCCAGGCGGACGCCCGTGCCATGCACGCCTATTCAAGAGCTCAGGTCGCCCAGGGATTGCCGTGGCCGGCGCTTGTTTTGTATCCGGAGGCAGGACCCGTTTCGGAAGCATCCCGGCGTATTTTGACGGGGAGGATGCTGGTCGAGCTCAAGTCTGAGCAAACGGCCACGCCGGACCTGAGAACCACAGGTTTGGAAGTGCTGGAACGCCCGTCGTATGCCCCCAGGCATCTGATCACTCGCAGTCAAGACGGTAGCCCGTGGCAGGCCTTGGCGTCGATTTCCAGGGCTGCCTCGTTAGCCCAGGTGGTCTCGATCACACCGCTTTTGAAAAGAGCTGCCCGGGTCACGGCAGCGCCTAATGATCCGCTTTTCAGCCAGCAGTGGCACCTGCAAAACACAGGGCAGGGAAAAGGGCTGAAGGGCATGGATGCCCAGGTTCCCCAAGTTTGGGATCAGCATCAGGGAGATGGCATTCATGTGGCCATTGTGGACACCGGCATCGAACGGGCGCATCCGGATCTGCAGGCTAATGTGGAGGCGCTAGGACATTGGAACTGGTTCGGTCAAAACGATAATCCAGAGCCTGGCGCGGCAGAGCCAGATGGTTACCATGGCACCGCCGTTGCTGGTATCGTGGCCGCCGCTGGCAACAATCTTCTGGGTGGAATCGGCGTGGCGCCCCGCGCTCGTCTTATCGGCTTCAGGTTGCTCGGAGGTCCTGGAGGCAGCGACTTGGACGATGCGGAAATTGCGATGTCCGTCACGTTTGGAAACGATCACATCCAGGTGAAGAACAATAGCTGGGGCTGGGTCACAGGTCCTGCGGAGCTTGTCCCGCCTGAACCGCTTTTTACCCAGGCCATGGAAACCTCGTCGAAGCTGGCGCGCGAAGGCAAGGGGATCATTTCGGTATGGTCTTCAGGCAATGGCAGAACCGCCAGCCTGGAACAGGGGAACAAGGGTGGGCTGGCCAATGACATTCATGCGATTGCTGTGGGTGCCCTCACCAATACAGGCAAGCTCGCGATCTATAGTGAGACGGGTGCTCATCTGACCTGTGTCGGCCCTTCCGGCGGAGGATCTCTGCACATGGTCAGCTCAGACTTGTCCGGATTGGCGGGCAGTAATCCCAACCCGACGATCCCTGACATTGAGGACTACAATTATACCTATACTCGCAACCTGCAGGGCACGTCTTTCTCAGCCCCGGTGGTGTCCGGCGTATGCGCTCTCATGCTGCAGGCGAATCCAAACCTGAGCTGGCGTGACGTGAAGGAGATCCTTTTACGCTCCTCTCTCAAGATCGAGCCATACTCCGCCGCGTGGGTGACACGAACGGGAGGCATCGCGGGGAATGAACTGCTGCCTCCCATCAAGCATCATCACAACTACGGTGGTGGCCTCGTGCAGGCCAAGGCCGCCGTGGACATGGCGCTGGCCTGGGTGCCCCTGGGGCCGGAGGTCAAGGTGTCTAAAACCATCATCCCGGGTGTGCCTCTCAGCTATGATGGCAAGCCGCCCATCTCGACCCCGCAGCGCGCGAAGATGTCGACCATTGTCACGCCGCCCAAGAAACCAAAGCGCCGCACGGTGGTCGCGAATGTCGACATGAGCACCATTCAGCCGATGCGTGTGGAGAATGTGTCTGTGACTTTGGACATCACACACTCCTACCGAGGTGACCTGGGCGTCATTCTTCGCAGTCCTTCGGGAGTGACCAGCACACTCATCTCTCCCTCGCCCTGGGATCTTGGCGCGAATTATCCGAACATCAATCTGACCTCCATGCGTCACTGGGGAGAGCCAGCCCAGGGAATCTGGAAACTGGAGATCACGGACTATCAGATCGAGGGAAACGGGACCTTCGATCTGGCCACCTTGAAGATCACTGGCACGGCTGCTCCCGCAGCGCAAATCACCTCCCAGTCCAGCTTTCATCTTCTCGCGGAAGGTTCGCCCGTCACCCTGGCCGCAAGCTCCATTCTTTCCAGCGAAGGGGGTAGCCGCGCGTGGAGCAAGGATGGGAAGGTCATCGCCAAGCAGACGGCCACCACACTGCCAAACATCGGTCTAAAGGTCACGGATGCAGGTGTCTACAGCCACAGCGTCGGCAACAAATGGGGCAAAGTTTTTTCAGCTCCCATCCCTGTGGCGATCGTGCGGCGTCAGGTGCCGGCCGCCTTTGTGAATGAGGGCAGAACCACCACTTTCAGCGTGGTCAGTTCTGGAGCCTATCTGGCTTACCAATGGTTCCGCAGCGGCAGCGTGGACCCCTTGGTGAACAACGGGCGTGTCACGGGTGTGACCACGGCAGTCCTGACCATCCGTGATGTGGCGGCGAGGGATGAAGACGACTACTACTGCCGCGTCAGCCTCTTTGATCCCGCCACGATTCCGCAGGAGGACACAGACCCTCCGGTGACCATCCTCGCCCACATCAACACCATCCCGGCTGGTCTGATGATCCGTCGCCGTCCCGTGGTGGATGCAGCCAGCTTGAACACGCCAATCACCGTCAGTGAGGCCCTGCAGCGTCAGATCACAGCGGACAATGAAGTCACCCGTTGGACCGTCACCGGCCTGCCGCCGGGAGTGACCTTTGACAGCAAGACGGCGCGCATCATCGGTGCGCCGAACAAGGCGGGCCACTACGTGATCACCATCATCGCCAGCAACAGCGTGGGTGGCAGTGTGCCAGTGGAAATCGTTTGGGATGTGCAGGGGCTGCCAGCCTATGCCATCGGCACCTTCAATGGCTATGTCCCAAGGAGCGATCTCTACAATGGAGGCTTTGGCGGCATGCTGACCTTGACCACCACCACCACCGGAACTTACTCAGGCACGATCACGCGCGGCGTTCACAGTCACACATTCACCGGACGGCTGAGTGCTTCTTCTGAGCCTGGTTCGCGCCCCTCGGGACTCGTCCCTCTTGTCCGCCGGGCGCCTTATGGTCCGCTTCATCTCCGGTTTGAGCTGGATCCCACGAACATCCTCCTTGCCACTCTCACGGATCCTTCCCTCTTACCTCCTGATGTCGTGGCTTTTGCAGCTTCGCTTGTGGGGGGCTCTGCCGACTATGTGGGCCGCTGGAACATGACCACCCTTCCCAATTCCGCCTTGATCGGTAACAGCGCCTACCCCCAGGGGGCTTCCTGGTACACGCTGACTGTTTCTCCGACGGGCTTGAGCACCATGGTCGCACGTCTCGCGGATGGCACTGCCATCACCCGTTCCTATGGACTAGGCCATTCAGGCGACTTCCGGTTCCATGCCATGCTGTATGGAAATGCGGGTTCCTTTCAGGGCGCATTCAACCTGGATGAAACGATTGCTGGCGCCTCCTCGCTGACATGGTTCAAGGTCTCCGGCACCGTCTCGCGCAGCTATGCCGCAGGATTTCCGGTGCACACCCTCTTTGGCGGCGGTGGCAGATACGTGGCACCCACCGTGGGACAGATGGTCTTTGGCATCGGCATCGCTCCAGACAATGCCCGCCTGACGTTTACTGGAGGGGGCCTCACCGTGCCCTTCGTCCAGACCTTCACTCTAGCTGCTGGCAATATCGTTTCCATGCCTCAAGGCAGTGCAAACCCTCATCAGATCAAGGTCAGCATGGACCTAAAAACCGGCATCATCACGGGTTCCGGCTCGGCAATGGACATCAACCCGCTGAACCCGGCCCAGAACCGCCAGCGTCCCGGCACCTTCAGCGCCCTGCTCAATCCCGTGTATGAGCAGGCCCACGGACATTTCCTTCTCCCAACCAGCACGAGTCCGACCTCTCCCATTCTCTCAGGCCACATCGTGGGTGAGGAGAATATGGCGCCGTGAGGTGTGATGATTTTCACCTCGGCATAGACGCCACTGCGATTTCCAGATAAGAAAGGGTGAATGTCTCTACGCCACCCTGAATGGCTTGCGCTTCTGCCCATCCTGCTGCTCGCGGGATGGATGCTGCCGCGACTCGGGGTCTGGAAGCCGTTGCGGGTGATCCTGCTGGTCCTCATCACGCTAGCACTGGCGGAGCCCCAGTGGCGGCGCTTGCAGGACGGGATCGACCTCTGGGTGCTGCTGGATTCCTCCGTGTCCGCGGAGGAGCCGATGGCCAAAGGTTTGCCGGAGTGGGAGAAGCTGCTGGAGAAGCATCGCGGAGCCAATGACCGTGTCTTTTATCTGAACTATGCCACCGAGGTCATGCGCCGGGGTGCCGAGGGAGCGGAGCTGTATGAGCGCAACCGCCATTCGACCCAGACGGGCATGGCCATCACTCAAGCGCTGACGCTGGCGCAGAAGGAGGGCAGGGACAGGCCCGCACGCGTGCTGACCTTCACGGATGGCTATGCCACAGAGCCGCTCACGGGCATCGCGGAGAAGATGGTGCGCCAAGGTGTGGAGCTGGACTACCGGCTTGTTCGTGATCCCGAGCCCACGGACTTTCGCGTGGCCTCGCTGGAGATGCCTTCGCGCTCGCAGTTGGGCGAGCCCTTCATGATTGAGGTGGAGGTTAAAGGCTCGCGCGATGGCAAGGTTCCGATCACGATCCTGCGCGATGGCAAGGAGCTGCGCTCTGCCGAACTAGAAGTGCGTTTGGGAAGCGGTCGTCTGCGCTTCACGGATCGTCTCATCACCACCGGCGTGGCGCATTATGAGGCTTTGATTCAACCCGAGAAAGATGCGCATCTGGGCAACAACCGCCATGAGGCGATGATTGAGATCGCTGGCGGACCACGTGTGCTTTTGCTGAGCTCGTATGTGGATGATCCGGTGGCACCCACCTTGCAGCGCCAGGGCTTCACGGTCGAGACGGTGACGGACACACGAAACCTGCGTCCAGGCCAACTCGCGGGCGTGAAGTGCGTGATCCTCAACAATGTGCCCGCCTTTGAGCTGCCGTCTGATTTCCTTCGCGCGCTCGACTTCTATGTGCGTGAGCAAGGTGGCAGCCTGCTCATGGCAGGCGGGAAGAAAAGCTTCGCGGCGGGAGGCTACTTTGAATCGGCGATCGATCCTCTCCTGCCCGTGTCCATGGAGATGAAGCAGGAGCATCGGAAGCTCATGGTCGCCATGGCCATCGTGATGGACCGCAGTGGCTCCATGGGCATGACGGTGGCGAACGGATTCACAAAGATGCAGCTAGCAGACGAAGGCGCGGGGAATGCCATCCGCTTTCTAGGCGCACAGGATCTGCTGACGGTGTTTGCCGTGGACAGCAGCGCGCATGAAATGGTGCCGCTGCAGCAGGTGGGACCGAATCGTGAAAAGATGGAGAGTGCCGTGCGCCGCATCGAAAGCACCGGAGGCGGCATTTATGTTTATGAGGGTCTCAAGGCCGCCTGGGACCAGCTCAAGACGGCACCTGCGGGACAGCGCCACATCATCCTCTTTTCTGATGCTGCGGACTCGGAGGAACCGGGTGACTACAAGCGGCTCATCGATGACATCCTCAAGGGCAACGGCACCGTCAGCGTCATCGCTCTCGGCCAGCGCAGTGATGTGGATGCAGCCCTGCTGGAAGACATCGCCAAGCGTGGCAAGGGCCGGCTGTTTTTCACGGACAAGGCGGAGGAACTGCCCAGCATCTTCAGCCAGGAAACCGTGGCCGTGGCGCGCAGTGCCTTCATCCCGGATCCGGTGAAGACGCAGGGCGCGGGCGGCTGGTTTGAGATCAGCGGTCAGGGCATGGAATGGCTGCCTGAGGCCGATGGTTATAATCTCAGTTATCTGCGTGACTGGGCCAGCCAGGGCCTCATCACGAAGGATGAATACAGCGCACCGCTTGTGTCCTATGGGCAGCGTGGCATCGGCCGCACGGCAGCGGTGAGCTTTCCTCTCGGCGGTGAACATTCCGCCAAGATCCGTGCCTGGCCAAAGTATGGTGACTTTCTCCAGACCCTCGTGCGCTGGCTCATGGGTGAGCAACTACCTCCGGGGGTTGGCTTGAAGCATCATTTGGCAGGCCGACAGCTGACCATCGACCTCATGCATGATGCTGAGTGGGAACCGAAGCTGCAGGCGAAGCCACCGCGCATCTTGATGGCTCATGGCAGCGCGGCCAAGGACTCGCATGAACTGGCCTGGGAGCGTCTTTCACCCGGGCACTATCAAGCCAGCGTCACGTTGATGGAAGGTGAGATGGTGCGTGGGGCGGTGCAGCTCGGCGGCAGTGCCATCAGCTTTGGCCCCACCTTGCTCGGCAGCAGCACGGAGTGGGCCTTTGATGAATCCCGCGCCGAGGATCTGCGTCGCACGTCGCTGGCCAGCGGCGGTCGTGAATTGCTGGATCTCAGCCAGGCTTGGCGCAGTCCACAGATCACTCGTTTCGCGGACATGCAGCCGATGCTCTTGCTCGCTGCCTTGGTGCTCATGCTTGTGGAGGCGCTTGTCACGCGCACCGGATGGCACATGCCCGAGTGGGCCTTTGTCGGATGGGCCAAACAAAGAATGCCGAAAGCATCCGTCGCATCGGCAAAGCATCAGGAAAGGCTCAAGACGCGCAAGGTGGATGTGAAGACGGCTCCTGAAGAGATCAAGGCAGTGCCAAGTGCTTCGCCGGCGTCAGAGGCAGATCGCAGAAGTCGCTTCGACAAGGCGAAGAAGTATTCACGATAGTCGCGACATCTCAGTTCATTGTCACTTCTTCGCTTTCCTTAGCACCAGCAGCCAGTCGCCCTTCCAGGGTTCTTTGCCCAGGTTTGGCATCGGCATGTAAACAGGTCCGGCCCCTGACACGGTGGCCGCTGCGGAGAGAAAATCTCCTGTGACGGGGTCTAGTGCCATGGCTGTTTCTGGGATGCCGCCTCCCATTTGCTTGTGGCCGTTGAAGAAGAGGCCGTTCTTGGCGTATCCGGGCACATAGATGACGGCAAGATTTCCATCCTCTGTCATGGCGGCCATCGGCTTGTTCTCCGAAGTGACTTCGATGCCGTTCAGCGTGACCAGGGAGTCATCTCGGCGTAGCTTGGTCCAGTCGAGACCCTCGGTTAAAAACTGCTTGTCGATGATCTTGCGCAGCACTCCCATCTGGTTGGCTCCCGGCAGGTCGAGCGCTTCTTTCCAAGGCGTGCGTGCGTCCGTCTGCTGCTTTCGCTTCGTGAGATCATGGAACTGCCAGATGCTGTGCGTGCCATAGACATGCCCGCAGGCTCCGCTGAGCACGCTGCGCCAGGCGGCCACGCGCACATCCTTGTCATCGAACCATTCGGTGGGTTTGCCGTCCTTCATGAGTCCGCGCACGGGATGATCCTCGTAGCAGGGCTCGCCATCCAGCGTGGGCTTGAGAGCTGGCAGAGACAGGTTCTTCGCGTTCATGTCATAGTTCGCGAAGAAGCGCTGGGCATGGCCGCTCTGGAACATATGAAAGTCTAACCAAAATTCATCAGGCCAGAAGTCGGAGGAGTTCTTCCGGCCTTGAGGATGGAAGGTGATGAGATGTTTGCCTCCATCACCCTTCTTCAACCCTGCAGCCATGGCCCGGATGATGGCGCGGTGAGTGTCATTCTCAATCGGTCGGTCTCCTCCGAGCACCCAGACCACCGGTTTGTCCGCATAGCGTTTGCCCAGCCACTCGCAGAAGACCGCCGCATTCTCTGGCGTGAAAATCTCCGGACCTTTGCCCCACTTCTTGTTCCACTTGTCACCCCAGGTGGGCAGCAGGGCTGTACGCAGGCCCAGCTTGGCGGCTTCGTCGATGACCCAGTCCACATGGGCAAAATAGGCCTCGCGAGGTTTCGTGGGATCATTGTTCTCCAGTGGCAGCTCACCGGCGGCGTTCGGCAGATGAAACTCAAACTCCGCCAGGGCCACGGCAAAGACGGTGTTGAACCCCTGCTCGGCGCGTTTCTTCAGGTAGATCTGCGTTTCCTCGCGGTCGAGCCGGTGAAAGAGCTCCCAGGCGGTGTCCCCCAGCATGAAGAAGGGTTTGCCATCCGCAGTCTCGAGATGCCGCTTGTCCGCCGAGACACGAAGTTCAGGCAAATCAGCGCCGTGCAGTGAACCCAGGCCAAGCAGGAGGGAAAAAACAAGGAAGCGCATGCTCATGACTCTGAGACTGATGGATGCGCATGCCCGAGGCAAGCCTTGTCATCCCCGGATCGGCGGGCCAAACCACTCGTAGCACATCAGGTAGATGATGATGCCCGTGATGCTGACGTAGACCCAGATCGGCAGGGTCCACCTGGCCATGCGCTTGTGCTTGTCGAACCGGTTCCGCAGGGCGGGAATGACGGTCATGATGATCATGGGCAGGTTCAGCACGGCCAGCGGCACGTGCGAGATCAGCAGCGTGAAGTAGACAGGGCGGCTCCAGCCATCACCCGCGAACTTCACGTGACCGACGGTGAAGTGATAATACAGGTAGCAACCCAGGAAGGCCGTGGAGAAGAGCAGCGCGATGATCATGCTGGTGATGTGCGCGGTCCTTTGCTTCTGTTTGATCAGGACAACGCCCAGGATGATGTGCAGGAGCGCACAGGCATTGAAGAGGGTGTAGAGTTTCGGGAGGTCTTCGGGATTCATGACGAAAGCTGACAGGGACCGGCAGTCGATGATGAGGGCGGGGAATTCTGTAAAGCAGCCCTGGAGCCAAGATCACCAAGGATCAAGCGGGTAAACGGACGTAATGACTCAAGGCTGTGCCTTCTTCTGCTCTTCCAGGAAGTAGCGAAGCTCGGTACGGATGAGGTCATCGTAGAATTTCTGCGTTTCGGCATCGCCGTTCATCACATCATAAAGGCCGCGCACATGTCCCTGGTGGTCCACGATGGCCACGCGAAGGTCGTGGATGTATTTGTCATCCGGGGTCAGGCGGTCCGCCTCGGGCAGATCCTGCACTGGGCGGAACTTCAGCGAGAAGGTCATGAAATTCCTCACCACATCCTTGTCGCCATTGAGGAACCACCAGTGGTCGGTGTCCTTGATGTCGATGCCGCGGGCGAACTTTTGCATCATCTCGGGTGTGTCCTCAGGATCGAGGGTGAAGGAGACAAACTGGACGCCTGGATTGCCGCCGAACTCATCGTAAAGCTTCTTCAGCTTGGCGATCACCCCGGCGCACCCACGCGGGCAGCGGGTGAAGACCCAGGAGGCGATGACGATCTTCCCTTTGAGGTCAGCGAGGTGCACCTTCTGCCCGTTGCGCTCGGTGAACTCCATGTCCTTTTCCAGCCGGCCCATGAAGGGAGGGCGGCGGAGCACGGTGCCGTCAGACAGGGTGATCTTGTCCTCCTTTTTCTGCATGGAGCTAAAGATCAGATAATTGTACAGCACGGCCACACCCATGACGATCATGATGATCGGGATCCAGAGGGTCCAGGGGTTGATCGGGCGCTTTTCAGGCGTGGGGGCGGAGGGATCGGCAGACATGCTGAAAGGGAGATGAAGAGTTACGCCCCCGAGTCAAGACCCGTGGCCCGAACTCCCCTGTCAAAAAGTCCTCCTTTTTTGGGAATAAGCCGCCGCATGAGGCCTCCAGACGGCCCGCTTCAGCCTGGGGTCGGCGGCGGTGCGGGCTCGACCAACTGGCTCAGATTCGCGCGGAGGGTCTCGGCGCTCAATTCCCCCTCCCAGCGGCTAATGACGACGGTGGCGACACCGTTGCCGACCAGATTCGTGAGGGCACGGCACTCGCTCATGAAGCGGTCAATGCCGACCAAGAGCGCCAGCGACTCGATGGGGATGCCTGGCACCACGGCCAGGGTCGCGGCCAGGGTGATGAAACCAGCGCCCGTGACACCGCTCGCGCCTTTGGAGGTGATCATGGCCACCACCAGCAGGCTGATCTGCTGCCCGATGTCCAGCGGCGTGTCCGTGGCCTGCGCCAGGAAGACGGCCGCCATGGCCATGTAGATGTTCGTGCCATCCAGGTTGAAGCTGTAACCCGTAGGGACCACCAGCCCCACGGTGGAAGGCGCGCAGCCGAGGCCGCGCAGCTTTTGGATCATCAGCGGCAGCGCGGTTTCGGATGAGCTGGTGCCGAGCACGAGCAGCAGCTCCTCTTTGATGTATCTCAGGAAGCTGAAGATCGAGAAGCCGCACCAGCGTGCGATGCCACCCAGCACAAACACGACAAACAGGCCGGCGGTGACATAAAAGCCGACCATGAGATACAGCAGCTTCCCCAGCGCGCCGATGCCGTGGCTGCCGATGGTGTAGGCCATCGCGCCAAACGCACCGATGGGCGCGGCCTTCACCACGATGCCCATGATGGCAAAGAAGACCTCGCCAGTCCGTTCGATGACATTCAGCACACAGTGGCCGCGCTCGCCCATGTGCGTGAGCGCAAAGGCGGACAGGATGGCGATGAAGAGCACCTGCAGCAGATCACCGCTGGTGAAGGCGCCGACGAAGCTGGACGGGATGATGTTCAGCAGGAAGTCCACGGTGCTGAGGCCGTGCGCCTTGTCCGCATACTCATGCGCCGTTTTTGCCGCCGAGGCGCCGAGCTCGGCCGCATTGGCATGAAAGCCAGCGCCTGGCTTCAGCACATTCACGACCACCAGACCGATGAGCAGTGCGATCGTGGAGACGACCTCAAAGTAGAGAAGCGTCTTGCCGCCCACGCGTCCCAGCTTTTTCAAATCTCCCATCGAGGCCACCCCGTGCACGACCGTGCAGAAGATGATCGGCGCGATCATCATCTTGATCAGCTTGATGAAGGCATCTCCCAGCGGCTTCAGCGCCTTCCCCTGCTCGGGGAACAAGTAGCCGAGGGTGATGCCCAGCGCGACCGCCACAAGCACCTGCACATACAGGATGCGATACCAGGGCTTGCGGGCAGGGGCGGGAGCGGGAGTGGACATGAGGCGGGAATCAAACCCAAAGCCGGGCCTTCACGCAAGAAATGTCTGCGTGCTGTGCCGAATAACCAACAATGGGATCTCGGACTACTCGGCCTTTTTCAGCTCAGCCAGCATCTCCAGGAGGTTGTTTGTGAGGATCACGGAGGTGTCCTCCTGCACCTGGTTCGTGCCCAGCCAGGTCTCATAGCCACCGAGCTTGTGCTGCTCTGGGGTGGGTAGGTAGCCGTGCTTGCCATTGGCCAGGCCGATGACCATGGTCTGCGAAAAGGGACTGCGCTTCTTTAGGTCCAGGCCGATCTCGACAAAGGTCTCAAACGGAATGCCGCACACCGCGTAGTCGCCGATGCGGATGGCCTGCAGTTTCACCGTGAGAGTCTCCTCGGGGCGCTCGGCGGCATTCACCGCATTGCCAGCGTAGTTCGTCGCGCGCTTCGGCAGCTTCTCGATCTCGGCCTTGTCCTTGATGGCCATGATGAGCTTGGCCTCTTCCAACTGCTGTGGCGTGGGCTTGCGGAACTTCAGCGTGATCTCGCGCTGCAGCATGCCGAGACGCAGATCGCCCTGATGCTTGTCGATCTTCTTCTGCGCGAACCACGCGGTGTCTGCGGCCTTCTGCGCCACGATGCGGATCTGCTCAAACGGCTCGCGTGGAGGACGTGTGGCACCAAAGGGGATGTTGTTGATGTCACCCGAGGTGCCGTTGGACATCATGGCGACAAAGCTTTCATCCGCACGAAAGCGCGATGGCACCACACGGGCAAACTCGCCGAAGTAGTCCGAAGACATCTCCCCACCTGGTGCTCCGCCGACATAGTGCAGCGAGTAGTTCACGAACAAGGCCAGCGGCTTCCGCTTCTCACCCTGCACGGAGATGACCGTGATGTCCGGGTCGGTAGGACCTGCGGGACGATCAATCACGTTGGGATCCGTGCCTGGATTGGTCTTCACGCGGTCGAAGCGGCCATAGGGGTTCAGCGGCATCTTGCCTTCCTTCAGATACCAGCGGCGGTTGAAGACCTCGTCCGGCAGCGGATGCGCGGCCATGCCGACCGAGGCTGATTTCAAGGCCGCATGCGCCTGGATGATGGAACCAGCCACACCTTCGACGAACTTCTTGTAGTAGGCGGCCGCAGGTTCGCTGCGTGTGTTCAATGACGGACCGCTGTGTGTATGCGTGGAGCTGATGAGCATCTTGTCCACCGACATGCCTGTCTTCTCGGCGGCGATGGTTTTCGCTTCATTCAGCACATCCGGACCCGCGCCGAGATTGTCCACTACCACCATGGCCAGCGTCGTCTTGCCATCATCCAGCACCAGCGCACGTGCATGAAAGGGATCGTGCGCCTTCTCCGCCATGTTCGCACTGAAGCCACCGGGCATGTTCATGGGGAACAGTGTGGGCGTGATGTCCACCGCCGCAGCGCCTGCACGCAGCTTCGGTGCATCTGCGGAGAACAGAGTGGCAGGAACGAACAACAGGCTAAGCAGAGTCGATTTCATGGTGGTTGAATCAGCGCGGGAGGATGTCGCGAACTTGAATTACGACAGCCTCGTCATGCTTCTTCAGGCTTTCCTCAAGCATCGCGGGATCATGGCGAAACTTCTCCACGAGCTTTTGTGCAATGATGAAGGCGGCATCAAAGCTTCCGCTGCCATCGACATCCAACCACACTGGATTGGTGGCACCAATCACACGCGGGTTGAGAGTCTTGCTGCTTGGCTGATAGGGGCGCGGAATCTCCCAGAAGGCTTCAGTGACACCTGGGCCTGTGGCGATGGCCACGAGATGCACATCGTGCGCAGGTTTCGGCATTTTCCAGGCGATGCGCGCTTTCTCTCCAGCCTTGCCAGAGTCATCGAGCGCTTGTTCGCGGATGCGGATGCCATTGGCGAAGAGCTCGATGTGGTCTGCCTTCACCCATGAAGGTCCGTTGACGATGGCTTCCACTTCAATGTCATCGCCAAGCCCCGTGGCGAGATCACCGACACCGAAGCGGCCGTTTACCTTCAGATTCGCCAGCAGGCCGAAGCTCACCAGCAAACGACCTTCATGGTAGCTGCGCCACACTTCATCGAGATCGAGCTGCGTGACGTTGTCGTCCTTCGCCGCCACATAGGTGCGGCCTTGCCCGAGGATGAAGCGATTCACGTCATGAGTGTCACTGGAAGCCACCGCCGCGATGCGATGCCCGCGATTGAGCAACGCAAACCAGTCGCGGAAGAGCAGATGAATATCTGACTGCATCGCGCCGGAGGTGATGACCTCCATCGCATCAATCTTGAGTGCTTCAGCATGGCGATGCTTGCCGGTCTGCGCATTGAATTGCACACCACCGAGCGGCACGAAGCCGCTGTGCAGATCACGCGGATGATTCAGTGTGATGACTTGCACTCCAGGGGTCGAGCGCATGGCCGGGACGAGCTTGGCCCAGTCCAGTTCGTTGTGATCCACCAGCTTCGCATCAGCAGCGACCGGGAAGATGTTGAAGTGGCCCTGCTTCGTCGTGACTTCATTGCCGATGACGGAGGTGAAATGCTGTGCCACACCCACACTCGCCGCGACGGGTGCATAGTCCGTGTGATGATTGTGATCCGTGGCGATGGCGAGCTCGATGCCTTCTCCCGCAATGGTCAGCATGCGCTCCCCGATCTTCGCATCACCATGACCACTGTGCGTGAGCGTGTGGATATGGCTGTCGGCCGCGATCCATCCACTTGTGTCCACCTCACGCTTGAGCTTCACCGGCACATCTTTGATCTCGCCTGCTTTCAATGACAGCTCCACGCGCTGCACACTCCATTCAAAGCCGCGGCCTGCATGAAGCACATAGTCACCGGGAGGCGCGGAGATCGTTGCGCGACCATTCTTGGTATAAACGACACCCGTGCGCACAGCCACATCACTTGCAGGTTCAGCGCGCAGAGGCTGCAGAGTGCCGTCCTTCCGTGTCAGCGTGAGCCGGCAGGGCATGTCATCGCCAATCACGTTGATGGTTACGCCTCCGATCACCTCATTCACGGGCTTGGTGTGAAGAAACACGGGACCGACCTCGATGTCGTCCAGGCCTGGAGGCGCATCGATGACCAGGACGTTCTCACCGTCACGCAGTGAGCCTGGAGGCAAGGCAATCACACACTCCAGGGGCGTCTCCGCGGTCGTCAGTGTGCCGAGGCGACGGCCATTGAGCATCACCGGCCAGCCGAGCTTCACATCACGCTGCCAGATGCGCAGTGTATTTTCTGTGGTGTTGGCTTTGGTCGTGAAACGTCTATCGAGGCGCTCAGCGTCCACGGGCTTGTCTTTGAAGGTGTCCCACTCAAACTGACCTGCCTTGCCGAGATGCAGCGTCTTGGGCTCGATGATGATTTCTTGAGCGGAAGCACCGGCAAAGGCTCCGAGGATGGAAAGGAGGAGAGGCAGCCATCTCATGGAAGTTGTCATGCGTTGCACGACGCATTCATACGGCCCCCGGCATTCCGCTCTCCAGTCTATTTTGTTTCAGCCGCTTTCTGGAAGAAAGGTGGGGATGGTGATGCCGCGCATGGGTGGCGCATCACCGAGGACATTGAAGAGATGTGTCTCGCGGTTCCGCGCACCCCAGCCATAGGCCTGACGCACAAGTCCTGTGCATCCCACAGGGATGAGCCAAACAGCTTCCGAGTCGCGAAAATGCTGGTCGAGGGTGCCGTGAACCAGTTCCTGCATGGTCGCTTCATCCTCAGCCACTCCTTGACCTAGCAGACGATCATTCGCATGCGCGGATGCGGCCAGAAATCCTGCGGGTGAGCCATCAGGGTTGTCGATGATCGAGAGCCTCCAGCCACCCGTGGCATTCGCCACAAAGAAACGATAGTCCTTCTCCTTGCGGATGCCGTTCAGTCGCATCTCCAGATCCGCGATGGCAGGCACATCGGCCATCGTGGCAGCACGCAGGCGTGTGCTGGCGCCAGGAAGTCCGTCTTTCGGAACTTGAAGCGTGACAGCCTGCAAGGTCACCTGCGGCACAAAGCCGAGCCGCGTGTAGAGCGAGAAGGAGTCCAGGTTCATCGCGCTGGAGACAAGACGCAGCGGCTTTCCCTCGGCGATGCGGATGATCTCCTCCATCATGGCACGTGCGACACCGCGCCCGAAGGCATCCGGATGCACGCTGACCACACCCACTCCGACATGTGTCTCACGCGGATGATAAAAGGCTGTGCCGAGCAGAGCGCCAGATTCATCCACCGCCATTACACTGCAGCCTGGATCCAGCTCCGCATAGGCATCGACCAGGAAACGAAACGGCTCCCACGCACGACCAAAGCGGTCCATGTTCAGCCGCGTGCGATGCCAGACATCCAACGAGGCATGCACTAGCTTCGCCTGATCATCGCGATGATCAGGCTGGGCGGGTTGGATCTGGATCGGCATGAGAACAGAGCAGCACAGAAGGTCTCTAAAGATCAAGCCTTTTGGCAAAAGCGTCACCTGTGTCACGTTCTCACTTGATCATGATCCGTGTTCTTCTTCTGCTCAGCCTCGCCATCTCGCTCACCGTTGTTGCTCAAACTGTGCCTGCAGTGAAGAAGCAGACCACTTGGCCTGCGTCTGTCAAGCCCGTGAGCATTCCGGTCAGTGATGGAGTTGAGCAGAAGGCCATGTGGTTCGCGCCGGACTCGACGGAGAAAAAGCCGCTGCTTGTGGGCCTGCATACCTGGAGCAGCACCTATGCCTCAGCAGGTGGCGACACGGTCTATGCAGACTGGTGCATCGCGCAGGGCTGGGCCTTTGTGCATCCGGATTTCCGTGGGCCGAACAACACGCCGCAGGCTCTGGGCAGTGATCGCGCTGTGCAGGACATCGTGGAGGCGGTCGAATGGGCCAAGAAACAGACCGCCGTGGACGAGAGCCGCATCTATCTCATCGGCGTCAGCGGTGGCGGACACATGTCGATGCTCATGGCCGGACGTCATCCCGAAATCTGGGCCGGCGTCAGCGCTTGGTGCGGGCTCGGCGATATTGCCTGCTGGCATGCGGAGCATACAAAAAATGGCAAGAGTGATCGCTATGCGCAGAACATCGTCGCTGCTCTCGGCAAGGTCCCCGCGAAGGATGATGCCGATGCCTGGAGGCGTTCACCGGAAAGCTGTCTCGCCAATGCCGCCTCCGTGCCGCTGGACATCTCGCATGGCATTCATGATGGTCGCCTTGGCAGCGTGCCTTTCGAGCACTCGCTACGCGCCTACAATGCTGCGGTGAAACCCGACGCTCGGCTCGATGCGGCAGGTATTGAGGCCTTCTACACAACGGAGAAGCTTCCGTCGGGATGGCCAGCCGCAGGGCCTGATCCTGTGTATGGCATTCACCCGCCGATCTTCCGCGCCATCAGCGGAAACACGCGTGTCACCCTCTTTGAGGGCGGTCATGAGATCGTACATCAAGCCGCGCTTAATTGGCTCGCCAAACAGCGCAAAGGTTCGCCGGTGGTTTGGGAGATCAAGGACTTCATCCCGATTGATATGGAGCTCAGTGAGAGCGGGAAGTAAATGAAACCTTCGGCTACGCAATCAAGCCCTTCACCACCTTCGCGGGATTCACGCCGGTGAGGCGGAAGTCGAGGCCTTGGAAGCGGTAGGTGAGCTTGTTGTGGTTGAGGCCGAAGAGATTCAGGATGGTGGCGTGGAAGTCGTGGATGGACACAGGATCACGCGCGACATGCCAGGCGAAGTCATCGGTCTCACCATACACTTGGCCGCCTTTGACACCGCCACCCGCCATCCAGAGGCTGAAGGCGCCGGGATGATGATCGCGGCCCGTGACCTTCTTGAAGCCTTTGCGATTCTCTCCTAGCGCTGTGCGCCCGAACTCGGATCCCCAAACCACAAGTGTGGTATCGAGCAGGCCGCGCTGTTTCAGATCCTTCAGAAGTGCGGCGATGGGCTGGTCCACCATCTGGCAATTGTGCGCGAGCTGGGGATCGAGAGCGCTGTGATGATCCCAGGAGGCGTGAATGATGTTCACGAAGCGCACGCCGCGCTCCACCATGCGTCGTGCATTCAGGCAATGCCGCGAGAAGGTCTGGTAGTTACCGATGCCGCCGAGGTTGCTCTTGATGGGCGGCTCATCGCGATCCACGCCATAGGCATCCAGTGTCGTTTGCGACTCACCGCTGAGATCCACCAGTTCCGGAGCGGAGCTTTGCATACGGAAGGCTAGCTCGTAACTGTTGATACGCGCCGCGATCTCGGGATCGCCGATGTGCTTGTGCTGCAGCCGGTTCAGGTCATTCAGCGCGTTGATGCTGGCGGACTGCATCTCGGGCGTGATGCCATCGGGATTGTTCAGGTTCAGCACAGGCGAGGCGCCATTGCGGAACATCACACCGCCATACGAGGATGGCAGGAAGCCGCTGGACCAGGTGGAGCTGCCACCTGGAAGACCGCGCCCTTTGCTGACCATCACCACATACGAAGGCAGATCCTGCGAGAGATTGCCGAGACCATAAGTGACCCATGAGCCGACGCTCGGACGTCCCAGCAAAGCCGCGCCGCAGTTCAGCATGAGCTGGCCAGGCAGGTGATTGAACTGAGTCGTGTGCATGGACCGCACCAGCGCGATGTCATCCGCACAGGTGGCGATGTGCGGCAGCAGATCACTGATCTCCATGCCGCACTTGCCGTGCTTCTTGAACACACGCTTGGTGCCCATCACAGTCGCGGAGTCCTTTTGCAGGAAGGCAAACTTCGCATTGCCGACGATGGAGTCAGGCAGCGGCTGGCCATCGTATTTGTTCAGCAGCGGTTTTGGATCAAAGAGATCCATCTGAGAGGGGCCGCCTTCCAGGAAAATGAAGATGCAGCGCTCCGCCTTCGGCGCGAAATGCGACATGCGCGTGGCGAGTGGATTCGCCGGCATGCTTGCCTCTTCTCCCAGCAACCCATCCTGCTTCAGCAGTGATGCCAAAGCCAGCGTCCCGAGTCCGCACGAACTCGTCGCGAGGAAATCGCGTCGGGTTTGGTTGATGAGCTGTTCGTAGGGGGACATGGTGATTCAGGGCTTGGCAGGTTCCTTCGCTGTGGCGTCGTCCTTGCGACCGGTGGTGACCTCATAGGTCTTGCCATCGGTGACAACATGGACGTCACCATTCAAGCCTGTGACGTAGGTCTTGGTGCCGAGCTTCTTCAGATCAGGTGTGGAGCGGATGCCCCGGGCATAGCGTGGGAACACGCTGGCGATAGAGACCTCGGGATGCGTAGCTTTACCAAAGGCTTTGGGGATCGGATGGATGCCGTGGCCAGGCGCGACGAGGATGTGACACTTCAGCTTCGCAGGATCCACAAAGGGCATGAGACTGGCCTCGATATCCTCAGTTTGGATATCGCCCGGAAGAAGAAAGACAATGTCACCAAACTGGATGCGCAGCGCGAGCGAGTTCGCGTTCACCAGGAAGTGCGAAGGCGTGTCATGCTTCTGCCGCGTGTTGATCTTTGGATCTTGGAAGTAGCTCTTCGGCGGTGCGATGACCTCGATCTTCAGATCAGGACCAAGGTCCAGAGTCTCGCCAGCCAGCGCGGTGATGTGGGCACCGCGTGCCTTGAACTCATCGCGCACCTGATCGTAGTGATCGAGCTCAGACTTGTTCGTGCCGACGAAGTCGTCGGGATTGTCACTGCGGAAGACATAACCACAGTCGATGAGCTTGTGGATGGTGAAGTGATCCTTCAGCCACAGCAGTCCGCCAAAGTGATCGTAGTGCGCGTGGCTGATGAAGACACCATCGATGCTGCTCACCCCCAGTTTCTTCAGCCCTGGCGCGACCACATCGCGTCCCGCATTGAACTTCGCGAGCCAGCCATCTGACGACAGCTTTTCCGGATGTGCCGTGCCGGTGTCATAGAGCCATGTCTTGCCCGAAGGCGTACGCATGATGATGGCCAGTCCCGCGCCACGCTGGATGTCAGGGATCTCCAGCACACTGAGACTGAAGGTGCGATCAGCAGCCGATATGGAGCCGATACTCAGGCACGCCGTGCCGAGCAGAGTCAGAAGCAGATGTTTCAGTCGGATCATCTGGATTGCTTCATTCGCGGTTAATGAACTCATCTAGATTCATGAGCACTCGTGCGGTCGAGACGAGGGCGGCGGCTTCAGGCGCTTCCTTCGGTGAGACCTCCTTCTCATGGCTGCCGAGGATGCGAAGAGACTCCCGGCCACCCGCATTCACACGCGCTTTTTGTTCGGCGTGAAAGGCTTGCAGACGATCCAGTTCTTCAGCGCGAGGCTGGCGGTTCAGAACGAGGTTGAAGATGGTTTGCAGACGCTTCGAGGGATCAGCGGAGCCTCTTTTCAAAGCATGCAAGGCCAGTGACTGCGCGGCTTCGACGAACACGGCTTCATTCATCATGGTCAGGGCCTGCAGGGGTGTGTTGCTACGTTCGCGCCGCACGCAGGCATCGGCCGCATCAGGTCCGTCAAAGGTGGTGAGCGTCGGATACAGCACGCTGCGCAGGGTGATGATGTACAGGCTGCGGCGGTAGATCTCATCGCCCGGGCTGACCTGCCAGTTCTTCGAGCGGCCGACATCAAAGACATCCTCCGGTAAGGGTGGACGGAAGCTGGGGCCGCCGATGCCGGGCTTCAACAGGCCACTGACAGCGAGCACGGAATCGCGCAGGATCTCGGCATCGAGGCGGATGCGGTTTTGGTGAGACAACAATCGGTTGAGTGGATCGACCTGATTTATGATTTTTGATCGATGATTTACGATTTCTGAAACACCTGCGTTCGCGGGCAAATCATAAATCATAAATCGTAAATCATAAATGCTGCTGCTTTGGCGGTAGGTCTCGCTCATGAGGATGAGCTTGATGAGCTGTTTGCGGCTCCAGCCATTGCGCATGAACTCAGTGGCAAGCCAGTCCAGCAACTCAGGATGCGAGGGTGACTCGCCGCTGGTGCCGAAGTCGTCTGGTGTGCGCACGAGGCCTGTGCCGAAGAGCTTGCTCCAGATGTGGTTCACGGCCACGCGGGAGGTCAGTGGGTTCTGAGGTGAGACAAGCCATTTGGCGAGCTCGAGACGAGTGGAGCCGGTCTTGGCAGGCAGAGCGGAAAGCGTAGTGGGCATCACGTCCGGGCCTTTGCGCGTATAGTCACCCGCCATGTGCACATAAGTCTGACGGCGGTTCTTGCTCACCTCCGTCAGCACGGGAGCCTGGGACTTCGGGTCATCGCGGTCCTCGGTGTTGTCAAAGAAGGCGTAGAAGCTGTAGTAATCCCGGATCGTGATCGGGTCATACTTGTGCGTGTGACACTGCGCGCAACCTACGGTTAGGCCGAGCCAGACACGACCTGTGGTATTCACACGATCGACGAGGTTTTGATAACGCGCTTCCTCCTTGTCCACACCCGCCTCGGTGTTCAGCGCGGCGTTGCGGTGGAAGCCAGTGCCGAGCATTCCTGATTCTGGATTGCTGATTGCTGATTCAGCCAGAAGGTCGCCGGCGATTTGCTGGATCGTGAACTGATCAAAAGGGAGATCGTCATTGAAGGACTGGATGACCCAGTCGCGGTACAAGTAGGCGTTTTTGCGCAGGCCATCGCCGAGGAAGCCGTTTGAATCCGCATAGCGCGCCATGTCCAGCCAGTGGCGGCCCCAGCGCTCACCAAAGTGTGGCGAGGCGAGCAAGCGCTCCACCAGGGCGGCATACTTTTCGTCGGTGAAGTTCGCTGCGTCGGCCATGTCCGCGGGATTCGGTGGCAGGCCGGTTAGATCCAGGAACACACGGCGGATCAGCGTGGCGGCATTGGCACGCGCGGCAGGCTTCAAATCATGCTTCTGCAATTCAGCGCGGATGAAGCCATCGATGCCAGCGGCTGCCTTCGAGTGCTGGATGGGCAGGAAAGACCAGTGCTGCTCATACTTCGCACCAGCGGCCATCCAGCGTTTGAGGATGTTCGCCTCGTCGCGCGTGAGTGGCTTGGGCGAGGACGGCGGCGGCATGATGTCATCCGGATCCGTGGTGTCGATGCGCTCTGTGATGGCCTTGTCATCAAAATGCTCGCCGCGCACATCGAGCCGCAGATCGGCCTCGCGCTTGTCTTCATCCGGTCCGTGGCAGGCGAAGCATTTGGAGGCGAGGATCGGCCGCACATCCCGGTTGTAGCTAAGAGTCTTATCAGCCGCACACAGACCACCCGCCGTGAGGATCGACACACTGAGAAGGAGACTGGTGAGACAAAACCGCATCGGGGGGCTGATCAATACGGCACGAAAGGGGCGACCTTTGCTCAACGATGCGGATTCTCATACCAGATCACGCCGAGCTGGTCGCGCTCCTCGCAGGTGATGATGTCGAGGTCACCATCGCCATCGAGGTCGAGAGTCTGCATGAGGTCATACTTCAGTCCCTCTGGGCCACCGAGTGTGCGCTGCTTCCAAGGTCCGCCGAGTTGCTGCTCCAGCCACACGATGCCCTCGCGCTCGCCCTTGGCATTCTCGCAGGTGAAGGCCAGGTCGGGCAGGGAATCGCCATTCAAGTCGGCAAGCTTGACGGCCTTGGCATCGCCAAGATTCGCGCCATCCAGTGTGAGGATCTGTTCCTGCCAGCCACCCTCTTTCTGGCGAAGGCAGAGCACGATCTCGACAGGTTTTACCGCAGCCGCGATGTCCGCGAGACCATCGCCATTCACGTCGCCGATATCCGCGAACATGACTTGTTTGCCCAGCGCACCGATGGTGTGCTCTTTCCATGCCGCGTGATCGCGATTCGCCGCAGCCCCCGGGTTCTCGAGCCAGAACACACCGGTGCGCTCGCCTTTGCGATCGGTGAGGACGGCATCCAGATCACCATCCGCATCCATGTCATGCGGCGTCACAGACATGATCCAGCCGCCATCACGCAGCTTGTGGTAGGTCCAGGCATTCAGATCATCCGCCTTGGCGGGTGATTGAAGCCAGCCTACCGCCGCATTCTTGGTTTTAGATGCGACGAGCAAGTCTGTTCCATGCTGGCCATCGAGGTCAAGCGCCGCTGCCTGCATCCACATCTGCGTTCCGGCGGTGACTGGGAAAGCTTCTGTCTTCCAAGCATCATTGGTTGGGCGGTGCCAGTAGATCTTGCAGTCTTTACCCTCCGTGCCGCTGATGACCTCCAGCTTTCCATCGCCATCGAGGTCGGCGAAAATGGCCTCCTCGACGCTCTTCACTTTGCCCACCGTGGTTTGCGGCCAGGGCTCACGTGCCTTGGCAGTGCCGGGATTCATATAGACACGCACGACGCCACCTTCCTCCCAACCCGTGACGATGTCTTGAAGCCCGTCCTGATTGATGTCACCCAGCTTCACACCATCCGCACCACGCGAGGTGTTATCAATCGTGTGACGCTTCCAGGTCTCTCCTCCCGCAGAGATCACCGTGCTATCCGCCGGTGCCGCGACAGCCACGGATGCGACGATGCAAAGGCTGGCTAGAAAGGATGTTTTATCACTCATATCACACTTCTTAGTAGGCAAGTTCAGCCATGTAGATGGCCGTGATTGTCTTGCCCGTGTCATCTTTCTCATGGCTGGAATACCAGGAGACAAGAGCTTTGCCGGGCGCAAGCTCCACGAAACCTGGATACGAGTTATCACCGCCGCTAGGGAGTTCGGCGAACTCCTGGAACTTGTCACCGACCAGCCAGCCGAGGGAGGTTTTGGGGCCGCGATCCTTCGTCTGATGACGACCAGCGACGAGGATGTGATCTCCCCATTTCACCAGCAACGGCCCGCCGACGAAGCGGTCGAGCGGACGGCGATGCCATTCGGTATAAGGTGGTTTGGCGCTGCACAGCATCGAGCTGCCGCCTCCATTGCGGTCCAGGGCCAGCACGCTGCCGTCGGCCTCAAAGAAGAAGGCGGTTTCGTTGCCGCTAGTTTCCTGGAAGTAGGCACGGTGGCGGAAGATGATACCGTCATCACTTTCGAGCATGATAGACTGGTTGTGCCCACGCTCGCCCATGACCTGGACGGCGAAACCGGCCTTCCGGCGGCCGCAGAGGAAGGCTTTGCCATCATGCGTGGCGGCGCGCCAGATGTAGTAGCCGAAGGTGCCCTCCAGCAGTGTCGGTTCGCTCCACTTCGTGCCATCGGCGGAAGACACGCCGTAGCCGAGCTGCTTGTTCATGTCGTAGTCCTTGCGGTCAAGCTTGCCGGGACCCGACCACCAGGTGCCGGCATAGACAAAGAGCTGTTCTTTAAAGACCAGGAAATGAGGATCACGCGTATCGCGGTCCTTCACGCTGAAGCGATGCACCTGTGTCCATGTCGCGCCATCATCGGCGCTGCGCAGGATGATCACTGAGGCGGTGTTGAAAACCATATGACCGTCCGGGCAGCTACGGAAGCAGAGGTAGAGCTGGTCTTTGAAGCGAACGAGATCCGTGAAGGCATTGTGTTCGCCATTGTGGAAGACGCGGCGGATGTTCGTCACACTCACCTTGGGTGGATCGGCCGCGAGCGAGGTCTGAAGAATAACGAACGATGATAAAAGGACAAGGAGGATGGATTTCATGGTCGTTTCTTCAAAGGCTGTGAAGAGGCTGGGTGTGCTTTCTCAGGGGTGCGTGACCTCTGCTTTGACGGACTCAACCAGGAAGCCCGCTGGATCCTTGGACGTCGCGGTGGAGCGAAGTCGCAGATAACTGAGGCCATTGGGATAGGCGAAGCTTGCCTCAGCGGTGTCCAGAATCTCGCCATCAAGCGTCGAGACGCAATACTCGCCGCTCCACTCGAGAGTCAGCTCATGCCATTTGCCGGGTTTGATCGGCAGTGTCAGCTTGTGGCAGGCGAGGTTGTCACCGGTGTTGTCACAAGGATCAAACATGCGGTCGCCGAGGCTGACCTGTCCGCCTGCAAAACCTTCCTGCGCCTTGATCCGCAGGGTGATCTTCCCGAAGACGCCTGCCGGGAAGTTCCAGGTGGCACCATCGGGCTCATTGTCATCGGGACGACGGATGTGCAGCACCTTGGCGTCAGGTTTGTCGGGATGGGGGATGAGCTGCGGACCCTGCACGCGATCACGCCACCAGCGCTCCGGCTTGCCGACTCCTTTGTAGAGATGCCAGGCATCGATGCCTTTGGAGAAGTCCTCAGTCTGAGTGGTTTCCATGAGCCACTCTGGATCAATCAGGAAGCGATGGCGCAGGCTGGAGCCCTGGCCGGAGACGAGGTAGATTTTGCGTCCTTTGTCAGCCAAGGTGGCGTGAGGATAGGCGGTGCCACGATCTCCATCCTTGGGTGGAGAAGCATTGCGCGTGGGATCGCGATAGACCTCGCGAAAGCCGCGCCAGGTCTCGCCCTCGTCCCTGCTGATGGCTGCGTGCAAAGCATCGCGACCTGAATACACGCCATCTTTTCCGACGCGCTCGCAGTGCTCGGCGTTGTTCCAAAAAACCACGATGCGACCGTCCTTAAGCCTAACCAAATAGGCGGGTGAGTTCGAGGAATGAAAGCGCGAAGGCTGCGCATCCGACCACTCCGCGCCATCTTTAGAGTAGGACTCATACAGGGCACCATCCTGCGTGCGGATCAGCATCCACACACGGCCGTCCTTGAGCTGGATAAGCACGGGTTCGCAGGCGCCGTAGTTCGCTCCATTGAAGCCATCGTTACAAGGGGCGGTGAGCTTGGCCTCTGAGCGCTTCCATGTCTTGCCGAGGTCATCAGAATACACACAGGTGGTCACGCTTGGACCCGAAGGCGGTGTGCTCGGCACATTGGGCAGCCAGTCCGCGAAGGGCACGAGGATGCGGCCGCTTTTCAACTGGAACACACCCTGCAACGATCCGCAGTAGCCTTCATAGATGCGCTGGGGCTCCGTCCACTTGGTGCGGCCATCGGTGGAGCTCAGATGATAGAGGTCGATGAACCGCGAGACGTTCGGCTTGCGGCCATCACCGCGCAGTTTGGTGACGACGAAGTGCAGCTCACCATTCTTCGCGAGCAGCGGGATGGGGCCGCCCCAAGGTTCCACGGACAGCAGATGCGCGGTTTCTTTCTCGCTCCAGGTAGCGCCGTTGTCCGTGGAGCGCTGGCGGAAGATGTGCACCTTACCATCCAGAGCGCGGCGGTGAAACGACTCCAGCGTGCCGTCCGGCATGGTCACTGCGTTGTAGGTATTGAGCGGGCCGAAGTCCTTTGGCGGCTCGGCGGCCAAGAGTGGGAGCGAAGCGAGCAGCGGCAGGAGAAGTCGTGCGTTCATGGCGTGAGGATGAGAAACGGGCAGAAGCGTGAAGACTTCCAGGAAAACCTGAGGTCGCGTGGAGAGTCCAGCAATGCTGCTTTAGGGTGGATTGGGCAGGATCTGAGCAAAGGTCCGGGCTTCTCAGACGTTGAAGTCCGGCCTCCCATGCCTGTCCGCTCCGTCGTCTCCGCTTTATGCCTTTTCAGCGCCTCTGCGCTGGCCGCGCCTGCATCGCTTCCAGACAAGCTGAAACCGCTGATCGAAAGCCACTGCTTGGAGTGCCACGGTGAGGACGTGCAGAAGGGCAAGCTGCGGCTCGATCAGGAGGTGAGCATGAACATGTGGATCAAGGTGCATGACCGCATGGCAGCGGGCGAGATGCCGCCGAAGAAATCGGACCAGCCTCCGCCAGCACTGCGGGATGAGGCGGTCAAAACTCTGAGCGAGTCGCTGCACACGGCTTCTTTGGAGAGGCAGCGCGCCCAGGGACGCGTGGCCTTGCGCCGCCTGAACAGCACTGAGTATGAAAACACCGTGCGCGAGCTTGTAGGCACACGGGTGAAGCTGAAAGAGGTGCTGCCGGAAGAAAACAGCGCGGGTGGTTTTGACAATGTGAGCGCCGTGCTGGACTTGTCCTCGACCCATCTGCTGCTGTATCAAGAAGCGGCGGAGAAGGCGGTGACCACAGCGATACCGGTGCATCCGCATCTGCCGGTGAGTGACCGCCGCACCGGTCGCCAGATCGCGGACACGGGAAACAACTTCAAGCAGACGCTCACGCGCAGCTGCTACATCAAAGGCGATGCGCTGGTCGTTTACAGCAAGCTGCCGCGTTACGGCCTCGTCTGCACGCCGCATGTCAGTGGGGCAGGTCGCTACAAGGTGCGCATGTTCGCGAGCGCGGTGGGTGAGGCGAATGTGCCGGTGCTCGTTTCGTATTGCACCGTGGATCGTGGTCGCGAGCCGCCGGTGGTCCGGGAGATGGTGGACTTCGCGCCCGGAGCACCGCGTGTGATCGAGACGGAGATCGAGCTCGATGCAGGCGAGGCCTTTGTGCTGCAGCTTCAGATGAACTGGGACATCCGCGCGACCAAGAAGCCGATCGAAGAGCATAATGGCTCCGGGTTTCTCATCGAGTGGCTCGAGATCGAAGGGCCCATTAATGAGTTTCCCACGCCGGCCTATCGCACGCTCTTTGGCGACGCTGAGCTGATGCCGAGATCAGTCGTTAAAGCCAAGGCTGAGGGCAAAAGGACCCAGGACTGGAGCAAGCGCACCAACATCTATCAATGGCTCAATGATCCGCTGGAACCTGTGAGCGCAACGCCGAAGGAAGATACTGACAAGCTGCTGCGTGCCTTCATTCCACGGGCCTTCCGAGGTCAGGTGGATGAGGCCGCGCTGGTGCACTTCATCAGCAAAGTCCACGCGAAGCTGGATGCGGGCGAGAGCTTTGTGAATGCGATGACTTTTGGTTATAAGAGCGTGCTCACCTCGCCGCAGTTCCTGTTCTTCCATGAAGCACCAGGCGAGCTGGATCACCATGCGCTGGCCAATCGTCTGGCTTATTTCCTCACTTCGCTGCCACCGGATGCCGAACTGCTGGCCGCTGATGTGACGAAGCCTGATGTCCTGCGCGCCCACACTGAGCGTCTGCTCAAGTCTCCACGCGCCCGAGGGTTCACGGATAACTTCACCGGTCAGTGGCTGGAACTGCGCAAGATGGATGCCACGATCCCTGATCCCAATCTCTACGGCGACTTTGACGGCACGCTACTCTGGGCCATGCCGGAGGAGACACGCCGCTTCTTTGATGATGTGCTGCAAAATGATCGCAGCGTGCTCGAGTTCGTGGATTCATCATGGACGCTGGTGAATCGCAGGCTCGCGGAGCATTATGGGATCGTGGAAGCCTTTGAGAGTTCGAAAGCGCAGTCATCCACACTTCCATCCTCGGCAGCTCCGTCTGAGTTTCGCCGGGTGAGCCTGCCACTGGGTTCCCATCGCGGTGGGGTGATGACGCATGGCAGTGTGCTGAAAGTCACGGCGGATGGCACCACCACCTCACCGGTGCTGCGTGGGAAGTGGGTGCTTGAGCACATGCTCGGCACGGGCACGCCACCGCCACCACCGGATGTGCCGGCCATTGAGCCGGACATCCGTGGTGCCACGACGATTCGCCAGCAACTCGACAAGCATCGCAACATCGCCGCGTGCAACTCCTGCCATCAGCACATTGATCCCCCTGGCTTCGCTCTTGAGTCTTTTGATCCCATCGGAGGTTACCGCGACTTCTACCGCGCCTCAGCGCGCACGAAGGCTGGCATCGTGCCGATCGTCGGATACTCAGGCCGCCCCATTTATCGCGGGCCGGATGTGGAGAAGGGCGGTGTCACGCATGATGGCAAGACCTTCACCACCATCGAGGACTACAAGCGCATCCTCCTGGAGAATCCGGATCAGATCGCCCGCAATCTCGCGGAGAAGCTGCTCACCTACTCGACCGGTGCCGAGCCTCAGTTTGCCGACCGCGAGGTCATCGAGCAGATCGTCGCCACGATGAAGACCAAGAATTATGGCCTGCGCACCCTGGTGCATGAGATCGTGCAGAGCCGTCCGTTTAGGAGCAAGTAAGCAACCCACATCCTTTTACCGCCATGCCACGCCAAGTTCTCGACCGTCGCACGTTTCTCCGTTCCTCGGGCATCGTCATCGGTCTGCCCTTTCTGAATGCCATGCTGCCGCTGAGTGCGGCAGAGGCCCAGAAGGCTGCCACGAAGCCAAAGCGCTTGTTTCTGGTCGGCAGACCGCTCGGCATGCATGCGCCTAACTTTTTCCCGACGGACGCAGGAAGCGGGTACACACCCAGCCGTTACCTGAAGCATTTGCGGAGCCGGCGTGATGACTTCACGGTCTTCTCTGGTCTCTCGCATCGCTACGGGGCAGGGCACTACGCGGAGGTGGGCCTCTTCACCGGCGTGCATTCGGATTTCATCCGGCCTAACGACATCAAGAACGGTATCTCGCTGGACCAGGAGGTGGCCGCTCATCTGGCAGGGAAGACACGATTCAACTCGCTGGTGCTCGGTGGTGGCAATGCGGCCTGGAACCGACGCGGTGTGCGCCTGCCGCCTGAGTATCGCGTGGGCTCGGTTTTCAAGCAGCTCTTCATTCAGGGCACGGCAGACGAGGTCACCCGCGAGATGCGGCGTATCAAGGACGGCCAGAGCATCCTCGATGACGTGCGTGGTCAGCTCGGCAGCCTGAACAAAAAGCTCGGTAGCGAGGATCGTGAGCGCCTGGACCTCTATGTCTCCTCCATCCGTGAGGCCGAACAAAAATTGCAGCAGGATGAAACCTGGCAGCTCACGCCGAAACCGAAGGTGGAGGTGAAGCCGCCGCAGGAGCTGAGCAGCGCGCAGCTCGTGGAGCGCACACGCCAGTGGTATGATCTGGTGCATCTGGCGTTTCAGACGGACTCCACGCGTGTGGTTTCGCTCTGGCTCGGCTCGCAGGACAAGCCGGAGATCCAGGGAGTGACCATCGGTCACCACGATGCCTCGCATCATGGCCAGGACCCAGCCAAGCTGGAGCAGCTCTCGCTGATCGAGGAAGCTGAGATGAGGGTCTTCGGCGAGTTCCTGGACAAGATGAAGGCCAGCAGTGAGGGCGAGCAGTCATTGCTCGACCGCACGTCCATATTCCACGCCAGCAATCTGGGCAACGCGTCGAATCACGACAACATGAACCTGCCGATCATCCTGGCCGGTGGCGGCTATAAGCACGCGGGCCACATTGCGCATGACAAGCAGAACAACACCCTGCTCTCGAACCTGTTTGTGCGCATGATCCAGCAGATGGACATCGGCATGGACAAGTTCGGCGCGAGCACCAACGTGTTCGGCGAGGTGTGACGTGGATCACGCCTTCGGCTTGAGGAAGAGCACCTCGGCGCGCTCGATCCAGCCTTTGCGCAGATCCATGCGGAACCAGCCATCGCTGTTCTTCGCATGGATGCGGCAGCCTGAGCGAGCGCCGAACTCCTTCAAGTCATATTGCGCCCAGGTCTTGCCCATGTCTGGAGACCAGATGATGCCGCAGGCATAGGTGGAAGCTGGCGCGCAGTGTGTGGCCACAAAGACGCCATCCTGCACCAGCATGTTCGCGGACTCGAACATGGGATTGAAGAGCATGGTATGCTTCGACATGTCCGTGATGTCCTTCGGATCACACACAAAGATGCCGCGATCATGGCGATTGGCGATGGCTGGCCCATTGGCATCCGCGATCCAGTAGACTTTCCCGTCGATGAAGTTGATGCCACCGCATTTGAAGCGCGAGTTGGAGTCCACGCTGATGAGCGTCTGCCAGTCCCACTTGTCCGCCGCCGCATCATAGGTGCCGCGCAGCCAGTGGCACTCCTTGCCAAAGGTGCGGTCGATGTCTCCCGTGCAGGCATAGAAGGCGTTCTCGCCAGGATTGTAGGTCACGTTGTGGATATGACGGGCAATCAACTTGTTGTTAGGATCGCCCAGCAGCGGTGCGTCTGCCGGAGCGTCCTTCTGCTGAAACTTGGGATTCTGGCCGAAGGAATAAGCCAGCTTCACGGTCTCGCCATTGTCCGTGGAGTAGTAGACGTTCACCGGCACGGAGCCGCCCATGACATTGCAGTAGTTCCCCCACACCAGCATTTCCTTCCCGCCGACCTCGAAGCAGTGCTCGCCATCCAGTGAGTGGAAGTACCAGCCAGGCTGGTCTGCTTTCACGGGAGTGTGAGGCGTGTAATCGCTGCCATCCGGCCGCTTCACGATGATCTCGCGATGCGTCTTCAGATTGTCCGTGCTGAGAAAAAGCCGCGCACTGGTGGCGAAGAGGATGTTTCCATTCTTCAGGATGACACTGAAGGTGATGCTCTCCGCTTCCGGGAACTCTACCGTGTGTGCCCAGGTCTTTCCGTTGTCCTCAGACAGCATGATCTTCGTGCCCTGAAAGGCAAAGGCCTTGCTCCCGCGCTGCGAGTCGATGTAAGGCCCGTCCACCGATGGCATGCGATAGTAAAAGTGCTCCGTCTCACCTTCGATGGCGGCTGCGTGAAGACTGGAGGCACGAGGAACCAGCAGACTGGCGGTCGCTGCCCCGAGCCAATGACGGCGGTTGAGTGAGAGTGGGTTCATCATGGTTGGGTGATTTTCACAACGAAGTCTACATGCGCTTTTGAATCGCAATCAGTGCTTGAGGGTCCGAGGCGAAAGGAACTCCAGCAGATCACGCAGCTCCTTGTCGGTCATGGAGAGCACCAGACCAGGAGGCATCAGCGAGGTCTTGAGTTCCGTGCGGCTGACAATATCCGCCTCAGGAAAAGAGCGTTCCTTGCCGCTGAGATCACGGAAGACTTCCGTGCTGGAGGAGCGCAGCAAGATGCCGGTGAACTCGGTGCCGTCCTTCAGCTTCACGAGCGAGGGATAAAACTGCGGCGCCACCTCGCGGTGTGGTTCCAGAATGGAGCGCAGGATGGCGGCGCGATCGCCTTGCTGAGCGACCAAGGTGAGATCAGGCCCGACGACATTGCCGCGTCCGCTGTGACGATGGCATGAGGCACAGAGAGCGATCTTTGGGTTGAAGAAGATGCGCCGGCCCGCCTCGGCATCGGCGGAGCCGGGAAGCTCATCCAGCATCTTCAGCCATGCCTCGGTCTGATCAAACGCTGGCCGTTTCATGTTCATGACGAAGCTGTGATCATGCTTCGTGTAGCGGAGCGCGCGGTTCGCCTCGTCCTTGATGACAACGTTGGTGTCTCTGGACAGGTTCTGAAGCAGCGTGATGTCTTCGACGCCCAGGATGGCCTCGGCACGCACGGTGAATTTGCGTGTCTCATCCGTGGCAATGTCCGCGCTGGCCTTCCGGGCTGCGAGGCTGCGCACGGCCTCAAGCTCGAGCACTTCGTCATCGCTCTTGGCCAGTTCGCGCAGCAGCTCCGGCGTGAGTGCTTTGTGGTTAGGCGGGATCAGGCGGAGCGCGTAACCCTTGATCCGTGCAGGTGTCTGTGAATGGGTGATGCGTTCAGCGAGCACTTCGGGATTCGTCACGCCTGCGGCAGGATCTCCCCGCAAAGTGTTCCAGGCGGCGAGCACGGCCTCAAACAATCGGAAGTCGAGCGTGGGATCGGAGAGCATCTTCTCCACCTGCGGCATGAAGTCCTTCAGCACGGCATCCGCCGTCCAGCGCAGGCTCTCGAAGCGTATCTCCGGATCAGGATCGTCCCAGAAGGCACGCACCCACTGCGGGTCATTTAAATCCGCACGACGCATGGCGACGAAGGCCCAGACACGATCCGCAGGCGAAAGAGCCTTCACAGCATCGATCGTCAATCCAGCACGCGAGAGCGCAGTCAGTGCAGCATCCGAGAGACACTTGTCATCATCTCGGGCGAGCTTAAGGAGTTCAGTGGTGTCGAGCTTGGCCTCGCCAGTGCGGATCTTTTGGGCGAGATGAGGACTGAAGACCTCCTTCTTGGCGATCCACGGTGCATCTTCAATCTCGAGCTTCCAGAGCCGACCGCGCTTATGAATGGGATAGGAGCTAAAGACCCAGTCATTGACATAAAACACTCCGTCACGTCCAGAGGTCATGCAGGTGGGGCGGAAGAAGTCACTGCCCTGGACGAGCGGCACGCGCGTAGAAGTGTACCCCGCACCTTTTCGCGTGAGCGGAAAGTAGTCGATGCTGTGATCACTCCAGCTCGGGATCATCACACCATCACCAAGCTCGACGATGGCGCAAGGCCCCTCGCCACAAGGATGCACCATGCCGAGCGTGCCACGCAGCTCACCATTCCATGCGACAAAAGGATGCACGGGCGCGCTGCCATAAACCCACTGAAAACCATAGTCGGCACCTTCCACCACATTCAGCAAGCGGCATGGGGGCCGGCTTCCTGGATCGTTCTCAGCCGCGAAGATTTCGCCGTCCTCGCGCACGAGCAATCCAAAGGGATTCCAAAAGCCACGCGCGATGCGGCGCAGGCCTTTGCCATCAGCGGTGCAGCGGAAGACTCCGCCTTCACCCCGTCCGCTGACTTTCACTCCGTCTGTTCCCGTGAGCGTCCAGTCCTTGCCGAAGTTTTCGCCTAACGAAAAGATCAATCCGCCATCCGGATGCCAGGACATGCCGCTGAGGCCGTTGTGTGGATAATCGGCCATGGTGTCCATGGTGGCGAGGTTTTCCTCCTTGTCGCCCACGCCATCACCATCGCTGTCCTTCACACGCAGGATGCGGTCACGCTCGGCGAGGTAGATCCAGCCATCGGGACCGCATTCGACATGCATGGTGGCATCGGTCTTGTTGTAGAAGACACGGCGGTTCTTGCCATTGGCATCGAAGACGAGGATCTCGTCATGTGCGGGGCCTTCATAGCCTTCCGGGCGGAAATGCGTGTGGCAGGAGGCGACCCAGATATTGCCCTTCTCATCCACGTCAATTCCCGTGGGCGTGACCAGATCAGGATGTTCCGCCAGCAGCGTGAGCTTCACCCCTGGCTGCAGGATCTTGATCTGCGGTGGCAGATCCTCAGGCACAGCGGGAGCCTTGGGCAGAGGCGGCGCTTGAGCAAAGGCAACCCAAGGAAAGAGGACAAGAAGGAGAGGCTTCATGTCACTTCATCATGCGATCAATTCAGCGATGGGCCGGCCATTCTCCACGATGTGCGTGGGACGTCCGTTGAGGTCTTTGATGGTGACCTTGGAGTAGTCAATGCCGAGGTGGTGATAAATAGTGGCGAGGAAGTCGCTCGCATTGCAGGGGCGTTCGACCACGTCCTCGCCGCGTTTGTCACTGGCACCGATGACGCCGCCAGTTTGGATGCCGCCGCCGGCCCAGAGGTTGGTGAAGGCACGCGGCCAGTGATCGCGACCAGGTTGCAAGGTGCCCGTAGGTCCGCTGGCATCGCCAGGACCGGTGCTGCGGTCAAAGCTGATCTTCGGCGTGCGGCCAAACTCACCTGTGACGACGACCAGCACCTTCTTGTCGAGCCCGCGCGCATAGATGTCCTCGATCAACGCGGAGACAGCCCGGTCATAGGTTGGCATGCGGAAGCGCAACGCCTCAAACTGATGCTGGTTCACGGCATGGTCATCCCAGTTGTTCACGCGACCGCAAAGAGGGCCGCTCAGACTGCTTGTCACGATCTCCACGCCCGACTCGACAAGCCGGCGCGCGAGCAGCAACTGCTGACCCCAGCGATTGCGGCCATAGCGATCACGGACAGCAGCCTCCTCTTTGCTCAGATCAAAGGCATCACGCGTCTGTGGATTCGTGAGCAGAGTCGCCGCCTGGGCTTCGAACTCATCCAGCGCTCCCAGCTCACCCTCGCGGTCAAAGGCGCGCTCCATCTTGTCCAGGCTGCGGCGTAGCGCGATGCGTTCGCTGAGGCGTTGGTTCTCTGCCTCGTTGTCCAAACCAATGTTAGGCACCTGAAAGGTGGGACGGTTCGGATCATCCGTCACGGCAAAGGGTCCATAGGCATCGCCCAGATAGGCGGGGCTGGAATACTCCGGAGAAGCAGCGGGCACTCCGATGTAGTTCGGCAGGGGATTGGTGCGCCCGCCGTCCTTGCCACGCAGGTAATGCGCTACGGACATCCAGTCGGGGAGGCGTGGCTTCGGCTTGTCGCGCGTGTCAGTGTCACCGGAGAACATTTGCATGGTGCCCGCCGGATGACCGCCTGCCGTTTGATGCATGGAACGCAGCACGGTGAACTTGTCCGCGATCTTCGCATTCATCGGCAGCAGCTCCGTGAAGTGCGTGCCGGGAATCTTGGTGCTGATGGTCTTGAAGGGGCCGCGATACTCACTGCTCGCATCCGGCTTCGGATCATAGGTGTCGATATGCGATTGGCCGCCTGGCAGCCATACCATGATGATGGACTTGCGTTCGCCCTTCGGCTTCGCGGCGTTCTCGGCGCGCAGCTTCAACAGGCCAGGCCAGCTCAGCGTGGCCATGCCGGCCAGCCCGAACTGCATGAACCCGCGGCGAGACAACGGGCCGGCGCAACGCACAAGGGAAGGGGGCTGGATGATGGAGGACATGATGGGTGAAACTACGGGGTGAAATGCGGTGCTTTATCCCTGGGACTGACGTGCCTACTTGGCTCCAAAGGCGGCGAGTTCTTTGCCAGCGCCGTCCCACAGACGGAGCATGCTGTCCTCACCACCGGCGATGATGGTGCTGCCATTGGGCGCGCTGACAGCGGCCTGCATATAATCAGGAAGATTGGCCATGGAGCGGACTTCGGTGCCGTCATCAGTCACGATACGGACACGGTTGTCACCAGCACTCGTGACGATCTGGTTCGTGGCGCCGATGAACTGCAGTGAAGTGACTTCCTTGCTCCAGCCTTCGATCTTCTTCTTCCGCTCCCCGAGGATCATGTTCCAGGTGACGACTGACCCTTCCGCGCCCGCAGTGGCAAGCACCCGGCCATCATTGCGGAAGGCAATGCCCATGACGTGATGCGTGTGGCCTTCGAAGAGGTTCATCTGTTTGCCGCTCACCACATCTGTGACACGCGCGATCTTGTCTGCCGCACCGGAGGCGAGGCGCTTGCCATCCGGTGAGAAGTCGAGGCACAGCACCACATCACTATGCTTCTCCTTCCAGGTCTGCGTCGCTTTGCCAGTGGCGACATCAAACAGGATGATGTCACCGGAGCGGGAAAGCTCACCACCACCCGTGGCCAGTGTCTTGCCATCAGGACTAAAGCGCACGGCATTCACGCGGTCGGCAAAGAACCCTTTCTGATCGATCTTGCGTTCCAAAACCCAGCGCGGTGTGCTGCCGATGGTTTGCGTTGCTGCCTTGGTAACCGTGAATGAACCGTCCGGCGCCGAGGTGATCGATGTGTTTGTGGCAGCGGCATTGGCGAGGCTCTCTTCAATGGGCATCCCGGTGGCTGTTGCCCACACACGCAGTGCTCCATCATCGAACATCGAGATCACGCGCTGAGCATCGGCCGAGAAAGACACCGCGATGGGCTTCATAGTCGTCTTCGCCAAAGACTGCTTCAAAGTGGTGAGCTCGGCAGCGGCCTTGTCTTGCGCAGTCTTGGCGGCTGTCATGACCGCATTCACGGCAGCGAGTGTCTTCGCATTTGCGGCCTTGGAGTCAGTGATGCGCTTCACATCATCCTCAGCATCCTTCACATTGCTCTCCGCTGCAGTGACAGCCGCGAATGCTGAAACCTCTGCGATCTTGGCGGTGATGAGCTTGTCCTGGGCTGTCTTGTGTTCCTTGACCAGGGCTGCATCTGGCTTGCCGTTCGCTGCTGCCTGGACCTTGGTGGCGACGTCATCCACGGCCTTCTGCGCCGTCGTCTTGGCTTCAGTGGTGGGCGGCACGGCCTTCTGCTTTTCAGGCAGCACCTTCTTCATGGTGACAATGGCTTCCTTGGCCTTGCCGAGCAAGACATCGAGCGCCTTCTCCTGGGCTTCGATGCGGGTGACCTCGCTCTTCTGAAAGGCCTGCTCCAGAGTCTGCGCGGCGATGGTCCAGTCCAAATCCGCAGCTTTGCGGCTTGTAGCCACGCTTCCACGCAACTCCGTGATCTGCTTGGTCGTCGCGACATCCCACACGCGCACAGAGCCATCCGCGCAACCTGTGACGGCTTGCTTGCCATCAGCAGACATCGCATGGCTAAGCACGGCCACCTTGCCAGTGGTCTCGATCTTTTTGATCAACTCAGCGCTGGCAGGGACTGCCGTAACCTTGACCGAGGAGCCTGCTGGCTTGGCGGTTCCCAGCTTCCAGATCTTCACTTCACGGAAACTGCCGCTCGCCAGTCGTGTGCCATCAGGGCTGAAGGAGAGTGATTGCACTAGTGCCCGGTGCGCTGTGCCGTTCTTCTCCGTGGGATCCGTTATCTGGGCGATGAACTGGCGTGTGGCGAGGTCGTAAACAAATATTTGGTTGGACCGACCGCAAGCGGCATAGCGTCCGTCGCGTGTCATCGCCACGCTGTAGATGGGATCCACGCTGGCAGAGAAGGCTTTCAGCACCACGGCACGCTCCTGCTGCACGGAGGCCTTGGCACCCTGGTCAATCCACTGTTTCAAGAGTACGATCTCCGCCGGGCTCAGGTTCACCGCGCCGGACTTGTTGTTCGGCGGCGGCATCTCCATGTCATCCTTGTGCTGGGATGCCTTCACGACCAGGCTCTCATCGCCTTTCCCGGGCACGATGGACGGCCCCGATTCACCACCCTGGATCATCAGCTCCGGCGTCTCCATGTTCAGATCCGCCTTGGTCGTGGTCTTGTTATGGCAGGAGATGCAGTTCGACTTCAGGAATGGATACACGTCCTTGTAGAAGTCGAGTTCCGCGGCCGAGACAGAGACCGCCGACGCGCAAAGAAGCAGAGGCAGTGCTTTCATCATCATTTGCTGGCGGTGGTGGCTGCGGCCGCTTTCACGCTCACGCGGATGGGCTGGGAGATGAGGATCTCGACGGTGTCCGTCGGATTCGCGGTCGTGGAGACGGACTTCATCTTGCTCGCGGCAGCGGTCATGGCGGCCTCGGCTTGCTTCTGCTTCTCAGCAGCTTTCTTGGCGGCTTCAGCGTCGGTGGCGGCCACTTTCTTGGCCTCAGCCGCAGCGGCCACAAGAACTGCTTCAGCCTCTTTCTGCTGCGCTTCGGCGAGAGGGACAGCGGCGGGATTGTAGCGATACTTGCAAATGCCGAGACTCTGGAACGCAAAGGTGTAGTCACCCGGTGCGATCTTCAGCGCGGCGAGATCAATCACCGCCTCATGCGTGGCGGCCTTGAGCGGGATATCGAACTCCTTGATGCCGCTGAAGCCTTCACCATAGGCTCTGACCTTGATCGAGGTGCCATTGAATTCATTGCGCCACGTCAGCTTGAGCGGGATCTTCAGCGTCTCGCCTGCCTTGGCCTCATAGACCTTGTCTTCAGCGGCGGCGATGGTCAGGGGTGCCTGTTCGGAATCGGTCACTGAGACCGGAACATCCGCCACGAGGCGTGGCGCGGGAATGTCGCCCTTCGCGTCCTTCACCGGCCACTCCATGCTCGCGAGGCGCACTGGACGCGTGATCTCTTTGCCATCAATGACAGCCTTGCCGACGATCTTCGCGAGCGAGAACCCACGCGGTGCTTTCTCATCCGCCGTGAGAATGACATGTCCATAAGTCTTCCCCTTGCCGATCTTCAATCCTGCGGCGCTGACACCCTGCGGCAGGTTCTCCATGCTGATGTTGATCTCGCCATCAAAGCCATCACGACGCTGCACCACGACCTCAAACGCGCGTGCATCACCTTGGCGTAGCGCCATGGGTTTGGAGAGCGAGGCGCGGTCACCATTGCGCAGCGTCATGTGCACGGCCCAGGCGGCGAGTGAGAAGTCCGGAGTGGCCTGGCGAACGATGAGACGATAGATGGCGTGTGGATCACTGCGCGTGCCGCCGAAGAGGTCACGCACCTGCAGGCGATAGGTGCCGTCTTCCTTGACCTCGAACTTTCCATTCACATCCGGCGAGCCCGCATCATAGGGCGGGCCGTCATAGGAGTAGCCATTGCTGGTGACCTTCATGGGCGGAACGATGTCATAAAGCTCAGCCACATCAGTCAGCTTGCCCTCCTTCACCTGCTGCACGAGCACGAAGGGATCGGTGTTGAGCCCGAGTCGCTCGCTCGCGACCTCCACCCACCAGGTCTCGCCCTTCTTCGCGGTGAACTCATAGGTGTCCACATCCGCGGCCGGGAAGAATGAGCCTGCGAGGTCACAGGGCAGGCTGATCTTTTGAGCCTCCTTGTTGTTAGGTTCGGTCTCGCTGGCCGTGGTTGCGGGTGGCAGACCCGCTGGCGGCCAGGACATGGCACTGACCGTTTGCGTTTGGGGCTGAGGCTGCGCAGGACTCTTCTGCAAAGCGAGGCGATAAAAATGCCGCTCGCCACCCTGATAAGTGAGATCATTCACCTTGATGATGTAGGTGCCGTCGGCGGGCGGTGTGAAGTCAATCATGCCACCGGTGCGGTTCACCTTCAGATCAGCGCCTTTGCCATCCGCAAGGATGAGCACAGGCGTGAGGCGCGAGTCGATGCCGACAGCGGCGCAGTCGATCGCGACCATCTGATCCTTCACGCCTTGGAACGAGTAATAGTCCACGGCGCGCTTCGTCATCGTCGCATTGCAAATCGATCCCACCGTGAGCGGCATCGCCGTTTCGAGGGTGTTGTTAGGCTTCAAGCGCACCACCTCGGGCAGCTTGTTCACGGAGAAAGCCCGCACAGAGGACACGCCGAGTCGTGAAAGCACACGCGCATCATAAACTCCCATCGGCATATCCGCAGCGATGCTCACGGTGAATTTGTTCGTCGTGCCTGTGACTGGCTTCGCGGTAATCTGCGCTGTGGAGAAGGTCAGTTCCGTCACGTCCTCGATGTTCTCGCCCGTGATCGTGACCTCGATGTTCTGGCCCGCCTGACCACCCATCGGCATCATCGTGAGCAAACGCGGCAAGGGCAGCGTGACTTGCTGCGCAAACGCGGAAGAAACAAGCGCTGTTAGTATCCAGAGAGATCGCGTGATCATGTTATATACCTACGTTGTTATGCCGCCAATTGTTTGCGCGCCTGCCCAGCTTTGTTGAAGAATATCCATTCTGGACATCGCGCCTAAGAGCTACGGTGGTTGACACCGCCGATAATATAAAGCGACATACTTACTATGCCTGAATACATTGCACCACAAATGGTAGTGATTCCCTGGTATCTTGAAGAAGATTGGGCTGAATGGAAACGCATTGCAAGCGACGAAATGTGCCTCTCTTTTCAAGGGTGGAAAGACAAGGCAACGAGACTGTTTGGTGATCTCGCCAGGAAAGACACTCCAGTTACGACACAGGTGATTGATCCGAAGCATTTCGTGGGGTGGTGCAAACTAAAAGGATTGTCACATGATGGGCATAGCCGAAGTGTTTATGCTTCATCGCGTCTTGTGGAGCGGATCAAAGATTTCGAGAGCAATCCGATCAATCTAGAGGCTATAAAAGGTTCTAAGGCGAATCGTAATGAGTTCGATGGGCAGATGCTTTCGGAGTTGCTGGAGCCTTTTCTTTTTAGACCAAAGGCAGGTTGTTGTCCGATATTTCGTCTGCGGAAGGACAGGCCTGAGCAGTTTGGAACCGGAACGCTGCTTAAACTCGGAACACGTCGTTTTATGCTCACCGCATCTCATGTGCTCGATGATATAATCGACGGAAACGCTTTAGTTCCGGGAATAGATGGATGGCCTTTTTTGAATGGTGAGGTAATCGGCACTGTGAGGCCAGAATCTGGGGATCGAAAAGATGACAAGAATGATCTGGGAATCATTCATCTAGATCGAGAGGTGGTTTCTGCGATGCATCCTACCCTTATCTTTTTAGAGGGATCAGAAATTGATGGTGCTCACGTCACCGAGGAACGTGGTGCATACATTATTGCGGGGTTCCCCGCTGAGCGCACGAAGCTGTCCGGTTCAAATTTGGAGGCCCATCCCTTCACATTCTCTGGTGATGGAGTGCGTGATTATCGTTACAGAAAGCTTGGGCGAAACCTTGAGAATCACCTGTTGATTCAACACCGCCAGAAAAAGGCAATTCACTACCAAACTATGCGCAAAGGCGTGAAGTTATCGTTTGAGGGCGTGAGTGGAGGTGGTGTGTTCGCATGGGACAAAAGGTTTCCTCATCCAGTGGGATTCGTTCAACCCAAACTGGTGGCTATTGTCCATGAATACAATCATCATTGGGGAGTCTTTATTGCGACGAAGCTGTCTTACTATCTGACAATGATGCACAAGCGGTATCCTGATCTTCCAATTCAAGGAATCAGAACTGAGTAAAACATTCGCTCCGTTTAGTGATTGAACAAAAACTCCTTCGTGTTCAGCAGCGCCCAGAGGAGATCCTCATAGCCGTTGCGCTTGGCGCGTTGGGAGTCGAGAGCCTTGCCTTCAGCGTCATTGCGCGGTTTCAAAAGATGGGCTTCAGCGATGTGGACTTCATCAGCCGTAGGCTCGCGGGAGAAGGCGGCGAGGTACAGTTCGCGAATGCGCTTGGGCTCGGGCAATTCGGACTTCGTGAGCTGCTCCGCACGTCCGTCCTTGGCGGTGAGCTTGGCCTTCACATCACTCGCATTCATCAGGTGCAGGCTCTGCGCGAGGCTGGCACTCTGCACGCGTTCGCATTCGCAGACGCTGGTGTTGTCCGGACGGCCGAAGACCTTGAGGAAAGGCGAGGCGCGGGTGTAGCTGTTGTCAGGCAGTGAGATCGCACGCGTGCCTGGAGGCAGATCGGCGAAGTCGGTTTTGGATGCGGTGACCATGTCGATGCTGTCGAGCAGCACCTCAGCTGTCATGCGCTTCGGGTAGAAGTGGGAGAACGCCTGGCGATCAATGGCATTGTGTTCGTTAGGCATGGCGCTGAGCTGATAGGTGTGGCTCTGCGTGATGACACGGACGAGGGACTTGAGGTCGTAGTTGCTGTCGAGGAAGTGTTTCGCCAGTGCATCGAGAAGCTCGGGATTCGTCGGCGGATTGGTGTCGCGCAGATCATCTTCGGGTTCGATGAGCCCGCGCTTGAAGAAGTGCTTCCAGTAGCGGTTCACTAAAGCCTTCGCGAAGAACGGATTCGTCTTCCGGCTCATCCAGTCGGCGAGCACGAGACGCGGGTCATCATCGGGCGCGATGTCCAGCGGCGGTTCACCAAGGCCTGCGGGCTTCAGCATCACACGAGTCTTGCGATGCTCCGTCTGCGCGATGCCGCGCTTGTGGAAGATGAGATCCTCACCGGCGATGGCGGTGGGCTTACGGCCGATCTGGCTGAAGAAAGCCGCCATCTGAAAGTACTCCGCCTGCGTCCAGCGCTCGAACGGATGATGATGGCACTGCGCGCACTGCATGCGCACACCGAGGAAGAGCTGCGCCACATCCTCAACCTGCGTGGTGGGCTCTTTGACACGCTTGTACCAAGCGACCGGTGGATTCGAAACGATGGTGCCCGTGGACGCAAGAATCTGACGGACGATCTGATCGTAAGGCGTGTTCGCGAGGAGGTTGTCACGCATCCAGGCATGGAAGGCAAAGTTCGCGGTGATGTCCGCATTTTCGCTGCGCTGGTTCTTCAGCAGCGCGGTCCATTTGTTGGCAAAGTAATCCGCGTAGTCGGGTGAGTTCAGCAGCGCTTCCACGGCGCGATCACGCTTGTCGGGTGAGCGATCATTGATGAACCCTTTGGTCTCCTCAAGAGTCGGCAGGCGTCCACCAATATCGAGCGAGACACGGCGGAGGAAGGTGCTGTCATCACAGATCGGTGAAGGCGGAATGCCGATCTGCCTCAGGTTTGCGAGCACATGATGATCAATGAAGTTCTTCTCAGGTGGCATGGCATCCACCGGCGCGCCCAGCGGGACGGAAACACTGCACACAGACACACTGCCGCCGAAGCGCACCATGATGGCCACCGTGCCGGGGATATCAAAAGTCTTCACCAAACCGTCTCCGCTTGCGCTGGCCATCGCCGTATCATTCGCCTCGAAAAGCGAGAGCTTCGTCACATCTCGGCTGCTGCCATCCGAGTAGCTTGCGGTGACCTTGAGCTGCTGCGCTGTTTTGGCCTTCATCGTCACTCGTGGTGGCTCCACCAGGATCGCACTCAGCTTCGCTTCGTTAGGCTGCACATAGGGCATGCCTTCGGCGATCCAGCGCACAAGCGTCTGATAAGACTCCGAGCCAGGCTCGAGCTGCTTCCCACCAGTGTGTGGCACGATGGCCGCACCCTTCGTGACGATCAAACTCTCCTCCGGTGCCGGTGGAAACACACGCCGGCCTTTCCCCTGCTTCACGATCGCCTCGTAGTCCTCCTCCGGCTCAAAGCCGAGCACGCTGAGACGGAAGCCGCGCTGTCCACTCACGGCCTTCGCATGACATGCGCCCGCGTTGCAGCCTGCCTTCGTCAAGATAGGCTGGACGTCCCGCACGAAGCTCAGTGGCTCCGCGGCGAGACTTGAGGTCACAAGACCCAGGAAGATGAAGGCTTTTCCTAACATTGTGTGAAACCTACGGAGCCAGGAAGGGAGTTTGCGCAGCCAATTGAGCCTCGAGCCTCCACTGCGGCGATCCTGCACATGAGCCTCTTCACAGGCTTGCCAGCTAAAGATCACGGCATAGCGTCATGACATCACATTCATATCATCATGGCCTCGCTCACTGACATCGTTTCCCACATCAACAGCACACTGCGTATCGCCGAGCTGCCAGACTACTCAAACGCGGTGAACGGCCTGCAGCTCGAGAACCGCAAAGGCTTGGTCACGCGCATCGCCGCCGCCGTGGATGCCACACTGCCTGTGGTCAAGAAGGCCATCGCCACCGGTGCGGACATGCTGATCGTGCATCACGGCATGTTCTGGAGCGGCCTGCAGCCATGGACAGGCAGCGCCTTTGAGCGCATGAGCCTCGCGCTCGAGAATCAACTCGCCATCTACAGTGCCCACCTGCCGCTGGATGTGCATCCCGCGCTCGGCAACAACGCCTGCATCGCCCAGGCCATGCAGCTCACGCCCAGCGGCGGCTTCTTGGAGTACAAGGGCATGTCTGTCGGGGTGACCTGCGAAGCTGCGCTGACACTGGACGAGGTCGTCTCACGCTTCACCACAGCGCTCGATGGCGGCCGCGTGCATGTCTGTGCAGGCGGACCGCGCGTGACGAAAAAGATCGGCATCTCCTCCGGTGGCTCCGGCTCCGAGATCGCCGCCGCCGCGAAGGCAGGCGTGGACACCTTCATCACCGGCGAAGGCCCTCACTGGAGCTACACCCTGGCCGAGGAGCTCGGCATCAACGTCCTCTACGGCGGCCACTACGCCACCGAGACCTTTGGCGTGAAGGCACTCGCTGCACACCTCGAGCAGCAGTTTGGCATCCCCTGGCAGTTCGTCGATCATCCCACCGGCCTCTAGTTTCGACGAAGGAGCGTCATCCTCCCGCTCCGCCGAGAGGACGAAGAGGTTCGTATACACAAGAGATGCGGAGTGAACACATCGCTCTCCAGCCTGTCTCATCCACGTTATCCCCATGGCCTATCTGAAGCCTGACTTCTTCGAGCGCGATGTCCTCACCGTCGCGCGTGATCTCATCGGTGTGGAACTGGAGTGGCAGGGCTGCTCCGGCATCATCGTCGAGACCGAAGCCTATGCCGTCGAGGGTGATCTTGCCTGCCACACTGCCTCACGGCCCAGCGCCCGCGACTTCGTGCTCAAGCAGCCACCGGGCACGGCCTACGTGTATCTGAACTACGGCATGTACTGGCTCTTCAATCTGCTCGTCAAAGGTGGCAATAAGGACGGCCTCGTCCTCATCCGCGCGCTTGAGCCCAAACGCGGCATCGAGCTCATGCAGCAGCGGCGGAACAAATTGAAGCCTAACGAATTGTGCTCCGGTCCAGGCAAGCTCGGGAGAGCGCTCGGCATCACCGGTGATCACCACGGCACCCTCATGGCAGGTCGTGGGAGGCCTGCTCAATGTGGCCTGCATCTGCCAAGCGGACCTGTGAGCGTGCTCGCGGACATCCGTGTCGGCATCAGCCAGGCCGTGGATTATCCGTGGCGATTCCTCGCCGCGGATCATCCGCATGTCAGCGTGCCACACGGAAAGGTGAAGCTGCCGCTCTTGAAGCCGCCTTCACCTTTGATGTGAACCGCTAAACTCTAAACCCTGCGCCAGCGCTGGAAGGTCTCAATGGCCTCGTATTGAGCCAAGCCCAGCGCATCATAGTTCGCCGCATTCTGGCGATTGGATTCCGGCGAAGCACGCTCCAGCGAGGAAAGCGCGCCATAGCGCGAGAGCGCACGGCCTTTGCGCTCGAGCTGCGAAGGACTCAGCGGGATGGCCATGTCGATCTCATGACCTTCGAGCGGCTTCTCTTTGCCACGATACAGCCACAGGCTGCATGAGCCGGCCCAGTCTTCGCCTTCACAGGCCTTCAGCGCAGCTTCGAGCACCTTGAAGCAGATGCCGGACACACTGCTCGGATCCGCAGCATCACCCGTGGCATAAATCTGATGCGGCTTGTGCTCGCGCAGCAGCGCTGCCAGCGCATCCACATCGGCCTGCGTGCTCTTGAACCGGCGATAGCGCCCTTCCTCATAGAACGGCAGGTCGAGGAAGACAATATGATCATTCGTTAGGTGGCAGGCGTTCGCCGCATCGCGCAGCTCGCCGCGCAGGATCAGCGCCTTCAGCTGGCGCAGCAGCGGCGTGTCAGCGCCGAACTCACCCTTGTCCGCCAGCATCTTCAGCGCCTGCTCGGCATACGCCGTCTGTGGAGCCCAGACGGAGGAGTCACTGACAATGCCGGCCAGCTCCTTCAGCGTCTCGGCAAACTTGTCCGCCTCGCTGTCCGGCACACGCAGGTTGCCGCTGGTCAGGGAGATCAGGCGCGCATCATGGCCTTGCTCGGCCAGACGCTCCAGAGTCGCCCCCATGGAAACCACCGCATCCTGCGGCTCGGGACTCAGCACCAGGCAGCGCTTCGGATACGGATTGGCACGCTCAGGACGATACGTGTCCGACTCGTTCGGCTTCCCACCCGGCCATCCGGTGATGGTGTGCTGGAGCTGGTTGAAGATGCGGATGTTGAGCTGATACGCCGGACCCTGCTCGCTCAGCAGATCGCCCAGACCATGCTCATTGTAGTGCTCGTCCGTGAGCTTCAGCACCGGCTTGTGGAGCTGGTTGCCTAACCAACAAACCGCTCGCCGCGTCTCACGCGGCGTCCAGGAAACAGGACCCACCAGCCACGGAAGCTTGGCGCGGGTGAGCTCACGTGAAGCACCGGTGTCAATGTAGAAGCGCGCATTCGGATGCCCCTGCAGGAAGGAAGCAGAGATCGCCTCCGTCATCGGACCTTCCACCGCCTTCGCCACCATCTCGGCCTTGTTGTCGCCCCAGGCCATCAGCACCAGTTTCTTTCCGCGCAGGATCGTGCCCACACCCATCGTGATGGCAAAGTGCGGTACGTTTTCCTCACCACGGAAGTCAGCTGCGGCATCCTGACGTGTCACACGGTCCAGCGTGATGCGGCGTGTCAGCGAGTCGCGGCTCGATCCCGGTTCGTTGAAGCCGATGTGACCCGTTCGGCCGATGCCCAGGATCTGCAAATCAATACCACCCATCGCGTCGATCTTCTCCTCATACTCACGGCAATGCGCGAAGACCTGGTCACTCGCTACCTTGCCGCTCGGGATGTTGATGTTCGCCTTTGGAATGTCGATGTGATCAAAAATCTGGTCCGCCATGAAGCGCGCATAGCTTTCCGGGTGGTCAGCGCCGAGACCGTAGTACTCATCCAGGTTGAAGGTGACCACGTTCTTGAAGCTCAGGCCCTCCTCTTTGTGCAGACGGATCAGCTCGCGATAAAACGGCACCGGTGTCGAACCCGTGGCCATGCCGAGCACCACGTTCTTGCCCTGCTTCGCGCGTTCCTCAATCAAGGCGCGCACCTCGGCGGCGAGTTCCTTGGCCGCCGTGGCGGAGTTGGGAAAAATGCGGGTCGGGGTCTTCTCGTAGGCTTCAGCGGCGGAGCGGCGGGCAGTGGACATGGCGGGAAGGTGGGTTGGGGGAAAGGATAATCTGGCGTGCTTTCTGTCCGGCTCAAGAACGCGACGTGACGGGATGTGGTATCAATCCGTCCTCATTAGGTGCTTCCGAATGCCCCTCCGCCAGGCGTTTCCATGATCACACGGTCCCCCGGCAGCACCGGAAAGCTCGTGCAGCCCTCAAGGATCGTCTCCGTGCCTTCGCGAATGAGCCGCTGTTGTCCAGACCGCCCCGGACCGCCTCCATTGAGGCCAAAAGGCGTTTCCACACGATGCTGTGTCAGCAGGCTGACCGTCAGCGGCTCGAGGAACTCAAACTCCCTCACCACACCATCACCGCCGCGCCAGCGTCCGCTGCCACCGGAACCACGCCGGATGGCAAACTGCCGCAACCGCACCGGGTAGCGCTGTTCGATGATCTCCGGATCTGTGATCGCCGTATTCGTCATGTGCGTGTGCAGCGCATGCGTACCGTCATAACCCTCTCCAGCGCCCGAGCCTCCGGCGATGGTCTCATAGTAGCCAAACCTGTCACCGCCGAACAAAAAGTTATTCATGGTTCCCTGGCTGCAGGCTTGCAGGCCGAGTGCCTTGATCAGCGTGTCCACCAGCCGCTGGCTCACCTCCACATTGCCACCGACCACGGCAGGATCGCGATTGGGATCTCCGGTGAAAGCCGGATTGAGGAGTGACACGGGCAGGAGAATCTCCAGCGGCTCCATGAGTCCTTCATTCAAGGGCAGATCCTCCTGCAGCATCAGCCGCATCACATACAGGATGGCGCTGCGCACGATCGCATTCGTCGCATTCAGATTGCGCGGATGCACGGCGGACGTGCCTGCAAAGTCGAGCACCAGCTTGTCCGCCTTCCGTTGCATGGAAACAGAGATCACATGTCCATCATCCAGCTTCTCCGAAGCCGAGATATTCTCCGGCAGCCTCTCAATCTGCCGCCGCATCACCTGCGCGGAGTGCATCAGGATCTCCTCCATGATGCGTGGCAGCGATTCACTCGCGAGCCCTCGCAAACGCTCCACGCCATGTAGATTTGCCGCCAGTTGCGCGTGCAGATCCGCCAGATTGTCCGCGAGGTTCCGTGTCGGATAAACGGCACCCGTGAGCAGCGCGCCCACCTCTTCAAAACAGGACTCACCTCCACGAATCAAATGCCGTGGCGCAATGACCACGCCTTCCTCGACGAGCCTCGTCGCATTCGCTGGCATCGATCCCGGCGTGATGCCGCCGATCTCCGCATGATGCGCCCGGTTGGCGATGTATCCCAGCAGCGTTCCCTCATGAAACACCGGCGTGATCAGCGTCACATCCGGCAGATGCGATCCGCCATAGGCCGGATGATTCGTGATGATCGTGTCCCCGGCCTGCATCCTCACCGTCTTCGCCACCTCACGCACACAGACACCCAGCGCGCCGAGATGCACCGGAATGTGCGGCGCACTGGAAAGCAGCCGCCCCTGCGGATCCAGCAGCGCGCAGGAGAAATCCAGCCGCTCGCGGATGTTTGTCGAGATCGCCGTGCGGCACAGCAGTGCCCCCATGTCACTCACGATGCTGTGAAATCGATGCCGCACCAGATCACGCTCCATCACCGGAGCCGCAGTGACCGTGCTCGTCTGCCGCAGCACATGCCCAAACCCTTCCATCGTCTCCACACTCCACCCCGGTGCCACCACCAGCGTCGAGAAGGCATCTTGAATGAGCTGCTGTGATGTAGAGGAAGACGTGAGTCTTCCCTCTGGAAGTGTCTCGAAAGCTTCACCTTCCTCCACTTCACCCGTGATCGTCCGCAGACTAACGATCTCCACCTCCCGTCCCTTCGGCGGCGCATAACCAAAAAGACGTTCATAGCTTTCCTGATACAGCGCTGGCAGATCCCCCGCCTCCACAAAATCCACCTGAATCGGCGTGTCCTGTCCCCTCAACCTCAACTCCGCTATCCGAGTACGTTGTTCACGCTTCAGCGTGCTCAATGAAGGTGCGAATTCCACACCAGCCTCCGAACGAGAGACCTCCTCCAAAAACGCCCTCAGCGTCTTCCGCACCTCCCTCTCCTCGATCACCTCCGGCACCGCCTCCTGCAACCCCACCGCGCTCAGGATCCCCGCATGTCCCGGCACCAGGATCGTCTTCATCCCCAGCGACTCCGCCACCGCACAGGCATGCTGCGGCCCCGCTCCGCCAAAGGCCAGCAGCGCATGATCCGCCGGATCAAAACCCTCACCGATGGAGATCCGCCGGATCGCATCCGTCATGTGCTCCACCGCCAGCCTCAGCAGCGCATGCAAAAGCTGTTCTTCGTCCAGCGAGCCGTCCGTCTGCCCATGCAGTTCCCGCAGACGCTTCCGCGCAGCCTCAATGTTCAGCGGGATTGGAGCCCTCGAAGGATCAAACCGACCTAACAAAAGATTCACATCTGTGATCGTCAGCGGCCCTCCCTTGCCATAGCAGGCAGGCCCGGGATCTGATCCAGCGCTCTCCGGCCCCACCGCCAGCCCATGATGCGTTAACTGGCAGATCGATCCACCGCCCGCCGCCACCGTTTCAATATCGATGCAAGGAGAGAGCAACCTCATCCCCGCCACTTCCTGGCTGAAGCGATACCCAGGCCGTCCATCGATACGCGCCACATCCGTGCTTGTGCCACCCATGTCAAAAGTGATGATCCGTGTGTGTCCCAACCTGCGAGCCGCATTCGCTGCACCGATTGCACCGCCCGCCGGTCCGCTCAGCAGCATGTCCTTCGGGCGTATGCCCTCCGCCGTCTTCAGTCCTCCCGCACTCGTCATCACCTGCATGTCCGGCGACACCTGGCGTATGCCATTCAAAAAGGACTGCACCGGCGCATGCAGATACGCATCCGCCACCGTGCTCTGCGTGCGCGGCAGCAGCTTGGCAAAGGCCGCTGTTTGATGAGACAGCGTCAGATGCGTGAAGCCCTCCTCACGCAGGATCTCCGCCACCCTTAGCTCATGCTGCGGATGCGCATGACCATGCAGCAGCGAGATCGCTGCCGTGAAGATGCCATTGGTTAGGCAATCCCGTGCTGCCACGCGCACCGCATCTTCATCCAGCGGCTCCAAGATATCTCCCGAGACACTCATGCGTCCCGACACTTCACACACCACCTCATGAAAAATCGGCCGCGGTTCATGCTTCAGCGCAAACAGATCACTCCGCCGTTGATCCCCGATAGATAGCAAATCCCCAAACCCCCGCGTGGTGAAGAGCGCCACCCGTCCGCCCTTGCGTTCCAGCAGCGCATTCGTCGCCCGCGTCGTGGCGATCCTGAGCCGCAGAGTAGGGAAGTCACACCCCAGCGGCGTGTTCGTCAGAATACGCGCCCCCAGCACCGGCGCCTCCTCACCCGTCGTCAGCTCGATCAGCGTGCCTGCAGACCAGTCCACCGCTTGATCCAGCATGATCTCACCGCGCTCCGCATCAAAGCCCGTCACCCATCGGCTCTCAGTCTCACCCACAGCCCTCACCCTAAAACCCACCAGCAACCCATCAGGAAGCACTGGCAGCCCCTTCACCAAGACCCGCTCCCCAGCGCTCGCCACCATCGCCCGCAGGCATCCCGTCGAAAGCACCTTGCAGCGCGATTCCCTGCCTTGCGGATCCAGCGCATGGCAGTCCGTAAAAGTGCCCCCCGTATCAGTCGCAATGCGCCAGGGAGGCTCGGGAGACAAAGTTTCAGGATTCACAGAGTTTCAAATATCAGTTTTATAGCGATTCTCGAACCGACCTCTCAAGAAATCAGGTTGGATCTGGCTGGATTCACCTGGATCGCCCCATGTAGCGGCTGGCGTAAGCCAGCCCCTCCCCGAAGCCTGCAAGCTCCAGCCGCCTCGCACCACTCAGATCCGGTCGGATTGAGTCGGATTGCCCTGTTTCTGAAGCCACCGTAAACAATCGTATACGGCTCCCGTCTCCGGCCCCTGTCCTTTCCGCGTATTCCGTGTGCTCCGTAGGCCTTCATCCATAGCTTGGAAAATCATTCTGAGTTGGTCATTGGCTTCCTGGTCATTGGTCATTCGCACCGTCGCCCCGCATCCTCCACCCTCCAACTGACCCAAGCGGACCCTTTGGACACCGCAAACCCCTCACACCACCCTTGCAAGCCCGCCCAGCCCCGCCACCTTCCTCCCACGAACTATGCTGAAACTCGGACTCATTGGCTGTGGTAAGATGGGCGGCGCGCTCCTGCGCGGCGTGGAAAAGGCGTTGGGCAAAAAAGAGCTCACCGTGGCCTTGAGCGATGTCGTCCCCGCCGCCGTGGAAGCCTTGAAAAAAAGCCTCACCTGTGAGGTCACCACCGGCACACCTGCACAGGTCGCCCTCGCGTCGGATGTCGTCCTCCTCGCCGTGAAGCCAGGTGACATGCAGGCTCTCTGCAAAGACCTCGCCAAGGTCAAAGGCAGCCGACTCTATCTCAGCATCGCCGCTGGCCTGAAGCTCGCGGATCTGGAAGCCTGGCTCGGCAGCAAGCAGCGTGTCATCCGCTCCATGCCCAATACCCCGGCGTTGGTTGGCACCGGCGCCGCCGCCTTTGCCAAAGGCACCACGGCCAGTGTGGACGATGCCGCTCTGGCCAAGGGCATTCTCGGTGCCGTCGGCACGGCGGATGAAGTTTCCGAAAAACTCCTGGATGCCGTCACCGGCCTCAGCGGCAGCGGCCCCGCGTACGTTTACACCGTCATCGAGGCGCTTGCCGACGGCGGCGTCCTCATGGGGCTTCCCCGGGCCACCGCGCTGACTCTGGCTGCCCAGACGGTGGCTGGTGCCGCGCAGATGGTGCTCGAAACAGGGAAGCATCCCGCAGCCCTTCGCGATGAAGTCACCAGCCCTGGCGGCACCACCATCGCCGGACTCGAGCAGCTTGAGGCCCATGGCCTGCGCAACGCCCTCATCCAAGCCGTCCGCAAAGCCACTGAGCGCAGCATCCAGCTGGGGACAAAGTAGGAGCTAGAACAAGACAAGTCTCACTACTTGTCCTTTTTCCACTCCTCACCCTCGTCGTCGTCATCATCGAGATGGCCATAGCCATCGTCGTAGCCCTTCTTGCCGTCGTCAGCGCCGCCGCCGCCGCTCTCGGGGGGCTTTCCTTCCGTATTATCGGCCAGACCTTCCAGCGCTTCCAGGTCGAGGTCATCAGGATCGATCTCATCCAGATCATCGTCGTCTTCATCTTCGTCTCCGTCATCGTCTCCGTCATCGTCGTCGGAGTCTGAATCATCATCATCCCCGTCGTCGTCAGCGGCCGCAGCCTGCTCAGCACTGCGTTTTTCGATCTCGACCAGTGTCTCGGTCACATCCTCCACGCTGTCCCACACATGCGCTGCCACAAAAATAGGCGCGCCTTGCTGCAGTGCTAGCGCCAGGCTGTCGCTCGGCCGTGCGTCCAGCTCGATCAGCTTGCGTGCATGCAGTTGGTTTTCCGCGGACACAATGATCCGCGCAAAAAACACACTGCCCTGCACATTGTTGATGATCACCCGGTCCACCTTCGCGCCAAAGGCCATCAGCATCGATGCCAGCAGGTCATGGGTCAGCGGACGCTCCTTGGACACACCACGCATGAACATGGAAATCGCGGATCCTACGGCCTCATCCACATAAATCACAAAGGTCTTATCCTCATTACCGAGGAAGACGGCAAAACTGCCGTCCAAAGGCAGGACGGCGCGCACCTGGGCTTCGATGACATCACGATTCATGTTTCAAGACTAGCCTTACGTCCGTGGCTGGCAACTCACGTCCCACGAATTTCACTTCCAGCTTTTCACGACCCCCGCCTTCGATACGTCGGCAGCCTCAACTTCCAGCGCATCGCCGCCAGTCGCAGTGCCAAAATCACCCCCATGCCGATGTATCTGTGGGTCTCCGAAGGGGGCAGCCACTCCCGCAGCAGCACAAACACCAGCGCTCCCGCGAATACCGCAGTTGCATACAGGTCCACCTCCGCCTGGAACACCCACGGGATCTCACGCCGCAGCACATCCCGTAAAATGCCACCCGCCACACCCGTCACGATGCCCAGTAGGATCGCCACGATGCCTGGCGCCTCATACGCCAGCGCCTTTTCCGTCCCCACAATGCCAAACAGCGCCAGCCCAAACGCGTCCGCGATGTCCAGCACCCTCGCCGGCAGATGCACAAACCGCACCAGCACAAAGGTCGCCACCGCCGCGATCACCGCCACCCAGAGATACATCGGCTGAGCGATCCAAAACAAAGGCCGCACCCCCAGGCATAGATCCCGGATTGTGCCCCCTCCCACGGCTGTCACCAGCGCCAGCACCATCACCCCGAAGAGATCCATGCGCTTCCCCTCAGCTGCCAGCACGGCAGTGATCGCGCACACCGCGACTGCAAAGTATTCGATCCAGGGAGGCATGCCAATGAAGTGGCCGACTTTCTCCGAAAGTCGAGCCCTCTGAGTTTTACTTCAGAAGCTCCAGCGGCAGATCATGGGCGACCACTGGGGCCACCGCCAGTTGCTTCAGCACCGTGCCCACCTTCACCTCAGGCCTCACACTTCCGCCATTGGCCAGAAAAAGCGCCGTCGGGGTGCGCCCGGCATTGATCCGGTCCTGCGCTTCGTTCTCCGCCTTCGAGCACGTGAAGCGCCCTTCGCTGATCGGCTGCATCTTGCCTTCCACCGTCCTCACCCAGCCATTGCCAAAGTCACAGCGCCGCTCTTCCTGCACACTCTTCGTGTCACGACGAAAGTCCTCCACAAACGAATATAGAGCCGAGAGAGGCTTGCCACCTGTCTTCACGCGGAACGTCACCAGATGCTTCCATTCGCGTTGAGCCGGTTGATACAGCCATCCCGCATACGCGGTCTTCTCACCCTCCACCGTCGCCTGCACGATGCAGCGCACCTTCTCGCCGATCTTCCAGTCAAAGGGCATCATGCTCTTGCCGCCCGTGCCTTCACCGCCGAAGCGCGAGACCTTCACATCCTTGCCCTCATGCAGCACCTCCACACGCTGCTCCAGCGGCACGTTTTCCGGGTTGTCTCCCTTCGCCGGATCCCACACGGAAAAGATCGCCACCTTGCGGCCATTGCTCAGCTCTTGGATGCCGAAGTAGCCCGTGTTCCAGCCGCAGATGGAGAAATAGCTTCCCGGTGTGCTCGCCTGCACGGTCGCCTCATTGTAAAACCAGATCGATGCCGGGGCCGGCCACTGAAAGTGAATCGAGCAGGCCGCAGTCGGCTCCGCACTGCGGAGAGGAGTGGTCACAAGGCCAAGCAGGGCAATGAGAGTGGTGGTGATGCGTGTCATAAGAAAGAGTGGTGGATGCTGTTCATTTGGAGGAAGCTTCCGGGCTTCCCTCGGTCTTCGGCGTGATGCTGAGATGCTTATAGATCATCGGCACGAGCGCCGTCTGCGGTGTCGGTTCATTCATGAGCTTTTCCTTCGGCAGATGCGCCCCATGCGCGATGAGCCAGATATTCCGCTCCACGTCACTGTCACCGCCATGCCCGTTGCCTTTGCCGCCATGATCCGTGGTGATGAAGACCAGCCAGTCCTCTTCGGCAAACTTGGTTCGCGCCCGCGTCGCTCTCACCAGCTCCCCCACATGCGAGTCCACATGGCTGATCGCATTCAAATACAGCATGCTGTCCGGTGAGAAACTCGCGCGTGAGTCGATCGCCCCGTGCCCGAACTCATCCACCTGGCCGAAGTACACGAACATCACATCCGGGTTCTGCGTGCGCAGCACCTTCAGCGCCTCGTCACGTACCTCCATGTCCTTCTCCGGATTGTCCACATAGTGCCGCTTCGCATCTGGCGCGCAGGTGAACTTCACATCCAGAAACTCCTTCCCGTCCGCCTTCGAGCCATCGACGATGAAGTCATGGATCGGCGGCCAGTCGGCAAACGACGCACAAAACGCCTTCGGATTCACCTCCTTGATAAGCCGCATGAAGTGTGGGTGGTAGTGGAATCGCCCACCGATGAACCGATTGTCCTTCACGCCATGCTTGTTCATCCACACCCCAGTGAGCAGGCTGCTCCATCCAGGGCCGCTGATCGTGGGTTGATGAGTCTCAGTGCCCATCTCACCTCCCGCGAAAAACGTCCGCGTGAGCAGTCCATCACTGTCTTCGCTGAGGGCCTTCATCTGCGGCGCCAGCCCTCTCTCCATCGCCGCGGCCAGGGCATCCGCACGACACCCATCAATGCCGATGAACAGCACGCGCCTGCCACCGAAGTCATTCTCCTTCCCAGGCCCATGAGCGAGCAGAGATCCAGTGAGACCAAGCAGAAGAAGCAAAGCAATGCGCATAAGATAATAGGTTCGTTTAGCGTCCGAGATAATGTTCGATGCCGTTGAGCAGCATCTGCACGGCCACCATGACCAGCAGCATGCCCATGAGTCGCTCCACGGCCATGGAGCCCTTCTCTTTCAGCACTCGCGCGATGGCGGGCGCGCAGAGCAGGATAGCAGCCGTGATGCTCCAGGCGATCATCAGCGCCGCGAACCAATTCCAAAGATGCTCGGGCTGCGTGCTCACCAGCACCAGCAGCGTCGCCAGCACGGACGGGCCCGCCACCATCGGCGTCGCCAGCGGCACGATGAAGGGCTCGATGGGTGTCTCCTCCGTCTCGCTTCGCGAAGGCGGAAAGATCATCTTCAGCGCAATGAGAAAGAGCACAATGCCGCCGCTGATGAACAAGGCTTCCTGCTTCAAATGCAGCAGCCCAAGCAGGCCGGGACCCGTGAACAGAAATACCAGCAAGATCATCAAGGCAATCACCAGCTCTCTGGCGATTACGCGCAGCCGTCTCTCCGGTGGCACGGGTCGAAGCCCGGACACAAACGTCGCCACATTCCCCAGCGGGTCCATGATGGTGAGCAGCAGCAGTGTGGCGGAGAGCGTGTCCATGGAGGGGATGAGATTAAAACGTCACTCGGGCTGCATCAGCGGCGCCCGCTTCTCACCCGCACGCGCGCCGAGGTTGCCATAGCGATGATAGTCAAAGCTCAAGCTTTGCTCCTGCACATACCAGAGCAGCTCAATTCGCCCCTCCGCCAGCACCGGCGCGTCCGCGATGAAGACCTGCGCTTCAGCCGCCGCCTTTCGCACCACCCGCGGCACACGATCCGCCGCCGCATAGCGCACACGGTCCGTTTCACGGCGCGCGACGACCTCCGCCAGTTCATCATCACTCTCTTCGATGAACTCGATCGCCGCCGCCCAGTGGTCCGTTGTCTCTTGAAGCTTGCCCAGCGCCTCAGAAGCAAAATCATGCGGCATGCTCACCGTGATGCGGCATCCTGCCGTGCGTGCCGCCGCCACTCTCGCGAAGAGGTCAAAGGCTGTGTCTTGCTCACTCAGACGGATGCGCAGTTCCTGAACGGGAAGATACCTCCGTACATTGTCCTGCCCGACCAGCCGGAAATGATCATGCTCTTTGGAAAACTCTCCCTCCCACGCTTGCCGATACCAAACCATTGCCTCGTTGATGCCCGCATCCTTTTGGTCCTTCTTTTCTTCCTCTTCGAACCTCATCAACTGCGCCACGTAGTTCGGTCCACCCGCTTTCAGACCCGGCCCAAACGCGCTCTTGCCCATGCCGCCAAACGGCTGCCGCAGTACGACCGCGCCCACCGTGCTTCGGTTGATGTAGAGGTTCCCCGCACGGATGCCCGCCTTCCACTCCACCTGCTCACGATCGTCCAGGCTTTCCAAACCACTCGTTAGGCCAAAACCTGTTTGGTTCACCATCGAGATGGCCTCGTGCAGTTTCTCAAAGCGCATCACGCCCAGCACAGGTCCAAAGAACTCCGTGAGATGCGTGTAGCTGCCACGCTTCACCCCCCACTTGATGCCCGGTGACCACAGGCAGTCATTCTTCTCCAGCTTGCGTGGCATCAGCGCCCACGACTCACCCGCCTCCAGCGTGAGCAGCGCATTCTCGAGATCCCCGGATGGCGGCTTGATCAGCGGTCCCATCTTCGTGGTCAGATCCCATGCCGAACCTACCGTCAGGCTCTCCGCCGCCTCGACGAATGTCCGCCTGAAATCCGGATCATCATACACCTCCGCCTCCAGCAGCAGCAGTGATGTCGCGGAGCACTTCTGTCCTGCATGACTGAAGGCCGAGTGCAGCACATTCTTGATCGCCTGATCACGATCCGACATCGCCGTGACGATCGTCGCGTTCTTGCCGCCGGTCTCCGCGCTCAGAGGCAGTTCAGGCTTGGCTCGCAGCATGGCCAGCGCCGTCTCCGTACCTCCGGTGAGGATCACCGCGTTCACCGCTGGATGCTGCACCAACTGTGCACCCTCTTTTCCACCGGAGCAGGGCACAAGCTGCAGCGTCTTCTTGGAGATCCCGCCGCGCCAGAAGCACTGGCAGAGCTCCCAAGCAGGCAGCACGGCATCAGACGCAGGTTTCAAGATCACCGTGTTTCCCGCCGCCAGCGCCGCCGCCACTCCGCCGCATGGGATGGCGATCGGAAAATTCCACGGCGAAACCACCACTACCACTCCTTTGCCTGTCGCGGTGATGCCCGGCAGTTCAAAGAATGAGCGCGCCGTGTCCGCGTAAAACTCCACGAAGTCCACCGCCTCGCTCACCTCAGGATCAGACTCCATCAGCGTCTTGCCACAGTTCGCCAGCGCCGCTCCCATCAGGTCAGCGCGCGCCTGGCGAAACTCCTCCGCGACCTTCTTCAAGATCCCCTGCCTCTGCTGGGCTGTCATCGCACGCCACCCATCTTCGTCGCGTGCCGCACATTCCACCGCGTGCACGATGTCCTCACTGCCTGCCAGCCTGTAACGCCCGACCAGCACGTTGGGGTTGGAGGGGTCCAGACAGTCTCGTGTCGTGTGATTGTTGCCCACTTCTCCACCGTCGACCACCAGCGGCACATCCACATAGCACTGCTCCCATTTCGCGATGATGCCCTTCGCCCACTCCGCATTCTGCGGCAGTGACCAGTCGGTGTCCGGCTCATTCTCAAAGCGAGCCCAGCCATGAGCCGCCTGATCATGCTCATGCGACTCATCGCGACGATCCTGCGTGCGCCTTGGCGCATTGCTCAGTGTCTCCAGCCGCGTGAAGGACGCCTTAAAGCCTCGCTCCAGCTCCAGCCACTGCTCGCTCCCGGGCACAAGCTTGAATGTGTGGCGCAAAAAATTCTCCGGCCCGGTGTTCTCATCGAGACGGCGGATGAGATAGCCAATCGCGCTGAGGAAATGCTGCTTGTGGCACACCGGCGCATACAGCAGCAGATGCGGTGCTTCCTCAAACAGCGCCCGCCGTTGGTGGTTAGCCATGCCTTCCAGCATCTCAAACTGCACCCGCTCTATCGCGCGAGTTTCGCGCACCAGCGCCAGTGCATACGCCACGTCGAACAAATTATGCGAAGCAATGCCGAGCTTCACCGCCGCCAGATTCTCCGCGCGCATGCCCTCATGCAGCATGCGCTTGTAGTTCGCATCCGTGTCCAGCTTGCTGTCATACGGAGCCTGAGGCCACCCTTTCACGGACGCTTCAAAGCGCTCCATCTCCATGTTCGCACCTTTCACGATGCGCATCGTGATGTCCGCGCCACCCTTCGCCACACGCTCGCGTGCCCACTCATTCAGACGTTGCTGCCACAGATAAGAATCTGGAATATAGGCCTGCAGCACGATGCCCGCCTTCATCCCTTCCAGTCCCTTCCTGTCCAGCGTGCGCATAAAAACTTCACACGTCAGGCTCAGGTCCCGATACTCCTCCATGTCCAGATAGATGAACTTCGGCACCTTCGTGCCATCGCTGCGCACAAACGTCACGCGCGCCGCGCTGCGATAAAGTCTCTCCAGCCGGTCGCACAGTGTCGCGATAGTGTGTTCTCTCGCGACGGGTGACATCTGCGAGTACAGCGTGGAAATCTTCACGGAGAAAACTTCTGTTTCCGGCATTTGCAGCGCCTCCAGATACAGCTCCAGCCTTCGCTCGGCTTCGGCCTCACTGAGGATCGCCTCGCCGAGAAAGTTCACATTCATCCGCACACCTTGTTCGGTGCGGTGTTGGAGATGCGCGCCTAGCACTCCAGGCTCCGCAGGCAGGATCACGTTCGCCGTTTCCTGCTGCATATGCCCCTTCACCATCGGCACGGACACGCCTGGCAGCCAGCCGCCAAAGGTTTGAAATCCGCGCAGCATCGCGCGATCCAGCGGGCTGAAGAAACGCGGCACGCCCTGCACATCCAGGATATGCGTGAACTGGTCTGCCACACGTGCCGCCGTCTTCGGACGAAACGCCTGGTCAGTGAGCTGCACCAGCGTGGCCTTGTCGGACGGCGTCTGCAGCATGCGGTCCAATTCCGCCTGCTGGCGTTTCTCCGCCGGTGTTTGCATCTCGGTGGCACGAAGCTGCAGCTTCTTCGCCAGTTCGACCGCTTGAGTGATGAGTGTCGTGTTCATGGTGTCATAAGGGTTTTCACAAAGGCGGACCACAGCTCATCCACATTCTTGCCCGTCAGTTCAGACCACAGTGCGTCCTGATACTTTCCTTGGCGCAGCGCAGCATTCATCTTCACGACGAAGTCCGCGCCGTGCTGCTTCTCGATCCACTCCAGAAACATCGCCGTCGTCTTGTAAGCATCCTTGTAGCTCGCTTTGGCAGGATCGATCTTCGGTCTCGGAGCCTGCGGCTCAAAGTGCACGATGCGGATGTAATCCGCGATGCCCTCCACCAGCCATCCAGGGCCTCCCGGTGGATAGGCCTGCACCACATGCGTCAGCTCATGCACCACCATGCCCCAGTCATCCTGATGCCCGCGCACAAAAGCCGCCGAGATCGTGATCTTGCCACCCAGCGCATGCGCCACGCCCTTCATCTTCGGATCAAAATAGATCGTCACTTGGTTAGGCGCGGTGAAGCCTTCCGAAGGCAGCAGTTTCGAGATCTTCGGAAACCACTCCACACACAGCGTCCCCGCCTTGCTTCCCCAATCCTTCAGGTCTGGGGTGTCGTTGGTGTCCACCAAAGCCGTTGCTTCACCAGCGCTGATCTTGACCAAGGCGCGTGCGCTCTCCTGGGCGATGCTGTCTGTCAGCACGCAGAGTGAGAGCAGCGTGACGGAGATCAAGGCGCTTGAGTGCATGGGATTTAAACAAGGGGTTTGAAGCTCGGTTGATGCACCACCTCACCGGCGAGGTTCTTCATCGTGATCTGAAGCTTCTCGGCATCCGCATGCGCTTCCATAAAAGTGGCCGCCTCGAGCTTCGGCCCACCGCCCACCAGCTGCGCATACGGAAACTCCTTCGTGCCTTCCATCCAGTGCGTCTCATGCATGTGACCGGAGATCACCACCTGCGCACCCCAGGCCACCAGGGCCTCATGCCACTGATCGCGACTGCGTCGGCTGAAGGAGTCATACTCACGGCCGGCTTCATCCTCGACCTTCCAGCGCAGCGGGATGTGGCAGAAGACCACACGATAAGGCGCATCCCTCAACTCTGGGGTCTTCAGCACATGCTCACGGATCCACTCTGCCTGCTCACGACGCAGCGGCTCACAGGCCACACGCCCTTTGAAGGTCGGATGATCATCCGCCTTGTCCTCACCCGTGTTCAGGCACACAAAGGCCACCGGCCCGCTGCGGAAAGCGTAGTAGGACCGCCCCGTCGGCGCTGCCACATAGTTGGGTAGGCGATATCCATACGCTCCGCGCAGATCGTGATTCCCCCACACAAAGGCCAGCGGCCTCTGCGCGGTGAAATCCGTGCCTGCGGGGTGCAGCAGCGTCGGCACCAGCGTCTCATCCTTGTGCCAGTCATTGCAGATGTCTCCGTTCCATAAAAGGAAATCAACCTTCGCGGGAGTCTTCTCATGCAGTTGGGCGATAGTCGTGTTGTTGACATGTGTGTCATTCCACACCGCAAAGCGCGTCTCCTTCGCCGTCGCATCTAGCGTTCGAAATTCACGCCACGCACTTTCCTCCTTCGCCATTGGCTCACTCATCGCCTCCGTCACCGTGCGATAAGTGAAGGCCTCTCCAGCCTTGAGCCCATCAAGCCGCACCCGCAGCGCCTTCTCACCCTGTGTGGAAAAGCCAAACTCAGTGCCACCGACCTTTCTCACCTCATCTTCCGCCTTCAGCTCGACCCATCCGCGAGCATGACGCGAGATGCCCCAGACGATCTCCACCCCATCCGTGCGCGGTGCCATGACCACCGTCGGCGTGATTACCAGGGCAGCAGGTTCAGCAGCGCTCGGCAAAGTGTTCTGAGCCTGCGCCGAGACAGTGGCGCCCAGCGCGGCCTGGGTGAAAAAATGGCGGCGATTCATGGTTGGGTTGGTTGTGAGGCTGTCAAAAGCGGAGTTCGCGTCACACAGCGGGCGACGGAAACCAGCGCGCCTTGTAGAGTCGTTCGTTAGGTGGCTTGATCTCACCCGGAGGTGTCTGGAGTCCGATGACGTTGCTCCACCAGGCCTTGTCGCTCCCTTGGATGAAAACCGTCCTCCCAGTGACTGGATGCACGTTCACCGACTTCACCAGACTCTTGTCGCCAAGCTCCGGATGCAGGCGAAAGGCGGCTTTCTCCCGGTCAAAAAAATACACATGGCTGTGCGTGCTCACGATCAGATCAGCACCACTCGGCATGGCCTGCAGTTCATGCCCGTCCTCATCGGGCAGCTCATGACTCACCTGCAATGCGAGCGATGGCTTGTCACTCTCCCAATCCTTCAGTTCATAGCGGCGCAGCTCCTTGAAGCCGAGCGCCCACAGGCACTTCCGTGCTTCATCCCACACCACCCCATGCCCGGAAGGCAGCGGCGTCTCATACACAGGTTCATCAGATCGTGCGAGATCAAAGACCACCAGCTTGTTACCCGTTCCTGCAGTCGAACCGGCCACCACCACACGTTCACGCGGCAGCAGTTCCAGGGAATGCGCGCTCGTCACATGCCCATGCCAGAGCACACGCCCGGAAGGATGCTCCACCAGCGCACAACCGCTGCCTGAAGAAGAGATGAGCACCTTCTTTCCGCCGTCGACCGGCTTGCAATCATCCGTCGTGCCAAATCGCTTGCGCTGAGGCTCCGGCAGGTCCTCGCGATCCTTCGCACGCCAGCTCCAGAGTTTCGTGAAGGTGCCTTTCTCCGCAGCCGCAGCATCGATCATGAACACCTCACCCATGCCACAGAGCAGCAACGGGCTGGTGGCAGGCTCAGCAGCGTGAGCACCGGTCAGCAAAGCGAATAACAATAGACTCTTCATGGCTGGCGCTCCGTGGCTTTGATGAGTTTCGGCTGCGGGCGTTTCTTCCACGCCGCCACATCTTGGGTCAGCACCTCCACCGCCTTGTTGAGCTGGTGGTCCGTCGGATCTCCCGGCTGCGGCCACACCACATAGTCAGGCTTCGCTCCATTGAGCTCCATGTCCTGGCCATTGGAAAGCACATACCAGCCACGGAAAGGCAGCCGCAGCGTGCCCACATCCATGATCGAAACCGCCCCCGTGCTGATCACGCCGCCTGCCGTCTGCACGCCCACGATCTTCCCGCGCTTCAGCGTCTTGATTGCATGGCTGAAGACCTCCGCGTTGCTGTAGCTGTTTTGATTGCACAGCACGACGATCGGCTTCTGCCAGGTCGCATAGATCATGCGGTCCTGCGGATAGCCCGGCGTGCTGCTCCCCCGTGGAAGGGCGATTGCATGCCTCGGCTGCATCAGCGCCGTCAGCAGATGGTCCGTGGTCGATCCGCCACCGTTCTCCCGCACATCAATGATCAGTCCATCCTTGCCAGCGCCTGCATGATAAAGCTCCTCCTGGAACTTCTGGAAGCTCGCATCATCCATCGCGCTGATGTGCAGATAGCCGAGAGATCCATTCGAAGTCTTCTCCACTGCTGCCCGAGTGTCCTCAATCCATCCATCATAGAGCAGGCGACGTGCTGTTGCATAGTTGATGGGTCGCAAGGTGATTTCTCGCTCGATCTCTCCGCTCTTCACGGTGAGCACGATGTCCCGCTCAATCGGTCCATTGAGCACCATGCTCATATCCATCGTCGGAGTGACCTCGGTGCCATCCACCTTCAAGACAATCTCACCCGCACCGATGCGGCTCTCCTGTCGCGTCGCCGGACTTTTGGGAATCACATGCCGCACCTTCCATCCCGGGCCCTCGAACGTCGTATCAAAGCGCAACCCCAGATGAGCCGTCTCCTCACGCCAGCCGCTGATGGCGGCGGTGGAGCTCATCGTGAACCCGAGATGGGATCCATTCAGCTCGCCGAGCATCAGCCATACGCACTCCGCCACGTTGCTCATCGAGGGAACCTCGGCCGCCATGTCCCGATACTTCGCACGCACCGCGTTCCAGTCACGGTTACCATGCTTCTCATCATAGAACTGGTCACGCATGACCTGCCAGCATTGGTCAAAGACCGCCCGCTGCTTCTCGGCACGCGAATAGGCCTGCTGCGCGCGGAAGGCCATCGTTTTCAGCTCACCGCTCTTGGCTGAGATCGTCGCCGGCTTGCCGTCGAGCAATCCAGCCAGCACGTCATCACCCTTGATCCACACCGCATTGGTCAGCACCGCCGTGCCGAGTTGTTTCGGCTTCAGATCATCCGGAAACTCGACGGTGCGCGTGACCTTCCTCTCCTCGACCTGAGACTGGAAGGCCAGCTTCTTCGAGTCCGGCGACCACACTAGCGAGTACTCCCTGGTGTCGGCAATCTTGATCCGGTGGATGCGATCATGAATCCCTTCAAAGTCGATCTTCAGCGGCTTCTTCTCAGGCACCTTCGGCGCCTCCGGCTTGGTCGCGACTTCAGGTTTCTTCTCCTCAGTCTTAGGTGGCTCAGCTTTGGCAACCGGTGCAGGTTCGGTAGGTTTTTCTTCCGCCGGAAGCACCACCCTCTTAACCACACTTTTGGTTGGCAAAGCTGGCTTCGATGCCTTGGCGATCTTCTCGCGTGCCTTCACCAGTGTGCGTTGGCGCTTCGTCTTTTCATCGTCCTCGGCCAGGAGGTTGACATAGAACACATCCACCTCGTCGATCTCGCGCTGTCCCGTCCACGCGATCATTTTGCCATCGGGTGACCACACCGGACGCGAGTCATTGTTCGGATGCCGTGAGAGATTGAACGCTGGCTTCGAGCCATCCAGCGGCATCAGCCAGATGTCGTCATTGAACCACTCATCCTCCTGCGAATAGGCAATCCATGCTCCATCCGGCGAAAACGAGATGCTCACCGGATTCCATGACTCAATCACCCGCTTCGCATTCTTCCCGTCAGCATCTGCCAGCATGAGATCTCCCCGCTCACGCAGCCAGGCTAGCTTCTTGCCATCGGGCGTGAATTTCGGCCGCTCATCCGCTTCCGGATCATCCGTGAGTTTCGTCAGCGTGAAGATGGTGTTCTCAAACCAGGCCTTCTTCCGATCGTCCGGCACTGCCTTCCACACATCCGTCTGCCCCTGCGCATCACTGATGAAGACCAGAGACTTGCCATCGGGTGCAAAAGTAGGCTCGCGTTCTTCTTCGGCCGTGTGGGTGATCTGCCGGGGCTCCTTCAGCTCCGTGTCCATCACCCACACATCTCCACCGGAGACAAAGGCCATCTGCAGACCATCCTGCGTGTAGCTGATGTCCGTGGCCTTCTCCAGCGTCACACGTGTCGTCTCCTGATCCGCATCCGTCGCGGCATTGATCTCGATCTTCAGCGGTTCCTTGTCCCCAGGATGCCATTGATACAGATCAAAACACACCCGGAACACCAGTGTCTTGCCATCGCGTGAGATCGCCGGAAACACCACCAGATCATCCGCGAAGTGCGTGATCTGCGTGCCTTTGCTACCACTCAGCCCCTGCTCCCAGAGGTTGCCGTTCTTCACAAAATAGAAGCCCTGCCCATCCGCCTTCCACAGCGGCCAGCGGTTCTCGCTCTCATCACTGATGATCTGTTTAAAACTCTTCTCCTCACGATTGAAGAGCCAGATCTGCCCGGCTCGCGATCCCTTGTATCTCTGCCGCCACCAGCTTTCAGAGCCTTCACGCATGAAGAGCACCTTCTTCCCGTCCGGTGAGAGCACCGCATCCGTGCCGTAATCATCAAACAGCACATTTTCTGCCTTCCGCTCATTCGCATCGATGATCGCAATCCGCGCCGTGCGTGATTCACGACCCCATGAGAAATCCCGCGAAAGACCCACCAGCAATCCCGTGCCATCCGGCGTCCATTCACGCACATCGCAGCCATCCGTGTGCCAGGTGAGCTGCTTGGGTTCGCCGCCATTCACCGGTATCGTGTAGAGCAGCTTGCTGCCCTCCCGCTCGCTGTTGAAGGCGATCTGCTTGCCATCGGCTGAAAAAGCCGCGCCCGAATCCAGCGCAGGATGTGAAGTGAGCCGCGTGGCACGACCACCCTCCGTGGGCGCGCTCCAGATGTCGCCATTCCACCCAAAGGCAATCGTCTTGCCATCCGGTGAAAGCGCCGGCTCATGGGCAAGCTTCACGGGCTCGGCATGAACAAAGATGTCTGTGCAAACAAACAGTGGTACAAGAAGACGAGAGGACATGGTTGGGTGGATCATAACGCTCTCAGCATTCAGTCACGTTCACTGCGAGACCTCCCCGCGACGTTTCTTTGTATTTCGTGCTCATGTCCGCACCCGTCTGGCGCATGGTCTTGATCACCTTGTCCAGCGAGACCCGGTGCGTGCCATCGCCGCGCAGTGCCAGCCGCGCCGCGTTGATCGCCTTCACAGCCCCCATCGCATTGCGCTCGATGCACGGCACCTGCACCAGCCCGCCGATGGGATCGCACGTCAGCCCCAGATTGTGCTCCATGCCGATCTCCGCCGCATTCTCCACCTGCGGAACCGTGCCACCCAGGGCCTCGCACAAGGCGCCCGCTGCCATGGAACACGCGACACCCACCTCACCCTGGCAGCCCACCTCAGCGCCCGAGATCGAGGCATTCAGCTTGTAGATCATGCCAATCGCACCCGCCGTGAGCAGAAAACGCACGATGCGGTCGTCGTCTGCACCGCCATGCACGCGCACAAAGTAGTGCAGCACTGCCGGGATGATCCCGGCCGCGCCATTCGTCGGTGCCGTGACCACGCGACCCCCTGCGGCATTCTCCTCATTCACCGCCATCGCCCACAGGCTTACCCAGTCCAGTACGGTGAGCGGATCACGCAGCCCCGCTTCAGGATTGGCACTGAGTTCACGATGAATCTTCGGCGCACGTCTCTCCACCTTCAATCCACCAGGGAGAATGCCCTCACATTGGCAACCCCGCTCCACACACGCACGCATCGCCTTCCACACCTTGAGCAATGCCGCGCGTGTCTCTGCCTCAGGTCTCCAGGCGGATTCATTCCGCAAAGTTAGTTCGCTGATGCTCAAGCCTGTCTCACGACCCAGGCGCAGCAGATCATCCCCCATCAGGTAAGGGTAGGGCAACGTGTGTGGCTGTGTGCTCAACGCATCCAACTTCGCCGTCTCCTCGTTCACCACAAACCCGCCACCGATGGAGTAATACACACGGCTCAGCAGCTCATTTTCGCTAGCATCTCGCGCGATGAAGCGCATGCCATTCGGATGCTCTGGCAGAGATTCGAGCCGGTGAAACACCAGATCCTCCTTCTCATGAAAGGGCACCTCATGCGTGCCGCCTAACTTTAAGCGCTTCTGCGTGCGGATGGCATCGATCTTCGCCGCCACAGCATCCACGTCCACGCCTTCAGGTGTCTCGCCCTCCAGTCCCAGCAGCGCGGCCTTGTCCGTGCCATGGCCTTTGCCCGTCAGTGCCAGCGAGCCATACAGGTGGGCTTCCACCCTTGCTGTTTGATCCAGCACGCCGGCTTCCACCAGGCGTGTGACGAATCGATTGCCCGCACGCATCGGACCCACGGTGTGGGAGCTCGAAGGGCCGATGCCGATCGTGAAGAGATCAAGAGTGCTGATGCTTGCTGCCATGTCATGCTTCCTCAAAACATTGTTTATCCCGGTTCTTGCGCACCTTCCGCGGATCAAAGATCTGCCCGTTCATCGAGAGATACACGCCCGGCGGCAAGGCCGACACAGCGCCGATGGCCATGCCGATGTTGAAGGTCGCATCCGTGCTGCGAAAGCGCGCCGGCTGCATCGCTCCCGTGAGCACGATGGTCTTGCCTGGCACATCACACAAGAGCCGTGCCGTCTCTGCCATCGTGTCCGTGCCATGCGTGATCACAATACGCTCACACGGACTCGCCAGCACGCGCTCGCGAATCGTTTGCCGGTCAGCGTCAGTCATCTCCAGGCTGTCTTTAGCCAGCACCGGCTCGATCTCGTATTCAAACGCGACGCCGGCTTCCTTCAGCACTTCCAGCACCTGCGGCGAGCCGATGTGATACTCGCTCTTGGCATCGAAGTAGACTTTGTCGATCGTGCCGCCCGTGGTGATGAAATGGATTTTCATGAGGTTTTAAACTCCGAGCATCTTCTTTACCTCAATGAAGGCATTCACGGCCATCTCCAAATCACCCCGCGTGTGCGCCGCGCTGATCTGCGTGCGGATCCGCGCCTTGCCCTGGGGCACGACAGGATAGCTGAAGCCGATGACATAGACACCGCGCTGCAGCATCTCGTCCGCGAACTTGGAAGCCAGCGCCGCATCGCCCAGCATGATCGGCACGATGGGATGCACCCCCGGCACGATGCTGAAACCTGCGGCGGTGATGGCCTCGCGGAAGAATCGTGTGTTCGCTTCCAGTGTGTCCCGCAGCTTCGTCGAATGCGTCAGCAAGTTCAGCGCCGCGATGGAGGCTCCCGCAATGCTCGGACAAAGCGTGTTGCTGAACAAATAAGGCCGCGAGCGCTGCCGCAGCATCTCCACGATCTCCTTTTTGCCGCTGGTATAACCACCACTCGCACCACCCAGCGCCTTGCCCAGCGTGCCCGTGAGAATGTCAATGCGTCCCATGACCTCGCAATGCTCATGCGTGCCACGGCCATGCGTGCCCATGAAGCCCACGGCATGGGAATCATCCACCATCACCAGCGCCTGATACTTGTCCGCCAGATCACAGATCGCTTTCAGCGGTGCGATGACGCCATCCATGGAAAACACGCCATCCGTAGCGATCATCTTGAAGCGCGCGCCCTTGGCATCCGCAGCGATCAACTGCGCCTCCAGATCCGCCATGTCGCAGTTCTTGTAGCGATACCGCTGCGCCTTGCACAGGCGCACGCCATCAATGATCGAGGCATGGTTCAGCTCATCGCTGATGATCGCATCCTCGGGCCCAAGCAGGGTTTCAAACAGCCCGCCATTGGCATCAAAACACGACCCGTAGAGAATGGTGTCCTCGGTCCCCAGGAACTCCGTCAAGGATGCCTCCAGCTCCTTGTGCACACTCTGCGTGCCGCAGATGAACCGCACACTCGCGAGTCCATAGCCCCAGTGCTCCAACGCCTCATGCGCCGCTTGCCGCACTTTTGGATGCTGCGCCAGACCGAGGTAATTATTCGCGCAAAGGTTCAGCACTGCCGCACCGCCATTCGCCCGCACAAGCGTGCCCTGCGGCGTGGAGAGCACACGCTCGCGCTTGTAGGTGCCTGCGGCGCGGATCGCCTCGAGCTGGTCCGCGATATGGGTGGAAAAAGCCGGATTCATAGTTGCCAATATACTGGACACACGTCCCGTATGTTGGCAACCGTTGTTTTTCGGATGTTGCGAATTCCTAGTTTTAGCCTGGCTTCGCCAGCCGGATGGCCCCGCGTGTTTGCAGGGGATGCGCCGGCTCTCCACGCTGCGTGCAGACTAGCTTGCCTTCGTCCATCAACTCTGCCGCCACCTCCCGCACCTTGGGCATCAAAGGCCGCCAGTCATCGCTCAGCTTCCTCGCCACTTCCGAAGGACAAAACGTCGCGTCCTTACCTCGCGCGGCAGCAAGCTGGAGCAAGGCGTGGCGTATGTCCTTCTCCTGGGTCATGGATTCATCCGCCAGAGCGTGAAGTTCAGGAAGGAGGCAAAACTCACCCAGGCAAGGTAAGACACGAAGAGCAGGCCCGCAGGCGTCGAGACCCGCCAAAAGGCGCGCAGAGTCAAAACGATGGCCAGCCACAGCGCGAGAATCACGAGCAGCGCTGCACCGAGCTGATGGGCACCGAAGAAGACCGGCGTCCACGCCGCATTCAGCGCCAGTTGCACGACATACAGCTTTAGCGCATGTCCCTGGCTGCCCCTTCGCCACACCAGCCAGGCCGCCACGGCCATGCCAAGATAGAGCACCGACCACACCGGTCCAAAGATCCAGTTCGGCGGATTCCACTCAGGTTTTGCCAGAGCCGCATACCAGGCTCCAGGCATCCAAAAAGCTCCTGCCGCTGGTGCAAGAGCGGTCAGGGCAATCCAGCCGAGCAGTCCGAATGTTTGTTGGGTGGTTGATCGTCGTTTCATATGGATGAATCGCATGAGGCGCGGAAAGAGGCCGCCTGCTTTTGAATGGCCTCCCGGTCGCTGCTGGACAGGCGTGAAAGGTTCTTGAGCTGCATGCCCATGCGCTGGTTACGGCGCAGCACAGGCTCATGCTGCAGCAGATAGTCCCAGTAGAGAGTGGTGAAGGGGCAGGCGCGCGGGCCCGTGCTCTGGGCGGGATCATATCGGCAACCCTGGCAGTAGTTGCTCATGCGCTGGATGTATTTTCCGCTCGCCACATAGGGCTTGCTGGCCATCACGCCACCATCGCCATACTGGGACATGCCCAGCGTGTTTGGCAGCTCCACCTACTCCACTGCATCCACATAAACGGCGAGATACCACTCATGCACCCGCCGCGGATTTACGCCGTAGAGCAGTGCAAAGAGCCCCGTCACCATCAGGCGCTGGATATGGTGCGCGTAGCCCAGGCGCAGCGTCTGGGTGATCGCATCCCGGAGACACTGCATGTCTGTCTCACCGGTCCAGTAAAACGCCGGCAGCTTGTGCTCCGCATGCATCGCATTTCGCTCAATGTAGCCCGGCATGAGATGCCAGTAGATGCCGCGCACATACTCCCGCCAGCCAAGGATCTGGCGGATGAATCCTTCCACGGCTTCCAGCGGCGCCTGCCCGTCCCGGTAAGCCTGCTCCGCCGCTGCGATGACCACACGCGGGTGCAGCAGCTTCAGGTTCATCGCCGCACTGAGCCGGGAGTGATACAGCCATGGCTCGCTGGTCCACATCGCATCCTGATAGCGGCCAAACTCAACCAGCCGATGAGTGATAAAGTCTTCCAGCGCTTCCCCCGCCTGGGCCGCCGTCACCGGCCAGTCAAACTCCGCCAGTGATCCCGGATGGTCCGGAAAATGCGCGTCCACATCTGCAATCACGCTTTTCGTTAGCTCATCAGGATTGAACCGCCTCGGCGGCACGCGCAGGCCGGGCCCGTCTTTGCCAAACGAGCCCCGGTTGTCGTGATCAAAGTTCCACTGGCCGCCCGCAGGCTTGCCTGCTTCCATCAGCACACCCGTGTGCTGCCGCATCTCGCGGTAAAAGAACTCCATGCGGAATTGCGTGCGCCGTTCCGCATGGCGCTGAAACATCTCCCGTGAGCAGAGAAAATGCCGGTCCGGCCTTGTTTCTAGTGTAACACCCATCTCAGCCGCCACCCCTTCGATCTCTCTCGCCACGCTCCATTCACCAGCCTCCACCATGACGAGACCTCTGGGTTTCAAGCGCGTGATCGCCCCCCGTAGCTGCTCCGCGAAGGTCTCTTCACCACGTTCACCAAGCTGCCGGTAGTCCACCGTGATGCCACGAGAGCGCAGGTCATCACGAAAATGCCGCATCGCTGCCAGAAACACCGCGATGCGCGCCTTCGTGCTCCACACTTTGGTGGACTCATGCTTCACCTCCGCCATCCACACCACATCCCGGCCAGCATCGAGATCATCAAAAGCCGCCGATTCAGCATTAAGCTGATCGCCCAGAACAAGAATGAGACGTGAAACAGAAGACATCACGGGAAACTACCGTCTGCGCCGCTGGTATGGATTCAACTTTCACGCCAAAAACAAGACCTGCGCGATGATCACGGAAGCGATCCTGAGCAGCACAGTCTTCCAGACTGTGCTGCTGCATTCGAAAAAGGTCTCCGCAAGGCTCAGCGTTATCGCTCCACTCGCAATCTGGCAAAGCGCCTGTCCACACCCGCACCCGCAGGGATGGCGGCTTTGAGCTGCTGAGTGGTGCCGTTGTCACTGGCCACACTGAGGGCGCTGACTCCAGCCGTGCTCCAGCTTCCTGGCGTGAGGGTGTCACTCCACTCCACGATCAGCGTCACATCCGTGGCGTCCTTGTTCCAGGTGAAGATGAACTCGATCTCATTTGCCTTCTTGGTGGCCGCCGCTGGCACAGCATCACCCTTCGTAGGATCCATGCGCGTCGCGTATTCCATCAGGTTCAGCACGCCGTCACCGTCGTTGTCGTCGGTGTCGCTGGCGAGACCCGTGTTGTCGATCGTGCCATAGTTGGTATGGCGCCAGACTTGGATCGGCGTGAGCTTCATGAGCACCAGATCATTCCCATCACCACCCGCATAGGTGATTTTGAAAGTGTGACCATCCTCGGCAAACACGGCTCCTTCCGCCAGTCCTGTGAAGGTGCCGCTGATGGCTCCCGCGCTCGTTTTGTTGATCAGCATGAAGCTTCCCGCCGTTATTCCTGGTGCCGCGATGATGTCCAGGTTGCCCGCAACCGTCACCGTGCCACCCACGGTCATCTGGTCATAGCCCGTGCCCACCGTGCCGCCATTCAGGCGGTGGCGCAGAGTCGCCCCGCTCATCTGCGTGAGATTTAGCGTGGTGCTCGGAGAGCCTTGCGGTGCCAGCGTGGCTGCATTCGTGGTGATGCTGCTCATCAGGCTGCCACTGAGAGCGAGCGTGCCAGCATTGATGTTCGTGGCTCCGACATAGGTGTTGGCACCGCCGAGGCTCATCGTGCCTGTGCCTGCCTTGATGACCACATTGTTACCTTCAGCTCCGCCGTTGGTGATCGGTCCGCTCAAGGCGAGGTCCGTTTCCGTAGTGCCATCATTCACCGTGAAGGTAGTATTGTTCTGACGAAGCTGGATGCGTCCATTGACCGTGCTGGTCGTGGTGGCTGCGGCACTCGTCACGATGGTGGTGCCACCACCGAAGAAGTGGAACATGTTCGCGGCGTTGCCGCTCACTGCCTGTAGCGTGCCGCCGTTCATATTGATGGCCACGGTGGCGAGCGTCAGGTTGTTCGCGCTCACATGGTCCAGCGTGCCGCCGTTGACATTCAGCGTGTTCACCTTGGTTCCAGCGGCATAACCGAGACTGTCGACAGCGTTACTGCGCACGGTCGCGCCGCTGTTGATGGTCACGACACCTCTCAAGCCGCCGCTTCCACCGCCGCCGTTGAGTTGCAGCGTGCCGCCATTGACCACCGTCGGTCCGGCAAAGCTGTTCACCGCGTTGAAGATCACACTGCCATTCTCCTGCGTGTAGCTGCCGGTGCCGCTGATGGCCGCGAAGGTGAGGTTCACCGACGTGTCACGATTCACGATGATCGCTCCATTGTTCGTCCACAATCCGGTGCCGAGAGATCCCGCCGCACCACCATTGCCAAGCTGCAGCGTTCCCGCCATGACCGCATTGGTGCCGGTGAAGGTGCTGTTCGCCGTGATCAGCATCGTGCCCGCTCCGCTCTTCACGAAGCTGCCGATGCCCGCATAGTCACCGCTGCCATCCGCAAAGCCCGTGCTGACCGTGAGGTCCACTGCAGCGCTTGCTGTCGCATCAGCCACTGTGATCGTGGTCGTGCCGGCGCCGCGCAGATGGTTCAGCTTGCTGTTGCTGCTGCTGATCGTGCTCGCCGTCGTGCCGCCGACCGTGATGTCGCCGAGGATCTGGTAGCCTTGATACAAACCGGTATCGCTCGCATTCTGCGTCAGCACACCACCGTTCAAGGTCACGTGGCCGATCACGTTGAAGCGCGAGGACTGCATCGTGCCGCCATTGACGACGATCCGCGGCAGGCTGCTGGCACTGCCGCCAGCACCGATGAAGATGTTGTTGCTGGTCCAGTCCATCGTTGCCCCGCTGTTGATGGCGATGGTTCGCGAGCCGCTGTTGTTGCCGAGATTTCCGCGTGGAGCACCGGTGCCGACCAGTCCGTTCGCACGCAGCGTACCGGCCTGGACGATGATGTTGCCACCAAATGTATTCCCAAGATTGCTCAAAAGCAGGATGCCGGGCCCGGTCTTCTCCAAACTGGCATCCGCACCGCTGACCACGCCACTCAGTGTGCCAAGGGTCGCCACTGTGGACACCTCCACTCTCGCATGTGAGACCAGCGTGATCGCACCCGAGGCCACCGCAGCGGCATCCAGACGCAAGGCGCCGAAGGGAACTGCCGTCGTGGTGTTCGTCCCGCCGAATCCGGACAGCGAAATCGCATTGGCCGTGTTGATGCCGCCTGCAATCCAGAGCGTGCCACCCGCTCTCACCGCCACAGAGGCCGTGCCCAGTGCACTGGCATCGTAGGCCATGAGCAGACCTTCATTGATGTGAGTGCCACCGGTGTAGGCATTGGTGATGGTGCCCGTGCCGGTATTGCCGCCGAGACCCACCTTGCCCGGGCCGCTCTTCACCAGGATGAGAGGCGTCGCGCCATTGTCCTCAATGCGCACACGGACACGCATGTCACCAAAGGATTCCGCATTGTGCGGTGTGTGGATGAAGAGCTCGCCGCTCGTGGTGCCGGTGGTCAGCTTGCCTCCTGCTCCCGTCGGCGATTGCATCCAGAAGCTGGCATTACGCAGCATGAGGCCACCACTGCCGATCACCAGCTTTGCGCCATTGTTCAAAAGGATGTCATTCTGCTGGATGAGCGAGTTCGCCGTGAGCACCGGCACGCTGTTGCCATCCACCGTCTGGTTGTTGTTCACCAGGAAGTTGTCTGCACTCGTCGCCGCGTTCAGCGCTTGGCTGTTGAGCGTGCCGCCCGTGGCACCGCTGGCCTTGCCCGGCGTGGATGCCGCCAAACCTGTGGCCGTGAGTGTGGCAAAGGCATTGCTCAGATTCGCAGCGCCGCCAGAGCCTGCAAAGGCCCAGCCACCGAGGATGCCATTCACATTCGCCGCCGCGAGCCCATTGATGTTCGCGATCGTGACACGCCCGAGATCACCCGTGCCGCCGAGAGTGCCATAGGCACTGCGCACCTCCAGCGTGGCTCCTGCTGCACGTGTGAGGTTCGTGATGGCCAGTGTGTCTCCCGCTACACCGCCTTGCACAGCGGTGGCCAGAGTATTGCCACCCAGCCCGAGGCTCAGATTCTGCACCGTCGCCGTTTGGTCGCCATTGGCATTGTTGCGATATATCAGGCTGCCGCCATTCAGCGTCACGATTTGCGACCCGAATTGATCCGCTGTGCCGCTGGTGAGTTGCAGCAAGCCACCACGGAACAGACCACTGTCGTAGGGATAGGCCGTCGTCGCCGGAATGCGGAGACCTGAGCCATTGACCGTCACACCAGATCCACTCGCGAGGCTTACGGCATTACCATTGAGGCTCACTACACCGCTGTTGATCGTGGTCGTGCCTGTGTGAGTCGGAGATGTGTTCAGCGTCAGCGTACCCGTGTACATATTGCCCGTCGTCGCATCCACGCCGAGAGCGCCGAAGCCCAGCGCTGCACCTGTAAGTGTACTGCTGATCGTGACATTGTCCCCATTGCCCGCCCGGATGCTGCCGCTGACCAAGCTGCCGCCTGTGAGGCTGAAGTTACCCGTGGTGGCATCGATGTTCAGCACACCCGTGTTCATGTTCATCGCGCCTGCAAGCGTCACAACACCGCCTGTGTTGGTGAAGTTCAGCGTGTCATTCTGATACCAGTAGACAGGGCCATTGGTGACACTGGTGCCGGTGATGCCAGCCGTGCTGTCCCAGGCGACGGCATTGGCCGCCGCGTTGTTCACTGCCAGCGAAGTCCCCGTACCAAAGATGCCAGGAGACACACTGACATTGTCAAAGGTCGCATTGCCCGTCACGAGTCCATCTCCGCTGCTATGCACGAGGCAGAAGTAAACGCTCTGCGCCATGGAGATCACATCACTGCCGATCAGCGACCAGTTTGTGCCATCGGTGGAGGTGAAGCTCTCGATATAAGGTCCACGACGGCGGATCTTCACCCAGGTCGGCAGTGTCCTTGTGCCACCGCTGCTGCTCACCGTGGTGCCGCCGGTTGTCATGCGCCGGTTGAAGAGCGCTTGATTGCCATAGGTCATCTGCGTGCTGCCATGCTTGGAGTTCGCATCCAGCGTCTCACGCACCATCACGCCGGCTTTCGCATTCGCATTGCTGTTGGAGATCGAACTCACCTGCGCCACCAGCTCACCATCGCCCGTCACCAGCTGATACGTCGCGGCATGCATGCTGTCAGCCGTGCCGCCGATGTCCGTGCCATTGCTGCTGACAATGTAGGTGCCGTTGAAATAGGTGGAATCCCCCGCCGTCGCGACTGTGCCGATATCACCCTTCTGCCATGGCGAAGGCAGTGGGTCACCCGGTGGCTGCACCACTTCATTGATCCACTGTTCCAGCACTGCCATCGCATCCTGATCCACCAGCGACTTCGCCACGGGTGGCATCTTGTGGTTCGCCGTCGCCGTGGCCATGCGGTGATGCATGATGCTGCGGTCGATACTCTGCGGCACAAGCACCTTCGGGGTGTTTGTCAGGCCCAGCGTGTTGCCCACAAAACCGTTGACGATGCCCGTCTGTGCCAGCGTCAGCTCATAGCGCGCATCCCAGAAAGCATGCACACCACCACCGGAGGTCTGATGGCAGTGCGAGCAGTTGGAATCCAGATACGACCTCATGCGCACTTCGGCGGAAGCAGTCGTGTCAGAAAGCGGGCGCAGCTTCGCCAGTGTCGGGATGTCCACCTCGGCCGGTGGCGTTGTGAAGTAGCCCGCATGGGCCCAGGCGCGGAGCTGGTTGTCCGTCACCGTGGAACCTGTTCCATTTAGCGCGGCTGCGAAGGCATAGTCACGATTGCTCTGCGCGGTGTTCTGCCCCAGCACGAGGCCTGAGCCGCTGCGGTGACATTGCAGGCAGTCCGCCTTGCCAGGATAAAACCACGTCTGCGTGCGCTGCAGGTTCAAATGAAAGCGCGTCGTGGTGGCCGTGCCCGTGGTATTCGAGGTCGTGGCCATCCCCAGATAGATTGTCGACGGCATCGTCTGCGTGCGCCGGCCATATTCCTTCCAGGTCGTGCCATTGTCTGACCAGTAATGAATGAAGGTATTGCCCTCACGCTTCAGGCGTAACCAGGTCTGCGGGAAGCTGACACGTGGATGCGGCAGCTGCGGATACGTCGCGGAACTGCCACCGCCCACCGTTGCCCGGTATTGCAGCTCATGGCCGCCGTTGTTGTTGTTGCGTGCCGCGTTCGTGGGGAAGACCATCGCATACACATGCGGTGAATCCGCATCCAGCGTGCTGCGCGCCATGATCCCAGCCTTGGTGTAGGCAGCGGCAGCACTAAGAGATTCGAGGCGCACACGTGCGTCGAAGTCACCGGTCTTTTGCGCGTGCAGGAAGCGGAAGTTGTCGCTGTTGTTCCAGATGTCGCCGCTGCGCACCGTGACCTCGTAACCTGTGCCGATGTTCGTCGTCGCTGTGTCAAAGACCTGCGCGCCGATGTCGGTCGAGGTGAGGCTGAGGCCCATCTCCGAGGTGCCGTTGATGGTGATGTCCTGCGTCTCGCTGCCGTTCACAATGTCAGCGTCCGTGCCGTCATTACGCCACTTGTAGGTCACGCCATACACACCGCCCTGGTCATCACGCACCAGCACACGCGTCTCCAGGCGCTTGCGGGTGGCGGGGTTGTTGTCATCGACCGGAAGCTCGAAGTGCTTCAGCCACACCGAACCCTGCGGGAAGGTGTAGTTGCCCGTGGCGGCATAACCAATGGTTTGTCCGGTGGGAATGGCGAACCAGCGGTTCTTGTGCGCGTTGTCACTCCACAGCGGTGTGTTCACATCATAAGGGATGAAGCTGCTGGAGGGCGTGATGGTCGGCACATCGCTGAACAAGCCAGTCGCGGAGAGAGTGGTCGGCATCGTCGGGGCAGGGGCGCCGCCGCGTTGCAGCTTGTAGATCTGCGCGGAGGTGGTGCCGAGCTGGCAGATGTAGAACTCATTGTCATTGTCCGTGCCGAAGAAGGAGATGCCGCGGTAGTCGCTGCCGCTGTTCACGCCATTGCCCTCGGGCACCGTGCAGAGGAAGACCTTGCTCTTCGGCGTGGTCGACTCATCAAGATACCACACGTTGCCGCTGACGTTGTCGCCAAAGATGTATTTGCCGCCCAGATCACTGGCAAACTCACCCGCACGGTAGATGCGCCCGCCGATGACCGCCGTGCCTTCACCGCGTCCATAATCAATGATCGGACGCTTGTTCACGCCGATGTAGGGCATCGTCAGATCGCCGTTCAGGCCTTCGATCCGGTTCCACTGGAAGTTCAGCGCGCTTTCTCCAGGATCCACCACGCTGATCTCCTCCTTCGTGCCCTCGCCCACATCGCCAATGAAGGCGCGCCCACTGGGCACGTCATAGGTCATCGTGTGCGGACTGCGCAGGCCCAGGCAGAAGATCTCCTCCATGGCACCTGCGGTGCCGACGAAAGGGTTGTCATTCGGAATGTAGTAGTTGGCCGTGCTGCTGCCTGCAGGCGTCACTGGCTGTTTCGGGATCGGATGGCTCACGCTGCCGCCCGTCATGTTCACGTCGATGCGGATGATGCTGCTGCGGAAGTTGTTCGTGATCTGCTGGGTGAAGCCACCGTTCGTGTCATCACCGAAGGTCATGTGCAGAAAGCCGGTGGTCGGATGGAAGAACATCCCGCCGCCTGCATGCCAGAAGTTGTTGGATGTCAGATCGATCAGCACCTGCTCGGATCCAGGGTCGATCTGCCCCGTGCCATGATTGTAGGTGAAGCGCGCAAGGCGGTCCTTGTGCGTCGTGCCGTTCGTGGGCCGCGTGGTCGGGCTGCCGACCACCGTCCCGGGCGTGACCCACATGTAGTAGATGTAGACGTACCCGTTCGTGGAGAAATCTGGGTGGAACGCCATGCTCATCAGTCCCGCGTCATCCCAGCCCTGGCACTGGTTCGAGATATCAAGAATCTGCGTCTTGTGCGTGTTGTTCAGCTCCGTCGCCGTGAAAGGCGCCACCGCATTCGTCAGCGACGGACGCGGCACCACATGGATGCGGCCTTCACGCTCATACACCACCAGCTTGCGCGCGTTCGCGGGCTGCCCGGGCAGCTCATGAATGCCCATGATGTTTTGGAAAGTCAGGTTTGGAAAGGCTGGCACCGCCGACCATGAGCCGGAAAAGGCAGGCAGGTTCGCCGGCAGCGTGCCGCCATTGTACGCCGTGAAGTTAGGCCGTGTGTCGATGCCGTAGTTTTGCGCCAGAATCAGCGCAGGGGACAAGGCGAGGGCGATCAGCGTGGAGACGAGGCGCATGGCGGAGATTCGGGCGGGGTAGATGAAAACGGGAAACCGGATGCCTGTCGGGGTAGAGCAGGCATCCGGGTTTTGCGACCGGGCAGCACAGGGACGGAAGAACCTATGCCATCCTACAGGAGCCGCAAAAAGAGGCGAAAACGGCGTCCACGGCCTCCATCAGAGGTCATCGACCGGAAGGTTTTCCATTATTTCGGAATCGAAGACAATATCTTTGATTGTCTCGACTGGTCGGAAAATCCGCCTAGCCTGTCCCCATGCAGCCGCTGAAGCGTCAGTCCTTGATCGAGCAAGTCGCCGGGCACCTCCGCCGGGGCGTCGGGTCCGGCCAGTGGCAGGGTCGCCTGCCTGGAGTGCAAAAACTGGCCGCTCAGCTGGAGGTGTCCAAGGACACCGTGCGTGCCGCTTTCACGCTGCTGGAGAAGGATGGCACCCTGAAACCGCAGGGGGCTGGCCGCTGCCGGGTGATCCCGCCGGCCCACCGTGCGGCGCAGGATCAGCGTAGGCTGCGCATGGCCATCCTGCTGCCCGTGCCGCTGCGGGATGACAATGCCCACTCCCACCGCCTCATCCTGGGCATTCAGAATGCCATCGAGGCCGATGGTCATGCCTGCACCATCGTCACCCAGCCAGCCGATGGCCATCTGCGCCGAGTGACTCAGCTGGTGATGCAGACGGAGGCGGACGCATGGGTCGTTTATGCAGGTAGCCACGATTTGTTAAAATGGTTCGCCACCAAGCGCATCCCGGCGCTGGCCCTGGGTGGCAGGCCTTTCGATCTGCCGCTGGCCCGCTCCCGCACCGTCCTGGTGGAGGCCATGATCCAATGCGTGGATGCCTTGGTCGGCCTGGGTCATCGACGCATGGTGCTCATCGCCCCGCAGCTCTGGCGGCAGCCTACGCCTAATCACACCGCTGAAGCACTGCTCTCACGTCTGGCCCTGCACAGCATCCCTTCTTCTGAATACAATCTCCCCGCGTGGAGCGAAACACCGGAGGGTCTTGAGGACTTGCTCAAGGCCCTCTTCTTCGCCACACCACCGACCGCCCTGCTGCTGGCCGAGCCCATGTACTGCTCCGCCGTCCGCGCCTGGCTGGGCGAGCACGGCCTGCATGTGCCGCGTGATGTCTCCCTGGTGAATCTGCTGCCTGATCCCATGTTCCAGCTGCACCAGCCAGCCTACACAGGCTTCATCTGGCCTGAGAGTGTGCACATCCACCGCATCCAGCGCTGGCTCAGGTCACTGCTCTCCGGCGAGCCGGATCTCGAAGACTTCGTCGCCTTCGCCACCTTCCACCCCGGCGGCACCATCGGCCCGGCAAAGGGCAATGTTCGTTAGGTTTTGTCTCACTTAAACTCACTCGTTCATCGAGATCAAACCCCATCGGAATGGGGTTCAACGTCCGGCTCCATCGTACCACCCCATTCCGATGGGGTGGAGCCAGGGAGTCCGACGGATCTGATCCATCCATCACTTCGCGACCTTCTCATCCCCATGGCTGGAGGAGTCCTTCAGCTTGCCAGCATTCGCCTGGGTGCGGTCAGTGAGGAAGGCCACAAGATCACGCAGATCACGCGGCGGCAGAGCCAAGGCCATCGGTGGCATCGCTGACATCGGAGGCGTGACCGCCTTCACCTTGCTGCGCGGGAGGACGACCTCTTTGTTGTCCAACCCGATGACCGTAAGGCTGTCCTTGGTCTCTGTGGGAATGCGGCCCGCGATGAGGCTGCCATCTTCCAGCGTGATGCTGGAAAGCCCATACCCCTGGGCGATCTCCGCATTCGGATTCACGAGAGACTCGACGAGCTTCTCAGGCTTTAAGCGCTCCGCGACCAGCGTGAGCGGCGGACCTTGCACACCACCTTCTTCGCCGATCTTATGACACTGCAGGCAGGCACCTTGATTGCGGAAGACCACCTCACCCTTCCTCGCATCACCACCGGTCATGCTCAGGCGCGGCACCGCATCCATGGCCGTGGCGGCAAAGGCTCCCGCTTGTTCTTTCGCGGCGTTGTCCGTGGAAGTTTGCAGCGCCAGGAAAAGGTCCAGCCACAGCTCGCGGCGCAGTCCGGATTTTTCACGGTTCATCCAGCGCTCCAGAGCCTCTGCCGGATGCAGCGTGGCGATGATCTCCAATCCCGCACGTGCCGCGGCCAGCGGTGCCTCATTCACCGCACGACGTGCCGTGTCAGCGATGCCATCCACCTTCATGGTTAGGCCATGGCGAAGCGCCGAAGCCGCTACCTCAGACTCAGGATCCGCGAGACGCGCCGCGACGATCTCGCGAGCCTGGTCAGGAGCGCTCTTCACCAAACTGTCCAGGGCCGCCACCCGCACACTGGCATCCAGCTTCGCATTGGCGATCTGCTCCTTCAGCGTCGACTCCGACAGCACGAGATCAGTCGCATCCGCCAGCTTCAAGCCCAGGGCTGCCAGCTGCTGCGGAGGCTTGGAATCGAGGAACTGCTTTAACTCAGCACCGATGGTGCCGCCCAAGGCCTTCATGGAAGGTGCATCTCCCGGAATCGGACGATAGCCGCCCAACACCGGATCCGCCGTGATGCGCTTCTCCCAAAGTCGCAGCGCCTGCAGCGCTGCTTCACGCACGCTAAGCTCCAGCGCTCCATTGCCAGCGATCTGCATCAACCTCTTGGCATGAGCCGCCGTGCCCCGACGGTAGTTCGCCGCCACCACACGACGCTGCACCGTCGGTGGCAGTTTAGAAGCTTCGAGATCCAGGGACGCAATCGCATCACCTGCGTTAGTATCCACCGCCTTGGTATCATAGATGGCACGCACGGCTTCGGTGCGAATCTGCGCATCCGCATCCGTGAGGAAGCGCACCAGTTCGGCGCTTTCATGACGACGCAGATAGAGCAGAGCCATCAGGCGCACCTCACGCTCCGCATCCGTGGCATGAGCCAAAGCGCTCTCGACTGTGCCCACGCGATCCAGCGCGGCGAGGCAGGCATGCCGTAGCACAGGATCCACGCTGCCCTGCGCATTCGCAGCGGCCAGTTGATACAGCGCCTTGATCACGTCCGCATCTCCAGACTTCGCTACACGACTCAGCGAAATGGCCGCAAGCGAACGCACTCGTGGGGACTCATCGCCCAGCATCTCCAGCAGACGGGCGCGGGCCTCATCACCTTTGGCTTCACCGAGCACACGTGCCGCATTCGCACGCACTTCAGCGTCCGCATCACGAGTGAGATTGATCAAGGCTTGAAGCGCCTTGGAATCGTCCTGGCGCATAAGCTGGCCGAGACCCCACACACCATGCAGACGCGTGGTGACAGCGAGCTTCTTTTCACCAGCCACGTTGGCGAGGGCAGCCTGTCCTTTGGCACCCAGCTTCACCAAAGCAAACTGTGCCATCTGGCGCATGCGCTTATCTGGATTGCTGAGGGCCACCACCAGTTTGTCGGTGCTGCCTTTTGCCAAACCAACTTTGAATCTCTCCGCGCTTTTCTTTCCAGCTTCCTGCAGCTTCTTGTCGGTCGGTGTCAGCGCATGAATGGCACCGTTCGTGTTGATGCTCCAGCCGCCGCCGAAATCGCAGATGTAGATCTTCCCATCGAAGCCCAGTTCCACATCACTCATGCCCACGCCTGTGGCGATGGAGCGATCCGACTCCAGCGCATAACCTGCCCCCGATGGCTTCACGGCAATGTCGAGCAGGTTGCAGCTCGTCACCGCACCACCGTAATCCGCCAGCAGGAAGTGGCCACGTAGATCGTTAGGCACAGCATCACCCGTGACATAAGTCACACCAGAGGGGCCGCGGGCCACGTTCGCTGCGGGTGGGTACACCCACTGCGGCTGCTCTTCATTGAAGGGAGCAAACATTTTCTCCGCCACCCACATGGATTTCGTGGGATGAAACTCCTCCCAGTCCAGCGAGCCCACATACTGGTGCGCGGATTGATGCCGCATATCCCAGCCGGAGTCCGTGCCTTCCAGCGCATAGACCATGCGCGCCTTGTCACCGATGTCGCCCGTGTTGTCGAAGGTGAAAAGATTGCCCAGGTCATCAAAGGCCAGCTCGGTGGGGTTGCGCAGACCTTTGCAGAAGACCTCAAAGTTGCTGCCATCAGACTCGCAGCGGAAGATGGCGCCTGTGCCCGGGCCGGAGAGCACACGGCCATCCTTCGTCGTCACATGATAGCCACGATCACCGACGGAAAAATACAGACGCCCGTCCGGTCCACGGATGATGCCATGCAAATCATGCCCGATGAAGGACACCCGCACGCCGAAACCGCTGACGAGCGCCTCGCTGTTATCAGCCACGCCATCATCATTCTCGTCCGTCAGTTTCCAAAGGCTCGGGATGCAGGTGAAGTACACACCATCATCCTCTGGCAGCACGGAAAAGCCGATGCCATCCAGCGGCTGATGAAACTGGTCACTGAAAAGCGTCCGGTGATCCGCCGCGCCATTGCCATCACGATCCTCGAGACGAATGAGGCGGTCAGCCGTGTTCGTGAAGAAGCCTTCCGGAAAGCGTCCCGGAATGGAAGCATACAGCTTCGTGCGGTCCTCCACCGTCTGGGATTGGAAATCACCCCGGATAAACTCATTCACCCCGCGCAGGTCCGGAACGCCCTGCCAGAAGCGGTTCACCTCCGCCACAAAAAGTCGCCCTTGGCGATCGATGCCAAAGCTGCCCGGGTTCTCGACAAACGGGAACCTCACCCAGGTGTGGCCTTGCAGCCCGTCATGCTTCACCGCGCCGGAGAAAGCCTCCTGCTGGTTCTTCATCGCGGGCAGATCCTTCTCCGCCACGGTCGGCAGTGGCTTGTGACGCTGGGCCATCTCCTGTGCCGTCACGGCGTGCAGGCCAGGAGTCGAAGCCAGGAGCAAAAGGGCGGAAAGAGAAACGGTGGGTCTCATGTTGGGGGACCCGCAATCTGCTTTCAGCTTCCGCCGAAATAAAGCACAGATTGCTCCTTTGCCGCCGCCCCCCCCCAATCAGCGTTCTTTCATAGATTTCCCATCTTGTGAATTAAGCGCTGCGAGGGCAAAAGCCGCCGCGGCTGCGGTGAAGACCGAGTAGTTCATCGGTGCCTTCACTCCCAGCGCCAGCACCATGGACACACCGAAGCCTAACAAAAGCAGCATGCTGCCATAGGCGGCGAGACGAGTCTGCCAGCCCGTCAGCAGCCAGACCCCAAGCACGATCTCGGCCACGGTGGCCACCCATGCCGCAGCCTGTACCGCCGCTTGAGGAAGGTAGAACAGCAGGGTGCCCGTGTATTCCACAAACGGTTGCCACGCACCCCAGGCCACATTCGCCGCGCCTGGTGGACCGCAAAGTCCAAACCGGTCCGCCACGGCAAAGAGAAAGGCGGAGGAAAGGCTGAGCCGCAGGGCCCAGCTCACGGCGCGGGTGAGGGCAGGTGAGCTCATTTGGACTTATGCGCGTCATGACCCTCAAGCGGCACCGAAAGCGGAGCGCCCTTCGGATTCACGACAAAGGCGATGACGATGGTCGTGACTGACTTGTCCGGATTCTTCGCCACCAGGTGATGACTGCCTGGAGGCTCAAAGAAGATGTCTCCCGCCTTCAGGACCTTGAGGTCCTCACCCTTGATCTGAAACTCCAGCGTGCCTGCTTCCACATAGCCAGTGATCATGCCCGCATGCATGTGCGGAGGCGCCTCGGCACCTGGCTTGATGACGATCTTTTTCACCAGCACTTCCTTGTCCGTGAGCTCAGGATGATCACGTTTAAAAATCTCCGTGATGGTCACTGACGCATCCTCCGCGACAGCAGTGCTGAGGAAGGCAAACGACAGAAGGGTGAGGATGAGTTGGGCAGGCTTTTTCATGGTGGGATGGAGGTTCATCACCAAGTCAGACGATTGGCCAGCTCCGTTTGTGACAGGCCTGAGACGATTCATGAAAAAAGTTCTCATGTGCCATCTGGCACATCGTTTCAGACTCACCTGTAGATCGTAGATGAAACCCCATTGGAATGGGGTTCAACGTCTGGCCCCGTCGTACCACCCCATTCCAATGGGGTGCGGTCGGAAATGTCACTGAGTCCAGAGTCACCCATCAAAGGTCACACCTTCAGACGACCTTCATCGATGTCGATGAACTCAAACATCGTCTGCACCGTGCCTGCTGGCAGACCGATCTCAGCGAGACGTTCATTGAGTCTCTGCGTGCCGGCATCGCGCCAGCCGCGCTTGAGCATGAAACCGTTCCAGACCTCGATCTGCTCATCCGTCGGCTCAGTGCCGTTTTCATAAGCCCACTCGAGCAGTTCCTCATCGCTGCGCTCGCCATTCAAAGTCTCGGCTTCCAGCGCGGCGTAGTCGATCTTCAAAAACGAGCAGCAGCGGTGGTCAAAGCCGCCTTTCACCGCGCCGCGCATGGGCTGCCAGCCTTCAGGAAGCTTGCCAGCGGCGTTGAGGCGGATCTTGTCCAGCATGCGACCAAAGTAGACGAGGCCGTTGATTGGATCAGAAGGACTGCGCAGCCCGGGAATGAGAGTAGGGTAGGGGAGAGCCATGGAGAGACCCTACATACGCATCACCTTTCCACACGGATGATTCCATCGCGGGGCTCTGAATATCCCGTTCCCGAGGAGATGTCCGCACGACTTTGATCTTGTCGGCGTTCTCCTCGGTCACCACACTTCTCCCATGGCCAACACACGTCGTCACTTCATCGCCGGACTCAGCACCGCGGTGGCCGCCACCTGGACAGAAACCCTGCGCGCTGCACCGGATCCAAAAAAGGATGTTGTCATTGGCCATGGCACGCATCGCTACAAGGTGAACAAGGAGTGGGTGCCCGCAGGGCAGGGACGCTTTCACCCCATCCTGAACTGCCATGAGATGGTTCAGGTCAAAGACGGCCGCCTCTTCATGGTGGGCGATCATTGGGATAACCAAATGCTTGTCTTTAAGCCTGATGGCACCATCCTCGAATCCTGGGGCAGCGCCTGGCCCGGCGGCCATGGCCTGACCTTGAGCCAGGAAAATGGCGCGGAGTTCCTTTTTCTCACCGACAGCGGCCTTTGGAAAAGCGGTGGCACGGGCTATCGCCAGACAGGGCGTGTGACGAAGATGGATCTCACCGGCAAGGAGATCTTCAGCCTCAGCCATCCCATGATGGTCGGCGCTTATGAGCCTGACATGGTTTATAACCCCACCGAGGTCGCCATCGCGCCGAATGGAGACATCTACGTCGTCGATGGCTATGGCTCACAGTTCGTGCTGCACTACGATCACAACGGCAAGTTCATCAACCGCTTCGGCGGCAAGGAAGGCGTGCCTGAGGAGCAGCGCCTGAACAACGCGCACGGCATCGCCATCGACACCCGACAGGGCGCTGACAAAGCTACGGTCATCGTCACCTCACGGGCGGACAATTGCTTCCGCCGCTTCACCCTGGATGGAAAGTATCTCGAAACCATCGCCGTGCCTGGAGCCATGGTCTGCCGGCCCGTTATCGCCGGTAACGAAATGTATGCTGGCGTCTGTTGGTCGAAGACCCCGGAGATCAATAAGCTACCGCAGAACCCCTCTGGCTTCACCGTCGTGCTGGATGCCGCAGGAAAAGTCATCAGCGCCCCTGGCGGCAGCGAGCCTGTGTATGAAGACGGCAAGCTCAAGCCCCTCACCCAGGTCGAGCGTGTCATCGACCACGGTCACGACGTCTGCGTGCTGGAAGACGGCGACCTCATCGTCTGCCAGTGGAACGCCTTCCAGACCTACCCGATCAAGCTGGAGAAAGTGTGAGGACGTGAAGTCCAGTGACTTTCCGGGTCGCCGGTTACAAAATACTGTCTAAATTCGCGTTCAGTTCGTTAGCCAGATCATCCAAGACTCCGTCCGCGCCCCATGAACTCTGAATCCATCACTCCCGCCGCTATCGAAACCTCTCTCTGGAAGGGCAATACCTCCCAGTGGGTGCATTTTTGGTACTACCTTTTCTGCATCATCATCGCTGTTGGGATCGGGGTGGGAGCCACGATTATGGCACCTGCGACGGCGGGGCTTGCTTATGCGGCGCTGATCATTCCCTTGCTCATGTGGCTGATCCGCTGGTGGGTCACCAAGTGCACCCACTATGAGCTGACCACGCAGCGTTTGAAGATCTCCACCGGCGTGCTGAACCGCCAGCTCGATGAACTCGAGCTCTTCCGTGTCAAGGACTACGCCATGGAGCAGCCGCTGGCCCTGCGCATCGTCGGCCTGGGAAATCTGACTCTCGTCACCAGCGATGCCAGCACACCCACCGTGGCCATGCGTGCCATCGCCAATGTCGAGGATGTGCGTGAAAAGCTCCGCACTGCCGTGCAGGCTGAGCGCGACCGCAAGCGCGTCCGCGAGATGGACGTGGACAATCTCGATCCAGGCGCAGCGGCTGCCATCGGCTAAGGTTTCCGGGAGGGGCGTGGTCTAGGCCCAATGCCGTTAAGCAATGTGGGTGACCAAATAGACGGGGGGAGAGGTCTCCGAG
>JAZKCU010000014.1:0-90076 GCA_040387935.1 Verrucomicrobiota bacterium | reverse complement strand
ACTATGAACACGCTTCGCATCGGTGCCATTGGCGCAGGAGGCTTCGGCCTGTTCGCTCTCCAGCAGTTTCTTCAGATTCCGGGGGTGCAGCTCGCGGGGATCGCCGGGACGTATCGTGAGGCGGCACTCGCCGTGGCGCGGCGCTTTGGTGTGCCGGATCTGGTGGAGGTGGATGCGCTGCTCGCCAGCCCGGAGGTCGATCTGGTGTACATCGCGACGCCGCCCTTCCTTCATTACGCTCAGGCGCTGGCGGCGCTGAAGGCGGGCAAGCATGTGATCTGCGAGAAGCCGCTCGCCTTGACGGTGGCAGAAGCGGATGAACTCGTGGCGCTGGCCCAAGCCAAGGATCTCCTCTGCATCGCCAATCTGATGCAGCGCTACAATCCGTTGTTTGAATCCGTGCGGCAGTTGGTCGAGTCCCGCGTGCTGGGTGAGTGCCTGCACGGCTGGTTTGAAAACTACGCCAGCGATGAAGGCCTGCGTGCCGAGCACTGGTTCTGGGACCGGAAGCTGAGCGGCGGCATCTTCATCGAGCATGGGGTGCACTTCTTTGACCTCTTCGAGGGCTGGCTGGGCCAGGGCGAGGTGGTGGCCGCGCAGCGCGTGCTGCGGCCTGGCTCAGGCATCGAGGAGCAGGTGCAGTGCACCGTGCGCCACACGAGCGGTGCGCTGGTGAATTTTCATCACAGCTTCACCCAGCCATCGCGCATGGACCGGCAGGAGTTTCGTCTGCTCTTTGAGCATGGCGATGTGACGCTGGAGGAATGGGTGCCGGTGCGTGCGCGCATCCGGGCCGCCGTGAATGAGGAGCAGACGCGCACGCTGCTGGAGCTGTTTCCCGGCGCGAGTCTGGATGTGCTGAAGACTTATGGCGGGAGTGATCGCGTTGCCCGTGGCCGGTTCAAAGAACTCGACTTCTCCCAGCAGATCGAGCTGCGCCACGGCTTGGGCGATGACAAGATGCGCCGCTACTGTGAGCTGCTGCGTGAGCTCTTCACCGACCAGTTGGCCTGGCTGCGGGACCGTACGCATGTGCGCAAAATAACGGAACGAAACGGCCGCGATTCACTCGACATGGCCGAGAAAGCCACGCACCTCGCCGAGGCGTCCGCGTGATCGGCGCCAAAGCGTGATCAAGAACCCACAAAAGGTTATCCTATCGCTTGAGGTGTAGCCTTTACGCCTCTGCCTTCTTTCCAAAAAGCCCCTTCACGGCTTTGAAAACCGGAATGAGCAGGTAGTTCGCCAGCGGATCCACGAGGGCACCGATGATGACACCAAGGACGCCGGCGATGAAGGCCCCGGTAAGCCAGGCGAGGAAGGATTGCAGAGCAGCGGGGACGGCGTGCGCCACAGTCTCGGAGGCGTGATGCACCATCTCCTCGGGACCATGCATGCCGAGCGCGTGCAGGCCGTGGATGAGGATGCCGCCACCGACCCAGAGCATGGCCAGCATGCCGACGAAACTGAGCAGCTTCAAAACATAGGGCATGCCCAAAACGATGCCACGGCCGAGGGCGCTCACGGGCCTCGCTGAAGAACGCGAGAGCGCGAGGCCGACGTCATCTGCCTTCACAATGATGGCGACGGCGCCATAGACGAGCAGGGTCATGGCGGCACCGACGACGCCGAGCACGCTGGCTTGCATCCAAGTCGGTGAGGTGGCGACGGAGGCGAGGGTGATGGCCATGATCTCCGCGGAGAGGATGAAATCCGTGCGGATGGCGCTGCCGACACGTTCTTTTTCCAGCTCTTCCGCTGTGAGCACGGCGATGACGGCCGCCTTGGGATCCTCATGATGAGGGCGGATGAGGTCCATCACCTTATGGAAGCCTTCCAGGCACAGGAAGGCACCTCCCGCCATGAGCAGCGGGGTGATGGCCCAAGGTGCGAGAGCACTCAGCAGCAGCGCCCCAGGCAGGAGAATGAGCAGTTTGTTCTTCAGCGAGCCGAGCGCGATCTTGGCGATGATCGCCAGCTCGCGCTCCGCAGCGAGGCCGACGACATAACGCGGAGTGACAGCGGCATCATCAATGACGATGCCAGCCGCCTTGCTGCCGGCCTTGGCCGCCTGAGCAGCGGCATCATCCAGCGAGGATGCGACGGCCTTGCTGCCAACTTTCGCGGCTTGAGCGCCCGCATCATCCAGTGTGGCTGCCGCCACCTTTGTGAGGGCGGTCAGGTCATCCAGCAGAGCGATCCAACCAGAGGTCATGGGCAGACTCCTTTCGAAAGGGGATGAGTGGGGTTCATGGCGAGAAGCATGGCAGTGCGCTCTTTAAGGAGACTGGGGGCAAGCTCAAGGGGGAATGACGCAGGAGGGCACTCGGCCGGGCCACCGAGTTGACCGTATGAGTGAGCTTGCAAACGGGGTCGCATCGCCAGAAGATAGGGCCATGAGCACCACGGAAATGCTTCAGCTTAAACAGCAGCTCTCCCGCATCACCGACAAAGAGCGCCGGGAAGTGACGGCGTTCCTGCATCGCTTGAAGCAGAACTCACCGGCCTGGCAGAAGGAGATGTCAAAGCGTATGTCCGAGATGGATGCTGGCAAGAAGTTCAAACTTCCCACCACTCGCGCTCGCGCCTGAGATGCCACGCACATCCTACGAGCCTGTACTGTCTGCCAAGGCTTGGGAGTTCTTTAGTGCACTCACTCACTCGCAAGCGCCAGCAACGGCTGACCAAGCTGATTCACCAGCTGGCGGACTATCCGCACCGCCTGGGTGACTACCAGACGCGCGACAGTGTGGGGCGCTTCCTCGAGAATCTGCAGATGGAAGGATTCATTTTTACCTTCTGGGCAGATGGTGCAGTCAAAGAGCTGCGCATTCTGGATATCGTGGAGCTTTGACCTGAGTCATCCGGCTACGATTCCGCGTTTCCGCGTGCAAGGACGGGGTTTGCCATCAGTTTATGTGCCAACCATCCACGTCACCTCCATGTCCACACGCCGCCACTTTCTCCACACTGCTCTGAGTTTCGCTGCCCTGCCCTCTTTCACACGAGCGGCGGCACCGGGGGGGATCAGCCTGGGATTCAGCCTCTATGGGATGAAGACGCTGCCTCTCGACGAGGCGCTGAAGACGTGTGCGGACATCGGCTACTCGAATGTGGAGATCGCGCTGAATGCGGGGTATCCCACGGAGCCGAAGGTTTTCACGGCGGAGGCACGCAAGGCGGCGGTGCAGCAGCTGGCGGCACTGAAGCTGGAGGCACCGTGCTTGATGGTGAACATCAGCCTGACAGTGGACGAGAAGGCGCAGGCGCTGCAAACGATCCGTGATGCGGCTCAGGTGGCGAGGGATCTGAATACGGCGAACCCGCCGATCATCGAGACGGTGCTCGGTGGCAAGCCAGCAACATGGGAGGAGCAGAAGGCGGGCATGGCGGAGCATCTGCAGTCCTGGGCCGAGACGGCTGAGAAGGAGAAAACGACGATCGCCATCAAGGCCCACGTCGGCAGCGCGGTGAACTCGCCGGAGCGCCTGCTCTGGCTGCTGGAGAAGGTGAAGTCACCAGCGATCCAGGTGGCCTATGACTACAGCCATTTTGAGCTGCAAGGCATCGACATGGAGCAGAGCATGGAGCTGCTGCTGCCGCGCACGAAGTTCATCCATGTGAAGGATTCTGTGGGCGAGCCTGGCAAGTTCCAGTTCCTGCTGCCCGGTGAGGGACGCACGGACTATGTGAAGTATTTCACCGCGCTCAAGCGGCACGGCTACCAAGGTCCCGTGGTGGTGGAGGTCAGCGGGCAGGTCTTCAACAAGCCTGAGTATGAGCCCATCGCCGCGGCAAAGAAGTGCCACACGACACTGGCCGGTGCTTTGGCGAAGGTTGGTTAGGCCCTCAAATGAAATCAGCGGGCCAGATGGCCCGCTGATAACTTTTTTAAATCGTTTTTAGTTAGGTCATTCCAAGCTGAAGCCTGGGATGCCCATCTTGGATCAGCTATCCTGACCACGCAGGCGGCCGATCATCTCACGGATGTGCGGGGCCTTGGAGGCGCGGGGTGCCAGAATGGCGAGGCTCTTGGTCACGGAACCCCATTTCAGGATGCGGATGTTCACGTTCCGGGTGCCCCAGAGGTTCATCTGATTCGTGGTGGGCTGGTAGATGTCGATGGTGCGTGTGCCCACGAGGGCGGAACCGTAGTCATCGATCACGTAGACGGATGGATCCGACTGGATCTGGAAGACGGTGCCGACGGGGAAGACGGACCAGTCCGCAGCAGCGCTGCGCACCGTACCGCTCAGCAGAGGTGTGCCCACGGCGCTGCGAGGGCCATACTTGATGTGATCACTCTCGGTATGAGTGTAGGCAGTGGTGCGCACAGCCTGGACATCAGGCGGTACCGTGCCGGCGGGTTTAAGGGAGAGTTCTTTAGCAGAAGCAAATCCACAGAGGGCTGCCAGACACAGTAGGGTGGTTCGGATCAAAACAACAGGGGGTTGGTTAGGTCACACCTTGGGACATAGGGTCCGCAAAGGGGCGGAGAGAGTGCAGGCAAATAAATCTTTGTCAACCTTCTCGTTGGGCCATTCGACCTGACGAACGCATCAGGTGTTCATTCTGGATGTATCTTTGTTATTTTTGATACGGTGTAAATCTAAGCATTGTCATCTTTTTAGTTGTTCCAACACACCTTTGTAGTGGGTGTTCAAAATTAGAATGTGAACAAGTGCTTTTTTCACATGAACAGCTGGCACGCAATCCACAATTCTGGTGCTCTTCCCATAAAGATAATACAGAGCCAATGATTATATTACTTCCAGTTAGGCCGCAACTCAACACTTGTTAGTCCATCCAGCCTCATCGGTTGTCACCTGCGCTGAAGCGAGCGGTTCACCATGTCCTCGTAGGCCTTGCGGCGATCGTCGAGCCCGAGGCCACGATTGCGCAGGCCAAGCATCTGCTTGTTGATGTCCTCACGCTGGCCCACGCTTAATTTTGAAAGCTTCTCCACCATTGCTGCCGGTGGTTTCTGGGGATAGCCATCGGAGGAAAAGCCTTCGCGATAGTTCACCGCGGCACTTTTAGCTTCCTCCGTCTGCGATTTGCTCAGCGGCGGAGCATCCCTGCTCGATCCGCCAACACTATTACTGCCCGAGCTTCCGCCTGTTGATTTGCGCGCCAGTTTAGCCGGTGGCTTTTGATAGCGGATGGAGACGGTCTCACCTCCCGGAATCTGGACCTTGGCGTTCCATGTCATCATGTTCGCGGGATCTCCTCCGACGCCGACCAACTGCCAGCCATGAAAGTTAGGCGTCTTGGAAACGACCTGGGATTCCATGGTCTTGGTATCCAGCAAGGTCGCGTACACCTCGTTGTCAAAATGCGCGATGCCCGTGAGGATCACGGAATCCGAAACACCCAGAGTGCGGGTGAAGGGCGAGTTGGACATCAAGGCTTGGAAGTCTTCTGAGTTGAAGGACTTGGGAATGGCGCCGTCGTCATCGCCGGATGGCAGAGTTTGCTGGGCAGGATCAACTCCACGAACGGCCGCGATGCCGAACCATGTGATCAGGAGAAGGCTGCGCGAGAGATTCATGCCAGCGAGATACGGTGAACAATGGGCGGAACCATCAAGACGGGAGAAGAAACAGATGAGGAGGGGTGGTGGGTGGCTAAAGGATGAGGCTTGAATGAGGCGCCCCTATCTTATCGACGGAGCGAGAGGGTTACTTTGCCTGGTGGTAACCGCGCTTGATTAAACGTCCTGGGCAGGATCGTTATGAGGGGATGTCGTTTCGTGCTCTTTTCTCGCTGTCATGCCTCGCACTTGCTTTGTCATCCCTGGCTGCGGACACACCGCTTTCGCTGGCGCTGCAGTCCCGCTTGCCCTCAGGCAAGGCCGCACTGGTGAAGGAGCAGTGGTTGCCTTCGCGCACGGCGGTCATCGTGTGTGACATGTGGGACCTGCATCACTGCAAGAATGCGGTGACGCGTGAAGCCGAGATGGCGCCGCGCATGAACGAAGTGCTGGAGAAGGCACGGCAGGCAGGCATGCTGATCATTCATGCGCCGAGCTCCTGCATGAAATCCTATGAAGGCACGACCGCACGCCAGCGCGCGCAGTCAGCCCCCACCGCCGCCCGTCTGCCAGACAAGATCAGCGAGTGGTGCAAGCAGATCCCCTCAGAGGAGATGGCGGTGTATCCGCTGGATCAGAGTGATGGCGGTGAGGATGATGATGCCGCCGAGCACACAGCGTGGGCTGCGGAGCTGACGAAGAAGGGGCTGAATCCCAAGGCACCGTGGACGAAACAGGTCGATGTGCTGCGCATTGATCAGGGCATGGACGCGATCAGTGACAGCGGCACTGAAATCTGGAACCTGCTGGAGGCACGGGACATTGATAATGTGATCCTGATGGGCGTGCATACCAACATGTGCGTAGCAGGCCGTCCCTTTGGCCTGCGGCAGATGGCAAAGAACGGCAAGCATGTGGTGCTGATGCGTGACATGACGGACACCATGTACAATCCAGCGCGCTGGCCTTTCGTCAGCCACACACGCGGCACGGAGCTTTTCATCCAGCATGTGGAGAGAGTCATTTGCCCCACCATCACCTCGGACCAGCTGATCGGCGGCAAGCCGTTTGCCTTCAGCGAAGCGACCGCGGGCAAGAAGCGTCTGCAAATCCTTTTGTTAGGCGACAGCACCACGGAGGCGATCATCCCCAAGCAGCTAGCCCCTGATGAGCCGCAGATCGAGGACACGCTACGCATCCTGCTGGCGGCGCAGGGCGGGCTGCCCCCCTGTGACGTCTACAATGAGGGCGTGAGCGGTGAATTCATCCGCCGCCTGCTGGACACGCGCTATGACAAGGCGGTGAAAACGAAGCCACAGGCGGACTACATCTTTATTCGCTATGGCATCAATGACCGCGCCAGGGTCCCTGACTTCAACACGGCTTTCCCCAAGGACTTCAAGGAGCTGATCGCACGCCTGCGCCAGGATCATCCGAAGGCCATGCTGATCCTCATGACGACGATCCCGTATGCGGCGGACAACCAGCACGAGGACATCAATGCCCTCATCCAGCAGGTGGCGAAGGAAGAGAAGCTCACGGTGTTTGACATCGTGCCGCGCTATCTCGCGGAACTGAAGAAGAGCCCTGACGGTTTGAACTACCGCCGCTATGCGCTCGCCAAGGTGCCAGAGAACCTGCGGCCCTTTGCCACACCTTACATCGTGCAGGGCAAGGAACCTCAGGTGGTGGTGCTGGACAACCGGCTCGATGGTGTCTTTGGACATCTGCCCGGCTGGTATGGCGACCGTCATCCGACACTGGCGGGTTATAATGTGATCGCTGATGAGACGGCGAAGTGGCTGGCTCCGGTGATCCGAGATCGGAAGTGATGCCGGAGGTGGCCGGAAATGCCGTTGACCTCCTTTAAGGCCTTCGCCAGCATTGGAGCAGTCACCTTTTTTCCATGAAACGAAGCGCCTTTCTCAAATCCACCGTCGCCATGACCGGAGCTGCCTGTGCCACCGCCACCACGAAGGCCGCCACTGCCAGTGCCCCTGAGTATGTGGAGATCCGAAAATACCTGGTCACGAGCCCGGAGAAGCAGGCGATGCTGGAAACCTACCTCAAGGATGCTGCCATTCCTGCGCTGAACCGCGTGGGCGTGCAGCAGGTGGGCGTCTTCCTGCCGGAGAAGCAGGAGCCCAAGCCGGTGGTGTATGTGGTGCTGCGCCATGCATCGCTGGAGCAGTTTGCCAAGAGCGCAGAACTACTAACAGATTCGGCGGTGGGACAAGCTGGCGCGGCATACCTGGACACCCCAGCCACAGACGCCATCTATGAGCGTGTCGAGAGCTGGCTCACCCGTGGCATTGAGGGAATGCCTGCCGTGTCCATACCCGCGAAGGGCAGCCAACTGTATCAGCTCCGCGTTTACGAGAGCCACAGTGAAAAAGCCGGGAAGAAGAAGATCGAAATGTTTAACATGGGGGAACTGGCCATCTTCAAACGCTGCGGTTTAAACGCGGTCTTCTTTGGCGAAACCATTGTCGGCCCCCTGATGCCCAATCTAACCTACATGCTGGCCTTCCCGGACACGGCGGCCAAAGATCAGGCATGGAACACCTTCCGCGGTGATCCTGACTGGGCGAAACTGAAAGCCACGCCTGGCTTCACGGACAAGGAGATCGTCTCGCGCATCACCAACATCCTGCTTGTGCCAGCGACGTTTTCGCAGATGTGACGGACGACACCTTTGATGCAGGCTGACGAATGTTCCAATGCCCGGCCCAGGCCTGGATGAACAATCCATTCTGCACAGACCCATTCTTCATGATCACTTACAATCCTAAAGACTGGTGGAAGCTCATCTTTGCCTTTCATCGCAGTGATTCGTTCCGCGTGCTGCTGCCCGGAATGATCGCCGTGGCCGTCTACACGGGCATCATTGCCTACATCGAGAACGACTATCTCCACGTCACGTTCAAGAACACCACGATGGTGCATTCGCTGGTGGGTTTCGTGCTTTCGATGATGCTCATCTTCCGCACCAACACGGCTTATGACCGCTGGTGGGAAGGGCGCAAACTGTGGGGCAGCTTCGTGAATAATTCACGCAATCTGGCGCTGAAACTGCAGGCCTTCCTGCCTGCGGACGCGAAGGAGGAGCGGGCGATGTTTCGAGATCTCATCAGCAATTTTATTTATGCGGCCAAAGAACATCTGCGCAGCGGGGTGAAGACACAGAAGCTGGTGGAGATTGGCTCCTACAATGCGGACTGGTATGCGCGGTGCGGGCACGTGCCTAACCAAATTTTGAAGGCACTCTTCACGGAGATCAACCGCCTCTACATGAACCAGGGCATCACGGGAGATCATCTCATCGTGCTGAATGGGGAAATGCAATCCTTTGCCGACAACCTGGGCGCTTGTGAGCGCATCAAGCGGACGCCCATTCCCTATGCCTACAGCCTGTTTCTGAAGAAGATCATCTTCATCTATGTCTTCACCATGCCCATCGGCTTCGTGCTCGACTACAAATACTGGGCGGTGCCGGTGGTGACCTTCGTTTTCTATGCCTTCGCCGCAATCGAGGTCATCGCCGAGGAGATTGAGGATCCTTTTGGCCTGGAGGCAAATGATCTGCCGCTGGACGCCATCACGGACACGATCCGCGGCAACGTGGCGGATATTCTGGAGACCTAACAAAGTGGGACAGGTTTGTAACCTGTCTGGTGGAAAGCTCAAACCAGCCTAACTAGAAGAGTGATCGTGCAGCCTTAAAACCGTCGTGTGGCGACATGGGATCGTGCAGACCTCGTGGAGACAGGTTGAAAAACTGTTCCACTTTAGGGCTCAGGGAGCCATTCGGAGATCAGGGCGTAGAGCTCGGGGTCGTATTTCTGCAGCTCTTTGTGCGTGTTGATCTCGTTGTGGATGCCGTTGGGGATCTTGGCCTCCATGTTGGCATCGAACCATGACTGCACGCCTTCCGCCCAGTATTCCTTATAATCACTGGCGGCGTAAGTGCCCTTCCACAGGCCGGTGGCAAGGGCGTTGGCATAGGCTTTCTTGAGCTTGGCATCAAAGCCGGCATCGAGGTCCACGATCGCCATCAGGTGCAGTGTGTGCGCGAATTCATGCAGGAAGATGTTTTCACCTTGGTAGCGATCTCCAGGCTGGTTCAGCAGGTTCTCCTCAGCACCGGAAGTGGCAGGCCGGGCATGCGTGGCACCGACACCGCGGGCGCGCTTGTCCCAGTAGTCCTTCGGCGTGAGGTCGCTATGTTCGGGGATGTCCGTGGTCATCTCCGTGCTGGCCATGATGGCGACGCGGACTTTGTTTTTCACCAACTTGTCGATCATGCGCGGATTCTTGGCCACCATCATGGCGACGATCTTGCGGGCTTCGAGCAGGGCCTTGTCCGGCACTTTTTCTGAGGAGACGATCGGCAGGCCATCATAATCCACATGCTTCTTGTAGAAGTCTGACAGGTCCAGACGCGAAGGCGGCGGGCCAATGGTGAGATCCTCTTTCTTGCCGAAGGAGGAGGGGCCGGTGGTGGGCTTCCAATCCTTCAGATAGGCCTGGTCTTCCGGAGAAAGTTTGTCGATGCCGAGCGTGAACTCGCGCCCGTCACCGCGGCGAATTTTGACGTTTGTGCCCTGGATGGCGATGACCTTGGCCCGGATGACCACTCCCTCGAGGTTCTTGAAATCACGCAAGTCATCGGCCGCCAAGACGGAGGACGCTGCCAGAGCCAAGGCGGCCATGAGGCCCGTCAGAGATCGATGAGGTTTCATGGGGTCGGGAGATGAGATGGAAGCCCGCGTGAATGCTCCACATGCCGGCGGAATTCTGGTCCATCCTATGCTTCAGCGACGAATGAGTCAGCACTTTCTTAGCTGCTGTCTTGCATCTCGGAGGCCGATTTGGCAAAATTCATCATCATGTCCGCATCCAACAACGATTGTTTTGCGTCTCTGACCCTGAAGGAGCGTGTCGCGTGGTTTTGGGAATGGTTTTCGGCGAGCGCCGAGAGGTTTCATGACGCCATCGAGGCACGTCAATGCTCGGACTTGCAGCCGGAGACCTCGCAGGCGATCGATCGGTGGCTGCCGCACATGGCCTGGGTCTATGGACCGGGAGAGAACAGGGCCGGACATTCCCTGACCCTCTCCGGTGAAGGCAGTCTGCCGAAGCAGTTTGTGGCGGAGTATTGGCAGAGCCAGGCACCCAAGATCGCGGGCTGGACCTTCTATGCCTCAAGGCAGCCCTCGGGCAGTTTTGACAGCGTGACACTGCGGCTGGAGAAGGAGCATGAAACCTTCAAGCAGATCGAATTCTGGCTCTTTCCCTATGTGAATGAGGAGACGGAGAGGATCGACATCACGGTGTGGCATCCCAGCATCGAGCGCCTGCCGGAGAGAGTGCGCTTCATGGCGCTCTTCCTCATGCTGGACGAACTGCTCGGGGAATACGGAACGCAAAATTGGATCGGTGAAATCAAGTTCAGCGATGAGTTGCTGAAGCGATCGGTTCCTATCGGAGAGCTGCGCGAGGTGATCAGTGACCTGCAAAGCCAGCAGGGTTGGAAAAAGTACTCTCCCACGGAAACCTACTCAGCTTATCATTTGAAGGATCTGCGGCAGCAGGGTCCGCGCAGTGACACCGTGGCGGGCTCATCGCGCTTTTTCCAACTGCTCGGTGACTACTTTGAGGCGCACGGACCGTGCAAGCATCCGCTGGCGGATCTGGGAGTGGATCTGGTCTATGTTTCGATTCCGACGAAGCACTTCCACCAGGGAGACGAGGTGAACGAGCGCAGCGCCATCGAGGATGACCTGGTCACGGCGCTGCAGGCGGAGGCTGCAGGCATCTCTCTCGGCGGCGCAACGGGCCGTGAAAACTGCTACATCGACCTGGCTCTCTATGATGGTGAGCGCAGCCTGAAGCTGGTGAAGCGGGTGCTGCGCAAGCACCGTGTGCCTCTTGAGACAAAGATCCGCTTCTTCACCTCGGACCATGGGCGCGAGGTGATTTTGGTTTGAGGGATGGACGAGCCTAACGAAAAGTGATCCTATCCGACTCATCGCGCTCAGGCGTGTGCGGCTACATCACGACGACTCTTGAGCCTTCGCGGGCGGAGAGCAGGCAGGCATCCAGCACTCTCTGGGTGAGGAGGGTGACTTTGGGCCAATGAGGATCGGTCTTTCCAGAGAGGACGAGGGAGGAGAAGGTGTGGAAGAGGCCGGACTCCTGGGAGCCGGGGGCGTTGTTGCTGGGCTCGCCGAGGGTTTCGATCTGCTGTCCGGCCTGCATGTCCGCGCGGCAGCGGTCCAGCACGAACTCACTGCGGGTGAGCGTGAACTTCGTTTGCGCTCCGGCAAAGGGCAGAACGAAGTCCGACACCTGAAGCAGAGCTTTTTCGCCACTGACAATGCCCCACTGCGCGTGGGCCGCGCTGAAGCAGCAGTGGAAGGATGCGCTGACGCCTCCGCCAAAAGTCAGCGTGCCGGAGAAGGCCAGAGGAACCGAGGGCGAGTCATTCGTCTGCTGGGTCTCCGCGTGGATACGACCCGTGACATTCAGAGGCGCAGCCTCGTTCATGGCCCAAAGGGTGAAGCGCAGGCAATACCAGCCCAGGTCACCGAGGCAGCCAAGAGGCTCAAGCGCACCATGCGCGCGGATGTTGGAGCGCTGGAAGTCATCATCACCACGGAAGCTGAACTGGGTGGCGATGTGACGGATGGGACCGACATCTTGGTCGACGACATCACGCAGGCGCTTCAAACGCTGGCCGTGCATGAACATGACGCCATCCATGAACTGCACGCCGTGCTTCTCACAGACGGCGATCATCTCCTCCACATCCGCAGCATGCACACCGACCGGTTTTTCCACGAGCACATGCTTGCCGGCCTGGGCCGCGCGAATGATCCACTCTTTCCGGAGGCCAGTCGGCAGAGGAATGTAAACGGCATCGATGTCCGGACGGGCGAGCAGCGCCTCATAGCTGTCCATGGCCTCCGGCACGGCGGGATGCGGCGCGGAGGACTGACATTCATCAATAAAGGCCTGCGCCTTGGCGAGACCACGGCTGGCCACGGCGATGAGCGTGGCATTCCCCGCATCACGGATGGCCTGCCAGTTTTTACGAGCGATGAAGGCGGCGCCGAGGATGCCCCAGCGACAGGTGTTTGTGGACATAATGACGCAGGCTAACGAGCACTGCTCGTCTTGCCAAGCCTCATGCGCGCCTCATTGAAACACGGCATCTTCCAGAGCCGTGAAACCGGAATGTCTCGGACTGGTCGTGGGTGTGGTGGAGCCGTCCGCCTTGGGCAGGGCATCACGGAGGAAGAAGCCGACGCCTCTCAGTGCACCTTGATCCCTGACGATGATGCCCTGGTAGTCCGCCTTGCGGGTGATCTGCGGACGAGGCTTGACGGAGGGCGGCACGGGCGGACGTGGATCATCATCCTTGGTGGTATAACTACCTTTGAAACGACCATCCGCGGCGGTGACACTGAAGGCCACGGACTTGGTGTTAGGATTCACTTTGACGGTGGCGGGACTCTTGATCTCCAGGGTGGCGCTCACTTCCACGGGGAGGGGATCATCCCCCACCTGCGAGGCAAAGACAAGGCGGGCATTTCGCGGAGGCGTTCCATTGGCAGCGCCGAGTTCCATCAGGATCTGCGGCTTGACAGGAGCCGTGTAGACTCCGCCCGCCATGACGGTCAGGTCCAGAGGACCGAAGCCACTTTTATAGACACGTCCGGTTCCCGCAGGACGCAGCCAGCTCGCGGAAGAGTCGTCTCCAAAAACGGGCGTGCCCTCCCCCGGATCCAGGTCCATGAGGGCAATGAAGCTGCCTTTGATGGCGGTCGTGTAAAGGGTCTGGTAGATGATGAAGGTCCCGCCCGAACTAAGGTGGGAGGTGGTGGTGAAGCTCTCACCATCTGGAAGCTTTCCGGTGGCGACGGTCTTGCCATTGGCATCAATGGTGACCGAGCCGAAGCCATGCCCCTTCGGCACGGTGGCCGCAGGGCCTTCAAGCTGATCGAAGGCAAAGGTGTAATAGCCTTTGAAGGTGTCCAAATTTTCAGGTGCCAACCATTTGTTACGCCAGGCGAAGAAGTTTTGCTGGGATGAGATAGTGGCAGTGAGGGGATCAGCGTCTCCATCACCGTAGATGCTGAAGAGCACCTGGACACCCGCCGGCGTATGCTTGGGCTTCAGCAGCAGAGTACTGGTGGCGTTGCTGGCATTCGCGTCATTGACACTGAACACGCCCGTGAAGCGAAGTGTGTCCGGGCCGATGACGGCGGTGCCGCTGTAGGATCCCGTGCTCATGACGGTGAAGTCAATGCGGCCGCCGGTGGTGCCACCGAGAGTGGAGTTTTGCATCACCAGGCCGCTGTAGACGCCGGCACCGCCGGGCTGGGACTTGATGAGCAGTTTGATCTTCACGGGCACTTTGCCGAACTCATTGCCGACTGTGAAGGTGATCTCATCTCCCTCGATCTGGTTCTTGGAGGGCACGGTAGGTGTGCCCATGATGCGCCCGGTCTTGGCATCCATCTTCAAGCCGCCGGGAAGAGTGCCGGCGAAGGAGTTCGGTGTCTTGAGCTCATCCAGCGGCATGGGGAAGGGCGCATTGTAATAGGCGCCGACCATGCCCGGAGGCAGGGCACCCACCAGATTCACGCCAGTGTAGTCCGTCTTGCCGGTGACAACGAGTAGGCTCACCGGGCTGAATGGCAGACCTCCCGAGGTGAAGAAGTAGGTGCCGGTGTCATTGCTGTCCACCTGCTTGATCTGCAGGGCCTTGGTGCTGGCGCCGGCAATACGGCCGCCGTTGAGGATGCCTGTGCTGTTCCGCATCCATACCACGAAGGGCAGATTGGCAGAGGCAGTGAAGGCCAGCGTGGCGGTCTTGCCCTCCCCCACGACCACACGCGGGACGTTGGGGTCCAGCACGGCGATGATGCAGCTTTGGGTGGTGACGGGGCCGGAGTTCATCACCTTGACGCTGTACGTGCCGGCATCCGCCAGAGACGCGGCCGAGATGGTGAGGGTGGGGGTGGTGACGGCAGGCTTCAGCGGCGCGTTGTTTTTCAGCCACTGGTAGGTGATGGTCCCATCACCCGTGGCCGTGGCATCCAGCGTGACGCTCCCGTTGCCCACGAAGAGAGCGCGGCTGGCTGGCAGGTTGTTCGTGATGACGGGCGCGGGGACCTGGTTGCTCAGGTTCAGGGTCCAGACCACTTCCTTCGCCAGGGAGGTGGTCGGCTTCTTGATCCAATCCGTGGGATCACGCACGATGGCTTTGATCTTGTGGGTGCCATTGCCGAAGATTTTGGTGTTTTTGGACAACGAAGTACCTGTCTCACCGGGAATGGTCACGCCATTGCGCTGCCATTCGACAGTGATGAAGGGTGCGGTCAAAACTTCCTTGGGAGAAACATTGAGAGTCACCTCAGCAGGTCCGTTGAAAGCCAGTGTCAGGGCGGCGGGAGAGAAGTCATTGAGGAGCGCCACTTTCTTATACATTCCCAGCACAAAGGCCTCCCGGTTCACTTGGCCGATGTTTGGGACGGACAGGAACTGCATGATACTACTGTCATGCGCACGAAATTGACCCACGTCGCTATAGTTGGCCCCTTCAAAATGACCGACCTTGTTTTCCCACAGGGGATTGTTTTCCGGGGTCTTGGAGGGCGTGCCCGGCTCAACCCAAATCTTCCAGCGAACCAGTGCGATGTCGGCCTGCTGGGTGGTGTTCGGCCATTCGAACTGGGTGTAGCCAGGTGTGGGGGTTTGATACTCGTCCCCCAGGCCCGCGAAGGAGTGGCCAGTCTCATGCTCCACCAAGCCAGGCCCCGAATTGTGCCTTGTGGCCACGGCGATAGGACCACCGCTGCCACCATACCTGGTGGTATTCACAATGACGACCGGCACATCATACTCGGGCACGAACGAGTTCATGATGGAGTAGGCCCTGCTTTCCCCCACCCCGCTGAGGACGTTCAACCGGTCAATGCCACGCCAGAAGTAAGACTGAAAATAGGTGTTCTTGGTGACGTTGTTGTCGGGGTCGCTCGTGCCGGACTCAGCGGAGGGAACCTCAATGCGGTAGATATTGCAGAATTTGCGATAACGGCTCCATGGCTCACGGGTGAAGAGGTAGTTGACCGCCCGCTGCACCTCGGAGGCGAACGTGCCCATCTCACCGCTGGTGAAGCCGTCTGAGAGGTAGACGAAGTTCAGCTGTTTGCTGCGCGGGCCATTTTCCTCAACCGCCACCAAGTTCGATACGGAGGCCTGGGCATGCAGGGCCACAGGGGCGAGGCAAAGAACACTGAAGAAAAGATAAAGCAGGGACTTCATGATGGAGGCAGGGGAATGGAGGCGAGCAGTCCTTCAAGAGGCTGCGCACCGGGCTGGACAATGCGATAAATATTCAGGCGGCTGGCACCTTTCACGCGAGGCAGGCGAACCTGAAAAACGACAGGACGTTGAGGGTTCAAGGTCACCGGGGTCGGAGGCTGTGAGGCAGGGTCCAACACCGTGCAAACATAGTCTGGTGCTGGAAGCACTTCCTCGGCCAGCACGGCATCGGTCTCAGAAAGCAGGCGGCAGCGAAGCATGCCGGACCACTCGTCGAGCTTCTGGCGGTCCGTGGAGAAGTCGCCCTCGATGTCCTGGGCCTCCAGGAAGGTCACGGCGCCCTTGTCGATGCTCAGCATGTAGGCACGCTTGAAGCGCGGGCCTTCCTTGACCTCACCAGCGGCGGTCTTGGGCGCTGGCGAGGCTGGTGCGGGTGCCGGGGCTGAGGCGAGGTTCGCAGCTTCCATCTGCTTAGTTTTACCGGAAACAGGGTCGTTCGTTTCAGATTTGGCAGATGATGACGTCGCGGACGCTGAAGCAGCCTTGGCAGATTTGGAAGCGTCTAACGTGTCTCCCCCTGCTTCACGCAGTTCCCACCAAGCCAGCAGCCCGGCCAGGAGGCAGAGGATCAAGACGAACACAGGCCGCTTCATGAGCCGTCTTGATAGCACAGCTTGCGCCTGTCCACCAGGGGTAATGCGAGGCTCGTTGTGGCGGTGGGTCGAATCGTGCAGTTTGCAGTTGTTTGCCGATGTTTCGCCAATCCACTTTTAAGCAAACATAACCGCCAGCCCTCCCCCTAGTTCCCGGACGGCTGCTTCACCATGTCCAACAGGGTCGGCAGGTTTTTCAGGGGATCGTTCGTGGCACCGGTGCCCGGAGTGACAGGAGGGGTAGGCTCATCCGAGGACTTCAGGTAGCGGAGGAAACTGCTATCCGTACTGAGGATGAGGCTGGTGTCGGTGGTGATGACGGCCTTGTAGGCCTCCATGGTCTTCAGGAACTCAAAGAGGGCGGCGGATTCGGTGGTTTGATTGTAGGCCTTGGCATAGATCTCGGTGGCCTTGGCATCGGCGGCACCTTCGATTTCCTGCACTTTTCGATAGGCCTCGGACTCGATCAGCTTCAGGTCACGCTCGCGCTGGCCCAGGATCTTCGCAGCCTCACCTGCCCCTTCAGACTTGAAGCGCTCGGCGATCTGGGTGCGCTCGCTGACCATGCGCTGGTAGATGGTGTGGCTGACAGCGGCGGTGTAGTTGATGCGTTTGAAACGCAGGTCCATGAGCTCGATGCCGAAGCCTTTCACCTTGGGCGCGGCATTGGTGAAGATCTCTTTTTCCAGCTCCGCACGACCACGCACGATCGGCGGCATGGTGCCGATGCGCGCATCGGCGATGGAGTCACTGATGGTAACGTCACGGGCGACCTTACGATCCTTCGAGGTGCGGATGGCCTCAATGAAATCATGACGTGCGATGACATTACGCGCCTCGCTGCCGAGAATGTCTGAAAGGCGGGACTGCGCGCCGCGCTCGTCACGAAGGTTTTCAAAGAACACACGCGGATCGCTGATGCGCCAGCGGGCAAAGCTGTCCACCACGATGTAGAGCTTGTCCTTCGTGGGCATGTTCACAGGAGGGCCGTCCCACTCGAGCACGCGTTTGTCGAAACGGTTCACGTGCTGGATGAAGGGAGTCTTAAAGTGCAGACCGGCGTCCTTGATGGTCTCGCCCACAGGCTTGCCGAACTGGGTGATGATCACCTGCTCGGTCTCTCCGACGCTGTAAAGACTGGCGCTGCCGACGATGTAGAGAGCAAACGCGCCGACGAGGATGAGGAGGGAAAGGGAGGATTTCATCGGGTGGCAGGAGCTTGGGTTTGGGCGGCGGGCTGCGCCTGCTGCAGATGCATGAGAGGAAGGAACTGCGGCACTTTGTCATCCACGATGATCTTGCCCGGAACGGTTGGCAGCACCTCGGTCAGAGTTTCGAGGTAGATGCGTTTCTTGGTGACGGCAGGCGCTTTTTGGTACTCCGCCAGCATGGCGCTGAAGCGGTTGGCGTCACCCTCGGCGCGGTTCTTGCGCTCGGTGGCATAGCCCTCGGCTTGACTGATACTTTGTTCGGCCTTGCCGCGTGCCTCGGGGATGACGCGGTTGTATTCGCCACTGGCCTGGTTGATGGCGGCCTCACGCTGCTGCTGGGCGCGGTTCACTTCATCAAAGCTGTCCTTTACCTCGGTCGGCGGATTCACATTGCCGAGCTGCACCTGGTCAATGTGCACACCCATGTTCAGCGTGCTGGCGATGGTCTGCAGCCGCTCCAGCGCCTTCACCTCCATCTCCTGACGGCCGACGGTGAGCACCTCGTCAATGGTGCGGTCACCCACGACTTCCCGCATGACGGACTCCGAGAGATCACGCAGCGTGGCCTGCGGCTCAAGGAAGTTAAAGACATACGCGCGTGCATCCGCGATGTGAAACTGAACCACCCACTCCACCACCGCGGCATTGAGATCCCCGGTGACCATGTTCTTCTCCAGCTCCATGTCATCGAAGTTGTCATTGTATTGATACTCATTTTGCGCGCCGCGCGAGCCATAGCCGAACTCGAGCTTGAGCTGGCGCTTGGTCTCCACCAGCGTGACGCTATCAATGCCCCAGGGCAGTTTGAAATGCAGGCCGGGTTCCGTGATGGTGAGATACTTGCCGAAGCGCTGGACGATGGCCTGGGAATTGATCGGCACTTGGTAGAAGCTGGAGAGCAATCCAAAGCCGAGAACGACGGCGGCGACGCCAAGGAGGATCTTCACGGGATTCAGCCGGAACTTGCCGGGCTCAGGAAACGGGAGATTAGCGCGGACAGACATGCAGCGAGGCTACTCGCGCCCATCTTGAAAGTCCAAAGACAAAGTCAGAGGATGATACCAGGGTGGCATCCTGTGATAGAATGCGCCGCCAGCCGCCTCCCTCCTTCTCCCCTTCCCTGCTCCTTTTTGTCATGATGAGACCTAACGCCCTTTGAATGGACAAGCGCGGGGGCGCACGGAAGGCACCGAAATCCGAACAGCGGGCCAACATCTTAGCTTCCGCATGTTAAGGGTGTTCCGTGAAAGGTCGGAATGTTAACTCCAAGGTTGCCAACGCTCTCTTTCCGAAGTGGCCGGGGCACATGGACAAGTGGTCGCGAAAACTTTTTTCGCGGACAGGGTAGGATTAATGATTTTCTTTTGTCAGGAATTTGTCTCTTTAAGCAAAGAGTGGATGACCGAACCAACCACAGGGCGGTCCCTCTTGTTATGCGTTACATCATTTCCTCGGTCTTAGGTCTGGCTTTGCTTGCCTCTGGAGTCGCCTCGGTGCATGCCGAGGGATCATTTCGGACGACCGGTTCACTCAGCCAACACCGGCGGCTGCACACGGCCACCCTCCTGGCGAACGGCAAGGTGCTGGTCTGCGGAGGCATTTTCGATGCCCCGGGCACTGGGATCGCGAGCGCGGAACTCTTTGATTCTCAAAGCGGCACCTGGAGCCAGACGGCTCCGCTGCACTCGGCGCGGTATAATCATACGGCCACCCTGCTGACAGATGGCCGGGTGCTGGTGGCAGGAGGGTACGGTCCAGGCATCGCCACCCTGAACAGCGCGGAGATCTATGATCCCGCAAGCGGGACATGGTCAAACACGGGGGAGATGAATGAGGCCCGCCATCGGCACACGGCAACGCTGCTTCAAAACGGCCGAGTGCTGGTCGTAGCCGGCTCTCAAAATGACACGCCGACCTCCAAGGTGGAGATCTATGATCCCGTGACTCAAGCTTGGACGGTGAGGGCCGCTCTGGCCGGCAGCCGGAGCAGTCACTCAGCTGGCCTGCTTCCGGATGGCCGGGTGCTGGTGACGGGGGGATGGGGTGGGCAGACGCTGAACACGATCGAGCGCTATGATCCAGCCGCCAACACCTGGACCAGCCTGCCTGCGATGCTGACGGCAAGCTATTCCCACGGTCAGGTCACCCTGGCGGATGGTCGCATTTTGGTGGGAGGCGGTTTCGGCCTCGAAGGCAGCATTTTGGCAGCGACGGCCTTGTTTGATCCAGCCACGCAGACCTGGGCTTCCGCAGGCAGTCTGGCAGCAGGGAGGGTGGAGCCCACTTTCACGCGCCTTTTGGATGAACAGGTCCTGGCCACGGGCGGCTTCACCCATGCCCAGGCGACCAATACCGCGGATTTGTTTGATCCCGTGACCAAGCAGTGGCGGCTCATCTCGCCTCTCCGGAAGGGACGGAACCAGCACACAGCGACGCTTTTGCCCGATGGAAGGGTGCTCATCGTGGGTGGCACTGATGCGACCTATCGTGAACTCGCCAGCGCTGAGCTTTATGATCCCGCGCAGCCGCCTCAGCCGGCATGGCTCCGCGTGAACACGAGCGAGGGCTCTGTGATCGAGGATGGCGGCACGGCGTACTTCCGCGAAGTGGCTCCTGCAGAGCAGACGGTGGTGTCCCTCACGGTGACCAACACGGGTCTGAGCGCGCAGACCGGCCTGCGCTGGACGCTGGAGCGAGCGGCAGCAGGGGTCTTCGCGCTGGCATCTCCACCGGTGGAAACGCTGGCCGCAGGAGAGACCGCGACTTTCAAGGTGATGTTCATGCCGGACAAGGCGGCCGAACACCGCGCATCCCTGCGGATCGACCAAGGCAATGCCAACACCACCCTCTTTGTCATGGATTTGGCTGGGCCATGCGCTGACCACCCGCTCAATCTCATGCTGGAGGAAGTCTCAGTCAGCGGCATGAACTCCGTGGTGGACTTTGGCAGCACGGAGATCGGCACATCGGTGAGAAAGACCTTCCGCCTGACGAATATCAGCGGCCGGACGTTCACAGGCTCGGTTCAGGTGCCATCGCTCTTTGGGATCGGACACATCCTTTGGCCAAGGTTCCCTGCGCGTGTCCTGGAGTATCCCTATGCTGGCTTTGCCATCGTGGCACCTTCGCGGCTGACCCTGCGTCCGGGCGCAAAGGCGACCTTCGATGTCGTCTTCAATCCCGCGAGCACCGAAACCGTCACGCAGACGGTGCAAGTGGTGGAGGATTTGACGGGAACGGTGAAGAGGAGTTTTCAGGTGACTGGCAAGGGGGCATGCTCCGGCGGGCTGCGGGACCAGGTGGTGTATCGTCTGGGAGATGCGCAATCCACGACGGTGATCAGCGGAGCTCCGGTCACGAGTGAGTACGGCCTTCTCTTCGGGCGGCCCGATGCCTGGGACGGATGGTATGGACGGCGCATTTCGATCTTCCTCGGTCAGTATGGCTTCGCGCCTCGTCTCACGGCACCGATGGTGACCGGACCCGTTTTGCTGCCGTTAAGCGATGCCGGGGTGGCGGGCTCGCCAATCAGCAGCCGTGCTGCGCTGCATTTTACCGAAGGTGATCTGCTCATTCAGCCGGACTTCGGTTTCGAGCCGACCTGGATAGGCTTGCCCATCCCTGGGGGAGGTGCCCAGCCATGGGCGCAATCTTCCATGACGACCTGGAATCTAGGCATGCAAATCTGGGTCAGGGCTGAAGACAACACAGGCACGCACCCTGTGGTGCAGGTCGGCAATCCCGAAGGTGATGGCATGGGCATCTGGCAGGTGGACGGCATGTTCCGCGGCAGGCTGGCTCAGGGAGTCTGGGTGGGTGAGGCACCCGTTCAGGTCGGCACCTGGCAGCACCTGGCGCTGGTGAACGAGGGCATGAAGACCACGCTGTATCTGAATGGCCAGGCGGTGGGCCCCACCTCCGATGCGCCGATTCAGGCCGTGCCAAACCCCTGGGTCCTTCAAACGCGTGTCCAGGGGTTGAAGCTGGGTGGCGCGCTGTCGGCGGGCAGTTCCTCCTTCACGGGAGACTTGGATGAACTGCAGTTTTTCACGCTGTCCCCAGGCACGCTGTTTTCGCCGCAGGCTGAGCTGGCCTCTGGTGCGCAGCCTGAGCTGCGGGTGCAGAGCACTCCGCCTCCGACCCGCGCCATCATGGTGGGCACATCCATCACCTATTACACGGAAATCACCAATGCTGGCAGCGGCATGGCCACCCTCTCACCGCAGACCTTCGAAGGTGATGCCGCGGCGGACTATCGCCTTGAGTGGAGCGGGCTGGGGACCTGGCAGGATGGGTCCAGTGGCACGCAGACGACCCGCACGCTGGCCCCAGGTGAGCGCTGGGTGCTGCCCATCATGTTCAAACCGCGCGCCGCCGGTCTGCGTGCCGCCACGCTGCGGCTGCTGACCACGGATCCAGATCTGCCTGAGATCGTGCTAAGCTTTGCCGGCCAAGGCAGCACGGCGGAACCGCGGCTGGCTATCTCCCAGACGAGGTCGGAGGCGGACGATGAGGTGACCTTCGGAACAGTGCTGCTCGGCACTACCTTCCGAACCAATGTCTACCTCACTAACGTCGGCGGCCTCGATCTCAACGGCCTGTCCGCTCGTGTGACGGGAGCGCAGGCGGAGCGCTTTGAGATCACCCCGGTGATGCCTTATTATCAAAACGACCCCGCAAGTCCTGTGCCCCCGGGGAAGTCGGACTATGTCATGATCAGCTACACGCCAGATGCGGCGGACATCGACACCGCGTGGCTGGAAATCACGAGCAATGACCCTCAGGCACCGCTCAAGACCCTGCTGCTCTCCGGTCGCGGGGTGCCTCCGACACCCGACATTCAGGTGAGTGTCGCCGACAGTGAAGTGAGCACGGGTACCGTCACTGATTTTGGCAGCGCGTATGTGAATGGGGCGCCTGGGGGCAAGCCTCTCTCGCTTCGCAATGTGGGAACAGGCCCGCTGAACTTCTCCAGCCTGCGGTTTGAGGGCGCGGATGCGGGCGACTTCTTCCTCCGCTATCCAGGCGTGTACGATGGCAGTGTCTTGGAGCCTGGCGAGGGACGCCCCGCAGGGATCATCGAATTCACCCCGACCGCAGTTGGTGTCCGTAGTGCGCGACTCGTAATCGGAAGCAATGATCCTGATGAGTCATCCTTTGTCATCCAACTCACAGGTGAGGGCGTGCCTCCGGAGTCCGAGATCGCCGTGCTGGACGGCACCCAGGAACTCGTGAGCGGCAGTGCGCTGCTGCACCTGGGGCATGCCACGCCGGGCGGAGCCGCCGTGACAAGGCAGCTCAAGATCAGGAACACCGGCGGGGCGCCTTTGACCGGTCTCTCCATGAGGCTGACAGGTCGTCATGCCACAGCTTTCCAAGTCAGCGGCAATGGAGGCGGCACTCTGGCACCAAACAGTGATCTGGACATCAGTGCCACCTTCACCGCCCGCGATCTCGGCCCGCATGGGGCCACATTGATCATCGACAGCAATGATGGGGACGAGAGCCGCTATGTGATCGAACTGGGTGGCACCGGGGCCTACGGGGATTCATCCCTGCTTCGTCCGGAACTTGCGGACTGGACGACCACAGCCATGGCCGAGGCGGCGGACGGCTCGGTTCTGCTGACTGGATTCACCGTACCCGCGTCTGGCGTGAAAACGCATTTTGTGAGGCGTGTGGCCAGGGATGGCACCGAGGCGGCCAGGAATGCAGGGTCGATCACGGTGAATCAGGAGATCAAGGCCATCGCCTTGCAGCCAGACGGCCGGGTGCTCATCACGGGGGATTTCTCCTTGGCAGGTCTGCTGGGCAGGCAGGGCATCGCCCGGCTAAACGTGGATGGCACGCTCGATCTGAGCTTCGTGCCACCGACAGGTGATTTCGCCGGCCGGGATGTGCTGGTGCTGCCCGGTGGGAAGATCATGGTCGCGGGTTCAGGCAGCCTCGGCAGCCGGGCCAATCTGGTGCGGCTGAATGCGAACGGCACTCTGGATGCAAGCTTCAAGATCCAGGCTCCCAATGGTCCGGTGAACGCACTGGCACTGGAGTCAGACGGTTCGGTGCTTGTGGGCGGGGCCTTCACCAATGACCTCCAGTCCGGACTGATCATGATCACTCTAGGTGGGAACCTGCGACGCTTGACGCCCGATGGTCAGGTGGACCCCTTGTTCGGCTTCACCCGCCTGATCTATGACATCGTCACCCATGGTGACGACATCTATGTGGCCCACCGGCAGCAAAACCTGGGCTTAGTCCTCAGCGGCACCCTCGGGGGTCCGGGCAGCATGGGCCAGTTCAGTGACCAAATCACCCGTCTCTCCCACACCGGCTCAGTGATGGCGATGCAGGATCTGGGTGGTTTTAACAGTGTCGCTGAATGCCTGCCGCGCACACTGGCTTTCCAGCCAGGAGGTGGCCTGCTGGTGGCTCCAGGGCCGAGTTTCTGGGGCACTCCGGACATTCAGCAGATCAGCCGCTATCGGAGTGGAACTTTGGCGGTGGACCCAGGCTTCTATGGCGTGGCCGGTTCTCCGGCGAACATCCGTGCGCTGCAGGTGCAGGCAGATGGCAAGGTGCTCGTGGGCGGGAAGTTTAGTGGCGTCAATGCATGGATGGGCGCGTGGACTCTCGGCCCGCCACCACCCGCCACCACAGGTCAGCCCGGCTTCGCTGATGGCGGCCCTGCGTCTGGCTTTGCCCAGCTCACCCACCAAGGTGACTTCAGGCCTGACATCCGCCTGACGGAGGCAGTCACAAGCAGGCCTTTGTCAGATGGCCTGAGCACTCTGGAGATGAGAGTAGACAGCGGCGATGAGACCTCGGTGGTGCTGAATGTCGCCAGCATTCTGAACCTGCAACCTGTGTATCCCTCCACCTCTCCAGCCAACTTGGTCGCTGAGTTTGAGGGCCCTAACGCAGGTGACTTCAGCGCGGAGATCGTGCCGCTGTCACCCCCGCAGCAAATCACTTGGAACACCGCCTCGCTGACGCTGCGCTTCCGTCCCTCGGCGTCAGGTGTGCGTCACGCCAAAGTGCGCCTGAGCCTGGAATCCCTGACGCTCCACGGCTATGCTCAGAACGCGTTTGAGCTGAACCTGCGCGGGAGCAGCGGCCCGATGGAGCTGCCTAACCATCTTACCATCACGCAGAGCACCTCGCTGGTGCAGACTTCCTTGGTCGACACCAGCGTCTACGATCGTTTTGAAGCGCGTGGACTGCCTCCAGGGATGACCATGAATCCCATCACAGGTCAGGTCACCGGTCGTGCCACACGCCCTGGAAACTACGTGGTGACGATCCGCTCCCGAGACAAGATCACACGCATTTTCACCACGAGGACCATGACCTTGACGGTTCAGGCTATGGAGACGGCCGGCCAGTATCTAGGCTTGCTAGAGCGCACCGCTGCCGCCCTCAACGGACGCGGTGGCTTGCTGGCACTCACCCTGACGAGTTCGGGCACCTGGTCTGGCTCGCTCCAGGCAAATCTCGCGGCGGACCGGACCATCATTCATCGCTTCTCCGGCGTGCTGACCGTTCTGTCACCGACAGAGGTTTCCGGCAGCGTCAGCATCCCCCGCCCCGGTTTGACCCCTCTGGCACTCGCCTTTGACGTCCGTGATGGAGTGCTCGCCGTGCAGCTCGGCGGAGTGATCGCTGGCCGAGGCGGAAAGGTGATCGGACAGAGCAGCCTCGCTGGCACCTGCCACTTGGGCATTGTGCCGGCCTCCAATGTGCCTGACCGACTCGTGTCAGGCTACGCACGCGGTATTTTTACCCGCGGGACGATGACGCTCGCAGGCAGGCTGGCGCATGCCGTCCGCCCGGAAGTGCGCACCCTGGTGCAGAGCACGGCCTGGATCAGTGACGGCAACTCAGGGGCTCACCTGCCCTTGTTCACGCCGCTCACGCGAGGTGAGACCGTCTCCGGCTGGCTCCGTCTCGAATCCGGTAGCACGACACTCCTGAGCAGTTCTGAAACTGCCTGGAACGTGCCGCCGTCCCCTGGAGACGCCATCGTCCCCTGGGCGGGTGGTGATGCAGCCCTGATGATCCGCGGGGGTCTGTGGAGGGCACCCCTGCCGGGTGCACGTCTCCTGGGTGCGGGCACTTCGGTGCCGAATGCGCGAATCAGCGTGGGTCCGTCCAGCCAGGAGTTTACCCTCACCGCCACTCATCAGGCCCGGCCAGTGGGGACCACGTGGCCAAAGTCGAGTGAAGGCGGCGTGGTGCAAGTTCTCGTCACCGGTGCAGCAGGTACTTTTTCCGGCCAAACCTGGACGGTGCCGTATCGCACTAACATGACCACCGCCCTGCCTGCCATGCCGGGAGGATCTTTTAGCGGTCTCATCATTCCAGGTCTCAACCAAGGCATGGGTCTCTTCCTATCCCTCGAAAGAGCTCCTGCTGGGCGTTATCCGGAAGCGACTCCTGATGTGACCATCGAGGTATTGGAATAAGCCACCCATAAACCTTTGTTACTTCGACCTCGAAAAAAATAGTCTCGACATGACAAGGCCCGGCTTGGTAAAACGTTAGCCTATTCTGCCACGAACTGGCGATCTAACCACCTCCACCCCACTCCATATCATGAAAGCTCTTACCATCCTCTGCGCTTCCCTCGCTCTTGCCGCCGGCCTCTTCGCCGCTGACAAAGTCAAGGAAGGCTCATGCTGCGACAAAGCCCAAAAAGCCGGCAAAGAGTGCGCCCACCCTTGCTGCGTGAAGGCCAAGGCCGACGGCAAAGTCTGCGAGAAGTGCAACAAGTAAGTAAGGTGCTTGTGACCTGAGTCACGCCCTCGCTTCCCATCCCAATCTCTGATCAAGCAGCCAACCCGCGTCAGCGCGGCGTTGGCTGTTTGCTTTTAAGGTGGAAGCGAGGAGACCTGATGACGGAGCTCACTTCACAGGCCCTCACTTCTTCAGCGTCTCGATGAGATACTCCGTCGTGCTCTTGTGCTTCACGTTCGGCGCATCCTTGTAGACCAGTCACACTCCACGCCCAGCTTGTCGCAGTGCTCCTTCAGCTTCACGCCATAGTTGGACGTATGCGTCGGATCACGCTGCGGCATCCCGATCGCCGGTGAATCACTGTAGATCAGATACACCGGCGGGTCGTCCTTGCTCACGAGTTCATAGGGCGAATACATCTTGATCCACTTCAGCACGGACTCACGCTTCTCCAAAAACTCCGCAAAACGCGTGTCACGCGTTGCCTTGTTCGTCGGGTCCATGAAGCCAAAGGCGTGTCCACCATATCGGCTGTTAGGCGTCCACTCGATGAGCTGCTTCGGGTCCAGCGAGGTCTGAGCTCCTGTCACCGCCGCACACCAGAGCCGCGTGGATTCACGTGCCACCGGATCTCCACCCTTCGTCTCCGCCATGTCATCATGGAAGGCCAGGTAGAGACTGCTGCACGCACCTGCGGAACCACCGCTCGCGCCGATCCGCTGCTTGTCGATGTTCCACTCCTTTGCCTTGCTGCGCACGAACTGCAGCGCCCGCGCCGCATCATCCAGCGGCGCCTTCACTGGCGGCACCACGCCATCAATCTGGGACTGATGCGAGTAGCGGTAGTTGATCGAAACCACGGAGATGCCCGCCTTCAAACATTCATTCAGGCTGCCCGGATTTGCCTTGTCCCCATTCACCCATCCACCGCCATGGATGAAGAAGAGCAGCGGCGTGGGCTTGTCCGACTCCGCCTTGTAAAAGTCCAGTACCTGCCGCTCATGCTTCCCGTAGGCGACATTCGCCTCCGTTGGTGGACGAGACGGCTTCGGTGCAGCTTTCGGAGCCGCAGGTGCAGCCGGAGTCGTTGAAGCGGGTGCTCTCGCAGGAGTCTGAGCAGACACTGAAACGGCGCAAAGAAGCGAAAGCAGAGGAGCGAGGTTGGGGCGCATGGTGATGAATGAGACGAAACGGATTGGGTTCAGGGATTCTTCTTCCCGGCCTTTTTCTTCTTCCCCTCACGCTTGTCCACCATCGGCCAGTCAGGCGAATCCACGCGCATGGACTTCATCAGCGACTCCGCCTTGGCCACCAGATCCGGCTTCTCCTTGGCCAGATCTTTGGACTCACTGAGATCCGTGGCCAGGTCATACAATTCGATAGGCTTCGAGGGTCCGTTACGCACGGCCTTCCAGTTCCCAAAGCGCACCGCTTGCAGCGAGGCCTGCTCATGCAGCTCCCAGTAGAAGGCCTCGCGCTTCGGAGCCTCGCCACCTTTGAGCAGGTTGACCACCGACCGCCCATCCTGCACAGATTTTAGCTCCACACCGGCCAGCTCCGCCGCCGTGGGCTTAAAATCCCAGAACGCCCAGGGTTCTTCACTCACACGTCCCGCAGGCACCTTCCCAGGCCAGCGAGCGATCCCCGCCTGACGCAGCCCGCCTTCATAAAGGCTGCGCTTGTAACCACGCAGCTTGCCGCCCATGGACTGGTCGAAGAGTTTCCCGACCTCCGAATCAGGCGCAAAGGACGCGCCGTTGTCGCCGGAGAAAATGACGAGGGTGTTGTCATCCACCTTCAGCTCTTTGAGCAGGTCGAAGAGCCTGCCCACATCACTGTCGAGCCGCGTCACCATCGCCGCATAAGTCTTCTGCAGCTTCGTCCATGGCTTGTTCTCATACTGACCCAGATCATTGATCTCAAAGTTGCCGTGAGGCAGCGTGATCGCGTAGAAGAGGAAGAAAGGTCCGCCGGAGTTTTGGCGCACCCAGTCGAGCGTATTCTGGCTGATCAGATCCATGGAGTAGGTCTTGCCATCCAGCTCCACGCGCTGGTCATCATTCCACAGATATTTGGGGAAGTAGCTGTGCGCATGGCGCTGGCAGTTGTACCCGTAAAAGTGGTCAAAGCCCTTCTTCAGCGGGCTGCCCGTGGTGTCGAACATGCCCATGCCCCACTTGCCCGCGCAGGCCGTGGCATAGCCTGCGCTCTTCAGCACCTGCGCCACCGTGGTGACCTCTTCTGGCAGCGGCTTCTGGCCTTCGGGCTGCACCTCACGGTTCGCCCGGATGGGGCAGTGGCCCATGTGCAGGCCCGTCATCAAAGACGAGCGCGAAGGTGCGCACACACTCGTGCCTGAGTAGAGCTGCGGAAACTTCGTCCCCTCCGCCGCCATGCGGTCCAGGTTCGGCGTCTGGATGAGTTTTTGTCCGTAGCAGCCGAGGTCTCCCTGCGCGAGGTCATCGCACAAGATGAAGATGATGTTCGGCTTGTCCGCGGCGGAGATCGTGAGGGCCGTGAAGGCGAAGAGGAGGAGAAGGCGGAGCGCGGTCATGGTGGGATGCTGTCAACGGGCCGTTTGATCCAATCTGGCAGGGAAACTTGGGTGAGTCATTCTCCAACGAATGACGGGCTTTTTGTTACAGGATTAACATGATTCACAAGATTAACAGGAAAGCTTTCATCTTGCCGATCTTGCCGTAGAGCCACGAACATCATTGGATGCAGCTCACCACCAAGGCCTAACAAGAAAAGGAGAAATCCTGTCAATCATGTCCATCTTGTTAATCCTGTAACCAAGAGACACGAACTACTCCAAGCCCCTTTTTCATCCTAACGCCTCGGCCCAGGCTTCTTCTTTGAAGCCGGTGAGGTGGATGCCGCGCTTCGCATCGATCGCAAAAGGCCGCTTCACCAGATTCCCGTGTTCAGACAGCAGCTTCAAAGCCTCGTCCTTGCTTATGGCGGGCAGCTTGTCCTTCAGATCCATCGCGCGATAGTCCTGTCCCGATGTATTAAAAAGCGGACGCAGCTCGCCGCCATGCGCCGCCAGCATGGCGCGGAGTTCGGGGATGCTCGGCGGAGTCTCGCGGATCGGAATCTCGTCAAAAGAAATGCCTTTCGCGCGCAGCCATTTCACGGCGTTGCGGCAGGTGGAGCAGGCTTGGTAGGTGTAGAGCTTCATGGAGTGAGAGTGGCTGGAGGTGAGACGTGATTCAGCATCCAGCGGGCGATGGTGGCGTAGATGGGAAAGTCCGTGATGAGCACATTATGATGATCCGCCCCCGGAATCTCCACCCACTGTTTCTCAAGGCCCGCCGGCAGCGCCGCATAGAGACGGCGTCCTGCATCGATCGGGATCACCTTGTCCGCCGTGCCATGCGCCATGAGCACCGGGATCTTTAATTGCGAAGCCGGCAGGTCCGAGCGGATATCCTTCAGCTCAATGCCGGTCTGGTGCTCGTAAATGATTCCCGCGCCCCACTGCCAGACCGGGCCTAACCAAGCGCCCACGCGTTGCGAGACATTGTTTTGGATCGTCTCATCCAGCCGGTCAAAGCTGCTGATGATCACCAGCGTCTTCCACGGCGCATCCTCACGCGCCGCCGCATGCATGGACACGGCACCGCCCATAGACATGCCGAGCAGGCCGCAAGGCTGGGTGTTGAAATGGAATTGGTTAGCCGCTTCAGCCAGCACCTGCGCAGGAATCTCAGACTCACGAAGGCCGAAGGTGATGGTCGTCACGGGATGCTCCCCATGCGCGGGCATGTCCGGCAGCAGGCAGCGGAAGCCCGCCGCGCAGAGCCGCTCGCCAATCAAGAGGTAGTCTTCCTTCCGGCCTTTGCGACCATGCACCAGCACCAGGGTGCCGATGATCTTTCCCGCAGGTGGCAGCGGTGCCGTTGCAGGATCAGCCGCGAGCTGCTCGCGCACCTTCATCCCACGCTCGCCCAGGCGGCCATTCGCCAGTGGCTCCATCATCAGGCAGGGCGTGCCGTCCTTGAGCGTGAAAGGCGTCACGCTCGCTCCGTGCGCGGCAGGATCCGCGAGGAACTCATGATGATAGTCGTGCAGAGTCCGTCGTCCGGGCGAGGCGAGCTCGTTGCCAGCCCACCAGACAGCGCCAGCGAAGCCGAGGAGGATCAGCGTGAGGCCCAGGAGCATGAAGCGGCGCAGCAGGTGCATGAAAAGCGGTGCGCCGATGACTGCCACGAATCAAAGCAGCGTCAACGGATTCACACGCGTCTTCAGCGGGAAGGTCACCCGTTCGCCACCGAGGCGATGCGACTCAAACACCGCGCTCACCATCTCGATCGTCTGCCGTCCCTGCTGCACGTCACACAGCGGCGCACGGTTCTCCTGAATGGCGGCGATGAGGTCACGCCCCGCCGACATGTGGCTGGAGAGAAGTTTGCCCAGATCCTTGATCGGCTCCGGTTTGCCCACACCGCCGGTTGTCACCGGCACCCACGTGCGCGCCTCGGCCAACGGCTGGAAGGGATTCCCGGGAAGCAAATGCACCAGCGGTTCTTGATCAATGCGGAAGTCCAGGATGCCCTTCGTGCCGATGATCTGCAGACCGAAGCCCGCCTCGCGCACACCAGCCTCCTTGATGGAGTCAAAGTAAGCCGTGGTGCCGTCCTTGAGCTCAAAGCGCGCATGCACCTCATTGCCCGCGAAAGGTCCGATGCCCTCGTCACCTTCCTTCACATCCGCCTTGGTTACCAGATGCCCGTCCTGCTTCACCACGGCGCTGCATGACACCGGATCACCGCCGAAATAAAAGGCCAGGTTCATCACATGCGTGCCCAGCACCCACAGGTCCAGACTGCCACCTCGCGGATCTTCCTTGCCACGACCCCGCATCTCCAGCACCCGGCCGATCAAACCCTCGTCGATGAGCTTCTTCACCGTCTTGGTCACCGGATGAAAGCGATTGCGATGCGCGACGCTGAGCTTCACGCCCGCCTTCTCACAGGCCGCCACGATCTCGTCTGCTTCCACCAAGCTGCGGCAGAAAGGTTTCTCCATGTAGATGCCCTTCGCGCCAGCCTCCACGGCAGCGAGGATCATGTCGCGATGCTGGTCCACATGACGCGGGCCGATGGCCACGATCTCCGGCTTTGTCTCCGCCAGCATCTTCCGGTAGTTCGCGAAGCCCGCGCTGACCTTCAGCTTCTTCAGCGCGCCTTCCAGGCCCTTCGCGTCCGCGTCCGCCACACCCACGATCTCCGTTTCCGGCAGCAGCAGCCACATCGTGTCCAGCCCATGCCCATAGTTTCCGCGGCCCGTGTGGCCGATCACCCCCACGCGCCATTTTTTATCGGCAGCGAGGGCGGGTGCGGTGGCGAGGACAGCAGGCAGGGCAGCGAGGATGGAGCGGCGGTTCATAGCGGTGCCAAAGAACGCTGAAGAGCGGTGGAAACACGCAGCGATTCTCGGTTCTTGGTTCTTGGTTCTTGGTTCTTGGTTCTTGGTTCTTGGTTCGGCATCGCAGCCTCCCAAGCCCTAGGCATCTCCAGCAGATTCAGGGAGGCCAGCAGATTGGGGGCTGGAGTTCTGACTGATTCAAAAAATAATCTGCTGGCCTCCCTGAATCTGTGGGAGAAAACCAAGAACAAAGAACCAACATCGAACACCGAACGCTGAACATCGAAGAACCGCGAACGGCGAACCGCGTGCATTGACAATCCTCCTCCAGGGTCCCAGGCTCGTATCTCTTTCACGTATGCGCGCCTGGATCGTCCGCAGTCTCTTCATCGCTTTCATCGTCTTCGCGGTGATGTCCTTTCATCGCAGCCGCTCGCAGCGCCCACTGCGGGTGGATGTGGCCACCAGCGAGGGCCACTACATCGTCGGCAATGGCGCCGAGCCCGCCACGCTGGATCCACACCTCGCCACGGGCACGCCGGAGCATCACATCTTCGATGCGCTCTTCGAGGGTCTTGTCACCACGACGGTCGAAAATTCGGATGCCGATGGCCCCGGCGTGGCCTCGCACTGGGACACGAGCGACTACATCACCTGGATCTTCCACATCCGTCCCGAGGCGAAGTGGAGCGATGGCACGCCGCTCACCGCGCATGACTTTGTCTGGTCCTACCAGCGCATGCTCTCACCAGCGCTCGGCGCAGAGTATGCGGAGATGCTCTTCCTGATGAAGAACGCCAGCGAGTTCAACAAAGGCCAGGTCAAAGACTTCTCCGAGGTGGGTGTGCAGGCCGTGGATGACCGCACGCTGAAGCTCACGCTGAATGGTCCCGCGCCGTATCTGCCCTCCATGCTGAAGCACTACGCCTGGTATCCGCTGCCGCGGCATGTGATCGAGCGCTTCGGCGGCATGACGGACCGCGACACGCACTGGACGCGCGCGGGGAATCATGTGGGCAATGGTTCCTTCAAGCTCAAGGAATGGCGCTTCACCCACAGCATCACGGTCGAGCGCAATCCGCACTACTGGGATGCCGCCACGGTGAAGCTGAACCAGATCAGCTTCATCCCCATCGTCAGTGATGCCACCGAGGAGCGCGCCTTCAGCGACGGGCAGATCCACAAGACCGAGACCATGCCGCTGGCGCAGGTGCCGGTGTATCGGGAAAGGCATCCCGAATTCTTCCACGAGAACGCTCTTTTGAGCACCTACTTCTACCGGGTGAACACGACCAAGGCACCGATGAACAACAAGCTTGTGCGCAAGGCCCTGGCGCTGGCGATTGATCGCGACAGCCTGATCCGAAACGTGATGCGTTCTGGCTACAGGCCCACCACCGGGTTCACACCGCCGGGCGCAGGACAGGGGTATGAACCGCCTAACGTATTAAGCTTCAATCCCGAGGAAGCCCGGAAGCTGCTGACGGAGGCCGGTTATCCGGGCGGCAAAGGTTTTCCGAAGTTTGAGATCCTCATCAACACCCTTGAGTCGCATCGCACCATCGCCGAGGCCATCCAGGAGATGTGGAAGAAGCATCTTGGCATTCAGGTCTCCGTGCTGAACCAGGACTGGAGCGTCTATCTCGACTCTCAGCGCAAGGGGAACTACGAGGTGTGCCGCGCAGGCTGGGTGGGTGACTACCTGGACCCCTTCACCTTCCTCAGCCTCTGGCAGACCGGCGATGGCAACAACCAGACCGGCTGGTCCAGCAAACGCTATGACGAGCTCATGCAGTCTTCTTTGCGCGAGCCTGACCTAACCAAACGTCTGGGAATGCTAAAGGAGGCCGAGACCATCCTGCTGGATGAGCTGCCCGTGCTGCCCATCTACTGGTATGTGCGGAACTTCCTCCTCCGCCCCGAGGTCAAAGGCCTGAAGTCCTCCCTCCTCGAGCACTACTGCTACAAGGCCATCTCCCTGGAGAAGAAGTGAGCACGATGCGCAGAAGTCGCGGAGCTTCCCGGAGGGTGGTGACAGAGATACATCACTCTCGTTCGCACCCAGCGCCATCGCATCATCAAGCGTTCTCTGCGCCCCTATTGCGGCTCGCCAAATAGACCGGTTCTCAAAAATCCTGTCACTTTGCTCGTGCGGCGGAGCGGCCTCACTGGCTGCGTCAGGCGCTTGTCTGTTATTTCCTAATAGCAGGCTGCGCACCTTCCTTGCCATTGAGGCCGCTGCGCTCGCCGAATCAAAATGACATTCTTTTCGAGAATCAGTCTAGGTGCCGCGACTGGCTTGTCGTAGCATGGGCTTTCTAGCCTGTGTTTTCCTGACGTTGAGTCCACTTGGAGCGAAAAGGGGTGGATGTGACGATCCCCTCCGGTGGTTCCCGCTGGTTCCTCGCCTCCCCACCGGCTTGTCTCCTTCGAGCCTCCGGCTCGCCAAAACGCGTTGCTTGGCGGCATTCGCTTGAGCGCGTTTTGCCTGAGGCCATGAAATTCGAAAGCGCCGGAGGGCCGGCGCTTTCTCATGCAGTCGCTCATCATGGCGCTGCCCGTTGATGGATGCTTGTCAGCTCAATTGGCGTCAGGCGCAGTCGCCTCAAAGTAAAGGGCGCTGGAGATGCTGCCGGCAGTCTGGCCGGTGAGCTGCGGGACGAGACCCAGGCCCGCTCCGATGAAGAGCGGCGTGTCGTCAGTGCTCGCTGGCTGGCGCATGATACCCGTGTAATTCACCGTGATGGACTTGCTGCCGTCCAGCGCCGTGTGGCTGGCGGTGAAGATGCCCGTGGCGGGGGCGATGGCCATCTTCCAGCCGCGGCTGTTGGTGCCTGCGGCGACTTTACCTGCCGCATCCACGGTCGCCGTTGCTGGCAGTTCGGAGGCCGTCAGCCCGGCTGGCAGACCCTCATGATGCACGTCCACCCCACCGGCGACGTTCAGGTCGAGACGTTGCGCCAGATTGATGACCGCAGGCTTGGTGACCGGCGGCAGCCAGGGGTCAAGAACGAGGCCGTTCGAGGTCGCTGGGAAGCCGCTACGATAGTTCACGTCCTTGGTCGCGGCTGCCTTGGCCCAGTAAGAGGTCTGCGTGCCTTCAGGGATGCGGCCACGGCCCGGCAGGTCGGGATGATCGTTCAGGTCCAGCCAGGCGGCATAGTAGCTGTCCAGGCGGGCTCCATAGGGCAGCGCGTAGAGGCGATAGCCGCGTTGTTTGTCAGGGAACAAGGAAGCTGTGAGCTTCGTGCCGTCTGCCAGCACACCGGCGAGGGTCATCTTGCCTTTGGCATCAATGACGGCCGTGGCGTAGCCATTGCCATTGGGCAGAAGCGCTTCGCTGATGGTGAGATGGCTGGGGCTCTCAATGATCAGCGTGTGCGCGCCAGCATAGGCCACAGGAGGCGTGCCGGTGGGGAAGAAGAGCTTCTTGCCGGTCATGGACATTCCGAAGGGGGAAGGTGTGCCGGCAGGCGTGCCCGTGGCACGGGTGACATGGACCGTGAAGCTGCCATCCAGAGGGATGGTCAGGGTAAACGCATACGTGACCGCGTCAGCCGCCTTGCCGATCACGCCGGTGGTCGTGCTGGTGGCACTGTTGTTGTTCATGTCCAGGGTGAGGGTGCCTGTGAAGGGGACCACCACCGTCTGCTTGGCCGTGGTAAACTTGCCCGTGTAGCTGGTGCTGTTCGCCAGCACGGTGATCTCCACTTTACCGACCGGCACCACAGGGTCTCCGCCGGTCGGGATGGCCTCATACTGGCCGGCCCAGCTCTCGACCTTCATGTTGCCGTTCACATACACCAGCGCGTAGTTGTTCGCGGCGCCACCGGCAGGCGTGATCGGGTAGTTGCCGCCAGGGCTGGTGGTGGTGGCCTTGGTGGTCACGGTCACAGCCTTGGTCAAGGAGTTGCCAGCGTGGTCGCCGCCTGCAAAACCGCTGTAGGCCAGCGTGAGACCTGGATTCGGCTGGCCCGTGAACTTGCGCTTGTCATTGGCCACCACAAAGAGGGGCGCCTTGTTGATCACCAGAGTGCCCTGGGCTTTGAGAGTGCCATCCACCACCTCGACCGCATAGGAACCCGCTGCCGTAGGCGGCGTGGTGCCTTTGACCTTGTTGATCGTGTAGTTGATCACTGGTGCCGTGGTGCTGACCAGCTTGGGAGTGCCATCGTAGGTCTGGACGAGATTCCAGATCTTCGGTGCCGTTCCTGTGGGCAGGGGATTCACCTTGAAGTTTTGGACCACAGCTTTAGCCGCCAGGAAGTTCGCATTGCCACCCTGGGAGGCCGTGAGAACGACCGTCCCGGCGGTGCCACCGAGCGTGACGACGCCGTTGAGGACGGTTGCCGGACCGGAGGTCACCGTGATGGTCACCGGCAGGCCGGAGCTGGAAGCAGCGCTGACACTGAAAGGCCCCTCATTGACGAAGCGCGGCGCCAGCGGATTGAAGGCAATGGTCTGCGGCAGCACGGAAGCGGCGCTGCCTTGGAACACATCAAAGCTCTGCTCCACCGGGGCGGCGGCCGTGAAGTCTACGTTACCGGGCTGGCTGGCGCGGATCGTCACCGTTCCGACAGCACCGGTGAGAGTAAGCACGTTCCCGCTGACCGTGGCAGGCGACTCAATGACTTCATACTGGATGTTCAGTCCCGAACTCGCCGAGGCGCCGAGCAGGAAGGGCGCCGTGCCGGAAGGCAGGTCAAACAGCGGTGCAAAACTGATCGTCTGTGCCTGCATCGGCACATGGATTTGCGCGAGCAAAGGAGTGGCTGGGTCGAAGGTCGCATTGCCGGCCTGGGTGGCCGTGACCACCACCGTTCCTGCACCCAGGATCGTGAGCTTGTTACCCACCAGAGTCGCATTGCCGCTGGTAAGTGTGAGCGTGACTGGCAGTCCGGAGGAGGAGGTCGGATTTAGCGTGTAGACATTGCTACCGGCCGCGAAGGTCGGGTTGGGCGGTGTCGGGAGGGTGAGGCTCTGAGATCTTGGGTCCGTGCCGTTGAGCACGACGAACTTCGAGCGAGCATTTACCCCGTCGTTGAAGGCAAAATTGCCGCCGACAAAAATACGACCGTTTTTGTCCAGTTTAATGGTGTTGATGTAGCCCGCATTTTGAATGGTGCCAAAGTCGGTGCCGATCTCAAAGGTGCTGTCGAGCGCCCCAGTCAGACTTGTGAGCAAAAAGGTGCCAAGGGCTCCGGAGAGGATTTTGCCATCCGCCTGCTGGGCACAACTCATGGCCTGTCCATAATGTCCCGTGACAGCATAACCAAGATCAGCTCCCGAGGCGGCGTTCAGGCGCTTGGCGTAATGATTGGTTTGGAGGATCGGATTTGGCTGATTCCCGACCGCGAAAATACTGCCATCTTTAAGCTGGATGACTTTGTTGATGATGGTGGTGGCGTCGGGCGACTTGAACGAGGCATCACGCCCCCCACTGGCCGAGAGCTTCACGAGACGGGCAAGGGGCATGCCAGGACGAGGCAAGGCAGGAGCTGGCCAGTAGTTGCTGATGCCACCGACATACAGGGTGCCGTTTGAGAGACGAAGGATGGTGTTCACATCATTCGTGGCTCCAGAGGTAAAGCCGGTATCGAGCGTTCCATTGGCCTTTAATTTGGCCATGCGTTTGACGGCTGCGCTCGTGACACCGCCGACGGTGTCAAACTGGCCACCAATATACACGGAGCCATCACCCACGGGTGCCAAAGCCAGCACTGTGTCAGTGGGTCCAGTGGTGGCGGTGTTGAAGGCAGCGTCGACCTCAAACGAGGGAGTCAGGCGGGCAACACGGAGGCGGGGAGTGGTCGTGGCACCAGCGGTAAGACTGATGAAATCTCCGCCGATGTAAATGCGGCCCGCAGCATCCGTGGCCAAGCAGTTGACGGTGCTGTTCGCCGTCGGGAAGTTGGTGTCCAGAGTGCCGTTGGCATTGATGCGCACGAGCCTCGATCGGCTTGTGGTCGTGCCATTGATGGTAACGCTTTGGAAGCCGCCTCCGACGATGAAAGAGCCATCGGGAAGGGGGAGCACATCATGCACCTCGTTGTTGAATGTCGGCCAGATACCTGGCGCGAGTTCGTGGGGATGAGCCGCGGAAGAAAGAGCCGGTATGAGGCTCATGAGAGCAGTGAGGAGCAGGTAGGCGAAGGTCGTCTTTAAGGCCATAGTTTCAGGGTGGGTGGTCGCGAGGAGGAATTCAGGACAGTGTTTGCGGAGCGGCTGCTGCCCGGGAAAGTCAGCGTCCACCACACCTAACGGAAACTGAGTCCATCGTTACAAAACTTTCCCCGTTTTTTTCGATTCGCTTGAGCGGCGAGGGAATCAAGATCGTTATTTTTCTCCACTTTCGGCGCAAGTTCCCGCATCCTGTGCATCCACACGGTGAGGGATCGTCCGGCCTGACCAGGGTTTTGCAGGGGCTGCGCGGTCTTCATTTCAAGCAAGTAAGCAAGTCGATCAACGCGAACCCCCGCTCCTATGAAAACTCCAAGGCTTCTGATCATCGGTCTCTTGTCCCTGGCCTGCGCAGCCACGGCCCAGCTCAAATCCGTCAATGACGGCCTCAGCAACACGCTGCTGCTCACCGAGCGTGAAGGCAGCTATGGCAATCAGGGCGGCAGCAAGTGCACCGCCGAGTTCGGCGAGCTCCCCGTGGCCGGTCAGCCGGCCAAGCATACCGTCTGGTATCGCTATGTGGCTCCCGCGACCGGGCGCTTCATTGTCGAAATCCCGGACAATCAGGGGCTGCGTGCCGAATTGCGCTTCCCAGGCTTCCCGGCCACCACCATGCCGCTGCAGACGTTTGTCGATGGCACGAGCAACACGGTCAGCTTTGACGAGGAGCGCCTCTCCGTGGATCTCGAGCGCATGCAGGAGGTGTATCTGGTGGTGGATGCGGCGCAGCCCTTCAACTTCTCCTGGCGCTTCGTGGAGGTCACGAATGATTACTACCGCGATGCCGAGTCCATCACCGGCAGCAGTGACACGATCATCCGCAGTGACCGTGGCGCCACGCGCAGCAGTTCCGAGGCAAACCTCGGCCTGACCAACCCAGGGATCTGGTTTGAGTGGACCGCTCCCGCCACCGGAGCCTACTGCATGGACCTCGTCGGCTCACGCCAGTGGGACGGCACCACCTTCGGGAATTTCACCCTGCGTGTGTATCACGTGGTTTCTGGAGCACCCGGAGACCTCATTGCCACTGCCGGCGGCAGCAGCCTGGACAACTCCACGCTGGTGAACCTCAATGTCACCGCCGGGCACGTTTATTACATCGCCTGCCAGGGCAGCCTCAGCGCGCCGAACAGCCAGATCTGGCTCTCCTGGTATCCGCAGGGCAACACCGCCGAGCTGGTCTGGTCACAGTTTTCCTACCCCACTTCGGAGACTGTGGGCTTCGCCTATCCCCGCCTCCTCAAGCTGCGCGGACAGACCTCCGGCTCCGTGCGCCTGATCGGCGTCCCCCTGAACAACGGCCTTCCAGAAGCCACAGGCGGCAGTGACTACCAGCTCCCCGCCGCCCCCATCCTCCTGCCTTTTGCGGAGCGTTCAGCCTTTGCCCCCATCCCGATTTTGCCGGATATCACCACCGAGCCCCAGGAGACTTTTGGCATCGGCTTCACGGATGTGACGGGTGGCGTGATCGCTCAGGACGGCCTCTCCAATACCATCCTCATCGGTGAGGAGAGGACCTTCCCCTACTGCGGTGTGGCCATGCGTGAAATACGCGTGCGTGAGGGCCAGAACGCCTATGTCGAGCTGCGTCGCTTTCAGGCCAGTGACAGCGCCATCGTGGTGGGCTGGCGCGTGAATGGCGGCACCTGCCGTCCCGGTGTGGACATGCAGGACCTCTCAGGCACCGCCTACCTGGCCCCTGGGCAGCTTAGCACCACCATCGCCGTGCCTGTTTACGCAGACTCCGTGTTTGAGGGACCGGAATCCTTTACCGTCTCCTTCTCCACCAGTGCTGAGCTTGGCATCATCCCTTCTGACTCGAACACCACCACTGTCCTGGTGGACGACTATAACTTCTTTGTCCCGAATCCCGGCAGCTACTGCGGAATCGCAAGCTTCAGTGGATGGGCTGCCCTGGTCAAATTCACCGTCACGGGCATCGGCGGAGGCAGTGGCACCGTGGATTATCAGGGGATCACGTATCGCTTCACCGGTGCCTTTGATGCCTCCGGCCGCCTCGTCGCCAGCTTTGCCCGCAATGGTCGTCCCTCCATCGGCCTGCTGCTCACCTTTGCGGAAGGCTGGGCGACCTGCACGGCTGCCCTGCGTGATCCTGAGGGAACTTACGGAGAGGGGATGGTGCGCCGTCTGGTTTATGATGGCAAAACCAGGGTCGCCCCGCAGATGGGTGACTATACCCTGCTGTTTTCCGGCTTCGGTCCTGAGAGCGTGCCCGTCCCTGCGGTCATGACCAGCAAGGTGCTCGGAGACGGCAGTGTGCGTTTCGTGGGGCGCACGGCGGACGAGCAGACCGTGACCTACTCCGGCCGCATCGGCCAGGCCGACCCGGACGGCTATCTGGCGGGCGAGTGCGCCTTTGTCCTGCCGCTGTATAACAAGACGGGGAATCTCTGGGGTCACTGTGACTTTGGCCTCGGCCCTCAGCAGCCCGGCGCAGGTACCACCTTCTACTGGCTCAAGCCCTGGCGTCCGAAAGATGCGCTGTATCCGGCGATGCCTTTCCAATACATGGACTGCCGCGCCGTGCGCCACACCCCGCCCGCCACCGGTCAGCGCATCACCGCGCCCATCCAGGCCTCCCTGGGAGACGGCAGCGTGCGGTTTATCAATGGCGGCACCGCTCTCGATGGCACCAGCAACACCCTGCTCATCTCCGCGACCAACAAAGTCACCTTCCCCGGTGGCAATCCCCAGGGCTGCGCCATCACGATCGACCCTAAGACCGGCTGGTTCAGTGGCAAGATCAAGCCCCCGGGCTCCACCAAGCTCACCAACTTCTACGGTGTCTTCCTCCAAGGCCAATACGGCTACGGCCGCGGCTACTTTCCCGGCATCTCCCGCTCCGGTATCGTGGAGATCAAGGCGGTGAATTGAGGTCTAAACAGGCAGGGCGCAGGTCCCTGCTCGTGGCCTCCAAGCCTTCCTGGCATCCTAACTCGAAGTTTGGTAAATCATGAGCCCGACCCACCGGTTGAATGCTGTTGTTTGAGGTCCTTATAGCATGTGCAGCAGACAATAGCCATGTTGTTGAATGCCAGGAATGCCTCCGTCTTGTCACCTTCGGCCAGGAACATCTCTTCGCATCTCTCACACCACGCCTGAAGATCATCAGGATCAGAGCTGTTCTCAATGAATCCGACAGAGTGGCTGGCCTTGATCATGTGGCAGCAGACGACTGCGGTCGCTCTCTTGCTATGCATCCCGCAATCAATGGAAGGCAGTTCATCGTGGGACATATTTGCGCATGGAATTTCTGACAGTAAGTTTGAGATGGTTGAATGGTCAAAGGGTCGGGCACTTTGTCCCAACTCGTGGCACGCTGGCCGGTTCGCTACAGCACGCGGTTAGGCCACATGTTGCAATCTCTCATAAGCAAGTGCCTCTAATATCCCGCTGCCGGAGAGTCGTGTGCCATCCTCGGCGCGCAGATCAAACATCTCCTGCCGTCCGCCAATGGAAGCTGCGCCGTCGAGTCCGAGTAGAACGGTATAAAGCGAATCTGTGAGAATACCGTCAACAATCCGCCGCATCACTCCCGCCTGCTCATCAGATAACCGAAGAGCCGCGATATCCGTAGCGACCGGTGAGCCAGAGTCCGGAGTGAGGTAACTGGACAACAAATCTGTCCGCTCCTTCGCAAAACAATCAACGAACTGTTCGGGTGTCATAGCGTGTGCTGTGGCCTGCCGGGAGGATGAGAAACGACGACGTCGATGATGACGCGCATATAGCACATCATGGGCTGAAAATGATCGTCTAGGGAAGAAAATCCCAGCCCTAATCTGCTGGCCTCCCTGAATCTGTGGGAAGGAAGCAAAGAACAAGAACGGACACCACTCCAAGCCCCGGCAGCCTCACAACACGCCGCCCCACTCTTCCGCTCCGTCTCCGCGTCTTCCCCCGTTGACTTGCCCCCGTCTCTCCACGATTTCAGCGCATCATGGAACTCACCACCGAATCTCTGATCCACACTGCCCTGGCCGAGGACATCGGGCCGGGGGATGTGACGGCCACTTACTTTGTGCCGGAAGGCATGGTCTCGCGCGCGGTCATCGTGGCTCGGGAGCCGGGTATCGTCTCGGGCATGGAGATCGCCCAGCGGGTGTTTGTGGAGGTGGATGAGCGCGTGAAGACCCAGGCCCTGAAGCGCGATGGCGAAAGCTTCGTCAAAGGCGACGTCATCCTCGAGATCAGCGGCCCCACCCGCGGCATCCTGACGGGCGAGCGCACCGCGCTGAACTTCCTCCAGCGGCTTTGCGCCATCGCCACCCAGACACGCCGTTATGTCGAGGCCGTGAAGCCGCACCCCGTGCAGATCTGGGACACGCGCAAGACCACCCCCGGCTGGCGTCTTCTGGAAAAAGCCGCCGTCAAATCCGGTGGCGGCACGAACCACCGCCTGGGCCTCTACGATCATGTGATGGTGAAGGACAACCACATCGCCGCGAATGGCAGCAACGAAGAACTGCAGAAGGCCATCGACCGCGTCCGCTCGGAGCGCCCCGGCACGCGCATCCAGCTCGAGTGCGATACCCTGGAGCAGATGGCCCGCTTCCTGACCCTGAACGGCTTGGAGATGCTGCTCATGGACAACATGGGCTGCGAGAAACTGCGCGAGGCCGTGAAGATGAATGCCGGAAGACTCTGGCTTGAGGCCAGCGGTGGCATCACCCTGGACACCATTGGCGATGTCGCTGCCACTGGCGTGAATGCCATCTCCGTCGGTGCCCTGACCCACACCGTGCGTGCCTTGGATCTGGGCCTCGATTTTGTGGAATGATGCAGTGTGGCGCGGCTGTGGGGACAAACTGCTTGGCCCAATGTTCGACCGGTTCTCAAAAATCCTGTCACTTTGCTCGGGCGGCGGAGCGGCCTCACTGGCTGCGTCAGGCGCTTGCCTGTTATTTCCTAATAGCAGGCGGCGCACCTTCCTTGCCATTGAGGCCGCTGCGCTCGCCGATTCAAAATGACATTCTTTTCGAGAATCAGTCTAAAAGCGAGCGGTGAAGGCCGTTTGCCTGCCATGATACGGTTTCTTTTGCTTTCTCTCGCCTGGTCCGGACTGCATGTCACGCTGGCAGACGAGGCTTCACAGCGGATTGATGCTCTGCTGGCCGATGACTGGCAGAAAAATCAGATCACCGGTAACGCCCCTGCCAGTGACGAAACCTTCGTGCGCAGGGTGCATCTGGACATCATCGGCCGCATCCCGACCCTCCAGGAGACCCAGGCCTTTCTGAGCAGCCAGGAAAGTGACAAGCGGGCGAAGCTGATCGACCAACTGCTGGCGAGCGAGGGCTACACGCAGCACCTTTTCCATTTCTGGGCAGACATCCTGCGCGTGCAGTCGCGGGCGAACGGAGGTCAGGGAGAGATGACCTCCAAGCCCTACCTGGAGCATGTGAAGAAGCGCATCCGCGAAAACATGCCTTATGATGAATTTGTGCGGGAGCTGCTGACCGCGCAGGGCAAGGTCTGGGATAACCCCGCCATCGGCTACTACATGCGTGACCTCGGCATGCCGCTGGACAATCTGGCGAACACCACCCGCGTGTTCCTTGGCACCCGGATCGAGTGTGCGCAGTGCCACAACCATCCGTTCGATAAATGGACGCAGATGCAGTTTTACCAGATGGCCGCCTTCACCTATCCGGTGGAGACGAACTTCACTGGTGTGGCTGAAAAGGGACCGCTGATGGACCTGAAGCGAGCGGAGGAGAAGAAGCCTGATCGTGCCGCCAATGCCCGGCACATCGGCCGCGTGTTTGAGAACCTGGGTGACTTTGTGCGCTACAGCAAGGTGCAGTCCCTGCCCACACGGGTGCTGAAGCTGCCGCATGACTACCAGTACGATGACGCCAAACCCAAGTCGCCTGTCGCCTCCGCCACCATGCTCGGAACATCAGTGAAAGGCGGAGATGTGAAGGCCTTTGCGGAATGGATGACCTCGCCCGAGAATCCGAGGTTCACGAAGGTCATCGCCAACCGCCTGTGGAAAAAAGTGTTCGGCCTCGGCCTGATCGAGCCGGTGGACGAGCTCATGGACAGCACTGCGCCGATGAACCCGGCGCTCATGAAGTGTCTGGAGGAGCTCATGGTCGCCTCCCGCTATGATATGAAGGCCTACCTGCGTGTGCTGTACAATACCCGGGCCTACCAAAATGAAGTGACAAAGACGGAGGTCATGCCGGGTGAGGTTTACCACTTCACCGGCCCCGTGCTTCGCCGCATGACAGCGGAGCAGATGTATGACTCCTTTGTGACGCTCATCCATCCGACTCCGGATCTGCCGCGCCGACGTGGCATCGATGCCGAGATGGCCAAAAAGATGGTCTACCGTGGCAAGCTGAGTGATGCGCTGGACTTGATGACGCCCCAGGAGATCTTTGACGGCTCCATGAAGGCTTCCGAGGCCTATGAGGCGGTCTCAGCACGCGCCAAGCCCCTGCGCGAGGCCTACACCGCAGCCGAGAAGGCCAAGGACAAGGCACTGATGGAAAAGCTGAACTTGGAGATCCGCTCCACGGAGTTCGTGGCGCGCACAGGCATCCATGATCATGTGGTGGTGCCTGCGGTGGCACGGCTTTACACGAAGAAGACGGGGAAGCCCTCACCTCCCCCCATTCCGGTCACGACTCCGAGTCTGGAGGAGCTAAAGAAACCCGGGTATAACCGTGCCTACATCGAGGTGCCGGGTTATGACATCGACCAGTCGATCCCGCGTCAGGAGAAAACTGCCGCAGATGCGCGCGATGCGGTCTTTTTGGAGGAGGCGAAGAAGCTGGGTGTCTCTGACACATCGTCTTACCTCAGGGCCAGGCAGGCTCAGGTCCGTGACTGGCCGCGCGCGGCGGATGTGGAGTCCCCTGCCCCGCGCGGCCACTACCTGCGTGAGTTTGGCCAGAGTGATCGTGACCTGATCGAGAACGCCAACTCAGATGCCTCCATGCCTCAGGCGCTCGTCCTGATGAACAGTGAGCTGTTTCAGAGCATCCTCAAGCCGCACACGCAGCTCCGCATGAACCTGGACAAGGCCAGGTATCCGGAGGAGCAGTTGACTGCCGCCTACCTGACCCTGCTGTCACGCCCTCCCACGGCAGAGGAGAAGGCTGCTTGGAGCCGGTCAGGCCTGGATCGCGTGGAGGATCTGATCTTCGCGCTGATCAACACGCAGCAGTTCATCTTTGTGAGATGATCAGGGGTGGCGGGCTTTTTTGATTGTGTTCCCTGGGTTTCTTGGCAGCGATGGCGCGCGTGATTCTCGTATTAACCGCTGGCTTTGGAGATGGACACAACACGGCTGCTGCCTCCGTGGCAGATGCGCTGCGCCGGGAGGCGCCAGGGGAGCAGGTGCTGGTGTCAGACCTCGTGTCCGAGGCACAGCCGAGCATCTCCGGCATCTTGAAAGCGCTCTATCAGGTGGCCATCACCCACGTGCCGTCCGCTTGGAAATACCTTTACCAGAAGCTGGCGAAGTCGGATCTGGATCCCGCGAAGAATGCCTGGATGCGTCCGCTGCTCACCCATCTGCGCCGGCAGATCGAGACACTGCGGCCGCGTGTCATCGTGAGCACCTATCCGCTGTACGCAGGATTGCTCTCGAGCCTGCGCGAGGAGATGACCGTGCCGCCTCTGGTCACGGTGATCACGGACTCCACCACCGTGCATCCGATATGGCTCATGGCCCCGAGTGATCTCTACTGCGTGGCAGACATCGAGACAGATGACGTGATTGTGGAGATGGGGGTGAAGCGCCAGGAGACACGCATCACCGGCTTTCCGGTGAGCCTGCAGTTCATCGAGCCGCTCCCCGCAGATGCCCTCAAGCCTGGAGTGCAACGCATCCTCTACCTGCCCTCCACACCTGCGAAGCATGTGGACGCGACCCTGGAGGCGCTGAAGCCGCTCCTTCAAAAGGGCGTGAAGCTCACCATTCCTGTGGGCAAGCATCGCTCCCGCCTTTACCACATTCTGCGGCGTTACGAAGACGCGCTCCCCGCAGGATCTCTCGACATCATTGGTTGGACCACACGCATCCCTGAACTGCTGCGCACGCATGATGTGGTGATCTGCAAGGCGGGCGGGGCCATCCTCCACGAAGTGATGGCAGCTCGCACGATCCCCGTGATCGACTATGTGGTGCCCGGCCAGGAGGAGGGGAACGCGGACTACCTGCTCACTCGCAACTGCGCCCTGCGCAGCCAGACTCCGCAGGAGACAGGTGAGGCCGTGGCCCGCCTTCTGAACAATGGCGGAAAGTTAGTTAGGCAAATGCGGGAAAACATGCTCCCCGTCAGCGTGCCTGATGCCGCCCTGCGCGTGGCGCATGAAGTCCTCGGGATAAAGCCCTCCTGAATCAGGATTCAGGAATCGAAAATCAGGAATCCCCTCACTTCTCCTTCTTCTGGAAGAGACGTTTGAAGAAGTTCGGCTTGGGCTTTTCCGGTTCAGGTGCTTTCACGGGAGCGACACCCATGCCGGTGTCCGTGCTCGGCACCACCTGAGGCGCAAAACGCGCGTCTGGATTGCTGGCAGGCGGGGCTCCCGGAGGCGTGCTCTGCTGCGTGAAGTCGATCGCGGCGGGCTTCACGCTCGGCACGTTGGCCACATTGAGGTTCACCACCTTGGGCTGCAGTGCCTTGCCGTCGCTGCCGTATTCATGCATGACGATCTGGAAAGTCTCTCCCTGAAGGTTCATGAGACGGTCCTCCTTGCGGCGCCCCATCTCGTCATAGTTGCACTTCACCACCGCCACCAGATTGCCGCGCCCATCATAGACATTGCCCTGCAGCGGCTCGCTCTTCTCATTGAGAAGAAAGACCTTCTTCACCGTCAGTACTCCTTCGGGAGTATAGGTGCTCTCGATCATCTCACGGGTCTCAGGATTGTTCACGGACTCGGTCCGGGATTTGTCCTTGTGGTAGATGGTACGGCCGACCACCCGCTGCTGCTGGGCATGCAGGCTGGTGGCAAAGGCGAGGACGAGTCCGCCAAGGGCGAGGCGGGTCATGCGCTTTTTCATGGTGGAAAAGGTCATTTACCCGCCAGAATAGCGTTTTGTCCGCTCGACTCCAACACGTTTTCTTTTCCTCAAACCATGCCCACTGAACTCCCCACCCTGCCCACCGAGGCCGACTGGACTCGCTTTCTCTCCGAGGTCTCCGCCGAGTTCGGCTGCACCACCGGCACCATCCATCGCCTGGACCCCACAGACGGCTTGCTGAAGCTCGTCGCCGCCCAGGCCATTCCGCCCCAGCTCATCCCGGTGATCCAGACCATCCCCGTGGGCAAAGGCATCGCCGGAGCAGCCGCCGAGCGCCAGGAGCCGGTCGAGCTCTGCAATCTCCAAACGGACACCAGTGGTGTGGCCAAGCCCGGTGCCGCCCAAACCCAGGTCCAGGGCAGCATCGCCATTCCCATGATGCAGGGCGCGGTCCTCCGCGGCACGCTTGGTATCGGCAAGCTCGTCCCCTATGAGTTTACCGCCGAGGAAAAGGACAAGCTCCTCGGCCTCGCGAGTCAGGCGGCGGAGAGGCTTTGAAGGCAGGAATGAACCGATCGTGAGCACCTGGACCGCATCCCTTTTTACATGGCTACCGCTGTCTCCGGTCACATCCCTGACCAGCGGCAAAGTGGCAGCCGAACTGACCATCAGGCTGCTTGCAGATGAGATGATCTACTACCGATCCCAATCTCCGGTCGGGACGACCGGATTCTCAGCCTTAATGTTAGCCATCTTGTTTTCCATCCTCCTGCTCGCGAATGTGATTTGGCGTGTCGCCAAGAATTGTCAGTCATCTACTCCTCGTGAGCTTTTCAGGCTGATGGTGGCACAAGCCGTCATCCTGATCCTGGCGGTCGCATTAGCTTTGGCCTCCACTTTCTGGGACGGGCAGCCAACCCATGGGCGTGTGGAAGGCTATTGATGGGGCATCTGCCGTGGTGCAGCGGAGCAGCTGCGAAGGGCTTTATCTCGACCCGGGGAGTGAGTTTCGATTTCCAAAACTAGCCAGCTACCTCCAGGAAGTGATGTTGTCGGCCCAGGTGTTGGGGTCTCGGTCTGGGCCGGCGGAGAACAGGATCGAGCTCGAAGGTAGATACTTCGGGGCGCTGGAGGAGAGTTTGGGTGGTGTGACTGCTCCGGCCATCAGCTCGGGATTCGGGATTCGATTATCCAAGTCCATGTCCCCCATCAGGAAGAAACAGGTTCCCCAAAGATCATGCAATTCTGGCTCCCCCTGCTCCATCACAAGGCCTGGCAATCTTCGATGTCTGGAATCGTCAAGGTCTAACAATTTCAAGTGATGCGCATTGTCTCTGAGCAGAGCTTTTAGGACGGGTCCGCGAACCTTGATGGGAACGGTGTTCGCATTTGCCAACGCGGGATCGTCAGGCCATTTGTTATACTCCATCCGATAGTGCCCCAATCCGACCTGGATGGCCTTCATCATCTCCTTGTTGAGATCCGAGTGGGTCCGTTGCTTTAGCATGGCCAGAATGGGCCCACTGACGTCAATTGCGATGATGAGCAACACGACGATCCAGCAGATGACCCACCAAGGAATCTTCCGGCGTTCGACGTGGCTCTCGCTCATGCAGGCATTGTGCTGTGAAAGGAGAGGAGATGTAAAGCCTGGAGCCGTCCACCATTCCATAAGTAAAGAGGTTGGAGATCTTCCACAGCTATCCCGACAACCAAATGCTCGCAGTCTCCGAGAGAATCTGTTATCGCAATCCGAATAGCCATTAGCTTCGGTAGCGATGAAATATGACGTATATCCAATTTTGCCAGCCGAGTTGAGAAGATGCCTTGAGCGGCTGAATCGCGTCGCCGTCGAGATGACCCTCAACAATGAAAGTGAAAGGAAGGCACTCGAACCAGAAGCTTTGAAGCTGCTGGATCAAGCCGTGGCTCAATGCCCGCCCACCATACCTCTTGAAGAAGTAACTGAGCCGGCAGACATCGCCAGAGCCGCCTTCAAGATATTGAGTCAGAAGTCAGATGCGCGACCTCCGGAAGCAGGTTACTGCCGGACCTGTGGACGCCGTCTGGGCTCCATAGAACTTCATGGGAAGGTGACCTTTTCAGGATGGTGTGTGATCTGCACCGAGTCCTGTCACACCCCTCTGCGCGAAATGGAATCTGTCATGGAGGGTTACACCAAGGCCTGCCATCAATGGTGGAAGGAAACGGTGACCCAAACTGTCCATGATCAGGCAGCACGAAGGGCAGACAAGGAACTGGACGCTAACCGCGGCGCTCTCCAACGTTTTCTTGACTGGCTTCAAGCGCCCTAAAAGAGCCGCATGCGGCTTCTCGTGAGGCATGCCTGTCATGACTTTTATGCCACTCCCAAGTCCCCCAAGCAAAAGAGCCGCTCGCGCGGCTCTTTTGAAGATTTTGAAGGCTGTCTTGCCTGGAGACGGCTCTTACAGCTCGTCTTCGACGAGCTCGATGTTCTTGCCGCCGATCTTCTCGAGGAGGGCTTTGGTGCCTTCCTGGCTGAATTTGGGGTCGCGGGCTTCGATGCAGACGAAGAAGCCGTCATCGGAGAACTTGCCGAACTGCTTGGAGGCAAACAGAGGATGGTTCAGGCGGGGCAGCCCCATGAGGGCCAATAGACCGAAGAGGGTGGTGAAGGCGCTGAACAGAATGGTCAGCTCAAACATCACGGGGAAGAAGGCTGGAAGAGTCCAGATGTCCGTGGGCTTGGCCTGGACGACCGTTGGGTAGGTTTCCGCCAGAGTCTGGAGGAAGCCGAGACCGATGCTGGACCAGAAGTTCGTCTGGGTGAGGGTCTGCAGCGTGAAGGCGATGCAGGTGCCAGTCATGCCGCCGACGAAGACGAGCTTAGGCAGGATGGAGCGGGAATTGCCCATGGCGTCGTCCATGCCGTGGATGGGGAACGGGGAGTGGACATCCCAGCGCTGGTAACCAGCATCGCGGACCTGCTCGGCCGCGTGGTAGATGTCAGCCGCGCCGTCGAACTCGGCGAGATAACCATGTACTCTTTTAAGCGTGCTCATATTCTAAAAAGGAGGGAATTCGGTGTTCGTCATTCCGCTCAGACGGCAGCGGCTTCACGGGGGACGTGGCGGTCTGGGTAGGCCATGAGGTCCTCTTCCTGGACGCCTTCCTTGCCGTGGTCGTGGTTGTGCGCATTGGACTGCGGCAGCACGCCCTTCACTTCACCGATGGCGATGACCGGGAGGAAGCGGAGGAAGAGGAGGAAGAGCATCATGAAGAAGCCGAAGGTGCCGAGGAAGGTGTACTTATCGACCCAGGTGGCTTCATAGGTGCGCCAGGAGCCCGGGATGAGGTGACGCTCAAGGGTGGTGGCGATGATGACGTAGCGCTCAAACCACATGCCGGCGTTCACGCACATGCAGACGAACATGACGACCCAGAGATTATGACGGAAGGGGCGATACCAGAAGAACTGCGGGGCAAACACGTTGAAGCTGAACATGAAGTAGTAAGCCCAGGTGGACGGACCATACAGGCCGCGAAGCATGAAGGTCTGGAGCTCGAAGGGGTTCCCGCTGTAGTAGGCGACGAAGAACTCCATGCAGTAGGCGTAACCGACGATCGTGCCTGTGAGCAGGATGATCTTCGCCATGTTGTCGATATGCTTCGGCGTGATGAGATCACTCAGGCCATAGATCTTCGACACCGGGATCATGAGCGTGAGCACCATGGCGAAACCGCCGAAGATGGCGCCTGCCACGAAATAAGGCGGGAAGATGGTGGTGTGCCAGCCAGGAACGATGGAGGTGGCGAAGTCAAAGGACACCACGGAGTGCACGGAGAGCACGAGCGGGGTGGAGAGAGCGGCCAGGAGCATGTAGGCGGTCTCATAGTGGCTCCAATGACGGTTGGCACCGCGCCAGCCGAGGGAGAAGATGCCATACATGGTCTTGCGCAGGCCGGGCTTGCAGCGGTCACGCAGGGTGGCGAGGTCAGGGACGAGGCCGAGGAACCAGAACACGGCCGACACGCTGAAGTAGGTGGACACCGCGAACACGTCCCAAAGGAGCGGGGACTTGAAGTTCTGCCAGATGGCGTTGGCGTTTGGGATAGGGGCGAGGAACCACACCATCCAGACACGACCGACGTGGAAGGCCGGGAAGAGACCGGCGCACATCACGGCGAAGATGGTCATGGCCTCAGCAGCGCGATTCACCGAGGTGCGCCACTTCTGACGGGTGAGGAAAAGAATGGCGGAGATGAGGGTGCCGGCGTGGCCGATACCGATCCAGAACACGAAGTTGGTGATGTCCCAGGCCCAGGCGACGGGCTGCTTCTGACCCCAGACACCGACGCCGGTGCTGATGAGGTAGATGAAGCAGAAGGCCATCAAGCCGGTCAGCAGCACGGAAGGAACAAACAGGATCCACCAGAGGAGGGGCTGCTTGTTTTCCACGATGCCGCAGATGCGGTTCGTGATCCATGAGTAGGAGCGGTTGTTGAGGACGAGAGGCTCACGGTCCAGGATGCGCGGGGCACCACTGTAGGCGGGAGCGTGGTCGTGAGAGGTATTGGCTGCTTCGGCGGACATGTCAGCGTGAGTCGGAGATTAGTTCTGGTGAGCGCTCCAGGCGGCGATCTTGTCGGCACCGGGCATATCCTTGTTCAGATTCGGGTTCTTCAGACGAGCCAGGTAGCTCGTGCGCGGACGGGTGCCGATGTATTTCAGAAGCTCGTAGTTACGCGGATGCTCCGGAAGATCCTTGGACGGGTCCTTCTCGTCTTTGAAGCCTTTGATTTTGGCGATCGCACTGTTCCGGTCAGCCATGTCACCAAAGGTGATGGCCTCTGCGGAACATGCCTGCTGGCAGGCGACCTTGACGCTATCCGTAGGGATGCGGAAGTTCTTGGAGTCACGCTGGGTCTGCTTCTGCTTGATCTTGGCGGCTTCAAGACGCTGCACGCAGTAGGTGCACTTCTCGATGACGCCGCGCATGCGGACGGTGACGTTCGGGTTCTTCTGGAGCTGGAGGGACTCACGCACGCCGGTCTTCTCAGGCGTGGAAAGCGGGCCCCAGTAGAGTTCATCAAGCGGACGCTTGTTGTAGTCAAACCAGTTGAAGCGACGGGCGGTGTAAGGGCAGTTGTTCGCGCAGTAGCGGGTGCCGATGCAGCGGTTGTAAGCCATGGCGTTGAGGCCGTCGTCCGTGTGGACGGTGGCGTTCACGGGGCAGACGGTCTCACAAGGAGCGGATTCGCACTGCTGGCAGGCGACCGGGTGCTGCACCATCTCGGCGTTTTCGAGCTGGTCGGCGGTCGGGTCGACGTCCACGTCATCCGACTTGGCGTTCTTCTCACCCCACTCGCTCGTGGCGAAGTAACGGTCCATGCGGATCCACTGCATGAGACGGCCTTTGATGACCTGATCCTTGCCGACGAGGGCGATGTTGTTTTCGCTCTGACAGGCGATGACGCAGGCGGTGCAACCGAGGCACTTGCTGAGGTCGATGACCATGCCCCACTGGTGCTTCTTCTCGTAGTCGAAGCCGTCCGGATTGTCCGCAGTCTTCTTGCCGACCTGGCCCTTGTAGAGGGAGATGTTTTCCGGGATGTGGCTGTCCAGACCGGTCTTGACGGCGAAGTCAGGGGTCTTGGTGAATGTCTCCAGAGTGCCTTCACGGTAGACCGCGCGGCCTTCCATGGTGTTTTGGTCCTGGGAGATGGCGAGGAGGTAGTGATCCTGGGTCACTTCCAGCTTGGCGCCAGTGACGACGAACTCAGAGGTGCTGCTGCGCAGTGGGTAACCATTGAAGCCACGGCCCGTGCCCTTGGTGTCCGAAGCGACGAAGCCCAGCTCTGTCTGGCCGTAGCCGAGAGGGATGGTGACGGAGTTCTGCACGTGGCCCGGGGCCTCGATGGCCGGAAGGGTCAGGCTCTTGTCACCGACGGTGAGCTTGATCATCTGGCCGTTTTTCAGGCCGAGAGAGCGGAAGGTCACGCTGCCCACCCAGGCGGCGTTGTCCCAGGAAAGCTTGGTGACTGGATCAGGGGTCTCCTGGAGCCAGGAATTGCTGATGTAGCGGCCATCATACACACCGGCGTCAGGCGTGAGGACGATCTCGACGGACTGGGGGGTGGGTGCCACAGGCACCTTGGCCTTGCTGACGGTGCCGGCGATGGAGGCGGCATTGATGACGCCGGAAGATTTCACATAGCCGGAACCTTTGAGGAAGCCGTCACGCAGGGTGAGGTTCCACTTGGTTTCATCGAGGCTGCCAGCGACCTGGGCAAAGGTGTCACGCACGGCTTGGTAGGCGGCGTCTTCCGCAGGAGCAGCGCCATCAGCGGGCTTCTCAGCAGGACCGAGCTTCTTGCGGCCAAGGAGGGCGAGGAGGACCTCGATCTCGCTGGCGCCGTCGTAGAGCGGCTGGATCATCGGCTGGATGACGGAGTAGGTGCCATCTGAAGCACGGACATCGCCCCAGGACTCAAGGTAATGAGCGGCTGGGATGTGCAGGATGGCCGCGCGAGCGGTGGCGTTCGTCAGGTTGCCGAGGTGGACGATCTTCACGCCCTTGTCCTTGATGGACTGCGCCACGGAGGCTGGAGCATCAAAGAGGAGGTTCGAAGGGGTGAGGGAAACGAGAGTCTTGACGGTGCCGGAGGCGAGAGCGGCCTCAAGCTCAGCCGAGGTGCCGAGAGGAGCAGCAGCAGCGGGGCCGCTTTCCAGCAGCTCGATGGTGGAACCATAGGCGCCGAGGGCGTTGTTGATGGCGGCGACGAGCGCGTGGACTTCAGCGCCATGACGGCTGCCGGCGACGACGACGGACTTGCCCTTGTTATCGATCAGGTCACGAACCGCAGGAGCGAGCCATTCTTTCAGGCCGGCAGGAGCGGCGGCGGCGAGAGCAGCGCCGTCCTTGATGTCCAGAAGCTCGGCAATGATGGCCGCGGCGACCGGGATGAGGCTGGCCGCGAGAGGCTTGCGGTGATCCGCCATGCCACCGGTGAGGGTGTAGCGGTTTTCCAGCACATAGAGACGGTTCATGTCAGGACTTGGCTTGTCCTGGGCACGCTGCTTGGTGAAGTGCTTGATGGTTTCACCAGCGACGTGGTCGAGCGCGAGGAAGTCGCAATCGAGGGAGATGATGCGGAGGGCCTTGCTCCAGCGGACGAAGGTCTTGGTGGTGGCACCGAGGACTTCGTTGTTGGCGGCCTGCTGACCGGCGCTGTTGATGGCTTCGTAGCTGAAGAGCTTTGCCTGCGGCAGAGCGGTCTTCACCTCGCCCAACAAACGCTGCAGAGTGGGGGTATTGCCCTGGCCGACGACGATGGCCAGGGAGGCGCCGCCGTCTTTCTTGATCTCAGCGGAGATGTTTTCGAGACCCTTATTGGCCTCAGCCCAGGTGGCGGAAGTGCCCTTGACGAGGGGGAACTGGGAGCGCTCAGGATCGTAGAGATCCAGCACGCTGGCCTGCGCGAAGGCATCGAGACCACCGCCGAGGGGGTGGAGCGGGTTGCCGGAAAGGTGCGTGGGGCGGCCTTCATGCGTGGTGACCACCAGCGGCGTGGCGCCGGTGGGGGTGGGCATGGCGGAGGCATAAAGCAGAGGCTTCCCTGGGATGATCCACTCGACGTGGTTCGTGTAGGGAAGGATGTTCATCACCGGGCGGCGGCAGGCGGCGAGGCCCATCATGCCGGCGGAGGCGCCCATGAGCTTCAGGAAATCACGGCGCGAGTTGCCAGCCTCCTCCTCGGTCAGTGTGTCACCGGCGGGAAACTCCACACCGAGTGTCGTGAGGAATTCCGAGCGCTGCTCGAGTTCGGCCGGGCTGCGCCAGTAGCGCTTGCCGGTCTGAGGCTCCTCGGGGTGAATCCATTTGCGTTTCATGAGCGGGGAAAAGGAAGAATCAAAAAAGGGTCAAAAAGAGCAAACAGGCCGATCAACGGTGACAGGCGGTGCAGTTTTCCGGCGGCTGAACCTGCCAGTGTTTCTTGAGCTGGCTGCCCACTTCGAGCTGGGTCACCTTCTCGCCGTATTTGCCAGAGGCCAGGGCCACGAGGTCTTCCAGCTTGGTGGCAGCGCCGCCTTCCTGGATCGTTTCGGCGATCTCACCAGGCTTCACACCCTTCTTCAGCAGGCCGGCGTAAAAACCACTGCGGTCGAGCTGCTCAGGCTTGTAGTTCAGGTTCGTGATCTGATCCAGCGGGCGCAGCTTCTGCTCAGGATTGCGATGGCACTCGAGGCACCAGCCCATGGACTGAGGCTCGGCATGCTTCACCACTTCCATCTCATTGATCTGGCCGTGGCAGTTCTGGCAGGAGATGCCGCGGTTCAGGTGAGCGCTGTGGTTAAAGTAAACGTAATCAGGCGCCTTGTGGACCTTCACCCACTCGATGGGCTTGCCGGTTTCGGCGGCCTTGATCACTTTTTCAAGCTTCGGCGAGGCGGACTTGATGTTGCCCTTGCCCGGACCATGGCAGTTAAAGCAGGTCTGGTTCGTCGGCACGTTCGCATGGCTGGAGACCTCCGCAAAGGAGTGGCAGTAGCGGCAGTCCAGGCCGAGCTGACCGGCGTGGATTTTATGCGAAAATGGCACCGGCTGAGTCGGCTCATAGCCCACGCGCGTATACTTTGGCGTGAAATAATACGGCACGGCCAGGCTCACCCCAAAAACGATAAAACCAGCCGCGACGGCTAGCTTCAGGGGGAGCCAATTGGTCCAACGAGGAAAGAAATTGCCCATAAAACGTCAAATTCAGGGCTTGTGAAAAATTTCACAAGCGAGGTTCGAGGATAGAAGTCCGAGGCACCTTTGCAAGGCTGGAAATCAAAAAAGTGGGGGTGATTGAAAGACACCGGGGGGAACCGCGCGGGACGGAGAGTTGAAATGGCGGATTCCTGCATTTGGACCTCGGTGGACCGGGTCTCGACTGCCCCATCTAAAATTCACGTAATCTATTGATCTTCAAACGGATACTCCATTCCATTCTTGAAGATTATCCCACTTGACGCCACGCAGCTTTGTCAGGCGATTGGCTATTTCCCGGCCGGAAACTCGACCTCGGAGACGACTGCCCTGTGATCAGAGGGATACGAGGTGACCACTACGTCGGCATATTCCGGCGACTCGCCGACGATCCTGGCTGACCTCACCCTGGACGGTGGTCCGCCCACAAAAACGAAGTCGATTCGATCGTGCCGGTCTTTCGGATCGTCGACCCTGGTCCTCGGCGTCCAGGTCAGCCCCCGGTTTTTCACGGGGTCGGGGTAAACGGCGCGGTAGGTATCGATAAACCCGGCAGCCTCCACCGCCTGGGTTGAAGGCCACAGGACGGACAGGGGGCAGTGGCCCGCTTTCACGGAGGCGGGCGTCCAGTCGAGGTGCGAGGGCTCGTTAAAATCGCCGGTGATAAAGACGGGAAGTCCGTCTGGCAGGATAGTTTTCACCTCCGCCAGCATCCGTGCCACCTCACCACCCCGTGTCTCCCGGGCTGCCTGCACTGCCGCCTCACCCGTCTTTAAGAAGGGAGCATTCCCATAAGGGATGCCGAGGAGCTGATACGGCTGGTAGGGAGAGTGAAAGAGGTGGGCATTGAAGTGATACAGGTGCCGACCCGATGGCAGCTTCACCTTGATGCCCCATTTTCTGGGAGTGACCGCCACAATCTCAAATCGGCTGACGATGCCGGTGCGGCCCCCTTGCTCAACATGATGCCAGCCGAGCCGTCTGGCGATCTCCGCCGTGCGGTCCGGGCGCGGCTGCCCCTGCGGCGCAAAGCCTGCCGTCTCCTGGAGTCCCACCAGATCCGCCTGAGACCGCCGGATGAGCGTCACCATCTGGTCGAGCGGCTGCTTCCCTCCATCTCCACCGTGCCAGAGGTTCAGACTCATGACCCGGACGAGCTCCGGCTCGGACTCGGCAGCGAGCGACTCATCCGCCAGGCTGCAAACCATGATCGTGGCGAGAAGAGCGAGGGCTCGAAATGGGAGGTGAATGAAGGGTTTCATGGGTGATCAGGTTTTTCTTTTTCGTAACCCTCCATAATAGGCAACCACAGCGAAGCGACGAGGTTCGCTACAGCGCATGTTAGATGATATGGTTAAACTAGTCCGGCGTGGGAAATGTCATCGCCAACCATGTCATCCAAAGCGCAAAAGCACTGACGGCAAGATTGATAACAAGTGAAATGATCAGCGTCCATGTCCTCGGTGCTGTGGCAATGAGCCTCAAACCCACCGTCGCGAGACTCAGAACGAGAATACAGGGAAGCACCAGCACATGAAGGGAGAGCAAGTAGCGGTCTCCAAAGATGGGGAACAAAACATGGAGCCCCACAGCGATCCCATAAAGCAGCGGAGCGACCATGTAGGCTGCGGTTGGAATGCGTGCGATGCTGGCGGGCTGGATCCCCTCATTCGCGGTCGTGCTGCTCATGGCGTCAGTCTAGCTGCGTCCACAACCAGCTCAAGCTGGTCCTCCATGATGTGTGAGCGTGGTGGAGGCAGGGTGGACTCGATGCCTGTGGGTGAAAAGCCGTGTCTAAGATAGAGTCTCCGAGCGGGAAGGTTGTACCGGCCAACATCAAGCACCAATCTCCCAACGCCCAGACTCCTCGCCTGGGCAATCACGGAGGACATGAGCGCGTTTCCAACACCCCTACCCCAGTGCCCGGGAGCCACCCAGACTGCAAAGACGTCACGTCAGATGGAGAATCGTAGGGTCCCAGCACGGCCATCCCTGAATCGAATGGCTCAACCGCCATGAATGTCACGGAGCCTGATGACTGGAGACGGTCCATCCACCACTCGGGTGATCTCTCGCACTCATCCTCGAAGGTAGACCCAAATGCGTCTGGTGTGTCCCGCAGCGCTGCCAGCCGGAGCCTCTGGACCCGCTGCCAGTCTGACGGAGAGGCTATCGATATGATGGGCATGTCAGATGACATAGTTAGCTAGGCTAACTATTCAAAGAGTGACCAAAACGACAGTGACTACAGGCGGTTTCACGGTTTCGCAGAGTCGAAGTAGACTCCACCAAAAGAAGAGCCGCCTGTCTGTGGGTAGAAACTGACATGCAGCATGCCGTCAGCTGGGATCACATGCTTCAACTCGAAGGTTCCGGAGCCAGCTTCGATCTTTTGCCGCTGGTGAGGTGCGACCACAGTGGCTGCGCTCGGGCCGATGCTGGTGAGGGAAAAGCCCAGGGATGCGTTCGGTCTGCTTTGGAGACGGTAACTCCCCCGGACGATGACCGTGTCTCCCACTTTCAAATCAGGCGAACTGGCGGTGACTTCACGGATCGTGATCGAATCACCGGATTCGAACTTCGGGTTGGTCATCCGAAACGCGACGGCCCCCAGATCGACCGCGTAACCAATGGAGGCGAGCGAGAATGCTGCGACGAAGGACAGAAGCGACTTTGCGTTCATGGCATCAGTAGAACGGTTGAGCGGGCTAGATTTTAGTTTTTTGCCGAACGTCGCGAGTTCTGCGCCCCGGCATCGCAAGATGCAACGATCTCTACAGGGGTGTGATGGCCGGGTTCGCTGCAGTGCATGGTTAGGCGCCGCAATCATTCATTCTTCATTCCCATTACAGCTTCAACAAACTCGTCCGGGGGGCGGTAGCCGTGCACCTCTACATAGTGACCAATCAGCATAGGTGCAGCGTAAACTTTCCCTTCCCCGCCAGCGACCTCTATCTCAGCCGAGCTTACCGCCTTACAATCTCCAGGATCACAAAACGGGCAAACGTGAAAGCCACGCGTTTGTCGCACTCGATGCTGCTCGAGTGCGCGAAGCCGTGCGACAAAACCGTCTGGAACGGGACCCCTTGTAAATACCCGGCTCGAATCCAACCAGCCGATGTTAATCGCAGACGTCTTTCGTCCAACGAAATACTCGTAAGGCGTGAGGTCTTGATAATACATGGTGCTATAGTGGGAGCCTAACAATTCAAAGGGTGAACAAAACCGTTGGGCATTTCAATAGCATCATGGACAACCGTTTTTGTCGAGTGCCAACGGGATTGCGGCTTCCTGGCAACGGAATAAACCGAGCCCATCGCCGTCTTTATATTTCCTTAACATATCTCCGCGAAACTGGTCTGATGTCCGGAGGTTTAGAGCCACTGCCATGGAAACCCTGATCACCCCCTTTCATATCCGTCTGGACCGTCGTCGTCTGTTGAAGAGCCTGCTCGCTGTCACGGGCGGGATCATCACCAGTCAAATCTATGCGGAGGCGCTGAGCCTGACACCGCGTGCCACGGAGGGGCCGTATTACCCGGACCACCTGCCGCTGGACCAGGACAATGACCTGCTGCAGATCAAGGACGGCGCGGTGGCGGAGGGTGTGGTGGCGAATTTCGGCGGGAGGCTGCTCGGGGTGGATGGCAAACCGATCCAAGGGGCCTTGATCGAGGTCTGGCAGGCGGATAACAATGGCTGCTACATCCACAGCAAGGGCACCCAGCGGGACAAGGAGCGTGATCCGAAGTTCCAGGGCTACGGCAAGATCGAGACGAATGCGAAGGGCGAGTATCGCTTCCGCACGATCAAGCCGGGTCTGTATACGGGGCGCACCATTCATTGGCACATCCGCGTGAAGCAGGACGGCAAGAGCATGCTGACCACCCAGCTTTTCATCGCCGGAGTGCCGCAGAATGACCGTGACGGTATTTTGCGCGGCATGGGCACGGACGAGCAGCGCCTCTCCGTGATCCGTGAGTTCAAGCCTGTGAGCGTGGAGAGCAAGGAGTTCGTCGGGATGTGGGACATTGTGATCGGCAAGACGCCGGAAGAGCGGGAACAGCGGCGCGGCGGGCCTCCCGGAGGTCGTCGTCCGAATGGACCTGGAGGTCCTGGCGGTCCGCCACCTAATGGAGGCCCTCCCGGTGCGGGCGGCCCGCCTCCTGGACCACCTCCGGGTTCACAAGCTGCGCTGAGTGATCGCGAGATCCGCGATGCGCTATTTGGGCCTTCGCCGTTTTGATTTGAGGTAGAGATGAGGTCGTCTCGGGGGTCCCTTACCCCCGAGAACTCGTGGGTCATGCACAAAGGCGGCGTGGGGTGTGTATTATAGCATCTCAACTAGCATGACCCGTTTCGTTTTCAGCCTCCCTGCCCTTTTCATCGCCAGTCTTGGCTCTGCCGGTGCGGTCCATGCGGCCGCAGCGACCACCACGGCCACAGCAGAGCCGTTTGATGCATTCCTGAAGAGCTACTGCATCAGCTGTCACGGGCCTGACAAAGAGAAGGGTGATCTGCGGATCGACCAGCTCTCGCGTGATTTCAAGCTGGGTGCGGACACGCATCACTGGGCCGAGTTGATCGAGCAGGTGAACTCCGGCGAGATGCCGCCGAAGAAGGAGAAGCAGCCGACGCAGGCGGAGATCGCGGCGTTTGTGTCAGGTCTGGATTCACGCATCAAGGAAGGTCGCGCGGCGCGAATGGCGGCACGGCCTGCGGTGGCGCACTATCGTCTGAGTCGGAAGGAGTATCAAAACACGGTCTATGATCTGCTTGGGGTGCGCTATGATCCGGCGAAACCGGGAGAGCTGAATGAGGACACGCTGTGGCATGGGTTTGAGCGCCTCGGCTCCGAGCTGTCGCTCTCGCCATCGCACATGGACCGCTACTACCGCGCGGCGGAGCTGGTGCTTGAGCGTGCCTTCCCTGCGGCTGCCACCAGTGAGGCGCGCAAGATCCGCAAGACGGCGGCCGAGCTGCGCTACAATGGTGGCAAGGAACAGCAGGCGGCGCTGGACCGGTTTGGCATCAAGCGGCCGCTGCGTTACCTGCTCTTCCCGGGCAACGTCCAGAATGCACTTTCAAACAATTGGTTCGGCAATGTGGGGCCGCAGCACAGCGGACTCTACAAGGTCCGCATCCAGGCCAGCGGCGTCCGACCGATCGGCGGCCAACCTGCGCACTTGAGCATCGGCAAGCGCACGGGCGAGGAAACGGTGGATGGCATTCTGGACTTCGACGTCACGGCACCGGAGGACAAACCGCAGGTCTATGAGTTCGATGTGGATCTGGAGATGCCGGCGACACTGGATTTCTGCGTGGTGGCCACGGATGTGGTGGATCGCCGAAGCGGCGCGGCTTTCCGCAATGCGCTCGGCAGCCGTGGCGGATATATCTTCACACATAGCAGTGAGACGACACTGCTGAACTCGAACGCACCGCAAATGTTTGATGACAAGGGGAACGGCCTTTTCTCAACGGTGCTGCTGGACTGGATCGAATGGGAAGGCCCGCTGCAGACGGAGTCGGAAAAGGCGCGGCGGAAGGATCTGCTGCCCGCTGATGATGCAACGCCTGAAGTGGTGGCGCAGCATCTGCAACGCTTCGCCGAGCGTGCCTGGCGGAGGCCGGTGAACATAGAGGAACTGGCGCAGTATCTGGAATCCTACCGCACTGAACGTGAGGCAGGCGAAAAGCCTGCGGAGGCCTATCGCGTGGCGATGCAGGGAGTGCTGACCTCGCGCAACTTCCTTTATCTCGTCGAAGGTGAGCCGACGGCTCGCGAGACTCTCAATGACTGGGAGCTTGCCTCTCGCCTGTCGTTTTTCCTGTGGAGCTCCATGCCAGATGAGGCGCTCTTCACAGCGGCCAAGGGTGGTGCTTTGAAAGGTGACGGACTGAAGAAGGAAGTGGACCGGATGCTGACCGATGGCCGGATCAATCGCTTCATCGACGACTTCTCACGCCAGTGGCTGCAACTGCACCGCGTGGGCATGTTTCCGCCCGATAAGAAACTCTACCCTAACTATGACCGGTGGCTGGAGATGAGCATGCGGGATGAGCCGGTGGAGTTTTTCCGTGAGATGCTGGTGAAGAACCTGCCCATGCAGAGCTTCCTCGATTCCGACTGGACCATGGCCAATGCGCGGCTCTGCGATTTCTACGGCCTGCCGGAGCCAAAGAAGGACGGCTTTCAGCGTGTGTCGCTCAAGCCTGAAGATCATCGCGGTGGTCTGCTGACGATGGGGGCATCACTCGGCCTAACTTCGGATGGAACACGACATCGCCCCGTGCATCGCGGAGTGTGGCTGAGCGAGGTGATTCTGGCCAAGACGCCGCCACCACCTCCGGCCAACGTGCCCGCCATCGAACCCAATCCACCGACGAGCGCCAAGGCCTCTCTCCGCGATAAACTGGAGGCCCACCGCGACAACGTGAACTGTGCCGCCTGCCACGCGAAGATCGATCCACTCGGCCTCGCCTGGGACAACTACGATGCCATCGGCCAATGGCGCACGCATGAAAAGACAGCGACAGGAGTCGGCGCGGCCCCCTTGGTCAATCCTTCCGGCGAGATGCCTGATGGTCGCGCCTTCAAGGATGCCACGGATTTCAAAAACCTGCTGATCGAGGACCGCGAGAAATTTGTGCGCGCCTTCATCGAGCACCTCTGCACCTACGGCCTCCGTCGCGTCCTGACGGTTGATGATGAGGATGACATCAAACTCATCGCTGAAGAAGCCAGGAAGAGTCAATATAAGGTGAAGGATGTCGTCCGGGCAGTCGCGCTCTCCGAGTTGATGCGCAAACGCTAACCGTTTTTAACCCATAACAAGGAACCAAGAACCATGAACTATTTGTCTCAATCCTGGCTGATCGACCGCCGTCATGCGCTCAAGGCGATAGGCTCTTTTATTTCTCTGCCCTTGCTGGAGTGCATGGTGCCGATGCGTGCTGCGGCAGCGGAGAAGATCACGGCCACACCACGGCGCAGTGCTTTCATCTATCTGGCGAACGGCGTGCACTCGCTGAACTACCAGATCACCACACCCGGCAAGGACTACAAGTTCTCGCGGTCGCTCATGCCGCTGGAGAAACATCGCGAGTCCATCACGCCGATCAGCGGTTTGCATCATCCAGGGAGCCTCAGTCATCACCACAACTGCATCAGCATCTGGCTGACAGGTGGAAAGCTCGGGCCATCGGATCGCAACACCATTTCGGTGGACCAGAAGATGGCGGAGATCACGGCGCAGCACACGCGCTATCCATCTCTGGAGGTCGCGATCACACAGGAGTCGCTCGCGTGGACAGCGGATGGTGTCCGGCTGCCGGCGCTGCGCCGATGCAGCGAGATCTTTTCCTCCCTGTTTGCCGAACCGAAAGGTGGTATCGCCGCCCAGCGGCGGGCCTTGCGCCGCAAGGGCAGCGTGCTGGATGACAACCTAGCTGAAGTGCGCCGGATGGAGAAGAAGATGGGCACCGAGGACAAGGGGCGCATGGAGCAGTATCTCACGTCTGTCCGTGAGGCGGAGATCCGCACGCGGCGTGCTGATGCGTGGCTGGACACGCCGCTGCCCTCCATCTCCGAAAGCGATCGCACTCGCACGAACCGCGACATCGCCGACACCAAGGCGGGTGATTATTTCCGCACGGTCTATGACCTCATGGTGCTGGCGTTTCAGACGGATGTGACCCGCGTGGCCACCTTCAGCCTTGGCGGCGAGGGCCAGGCGATTGCCATTCCTGAAATCGGCATCACGGAGTCGCGCCATCAGCTCAGTCATCACGGTGGTGATGCGGACTACATGGAGAAGCTGACCAACTACGACACCTTCGCGATCGAGCAGTTCAGCTACTTCCTCACGCGTCTTGCGGAGACGAAGGATCTCAGTGGCAAATCATTGTTAGGCTCCACCATGTCCCTCTTTGGCAGCGGCATGTCCTACGGCCACAGTCATGGCAACGCCAACCTGCCGCTGGTGCTCGCAGGTGGCTCGGACCTCGGTCTGAAACACGGGCAGCATCTCGATTTCAACAAGATGTCACCGACGTTCCAGGGTTACACCTTCGGAGCGGACGGCGGGCTCACATCGGCACACTATCAGGTTTGCAGCCGCCCCGTGAACTCGGACGCTCACATGAGCAATCTGCTCCTCCTCATGGCCCAGCGCATGGGCGTGGAGATCAGCCAGTTCGGAGACAGCAATCAAGTGATCGCGCTATGATGACACGTTTCTTTTCAGTTCTTGGTTCTTCGTTCCTGGTTCTTGGTTTGTGTGCCATCGCCGCACGTGCTGCGGACGAGCCGTTCCGGCCGGAAGTGGGGAAGTTTCCGCCGCTCGAAAAGGCACACACCTATCGAGGCGAGCTGGTGTTTGTGGATCATGCGAACCGTCGCGGCAGCATCCGTGTGCAGGGGGCGGGCACGTATTTCCGCAATGCGCCGCATCCTTTTGCGATGCTGCCTTACGGCATCGTTCGTTATCACGGAGCACCGGCGGATCTGCGGGATGTCCCGCTCGGCACGGTGATGCACATCCGTGCCTATCTGCCTCCCGATCCAAAAATCTCTGCAGTGCCGGTGCTGCCAGTGAACAACAAGGAGAAAACGGCGGGCTACAGTGGTCTCGGTGTGGCGCCGGCGGAGAACCATGTCCTCCTGCTCGAAGACGAGCTCAGTCACTGTCTGCGCGAGGGAATGGTCTGGAAACTCAAGGAGCTGGACCTCAAGAACAATGAGGGAATGATCATCGCCACGCGCGAACCGAAGTCAGGGGGAGACAGCAAGGCCAGCGAGGAAAAACTGACCCTGGATGCGGCCACGCGCATCTGGCGCGGTCGCGAGTGCCTCACGCCTGCTGACTTGATCGCCGAAGGTCTCTGGCCTGCGAGCGGGAAGAAGGCACTCGATAGTCAGGCCGTGCAACTCGGGATCACCTGGAAGCCCACGCCGGATGGCATCTTCACCCGCTTTCATGTTTCGGACATTTGGTTAGATGATGCCTCGCTACAACGCGCCGCGCAGAGCCAGACTGATACGCACAAGGCCTTCATGCGCAGCCGCTGGATGCCTGCCTTCGTGGACAGCGTGGAGTATGGCAAGTTCGGTCGTGCCAAGGTGACGGCGACTTTGTTTGGGGGCATGGATGAATCTCTCTACGCTGATTTCCAGAAGGACGGCCAACTGCTGGTGAACGGATCGGAGAACACACTGAAGCATGCCGGGGGGGCTTACGGCCCCGCGCACATGGCTTCCAAAGGTCCGATCCTTAACGTGACGAAGGCGTCTGGTGAGGCCCCTCTGGGAAGCAGCGGCATTCAAGTCCAGTTCGAGACGGATCTGATCATCGAAGGCATCCGCCCGACAAGGGTCGTCCGTGTCCGTCCAGCTACATGGCCGCAGGTGCAGGTGCCGCGTGAGGAGTACATTGGTGATGGCTCCGGCCCTGAACACCGCTTCCCGACGCCTGTCATCTTTCCTGAATACTGAGGTATCCGCGCTTTTGGTTCCAACTTTCTGGTTCTTTGCGGACCAGCGTGACGCCTAACCAAGAGTGATTTTTGAAGAACTAGGAGCCAAGAACATGAAACACATTTTCCTGACCGCATTTGGGTGCGTGCTCATCAACTTCGCAGTTGCTGCAGAGGAGCCGTTCAGGCCGGAGGCGGGGAAGTTTCCGCCTTTGGAAAAGGCGCACTCTTACCGGGGTGAGCTGGTGTTTGTGGATCATGTCAACCGGCGCGGAAGCATCCGTGTGCAAGGAAATGGGGTGTTTCGCAGGAACGACCCACGTCCTTTCGCCATGCTGCCTTATGGCATGATCCGCTATCATGGCGCACCGGCAGATCTGCGAGACATCCCGCTCGGCACGGTGATGCATGTGCGCGCTTATCTGCCTCCAGATCCGAAGATCTCCGCGGTGCCGGTGCTGCCAGTGAACAACAAGGAGAAAGACGCGGATCACCGGCGTGGCACGGGCATCGCACCTGCCGAGAACCATGTCCTCCTGCTCGAAGACGAGCCCAGCCACTGCCTGCGTGAAGGACTGGTCTGGAAGCTCAAGGAGGTGGAGATCAAAGACAACGAGGGAATGATCATCGCCAAGCGCGAACCCAAGGCTGGTGGTGATGGCAAGGCCGAGGAGGAGACGCTGACCTTTGATGCAGCCACCCGCGTCTGGCGCGGTCGGGAATACCTTGGGATCAGTGATTTGATCGCCGTAGGTCTCTGGCCTGCCAGCGGGAAGAAATCGCTCGAGGGTCAGGCCGTGCAGCTCGGGATCACCTGGAAGCCAACACCAGGCGGTGTGTTCACCCGCTTTCATATTTCAGATATTTGGTTAGACGATGCGGCCATGCAGCGCGCTGCGCAGAACCAGACGGAAACGCATAAAGCGTTTATGCGGAGCCGCTGGATTCCCGCGTGGGTGGATGCGGTGGAGTATGGCAAGTTCGGACGCGCGACGGTGACCGTGACCTTGTTTGGCGGCATGGACACGAGCCTCTATGCCGCTTTTGACAAGGAGCGCCAGGTGGTGGTGAATGGCGTGGAAAACACCCTGAAGCATACCGAAGGCGGCAGCGCCGGGCCCACGCAAATGGCCGCACGGGGCGCGATTCGCGATATCTCCAAGACTCCGGGAGACGTGCCCCTGGGCAGCAGCGGCGTGCAGGTCCGCTTTGAAACCGACCTCATCACCGAAGGCATGCGCCCGACCCGAGTCATCCGCATCCGTCCCTCGAGCTGGCCCGATGTCCACGTGCCGCGGGAGGAACATCTCAACAGCGGAAATTACAGCCATGAGGACCGCTTCCCGACGCCGGCCATCTTTCCTAAATATGAGGGCTGAGATGGGTCTCCCACAGATTCAGGGAGACCAGCAGATTATTTTTTTTGAAGGGATAAGATCTAGATCCCCATCTGTGGGCCTCCCTGAATCTGTGGGAGATCATGAGCCGAGAATCGTGAGCAAATAGTGCGCATGAGAGCGTTGGTTGTGATTCTGCCATGCCACGCATCACCGCCATTGAGACTGCCATTCCCTCCGGCATCATGCCGAACCTTCTGCTGGTCCGCATTCACACGGACGAGGGCTTCATCGGATGCGGGGAGACGTATTACACACCGCATGCCATCGCGGCGCTGATCCATGACTGGATGGCGGAGCGCTTGCTGGGTGCGGATGCGCTGGCCATTGAGTCTCACTGGCGGTTCATCTATGAGCGCTGCACGCCGTTTGGGCATCCGGGCGCGGAGATGCGCGCGCTTTCGGCGCTGGACCTGGCGTTGTGGGACATCCTGGGGCAGGCCTGCAATCAGCCGGTGTATCGTTTGTTAGGTGGTCCGGTGCGAGATTCGATCCCGGTGTATAATACCAGCGGTGGCCCGAGCTATGGAGCGATCACCGACTGCGGATCGGCGCCGCGTCATCCAGGCTGGCCGGGCTATGGAGACATCGGCAGTGCGGGGCCGCTGCAGGACAACTGGTCCTCGCACTTCGCGGCGGGTGATCTGGCGGAAGAGCTGCTGAGCGAGGGCATCACGGCGATGAAGCTCTGGCCCTTTGATCGTGCTGCGCATCGAAACGGTGGTTTGCATATTTCCTGGACCGATATCGAGGAGGCGATGAACCCGCTGCGCGAGATCCGCGAGCGTGTGGGCATGAAGATGGACATCGCGATCGAAGGTCATGCCTTCTTCCAACTGCCTGCGGCGCTGCGCATCGCGGAAGCTTTGCGCGAGATCAAGCCGCTCTGGCTCGAGGATGTGCTGCGGGTGGACAACATCGCCACACTGGCGGACTTCCGCCAGCGCAGCGGCCTGCCCATCGCGGCCAGTGAGATGCTGCTGGGGCGGAAGGAGTATCTCGCCGCGCTGCAAGCCGGAGCTTGTGACTACTGCATGGTGGATCCGACGTGGAATGGTGGCATCAGCGAGACGCGTCGCGTGATTGATCTGGCGCAGACTTTCAATGTGCCCTCCACCATTCATGATTGCACGGGACCGCTCACGCTTTTCAGCGGGCTGCATCTCGCCGCTTCATCGGCGAATGTGGTGTTTCAGGAATCCGTGCGCGCGCACATCCGCTCGTTTTATGACAAGCTGGTGGATACCTTGCCAGTGATCATTAACGGAAGGGCGCAGCTTCCCACAGGCACCGGTTTGGGCACGAAGCTCAAGGATGAGCTTTTCCAGGAAGGGCGGAATGGCTGGAGAAAGAGCACTCTCTAAGGAGACGCTGATCAATTCCAGAAGCCGTCCGAGAGCGGGATGTCCATGGCTTTCACCACAGAGGGCACCGAGGACCACAGAGGTCAGAAAGAGAAACCCTATCGTCCTGTGGGCTTTGAGTGGTTTAAATCAGTGCTTCCCTAACGAAAAGAGCAACCACGGGCTGTGCGGTGGGCTTGCGAATCCAGGAGCGACTCATCGAAGTTCGTGAAGTCGCTCCTGTCTGCCGGCTCGCTCGTCCTCTCGCGGAGCGAGAGGACTACTTTGCGAGGCCGAAACTTATTCCTTGGCCTGTGGCAGCTCGCGATTGCTCTGGAGCACCTTGTCCACGAGGCCGTAGGCGCAGGCTTCCTCGGCGGTCATGTAGTTGTCGCGGTCAGCGTCCTTCTCGATGGCTTCCGGGGTCTTGTCGCAATGATGAGCGAGGATGCGGTTCAACCGGCGCTTCAGCTTGTACATGAAGTCGACCGTGCGCTCCACATCGCTGGCCGTGCCGCGGGCACCGCCGGAGACCTGATGGATCATGATATCACTGTTAGGCAGGGCGTAGCGCTTGCCCTTCGTGCCGGAGGCGAGCAGCACGGCGCCCATGCTGGCGCAGATGCCAATGCAGTAGGTGTTCACGTCACAGGTCACGAACTGCATGGTGTCATAGATGGCCAGGCCGGCTGTGACGGAACCGCCCGGGCTGTTGATGTAGAAATGGATGTCTTTCTTCGGGTCCTGCATCTGCAAGAAGAGGAACTGGGCGATGATGATGTTTGCGACCTGGTCATTCACATCCGTTCCGAGGAAGATGATGCGGTCCTTCAGCAGGCGGGAATAGATGTCATAGGCGCGCTCCACGCGGCCTTCGGACTCGATCACCGTGGGCACGATGAAATTCGACGGCGAGGAGGAGAGAGAGGTGGGAAAATCGTAAGGGGTCTGGGACATAGGAGGAATCAAGAGGAGTCAGGGAGCCTTGTCAAACTACGGACGTCATCCCTGGGTGGATGACTTTCTAGATTTTTCCCTGGCCGGGCGTCTCACTCCCCTGCCCCGGAAGCCGCTGGCAACCATGCCGGGAAGGGGTCTGGCAGGGTGGCCCAAGCTTCAGACCCTGTGCTGAACTCCGCCTCCGTGAGCAAGGCGTGGTCAAATCTGGCCATCAGGGCCGCCTGATCCATGTCGCGGCCAATGAGGACAATCTCAGTGCGGCGGTCGCCATGCGCGCCCTGGATGTGGGAGCGGATGTCTGCCTGGCTGGCGGGGTCCTGCGGCCACTCGGCCTCATCCACGGCGCTCCAGAAAAGGCCCAGCGCGCGGGTTTCACGCAGCACACCGGCCTGTGAGACATAACCAGCGATCTGATCACGCGTGGCCAGCCAGAACATGCCCTTGGCACGGATCACGCCCTCCCAGCGTGACTGTAGCAGAGCCTGAAAACGCTGCGGATGAAAAGGTCGCCGTGCCCGATAGACGAAGCTGCTGATGCCATACTCCTCGGTTTCTGGCGTGTGACCTTGCAGGCTGTCCAGCCAGCCACCGCTTTGCTCGGCCTCGCTCATGGCGAAGAAGCCGGTGCCCAGGACGGAGGTGAGCGGCACGGCGCTGTCGCGGGTGAGGTGGACTTGAGCCCGGGGATTCAGCGCGTGGATGATGCCCTGGATTTCATTCAGCTCGTCCGCGCCCACGACGTCCACTTTATTGATGAGGATCACGTTCGCGAACTCGATCTGATCCGTGAGCAGGTTGGCGATGGAGCGCCCGTCCTCCTCGGAAGTCCCCATTTTGCGGTGCTGGAGGTCATCGGTGCTGCGGTAGTCGTGGAGGAAGTTTCGCGCATCGACCACGGTGACCATGGTATCCAACTGGGCCAGATCATTGAGCTGGCGACCCGACTGATCCGTGAACGTGAATGTCTCCGCCACGGGCATGGGCTCGGACACGCCGGTAGACTCGATGACGAGGGCATCAAAGCGGCCTTCGTGAGCCAGCTTTGACACCTCCTGCATGAGGTCCTCGCGCAGGGTGCAGCAGATGCAGCCATTGCTCATCTCGACCATCTTTTCCTCGGTGCGTGAGAGCTTGGCATCGCCGCTTTTCACCAGCTGTGCGTCCACATTCACCTCGCTCATGTCATTGACGATGAGGGCGACCTTCCGGCCTTCGCGATTCCGCAGGATGTGGTTCAGCAGGGTGGTTTTGCCGGCTCCGAGGAAGCCGGAGAGGACGGTGACAGGGAGTTTGGGGGTGGGCATGGGTTTATTAAATGCAAGTGTATTGCATTTAATAAGCATCCGCCATTAATGCAATCAAGTTGCTTTTATGAAAATGAGAGCGGTTTGCTGTGGTGGGCGGTGATGCGGTCTTCGACACACGCTGGCCTGCGTCTGACGGGAGCCGATTGCGTAGAAAAATTAGGGTAGAAAAATTCAGAGGATTCTTCTGCCAAAGAGATGTCTGGAGATTTGAGCCTAGCTTCTCCGTCGAGCGCGATACTCCGTGGGGCTGCATTTTTGCAGGCGGCGGAAGAGCCGGTTGAAGAAGGAGACCTGGGTGAAGCCGCTGCCCAGGGCGATCTCCAGGACGCTGCGGTCGCTTTCCACCAGCTCGCGGCAGGCGGCCTGGAGGCGGAGGTGGTTCAGGAACTCGCTGAGGGTCTTGCCAGAGTGCTTTTTAAACTGTCGCGCGAAGGTGGGGCGGCTCATGCCGGTGATAATGAGCACGTCCTCCAGCCGCACCTGCTCGCGAAAGCTGGCCAGCAGATGGCGCACGGCTTTGGAGATGGCCTGCTGGTAGTGGGACTCCGCTGCCAGTGCAAACGAGCGCGCCGAAAGCCGCGCGCGCTCTTTTTCCGGAGCCGCATGGATCACCGCGAGGACCCGCAGCAGTAGAGAAAGCTGCTCCACGCCCTGCACGCTGATCATCTCATTCATGAGCGACCCCACTCGAGCTGCGGTGAGTCCGCTGAGGCGCAGTCCGTGACCGGCGCGCTCAAACAACCCGCGCAGCGGCAGGGTCTCTGGAAAGGCCCAGAACGGATGCCCCTCCGGAAAATGCCACTGCACCGAAAGTCCGCCCGAATGTCCCCGCGTGTGCCAGTAGTGCGGCAGCTTGCTCCCGAGCAGCACCAGGTCTCCTGCCTCAAACGCGCCGATGTGGTCCCCCACAAAGCGAGTGCCCTGCCCTTCCCGGAACAGCGTGAGCTCCATCTCGGTATGGAAATGCCAGCGCGTGCCTTCACCCGTGAGTTTTTCCATTTTCCCCGGCGCCACCACGCACTCCACTTCTCTGAGTGTGCGTGACCAGCGGAGCACCCGGAAGGAGTGGCCGCTGGGGATCTCAATCTTCTCACGCTCAACACGCATGGGCACTTTCGTAGCACGATCTGTGACTCAAGCCAGAGGCAGTTGAGACAATAGTCTCAACCTCTGAGACTGGAGACGTAGCAGACTGCGGCTTTCCCGCGCTTTACTCTGCCCTGCCATGAGCAAACCAACCACGTATCGTTTTTCCTTCGGACCCTGGAACATCAGCGAGGGTGCCGATCCCTTCGGCCCGGAAGTGCGCCCTGCCTTCCCGCATGAAAAGAAGTATGCGCTCTACAAGCCGCTCGGCTTTGATGGCGTGCAGTTTCATGATGACGATGTGGTCCCGAACATCGACGACCTCACACCAGCGCAGATCTCCAAGCAGTGCGCGAAGGTGAAGAAGATGCTCGATAACCAGGGCCTGGTTCCTGAGTTCGTCGCGCCGCGCCTTTGGTTCGCGCCGCAGACCGTTGACGGTGGTTACACGGCGAACAGCGCCAAGGACCGCCGCTATGCGCTGGAGCGCACGCTGCGCACGATCGATGTGGCGCGTGAGATCGGATGCGGAGCCGTGGTGCTCTGGCTGGCTCGTGAAGGCAGCTACATCCGCGAGAGCAAGAATGCGCGCATCGCGTATCAGCGCATCCTTGAGACGATCAATGCCATGCTCGCGCATGACAAGGACATCGAAATCTGGATCGAGCCGAAGCCGAATGAGCCGACCGATGCCGCGTATGTGCCGACCATCGGCCACGCGGTGGCGCTGGCTTATGCGTCCAGCGATCCGAAGCGTGTGAAGGGCCTCATCGAGACCGCTCATGCTCTCCTCGCCGGTCTGGATGCGAGTGACGAGATGGCCTTTGCCCTGGCTCATGACAAGCTGGGCAGCGTGCATCTCAATGACCAGAACGGCCTGAAATACGACCAGGACAAAAACTTCGGCACGGCGAATCTGCGCGGCGCTTTCAACCAGGTGCGCGTGCTGGAAGAAGCGGGTTACGGCAGCAAGGGCGAGTTCATCGGCCTGGATGTGAAGGCCATGCGCACGCAGAAGGGCAAGGGCGTGACCTCCCACCTCACGGGCAGCAAGGACATCTTCCTGCATCTGGTGAACAAGGTCCGCTCCTGGGACCGCAAGCTGGAGCAGCAAATGATCGATGCTCGTGACTATGAAGCACTGGAACTTGCCGTGATGAAGCACATCATGGGCGTCCGCTGATCTTCGCAACCTCTCCCCATTTTACTTCATTCATGAAACAGTATCGTCTCAACCGTCTCTTCAATGCCAAGTCCGGCCGCTGCTTTGACGTGGCCGTGGACCACGGCTTCTTCAACCAGCCTGGGTTTCTCCAGGGCATCGAAGACATGCGCACGGTCGTGAAGACCCTGGTGGATGCCGCGCCGGATGCCATCCAGCTCACGCTGGGCATGGCCCGTCATCTGCAGGAGATCCCTGGCCGCTTCAAGCCAAGCCTTGTGCTCCGCACAGACGTGGCAAACATCTATGGCAAGGAGCTTCCGAGTTCCCGCTTCAGCCTCATGATCGAAGAGACCATGCTCCAGGCGGTGCGCTATGACGCCGCTTGTGTCTGTGTGAACCTCTTCCAGATCCCTGGCGCGCCTGAAGTGCATGGCCAGTGCGTGGAAAACATCCTCCGTCTGAAGCCGCTGGCCGACGACTACGGCGTACCGATGATGATCGAGCCGCTGGTCTTCCAGCCTAACGAAAAGGCGGGTGGCTACATGGTGAATGGCGATGAAACAGCCATCACCTACCTCGTCCGTCAGGCCGTGGAGCTGGGCGCCGACATCGTGAAGGCTGATCCGACCGATGACGTCAGCGTGTATCACAAGGTCATCGCCGCAGCCTCCGGCATCCCGGTCCTGGTGCGTGGGGGTGGTCGTGTGAGCGACAAAGAAATCCTCGAGCGCACCCAGGGTCTCCTGGAGCAGGGCGCGGCGGGCATTGTCTATGGTCGCAACGTGATCCAGCATCCGAAGCCGAAAGGCATCACCCAGGCGCTCATGGCCATGGTGCATGACGGCGCCAGCGTGAAGAAGGCGCTGAGCCTGATCAAGTAAGCTCATTTATCTGAGACGAAGCCGCCGGAAAACCGGCGGCTTTTTTAAGACCCTGATAAAGTCCGTGATTTGAACTCGTATAAAATTGGTCCTACCAATTCATGCCTGCCCCCAAGAATGCCATTTCCCTCGTCGACTCCGTCAGCGGACGGATCGTCGACCTGGTGCGCGCCAGTCATCTGGACCGCCTGCCCACGGAGCGCTTCATGTCCGCGCAGTTTGGCGTGAGCCGCGGTGTGATCCGTGAGGCGACGAAGCGCCTCGAACTTCAAGGCATGCTGGAGATCCGCCAGGGCAGCGGTATGAAGGTGGTGGACAAGTTGCACAAGCCTCTGAGCAGCGCGGTGCATCTGCGTGTGCCGGATGAAAAGACACGCCTGGTGCAACTCACCGAGGTGCGCCTTGCCCTGGAGCCTGAGCAGGCCCGGCTCGCCGCTGAACGAGCGACCAAAGCAGATCTCAAGCGGCTGCAAGACTGCCACCAGCGCTTCACGCTCTGCCTGGATCTCGACACCCAGGTGCTGGCAGACATGGAGTTTCATTGCCTCATCGCCGAAGCCTCGCGCAATGAGATCGGCGCGCTGCTGATGCAGTCGCTTTCAGATCTGCTGCAAAGCAGCCTTTCGCATGGCTATCGAAGGGTCACGAAGGATCTCGCGGTGGATGACCATGGCAAGGTCCTCGCGGCTATTGTCGCGCGCAATGGTGCCGCTGCAGCCAAAGCCATGCGTGATCACCTGACGCATGCGCGTTTCGATCTCGGCCTCCAACCCAAACCCCGCAGCACTGCCAAAGCCTGACATGAGCACGCTCGATTTTTCACGTCGCCAGTTCCTGACGAACATGACCACCGGCATGACCGGCGTGGCGCTTTCACGGCTCATGGCCGAGGCTCCGCGCGGCCAGCCGCATCATGCGCCCAAGGCGAAGCAGGTGCTGCAGATCTTCTGCCCGGGCGCGGCCTCGCATGTGGATCTTTGGGACCACAAGCCGATGCTGGAGAAGTATCACGGCACGCCGCTGCCCGGCGCGGCGGAGGTGACTTTCCAAGGCAAGAACGGCAACCTGATGCGCTCGCCCTGGGACTTTGTCGCTGCTGGGCAGAGTGGCAAAAAGATCTCCAGCATGATGCCGAACATGGCGCGGCATGTGGATGACATCGCCTTCATTCACAGCATGGCCAGCCGCACGAACACGCACGGCCCGGGCTGCATCTACATGAACTCGTGTTTCACGCGCGAAGGATTCCCCAGCGCGGGATCCTGGATCAGCTATGGGCTCGGCAGCCTGAATGAGAATCTGCCGACCTACATCGCCATGCAGGACATCCGTGGCGAGCCGCCGAACGGCAAGGCGAACTGGAGCAATGGCTTTCTACCCGCACAACATCAAGCCGTGAGCATGGCGGCCCAACAAGCTTTGCGGAATCTCTCCCGGCCCGCGAACATCTCCATCGCCGAGGAAAAGGCCACGCGTGCGTTTTTGCATGACCTGAACCAGCAGCATGCCAGTGCTCATCCCGAGAATGACGAACTGCGTGCACGCATGAATGCCTATGAGCTGGCCGCGAAGATGCAGCTCGCCGCACCGGAGGTCAGCGATCTCAGCCGCGAGCCGAAGCATATCCACGAACTCTATGGCACCGGCGATGCCAACAAGCTGAAGGCGGCGTATGCGAAGAACTGCCTGCTGGCCCGTCGCTTCCTGGAGCAGGGCGTGCGCTATGTGAGCCTCTACTGTGCCTCGCGTGCCAGTGCCGTGGATGGTCTGCTGAACTGGGATGCGCACAAGACGCTGAAGGCCGACTATGAGCGCCATCTGCCTGTGTTTGACCAGCCGACTGCGGCCCTGCTAACTGACATGAAACAACGTGGCATGCTGAATGATGTGCTCATCATCTGGTGCACGGAGTTTGGGCGCATGCCCACGCATCAGCAGGGCACCAGCGGTCGCGATCACAACCCGGATGCACTTACCACCTGGATGATGGGTGCCGGTGTGAAAGGTGGCGTGACGCATGGAGCCACGGATGAGTTTGGTCGTCGAGCCGCCGTGGATGTGGCCACGACCTATGACTTCTACGCCACCATCCTGCACCTGCTGGGGCTGGATCACGAGAAGCTGACCTATTACCACAACGGCACGAATCGAAGGCTCACGGATGTGCACGGGCATGTGATCCAGAGCGTGCTGGCGTGAGCCTAACCACTTTTACTTTTTACTCGATGCTCTCTACCCGCCTCCTCCTGCTTCCTCTTTTAGGTTTTGCCAGTCTTCTGCATGCGGCCACGCCGCCCAACTGTGAATGGGTGTTCAACGGCGGTGGTAGCGCGAACGACAAGGCGCGTGCCGTCGCTTTTGATAAGACTGGCCATGTGTTCCTCGCGTCTGAATGCACGGGCGATGCCACGTTTGGTGACAAGCAGCATCACAGCGCGGGCGGGATGGACATGTGCCTTGTAAAGCTGGATGCCCATGGCAAAGCCCAGTGGGTGAGCAGCATCGGTGGCAGCAAGATTGATCGTGCCTATGGTGTGGTGACGGATGCGGCGGGGAATGCGTATGTCACCGGTCACTTTGAAAGCACGGATGCGATGGTGAACGGCCAGGCACTGCCTAACCAAGGAGGCTACGATGTCTTCACCGCCAAGTTCGCGCCGGATGGCCGCGTGCTCTGGGTGAAGACCGCAGGTGGCGCGGGTTATGACTATGGGCATGGCATTGCCATCGATTCCAAGGGCGATGTGGTGATCACGGGGGCGATCGACCGGAAGCTCTTCTGCACGAAGTATGACGGCGAGGGCAAGGAGGTCTGGCATCACACCGCATCAGGGACGGTCTCTGGCAGTGGGCATGGCATCGCGGTGGATGGGAGTGATCATATCTACCTCGGCGGCAATGCTTCAGGAGCAGGGGCTTTTGGCAAGGCTGCCATCGAATCGAAGACTGGCGCAGCGCTGGTGGTGAAGCTCACGCCTGCGGGCGAAGGTGTGTGGGCCAGTGTAGTCCCGGGCACGCCGGGCGCACTGTATCATGAGATCACCTGTGACTCATCGGGTCGCGTGTGGGGTGTGGGGATGTTCAAGGGGACCGTGAGCGTGGGGGGCCAGACTTTTACCAGCAGTGGTGACAAGGACAATGACGGCCTCATCGTGCATCTGGACAAGGACGGCCAGGTGAAGTGGGCGAAGCATCTGCAAGGCAAGGGCACGGACTACTGTCTTGGCGTGGTCACAGATGATCACGGCACGGCTTTTGTCTGTGGTGATTTCAATCAAGAGACCTCGCTGGCAGATCATGCACTGACACCACGCGGCAGCGGTGACATCTTTCTGGCGGCCTTTGATATCAGTGGTGCGCTTCAGTGGGTGGAGCAGGCGGGAGGCAAGCTGAATGACAATGCTTATCCGGCGGCCTTCCGTGCTCCTGACCTGCTTCTTATCGGTGGTGCTTGTGCGGCACCTGCGGCCTTTGGCGCTCAAGAAGTCAGCAAGTCCGCCTCCAGTGACATGTATGGCGCCCTGTGGAAGCTGGAAGCCCGCAAGTGAACCCACCGCACTTTTTCCCTCCAGCCATGCGACGCACCTTCTCCTGCATCATCAGTGTCTTGCTGCTCACTGGCAGCGTCTTTGCTGACACCGCCTTCTTTGAGCAGAAGATACGTCCGGTGCTGGTGGAGCATTGTTACTCCTGCCACAGCGCGCAGGCGAAGAAGCTCAAGGGCAATCTCTATCTCGACACGAAAGCGGGCTGGCAGAAGGGTGGCGACAGCGGTGAGCCTGCCATCATCCCCGGCAAGCCGGAGGAGAGTCTTTTCATTCGCAGCATCCAGCATCTGGAGACGGACCTGGAGATGCCGCCGAAGAAGCCCAAGCTGCCGGATGCGGTGATCGCGGACCTGGTGACGTGGGTGAAGATGGGCGCACCGGATCCACGTGAGGGCAAGGTGGAGGCGAAACGTGCGGACAAGAGTTGGTGGTCACTGCAACCGCTGCAGAAGGAGTTTGCCCACAAGAGCATCGATGGGTTCATCGAGGCTGCGTTAAAAGAGAAAGGGCTCACTTTCAGTCCGCCGGCTGATGCACGCACGCTGGTCCGGCGGATGGCTTATGATTTGCATGGCTTGCCACCAGCGGCAGAGCTGGTGGAGGATGGAACACATGGGTCTCATGAGTCGTATGCAAAGTTTGTGAATGACTTGCTTTCTTCGCCTCGCTATGGCGAGCAATGGGGGAGGCATTGGCTGGATGTCATCCGCTTTGGGGAATCGAATGGCTTTGAGCGCAACATCATCGTGGATGATCTCTGGCCCTTCCGTGACTACGTCATCAAGTCCATCAACGATGACAAGCCTTTCAATCAGTTCATCACGGAGCATCTGGCGGGTGATGTGATCGGCAAGGATGATCCGGCGGTGGAGGTTGGCAGTGCTTTTCTGACGGCTGGACCTTATGATGATGTGGGGAACGCGGATGTGGTGGCGCAGAAGAACATCCGCGCGGGGACGCTGGACGACATGATCACGGCCACGGGCAGTGCTTTCCTCGGCCTAACGGTGAATTGCGCGAGGTGCCACCACCACAAGTTTGATCCTATTCCGACGGAGGATTATTATCGCATCCGCGCGGCGTTTGAAGGGGTGACGCATGGACGGCGAGTGGTGGCGACGAAGGAGGCTCGTGATGCTCATGCGGCGGCCACAAAGCCGCTGAACCTGGAGGTGCAGAGGCTGGAGCATGAGCGGCTGAAGCTGGACGGCACCATCAACGGCCGTGCCCAGATGGAGGCCAGGAAGACGAAGCCCACGCGTCCGAAGATCGACGAGAATGGCACGGACGAGTCCTTCCCACCGACACAGGCCAGACACCTGAAGTTCGTCATTCACTCGCTCACCAGCGACCACCAAGCCGCCAAGACGGCCCGCAGCGGCGGCTCGGGAGGCAAGCTGACGGAATTTCAAGTCTGGGACAAGGAAGGTAAGAATGTGGCGCTGGCCAGCCATGGCACGAAAGCCGAAGGCGCGAAGGCTGCCAGCGCTGATGATTTCCCGGAAGCTTATGGACCGCAGTATTGCATCGACGGGCAGAAGGGCGAGGCCTGGTTCATCGGCAGTCCGGCGGAGCTGAGGCTAACTTTCGCCCAACCAGAAATGATTCAACGGATCACCTTCATCAATGCGCGAGGGGATCGCAGCATCGACGAGAGCAAGGTGCGCGGGGCGACGCCTTGTGAGTATGACGTCCAGCTCTCGATGGATGGAAAGACGTGGACCACGGTGGCCACGGATGAGGGACGTGAGCCTTGGACACCGGCTCATGGGATCTCCCGGGCCAGGCGCAGCATCATCACGAAGGAGGAGACGGCGCAACTGGCCAGCTTTGACAAGCAGATCGCTGCCACGAAGGCCGCGCTGGCGAAGATCGCGCCCTTGCCGCAGATTTGGGCTGGCCATTTTGCCCAGCCGACAGTGCGCACCTTTGTGCACCAGGGCGGTGATCCGATGAAGGAACTGGAGCCGGTGGTGCCTGCGAGCTTGAGCGTGCTGGACAAGATCACGCAGCCCTTCTCGCTTCCACCCGAAGCAGAGGAAGGTCAGCGCAGGCTGGCCTTGGCGAAGTGGATCACAAGCGATGACAATGCACTCACGGCCCGCGTGCTGGCGAATCGTGTGTGGCACTACCACTTCGGTGTCGGGCTGGTAGACACGCCGAGTGATTTTGGTTATCTCGGCAGCCAGCCGACGCATCCCGAGTTGCTAGATTATCTTGCCACGCGCCTCATTCAGAATGGCTGGAAGCTCAAGGAGTTGCATCGGGAGATCATGCTGTCGAAAACGTATCAGCAGGCCTCGGCGGGCAACGCCGAAGGGCTGAAGCTCGACAAGTCCGCACGTCTGCTCTGGCGCTTTCCGCCGCGTCGTTTGAGTGCAGAGGAGATTCGGGACACGATCCTGACGGCTTCTGGTCAGATGAAGCTGGAGCCAATGGGTGGAGCGGGCTTCCGGCTGTACAAATTCAGCCAGAACAACGTGTGCACGTACTTCCCGCTGGATCAGCATGGGCCGGAGACGTATCGCCGAGCGGTGTATCATCAGAATGCCCGCGCGAGCATTGTCGATGTGCTCAATGATTTTGATTTGCCAGACATCGCCTTTGCCTCGCCGAAGCGGGCCAACACGACGACTCCGCTGCAGGCACTGACACTGCTGAATCATAGCTTCACGCTGGACATGGCAGCCGCGCTGGCGGCTCGCGGTGGGGATTGGCAGAAGGACACGGGTGCGGCGATCATGCGGACCTATCGCCACTGCTTCCAGCGTGAGCCGAAGCCAAAGGAGATCGAGATGGCGACGGAGTTCCTGCGCACCCAGCCACCCACGGCCCTTTGCCGGGCACTGCTGAACTCAAACGAACTCATTTATCTGGAGTAATGCGGCGGGCTGTGATGGAGTGAGGGCATGCGTTTACTGACCCTGCTTTTTGCTACGCTGCTGCCGATGACCCAGGCGGCGGATCTGGATGTGCTGATCACGAATGGACGGATTGTGGATGGCACGGGTGCAGGGGCGAAGATGGGGAGTGTGGGTATCAAGGACGGACGTGTGGTGGCGATGGGTGAGGTGACGGGCGATGCCACGACGACGATCGATGCGAAGGGTCAGGTGGTGGCGCCTGGGTTCATCGATGTGCACACGCACTCGGAGAAGATCAGTGATGTGCCTGCAGCGGAGAATTTTCTGCGCATGGGCGTGACGACGATCATCACGGGAAACTGCGGGATGTCCCGAACCAACGTGGCGGAGTTCTTTGATGAGATCAACAAGGCGGGGATGACGCTGAATGTGGCGACGCTGATCGGCCATGGCTCGGTGCGTGAGGAGGGGATGGGCGGGAAGTTCATCCGTGCGCCATCTGAAGCGCAGCTCGCGAAGATGAAGGGGATCGTGGAGCAGGCGATGAAGGACGGTGCTGTGGGCATGAGCACGGGGCTGATCTATGTGCCAGGATCGTTTGCGAAGACGGAGGAAATCATCGAGTTGGCGAAGGTGGTGGCGCAGCATGAGGGCGTGTATGCGAGCCATATCCGTCATGAGACAGTGCGTATTTTTGACGCGCTGGATGAGTTCACGAGGGTGGCTCGTGAGGCGAAGGTGCGGGCGGAACTGAGCCACATCAAGCTTTCGGGTCCCACGGCCTGGGGCAAGACGGGCGAGGTGCTGGCTTATCTGGACAAGGCACGCGCGGAAGGGCTGCAGATCACGCACGATCTTTATGGTTATACCGCCTCCAGCACGGGACTGCGGCAAACAATTCCTGACAGCGCGCTGGAAGGCGCTCGCGATGACTACGCAGCGCGTCTGGCGGATCCCGAGAAGAAGGCGAAGATCATAGAGGGCATGCTGGAGATCCTGCATCGCAGCGGTCGCAAGGACTACAGCTATGCGGTGGTGGCTCGTTTTGTGACGGACCCGTCTTTGAATGGGATGACGATTCCGGAAGCGGCGATGAAGGTGTGTGGGAATGATTCACTCGATGATCAGATCGAGCTGCTGCTGGACATCGAGAAGCGCGGTGGGGGCAGTGGTGTCTTCCATGGGATGAATGAGGATGACCTCACCGAATTTCTGAAGCATCCGCTGACGATGATCGCCAGTGATGGTGGACCGAGGAAGCTGGGTGAGGATGTGCCGCATCCGCGCAGCTATGGGAACAATGCGCGCATCCTGGGGCGGTATGTGCGTGAGAAGAAGGTGATTGGATTGGAAGAGGCGGTGCAGCGCATGACGAGTTTGCCGGCGGAGACGTTTCGTTTGAAGGATCGTGGTGTTTTGAAAATCGGAGCGAGTGCGGATGTAGTGATTTTTGATCCGGAGAAGATTGCGGACCCGAGCAGTTTTAATGATCCGCATCATTACTCGGAAGGGTTCAGCGAGGTTCTGGTCAATGGGGTGCCGGTGATTCGTGAAGGGAAGATGACGGAGGCTAGGCCGGGTGGGGCGTTGAGGAAGTCGTAGAGTTTGTTTACTCTGGTCTTTTTTTGGCAGACGAATGGGGGCAGGCGAATGGATGGGTTATGGGCCGTGCGCAGTGGGTGTTGGGTAGATTGTGGACGCTGCTTGCGAACGAGAGCGGTGTCGACGATGCACGGTGGCCCGTGCATCTCTGCCACCGCACTCCGGGACGCTTCGCGACTTCATATCGAGACGAGCTTGCCAAGAGGTGGGGAGTTCTGGCATGTTGAGGTATGAAATTGATTCGTCTTTTTGCTTTGCTTTGTTTTGCTCTGCCCGCGCTGGCGGAGACCTCGCGTCCGAATGTGCTTTGGTTGATCGCGGAGGATTTTGGGCCGCATCTGGGGTGCTATGGGACGAAGGAGGTGTCCACGCCGGTGCTGGATGAGATGGCGGCGAAGGGGATGCGGTTTACCCGCTACTACACGACAGCGCCGGTGTGCTCGCCGAGCAGGTCGGCGTTTAACACGGGGATGTATCAGACGACGATTGGGGCACACAATCATCGGAGTCATCGGGATGATGGCTACACACTGCCGAAGGATGTGCGGGTGATCAGTGAGCGCATGCGGGATGCGGGTTACTTCACGGCGAATGTGAAGGCGCTACCTGCCGAGAGTGGTCTCAAAGGCTCGGGCAAGACAGACTGGAATTTTGTGCCGCCGGCGAAGCCTTTTGATTCGGACACCTGGGATGATCTGAAGGAGCATCAGCCGTTTTATGCGCAGCTGAATTTCCAGGAGACACATCGCACCTTCCATGCGCCGCCGCATGCGGATCCGGCGAAGGTGGAGATCCCACCTTACTATCCGGATCATGAAATCACGCGGAAGGACTGGGTGCAGTATCTGGATGCGGCGACGGAGCTGGATCGGAAGATCGGCAAGGTGCTGGAGCTGCTGAAGCGTGATGGGCTGCTGGAGAACACGGTGATCTGCTTTGTGGGTGACAACGGCGCGGCGCATGTGCGTGCAAAGCAGTTTTGCTATGAAGAGGGGCTGAACGTGCCGTTCATCCTGCAATGGCCTTCGGGCTTTCCGGCACCGAAAGGCTATGCGGCAGGCACGGTGAGTGATCGGCTGCTGATGTCGATCGACCTCACGGCGACCTCCCTGAACATTGCGGGTATTCCGAAGCCGTCGGAGATGCAGGGGCAGGTGTTTTTGGGAGAGAATGCGGAGCCTGCGCGTGAGTTCACTTTTGGTGCACGCGATCGCTGTGATGAGACGGTGTTCCGCCTGCGCACGGTGCGGGATGCACGGTATCGCTACATTCACAATTTCACGCCCGAGCGGCCTTTCCTTCAGCCTAACGAATACAAGGAAAAACAGTATCCGGTGTGGAACTTGATCAAGGAGCTGGCGGCGCAGGACAAGCTGACGCCGGAACAGGCGGCGCTGGCCGCAGCCACCATGCCGGAAGAAGAGCTCTATGACATGGAGAAGGATCCGCATCAGATCAAGAATCTGGCGAAGTCGCCGGATCACCAGCAGACGCTGGAGCGCCTGCGCGGTGTGCTGGACAAATGGATCGAGGAGAGCGCTGACCAGGGCCGCATTCCTGAGCCGGAGGATGTGGTGAAGAACGAGGGTGCCACGAAGCCGAAGGCCGCCAAGGGGCAAGGCAAGGACAAGGCAAAGAAGAAGAAAAAGCAGTGACAATCCTACAGGACTTTTGTTTCTGCCGCCTCCAGACTGCGACCTCACCTCATGCGTTTGCTTCCTCACCTCAGCGCTCTTGTATTCGCCGCCTCACTGAATGCGGCTGACCTGCCTCTGCCGATCACGCTGACCTTTGCTGGTGAGCCGGGTGACTACACGGTGGAGCGCTGGAAGCAGGACTGGCCGGGGTGTGAGTTTGAAGACGGCATCAAGGAAGGTCATGTGCAGCTCAAGGCGCGTGAAGACGGTGAGAAGTGGCTGCGGGTGAACTATGCGGTGGGCCAGATCGGCCCTGAGCTCGGTGGCGCGGGCTGGCGCTGGCCGATTGGGAAGCATCGTGCAGCTGAGCTGAGCTACACGCTGCGGTTTAACCAAGAGTTTGATTTTGTGAAGGGTGGCAAGCTGCCAGGACTATGCGGTGGTCCGGAGAATGTGAGCGGGGGCAGGCCTGCGGATGGTGCGAACGGATTTTCCGCACGGCTCATGTGGCGGCGCGATGGGCGTGGCGAGGCTTATGTGTATCACAAAAACCAGCCGGAGAAGTATGGGGAGAGCTTTGCGTTTCCTGAGGACTTCCGATTTCCGACGGGGAAGCCGATTGGCGTGCGGGTGGCGGTGATGATGAACACGGGCGGGCAGCGCGATGGCATCCTGCGGGTGTGGATCACGCTTCCAGGCCAGGGCGAGAGACAGGTGGTGGAGCGCAAGGACATGGAGTGGCGCAGTGCGGAGACTTTCAATGTGGACAGCCTGTATTTTGAAACCTTCCACGGTGGGAATGACAGCACGTGGGCGCCGACAAAGCCGTGTTATACGGAGTTTTCGGATTTCAAGGTGGTGAAGGCGAAGAGCCAGTAGAACCGGAATTTTAACCGCAGATAAAGCGGAGGGCACGGATGGTCTGAGACGTTAGAGGATCGACCTGATTGTGAACGGGGGATGCTCCAAGGCGCCGTGAAGTCGAGTATCAGGCGGCGTTTGAGAGCCTCTTTCGTCCCTTCCGGGACTCTGGATCAATCCTTGAAGGGATCGCTCCGTGACCCACGGTTGAAACCGTGGGCTATTTCCTTTCGCCTCTCCGAGGCTGCAAACCACGGGCAAAAACAAGAGAGGTGCTGTCGCTTCCAAGACCATGGGAAGGTTCTGGCCTGTTTTTGGAACCAGGGGGTCCATGCTTGTCATGTGGGGTGCGGAACCGCAGACTTGGGACCATGCCTGACACGGCCAGCCCCCCAAGCCCGCTCCCCTATACCGACACGAAGCCTGTCGGCGCGGCGGATTTTTACACGGCGGTGAATGCGACGTTTCGATTCATTGAAAAGCAGTTCGGGAATGATGGGCTGAAGCGCTACTGGACGGAGCTGGGGCGCGGCTACTATGCGCCTGTGACCCAGCGCTGGGGCGAGGGCGGACTGACTGCTGTGGCGGCGCATTGGAAGGCTTTCTTTGCGGCGGAGCCGGGGTCTGATGTGGTGGTCACGGAGGGTGAGAGCGAGGTGGTGCTGGAGGTGCGGACGTGTCCGGCCATTCGTTTTTTGCGCGAGCATGGACGCGAGATCGTGCCGTGCTTCTGCCAGCATTGTTACTTTGTGAGTTCGGCCATGGGTGAGGGTGCTGGCATGGAGGTGCGCATCCGCGGGGGCAATGGCACCTGTGAGCAGCGCTTTGCGAAGGCGGGCCACTTTGCCGAACCTCAACAGCTGGAGGACATCGCCACGGCATCATGATCGGCATCTACGATTTCTGCGGGCACTACGAGTGGACCTTTCAATGGCTGCAGGACCAGGGTGGTCATGAGCTGGTGCGCCGCTACTGGAACGAGGCGATTCATCAAGATGCGCAGATCCATGCAAATGAGCTGATCATCGGCAAGGGCTTTGCGGGCATGGATGAATACTGGGGTCACACGCTGGGCGAAGAAGGCGGTGTGTGGGACGTGACGGCGCGTGAGGATGCCTTCCGCATCGACATGCATCACTGCCCATCGAAGGGCTTTCTCATTCACAATGGTCTGCAACAGTATCCGGACTACTGCGACCACTGCCTGGGCTGGATCGGGCCGCTGATGCAGAAGGCGGGCTTTGTGGTGAACCATGAGCACAACCACTGCGGCCAGTGCTGGTGGGAGATGAAGCGCGTGGACGATCTCACGCCTGCGAGTGCTCCGGGCGAACTCTCAGGCGAGGCAGATGTGCGCTTGCATGCTGACTGGCAAACGGCTGATACTCATCTCGACTCCTATGAACGCGCGACTGATCCTGACGATAAGCTGCCTCCTGCTGCTGGCGGTGCACACTAGCCACGCCGCTGGATGGGAAAATCTGCCGCCGCTGCCTGAACCGGTCGGCGGGAGTGTGGTCGAATCTCATCAAGGGCGTGTCATCATCGCTGGCGGGACTAACTGGAAAGATGGCAAGAAGCGCTGGCTGGACAAGGTGCGTGCGTTTGACCCTGCCACCATGAAGTGGGAGACCTGGAAGGATCTGGACAGGCCGGTGGCCTACACGGTGTCAGGCAGCTGGAATGAGACGCTGAAGACTTCTACTTTGGTTTTTGGCGGTGGCATCGATGCGGATGGAGTGCAGCCGACGGTGCAGACTTTGAAGGATGGCAAGTTCACCGCACGCAAAGCTGCGATGCCCGCGAATGCGGTGCTCTGCGCGGGTGGTGTGCATGGCAGGATGATGGTGTTTGCCGGGGGTGCTCCGGACACCATGCAGATCGCGAAGGCTGGGACGGACACTTGGTCGGTGGATCTGGAGACGATGGAGGTGACCCAGTTGGCTCCGCATCCGGGCAGGCCGTTTGTGACTTCAGGCCACTGCATGGATCTTTTTGGGCGGTTGTATGTTTTCGGGGGTGGCACCTGGGATGAAAAAGCGCAGACGGTGGTCAATCTGGATGAGGCACATGCCTTTGATGTGCGGAAGAATGAGTGGAAGAAGATGCGCGCGCTTCCCTATGCGGCGCGTGGCCTGAGCGCGGTGGCGTTGTATCAGGAGAAGCCTGCGGGTGGCTCCATCGTGAAACCGTTTATTTATCTGGCCGGAGGTTACAAGAGTGATGCGGAGGGTTTCACGAACGCGGCCTGGCTCTATGACACGAACAAGGATCGCTACCGGCCTGCGCCTCCCCTGCCCTACAAGGCCATGGTGGGGCTGGTGGTGCATGAGGGGTTTGTGTATTGCCTCGGTGGCGAGGACAAGAAGCAGTCCAGGACGGATGCTTTTTTCCGGATCAAGGTGGAGGAGTTGTTGCCGGAGTGAGGGGGGTGGGGTTGATCCGGGTGGAAGCGTGGCCTGCAAAGAAAGATGCGGGACGCCGTTGGTGTCCGACTTGAAAAAAGGCGAAGGCCTCGTTGGATACCAGGGTAGGCTCGCCAACCCTTCGCTATGGTGCGGAAGGCCGTTGGCCTTCAAATTTAGGTTGCCGAGATGATGGGCTCATTTTCTCGGACGTAGATTCACTCTGCCGACCGCCCTCATTGAAGGCATGCTTACGCCTGCCTCTACATGAGAAACCTCGATAACGAGATGTTTTCACCATCCAGGCTGGAAACTGGTCGGTTCTCTGCCTGTATAGGCCACGATGCCCTCCCCTGCCCCTGCTGACTCCTCTGATCTGAACCAGCTGCATTCCCTGCCCTGGAGGAACAAGCTGTCCCTGGTGCTGGTGCTGGCGGTCTCCGCGCTGAATGCTTTTAATGACAACATCCTGAAGATGATGCTGGTGGGGCTGGCGCCGAAAGTGGCCGCAGGGGCACTGGGACAGGACATCGGCGCGTGGCTGGGAGCCATGATCCTGCTGCCTTTCGTGATCTTTGCGCCGGTGGCGGGGTGGTTTTCAGACCGCTACTCGAAGCGTAGCGTGCTGGTGGCCATGCTCATCGCGCAGGTGATTATCCTGCTGCTGGCCGGCGCCTGCTTTGAAGCGGCGTGGGGGACGACGAGCATCCTGCTGGCGCTGGGCACCTTCTTTCTGCTGGCCACGCAGGCCACGTTTTTCAGTCCGGCGAAGATGGGCATCCTGAAGGAGCTGGCGGGGTCGCGTCGGCTCGGATCAGTCTCCGGCTGGCTGCAGATGGTGGCGATGGTGGGCATCCTTTCGGGACTAGGAATCGGCGGTGTGTGGTTTGATGCGCACTTTGAGCAGTCGGGAAACCCATGGCGAGCAGCGGCCACACCGATCTGGATTCTTTTTGCTGTCGGCGTGCTGGCGATGATCGGTGGATTCTTCATCCAGCAGACGCCGAGGCATCCGGGCCTGCCTTTCCGCCGGGCACTGTGGTGGGAGCATTTTAAAAATCTGCGCGAGTGTCTCTCTGACCTGCCGATGCGCCGCGCCTTTGTGGGGAACTCCACCTATTGGTTCGTGGCGAGCATGGTGGCGGCCATGTTTGTGGACATCGGCATGGTGCTGCATCCGGACTCCGCCCTGGGTGGCGCGGCCAGCGCCTCCTCCCGCATGACGCTGATGGTAGGTCTCGGCACGGTGGCGGGCAGCATCTTTGTGGCGTGGGTCAACAGGCGTGGTATCCAGCTCGGGGTGATCCCTCTCGGGGCGCTGGGGCTGGCGCTGGCGCTGCTGTGGTCAGGGCTGGAGCCGGTGCAGAGCAAGGCTTTTGAATGGGCGCTGCTGGGCGTGGGCTTCCTCGGCGGCTGCTACATGGTGCCGATCCAGACCTTCATCCAGGATCGTGCGCATCCAGAAAAGCGCGGCATGGTGCTGTCCTCCATGAACCTGCTGGACAGCATCGCCGGCGTGCTGGGCGTGCTGGTGCTGGTCGGGCTGAAACTGCTGGGCCTGGGCTTCCGCGGGCAGTTCTGGGTGCTGGGCGTGCTCATGCTGATCGCGGCGGTGTACACGGTGAGACTGTTGCCGCACTATTTGTTACGCTTCATCGCGCTCGCGATTGTGCGATCCATGTACAAGGTGCGTGGCGTGAACCACCCGAACATCCCTGAAAAGGGCGGTGTGCTGATGCTCTCCAACCATGTGAGCTACATGGATGCCTTCATCATCGGTGCCTCCAGCCAGAGGCCGGTGCATTTTGTGATGTGGGACCAGCTCTACAACATTCGTTATGTCACGTGGTTCCTGAAGATCGTGGGCACAGTGCCGATCTCCGCCACACGTGCCAAGGATGCGATCCGTGCCGTGGGTGCCGCCTTGAAGGAAGGCCGTGTGGTGTGTCTCTTCCCCGAAGGACAGATCACGCGCCACGGCATGTTCAATGACCTGCGCAAAGGCTTTGAGCTGATGGCACGCCAGGGAGATGCGGTGGTGCTGCCGGTGTATCTGGAGGGGCTTTACGGCTCCGTGTTTTCCCATGAAGGTGGGAACTGCTTCAAGAAGATGCCGAAGAAGGCCCGCTACCCGGTGTATGTGCATTTCGGCAAGCCGATGAGCGCCCGTGAGGCGACGACCACGGCGGTGCATCACCAATGGCTGGACATGCGGCACAAGGCGATCACGGCGCGTGCTGAACGGACCTCGCTGACCCATGCATCCGCCACCACGACTGCCAATGCAGTTAGGATGGTGGAGGCGGAATGGGCGCAGCCGGGGGAAACGCTGCTCTGTCTGGCGCCGAAGGACAGCGCCATTCACCAGACGCTGGAGGCGTATGTACAGCTCAAGCCGAAGATCCAGCTCAGCTTCGATGTGGCAAACTGCCCAGAGCCGCGTGTGGTGATCGGTCGAGTGGAAGATTTCGCCGCAAGTGTTCCGAGCGGACGACTCGTCATGTGCTGGGATGATGTGAGCGCGGGCCTTGTTCCCGGAACGCTGCGCGGGATTCTGGACAGCTCCACGGGCGAGCTTCTCACGATCAGCGTGCCAGATCCCCAAATGCCGGAGGGTGATGAAGGTGCCCAGCTCGGCCAAGATCCGGAGTCCTTTGGCAGGCCCTTGTCCGGCGCGATGGATTCGGCTGGCTTGGTCGCCCTGATGGCACGCCATCAGCTGGAGATCACGGAGATTGGTTTCTTGAAACCGAAGAGTCCGCCCCCAGCAGCCCCCGAGCTTCCTGCTGCATGAACTTGCGCGCGGTCATCACGCTTCTGATGCTGGCAGGTGTCTCCTGTCTCAGCGCGCAGACGAAGCCGATGGCCTTGATGGAGATTCCGCTCGACCTGACGGTGCCTGCGGTCACCCATGGGGCGCCTGCACCGGCAAAGCGTGTGCCGCTGACCACCGTGGGCTGGGAATGCACGGCGGTGCATCATGTGCTGTATCTGCCGACGGACTGGCAGCCGGGGAAGAAGCTGCCCGTGTTCATTGAGTATGCGGGGAATCCGTATGATCATGGTTCCGGCAATGCGGGTGATGGCACGGTGGAGAGTTGTGTGATGGGTTACGGCATCAGCGCGGGGAAAGGCATGATCTGGGCGAGCCTGCCCTTCATTGAAGAGTCGGGCGGTCTGGTGCAGAGCGCGTCGCGCTGGTGGGGCGATGTGGAGATGACTCGTGACTACTGCGTGGAGACGGTGCGGGACATCTGCGCGCGCTATGGCGGTGATCCGCAGCGGGTGTTCATCGGGGGATTTTCGCGGGGTGCCATCGCGGCGAATCTCATCGGGCTGCATGATGATGAGATCGCTTCACTCTGGCGCGGGTTTGTTTGTCACAGTCATTACGATGGCTCACGTCGCTGGCCGCGCGATGGAGGCCGAGAGGCGGTGATCGGAAGGTTGCGAAGGCTGGGGAACCGGCCGCAGTTCATCAGTCATGAGATCGAGCCCTGGGAAACGAGGAGATGGTTAGGCGTGACGGGCATCACGGGGGACTGGACGTTTGTCTCGCTGCCGTTCCCGGAGCATAGCGGGGCGTGGGTGCTGCGGGATCTGCCGGAGAGGAAGAGGCTGCGGGAGTGGATGGCGAGGGTGATGGAGTGATGGACGTGGTGGAGTTCAGAGCGGCTAAAGCCTGGACTCCAACGTGTGCGGGCGTGGCTCGTGGGAGGTGCGATGGCAGGTGTTGGAGTGAAGCCTTTAGGCGCAATGCCGTTAAGCAATAATGACTGTACAACA
>JAZKCU010000013.1:0-27427 GCA_040387935.1 Verrucomicrobiota bacterium | reverse complement strand
ACCCCAAGGGGGTTCCGCACCGGCTTTCCACACCTAACTAGATGTCCTCCAAAAGGCGCTGTTCATCTCAATAGAGAGCAAGTTCAGACCCTGCGTGCATCCACCTCACCCGCCCACAGCGGTGCCGCGCCTGAGCGCTCATCACCGCATTCCACGACGCTCCCGCGACTCCCTCGCCCGTTGGTCTTTCGACCTCTCCCTCACGCGTGAATGCCCCCATCACCATCATTGCAGCCAGCCCTGGGCGGAGATACGAACAACCTCGCAGATTCGCCTCATCGCCGCCTCATCGCGTCGCATCGCTCTCACATCACCACCCCTCACCGCATGTCATCACCGCCCTCCTCCCGGAACTCGAGCACCCTGCTGCTGGTGGTCGCTTACCTGGCCTTCATCAGCCTCGGGCTGCCGGACACACTCGTCGGCGTGGCGTGGCCGTTTGTGCGGGATCACTTCACCCTGCAGCAGAGCCAGCTCGGGTGGATCTTCGCCGCCACCAGCACCGGTTACTGCCTCTCCAGCTTCTTCACCGGCAGTTTCATGAGGCGGCTCGGCGTGGGCCCGCTGCTGGCCGCCAGCACCGCGCTCGTGGCCCTGGCGGGCTTCGGCTTTTCCTCCGCCCCCGTGTGGGCGCTCTTCCTCCTCTGCGCCACCTGCCACGGCCTCGGTTCCGGCGCCATCGATGGCGCGCTGAACCACCACGCCGCCGCGCATTTCCCGGCGCGCCACATGAACTGGCTCCACGCCTGCTACGGCATCGGCGCCACCTTCGGGCCCATCATCATGACCAGCATGATCGTCGGCCAGGGCTCCTGGCGCGCGGGTTACCTGGCCGTGGGCACCCTGCTCTTCCTCCAGGCCCTGCTCTTCCTCACCACGCGCCGCTTGTGGGGAGACTCCGCCAGCGATGAATCCCACACGCAGGGCCTCAGCATCGCCGCCACGCTCCGGCACAGGTTGGTGTGGCTGCACATCCTGGCCTTCTTTTTATACACCGGGCTGGAGGTCGTGCTCGGCCAGTGGAGCTTCACCGTGCTCACCGAATCACGGAAGATGCCGGTGGAAACCGCCGGCGCGTGCGTGACCGCCTACTGGGCCAGCATCGCCCTCGGCCGCGTGCTGTTTGGGTTCATTGTCGAGCGTGTCCGCGTGGATCACCTCGTGCGCGGCTGCCTGCTGCTCGCGCTCGCCGGCGTGGGCACCTTCGCCTTCAGCACCTCCACCGCGCTCAGCGCCACGGGCCTCGTGCTCGCCGGGCTCGGGCTCGCGCCCATCTTCCCCTGCCTCATGACCCAGACACCGGAGCGTCTCGGCAAGGCGCTGTCCTTTCACGCCATCGGCTTTCAGGTCAGCGCGGCCATGATCGGCGCGGCAGCCCTCCCCGGCCTGGCCGGTGTGCTGGCGCAGCATCATGGGCTGCAGATCATCCCGCTCACGGCCGCCACCCTGGCGGCCGTGCTGCTCATTCTCCATACCGTCATGACGCGCACACGCATGCCATCCACCGCGACCGAGGTCACAGCAGATCAGCCATCGTGATCAGAGCCAATCAACCGAGCCGATCAACGGTAGTAATAACGGCCCGTGCGGCTGTCGTAATAGCGGCGGCCACTCTGAGCGTTGCGCTGGTCCTGCGAGTTACCGATCGCATTCCCCGCCACCGCGCCCACACCACCGCCGATCAGCGCGCCTTCCAGCCCGCGTCCGCTCTGATGGCCCACGATGCCGCCCACGGCCGCACCGCCCAGACCACCCACCACGGTGCCCGTTTGCGCATTAGGTCCGGTGGCACAGGACACGAGGGAGGAAGCCAGCAGGACAGTCAGTAGAATCGATTTCATAGGATCACAAAAGGTTGAGGTTTGACACACCGCATCCACAGGACCGGCGTCACATTTGTATCGTGCCAGACACCGTCGCGGCTGTATCCCCATCTCCCCTGCGCATCTATTCACAAACGAGACAGCCAGCGTGAATCCCACGGACGTATCACGCGTCATATCCCGCATGAACCCTTTCCATGATCGTTGTTTGTCCGTAAATTCCGTGTCGAAGTGCATCTTTTGCTCCCTTTTCAGCGCATAAACGCCGCTGGACACTGTTCACTCTTCCAGGCACTCTCATTCCCGAACGCTTCATGACCCCCGCGACCAACGAAACCATTCTCATTGTCGATGACCAGGAGGAAAACCTCCGCGTCGTCCGCAAGGTGCTCACGGTGATGAACTACAACGTCATCACCGCCAGCAGCGCCGAGGAGGCCCTGCTGCGCCTGGCCGAGCGCACCCCGGAGCTCATCCTCCTGGACGTGATGATGCCTGACGTCGATGGCCTCACCGCCTGCCGCCAGATCAAGTCCGAGCCGCGCTGGGCAAACATCCCCGTGATCTTCCTTTCTGCGGATGATGATAAAAACGTCATCGTCCAGGCCCTCGAGGCCGGTGGCGTGGACTACGTGACGAAGCCCTTCAACCGCGCGGAGCTCGTCTCCCGCGTGCGCACCCAGCTTGCCCTGAAGCATGCCAGTGACCAGCTCCGCATCCTGGCGGAGGACAAGGACGAGATCCTCGGCATCCTGGCCCATGACTTGAAGAACAGCCTCGCCGGCATGAAGCTCAGCGCCGCCCTCCTGCAGAGCCGCTCCACCGAGCTGCCGCCGCGCTGCGTGCCCCTGGTGCAAAACATCCTCAATGCCACCGAGCGCATGCTCTCCTTCATGAAGGAGTTCCTCGCCAACCAGCATGCCGAGCAGCTCCGCGTGAAGAAGGAGATGGTCGATCTCGAGGAGATCGTCAAAAGCATCCACGCCGAGCATCACGTGGCCGCCGCGGTGAAGCAGATCAGCCTCACCACCCACATCGCCGAGTCCACCGTCATGGTGGAGGCCGACCGCGAGGGCGTGACCCAGGCGCTGGAAAATCTCATCTCGAATGCCATCAAGTTCACCCCGGAAGGCGGCAGGGTGGAGGTCACCCTGGATCGTCCGCATGCCGGCATGGTCAGGTGCACCGTGCAGGACTCCGGCCCCGGCTTCACCGCCGAGGACCGCGTGCAGATGTTCCGCCGCTACGGCCGTCTCAGCGCCCAGCCCACCGGGGATGAGCCCTCCACCGGTCTCGGCCTCTCCATCGTGAAGCGCCTGCTCACCGCCATGGGCGGCACCGTGGTGCTCGGGGAACCCACACCGGAGTTCACCGGCGCCAAGTTCGTGGTCTCCCTCCCCGTCGCCGCCGGCAGCCGCGCCGCCGAGGAGCACAATGCTCCCTCAGACAACTTCGAGTGACGTCTCCGCCGGGCCTGCCATCCGCTCACCCTTCGCCGTGAAGCGTGAGCCATGGCAGGGGCAGTCCCGCACACCGGAGACAGCTGGTCACCGCGCCACGCCGCCCGCCCAGCGTCCAGGCCAGAGGCCTTCGCCAAGGGCATTGTCATGCCTGAAAATCAGGCCCGCAGCCTTCCTGTGGCTGCATCTCGCGGGCGATTTTGCCCCCGGTGCGTTTAGGCACATCCAGCCGTGACACCGTTGGAGATAGATAAGCGAAAAGCAGACCGGTGTCCCGCCCACCGCCACCTCCATGGACCTCTCCAACCGCACTCTCTCCAGCTTCCTGAAGTTCTTCACGGTCCTGCTGGTCATCGCCTCGCTTTATCTCGGGCGGGAGGTCCTCATTCCCCTGGCGCTCGCCTGCTTGTTCACCTTTTTGTTAAACCCGCTGGTGAAGCGCCTCTGCCTCTGGGGCCTGCCACGCGTCGCCAGCGTCTGCATCGTCACCATCATCAGCTTCTCCACCCTGGCGCTCATCGCCGGCTTTCTCGGCAAGGAGATGGCCAGCCTCGCCAACGACCTGCCTAACCATCAACAAAACATTCAGCGCCGTGTGCAGGCCCTGAAGAGCCTCGGTGAGGGCGGGGTCATCCAGAAGCTGCGCAAGCTCGTCGGGGACGTCAGCGACAGCTCCCAGAAAGACGACGCGAAAAAGCTCGCCTCTGAGTCGGGCGATGCCGCCAAAGCCCCCGCGCCTGCCGATCAGGCACCGCCTGCCGATCAGGCACCGCCTGCCAATCAGCCACCGGCCCCCGCGGATCAGGCGCAGCCCGCGAACCCCACACCACCGGCCAATCAGCCGCCTGCACTCGCGAACCAAGCACAGCCTGCGAATCAGCCACCTGCTCCCGCCGACCAAGCGAAGCCTGCAGACCAGCCACCTCCGGCTGACCAGGCGAAGCCTGCCGATCAGCCCCCGCCTGCCGATCAAGCGAAGCCTGCCGAGCCGCCTCCACCGCCGGAGGCAGAGACCCTGCTCATGCGCGGGCTGAACATGGTGGTGCCCACCCTGGCCCAGGCCCTGGGCACCGCTGCCGTGGTCATCCTTTTTGTTATTTTCATGCTCCTGCGCATGGATGAGATCAGCCAGCGCATCGCCCGTCTCGTCGGTTACAGCCGCCTCACCCTCACCACCAAGGCCTTTGGCGAGGCCGCAGACCGCATCAGCCGTTACCTGCTCATGCAGACCACGGTAAATGGCATCTACGCCATCCTCCTCGCCACCGGCCTTTTCCTCATCGGCCTGCCCTATGTCGTGCTCTGGGGCGCGCTCGCCGGCATGTTCCGCTTCATCCCGTATGTCGGCCCGTGGATCGTCGCCGTGCTGCCCATCGGCCTCAGCCTCACCGTCTTTGATGGCTGGACCCTGCCGCTCATGGTCATCGCCCTCGTCATCGTCCTGGAGCTCGGCACAAACATGTTCCTTGAGCCCGTTCTCTACGGCCACAGCGTCGGCGTCTCAGACTTCGCGCTGCTCGTCGCCATCGCCTTCTGGACCTGGCTCTGGGATGGCGTCGGCCTCGTGCTCGCCACACCGCTCACCGTTTGCATCGTCGTCTTCTGCAAGCACATCCCGAACCTCGAATGGGTGGATCTCATGATGGGGGAAAATCCGCCGCCGCAGCCCCATCTCAGCTACTACCAGCATCATCTCGCCGGCAATGAAGGCGCCGCCCAGGTCCTGCTGGAAGCCGCCGTCAAAAAAGACGGCCTCGAGACCGCGCTGGAGACCATCGCCCTGCCCGCCCTCGCCATCACCCGCCGTGAGGAGAGCGTGGAAAAGCTCACCCCTGCCGAGGCCCAGGACATCTATCAGTCCATGCGTGAGAGCATCACCCTCGTGGATGAAAAAGAGGACGCCAAAGAAGCCAAGGAGGCCAAAAAGCGCGAGAAGGAAAAGGCCAAGGAAGACGCCAAAGAAGAGGCGAACGACGAGGAGCAGGATGACGAAGCTCCGCTGGAGGAGCCGGAGGCGCCGCCACCCTTCCGCGTCTTTGGCCGTGCCCTCCATGGCCAGGGAGATTCCCAGGCGCTCCAGATGCTCGCCACCATCCTGCCGCCCGAGATCCAGCTGGACATCTCAGATGCCCCGCGCCTCGTCGGCGAGCTCGTCAGCGAGCTTCAGGAGCAGAAGCCCTCCATCATCTGCATCAGCGCCCTGCCCCAGCGTTCCCAGCTCGCCGCCAGCACCCTCTGCCGCCGCCTGCGCAGCAAGTTCCCCCAGGTCAAGATCCTCGTCTGCCAGTGGTCCCTCCCCGAGCGTGATGGCGATGCCAAACCCCTCAAGGAATCCGGTGCCACCTGGGTCGCCTCCACCCTCAAGGAAGCCCGCCAGATCCTCGAAGACGCCGCCCCTTCCTCACGCTGAGAATCCCTGGCCCTGCCTGACAGCAGGCCACGTGCCCCTGGCATCTCGACCACCGCACTCCACGACGCTGCCGCGCTGATCGTTAGGCCGCGATCCTCGTGATAGCGTCGTGGAGTGCGGTGATAAGCGCTCAGGCGCGGCACCGCTGTGCGCGGGTGAGGTGGATGAGAGGTGGGCGGAGAAGTTCAGAGCGGCTCAAGCCTGGACTCCAACGTGCGTGTTCGTGGCTCGTGGGAGGTGCGATGACACATGTTGGAGTGTAGCCTTTAGGCGATCTGGGGATCGTGAGGTGGCGCGAGGGGAGTTGCCTGCAGGTGCATGGGATGCTTTTCGCGAATCACTCGTCCCATCCACCCCGCTCGACAGCGGTGTCACCGATGCCAGGGGGCCCTGGCCTCTCGACCACCGCACTCCACGACGCTGCCGCGCCATTCGTTAGGCCGCGATCCTCGCGATAGCGTCGTGGAGTGCGGTGATAAGCGCTCAAGCGCGGCACCGCTGTGCGCGGACGTTGGATCCCTCCACCGGCAAAAGGCCTGAGCGGACTTCAGCATGTCTGGGAGTCCTCATTCCTCCATCGGACCTCGTCCCCCCCGGCCCGCCCCATGCACCTGACGTGCCAATCCCACCACAAACCCCGCCCCGCACCTCACATCCCAAGCGTGCAAAACGCGCGAGATTCCTACGCTCAAACGGCCGCTCAAACCCGATCTGAAGGAGAGATCACTTCCCGATCTAATCTCATCCATGAACCTCTCCTTGAAGCCCGCGAATCTCAAACGCTACCGTGATCTGCTCATGCTGTTTTACAAGTATGGGCACGGGGATCTCGTGAAGAACGCCCCCATCATTGATGATCCCCTGCCCTTTGCGCGCACACCGCCCGTGCCGCTGGAGGCCAAGGCCCTCGCCGCCGATGTCGAGAAGCTCGGGCCCACTTACATCAAGCTCGCGCAGCTTCTCTCCACGCGCTCAGACTTCATCCCCCAGGGCTACATGGATGCCCTCTCGCGCCTGCAGGACCACGTGGAGCCTTTTCCCTTTGAGCAGGTGCAGGCCATCGTCTCCGTCGAGGTCGGCGCACGCCTTTCCAAGGCCTTCATCGAGTTTGATCCCGTGCCCATCGCCGCCGCCTCCCTCGGCCAGGTCCACCGCGCCATCCTGCGCAGCGGCCAGAACGTGGTGGTCAAAGTCCAGCGCCCGGATGCGCGTGAGACCGTCTCCCATGACCTCGAGGCCATGGCCGAGCTGGCGCAGTTCATGGACGTGCACACGGCCTTTGGCCAGCGCTACGGCCTAACACAGATTGTGGAAGAGCTGCGCAAGTCCCTCCTCCGTGAGCTCGACTACCGCCTGGAGGCCGCGAACCTCCGCCTCATGCGGGAAAATCTCACCGCCTTCCCCCGCATCCTCATCCCCGCGCCCATCGAGGACTACTCCTCCGGCCGCGTGCTCACCATGGAGCATGTCACCGGTCACAAGATCACCAAATACAGCCCGCTTGTGCGGCTGGACATCGATGGTGACGCGCTCGCCGAGGAGCTCTTCCAGGCCTACCTGCACCAGATCCTCGTCATGGGCGTGTTTCATGCGGACCCCCATCCGGGGAATGTCTTCCTCACCGAGGACCACCAGATCGCCCTGCTGGATCTCGGCATGGTCGGCCGCGTGGGGCGGAACATGCAGGACCTCCTGCTGAAGCTGCTGCTCGGCATCAGCGAGGGCAATGGCGACCAGGCTGCCCTGGTGGCCGAAAAAATGGGCGAGCCCGATGCCGACTACGACGCCCTCACCTTCAAGCGCCGCATCGCGGACGTGGTGAACCAGCAGCGCACCTCCACGCTCGCCGAGCTGCAGATCGGCCGCGTGGTGCTGGACGTCCAGCGCATCGCCGGAGACTGCCACCTGCGCGTGCCGCCGGAGTTTACCTTGTTAGGCAAGACGCTGCTGAACCTCGACCTCGTCGGCCGCACCCTCTCCCCCAGCTTTGACCCGAATGAATCCGTGCGCCGGAACGGCTCCGAGATCATGCGTGCGCAGGCGCTGAAAAGCTTCTCCTCGGGCAATCTCTTCGGCCTCATGCTGGAGGCCAAGGAGTTCCTGGAGCAGCTCCCCGGCCGCATGAACAAGCTCATGGAGCTCGTGTCTAACAACAAGCTTCGCGTGAAGGTGGACTCCTTCAATGAGAAGCTCATCATCTCCACCCTCCAGAAGATCGCCAACCGCATCACCCTCGGCCTCATCCTGGCCGCCCTGATCATCGGTGCCGCGCTGCTCATGCGCGTGGACACGGACTTCCGCATCTGGGGTTACCCCGGTGTGGCCATGATCTTCTTTTTCTTCGCCGTCGCCGGCAGCGCCGCCCTCGCCTGGCAGATCCTGCGCAGTGACATTTCCGAGACCTGATCCTGATCCCGATTCCCCCCATGACCCTAGCCAAAGATGATACCACGCGCCGTCTCCCCATAGGGGCTGAGCTTCAGCCCGGAGGAGGTGTGCACTTCCGCGTCTGGGCGCCCGCGTCCAAGAAAGCCTCTGTGCTTCTCTCCGCCCGGGAAGACCTGGCGGATGCCGAAACCATCCCGCTGAAATCAGAACCCGGCGGCTACTGGTCAGGCAGCGCGCCCAAGGCAGCCGCGGGCATGCACTACAAGTATCAGCTGGATAGCGGTGCCTATGCGGATCCGGCCTCACGCTTCCAGCCCACCGGTCCACATGGCGCCTCGGAGATCATTGATCCCGGGACCTTCACCTGGACGGATCAGGCCTGGCGCGGGGTCACCCCTGAGCGCCGCGTCATTTATGAAATGCACATCGGCACCTTCACGCCGGAGGGCACCTGGGCCGCCGCCACCGCGCAGCTCCCGCACCTCGCCGATCTCGGCGTGACCCTGCTGGAGGTCATGCCCGTGGCGGACTTCCCCGGCCGCTATGGCTGGGGCTATGATGGCGTGAACCTCTACGCCCCCACCCGCCTCTATGGCCGGCCGGATGACTTCCGCCGCTTCGTGGACCGCGCCCACGCGCTGGGCCTCGGCGTGCTGCTGGACGTGGTCTACAACCATCTCGGTCCGGATGGCAACTACCTGCGCCAATTCTCCGACGACTACTTCAGCGAGACCCACAAAAACGACTGGGGCGACAGCATGAACTTCGATGACAAGGACAGCAAGTCCACGCGCGAGTTCTTCATCGCCAATGCCGGTTACTGGATTGACGAGTTCCACTGCGATGGCCTCCGCCTGGACGCCACCCAGGCCATCATTGACAACTCCACGCCGCACGTGCTCGCGGACATCACCGTCCGTGTGCATGAGGCCGCCAAGGGCCGCACCGTCTACCTCGTCGGGGAAAACGAGCCGCAGCATGCGCAGCTCCTCCGGCCTATCGAAAAGGGTGGTTACGGCATCGATGCGCTGTGGAATGACGATTTCCACCACACCGCCATCGTCGCCATGACCGGGCGTAACGAGGCCTACTACACCGACTACCATGGCTCGCCCCAGGAGTTCCTCTCCGCGGCGAAGTGGGGCTTCCTCTTCCAGGGTCAGCGCTACAAATGGCAGAGCGCGCGCCGCGGCACCCCCTGCCTGGATCTCAAGTCCGGGAACTTCGTGAACTTCCTGCAGAATCACGACCAGATCGCCAACTCGCTCTGGGGCCGCCGCGTGCACACCCTGACCAGTGCGGCGAAGTTCCGCGCCTTCACCGCGCTGCTCCTGCTCTCGCCAAACACGCCCATGCTCTTCCAGGGCCAGGAGTTCGCCGCCTCCACCCCCTTCCTCTACTTTGCGGATCATAATCCCGAGCTCGCCGCCGCCGTCGCCAAGGGCCGGGAGGAGTTCCTCGCGCAGTTCCCCAGCATCGCTTCGGAGGATGTGGCCGCCCTCATCCCGAACCCGGAGCGGGAGGAGACCTTCCTCCGCTGCAAGCTCGACCTCAAGGACCGCGAGAAGAACGCGGACGTGCTGGCCCTGCACCGTGACCTCCTGCGCATCCGCCGGGAAGATCCTTTGTTAGGCAAGGCGGAGCGCGGCACCTTTGACGGCTCCGTGCTCGGTGCCTCCGCCTTCGTCATGCGCTACTTTGGCCGTGACCAGGATGACCGCCTGCTGCTGATCAATCTCGGCGCGCATCTCCATCTCGATCCCGCTCCCGATCCCCTCCTCGCGCCGCCTCTCGGCTGCGTCTGGACCACCGCCTGGAGCAGTGAGGATCCCCGCTACGGCGGTGGTGGCACCCCTGCTTTTGATTCCGAAGACAACTGGAACCTGCCCGCTGAATCCGCCGCGCTCCTCATCCCTGCTCCTGCTCCTGCTACCCCTTCCACTTCTGCTTCTGCTTCCGCATCATGAACGCCGAACTCACCCGTCGCATCGACATCGCTCAAGCGCAGGCTGACAATGCCCGCGAAATCCTCCGCCGTGAATGGCTCATCACCAATGGCCTCGGTGGCTACGGCTCCGGCACCATCTGCGGCATGGTCTCACGCCGCTATCATGGCATGCTCGTCGCCGCGCTGCCCGCGCCCTATGGCCGCATGGTCATGCTGAATCACATGGCCGAGACTTTGCAGCTGCCGAATGGCGTCCGCATCCTCATCGGCGGTGAGGACCCCAGCGAGACCGGCTCCCCCGGCCACCGCGAGCATTATGTGAAGGAGTTCCGCCTGGAGCATGGCCTGCCCATCTGGGTCTTTGAGGCCGAGGGCTACCTCATCGAAAAGCGCCTGCTGCTCATCCATGGTCAGAACACCCTGCACGTCACCTATGAGCTGCTTTCCGGCCAGGCCTGCGCGCGCCTGGAGCTGCGCCCCTCCGTGCACTTCCGTGGTTATGAGGATGATGTGGCCCTCCCGCTGGAGTCCCCCTACACGCTGCAGATCCATGAGCGCCGCTATGAGCTCACCAATCCTGCGCTGCCTCACGCGCTGCGCCTCTATGTCCATGATGACAAGGCCACCTTCACCCATGATGGCGGTCGTCTGCGTGACATCGCCTACCCCACGGAAGCCGCGCGCGGTTATGGCTCGCAGGGCACGCTGTGGAGCCCGGGCTCCTTCAGTGTGGAGCTCTGCCCGAACCGCCCTGTGACCCTCGTCGCCTCTTGTGAGGACTGGCCCACCATCCTCGCCATCCATCCGGACACCGCCATGCACGCCGGCATCTCGCGCCGCCAAAATCTGGTCAGTGCCGCCGCGCCGAGCGTGCAGGAGTCACCCGCCTCGGAGCTCGTGCTCGCGGCGGATCAGTTCATCATCACCCCCGCCAGTCGTGTGGAGGACGCGGCCCGCGCCAAGGCCGCCGGTGAGGAGGTGCGCAGCGTCATCGCTGGTTATCATTGGTTCACCGACTGGGGGCGCGATACCATGATCAGCTTTGAGGGTCTCACCCTCACCACCGGCCGTCATCATGAGGCGCGCTGGATCCTCCGCACCTTCGCGCATTATATCCGCGATGGCCTGATCCCGAACTACTTCCCGGATGGCAAGCGTGATGGCGTCTACCACACCGCCGATGCCACCCTGTGGTTCTTCCATGCGGTCGATCGCTACCTCGAGGTCACCCAGGACCGCGCCACCCTCCAGCACCTGCTGCCAAAGCTCCTGGACATCATCGATCATCATCTGCGCGGCACCCGCTTCGGCATCGGTGTCGATCCCGCGGACGGCCTGCTGCGCCAGGGCGCCGAGGGCTACCAGCTCACCTGGATGGATGCCAAGGTCGATGGCTGGGTCGTCACCCCGCGCCGGGGCAAGGCCGTGGAGATCAATGCCCTCTGGTATAATGCGCTCCGCCTTGTGGAGGGCTGGGTCGCCACCGAGCAGGGCCCGGAGGCCGCGCGCCCCTATGCCGAGCATGCGGAGCGCGCCCGCGTCTCCTTCAACAAGCGCTTCTGGTCGGACCAGCTCGGTCATCTCTATGACGTGGTGGACGGCGAGCAGGGGGACGACACCGCCCTCCGGCCTAACCAAGTCTTCGCCATCTCCCTCCGCCATCCCGTGCTGGACCAGGCCCGCTGGGAGCCCGTGATGGAAAAGGTGCGCACCGAGCTGCTCACCCCCGTGGGCCTGCGCACCCTCTCCCGCGCCCATCCGGACTACAAGTCCCACTACTTCGGCGATCTCCGCGCCCGTGACGCGGCCTATCATCAGGGCACCGCCTGGGCCTGGCTCATCGGCCCCTTCATTGATGGCTGGCTGAAGATCCACCCCGAGGACTACGCCGGCGCTCGCCGGTATCTGGAAGGCCTCATCGCCCACCTGGACCACGGCTGCGTCGGCTCCATCAGCGAGGTCTTTGATGCCGAGGAGCCCTTCACCCAGCGCGCCTGCATCGCCCAGGCCTGGAGCGTGGCGGAGGTCCTGCGCTGCTGGGCCAAGACCGCCCCCATCACCGCCGCCTAGGCCCCGCCCGATCCTCCGGGCATCAGGGTATCCTTCATGCGCCCATCAGGCCCCGTCCTGATGGGCGCTTTCCTTGTCCCCAGGACCGCGCCGCGCCCTGGATCCACCTGTGGATTTCTTGTGCATAACCTGTGAATTAAACCACGCCCCCGCCCCTGGCCGCCGCGGGATCGAGCCAGCATCACGGCCTGCTTCAGGCAGCGCACAGGCTTTTCCCTCCGCAGCCTACGAGACTTCGCGTCTTCACCAGCCTAACAAGATTTCAAATAAGTCCGCCGCCCGCCTTCTGAATAACTTCAAGCGTGGGCGCGCACTCGGCCCCTCATCACGCGCGGTCGGTCTGTGAAAAACCCATCCGCACAGCCTCCCCGCCGCCCATCAGGACGCCGCCTGAGCCACGCATCAGGAGATGGGCCGCCCAGGCTTCGCATCAGGGTTTCCCTGATCTTTGCCTCCGAATACAACCTGATAGTGACGGAGGTGCGATAGCCCCTACATTGAATCTCTCGCCATGGCCAAAAAAACGCTCTCTCCTGCTGCCTCCGTTTCCGCTGCATCAGCCGTTCTAGACGCCCCTGTCCGGAATTCCCGAAAGCCCGGGAGCTCGGGCAAGAGCTGGGAGATGGAGCTCCTCGGTGTCATCCAGGCCTTTCGTGACGGTGATTTCTCCGTGCGTCTGCCCACGGATTCAGAGGGCGTTGAGGGCCGCATCGCGGAGGCGCTGAATCAGTTGCTCGCCCATGAGGACCGAATCACCCAGGAGGTCATGCGCCTTAGCGTTTCCGTCGGCAAGGAAGGCCGCCTGAAGCAGCGCATGTCCGTGCCCGGCGCCATCGGTGACTGGGCGGTGAAGGTGGACGCCATCAACACCCTGCTGGACGACCTCGTGCGCCCCACCACGGATGTCGCGCGCACCATCGGTGCCGTGGCCAAAGGGGATCTCGGCCAGTCCATGGAGCTCGAGGTGGATGGACGACCGCTGCGCGGCGAGTTCCTCCGCTCCGCCAAGCTGGTGAACACGATGATCGAGCAGCTCACCGTCTTCACGTCTGAGGTGACCCGCGTGGCCCGAGAAGTGGGCACGGAGGGCAAGCTCGGCGGCCAGGCCCAGGTGAAGGGCGTGTCCGGGGTGTGGAAGGATCTCACCGAGTCCGTGAACCAGATGGCGGGAAATCTCACCGCCCAGGTGCGTAACATTGCGGACGTGACCATCGCCGTCGCGAATGGTGACCTTTCCAAGAAGATCACCGTGGACGTGCGCGGTGAAATTTTGCAGCTCAAGGAAGCCATCAACACCATGGTGGACCAGCTCCGCTCCTTCGCCTCTGAGGTGACCCGCGTGGCCCGTGAGGTGGGCACGGACGGACGCCTCGGCGGCCAGGCCGTGGTGCCCGGTGTGGCCGGCACGTGGAAGGATCTCACGGACTCCGTGAACGCCATGGCCACCAACCTCACCGCCCAGGTGCGTAACATCGCCACCGTGACCACCGCCGTGGCTCGTGGTGACCTTTCCCGCAAGATCACTGTGGACGTGAAGGGCGAGATCCTGGAGCTCAAGGAAACCATCAACACCATGGTGGATCAGCTCAATGGCTTCTCCTCCGAAGTGACCCGCGTGGCCCGAGAAGTGGGCACGGAAGGCAAGCTCGGCGGCCAGGCGCAGGTGGGCGGCGTGGCCGGCACCTGGAAAGACCTCACCGATAGTGTGAACTCCATGGCCTCCAATCTCACCGGCCAGGTGCGTAACATCGCGGAAGTGACCACCGCCGTGGCCAAGGGTGACCTTTCCCGCAAAATCACCGTGGATGTGAAGGGCGAGATCCTCGCCCTGAAAAACACCATCAACACCATGGTCGATCAGTTGAACGGCTTCGCCTCCGAAGTGACCCGCGTGGCCCGCGAGGTGGGCACGGAAGGCAAGCTAGGTGGCCAGGCCGAGGTGCGCGGTGTGGCCGGAACCTGGAAGGATCTCACGGACAACGTGAACTTCATGGCCTCCAACCTCACCGGCCAGGTGCGTAACATCGCCGATGTGACCACCGCCGTGGCCAATGGTGACCTTTCCAAGAAGATCACCGTGGACGTGAAGGGAGAGATCCTGGAGCTGAAAAACACCATCAACACGATGGTCGATCAGTTGAATGGATTCGCTTCCGAAGTGACCCGCGTGGCCCGAGAAGTGGGCACGGAGGGCGAGCTCGGTGGTCAGGCCGAGGTGCGCGGTGTGGCCGGCACCTGGAAAGACCTAACTGATAGTGTGAACGCCATGGCGACGAACCTCACCTCCCAGGTGCGTAACATCGCCGACGTGACCACGGCCGTGGCGAATGGTGACTTGAGCCGCAAGATCACCGTGGAAGTGAAGGGCGAGATCCTGGAGCTGAAAAACACCATCAACACCATGGTGGACCAGTTGAACGGCTTCGCCGGTGAAGTGAGCCGCGTGGCCCGTGAAGTGGGCACGGAGGGCAAGCTCGGCGGTCAGGCCGTGGTGCCCGGTGTGGCCGGAACGTGGAAGGATCTCACGGACAACGTGAACTCCATGGCCTCCAACCTCACCGGCCAGGTGCGTAACATCGCTGATGTGGCCACCGCTGTGGCGAATGGTGACCTTTCCAAGAAGATCACCGTGGACGTGAAGGGTGAAATCTTGGAGCTCAAGAACACGCTCAACACGATGGTCGATCAGCTGAACGGCTTCGCTTCCGAAGTGAGCCGCGTGGCCCGTGAAGTGGGCACGGAGGGCAAGCTCGGCGGCCAGGCCCAGGTGCGCGGTGTGGCCGGAACCTGGAAGGATCTCACGGACAACGTGAACTCCATGGCAAACAACCTCACCGGCCAGGTGCGAAACATCGCCGACGTGACCACCGCCGTGGCTCGTGGTGACTTGAGCCGCAAGATCACCGTGGAAGTGAAGGGTGAGATCTTGGAGCTGAAAAACACCATCAACACCATGGTCGATCAGTTGAACGGCTTTGCCTCCGAAGTGACCCGTGTGGCTCGTGAGGTGGGCACGGAAGGCAAGCTCGGTGGACAGGCCGCGGTGCCCGGCGTGGCCGGCACGTGGAAGGATCTCACGGACAACGTGAACTTCATGGCCTCCAATCTCACCGGCCAGGTGCGTAACATTGCCGAAGTGGCCACCGCCATCGCCAAGGGTGACCTTTCCCGAAAAATCACCGTGGAGGTGAAGGGCGAGATCCTGCAGCTCAAGGAAACCATGAACACCATGGTGGACCAGTTGAACGGCTTCTCCTCGGAAGTGACCCGCGTGGCCCGTGAAGTGGGCACCGAGGGCAAGCTCGGCGGTCAGGCCCAGGTGGGCGGCGTGGCCGGCACCTGGAAAGACCTAACCGATAGTGTGAACTTCATGGCGAACAATCTCACCGGCCAGGTGCGAAACATCGCCGAGGTGACCATCGCCGTGGCGAATGGTGACCTTTCCAAGAAGATCACCGCTGACGTGCGCGGTGAGATTTTGGAAGTGAAGGAAACCATTAATACGATGGTGGACCAGCTCCGCTCCTTCGCCGCCGAGGTGAGCCGCGTGGCCCGTGAGGTGGGCACAGATGGCAAGCTCGGCGGTCAGGCCCAGGTGCCCGGTGTCGCCGGAACCTGGAAGGATCTCACGGACAACGTGAACTCCATGGCCTCCAATCTCACCGGCCAGGTGCGTAACATCGCCGACGTGGCCACCGCCATCGCGCGTGGTGATCTCAGCCGCAAGATCACCGTGGACGTGAAGGGCGAGATTCTCCAGCTCAAGGAAACCATGAACACCATGGTGGACCAGCTCTCCGCCTTCGCTTCCGAAGTGACCCGCGTGGCCCGAGAAGTGGGCACGGAAGGGAAGCTCGGCGGCCAGGCCACGGTGCCCGGCGTGGCCGGAACCTGGAAGGATCTCACGGACAACGTGAACTCCATGGCCTCAAATCTCACCGGCCAGGTGCGTAACATCGCCGAGGTGACCATCGCCGTGGCCAATGGTGACCTTTCCAAGAAGATCACCGTGGACGTGCGTGGTGAAATTTTGCAGCTCAAGGAAACCATCAACACCATGGTGGAGCAGCTCCGCTCCTTCGCCTCGGAAGTGACCCGCGTGGCCCGTGAGGTGGGCACGGAAGGGCGTCTCGGCGGTCAGGCGGCCGTGCCCGGTGTGGCCGGAACCTGGAAGGATCTCACGGACACCGTGAACGGCCTGGCGAATAATCTGACCACGCAGGTGCGTAACATCGCCGAGGTGACCACCGCCGTGGCCCGAGGTGACTTGAACCGCAAGATCACTGTGGACGTGAAGGGTGAGATTTTGGAGCTGAAAAACACCATCAACACCATGGTCGATCAGTTGAACGCCTTCGCCGGTGAGGTGACCCGCGTGGCCCGTGAAGTGGGCACGGAGGGCAAGCTCGGCGGCCAGGCCCAGGTGCCCGGCGTGGCCGGAACCTGGAAAGACCTAACCGATAGTGTGAACTTCATGGCCTCCAATCTCACCGACCAGGTGCGCGGCATCGTGAAGGTCGTGACCGCCGTGGCGAATGGGAATCTCACCCAGCGCCTCACCGTGCAGGCGAAGGGCGAGGTGGCCGCGCTCGCGGACACCATCAACAACATGACGGACACCCTCGCCACCTTTGCCGATCAGGTGACGAACGTGGCCCGCGAGGTGGGGGTGGAGGGTCGTCTCGGCGGCCAGGCCAACGTGCCCGGTGCCGCCGGCACGTGGAAGGATCTCACCGGTAACGTGAACCTCCTCGCCGCCAATCTCACCACCCAGGTCCGCGCCATCGCGGAAGTGGCCACGGCCGTGACCAAGGGTGACCTTACCCGCTCCATCCAGGTGGAGACCCGAGGCGAGGTGGCTGAGCTGAAGGAAAACCTGAACACCATGATCTCCAACCTCCGTGAGACCACGGAGAGTAACCGCGAGCAGGATTGGCTGAAGACGAACCTCGCCAAGTTCACCGGCATGTTCCAGGGCCAGCGCGAGCTGAACACCGTGGGCCAGATGCTGCTCTCTGAACTGGCGCCGCTGGTGAATGCCCACCAGGGCACCATCTACCATCTCACCGGCAATCCCGGTGACGCACGCCTGAAGCTGCTTTCCAGCTATGCTCATGGTGGCAAGAAGCTCTCCAAATCCCTGCGCCTGGGCGAGGGCCTCGCCGGTCAGTGCGCGGTGGAGAAACAGCGCATCCTGCTCACGGATGTGCCGGCGGAGTTCCTCATCTCCTCCAGCCTCGGCGAGACCCAGCCGGTGAACATCATCGTGCTGCCCGTGCTCTTTGAAGGCCAGACCAAGGCCGTCATCGAGCTCGCCTCCCTGCATCCGCTCACCGTGGTGAATCTCACCTTCCTCGAGCAGCTCACCCTCAGCATCGGCGCCGTGTTTAACACCATCGAGGCCACCATGAGGACCGAGGGGTTGCTGACTCAATCCCAGCAGCTCACCGTGGAGCTGCAGAACCGCCAGAGCGAGCTCCAGCAGACGAACGAAGAGCTCGGCACCAAGGCCCGCCTCCTGGCCCAGCAGAATGCCGAGGTGGAGCGCAAGAACGAGGAAGTGGAGCAGGCCCGCCGCGCCCTGGAAGAGCAGGCCGCCGAGCTGGCCCTCACCTCCAAATACAAGTCCGAGTTCCTCGCGAACATGTCTCACGAGCTGCGCACGCCGCTGAATTCCATCCTCATCCTCAGCCAGCAGCTCGCGGAAAATGCCCCCGGGAATCTCTCCCCCAAGCAGACCGAGTTCTCCCGCAACATCAACTCCTCCGGCTCCGACCTTCTCCACCTCATCAACGACATTCTGGATCTCTCCAAGATCGAGTCCGGAACCGTCACCGTGGAAATCGAGGAGATCACCTTCGCCGGCCTGCGCGAGAACATCGACCGCAACTTCCGCCACGTGGCCGAGGCCAAAGCCCTGCCCTTCAATGTGCGCTTCTCAGACGGCCTCCCAGGCACCATGGACAGCGATCCGAAGCGCCTGCAGCAGATCCTCAAAAACCTCCTCTCCAATGCGGTCAAATTCACCGCCCATGGCCAGGTGGAGGTGCGCGTGGATCTCGCCACCCAGGGCTGGAGCCCGGACCATCCCGTGCTCAGCAAGGCGCAGCAGGTCGTCGCCTTCGCCGTGCAGGACACCGGCATCGGCATCGCGCCGGAGAAGCAGCGCCTCATCTTTGAGGCCTTCCAGCAGGCGGATGCCGGCACCTCCCGCAAATACGGCGGCACTGGTCTCGGCCTCGCCATCAGCCGTGAGCTGGCCCTCCTGCTCGGCGGTGAGATCAAGCTCATGAGCGTCCACGGTCAGGGCAGCACCTTCACCCTCTTCCTGCCGCTGCACTACTCCGGCTCAGACAGCATGCGCGCCGCCCCCCGGACCAAGGCGCCGAACGAGCCGACCACCGTCCACGTCCTGCCACCCTCCCGTGAGGAGCACATTGATGATGACCGGAACATCATCGAGGAAAATGACCCCGTGCTCCTCGTCGTCGAGGATGATCCGCACTACGCCCGCATCCTCCTCGGCCTGGCCCGTGACAAGGGCTTCCGCGGCATCGTGGCCAACAAGGGCACCCTCGGCCTCTCGCTCGCGCGGCAGTTCCGCCCCTCCGCCATCTCGCTGGACATCTTCCTGCCGGACATGCTCGGCTGGACCGTGCTGAACCAGCTCAAGCTGGACGCCAGCACACGCCACATCCCCGTGCAGATCGTCACCCTGGAGGAGGAGCGCCATCACGGCCTCTCTCATGGTGCCTTCGCCTATCTCGTCAAAGAGCCCACCACCACCGGACTCGAGGCCGCCTTTGACCGCATCAAGAGCTTCACCGCTCCCCGCACGAAGCGCCTGCTCATCGTCGAGGACAACGACATCGAGCGCCAGTCCATCGTCGAGCTGCTCGGTTACAAGGACATCGAGGTCGTCGCCGCCTCCACCGGCGCGGATGCCCTGGATGCCATGGTCAAGGAGGGCTTTGACTGCGTGGTGCTGGACCTCCGCCTGCCTGACATGACCGGCTTTGAGCTGCTGGAGAAGATGCACGCGAATCCCAAGCTGGCCGAGCTGCCCGTCGTCGTCTTCACCGGCAAGGACCTCAGCACGGATGAGCAGATCAAGCTCAAGACCATGGCCAAAAGCATCGTCCTCAAGGACGTCCGCTCCCCTGAGCGCCTGCTGGATGAGACCGCCCTCTTCCTCCACCGCGTGGTCACTGATCTGCCGCCGGAGAAGCAGGCCATGCTCGAGCGCCTGCATAATTCCAGCGAGGTCCTCCGCCACCGCAAGGTCCTCATCGTCGATGATGACGCGCGCAATATCTTCGCCCTCACCTCCCTCCTTGAGAATCAGGAGATGGACATCCTCAGCACCACCAATGGCCGCAGCGCCATCGACATCATCGAGAGCACGCCTGACCTCAGCATCGTCCTCATGGACATCATGATGCCTGACATGGACGGCTATGAGACCATGAAGGAGATCCGCAAGAATCCCGCCTTCCGCACCCTCCCCATCCTGGCCCTCACCGCCAAGGCCATGAAGGGCGACCGCGAAAAATGTCTCGATGCCGGTGCCAGTGACTACATCGCCAAACCGGTGAACACCGACCAGCTGCTCTCCCTCATGCGCGTCTGGTTGTTCCGCTGATCCCTCCACCCCGCCACCTCCATCTCCCCCCAATCCCAAACACGAATGGATGACAACGACCCCCTTGAACAAGCACGTGAATTCATTCACGCCTACATTCATTCGGTCGATCACTTCCGCGTGGTGCTGCTGCTTTATGATGACCCTGAGCGCTGCTGGCAGGAGTCTGAGATCGTCGGCCGTCTGCGCCTGCCGCCACCCGTCGTCCAGAAGATCGTCTCAGAGCTCCACGCGCAGGGTTTCGTGCGGACGGAACCAGACCACTGCTTCCGCTACGCACCCCGCCGGGAGGAGCTCGCCACCATGATGCGCAGGCTCGCTGAACTCGACCGGGAGCGCCCCGTCTCCCTCATCCGCATGATCTATTCACGCCCCTCGGAACCCCAGGCCTTTGCCGATGCCTTCCGCATCCGCAAATCGAAGTAAGCTGAGACCTCCACATGGCCACGCTCATCTACTTCCTCTGCGCCGTCACGGCCCTGCTCTGCACGGTCCTGCTGTTCCGTGGCTTCCGCCGGTCACGCGTCCGCCTCCTGCTCTGGAGCGGCCTCTGCTTCTCCTTCCTCACCCTCGAAAATCTCCTGCTGTTTCTCGACCGCACCCTCTGGGCTGGCTCTGACGACATTCCCTGGCGTGGAGACATCCCGCTCATCGGCCTCGGCCTCCTTCTTTACGGCATGATCTGGGAGGACAGAAAGTAACAACCGCCGCCCTTTATGGAATCGTTTCTCCAAGGTGCCATCTCCACAGCCTTCATCATCGCGGGGATTTTTTTCCTTCGTTACTGGAGAGAGACGCGTGACCGCCTCTTCCTGCTTTTTGCCCTGGCCTTCGGACTCCTCGGACTGAATCGCGGCCTGCTCGTGGCCTTCTCCCAGGGCCATGAGGACGGCTATCATCTCTATCTCCTCCGGCTCACCGCCTTCCTCATCATCATCGCCGCCATCGTGGACAAAAACCTGCAGAGAAAACCGCCCGCCGGACAGTCCGCTGCCGATCATTAAACGATCCGCCCGCCCCCCTCGCAAAACCTCTTCCCAAGATGCGAATTTCCCATTAGTCCACACCTCCCAAAAATGGACCCCTCCATCAACATTTTGATCGTGGACGACGAGCCCAAGAATCTCCGGGTGCTCGAGAGTCTGCTCGACGATGCTGACTACCGTCTGGTGCGCGCCGAGTCCGCTGAGGCGGCCCTCATGGCGCTCGTCACGGAGGAGGAGTTTGCCCTGCTCATCCTGGACATCCAGATGCCCGGCATGACCGGCTTTGAGCTGGCCCAGATGATCAAGCAGCGCCGCCGCACCCAGCACATCCCCATCATCTTCCTCACCGCCCACTACCGCGAGGATGAGCATGCCGTGCTCGGGTATGATGTGGGCGCCGTGGACTATCTGACGAAGCCCATCAATCCCCAGGTCCTGCGCTCCAAGGTGAACGTCTTCGTGGAGCTCTTTAAAAAGACCCGCGCCCTCGCCGCCATGAACCGCACCGCGCAGGCCGCGGAGGATGCCCTGCGCATCGCCAATGTGGAGCTGGCCGCGCGTAATGAAGGCCTGCTGCGTGAGGCCGAGGAGCGTGAGCGCCGCATCCGCGCGGAGCTGGCCCAGGCCGAGGCCGAGGAGGCAAACGCCGCCAAGGACCGCTTCCTCGCCATGCTCTCCCATGAGCTGCGCACCCCTCTCTCCCCCATCGTCCACGCCGTCACCCTGCTGGAGGAGATCGACTGCCCGCCGGAGATCCGCGAGCACATTGACACCATCCAGCGGAATGTGCGGCTGGAGGCACGCTTGATTGATGATTTGTTAGACCTGGCCCGCATCCGGAATGGCAAGCTGCGCCTCGAGCTGCAGTCCGTGGAGGTCCATGAGGTCCTGCGCCAGGCCATCAAGATCTGCCAGGCGGAGCTCACGAAGCGCGGCATCCAGGTCGTGGAAAAACTGGAGGCCGGCGCTGCCCAGGTGCGCGGTGACTTCGCCCGTCTTCAGCAGGTCTTTTGGAACGTGCTCACGAATGCCGCCAAGTTCAGCCCGGACGGCAGCAGCATCGAGGTGCGCACCCGCGTCACGGAGCCTGGCTCCCTCGTCGTCATTGAGATCGTGGACCAGGGCATCGGCATCTCTCCGGAAAAGGTGGACCGCATCTTTGATGCCTTTGAGCAGGGCGCGCAGCGCTCCCAGACCGGCCTCGGCCTCGGCCTCGCCATCTGCAAGGCGCTCGTGCAGATGCACAGCGGTGACATCTCTGTCCGCAGTGAGGGCATGAACTGCGGCTCCACCTTCACCATCCAGCTCATCCAGAGCGCCGTGGAGTCCCAGCCCAGCGAGGTGCGGAAGACCGAGCCCGAGCCCCTGCCCGGCGTGCGCCTGCTCGTGGTGGAGGATCATCAGGACACGCTGAACACCCTCATCCGCCTGCTCAAACGCCGCGGTTACTTCATCCGCACCGCCAGCAGCATCGCCGAGGCGCTCGAGGTCGCCCGTGAGTATGACTTCCAGGTCCTCATCTCAGACATCGGCCTGCCAGATGGCCGTGGCACGGAGCTCGTGGAGCAGCTCACCGCCATGCGCGGTCAGCGCCCCGCCGCCATCGCCATGAGCGGCTTCGGCATGGATGACGACGTGGAGCGCAGCCGCCAGGCCGGCTTCAGCGAGCATCTCACCAAGCCCATCGAATTCGCCGCCCTCCATCAGGCCATCTCACGCCTCGTTCACCTGTCTGCCTCGCCACAGGAAGCGCTTGTTACCGCCCCATGAAATCCGCCCAGAAGAAACCTCAGTCCAAAGCCCCACAGGCCGTCCCCGCCCTCACCATCCCCAAAGCCCTCACCGGCATCCAGGGACTCGATGAGGTCACTGGCGGCGGCCTGCCCCGGGGACGCCCCACCCTGGTCTGCGGCGGTGCCGGCTGTGGCAAGACCATGCTCGCCCTCGAGTTCCTCGTCCGCGGCGCCATGCAGTTTGACGAGCCCGGCGTCTTCATGATGTTTGAGGAAAATGCCGCCGAGCTCACCGCCAATGTGCGCTCCCTCGGCTTTGATCTCGACAAGCTCACGAAGCAGAAAAAGATTTTCCTCGACCACGTCTACATCGACCGCAGCGAGTTCGAGGAAACCGGTGAATACGACCTGGAGGGCCTCTTCATCCGCCTCGGTCACGCCATTGACACCATCGGCGCCAAGCGCGTGGTGCTGGACACCGTGGAGGCGCTCTTCTCCGGCCTAACCAATCATGCCATCCTCCGCTCCGAGCTCCGCCGCCTCTTCCGCTGGCTGAAGGACCGCGGCGTCACCGCCATCATCACCGGGGAGAAGGGGGAGGAGAGCCTCACCCGCTACGGCCTCGAGGAGTATGTGGCGGACTGCGTCATCGTCCTGGACCACCGTGTGCAGGGCCAGATCTCCACCCGCAGGCTGCGCGTGCTGAAGTATCGCGGCACCGCCCACGGGATGAATGAGTATCCCTTCCTCATTGGCGAGCGCGGCTTCTCCGTGCTGCCCATCACCTCCCTGAGCCTGGACCACGGCGCCACGAAGGAGTTCCTCTCCACCGGCATCCGCGGTCTGGATGAGATGCTGGACAACAAGGGCGTCTACCGTGGCAGCAGCGTCCTCGTCTCCGGCTCCGCCGGCACGGGCAAGAGCAGCATCGCCGCGAAGATGGTGGAGGCCGCCTGCGCCCGTGGCGAGCGCGCCCTCCTCTTTGCCTATGAGGAGTCCGCCTCCCAGATCATGCGGAACATGCAGTCCATCGGCATCAACCTCGAGCACTGGGTGAAAAAAGGCCTGCTGCGGATCCACGCCTCCCGCCCCACCCTCCAGGGCCTGGAGCAGCACCTCGTGCACATGTATGACGTCGTGCGCGAGTTCCGCCCCTCCGTGGTCGCCGTGGACCCCATCAGCAATCTTTCCCTCGAGCGCGAGGACATGGAGGTCAAGGCCACCCTCATGCGCCTGATCGACTACCTGAAGAAGGATGGCGTCACCGCCGTCTTCACCAGCCTCACCTCCGGCGGCAGCCTGAATTCTGCCCCTGAAGACTCCCAGGTCGGCGTCTCCTCCCTCACGGACACCTGGCTGCTCCTCCGCAACCTGGAGCACAATGGCGAGCGCAACCGCACCCTCTACGTGCTGAAAGCCCGCGGCATCTCCCACTCCAACCAGGTCCGTGAGTTCATCCTCAGTGATGACGGCATCGACCTCGTGGACGTCTACATCCGGGGGAACCAGGTCGTCACCGGCAGCGCCCGCATCAGCCAGCAGGACCAGGAGATCCAGGACGCCAAATTCCGCCTCGAGGAGCAGATCCGCAAGGAGCGCCAGCTCGCCAGCAAGCGCAAGGCCATCCAGGCCCAGATCGCCATGCTCCAGGCCGAAGCCGAGGACGAGGAGTCCGAGCTGAAGCTCTCCATCGCCCAGGAACTCGTCCGTGAAAGGGCCGTGGAAAAAGCCGCCCACACCCAGGCCGCCCACCGTGTGACCCGGAGAAAAGCCCCTTCAACTCCCCGCAAGCCATGAGTGACTCCAACCGCTCAACCTCCAAAGCTCCCCAGTTTGACCTGCGGCTGTATGTCGCCGGCCAGACCGCCAAGTCCCAGGCCGCGCTGACCAACCTCAAGCACATCTGCGAAACCCACCTCGCGGGTGAGTATCGCATCGAGGTCATCGACCTGCTGAAAACCCCTCAGCTGGCCGCCGGAGACCAGATCCTCGCCGTGCCCACCCTCGTCAGGCGCCTGCCTGAACCGATCAAAAAGATCATCGGAGACCTGTCCAATGAAGAGCGCGTGCTCGTAGGTCTAGATGTGCAGCCAGCTTTAAAATGAATCCCCCCATTGATGAGCGCGCCCGAACCATCCCAATACAAGCTGCGGCTCTTTGTCACCGGGCACTCCAAGCTGTCCAACCGTGCCATCGTGAACATCCGCAAGATCTGTGAGGAAAACCTCGCCGGCCGCTACCAGCTGGAGGTGGTGGACGTGTCTGAAAACCCTGAACTCGCCGTCGCGGAAAAGATCGTCGCCGCCCCCACCCTGATCAAGGAGCTCCCGGAGCCGCTGCGCCGCTTCATCGGTGACATGTCCCAGACCGAGCGCATCCTCGTCGGCCTGGACCTGAAGCCCATCAAACCCTGACGCCCTGGAGGCGTTTCCCCATGTCCCCCTACAGTGAGACCACCCCCACAGCCCCTGAGAACCAGCGGCTGCAGGAGGCCAATGCGGACCTGAGCTCCCGGCTCGAGGAGGCGGAGGAGACCCTCCGCGCCATCCGCAGCGGCGAGGTGGACGCCCTCGTCGTCCAGGGGCTCGGCGGCGCGCAGATCTTCACCCTCCAGGGCACCGAGTCCGAGTCTAACCAATTTCGCGGCGGCATCCTCTCCCAGATCAGTGACGCCGTCGTCGCCATGGACAATGACCGCCATGTCACCTACCTGAACCTCGCCGCCGAGCAGCAGTATGGCGTCGGCGTCTCAGATGCGCTCGGCATGCCTGCCAGTGATCTGTGGGTGGACCAGTGGAACAATCCTGCGGACCAGGAAGCCGCCCAGCGCGCCATGAACGACGGCTGCTGCTGGCGCGGGGAGAGCCGCCACCTGAAGCGTGATGGGGAGACCATCCATGTGGAGTCCGCCGTGGCACCCCTGCATGACGCCACCGGTGCCCACATCGGCGCGCTGGCCACCATCCGTGACATCACCGACCGCAAGCGCACCGAGCAGCTTCTCCATGAGCAGCGCCAGCTTCTGGAGGCCATCGCCAAAGGCGTGCCGCTCACAGACTGCCTGGCCGGTCTCTGCACCGCCGTCACCCGGCTGAGTCCCCGCGCCCGCATCTGCGTCCTGCTCACGGATGCCGCTCACAAGAGCTTTTCACAGATCATCGCCCCCACGCTCTCGCCCTCCTTCGCCGCCGCGCTGACGAACGCGCCCATTGAGGAGACCGCCCTGGGAAGCTGCGCGGAGGCCGTCTTCACCGGCCTGCACGTCACCTGCGCGGACATCGCCGAGCAGAACCGCTGGTCACCCATCTGGCGTGACCTTTGCCTCGAAAACAACATCCGCGCCTGCCGCTCCGCGCCCGTCTTCAACCCCCATGGCAAGGCCTTTGCCTCCATCATGCTCTGCCTGGATGAGGCACGCGCGCCTAACCAGTGGGAGCAGCGCCTCATCGAGTTCGGCATCTCCGTCGTCAGCATCGCCATGGAGCGCGAGCGCTCCGCCCAGTCTCTCCTTGAGGCCAAGGAGGCCGCCGAACAGGCGAACCAGAGCAAGGACCGCTTCCTCGCCGTGCTCAGCCATGAGCTGCGCACCCCCCTCACCCCTGCCCTCCTCGCCGCCGCCGCCCTCGAGCAGGACGGCCGTCTGCCGGAGCCCCTGCGTGAGGACCTGGCGATGATCAAACGGAACATCGAGCTCGAGACCAAGCTCATCGACGACCTCCTCGACATCAGCCGCATCACCACCGGCAAGCTCACCCTGAAGAGCGAGCTCGTGAACCTGAATGAAGTCGTGCGGGATGTCTGTGACATCTGCCGCTCGCAGCTTCATGAGCAGGGGCAGAGCCTTGACGTCTCCCTCGACCCGCGTGCCGGAGTCATCAGCGCGGACCCCGCCCGCTTCCGCCAGGTGCTGTGGAACGTGCTGAACAACGCCATCAAGTTCACCCCGCTCAACGGCCGCATCGGCATGAGCACCGCACGCCTGAGTGATGACACCTGTGAGATCCGCATCCAGGACAGTGGTGCCGGCATCCCGCCGGAAGTCCTGCCGCATATCTTCAATGCCTTTGAGCAGGGTGGCAACGGCGTCACCCGCCAGTTCGGCGGCCTCGGCCTCGGCCTGGCCATCTCCAAGGCGCTCATTGATTTCCACGGCGGCTCCATCCGCGCCGAAAGCGCCGGCGCCGGACAAGGCGCCACCTTCGTCATCGAGATCCCCGGCAAGCTGCTCACCGCCACCGCGCGCATCCGCCTCACCGCACCGCCCATCACCACGCCCCTGCCGAGCCTGCGACTCCTCCTCGTCGAGGACAACCTGGACACCGCCCGCGTGCTCACCAAGCTGCTCACCCGCGCCGGCTTCACCGTCCTCTCCGCCTCGGACGTCGCCACCGCCACCGCCATCTCCGATGCCGAGAGCTTTGACGTCCTCGTCAGTGATCTCGGCCTGCCGGACGGCACCGGCCATGAGGTCATGCGCCGCGTGCGCCACACCCATCACGTCCCCGGCATCGCCATGAGCGGCTACGGCATGGACGAGGACCTCCGCCGCAGCCGTGATGCCGGCTTCGTCGAGCATCTGGTCAAGCCCGTCCAGGCCTCCCAGATCATCGACGCCATCCGCCGCGTCATCCGGTAGCACTTCCACCACCCTTTTCGTTAGGTTAGGCCCCGCCCCTCGCGCCAGCGTCGTGGAGTGCGGTGGTCGAGATGCCAGGCCCACCCTGGCATCGGTGACACCGCTGTCGAGCGTCCGGACGACACGGAGGGTTCGCGAAAGACATCCCCTGGGGTCTCGAATCCACCTCCCACCTGCGCACGGCCTGCTCCGGCCCACAAACATCCAACGTCCGCCCACAGCGGTGCCGCGCCTGAGCGCTCATCACCGCACTCCACGACGCTATCGCGACTCCCGCACGGCCTAACGATCATCGCGCCAGCGTCGTGGAGTGCGGTGGTCGAGATGCCAG
>JAZKCU010000012.1:0-207797 GCA_040387935.1 Verrucomicrobiota bacterium | reverse complement strand
AAAGATGCGTAGCCTTAACAGCTACCGAGGGTTCGAATCCCTCCCTCACCGCCATATTTTTCGCCGACCACAAAAGGCGAAGAATGCCCTCCGAAGCTCGAAGAGCAAAGGCTGGGCTCCACCTTTTGCCGCCCGGCTCCGAATGGCACGCCGACCTTCAACGCACAATCCGTAAGGTGGCATGGCCCTTGAGAGGCGAAAGATCCGTTACCTTTGTGTGCGTGAGGTCGAGGTAACGCAGAGCCGTCAGCCCACTCAGCGGAGCGACGTCAGAAATGAAAGTGTAGGAAGCATCCAGCAACTCCAGGTGCCTCAAATGAACGAGAGGTGCCAGGTCATCCGCTTCCGTGAAGGAGAGGTCCAGCACACGGAGTTCGGTGAGCGTTTCCAAGCCATTGAGATCGCCCCAGGGACTGCCTTCCCCACGTGTGCCGGCCAGGGAAAGGATTCGGAGGTTCGGCAGGCGTGCCCAGCAGGCGCGTGCTGGCTCGGAAGGCAGGAGATTCGGCGCATACGCGATGCCTGACGCTGCGAAGTTGAAGCCGTTGCGCTCATCCGTCCATCCCACGCCGAGATTCAGGGTGGTGAGATGATCGGCATGCCATAGTTCGTTAGGCCACTCGGTGAGGCCCAGGTCGCCCAGGTCCAGCACGCCGGTGCGCTTTTCCATTTCCTTCGCAATGCGTGCGCGGGCGATCGTGAGTCCATCGGTGGCTGAAGACATGGGCATGTGATAACAGCTTCGATGGCCGAAGTCATCTCAAGACAGGTGTCTCGGACCAAATGTTCAGCGCTCGGGCGGACAAGTTGGCGGCATGAGGGCAGCCCGGCGAAAGCGGCCCTGAGTCACCTCATGCGCAGAAGCGGCAGTCACCTTTTCCGGCGATTCCCTCTGGAAATGATGCGTCGAGCTCTTGGAAGGACCACCGTTCCAAGCGACGTTTAAGACAACATGAAACACCCACCCATTCTAGCCCTGCTGCTGGTGAGCTGCATTCATGCGGGTGCTGCGGATGGCGTGGTTTTCTTCGAATCCAAGATCCGGCCGGTGCTGGTGGAGCACTGCTATGAATGCCATTCCGTCGAGGCTGGGAAGTCAAAGGGCGGCCTCGTGCTTGACACCAAGCAGGGCATCCGTGCGGGTGGGGACAGCGGTCCGGCGGTGGTGCCGGGAGATGCGGGCAAGAGCCTGCTGCTGAGCGCCGTCAAACACAGTGACCCTGATCTGGAGATGCCGCCGAAGTCCCCCAGGCTGCCTAACCAAATCATTGCCGACTTGGAGTCCTGGATCGCCATGGGCGCACCCGATCCGCGTGAATCTGCCGTCAAGGTGGCCGAACGGCCGCCGGTGGATGTGGAGTCGGGAAGACGGTTCTGGAGCTATCAGAAACCAAAGATGCCGGCGGGAGTGGCGGGCGGCATCGATGGCTTCATCCGTGCCAGGCTGAAGGAACAAAAACTCACCGCTGCGCCTGAAGCCACGCCGCGTGTGTTATTGCGCAGGCTGTGTTTCGATCTCATCGGTCTGCCACCCACTCCTGCGCAGATGGAGGCCTTTCAGAAAGGCGGAGAGGCTGAGTATGCGCGCATCGTGGATGAGCTTTTGCAGAGTCCACGTTTCGGTGAACGCTGGGGCCGTCATTGGCTGGATGTGGCACGTTATGCTGAGTCGAATGGACGTGAGTCCAACCTGACCTTTCCTCATGCCTGGCGCTATCGCGACTATGTCATTGATGCGGTGAATGCCGATGTGCCCTATGATCGGTTTATCACTGAGCAGATTGCCGGAGATCTCCTGCCCGCCAAGGATGAGGCGGAACGCGCCCGCCAGTTCATCTCCACAGGCTTTCTGGCCATCGGTCCGAAAGGCTTGAATGAAATGAGCAAGGCCCAGTTTGCTGCTGACGTGGCTGATGAGCAGCTCGATGCGGTCACACGTGCGGTGATGGCCAGTTCCGTGGCCTGCGCACGGTGTCACGATCACAAGACTGAGCCCTTCAGCATGGAGGACTACTATGCGCTCGCTGGCATCTTCAAGAGCACGGAGACCTTCTACGGCAACTGGATCGACTCTGAGAACGGCAATCACGGTCATCTCATCCGCCTTCCTGATCTTCCCGCGCAGGTGATTCCTGGCAGGTCGGTCACCGAACAACACGTGAAAAAACTCAAGGCAGACTTGGCCAAGCTGAATGCCGATGAGCTGGAGCAGTACGACTATGTGGCCAGAGCCAAGCTCGAAGGCCGTGACATCAGCAGCGAGTTCCACAAACTTCTCTCCAATTCGCTGCGCATTCTCTGGTCTCGCGGAACTCTCGAAGGTGCTATCGAGACTGTCGACGACACTGGCCGCGCTCTCCCCATGTGCATGGGTGTGAAGGATGCGAAGCGCATCGTTGACTCGCCCCTCTATGATCGCGGCGAGCTCGCTCACCCTGGTGATGTTGTATCACGAGGCTTTCCAGATGTGATCGAAGTCAAGGGCACTCTGTCCAAGCAGCAGAGTGGTCGTCTGGAGCTCGCCCGTTGGCTGACCAGTCGTGAGCATCCTCTGACCGCGCGCGTGATGGCGAACCGTGTATGGAGGCACCTCTTCGGTACTGGCCTCGTGCGCACCGTGGACAATTTTGGCTTCAGTGGCGAGCGACCGAGCCATCCTGAGCTGCTCGACTACTTGGCCATGCGGTTCATGGAAAAAAACTGGTCGGTCAAAACTCTCATCAAGGAGATTGTGATGTCGGAAACCTATCGCCAGAGCAGCGAGGAGAAGGACAGTGAGCGTGCCACGATCGACCCCGACAACCGGCTGCTCTCACGCGCGAATGTGCGCCGTCTGGATGCGGAGGCGATTCGTGATTCCATGCTCGCTGTTTCAGGCACGCTGGACACCTCGCGCCGTCCGGGTTCTTTGGTGGCGGAGTTGGATGGGCAGTCGGTTTCACTCATTGCCTTCAATGACAAGCTGCCCAAGGATCTCGATGGCTCCCACCGCCGATCCATCTATTTGCCTGTGATCCGCGATCAACTGCCGGACGTGTTGGAGCAGTTTGATGTCGCCAATCCCAATCTCGTCACCGGTGACCGTGATGTGACCAATGTCCCCCTGCAGGCCCTCTACTTGATGAACGGCCCGTATGTTCAAGAGCAAGCCGCTGCCCTGTCAGCGAGGCTCATGAAGGAGAAATCCACCCGCGAGGAACGTGTGCGCCGAGCCTTCTCTCTCTGCTTCAGCCGCCCTCCGGAGCCGCGCGAACTGCAGTTGGTCGAAGCCTTCTTCCGAAGCTCTCCGGGCGATGAGGCCAAGCAGTTCAGCGCCTTCTGCCAGTCCTTGCTGGCGAGCGCAGAATTCAGGTTTGTCGACTAGCGGGTTACTCTTCGGTGGCACCCTCTTCACCGTGACCTTCTTCGGCCATGCGATGAATGATGGCACTCAGATGGGCGATGTAGCCGTGCACATCCACATGCTCGTCCTCAGGCTCGCCCTTCACGGCATAGAGCCAGCCGACTTCATAAGGATCACTGCGCACCACACAGGCATCTTGTTTGAGGTAGGCATTGCCCTCCACGAAGTTTCCCTTCATCACGCAATAGACATCGGAGGCTGCCTTGAAGCCCTCCACCCAACCCACGATTTGTCCAGGCTCCACAGGGCCATCAGCCGGTGCCTTCCATTCGCAGTCCACCAGCTCACCGAGCATGCGCGTGGCAAACTTCGTGAATCCCACGCGCCACACGCCCTCCTGCCCCTCGACCGGAGCCATCCAGTAGTGAGATTTCGAGTAGCGATAGCTTTCAGGAAAGCGTGCGGAAAATCGGGCGTGCTTGAAGCGGACGGTCGGGATGGGCATGGGGTGCTGAACGTAAGCGAAAGATGAATCAGGAAATCTCGCCGGCGGCTCGCAGCACGGCATTGCGCAAAGACGGAGCGATCCAAAATCGCGCCTCATGTTGAAGTCGGTCTAAAAGGGGCTCGACGGAAGAAATGAGGTTTCGCTGCCGTGCTTGAAGAAGGATGCCCAGCAGGCCCATCGTGGTGAGATGGAGTGCAGTAGCGACAGATCGTCCCTCCGCTTCGTCCATGAGCACGAGATCCGCATCTAACTCCAGAGCTAGGGCTAACGCTGCGATTTTTCCAGCATGAAGCAAGGGAGATTGTGCCCAATCATGGGCAGTGGTTTTGGGAGATGTGAGCTGGATGAAGCCCGGAAACCCGAGACCTCGAAATCTTGAATCGACCTCCGCGAGCCGTTGAAACTCAGTGGCCACAAGATGCGGCACAATCACGGTGCCGAAGAGTTGCTGAAGCAATGATGACTGCTCCAAAAAGCACAGATTCAAAATGACCGAAGTGTCCGCGATGACGATCACCTGGATCCAAGAGCACGAAGAGTTTCCAGATCCTGGGTGAGCATGTCCTCCGTATAGGACGGAATGCGACGGACATACAAGGCCTCATCGAAATCATGTCGGCTGACACCTGCCACATCGGCCGCCAGTTGGCGTGAGAGATGTCGGGCGGCATACGCTCCGCAGGCAAGATCGAGGAGAATCTCCCCCTCTCCCACATTTTTCAAAGCAGGAAGGTCTGGCAGGGTGATAGTCATGACACGAGGATAGGGCAAAACTTGAGAACAGCAAGGCGACGCAGTGAGCTCTGAGGGCCTCACTTTGCCTCAAGACACAGCACCTTCCCGGGCGCATTGCGCACATAGAGACGGCCATTGGCGAGCACCGGAGAGCTCCAGCAGCGGCCGTTCAGTACTTGGGCACGCGTGATCTCCTCAAACCCTTCGCTGCTGGTCTTGGCGATGACGAGCTCGCCCTTTTCCGTGAGAATGATCAGGCGGCCATCCGCGGCGATCAGCGACCCGAAGCCGACGCTCTTCTCTTCCCAGGCGACTTTGCCATCCTCCAGCTTCACACACTTGAGGGAGCAGCGGCTGTTTTGATCTCCGTCAATGCCATAAAGGTAACCATCGATGAGCACGGAGGAATTGAACTGGTTCTTGAGCACCTTGCTCTCCCAGACCTTCTCAGGCTGGCTGTCAGTGAGCTTCAGGAGCGTGCATCCTTTGTTATACCCGGTGGAGATGAAGAGCTTGTCGTCGCTCAGGATCGGATCACTGGCATTCACTCCGTAGCGGGTGTTCCACTCATGGGTCCAGATGGGCGTTCCGTCCTTAGCCTGCACAGCGGTGTAAGAGTCGCCCGCGCTGACGATGATGAGTTTCTTGCCACCTCGTGTGTAAGGGAAGGGGGTGGAGTAGCCGGCGGCGTCGACATCGCTCTTCCAGACGATCTTGCCGGTGGTCTTGTGCACGGCCAGGCCTGCTTTGCCGACATTGAGGATGAGAAGGTTGTCCTGCACCAGAGGTGCGCCGGCGAAACCCCAGTCAGGAATGTTGGCCTCAGTTTCTTTCTGCACATTCTTCTGCCAGACAATCTTGCCCGTGGCCGCCTCGAAGCAGAAGAGATCACCCCAGCGGCTCAGATGATAGACCCTGTCCCCATCAATGGTGGGCGTGTTGGAGGTGCCTCCTTCATAGTATTTGTCGCCAAGATCAGCGGGATACTCGTGCTTCCAGATCTCCTTGCCGGTCACGGCATCCAGGCACCAGACGGTGTCTTTGTCATCGGCATGACCCGTGGTCAGGATGCGGCCCTGGGCCACGACGAAGGTGGAAAAGCCCAGCCCGACCTCCGCTTCCCAGAGCGTTTTGGGCTCGCCGCTGATCTTCCAGTCCTTTTCTGCGGAAATGCCGTCCCGCGCCGGCCCCCGCCAGACGGGCCAGTCTTCGGCCATGAGGGCGGCGGAACTCAGGATGAGCAGGGTGGCGGTATGAAAGGACGGGAGATGCTTCATGACAAACTCATCTACGACCTGACCCTCCTGTCTGGCAACTCAGGATATAGGGCAGGGGGTGGAGCATGTGGCGAAAGCCTGACCCGGTGAGAAATCTATCCGACAATGCATCCCATGCCTTGCGGGATGGCCTCAGGCTTCTATTCTGGCGCACATCACTATGAAGATCGCACGGAAACCTTATCGCGTCGGCATTGTAGGGGCCGGTCCTGCTGGAGCCACCCTCGCTTCACTCCTTGCCAAAGAGGGTGTGGATGCGGTTTTTTTTGATGACGGCAGACGCCCTGAGATGGTCGTCGGCGAGTCACTGGTCCCTCGTCTCGTCACGGTATTCCGCCGCATGGGCATCGAGGATGAGGTGGCAAAGCTCGGCACCTACAAGCCGGGGGTGACCTGGATCTTCGATGAGAATGACAAGCTGGAGCTGTCCTTCATGGCCATGCGCGGCGTGCTGCCCACCTACGCCTACAACATTCATCGTCGTCCCTTTGATGACCTCATCCATGAGACGGCGGTCAAGTCAGGTGCCCGTTTCATTCCCTGCACGGTGAAGCTTCAGACAGGAGTCACTGAGCGTGGCGAGACGGTGCCGCAGCTGGCGCCCGAGACCCTCGCACTCGTTCCCGACTGGAAAGGCAAGCAGCCTGATCTTCTCGTGGATGCGAGCGGTCGTCGTCGTCTCTTTGCGAAACTTTTGGGCCTCTCCGCGAAGATCGGCAAGCGCAAGGACATCTCCCACTTTGCCCACTATGAGAACTGTGTCATGCCGGTCCCTGCCGGGCAGACCGTCATCACCCGGCTGAAGCATGGCTGGGCCTGGCGCATTCCGCTGCTGCATGCGCTTTCGGTCGGCGTGGTAGTGGACAAGGAACACGCCAAAAAATACGGCAGCAATGCCGAAGAGCAGCTTGAGGCGATGATCGACGCGAACAAACCGCTGATCGAGGCCTGCACGGACCGCAAGCGCATCACTCCGGTCACCACCTACGCGAACTACCAGCTCATCTCCGATCAAGGTCATGGCGAGGGCTGGGTGAGCGTGGGAGACTCCTTCGGCTTTGTGGATCCCATGCTTTCTCCCGGTCTCTGCATGGCCATGACCTCCGCGGAGATGCTGGCAGATGCCATCATGCAAAACTCGCAGAACGGCTGGAACAAGGCCTTCCAATCCTACCTCGACTGGTTCCGTGACATGCTGATGGCCTGGCAGGAACTGGTGGACATCTTCTACGGCGGCCAGATCTTCGCCCTGCAGCGCACGGGCACGGACATGTCACGCCGCTTCCCGGGCAAGATCAGCGTGATCATGCAGCGCCATTTTGAGAAGAACATTTCCGGCATGGCTGGCGGTGGCCTAACCAATCATCCTTACAGCAAGAACCTGCTGCGCTTCATGACCCGCTTTGCGATCTATGGCCATCGCCCGGCGGACTTTGCAGTCCAGTGAGGCTCACAGCAGCAGGTCGCCTTCCGCCAGCATCGAAAGTTTCGGTGCTTCGCGGCAGGCATCCGGCAGCAGGAAATAGTGGCAGACCTCTTCTTGGCGTTCTAGCAGCTTGGGGCTGCCCTGCCAGCGAGAGTCGTTTTGAAAGGAGGTGGTGGTCAGCCAGTTCAGCCGCTCCCCCAGGAGACCTGGATCACGCACCAGGCATCCGCTCAGGGCACGCAGTTCCTCAGCATTCTCCCGGGCAGTCCAAGACATCACCACTTCCCAGGCCAGGAAGGCACGCATCGTGCGCGGGCGCTGACGGAGGATGAGAAAGGAATGAAGACGGCGCGTGCCATCCACGGCTCCGATCATGTGCAGGTCATGCATCGGCGTGGTCAATTGCCAGCAGAGTGACTCCAGCGAGACGGTCGGCTCCAGGAGTTTTGCGGTCGTGGCAGGCAGCGCCAGATCTGCGATGTCATTCACGGAGGTGATCAAGCGCATGGACGAATCCAAAGTCGGCCAGCCTGAGCCACCTGGAAGAATCCGTGAAAGCCCGCCCATGGGCACCAAGCGGCGGGTCACCTGCGTCTCTGACTTGGCCCCCATCTCCTTGAGAGCTTCCCGCAGTTTCGGCACGGCGGTGGTCATTGCCACCGGCACTTCCTGCCCGAGGCGACGGAGTTTAAGCAGTACGTTCAGGCCCGCTTGCACATTTCCCTCCGCCACTCGGAGGGTCGTGGCCACGATGGCCGGAAAGCGCTGGTCACCCAGAGAATAGGAGGTGGGGATCGCACCCCCAAAACCGACCATCTTGTCCTCCGCGCGCACCACGTAGCCGCGTAGTGGATGGAGCGCAGCATGAGGATTCTCATCCCACCAATGGCTCAGCCGTGCGAGCCACGAACAGCCTGTGGGAGGGAGGTCTCCAGTTCTGCTCAGAAAGTCGGCCAGCTCTAGGCGTGCCTCGGGGGTGTCGATATATTCCTGGACGTTTGAGCCTGACATCATACAGGCGGGAAGCTAGGTTCCGCCTGCATTCTGCGCAAAGATGACACTGTAAAAGTCATCTTACAATTGACGTCAGAAAAGCCTCAGCGCACGTCGTCATCCGTGCCTTCACGCTTGTCGGCACCAGCGGAATACAGGTCATACGCTTTACCCTCACGGCCGGGGCTCTTGTAGATGTATTTGTTGTCCCATGGATCGACGATGCCGTTGGGCTCGATGAAGGGTCTCTTGCTTGGCACGTTGGCCGGGGGCTTCACCAAGGCATCCAGAGTCGGTGGCAGGTTGCGGTTGTTCACCTTATACATTTTGATGGCCGTGGACACAGTGCCGATCTGGGCACGTGCGGCGGTGATCTTGGCCTGCTCGTCGAAGTCTCCCAGCGTGGACGCACCGATGGCGATCAGGATGGCGATGATGGCCAGCACGAGGATCATCTCCATCAGGGTAAAGGCTGAGCGGAGGCTCCGGGGGAGGCGTGAGGATGCAGCGTGGATTTTCATGGGGGTTGGGAAAAGGGTCTAGGACGTTGGAGTCAAAAGGCTGGCAGATTGTTCGGAAGTCGTCATCCGTGAAAATCAACGGCGTGAGTTCAGGGTGGCCACGGTGTCGTAAATGATGGTGATCATCATGTAGGCCATCACGCCCACCAGTCCTGCCATGACCAGGATGATCATGGGCTGGAGCATGGCCATGAGCTTTTCCAGGCTCTTTTCCAGTTCGCGTCCGCAGCGGTCTGCTGCACGACGCAGCGTGCCGCTGATGTCGCCGGTGTGCTCGCCGATTCTCACCATCTCCAGCAGGTTCATGGGGAAGAGCGCGGTCTTCTCCAGAGATCGTGAGAGGGCAGAGCCATCACGCACGCCATCGATCACACCCCCGAGCTGTTTTTGGATGAAGAGATTCGCCGAGATACGGGACGCCAGCTCCAGGCCCTTGAGCAAAGGCAGGCCACCACCCGTGAGCGAGGCCAGCGTCTCCAGAAACTGCGTGTGGAAGTTCGCCATCAGCACATTGCCGAAGAAAGGGATCCGCAGCTTCGTCTGGTCCCAGATGGGCTTTCCTTGCTTCGAGTTTGACCACACCCAAAAGAGCAGGCCCATCAGCGCCATGCCTGCCAGCAGCAGCCACCAGTAGCTGCGCATGAAGGCGGACAAGTCCAGGATGAGCTGCACCCCCTTCGGCACACCGCCGCGCATGCGGGACATCATGCCGCTGAGTCGTGGAATGAGGAAGGTGGTGAAGAGAACGGTCACCGCGATGGCGGAGAAGCCCAGGAAACCTGGATAGATGAGCGCCACCGCCACCTGACTCTTTAACTCACGCACCTTGGCCAGGTACATGCCCTGGCGTTTCATGGACTCCGAGAGTGATCCGCCCGCCTCACCTGCGGCAGCGACCGCGCAGAACAGTTCATTGAAGGAAGGGGAGGCCTGCTTCAGCGCGCTGCTGAAAGGGTGACCCTCACGGATCAGTCCACCCAGACGTGCAGCGATGCGGCTGTGAGTGCCGCCGGTGCCCTTGCCCTCCATGAGCTTGAGAGCTTGCTCGAGCCGCATGCCGGCTTCCAAAAGCTCGCCGAGTTCCTCAGTGAAAAGCTGGAGCTGTCTGCCGCCGATCTTGATCGGTCCGCTGGCAGCTTCCTCGGCTGCCGCAGCAGCCACCGACTTGGGCTTGCCGCCCTTGGAGGTGGCGGCGCCTGCCGCTGACTTGCCCATCCCGCGCACCAGCGGCTTGGCCGCGCCTTCCTTCACCTGGAAGGGCTGCAGGCCGCGTCCGGTGAGCTGCCGCACAGCACTTGCACGGTCAGGTGCCTCGACAGAGCCGGAGACGTCTCGTCCGGCGGCATCAGAGGCTTGGTAGGCAAAGGTGGGCATGTGGAGCAGGGAAGACGAGAAGACAAAGAATCCGCCATCGGATTTAACACCACGAAATAATCGGGGTGAGGCATGAGACAAGCATAGGCGCGGTTCGTTGCAAACAAGGATGTCGCAACAGAGAGGCAAAAGCCGTGGGACGATGGATTTAACTCTCGACACACGTTTCCACACTCCGCTAAAAGCCCGGTCAGCATCGCCTCCAGGCTAACCCAACCCCGCTTGCCATGAAACGAGTCCCCTACACCAGCCGTCGTCAGTTTCTCGCCCACTCCGCCGCTGCCATCGGCTTCCCTACCATCGTCCCGGCCTCCGTCTTCGGCCAGAACGCCCCTTCAAACAAGATCACCATGGCGGTCTTCGGCTGGGGCATGATGGGCCCCAGCAACACCAACAAATTCCTCCAGGAGCCCGACTGCCAGATCGTCGCCGCTTGTGACATTGATAAGCGCAATCTCGAAAAGGCGCTCGGCACCATCAACGGCGCCTACAAGAACCAGGACTGCAAGCCCTACCATGACTACCGCGAGCTCATGGCCCGCAAGGACATCGACACCGTCATGCTCGCCATCCCGGACAACTGGCACGCCCTCACCTCCATCGAAGCCGCGAAGAACGGCAAGGACATCTATGGCGAGAAGCCGCTCGCCCGCACCATCGCCGAGCAGCAGGCCATCGTCCGCGCCGTGCAGAAGCACAACCGCATCTGGCAGACCGGCTCCTGGCAGCGCAGTGAGGATAACTTCCGCATCGGTGCCGAGATCGTCCGCAACGGCCTCATCGGCAAACTCACCCGCGTGGAGGTCGGCCTGCCTGCCGGTCACAATGACTTCGCCAAAACCGGCGACAAGCGCAGTGTTACCCCGCCTCCTGCTGAACTCGACTATGAAATGTGGATCGGCCCCGCCGCCATGCAGGACTACATCGAGTGCCGCGTGCATAAAAACTGGCGCTGGGAATACAACATCGGCGGCGGCCAGCTCCTCGACTGGATCGGCCACCACTGCGACATCGCCCATTGGGGCATGGACATGGACAGCTCCGGCCCCAGCGAGGTGAAACCCGTCCAGGTGGACATGCCCGCCCGCAGCGAGATCTGGAACACCGCCACCAAGTATCGCGCCGAGGCCACCTACGCCGGAGACATCACCATGGTCATCGCCGGTGGTCATGACGACATCAAGATGGGCACCAAATGGATCGGCACCGATGGCTGGGTCCACGTCAATCGCGGCAGCTATGATGCCTCCAAGCCCGAGCTCAAAAAGATCATCAAGAAGCGTGAGGGCGACCAAGTTGTCGAAGGCTCCGCCGCCCCAAAATTGGGTGACGACGTCATCAAGCACCGCCTCTACGCCACCCCCGGCCACCACCGGAACTTCCTGGATTGCGTAAAGAGCCGCAAACCCACCGTCACCCCGGTCGAAACCGCCCATCGCAGCGCCACCCCCGGCCATCTCGCCCTCATCTCCTTCCTCGTGAACCGCCCCATCCAATGGGACCCCGTCAAAGAAGATATCATCGGCGACCCCGAAGCCTCCAAGCTCCTCACCCGCGAATACCGCGGCCCCTGGAAGCTCGAAGCTTGATCAAGCTCGTTGGTTCGGCGGGAATCAAGGATGATTTCCCGCCGAACCGAGTTGGCGAGACTATTTTTATCAGTTACCATCTGGTCCGATGAAACTGGACGAACTTACCATTGAGGCATCAAAGCTACCCGAGGCGGATAGAGCTTCTCTGGCTGCGACATTACTTCATGGCCTTGAGACCCCGCGTCACAGTGTTTCGGATGAGGAAGTGATGCGTCGCATGCGCGAAGCAGATGAAAATCCGGAGGTGATGATCACCTTCGATCAGTTGGTTTCCGGCCTCCGATTCCGTGCGAGTTAGATTTCATAAACGAGTCCAGTCGGACCTGGATGAAATCTTGGAAAAGTACAAGGAGATTTCAGATGCTCTGGCTGAAGACTTCTTTGCTGAGTTTGAAGCCGGCCTTTTTGAAGTCGCTGGAAATCCTCAAGCTTTTCATTTTGATGCGAGCGGACTTCGCCGCTGCAACTTTGACCGCTTCCCCTACCATTTCCTTTACGATGTAAGGGAAGACTACGTGCGCGTGTGGGTGGTGAGGCATGATCGACGAAACCCAAGATTTGGAATGCAGCGTTTCTGAGATGTTTTGAAACCTTGGTTAGATTGAGTTGCCATTCTATGTAGGCTCGTTCGCCAGAACGAGAGGCTCGGGGATCGATCAACCCCCAACTTGACAACCCCACTGCCCCACCTACTCATCCCCTCTCGCCCGGCATTTCCGCCAGCGACTTAAACCTCATATCCAGCCGCCGAGTCCTGTCGAAGGGCGGTCAGGATTCACCCGGCAGGGTGGAGGATTATAGTTGTGTCAAATGTAACGGTCGTAGGAACTCAGTGGGGCGATGAAGGCAAGGGCAAGGTCATTGACTGGCTCGCCACTCGCGCCGACATCGCCGTCCGCTTTCAAGGCGGCAACAACGCCGGGCATACCATTGCCGTCGGCGATAAAACGTACAAGACCGCGCTGCTCCCATCCGGCGTTGTGCAGGGGAAGCTCTCGATCATCGGCAACGGCGTCGTGGTCGATCCCTGGGCCTTGCTGGATGAAATCGAGCGCGCCCGCTCCGTGGGCCTTTCGGTCACCCCGGAAAACCTGGTCATCTCCGAAGCCGCCACCGTCGTGCTGCCGCTTCACCGCGAGCTCGACCTCGCCCGCGAAGCACGTGCCGGTGACAAGAAGATCGGCACCACAGGGCGGGGGATCGGACCCGCCTATGAAGACAAGGCCGGCCGCCGCGCGATTCGTTATGCCGATCTCGCAGACCCGACCGCCCTGCAGGACCGCGTGGAGCGCCTGCTCGCGCATCACAATCCGCTGCGCGTCGACCTCGGACTGCCTGCCCTCACGCCTAACGAAGTATTGGTTCCCTTGCTGGAGCTCTACCTCAAGTTCGCCGCCCACATCCGTCCCGTCGTCTGGCGAATGATCAATGAAGCCATCGCCCAAGGCCAGCGAGTCCTCTTTGAAGGCGCGCAGGCCGCCATGCTGGATGTCGATCACGGCACCTATCCCTACACCACCTCGTCGAACACCGTCGCAGGGCAGGTGTCCGCTGGCGCTGGCGTCGCCTCCACCGCCATGGGCCGCGTGCTGGGCATCGTCAAAGCCTACACCACCCGCGTGGGAGCCGGGCCCTTTCCCACCGAACTCATGGACGAAACCGGCGAGCGCCTCACACGCGGTGCCGCCGGAGGTCTTGGTGCTGAATACGGCACCAACACCGGCCGCAAGCGCCGCTGTGGCTGGTTTGACGCCGTGCTGGTGCGTCAGGCCGTGGAGCTCAGCGGTGTCACCGGCATGGTCCTCACCAAGCTCGATGTCCTGGACGGCTTCACCACCATCAAGATCTGCACCGGCTACCTTCTGGACGGCATACGCATCGACTACCTCCCCGCCCGTCTCAGCGATGCGCAACGCCTGGAGCCCATCTATGAAGAGTGCGAAGGCTGGTCCGAGAACACCCAGGGCATCCGAGACTGGGACAAGCTCCCCGCTGCCGCCCAGCGCTACGTCCGCCGCATTGAAGAGCTTGTCGGCGCATCTCTCTTCCTCTTGGGGACAAGCCCGCAGCGAGATGACACCATCGTCCTCAAAGATCCATTCATGGACGATCACATTTAGCGCGATTCGGAACGAGCAGCGCCAGATGCTATACCATCCTGGCGCGGCAGCACCCCAAACCCTGGTAGAGAAGAGCTGTCCGTTTTCCGTAGCAAGACTGCGAAGCATAAGGCGGGCGGCTTACCGAGCTATCGGGAGCTTGTCCGCGTGTTCATGCATGCCGTTAGTCTGATGCAGCGTGTAAATGTGTTGTTCTTTGCAATGTGTTATAAGTGAACGTGGTGTAATGATTGTTATTCTGTTGTGGGGTTTGGCAAAGGATCGGTTTTCCATGGCTGGGTAGTTCACCCCATGGAATCATTTTTGGAGCCATCTAACATGGTCCCATGACGCTCGATTTGGTGTCATGTCATACACTGATAACCGAACAAACCAATAACCTACCAAACCTATGAAAATCCTATCCACGACCCTCTTCTCGACGGCCTCTCTCGCCATGTGCGCACTCATGATGCTTGGCGCTCAAGTCCGTTCCGAAGAAAACAAAGCCGGTCTGACCTCGGAGGAGGTGACCTTCATCAAAACTGCTGCCGCTGGCGGTCAGTCTGAAGTGAAACTCGCCGAGCTGGCCCTCAAGAAAGGCTCAAGCGCTGATGTGAAGGCCCTGGCTGAAGCAGTGGCTGCTGAGCATGTCAAAACCAATGCGGAACTCACCCAGTTCGCGACCGCCAAGAGCGTTGACATCTCCGGTGTCATCGAACCAAAGGCTGCCGAGAAATTCCAGGATCTGGAGAAGCAGGGCACTGGCAATGACTTCGACAAGGCTTACATCGACGAAGTCGTGGCCTGCCACGAAAAGAGCATTGATGCCTATGAAGACATCTCCAAAGACACCAAGAATGCCGAGCTGAAGGCATGGGTCGACAAAACCCTCCCTGGTCTGCGCGCTCACCTCGCCAAGGCCAAGGAACTGGACAAATAACTGAGCAGGCGGCGCCTCTTTGAGAGAGGCCGACTCCAGTCACCCCCAGGGTGGCAGTAGCGCTGAAATCCGGCGCCGCTGCCACCCTTTTTATTGGGGCACAGCGAGGGATTAATTCGAATCCGACGATCAAAGGTAGGGCTACACCCCATGGCGGCGGGCGGGATTCCCGGCAACTTTCCTTCATGAAACAAGCATCTTCTGAGACCTTGAATCCCACCACCCTTGCCAAACTGGAGATCGGTTTGCGCACAGACGCTCACCAGCTGGTCGAGTTAGAGGAAAATCTGCTGCGGACGCTCAGGCGCGCACGGGATCTGGGCACGGAATTCGGTTCCCCTGGAGACTGGAGCAATGCCTGGCGCCACCAGTGGGATCGTGTGGAGGCCATCCTTCAGCGCATCCGCGAGCGTGTGCATGAGATGGAGCACTCCATCCATAGCAATGAACCGGGCCGTCTGACCGACGCGATGGCAGCCTGGAAGGCCCTGCAAGCCGATGATGAGGAACTTCTGGACGCCCTTGCTGCTCTAAGGGAGCAGGCCGTTGGACTCAATGTTGGCGCCCAGGACGAATGGAAGGACATGGCTCCGCTCATGGAAGAGCATCTGGAGAGGATCCACGCCTGTGCTCACTCCCTCCTCTGGAAGCTGGAACTTCTCAGAGTGCACTCCAGGGAAGAGGTGGATGACATCGTCACCAACATCCTCAAAGGGCAGCCGCTGCGTCTCGAGGAGAATGCCCAGGAGTCCGGCGAGAAAGCCAAGGCCTACGTGCAGGCAGAGAAGGAATTGGGCAAGGAGCACCACACCTACCTCGGAGTCATGGACATCATCAAAGGCATGTTCTTGTGGGTGGAGAACCCCGAGGAACGTGTGCAGAAAAAAGAGCAGCCCGAGGTGACACAAACAGTCTGAAAGTGGGAGTTCACCCCATGCCGATCTCCCGGTCGGCCGCGTAATGTAATCAATCAGCAGAGACACCTTGCGGCTTCGTTGCCGCGCAAGTGGCGTCTCCCTCAACCTTCAATCACCCTTCCCCATGATCTCCGATTTTTCTCCCCTACCCACTCACGATGAGCCAGCTTCCCTTGCGGAGGCAGCGGGTGATGCCACGCAGGCTTGCATGCAAAATACGTTAGCCCACACGGGTGCATATGTGCGCAGCCATCCCGTTCCCGTGCTTTTGGGAGCGCTCGCCTTTGGCGTGGCTGTTGGCTGCACTCTCGCCGCGGCGAGCCGAAGGGAGGAGACCGCGAAGGAGCGGCTCATCGATCAGAATCTGGCCAAGCTCCGGGATGCGATCCAGCATGCGTTGGAACCGGTGGCCAAGCATTTGAAGGATGACTACGTCTCCGCTGAAAACTGCGTGGACCGCACCTTCTCACGCGGTTCCCAGGGCTTGGCAGCGCAGCTTGGTCGTTTCGGCCGCAATCTTAAATTTTGGTGAGCATGACTGGCGTTGCATCAACTTCTTCCGAATTCACTTCGTTGGAAAGAGACGTCCTCGTCTTGCTGGATGACGCCGGTCAATGCGTGAAAGAAGGCTGCGAAGCGTGTGAGCAGTCTGTGCGCGAGTCTCCCACGACCTTCCTTCTCACTGCAGCCTTGGCAGGTTATTGTTTGCACCGGCTGCCGCTGCGGAGCATCATGGTGGCCAATGTGCGCGTTCTTACTGCCTTGCTGCCACCGGCAGTCTTCATTCTGGGCACCGCCAAAGTTTTGGAACTTCTGCAGAAGACCGCACGTAGCCGGACAATGACACCATGAGAGGACAAACCACGATATCCACCTTTCTGATAGCAGCCTTTTTGACAAGCTGCCTTTCACCTGAGCAGCGGCGCCTCAATCGCTCCCGCGAGCATGTCTTTATCAAATACTGGCCGCCTCCTTCCGGCAGCAATGAGCTGCGCGTCGCCGTGAAGGACAACATCGACATGAAGGGGTATGTCACCTCCGCAGGATCAGAGTATTTGGCGAAGAACACCAAGCCGGCCTCCCGGGACGCCCCATGTCTGGCTTATCTTCGCAGACCTGGCGTGCGCGTGGTGGGAAAGGCGAACATGACTGAGTTTGCCGTCACTGTTTCGGGTGAAAACCGCTTTTTCGGCAGCCCGCTCAGCCAGTTGGACGGAAAGCACAAGGTGATCCCTGGCGGCTCGTCAAGTGGCTCAGCCATGGCCGTCGCCACAGACATGGCGGATATCGCCATCGGCACAGACACCGCTGGCTCCATTCGCGTGCCAGCAGCGTGCTGCGGCGTGTATGGCCTCAAAACCACGTATGGACTCATCCCCATCAAGAACGTGGTCCCTATCTCACCGAAGTATCTCGATACCGTGGGGCCGATTGCAAGGGATGTGAAGCATCTGGTGAAGGGCATGGACTTGCTCAAGCCAGACTTCGCCGCTCGCTACAAGCGGGCTGTCGCTGAAGAGCCGTCCGCCCGGCAAATCAAGATCGGACGGCTCTATCTGGATGGAACAGATCCCGAGATCGACAAAGCGATCGATGACAAACTCAAAGCCAAGGGCTTTCGCATCGTTCGGTTGAACGACAGCTTCAAAGCCAAATGGAAGCGCGCAGACTCAGACGGAGGCACCGTGGCACGGGCAGATACTTGGCTCAGCGACCAAACCTACTCTGATAAGAAAGGCGTCAGCCTCTTGACCAAGCTTGTGATCATGTCGGGTGAGATCGACTATAAATTAGGTTACAAGGCAGCTCTGAGCCGGAGAGCGGCATGGCAGCGTGACCTCCGCAATATCTTCAGACAGGTGGATTTCATCGCCGTGCCCACCCTGCAGGGCATGCCACCGAAAATGCCCTTCTGGGGATCTGATGCTGTCTTTGAGCTGCGCGTGTTTAGCATGCAAAACACCGTGGGCGTGAACTTCGCGGGCAATCCCGCGCTGGCTGTCCCTGTTGCCATGCCGTCGAAAGACAATGGTAAAACCCATCCTATGACAAGCCTTCAGCTTGTCGGCCCTCGTCTGAGCGAAGCTCAGCTCCTGAACGCAGGGCGCCTCCTCGAAAAGAAATCCTAAAAACCATGATACGCTCCATTTTTCTCCGCTTGGCGGTCGCCGCCTCGCTCCTGCTCACCTGTTCTTCCGGCCTGGCCCAAACGGCCCCTGAGCTCATTGCCGCGGGTGACGTCTATGATGCCCAGTTCAAGGGCGCAGAGGCGCTGAAGTATTACCTTCCTGCGGAGAAAATGGAGCCTAAAAATGTGGCCTTGCTGGTGCGCATCGCGCGTCAATACCGGCATCTCCTGACGGATGCCTCTGCCAAGGAGGAGAAGCTGAAATATGGCAACATGGCGCTCGAGTATGGGAAGCGTGCCGCAGCCTATGCACCCAATGATGCGGATGCCCAGCTTTCCTGTGCCATCACTTATGGGCGCATGCTGCCGCACATGGCCACCAAGGACCAGGTGGCCTCCATCCCCTTGATCAAGACCGGTTCGGAGCGCGCCATCGCCCTGGATCCCCGCCATGAGAATGCCTGGCATGTGCTGGGGCGCTGGCATCAGGTGCTGGCGGACATGGGCATGGTCAAACATGCCCTCAGCCGCTTGATTTACGGCAAGCTTCCCACCACCACGAATGAAGAGGCTGTGAAGTGCTTCGACCAGGCCATCGCCATCAACCCGCAGCGTCCTCGTCATTACATTGAGTTAGGCCGGACTTACGCGCAGATGGGAAAGACGGCCGAGGCGCGAAAGGCACTTGAGAAGGGCTTGAAGCTCCCTGATCTCGACAAGGATGACACTGACCTGAAGCCCCGCGGTCGTGAGGCTCTCGCCAAGCTCCCTTGAGTGCCATCGCAGGTCGCCGCTGACCGTACGTTGTCCACGCTTCAGCGTGTTCAATGGACGTCAAAGACACGCTGAAGCGTGAACAACGTACATCTGGTTTCAGCTCTTGAGAGCCATCAATGAATGGATGAGTCTGTGGACCGCATTAAAGCTCAAGGAGCTGTGCCGCTGCCCGTGCGTTGTTCACGCTTCAGCGTGTTCAATGAACTCCATAGGCTCGGTGATATCCATGCGTCACGCGGCAATGCCCACTCCCGACTTGCTTTGAAGGTCAACGGCCTTCCGCATCATAGCGAAGGGTTGGCGAGCCTTAGCGAGCCTACCCTGGTACGCATGGCGGCCACCTCAGCTTCCACACCGGACCCCAAAGGGGTCCCGTATCTTTAAAGCGCTCACGTTCGCACCTCAGACCTTCTCCCGCACCACCGCCGAACTCGGCAGATCCGCGAGCGATCCATCAATAAAGGTGTGGTGCCAGAGCTGCGTCGCTACCACCGCCGCGAGTCCAATCTCCACGGACAAACGCGGCAGGGATCCTGGGCGCAGCGTTTTAAAGGCCTTTCGCCAATGCTTGACCTGCTCGATGTCAAAGTAACCGGTGCGGCGCAGTGACTCATCACTGACAAGCTCGCCGACAAACTTGGGCTCAGGCTCGATGTGGAAGCTGTCCAGCGGTGCGCGGAAGATCACTTTATGCCGGCGCGCGATCTCTTTCGGCAACCAGCGTTCAGCGACCAGTCTCAGCAAATGCTTGTCGCGCAGGCCATTCAGTTTCCAGCGCGGATGCAGCTTGGCGGCAAAGTCGAACACATCCTCATCCAGGAACGGATAACGTACCTCGACCGACGAGTTCATGGCCACGCGATCGCCTTTGGCCTGCAGCAGATGCCCGGCCAGCGTGACTCGCGCACCGACCCACAGGCTGCGGTTCAGAGGACTCCATTTCTTGGCACGGTTCAGATCCATGCCCAGTTCCTCCCACGGACGTGCCTTGGCCAGCACCTCACGCATCGGCTCCGCATAGAAGCGCAGCTTCGAAAGCGCGAGCATCCCATAGCTGTCGATCCACGCATTCGGGCCGCCGACCGCCGTCTCCCATTGTTGGCGGCTTTCCCGCGGATAGTGCGGGATCTTGTTCAGTTTGAGAAACGCACGCCGAGCCATGTCACTGAGACGAAGGCCAGGAATGGAATCCATGGCATTGAAGATCTTCGCGACCTTGTACCAAGGGTAGCCAGCGAGCCATTCATCAGCCCCTTCACCCGTGAGCACCACCTTCTGTCCATTCTGGTGCACCCGCCGCGCGAGCATCATCAGGGCCGCGCATGAGGTGTCGATCACCGGTGCCTCCGCGGCATGGATCAGCTCGGGATAGTTGTCCAGCGCATCACTCGCGCGAAACTCCTGCACCATCGGCGGATTCGTGCCGATGTGCTTGGCGGAGAGGTTGGCGGCGCTGAGTTCATCAAGCCCGGGATCATCCACGCGGATGGTGTAGGTGTTGATGGACTTGCCCTTGAGTTTGCAGGCCATGGCCACGATCATGCTGGAGTCCAGCCCGCCTGAGAGGTAGGCGCCTACCGGCACATCGGCTCGAAGCCGTCTTTCCACGGCCTTCAGCAGCAGATCTTCAAACTGATCCACCAGCTTGCGTTGATCATTCTCAGGGTTCTCATCACCCTGATCTGGAAAGTCCATTTTCCAATAAGCGCGCTCCTGCACGGGATCGCTCTTGCCTGGAGTGACCTGGAGATAATGTCCAGGACTCAGGAGCTGCACGCCTTCGAAGCACGTCACCGGGCCCGGCATGGCGCCAAAGGTGAAGATGTGATCCAGGCCATGTAGATTCGCTTTGGCCGGCACCATGCCGGAGGCGAGCAGCCCCTTGATCTCCGAGGCAAAAAGCAGCCAGTCCCCCTGGCGGGACCAATAGAGCGGCGCGATGCCAAAGCGATCCCGCCCCAGCGTCACCTGATGCCGATGCACGTCATACAGCGCCACGGCAAACTGCCCGCGCATGCGCTCAAACATGCCCTCCTTGCTCTCCTCCCACAGATGCGGGATGATCTCTGTATCGCAATGTGTGTGCAGCGTGTGACCGGAAGCCACCAGCTCCGCGCGCTTCTCCAGGAAGTCGAAGAACTCACCATTGAACACGGTATAGGCGGTCTTGTCTTCATTGCACATCGGCTGCTGACCATCCGTGATTCCGACGATGCTCAGCCGACGGTTGACCATGGTCACCCCCGGCCGCCGAAAGAAGCCCTCTTCATCCGGGCCGCGATGCGTGATCGCGCGCGACATCCGTTCCACCACGCCTTCCGGCACATCCCGTCTTCCGACCAGGTCAATCATTCCAGCGATGCCACACATAGAGTTTTGGGGAGTTCAAACGTGGCATCAATGCCAGTGTCTTCGGATTTGTTGGGGGTGATGTCCTTGTCGACCTAACGAATGATAATTAACTGACTCGGTCGCGCCGCTGCTGCAGCTCGATGAGGTGTGTCGAAAGATGGGGCATGAGAGTCTTCCTGATCAAGATTTTAAATTCCGGAGACACATCTTCATTCGCCAGGGCATTCTCATACTGGCTGATGCCGTGGGATTCTCCAGCCTGCAGAATCCTCAGGGCAGGGGACTCTCCAAAAAGAGTGGCTGCGCCCTCCAGGGCCTGCACGAAGCCTCCCCAGACGCCGGAGCTGGTGGAGGGCTCGGCACCCATTTCGTTCGCCAGCTTCTGAAGTTCGTAGACATTCTGCTGGTGATTGTCGCGGATGCGTTCCAGTTCCAGGTCCACCCGGTTGTCATCAAAGGTCTCAATGGCCTGGGTGTAGGTTTCGACGGCGGAGATTTCTCCCCGAAGGAGTTCGTTGCAAATATCGATGGTTGGATCGGTGGCAGTCATGGCTCGATGAAGTTGTTCTCATGCTAGGAGCCACTCCATTTTATCACCATGGGGTGAAACCCGACTCATGCCGGTTTTTCCCCGCCTGAGCGCACCCGGCACCTCTAGATTCACAGCGCCGGTGGCGGCAGGATTTCCCTGGGAAACTGGGTTTCCTCGTCTTGATAGCTGACGCTAGGAGTCGCTGACTCACTCGTGGTGCAGATGTCGTGGGCACCGTCTCGGGTGAAGATATCGGTGGCTCGCTGGATCTGCTGGGCATTCTCCGTGTGCACGGAGAGCAGGATGTTTCCCTCGTGCAGCATGCCTTCGTAGCGCTTGGCCTCAATCTCCGGGATGCCCATGCCAATCAATCCACCCGTGATCCCTCCCACGGCTGCGCCAATCGCCGCACCGCTGAGCGCTGCCATGATCGGACCTGCAGCGATGAAGGGACCCACCCCTGGGATGGCCAGAGCGCCAATGCCGGCGACCCAGCCCAGGGCTCCCCCCAGCACACCGCCTGTGCTGGCTCCGGCGATGGCACCTTCCGGCGCCTTTGTGTTCATCTCATGGGCGAACTCATGGCTTGTGCTTTTGTCAGCGAAGAGCGCGGAAATGTCATTGCTCGAGAAACCAGCCGCCTTGAGGTGATCGACGATATGATCCGCCTGATCCCGTGAAGTGGCGATGCAGAAAACCGATTTCTTGGACATGGTGATAAGCTGTTCAAAAGACTTCTCTGAAGAGATGGCTGGTTAGCGAACCAAGCCTGTAGAATAGGACGGCCGAATGTCGTTGCTCTCAACGCCGAGAGGCGCTGAATAAGAAACGGGTGAGGCTGTCGCAACGATGCTTGTGCCAAGCTCTTGGAGCCGGCGGTGATGTTCCCGGAGCATCGGGAGGGTGTTCTCCACCCATCTTTGCAGGTCGACGTCGCGGCTGCTTCTGGCAGCTTCCTCGAGCTTGCTCACGCTTTTTTCATGACAGCTCTCCAGTTCGGCGAGAAAGAGTTTGTCGAAGTCAAACCCACTCGCTGTTTCAAGCTTCCGATAACCGTCACCGCCAGTGCTTCCGCCCGGGCTCGGCAGCTCCAGATCCTTGTGGGCGGCCAGCAGTTTGAGCTGTGTGTTGAGCTGGGTGTGCTCCGTGACGATCGTGGCCGCGAACATCCGGATATTGTGGCTCTGAGCCTTCGATGCGCCCAGTTCCCCAATCTTGATGGTGCTCTCACCAGCGTTGTTCTCATGCTTGACGAATTCTTCGTCGCGAGAACTGAGACGGCCTGTCTTATCTTCCGCCTGCAGGCCAGGACTAACCACGAGCATGACCCCGAAAAAAATCATGGAGACCGTCAGGTGAGTTCGTTGAATAGCTTTTGCGTTCATGATATTTCAAAGGTTTCCTGAAGATCGGTTTTCGACTCTTAGTTAGGCTTGCCAATCCTGTTTTAGCCATAGGGTGTCACCCGTATTAGAAGGTCCGGCCCTGCCATTGCGTTTTGCCCGATTGGGGCATCCTGAAGGCACTTTACGGGTGTCAAAATGGACCTCAAAAATCGGTCCCCGACCCTCCTTTCAGGGTGACTTTCCCCTGGGAACCTGATACTGCGGTAGGGTTTCACCCCATATCCACAAAAGGGTATGGCTACGTACCTCCCTCCGACATGTCCCATCTCGATCATCCTGCTAATCCGTCCCCGTCTGCTGTCTCTCCCGTTTCCGCCGCCAATCAAGAGGGGGTGGCGATCATCGGAATCGGCTGTCGTTTCCCTGGTGGTGTCAATGACGTGCAAGCCTTCTGGAAACTGCTGGAGGAAGGCCGCGACGCCGTCTGCGAAATCCCTTCAGACCGCTGGAACATTGAAAGATTTTACGATGCTGAACCCGGCATCGTTGGCAAATCCATCGCCAAACGCGGCGGTTTCATCGAGGGCATCGACCAGTTTGACCCTCAGTTTTTCGGCATTTCGCCCCGTGAGGCCCCCTACATTGACCCGCAGCAGCGCCTGCTCCTGGAGACCGCCTACGAGGCCATCGAGGACGCCGGCTTGGTGCTCGATCTGGAAAAAGGCACGGATGTTGGTGTTTTCGTCGGCATTTCGCACAACGATTACCAGGGCTTGCAGCACACGTCCACCGATCGCGCTGGCATCAGCTCGCACACGCCCACGGGTAGCGCGCACAGCATTGCGGCAAACCGCATCTCGTATTGCCTTAACCTGACCGGTCCCAGCATCGCCATGGACACGGCCTGCTCCTCCGCCCTGACCGCCGTGCATGTGGCCTGTGAGCACATCATGGCCGGTCACTGCAAAACAGCGCTCGCGGGCGGTGTGACGGTGATGATTACCCCGGACGGATTCATCGGCTTCTCGCAAGCCGGGATGCTTTCCCCGGAAGGCAAGTGCAAGGTCTTCGATGCCTCGGCGAATGGTTTCGTCCGTGGTGAGGGCGCTGGCGTGGTGCTTCTGAAGAAGCTTTCGGAAGCTATCGCCGATGGAGACCCGATCCATGCCGTGGTCATCGGTTCCGCCGTGAACTCGGATGGTCATACGAACGGCATCTCTCTGCCAAGTCCTGAAGCCCAGGCCAAACTCGTGCGCGATGCCTGCGCCCTGGCAGGCGTTGCCCCTTCGGAAATCGGCTACGTCGAGGCCCATGGCACCGGCACCGCCGTGGGAGATCCCATCGAAGCCCACGCTCTCGCGGAAGCTCTATGCGTCGATCGCGCTGCTGACCGTCCGCTCTTCGTGGGGTCCGTGAAAACGAACCTCGGTCACTTGGAAACCGCCTCCGGCATCGCAGGTTTGGTCAAGGCTGCCTTGGTGCTCAAGCACGGCCGCGTCCCCCCCAACCTGCACTTTGAGAATCCGAATCCCAACATCGACTTCGATGCGCTGAAGCTGCATGTGTCCGTGGAGAACGAAGATTTCCCCGAGACCAGCCAGCCGCGTCTGGCCGGCGTGAATTCTTTCGGCTTTGGTGGCTCCAATGCTCACGTGGTTCTTGCCGAAGCTCCGAAGAAGACGCCTCGTCCACACGCCGCTCCTGACATCACCCGCGCCTGGCCGCTGACGCTTTCCGCACGTTCTGAGGAAGCTCTGCGCGCAGCCGCCTCGCAGTTGAGCCTCTGGCTGGATGAACATTCGAAGCTGAATGGCAGCTCGCCCCTCCTCCCAGACCTCACCTACATGCTTGGTGCCCGGAGAAATCATCATTCCTATCGCCTTGCTTTTACTGGACGCACCCTGGGTGAGATGGTGCAGGAACTCAGTGCCTTCTCGACCGGAGAGGCCGGTCCGCGCGTGCGCACCGCCTTCACTCCACGCCAGGAGCAGGCTGTGCGAACAGTCTTCGTCATGAGCGGCCAGGGCCCGCAGTGGCAGGGCATGGGGCTTGACCTCATGAAGCATGAGCCTGTCTTCAAACGCACGATGGAGGCCTGTGATGCGGCCATGCGTCCTTGGGCCAAGTTCTCGCTGTTGGAAGAGCTGAACCGACCTGAATCCGAAACACGGATGCAGAAGACCGAAGTTTCGCAGCCTGCCATTTTTGCCATGCAGATGGCGCTCGCCACCCTGTGGCAGTCCTGGGGCATCCAGCCTGCGGCCGTCGTCGGGCACAGTGTCGGTGAAGTGGCGGCCGCCTGCATCGCTGGCATCCTCACCTTGGAACAAGCCTCCAAGATCATCGTCCTGCGCGGACGTTTCATGGACGAGTGCAATGCGGATGGCGGCGGTATGCTCGCCGTCGGCATGAGCCCTGATGAAGCGCGTGCCATCATCGCCAAGCATGATCGCACCGTCAGCATCGCTGCCTTCAATGGTCCGCGCTCGTTGACCTTGTCAGGCCTGAAGAGCTCGCTGAAGCTCATCGCTGATGAGTTGGAGGCAAAAGGCGTCTTTGCCCGCTTCCTGCAGGTCAGTCACCCCTTCCATCATGCGATGATGCAGCCTGCTGCGGATGCCTTGCATGCAGCTCTGAGTGACCTGACGCCAAGTCCGGAAAACATTCCGTTCTTCAGCACCGTCACTGGCAAGCGTCATGAAGGCGTCTTCTGTGATGCCGGTCATTGGTCACGCGGTGTACGCCAGCCGGTGGAGTTCGCACCTGCGATCGCTGCCGTGGCGGAGTTCGGAACCGAGGCCTGGCTTGAAATCGGTGCGCATCCCGCGCTCGTTCGTTCCATCCAGGAATGTCTCGAAGGCGGTGCCACCAAGCCAGTCGTGCTGGCGTCAGCACGCCGTGAGCGTGAGCATGAGTCTTTGCTTGAGACCGCACTGGATCTGCACCTCGCCGGCGTGGTGCTCGACTTCAAGGCGCTCACGCCTTCCCGTCGCCATCTGTCTCTGCCTACCTATTCCTGGAACAAGTCTCGCTGGTGGAATGAGTCGCATGACATGTTTGAAGGCCGTCTGGCCCCTGGTGGCCGTGGCTTGCTGGATATCCGTCTGGCCCGTGCAGTGCCGACTTGGATGACACGCCTGGACAATCGTCACATGGCCTTCCTCCGCGATCACCGTGTGGAGAACATGATCATCTTTCCCGCCGCAGGCTTTGTGGACATGGTTCTTGAAGCAGGCGTGCAGTTGTTTGAGGGCAAGGCCTTCGCCATTGAGGACTTCGAAATCCGCAAACCTCTCATCCTTCCTGATCCGCCGTCCGGCGTTCTCATGGAGCTGACCTATGAGCCGATGGAGCGCACTTTCTCCATCCAGAGTCGCATTGGCACAGGCTCCTCATGGTCCACTCACGTGGTGGGTTCCATGCGTGGTGAGCGCACAGAATCTTCCTTCGGTTCATCGACCTGGGAAGCCTCCAGCCTGCAGACGCTGCCAGTGGAAGACTTCTATGCCCACATGGCTGACATGGGCCTGCGCTATGGTGAGGAATTCCGCCCGATCCGCGAGCTCTCTGCTGAAGGTGGCAAATCCTCAGGCCGCGTTTCCCTGGGCGAGGCGATCACCGCCCGCGCAGGTGAGTATCCGCTGCACCCAGTGCTCTTTGACGGAGCGCTGCAGATCTTCTCCGCTGGCGCCGCCACGGTGGAAAATCGCACCGCTGGCCTGCGCCTTCCGGTGCGTTTTGACCGCATCCTTTTCCTCCGTTCACCAGGCGCTTCCGGACTTGTCCGCGCGGCAGTGAAGGAGGCCAATGACGAGCTCGTCTATGGCGGCATCGACCTCTATGACGAAGCTGGCAGACCTTGCGTGCGCATCGACGGCTTCCGCGCCATCAGCGTGGAAGGTGCCAAGCGCACGGGCAAGGGCGGCAAAGGCCGTGACATCACCTATCACATCGCCTGGGAAAACCGCCCGACCAGCAAGCTGGCAGCCTCGCCTCCTCCTGTGCCGTTGACGCGGCTGCTGGAAGTGGCGCAGACAGCGCTTGATGAAGTGTTTGACATGCGCGGCCGTGAAAAACTCAATGCAGCGAGCGCAGCCGGTGATGAACTGACCGAAGCCCAGATTTCCGGCGGCTTGCGAGCCATGGGCGCGGTGGGGAAATTCACCGCCCAATCACTCAACGTCGCCCAGTCCATGCGCCGCTCCTTTGTCCAGTTGATGGACAACTTGGTGAAGGTCGGATTGCTGACCCGTGAAGGCGAAGGCTATGAGACGACCCCTGCCTTTATCAAGGCAGCCGACTCAACATCCCATTTGTTAGGCGACAGCATCGGCAACTACCCAGGACATCTGCCGGAAGCCATGCTGTGCGGTGCCACCTGTGCGGAACTCGGTCCCATCATGCGTGGTGAGAAGGAGGCCATCCAGGTTCTCTTCACTACCGCTGGTGCTGACATGCTGGACCAGTTCTATGGTGACGGCCCCGTCACCAGTCCGTGGCTTGCCGCCATTGGCGCCGCCGTCGTGGAGGCTGCTCGCCAGCTTCCTGAAGGACGCGGACTCCGCATCCTCGAAGTCGGTGCAGGCACCGGCGGTCTTGCTTCACAGGTCGTGCCGCTTCTTGAGCGCGGTCTGCATACCTATGTCTTTAGTGACGTCTCCGCCTCCTTCTTCTCGACGGCAAGACAGAAGCTGGCCGCCTACCCCGAAGTCGATTACCAAACTTTCGACCTTGAAAAGCCCGGTGCTGAACAGGGCTTTGACCTCGGCTCCTTTGACATCATTCTCGGCACGAACGTCATTCATGCCGTCAGTGATGTGAAGAGATCCCTTCGCCATATTAATGACCTTCTCGTCCCAGGCGGCAGCCTGCTCTTTGTGGACGTCGGCAGCCCGCATTTGTGGCTGAACGCCGTGTTCGGCCTGACCAGTGGTTGGTGGAAATTTACCGATCGTGAACTGCGTCCGCATCACCCGCTCCTTGAGCGTGATCAATGGGAGAAGATCCTTGGCGAAACCGGATTCAGCGAGACCGCGTCTCTCGCAGGTCTGACCCGCACGCACGGTGGCGAAAGCCTCATCGGCCTCATGGCCCGCAAGCCATGGACGGCGCCGGTTGCCGCTGCCGCAGAAGCTGTTGAAGCTCCTGCTCAGAAATCCTGGCTGGTGCTCGCAGACAGTCAAAATCTTGGCGAGAACCTCGCCATCCAGCTCCGTCTCAGTGGTGCCCGTTGCAGGATCGCACGTCGCGGCAAGGAGTTCGGATCCGAAGAAGGCGATTCCTTCACCGTTCGCGGTGACGTGATCGAGGACTGGCAGCTCCTGCTGAACGAATGCGCGGACGAACTGCCTGAACGCATCGTTTATCTCTGGAGTCTCGATGAGACGAATCCAGGGGATGCCATGCTTGGCACCGATTCCTTGTTCCAGCTCACCAAGGCGCTCGAGGTCAGTCATCCGACCACCAAACTGCATTTGGACGTGATTACTCGCGGCGCGCAGGCTGTCGGCCATGGTCATTCCATTGCCTTGGCTCAAGCGGCTTCCATCGGCCTGATGCGAGTCATTGCCAATGAGCATAACAACTTCACCTGCCGGAACATCGATCTGCCAGTTGAAGCAAGTGCTGCGGACAACGCCGTTATCTGGAACGAGCTGCAGCAGCAGGACACTGAGCGCGAAGTCGCCTTCCGAGGTGAGGCCCGCTATGTGCGCCGCATGAACCGCGGTCTCGCCCCGAAGGAACAGGTCTTGAGCCGCGATGTGGCTCTGCGCCTTGAATCCCGTGAGCGCGGTCTCCTGGATTCCCTGCGCCTCTCGCCCTACGTCCTGCCGCCGTGCGGTCCTGGCGAGGTGATCATTGAAGTGAAGGCTGCCGGCATGAACTTCCGTGACGTCCTCAAGGCGCTCGCGCTCTATCCCGCTGAGACAGCTGATGCGCGCATCTACGGTGATGAAGTGGCTGGCATTGTGAAGTCCGTCGGTTCGGCGGTCACGCACGTGAAGCCGGGTGACAAGGTGTTTGGCCTCGCCGTCTTCGGACTCGCCACGGAAAGCATCGCCCGCGCGGGTGATGTTCGGATCATGCCTGACGGCTTGTCCTATGAAGAAGCCGCCACACTGCCGGTGGTCTTCATGACCTCCTGGTATGCGCTGAAGAACGTGGCCCAGTTGCAGCCGGGTGAGCGTGTGCTCGTCCATGCAGGCGCCGGCGGCGTCGGCATGGCAGCCATCCAGATCGCCCATCATCTGGGCGCTGAAGTCATCGCCAGTGCTGGCAGCGCCTCGAAGCGCTCTCTTCTCACCACCCTCGGGGTGAAGCATGTCATTGATTCTCGTCGTGGCGACTTCGCGGAAGCCGTGATGGAACTGACGAATGGTCAAGGTGTCGACGTGGTGCTGAATGCCCTCGCCGCCGAAGCCATCCCGATGGGCCTTTCGTGCCTCGCTGAGTTCGGTCGCTTCATTGAGATCGGCAAACGTGACATCTACCAGAACAGCCGCATCCCGCTCTGGCCATTGCGCAAGAACGCCTCCTTCCACGTCGTGGCCATGGACGGCATCTTCAATGGCAGCGAGAAGAAGACCAGCCAGATCCTGCAAACTGTCACGGACTTGGTGGAGCAGAAGGAACTGAAGCCTCTGCCCTTCCGCGCCTTCCCGGCCTGCCGTATCGATGCAGCCTTCCGCCTGATGGCTGGCGGCAAGCACACTGGCAAGGTGCTCGTCTCCTTCCCGGAACCATTCGTGGTTAGGCGCGGCGAACCTCTGACTCCAGCTTTCGAAGTGAAGCCGGACGGCGCTTACCTCATCACCGGAGCCTTTGGTGGTTTCGGCAAGGTGATCGCGGAGTGGCTCGTGGAATGCGGCGCGAAGCACCTCGTGCTCACCAGCCGCAGCGGCGCTGCCACACCGGAAGCACAAGCCTTCGTGGCCAAGCTGACAGCACGCGGCGTGGATGTGCAGGTCGTGAAGGCAGACTCCGGATCACCGGAAGACGTGAAGCGTCTCCTGGCTGGAGTCACCAAGGCCGGTCATGCGCTGAAAGGCGTGTTCCATCTCGCGATGGTGATTGATGATGCTCCGATGGCGATGCTGGATCGCGATCGCATGGTCAAGGTCATCGCACCGAAGGCTCATGGCGCCTGGCTGCTGCATGAAGGAACGCGTGACATGTCGCTGGACTGCTTTGTCATGTTCTCCTCGGTCGCGAGCACCTTTGGCAACTTTGCGCAGGCTAACTATGCCTCCGCCAATGCCTTCCTGGATGCCCTGGCCTATCATCGCCGTGCCACAGGGCTTCCTGCTCTGGTCATCAACTGGGGCGCGCTCGGTGGTGAAGGTTATGTGGCACGTAATGAACGTGTCGCAGAATACCTCGCTCTCCATGGCAGCACGCCGCTGTCACCGGCGGAGGTCGTGTTCCTGATGGAATCCTTCCTGAATGCGGGGGCCACTCAGGCCATCTCCTTGCGTTCTGATTGGTCGAAGTGGCGTCAGTCCTACCGCGGCGGACAGGAGAGTCCGTTCCTGGAGCGTATCTACGCCGCCGGTGTGGAATCCACAGAATCAAGCGGCACCAAGAGCGACTGGCGCGTCAAGATCGAGGCCGCCCCTGCGGCGGATCGTGTCAAAGTCATCGGTCAAGCCGTGTGTGATGTCGTGGGCTCGGTCCTTCGCGTGAAGCCGGAAGGCCTCCGTTTGGATCAGCCGCTCACCGACCTGGGCCTGGATTCGCTGATGGCGGTGGAGATCGAGAATTCGATCGAAAGCTCCATTGGCGTTGCCTTGCCTCCTGCCAGCTTGATGCGTGCCCGCACCATCGGCCAGATCGCCAACTTGATCGCCGAACACATGGGCAGCGCCCCTGCGGCTGCGGCCCCTGCTGTGGTGCCGGTGAAGACAGCGGCGGCGGAGGACGTGGATCTGGATGCGCTCTCGGATGCGGACCTGGATCAACTGCTCGGTTTGGACACACCCGAAGCTGAAGCCCGCCCCACTCATGCTAAGGAGGCCGCCTTGAAGGAGGTGCGCGCATGAGCGTTGCGGTGACTGACGACCGACGTGAAAGGCTGAAGCAGTGGCTGAGCAGTGGCAAGGCCGCCCTGCATCCGCTGACCTTCCCACAGCGCGAGCTGTGGGAGGCTTCGCCTGCCCCCTTCGGGGACCCAGCCAATACCATCGGCTGTCTCATTGAGATCAAAGGTGCCATCACCCAGACCGACTGTCTGGCTGCCATGCAGCTTGTGGTGGACCGGCATGAAGTGCTGCGTCTCTCCATGCTGCCGGGCAAAGGCCAGTCCTTCCAGATGATCCTGGCAGAAAGCGAGCCCGCCATGCGGTTTCGGGATGTGCCTTCATCATGGACTCTTGATGAGGTGGCGGCTGCGGCACGCGAGACCTTTGAGACACCTTTTGATCTGGTGAAGGGACCTCTCTATCGCATTGAGGTCTTCAGGCGCGCGCCCAATGATCATGTGCTGGTCGCGGGCATGCATCACTCCATTTCGGATGGCTGGACGCTCGGCGTCCTGGTGCAGGATCTGTATGGGGCCTATGCCCAGGTCCTGCTGGGGATCAAAGGCGGTCTGCCGCCATCGGCCATGTCCTACGTGGCCTGGGGCGCTGCGGAGCGCGCCTACTGGCAGCCTTCGGTGCTGGCCCAGCGGGCGGCGTTTTGGAAGGAGCATCTCGCGGGTTCCAAGGAACTCTTCACAGATCGCGCGGGCCATCCAGGTGAATCGGACCGCCTGGAGCGGCGCATCGAATACATCCCTGCCGAGCTAGGCATTGCCGTGCGTGACCTCGCGAAACGTACAGGTGCCACGTTGTACAGCACTTTGTTAGCCGCTTTCCAGATCGCCTTTTCAAGATGGACCGGCGAGACCGACCTCGTGGTCGGCACACCCGTGGCCAACCGCACCCGCCAGGATGTCCGTGAGACCATGGGCTATTTCGCGGGCGTCGTCCCCGTGCGCGGGAAGGTGGATGAAACCCGCACCTTTTCAGACAGCCTGCGTGCGGTGCATCAGACCACCATCGACTGCTTTGCCAACTACATGCCGTTTGCCGAGCTTGTTAGCGCTCTCCATCCGCTGCGGGTTCCGGGGCGTAATCCGATCTACCAGGTGCGCTTTGCTTTGCAGAACCAGCCTGTTCCAGACATCTCGGTGGCTGGCTTTTCTGCCCGGTTAAAAATCCTCTCCACCGGCACTCCACGGTTCGATATTGCCTGTGAAGTCACCGAAGAAGGTGATGCTCTGGAGGTGGCGTGGCTGTTCCGCAAGAACCGCTTCTCCACAGCTGAAATGGATGAATTACACCGCCTCTTTCTCACCCTCCTCACCAGCGTCTGCAGCTCGCCTGACAGCCGTGTTAGCTACTGAGTCACGATGAATGATTCACCTCCTGTCGAAACCCACTGGATCAGCCGTTCGGCCTTCCAGATCGTCATCATCCTCCTAGCCCTGACGGAGGCCGTCTTGGCTATGGCTCTGTATCATGGCTCGTCGCTCTGGCTCGTGGTGCCGCTGGCCTTGATCGCCAGCCACTTGATGCACGGCGCTGCCGTGGGTCTGCATGAGGCCACTCATGGCCAGCTCCGCCAGAACCGGAAGTTCAATGAGTTTGATGGCATCCTCCTCGGTGTCTTTAGCTTCATGAGCTTCAGCCTCTACCGCGCGGCCCATCAGACGCATCATGCCTATTTCGCCACCGAACGTGATGAGGAACTGTGGCCGTTTGTGAGCACCCAATCGCCCCAATGGATCCGCGTTCTCGCGGCAGTGGCGGAATTGACGCTGGGATTGTTTACCACGCCCTTGCTGTTCCTGCGCGCTTTCTTGCGTAAAGGCTCGCCGATCCGCGCCCAGCGGATCCGGCGGCGTATCTGGATGGAGCTGTGGCTCATGGTCATGGTCTGGAGCCTCGTCGCCGCCGCCGTCTTCTTCTTTGACGTGGGGCGCTACTTCCTCTGGATGTACTTTGTGCCAGCCTTCATCGCGGCAAACCTGCAGACATGGCGCAAATACATCGAGCACGTGGGACTTACCGGCAGCACGGTCAATAGCGCGACACGCAATGTCGTGGCAGACACGTGGATGGGTCGCGTCGTATCCTTCACGCTGCTCCATGAGCCCTTCCATGGCGTGCACCACCTGCACATGAGTCTGCCGCATTCACAGCTCCCTCTGCATGCGGAGAAGCTGCAACCGAAGCACCCCGATGAGCATCCACCCTTTCCGAGTTACAGCCACGCGGTGCTTCACATGCTGAAGAGCCTGAGAAATCCACGCGTGGGTGCCCAATGGCACGCTTCCACCCCAGCCTCATGAGCACCAGCCCATCATCCGCCGAGTCCGCCGCCTCTCACGATTGTGTGTATGAGGCTCGGGGACTCGAGAAGGAGTATGATGACGGCAGCGTCAAAGCTCTGCGCGGAGTCGACCTGCAGATCAAGCAGGGCGAGTTCATCGCCATCATCGGCCCTAGCGGCTGCGGTAAGTCCACGCTGCTGCAGATGCTCGGCGCTCTCGACTGGCAAAGCAGCGGCACACTGCTCTATCGTGGCAAGTCCCTCAAGGACATGCCTGATCCTTCCGTCTACCGTGCCCGCGAGATCGGCTTCATCTTCCAGTCGTTCCACCTGCTGCCCACCTTCACGGCGATTGAGAACGTGCAGATCCCGATGTTTGAGTCAGACATCCCGTTAGGCCAACGCGCCGATCGTGCCAGGGAGCTGCTCAAGCTCGTCGGACTCGAACACCGCATCAATCATTACCCTTCCAAGCTCTCGGGCGGCGAAAGACAGCGCGTGGCCATCGCCCGCAGCCTCGCCAACAGTCCCTCCGTGCTGCTGGCCGATGAGCCCACCGGCAATCTCGACAGCGCCAACACCAAGAGCGTCATGGAGCTGATCGTCCGTCTGCGTGAGGAGAAAAAGATGACGCTGGTGATGGTCACCCATGACCTGGACATCGCCCGCGTGGCCTCACGAACGATTCAGATGAAGGACGGACTGATCGTGAACAATTCCGCTCCTGCCACCTCACCCCAATGACCTTTCTCACCATCGTCTCCCGTGGCCTGATGCGGCGTCCTGTCCGCACCGGACTCACGCTGGTTGGCATCTCCATCGGCATCGCTGCTGTGGTGATGCTGGTGGGGTTCTCCCGCGGCTTCGTGAAGAGCTGGGACTCAGGGATGAAGGTGCGCCGCACGGACATCGTGGTGAACAATCTCGGCTCCGGGCTGGCTCCGAAACCCTTTGAAGAAGCCATTCGTGATCGTGTGGCCGCCGTGCCTAAGGTGGCGGGCACTTGCAAGCTGTTCGTGGATCTGACCAGCGTCGAGGATGCTTCTATGATGATCGTCTCCGCTCGTGAATGGGGAGGCTTTTCCTGGGAGAATCTGAAGATCGTCGAGGGCCGCATGCCGAATGATGAGAAAGAGCAGGCCGTCGTCCTCGGCCTGAATGCCGCCGAGGTGCTGAAGAAAAAAGTCGGCGATCCCATCCAGATCGATGTCGCTGAACTGAAGGTGGTCGGCATTGTTGATGGCGGCGCACTCGTGGAGAATGGCTCCATCGTCCTGTCGCTGCCTTTGTATCAGTCGATCAGTGACAATGCGGGCAAGATCAACATCATCGACGTGCGCGGCGCTCCGGGCATGTCTGAGGATGAACTGCATCAACTTTGCACCGAGATCAATAAGGTCGTCCCTAGTGCCAAGGCCTTGATTGCCGGTGAGCACATTGCCAATAGCGAGGCTTTCCGCCTGATGAATGCCATGAGCTGGGGAACCTCCTTGCTGGCCGTGGTGGTCGGTGTCCTCGGCGTGATGAACACGATGCTCATGACCGTGTTTGAGCGGAAGCAGGAGATTTGTATTCTCCTCGCCATCGGCTGGAAACGTCTTCGCATCATGCAGATGGTTTTGCTGGAGTCCGCGCTGCTCGGCCTGTTCGGCGGCATCACGGGCGTCTTAATCGGCATCGTCGGCGTGAAGGTGGTGCAAAGACTGCCCGCGATCGAAGGCCGGCTTGAGCCCGATCTCAGCGCCTCTCTCTTTGCCACGGCCGTCTTGATGTCCGTGGCCGTAGGAGTGTTTAGCGGGCTGTATCCAGCCTGGCGCAGTTCGCGTCTGAACCCCGCGTTGGCGATCCAAGGTTAACTTTAACCTGTACTCTTTATGAAACGCTCACTATCCCTGCTTCTCATCCTCCTCGCCCTTGGTCAGGCGGGTGCTCAGGACGCTGTCTCAGCTCCTGACCTCGCTGCGAAGCTCAGCACGCTTCAGCAGGATGGCACGTCATTGGTTAGGTTGAAGATGGACATGAAGGGCAGGTCGTCCCTGCAGCTTCAGATCAAGCAGCGCCGTGAGGGCGGCAGCGCGGATGTTCTCTATCAAGTGCTCTGGCCCAAGGAAAGGGCAGGGGAAGCCGTGCTCCTGCGCAAGTCAGGCAGCCAGGCTGGCAGCGCCGCCACCTTCACCCCTCCTGATAAAACGGGATCACTCGAAATGAGCGGAGGCTTGTTTGGCAGTGAACTGACACCTTCCGATGTCCTCGAGAACTTCTTCGCCTGGCCCACTCAAGCCATCACAGGCACGGAAGCCATCGGCCGTGTGACTTGCCAGATCCTCGAGTCGAAGCCCGGCAAGGGCCAGCGCTCAAGCTATGCCAGCGTTCGCACCTGGGTGGACACGCGCCGTTCCGTGCCGCTGCGCATCGAGAAGTACAACAGCTCCGGCCAAGTCATCTGCCGCATCGAGTCCGGTCGCATCGTCACCGATGTCAAAGGCCGTCATGTGCCTGCCAGTTTCACTGTCTCCCGCAACGGCACCTCCACCGAACTGGATGGCTCCAAACTCAAGCATGACGTGAGCTTCGCCGCTGACGAGTTCACCGCCGAGGGCATGAAGAAGGCTGCTGCGGCGAAACCGACCGAACCTTGACGAAAGCGGCCTAGCGGATGCTTCAGCTCTTCTTGAAGAGACCAGCCACCACCAGCCGCCAGATGACGGCCATGGCCAGCATGAGCCATCCGGACCACTCTGGCAGCCGGAGAAAGGCCAGGATGAGCATGGGAAACGCGAGGGCTTCCAGCCAGAGCTTGATCCGCGCGGGACCTGAGTCGTTTCCCTGCAAGGCACGGCCCAGTTGAAAACCGAGCGTGACGCTGAAGATGCCTGCAAAGACCTTCCGCCAGAGCTCCGTGCCTTCAGGCAGCAGGAACATGACCGCCACCAGGCATGCGATGCCTAACAGCGTATGCAGAACGAAGGGGTTGGAAGGTCGTGACATGATGTGTCTGAGGTACTACGGCTCAGAGGCTGAGCTTGTCAGAGAGTTCCTTGATCTTCTCCGGATCAGCTTTCGGATCCGCCAGAAGCTTGACGAGTTCCCGCACATCCGGGTTGTCGATCTCAGGATCACTGAAAAGACTCATGCTCAGCAGTTCCTCCATGCTCGCGCGTTTCTGCGGATCAGGCTCGAGCAGGCGGTTGAGCATGCGGTCGACCGAGCTGACTCCATAACCCACCTGCTTCGGTGGTGTTTGCCCTGTCGGGTCAGTTGGGCCGTCACGACCGAGTGAGGAAACCACCTCCTCGCCCGGACCACTGTAGGAGGAAAGCGCCTGTAGACGGTCGGATTCAAAGGTTTTACCCGGGGCGATGTCGTCCACAAATGTCCGCCCGGTGAACATTTCATAAGCCGCTGTGCCCAGCGCCCACATGTCTGTCTTCTCGTTAACAGTGTAGGCAGTTTCGTCGTAGAGCTTCTCCAGGTCTGCGATCATCTTCTCGGTGGTCTCAGTGGCGCTGGCACGCTGATCCTTGGGCAGCTTTGGCACTTCTTCCGCCAGGTTCTTGCGCAGTTTTGTGATGGCAGCCTTGAGGTCCGCTCTCTCCTTCTGCACCCGGCTCATGCCGCTGGAAATTTCCGGCGACTTGTTCATCGTCGCATCGAGAGGCGAGTAGTCGAGCGTGTGCTCTGTGCCGACGGATGCCTGGCCGAAGTCACCTAGCAAAACCTGGCCTTCCGGGCCGATGAAGAAGTTTCCGGGCTTCAGGTCGAAGTGGGTCATGCCGCGCTGCTCCTGCATATGCTGCAGACCCAGCGCCATGTCCTTCAGCATGGCCGCGCGGACCAGGCCGGAGGCGCGGGCGGAGAGCTGTCCGTTCTCCTCTGCGGTGCGGATGTTCTTCATCGCGCCGCTCACGTCTCCATGAGGAGCCAGTTGCATGGCCACCAGCATGCCGCCGGTAGGAGTGCGGATGGCGCCGATGAAACCGGTCACATTGGGATGACCACCCTCCGAGGCCTGACGATGCGAGCGAACTTCTTCCGCGGCCAGATCAAAGGGATCGGGGGCACCGGAGGGCACGTCTCCATCGATCTTTTGGGACTTCACCGCGATGCGCACCGTTTCACCATCCTTGAACCCTTCGTATGCGTAGACCGTGCCGAGGCCACCCTCACCGATCTTTTCCTTTTTGGTATAAAGCACACCATCCAGCTGGATGGTGTCAGCGTCCACATAGCGGTCTCTGAGGTTGGTGACGGCCGTCTCGTAAGCTTTGTCGAGGAAGGCCTTCACCTTCGGATCAGAGGTGGTGTAGTTCCCGGCGAGGGCCTTGCCACCCTTGGTGGAGATCTGGCTGGAGAGCAGATGCAGGAGGTCGTTCTTCACGGCCGCGCCCTTGCTGGTGACGAAGCCGAGCTGCACATCGCTGGAGCTCTGACGAAGGTCATGACTCATCAGATCACCCAGCTCTTTGGCCAGCGAATCGATCTTCGCCTGGTCCTTGTTATTGACCGCTTTCTCCAGTTCCTTGCCCATCTCATTGAAGCGCGGATGGGTGAGGGAGCGCGCCGTGAGATCCTCGAGGCTGGCATCATGGACGAGTTCACCTGGCTTCTGCGGCGTGGGTGATTTGATGCCGATGCCGACGTCATCAATCAGTGAGTCGAAGGCCATCTCGTTTTTGGCGGATTCGAGTCCCGTGCGGTGCGAACGCTCTTCAGACGTTGTCTTGCGCAGCTTGGATTGGTCAAAGCCTTGGATCTCACGATTCAGATCCGGACGCTCCATGAAGTTGTCATCCTCCAGGAACTGATTGAACACCGCATCGTCGTGGCGGGTTTTGGCCAGCTCATCGCGCGCGCCTTGCAGTGGATCGGTCTCGCGTGGGCGGACGTGTTTCAGGTTCGTGGCCTTGTCTTTGACGAAGGCTTCCAGCTCCTGCTTGAGCTGGGGCTGTGCTTTCATGTGGGTCAGCTCATCCTGGGCCTTCTCCAGGAGGCGCTCGCCATCTTCATCCATCACGCCGCCTTCCTGCGCGGTCAGCAGATGGTCCTCGGCCTGGGTGAGAAGCTCGAGCTTCTTCTTGGGGCTGCCACTGTGCGTCATCAGCTCCTGATAGCCTTCGGTCATCATCTTCTTGCCCTTGTCCAGATGTTCCGTGGGGTGAGAGGCGATCTTCGCATCCACAAACGCGAGCGTTTTGGTGATGGGATGATCCTTGATGAATTCCTCGTCCTGGTTGAAGCCGTGAAGCTTCGTGTGCATGTCGTCCAGCTTGCCGCGGAGTTCCTTCAGCGTGGCGAGGCGTGTGCTTTCAGGCGCTCCTGCCTGGACCTGCTTCTCATACTTGTCCGCCAGACGGATGGCGCTGCGGTGCAGGCTGCCAATCCCATCGCTGGCAGTATGGCGTTTCGTGACCCGGTACATTCCCCGCATAAACCCGTCCTTGAAATTGGCATAGCGGCTGGCCTTGCCGAGGCTGAAGGTCATGCCCTCTTTGCTGACCAGATTGTCCACCGTGATCTTGCGGCCCTTCATGGGGCGCTCCTTGATGGCTTGCAGCAAATCTTGTTGGGCCACGCGAGACTGCCCGTCCGACTTGGAGACGTGCGGTTTGGGCACGGTGCTGGTCGTCGTGCTGACATCCGTGGTGTCGGTCAGCGGAACGGTCGGCGGTGTGAAGGTGCGGCTGTCGGTGCGTCCGAGGGAACTCATGATCGTGAAGAGTGCGGGTTAGCTTGAACGGGGGCGGCGCCTGGATCAGGCGCGGATGAAATGCTCGTTGAGCGTGAAGCCATCGCCTTCCGGCTCCTGAGGTTCGGTGATGTCACCAGCAAGTTTTTGTAACCAATGTTCTGACCAGTTCAGGAACTCGGTCAGCGCGCTTGAGAAGCCTGCCTCGTCCAGGTTCGTGAGACGAAGCTTCCGGCAGAGCAGGATCTCATCGGTGGCACGGTCCAGACCCAGCGTGCAGCCGTCTCCCACTTCCCGGCTGAAGAGCTGGGCCTCGAGCAGCGCGGCGAAGAAGTCTTCACGGTCGCTGTCGGGCACCCGGCCGACCGTGGCATAGACATGCGCGCTGTCATCTTGAGGCGCTTCCTCGATGGTGACGGAAAGCTTGTCATCAATGGTGAGCTGACAGGTGCCGTTGTCATTCAAGGCCAGATCCGGAAGATCGAATTCGATGGCCAGGGCGGAGAGCAATTGTTCCAGGGACATGAGGGGAGGGGAATGCACTTAAAGTTCTCTGAACAAGATAGTAGATTGCCAGCCTGTTCATTACAGGGTCCAGGAAAAACAATCTTCCTGCCGCAGATTATTCTCTGTAATCTCAGGCCCTGCGCCGTTTATTTTCTCCCGGTGGCAGTCTCGGGCAGTGGCGAGTTCTCGTCACAAGTCGCGCAGCCTCCCCTTGTCTCCCTACCTTGATGAACATCCCTGACACACTGACTGAACTGGGCCGCCAGATGGGCATGGCAGATCTGGCTCTCAATGACAGCGGTCTTTGCAGGGTGGTGTTTGATCAATCGTTAGTCGTTGATTTCGAGGAAATGGATGAGGGCAGGACGCTCCACATCAGTTCTACCATCGCCTCCCTGGATGACGACACCCACGGGGAGCTTTATTTCCAGACTATGCTCTCGGCCAATCTGCTCGGCGTGGCCACAGGCGGTGCCTGCTTCTCCATCGCTGAGGAGGACTCCGAGGTGATCTTCGAGCGGCGCCTGGAGATGATCTCCCTGGACTTCACCGGCTTCTCGCAGGCCGTGGAGAGCTTTGTGAACCACCTCGAAGGCTGGAAGGAAAAGCTCGGCACAGTTCCTGCCGATCATGCCTCTTCGACCGCCGGATTTGAACCTCATTTTCATCTCCGCGCATGAAACTCCAGGACCTCCTCGCAGACCTCGGCTCCAACATGGGCCTCGCCAACTTGAAGCTCGATTCCCACGGCGTCTGTCGCCTGGCCTTCGATGCGCAGACCCATGTCGATCTCGAGGCGGATGCGGATGATGAGAACACGCTGATCATGCATAGCGTGGTGGGTGCCACACCTCATGAGAGCGTTTCGGCCTTCTACCAGAAACTCCTCTCAGGAAACTATCTGGGCCGGGAAACAGCGGGCGCCGTGCTGGCCCTGGACTCTGGCTCGGGTGAAGTGGTTCTTTCCAAGCGAGTCGGCACCCATCAATGCGATGTGGAGTTCCTGGCAGACAAGCTGACCTCCTTTGTGCGTGTGGCCCGTGATTGGCAGCACCGGCTTGTCCCGAATCAGCATCACGATGAAACGGCAACTGCCGTGTTTGATCCACACCTTTCGGGAATGATCCGGATCTAGTTCGCTTCACCTAACGTCAACCTGTACCACCATGTCCCAAATGTCTGCCATCTCCATCCGGCCGGGGAACCTCCAGGGGACCACCGGTGGCTCGGAGATTTCCGCACCCAAAGGGAAGCTGGGTGACCATGAGGTGTCTGTGATGGACCGGGAGTTTCCGAAGCCGCCCAAGTCCGGCGGACTGCGCCATGAAAGTGGCGTACATGTCGGCAGCAAGGCGCTCATCGAGCGTGAATCCAGCCGCACCGAGCTCAGCACGCCGCGCGGCAAGGTCTCGGCCATCCAGCAGCGGGTCCCCACGGAGATCGGCAAGGATGAGGTCGCGAAGGCGATGAAGGACGTCATTGATGACCCACGTTTGGAGCAGTCCAAGGAGACCTCGAAACCCAAGGGCTACTGGAACAAGTTCGTCGACTTCTTCGCCTCAGGCCGCTTCCTGAAGCTCCTTCCTCAGGCGATCGCCGCGCCTGTGTGGTCCCTGATTGAGGGTGCCAAGGCTGAACGCCATCAGGAGCGCATGGTGGCGATCTCCCATGATGCCGGCGCACGGACGGATGAGGGAGGCGTGCACGGCCTGCCGCAGGAACTGGCCTCGGCCATGTCGGGGCATTACCAGGCCAAGGCGCAGAAGCATAGCGACAAGGCCATGATTGGAACCGTAGCCATGATGGTCACGCCAGTGACGGGTCCGCTCTTTGCACCCCTGGGGACCGTGGCCAGCAGCGTGACCTCCGAGCTCGTGGGAACTGCGGTGGAAAAGGGCGGCGCAGGTCTCCTCACCTTTGGCGCCAAGAAGGGCACTCAGGCCTTGGTGGAGCCCATGCGTGAGAAACAGCGACAAGTGGAGGGATCGGAAACTCTTCACTCGGCCGCGCACCTGAGTGTGGAACTCGACTCGGAGGGCAACTCGGCAGAGATTGCCCGCACATCTCGCGGCTTGCTGAAATACCTCGCCCTCCCACCTGACAAGGAAAGGCTGAATTCCGACGATCCTAAAGTGCGTGAGCAGGAAATGTCCCGCCTGACCCTGAAGCGCGCCATGGGGGCTAATGTGAGCACCGACTACCGCAAGGAACTGCGCAGCGACATGGACCAGCTGGAAAAGATGAGCACGTCCGGCTCATCTACGCCGCTCTCGTCATCTGACGGCATGTCCTGGGTGCCGGTGGGCGTGGGCAGCGAGGAGCGCAGCACGGACTACCTGCGCCGCATGCTGGTATGTGAAGGCATGATGGAGCACAGTGACGCCAGTCTTTCTGTCAAAGATCGTTAGGTCGTCAATGGGCCTTCCAATGCTGTTGAATCTGCTCGCGTGAGAGCGGTTGGAGTGTGCCTTCCGTCGTCAGTGTATGGCCGGAGCTCAGCGTCGCCTCCTTCACGGACATCGCCTTTGGCACCTCAGGCTTCAGGTCCCAGAGGCGCGTGATGCCCGCGGCATTCGTGCTGGCCAGATAGCGGCCGTCCGGACTCACGGCGGTGGCGCGGATCGGGAAGGCATCGCGCAAGACCGCCACGGACGTTTGGTCATCGTTGAGATACACGATCAAGCGCTTCCCATCCGGGTGCAGGCGGCTGTGCGGCTGGCTCATTCCGGGTGCCGGGCTGTCCTGGACCGTGACGAGCTGGCCTGAGCCAACGTCATAGGTTGGCGCAGCCCCAGCGTCTGCCGGGAGGACATGCAAACTCTGTCCGTCCTGGCTGAAGGCGAGGCCCTTGCCTTCCTGGCCTAACCAAAGGTGCCTGAGCGGTGGCGCGTTCTCTCCGGCGCTCTCCGCGCCATTGCTCCGGGCCTGGTCAAACCAAAGGGCGGCGGTGGCAAAGTCATGCTCCGCGGCAAAGGTCTGCGCGGTCTGGGTCTGATGCGCGGCCAGTTGCTGCAGGCTTTCGTGCGCCAGGGAACGCATGTGGCGGTTGTTGATAAAGATGACGGTGCTGATGCCTAACAAAGTCAGCAGAATGGCGCTGCTGAGCAGGCCGAGACTAGGGTTCCGCTTCACCCACTTGGTCACCTGAGTGATCACCGTGGCCGGGCGTGCCTGGATCGGCTTGTGCTCCACCCAGCTTCCCAGATCATCTGCCAGCGCCTGGGCGCTGGCATAGCGGTGAGCGGGATTCTTTTCCAGGCACTTCAGGCAGATGATGTTGAGATCACGCGGAACCGAAGGATTGATCAGGGAAGGAGGCACGGCATCCTCCTCCCGGATGCGTATCAGCGTGTCCTGCAGGGTCTCGCCAAGGAAGGGCGGACGTCCCACGAGGCATTCATAGAGCATGGCCCCAATGGCGTAGATGTCACTGGCAGCACACACATCATTGGTTCGGCCAGCCGCCATCTCGGGTGAGAGGTAGCCCGGCGTGCCGATCATGATGCCTGTGGCGCTGAGATCGCTGCGCACCTCCATCTTGCCAGCCAGCCCGAAGTCCGTGATGTGTGGCACATCATCGAGGTCGATGAGCACATTGGAGGGTTTCAGGTCCCGGTGCAGCACCCAGCGCTCATGAGCATAGTGCACTGCTTCCGCCACCGTGCGGCAGTAGCTGGCTGCCTTCAGCGGTGCCAGCGGACCATTGCGCAGCACCTCGGCGAGGCTGCGGCCCTCGATGAAATCCATGCTGTAGTAGGGCTGCTCGCTCAGCCCGCCGTCCTCGTGCTCGGAGGGCACGCTGCCGACATGATGCACAGTGACGATGTTTGGATGGCGCAGACCTGCGGCAGCTTTGGCCTCGCGGCGAAAGCGCTCTCGCAGCTCCTCCGAGCTGAATCGACCGTCGAGCAAGAATTTGAGGGCGACAAAACGTTCCAAGCTGAGTTGTCGGGCCAGATAAACGACTCCCATCCCGCCGTGGGCAATCTCCTCAATGAGCTCGTAGTCGCCAAACTTTTCAGGCACACGACCGCCGAGGGTCGTGGAAAGGGTGCCGGAAATGTGGGAAAGCGCTATCGAGGTTTTGAGCAGGTCCGGCGGTGAAAGCAGGATCCTTGTAGGGCTTTCGGATGGCTTTTGTCCACTCGGTCTCGGAGTCATCTGGCCCAGGCCTGCCGCCAGCAGGCAGCGTGGGCAGGCAGCCCTCGGCTTCACGGGTGCCCCGCAGGTCGGGCAGGGTGTGGCGGTGGGGCTGGAACTCATGCTGCAGGGGGATTTTCCAGCCACTCACGCTCCGTGGCCAGGGGCGGAGTATAGGTGAGGAGTGAGCCCCTCACCCAGAGAATTCCATTTTCAACCGAGTGATCAACCACCTTCAAGTAGCGCCTGTAGAACGCTAGAATACCTTCATTTTCAAGGCTGTCCGCAGGCCGGTCGCTGGTGGCGGACACATGCCCGTCGATGTCGGTGACCCCCACGTCCGCCTTCTTGACCAGGGAAATGAAACGCACGATGTCCGCAAACGGGCTGCGCAGACCGTTCCGCGGCGTCTGGCGCTCAAAGAGGACAATGATGAGCACATTCGGGCTCTCCTCGGGAATGCGGTAGACCAAGGTGGACTGGCCGATGGTGAGTTCCCACCCCAAGGGTGGAGCACCGAGCATGGCTGCCGGTTGGTAAAGCTTCGGCGGCGTGCCACGTTCGTGAAGCCAGTCAGTGAAGCGGTCGCGGAAGAATTTTACCATGGGGAGAAGTGGATTCTCAGCGCTTTTTATGCCTGCTGACAACATTGTTGTAATCCTGGGCGCACATTCTGCGGAGGATTTATTCACAGGCCTCCGTTTCCCTTCATTGACGGTCGTACACGGGCTGTGCTAGAACCGTTCCGAATTCCCCCTAATAGCCATGCAGATTATCAAAACAGAACTCAGTGCGGCAGCCCAGGCAGGGGCGCTCGATGGCTCACTAGCCTTCAACAAGATCTACATGGAGCATCGGGACCTGGTGGCGCAGACCGCCGCTAGCGGTTTGAAGGGGCTGCAGGAAGTGCTTTCAAACAGTTCACTCTACACGTCATCCCTCAGCCATCTGGAGGAGGCCACGACAAGGATTGATGACGCCAATGAACTGGCCCAAAAAGATCCCTTCAAGGTCGCCGATACCGCCACGCGGAACCAGCATACCACGGCCACCACCAACGGGTTGAAGACTCAGGCCGGCCCTTACCAGACCACGGCTGGCAGTGTGCAGACCTCGGCTCAAAATGCCGTCAATGGCACAGATTCGACCAAGCCGGAGCGCGGCATTGCCAACAATGGGAAGTCAGCCGCTGACCTGCTGAAATCCGGCCTGGATGCCCTGGCCACCAGCGGTGATCTCACAACCGCGCTGACCCGGATCAATCAGGCCAAGTCGGATGCACAGTCGGTGCTGGCAGCGGCTATCCCCCTCTTAACCACCTTGCAGGGGCAGGATCCGGTGCCAACAGCGCGCATCAACTCGCTCACTGCGGTCATCAACGCCGCCAACAGCGTGATCAGCACAGCCAACAGCACCCAGGCCCTCACCAACAGCCCCATCGCGCAGATTCGCAACGAGACACCCACCGTTCATGATCTGGGCGATGGCAACACTCTCTCCACCTGGGGAGACAGCGGCTACATGACGCTGGTGGATGCGAGCGGCAATGGCGTGATCATCAGTCCGGATGGCACCGTGGATCCCCTGAATGGCAGTGGTGAAGGCTGGAAGTTCAGCAACACCTCCACCTTCGTCCTTCCGAACGAAACCAAGATTACCATCACCCCGGGCAGTCCGGCCAGTGTGCTCGCCACTCACGGCCTGCACGCCATCAAAATCAGTGGAGTGCAGTCGGGGCAGGTTCCCACCGTGACCCCGTATGGCCAGTTGAATGGGCGCACCGAAGACCGTGCCAGCAATGATGGCCACATCATCAATATCAATGGCAACGCCAGCAACTGGAAGCTCAATGGTCAGGTGCTGGGGGATGCTGCCAGCCGCGAGCAGGTCGCCACGACATCCGTGACCAATGAGCTGAAGCTGGATCCTACCGACGTCGCTGTTTCTCCTGAACTGACCGCCTTCCTTGCGATGATCGGCGGAACTGCCGTCACGGACTATGACGGTGACGGAAAGCTGAACAACGAGGAGATGTCCCAGGTCGCCGGGCTCGTTTACAACTACATCCAGCAGCTTCAACAAAGCTTTGCCTCGGCCTTGGCAGGCGTGTCAGACGCCAACCAGGCGCTCGCGGATTTGAATCAACTCCTGGAGCTGATGCGCATCGAGAACGACACGCGCCAGGGAAACCGCCAGACCGAGAATGCCGAGGCCAAGGGTGCCTTGCAGGCGGTCGAACGCAGGCTCGTCGCTGCTTTGGAAAAGCTCCGGGGAGATCAATCCGCGCAGGCTCCGACGAACATTGAGAACAGCGCTCAGAACGTGCTCTCCCAGCTCAACGAATTCAGCCAGACCGGCGGTGTCACCACCCCCTCGGGCAGCGGTGCCTCAGGGCCTTCTTCCACCAACGGCACGCCTAACCAAAATAATGGTCAAAGCGAAAGCCAGCCGGACCCTGTGGGAGATGGCCTGCGCCGTGCCAGCCGCCTGCTTTCAGGCATGCTGGGCGGTGGCAATCTGAACATCCTGGATCTTCCGCCGACCGCGAATGCCCCGGCCGCTGGGGCTGCGGGCTCGCCGCCTTCCATCGAATCTCTCGCCCAGCAGGCATTGGCGGAAGCCGCACAAGGCGGCCTGACCGCCCTGAATGAACTGGGGGCCGCCCTCGCTGCTCTTGGATTGCAGCTTGATCCGCAGGCGGCCGCAGGACTGAACGCCCAAAACCTCTCAGCAGGCTTGCAGGCTCTCTTCACCCTCTTTGATGAGCTCGGTGTCCTTCCTCCCGGCGTGGATTTGCAAGCGAACGGCGCGGGTGTGGAAGATGTGCTTCAGGAGCTCGCCAGCATCCTGCAAGGTCCGGAAAAGGGGGATGCGAATGTTGGAGCTATGTCCAACCGCTCGCTGCTGTCCTTCCTCGGCACACTGGCACAGCTGGGTTCCGCCATCAATGCGGTCGCTCCTCAGGCCGGACTCACCACACCTGGGCAGGTGGAGCAGGCCAGCACGGGATCGCTCTCTCCTCAGTCGCGCACGGCAGAGCAGCTCGCTCTCGTGCTTGCCGGACTCGCCGCCCTCGGTTCCGCAGGGGCCGGACAGAGCACCAGCACGCAGGGCAGCACCGCGCCTACGTCAGCGGAACTTCGCCTCGGTTTGCAGAGCTTCCTCAGCGCGTTGGCCGCTTTGGGAGTGTTTGGGGCAAATCAGCAGCAGGACCAGGGCCAGGGCCAGCAGTCCGGCATCACCTTCACCAGCAACAGTTCCGACGCCGCGCGCACCATCGCGGGGAATTTCGCCACGGATCCTGAGTTGCTGAAGCAACTGCAGGCCAACCTCAACCGCGCCATCCAGGAGCATCAGAGCCAGATCAACCTTGCCTCCACTCTCTTCGTGCAGAGCCAGGAGGTCGTGCAGAAATTCGTCTCCATCATCAAGCAGGACGATCTCGCCAGAGACATCGTCCATACCGACGAACTTTCGGACGAGACGCAGACGAAGTTTGATGACCGCATGACCAAGCTGAAGCAGGAGTGGGGTGTGGAGTGGGGCGCTGACAATGAGGAGCGCACTCCAGCCGGTCAGAGCAATCTTGTCAGCCGGGCGGTGCAGTCCGGCATGATGGTTTGATTTTACGATGAATGATGCCTGAAGATCCCCAGAACTCGAAGCCCAACGGAGTCGCTAGACCCTCGCCTGAGGAACTGATCGCGCGGATGGATGCCCTGCTTGAAAAGGGCAAACAGGCCATGGCGAGAGTGGACCAGTTTTATGCCGAGACGGGCCTCGTCCCGGGCATTGGTGCCAAAATGCTGCTCGCAGATGAAATCCCTGAGGAAGACCGTGTAATATTCGCCCGTCTTTTGACGGAGTTGGAGATGATGGAGCTGCGCATCGCCCAGATCGAGGCCGCGACCACTCCTGTCGCCAGAATTTCCGTCAGTGCCCGCGCCGTGGGCAACCGTTACCGCATTTAAACTTTACTTCAGTTCACCTTACCCCCTCACCCCTATGGCCTTCGACGCTGGATCCATCACCTTTAAAACGAGCGACCTCGCCAACCTGTACGTCAACGGAACCGGACTCGCGGCGGGCAATGGTTCCAATTCCTCTGAAGACGAACTGCAGAAGTTCAGGAGCGGGTACCTTAGCGGGGTGGGCACCCCGGACGCTGCGCTCACCGCTATTCTGGATGATGTGAAGACCCTGGACAACCGCATCGTCAATTTCCAGAACGCGATCACTGCCCGCGCGCCCGCAGGCACGGAGGACAAGCCGTATGACGCCGCGATGATGAAGCGCGAGTTCCTGGAGGAAGTGTTCGCGTTGTTGATTCGTCGTGGGGATTTCCGGGCAAACTCGCCCACCTACAATGTGAACACGGGCGATGTCACCGAAGATCTGCTGGGCGACGGCCTGCGGAACCTCAGCGATAAAACCTTCGATGACATGCGCGGCTATCTGGTGGAAGGAGGGAAGCGCATCTTCAATTCGTACTCCTCCCTGATCGATGCCATCTTCACGGAAGGAAACAAGATGGCCAACAACCCCACAGACCCGGCGACGGGGCTGGCGGTCTCCACGAACATCACCACCACCATTCCGGACACGGTGATCGGCGGGGTGACTTACAACCGCGTGACCTCTGAGCGCATCCCGGGTGCAAGCGATCCGGACGACACCAAGAACTTCAATTATTTCCTGATTCAAAAGGACTCCACCCCGGTGGTCTCGGGCAAAACAAACCTTGAAGGCTATGCCGTGAACCGGACGAGCAACAGCGTGTCCACCACCCGTCCGGTGGTGGACACTCAACTCAGCTTTGGCGGCGGCTTGGTGACCACCAACTACCTCAAGGTGAACAAGAACCTGACCGCCATCACGGGTGAGGTTCCCCAGGCTCGTCTCAGCCGGCAGATGTCCCCCATGTGGTTCCTCTATTACTGGAACGAGGCACGCGTGAAGGTGCTGCGCGGCCAGCTGAACTTCAAGGAAGCCGTCACCGCTGAAATTCGCGATGACTTGGCCAAGGCCCAAAAGGCCTACTCGGATCTGGAAAAACAGGCGGGCCGCACCCGCTCCCAGTCGGCGGACGGCAAGACCATGAATCCTGACCTCAGCTATGAAACCGCCACCATGGATTTCTTCGAGGCCACAAACACCAAGGCCGGTGCCACGCTCTTCGACAATGCGGGTGCCGATGACCTGCAGAACTTCAACACCTGGGGAAGCAGCCGCAGCACCCTCAAGACCTACATTGATGCCAAGAGCACCCACTCCCAGGACGCCATGCTGGACTACCAGACTACGCTGAACCGCTACAACAATGCCTTCGAGGTTATGAGCAAGCTGCAGGAAAAGGTGGACGGCCTTGTGAAGAGCCAGCTCCGCAACGTCGCCTGATTAGTTTTAGTCATCTCCCACTCTCTCTCCCCAACTCCCACGCCAACAGCCACCATGAGCGCCCCCACCACCCAGAAAACAGTGCACTTCGAAACCGAGGAAGAACTGCGTGATTTTTATGAAAAGTTCGGCCAGAACGGCCGCACGTTCCAGGACTTCACCAATCTGACTCCCCAGAGCATGGAGGTGATCTACATGGTGGCTTTCAACCAGTTCAATGCTGGCAAGTATGATGAGGCGGAAAAGATTTTCCAGCTCCTCTCCGTGCTCAACCATTTCGATGCGCGCTACTGGACGGGCCTGGGCGCGAGCCGTGAGATGCAGAAGAAGTATGATGACGCCATCAAGGCCTACACCTACCTGACCGTCCTGGATCTCGAAAATCCCACGCCCGCCCTTCTCATGGGCAAGTGCTATCTGGGCGCCGGACGCAGGGAGGACGCGGAGAGCGCTTTCCATGCTTGTATTTTTATCTGTAAGGACAAGCCGGCAAATGCGGAAGTAAAAGCACAGGCCCAGTCTCTCCTCGAAGTCCTCGGGAACAACTGACCGGTCTTTTGAGACCCTTTCACTGCATCGCCTGGAGGTGCAGCCGCCAGAATCTGAACCTCTAGAACCCACCTTATGAGCTCGATCAGCAACAGCACGACCGCGAAACTCTCCTCCTTTGATCCCACCCAGTTCAGTCAAGACCTGGACAAGGTGAAGGAAGAAGGAGCCCAATCCATCACCAAAGCCCTGACCCTTCTTGCCAGCATGGATGCCACGGGGCTCGTGTCAGGGCAGGGGGGCGCCATCACTCTCGCTCCGCCCAAGGGCATGATGAACGCAGCCGACCTGACGCTGCGCATCGGCATGCTTCAGGACGCCCTCAATGAACTCATGCAGCAGGTCTCCAAGAACGAGATCGAGGGCCGTCTCAACGACCTCAACCGTCAAAACACGGAGCAGCTCGACAAGATGAAGAAGCAGATGGAGGAGGTGGAGAAGTCAGTGAAGAAGCAGAATGAAGCCGCCAAGAAGTCCAACATCTTCACGGCCATCGCGAACTTCTTCAAAGCGGTCTTTGACATCGTCTGTGCTGTCTTCTCCGCCATTGCGGCGGTCGGTTATTTGCTGGTCAACCCGGCGGCTGCCGTCGGGCTGGCGGTCTCAGCCATCGCGCTGGCTGCCTCCGGCATTTGTAACATGGTCGTGGCGATTGATGCGGCCATGGCGGCCGCCACGGGCAAGGGTTTCCTCAGTGACACGGATAAAAAGAACCTCGAAAAAGCCACGGAAATTCTCGGCTACATCGCCCTGGTCGCTGGCGTCCTCTCAGGGATCGCGGTCATTGTCAGCGCTGTCCGCACAGGCGCGGCGATGGCTGGCAAGGAACTGATGAAGCACGGGATGGAAGCCGGTAACAAGGCGATCGCCAAAGAGGTGCTCAATGCCGGCAAGCAAGCCATTCAGGAAATTACCCGGGACTTCTTCAAGCAGGCCGCCAAAGAGGCCGTCAAGGAAGGCTCCAAGGAGGCTGCCCAGCAGACCGCCAAAGTCTTCCTGGAGCAGGCGGCCAAGGTCGCTGCCCGTGAATCCATCAATGCAACGGCCTCGGAGGCTACCAAGGCGGGCTTGAACGCGGCAGTGAGGCAGGCCGTCACGGCCGTCGTCAAGGAGGCCATGAAGCCCATGCTCCAGGAAATGATTGAGCTCAGCCTGAAACAGGCCGTGGCAGCCATCTTCCTCCAGGCCCCGTCTGCGGTGGTTTCAGGAGTCGGTGATGTGAGGGTGGCGGATCTCCAGACTGAGGCCGCTGATGCCAGGCGCAAGGCAGACGAGGCCGAGGCCCAGGCCAAGGCGATCGAGGCCATGATCACGATGCTGAGAAACATGATCGAGCAGCTGCAGAGCGATCTCGAGGACATGTTGGAGTCAGCGATGGAGACCGTGTCCGCCATCTTCAAGGCCGCTGATGACAGCGCCTCATCGATGAAAGAGCTCATGCACTTCCAGTCAGCGTAATTGCCTGGCCTAACGAAGTTTCAAACAACTCATCCCCTTTTTACCCACTATGAATGTTTCCTTCAATGTTTCGCCCAATTTCGCGAGCCAGGCCGGCCAGGCCGATCAAACGCAGGGCAGCCAAGAGGCCCAGAAGTCCAGCAAGACGCTGACCATCACCGTCACCGGCGGTGAGGGCCCCGGACAAACCCAGGGCTCGGGAGGCATCACGCTCTCCTATCCTTTGATCGGGCCTGAGGACATCGACCTCAACGAGCTCACCCAGGCCCTGGCCAACATGGACGTGAGCGTTCTCCAGGCCATGACCAGCACTGCTGCGGCGCTGGTGGTGAATGCGATGGTGCTTGACCTTGCTTCCAACGTGGTGGCAGGCGGCACCGACTACATTGCGAAAAATGCCTCTGACATCGAGGCCGCGCTGGCGCACCTCGAGGGCCGCGCCGCTGCGGCTGAGACGTCCCTGTTCGACATGATCAGCAGCAGCAAGTATCCGGACTTCAATTCCTTCCTGAAGCTCATGCTTGAGACGGCCCAGCAGCTCCGTGAGTCCACCTCCAAGGCACGTCAGGAAATGGTGAAGGGCGAGTATAACAACATGCTCGATCAGGCGAAGACCATGATGGACAACGCCAAGTCCAACTATGACGCCGCCATCAAGGAAGCCAAGGCCACGCGTGCGCAGGGCATCGGCAAGATCGTGGGCGGCTGCCTGACCTTTGCGACCAGCCTCGCGGGCGGTCTCGCCGGCCGTGGCAACCCTGCCATGGGTTTCCTGGCCGGAGCGCAGGCAGGCGGCATGTTTGGCAATGCCATGACGCAGATCATCGATGGCTCCACCGCCGTCTATGCGGCTGAGATGCAGACCGAGGCCGCCGGACATAAAAAGGATGCTGAGGAAGGCCAGGCTCTGCTGAAGAAGTATGAGGCCTCCCAGAAGCTGATGCAGGACGCCCAGAGCGTGATCCAGGAGATGCGTGATGCGGCCAAGACTCTCTCTGACATGGTGCTGAAGCTCTATCAGGACTTCATCACGAACCAGAGCCAGATCGTCCAGCGCGCGAACATCTAAGCAGCGGATTTTCTCTGCCATCCTGCCCGGTCCTGAAGGTTAGCGTCCAGCACCTCATGAGTTCGTTCTCTTCACTCTTATCCAGCCGCCTGCTCCGCAGGCAGGAGGTGAGCTCATGAGCGCCATCGGCAATGATGTGAGAGCCATGGTCAGCTCCTTCTCCAGCAAGGAGGGGGTGGCTGACACACTGGCCCAGGCTCAGCGTCAGGAAGGGAGCATCAAGGGGCAGGTGGTACAGGAGACAGACGCCGCCACCGCGCTTCAGAATGCCGCGGAGGAGATGACCTTCGCCGCCTCGGAAAAGGTGGAGAAGAAGCTCTCTGAGCGAAAGGCCGGCTCCAAGGAGTCGATGAAGCTCAACCAGGCCGAGCTGGCGGAGAAATACGTGACCATGACGGGCGACTCGAAGTCGCCCCAGAAGCTGAACGACTTTGTCGAAGCTCTCAAGAAGAAGGGCAGCAAGGCCACTGAGGGTGAGATCCGCGACATGCTGCAGCGCGAGTTCAGTGATGTGAGCGAGCAATACGCCGCCATCGCCTTTGCCGAAGAAGCCCTGAAAGGTGAGGGCGGCGAGGAGTTCAAGGAGCTGGCCACCAAGATCGGCAATGTGAAGGAGACGCTGATGAAGGAGGCCGGGCCTGCCATCCGCGCCGGTATCAACATCGCCTCAGATGTGCTGGGCTTTGCCAAGCAGGGGCTGGAGCAGCTCGACAAGCTTCGTGAACTCTACCGCTACGCCGTGCTGGGGCGTCCAAACGTCTCTGAAATGTACCAGGCCATCATGACCCGCTATGGTGAGAGCCGTTTTACCCAGGCCCTCGATTTCCTCATCCAGGCAGCGGGCAGTGACCTCGATGCCAGTGGCATGGGGCCAAGCATGGAGTCCGCTCATCTCGAAACCGCCGTCAATAACATCAACTACGTCCAGCAAATGGGAAACCTCTTCCGCACCCTTTCCGACCTTGTGGACAAGGTGCGCCCGAACGCCACACCCGCGCCTGCTTTCTCCTTCGCCTTTGCCAATGGCAGATGAATACACAGCCCATGATCTTATGCGCGAGCTGCTGGAAATGACCACGCAGCGCTGGATCGATCCCGAACGCTTCATCCAAATCACCAACAGACTCGGCGTGAAGACATCCGAGATGCGAATCTACTTTCTTACTCAATTGCGCGAAAAAGTTCGGCAGATTCCCTTGAAACTATACCCGGTCGCAGACATCCGGGAGAAGATGCTCGACGCGTTGCAACAGGCCATGGACACGGAAATCTCACGGGAGGAGGTCGCATGAACTCTCTCTTTGACGAGACCCTGGCTGAGTTTGGCCGCAGCATCGGCATGGAAGGTCTGGCCCTCCGTGACAACAATGCTCTGATGCTCGACATGCAGCGGCTCGGAACCCTGGCGGTCGAGCTGATCGGCGAGCGGCGTGACGATGTCTCTCTCAGCCTCATCCGCCAGATTGAAACGCCGGATGAATCAGCCTGTGCACGTCTCCTGGAACTGTGCCACTATCGGGCGCCGGCCCCCTTTCCCGTTCGTGTAGGCTGGACGCGCTCCGGCCAGCTCCTTTTTGCCGTCCGCATGGATGGTTATCTTTTCACTTTGCCGAACATGCATCAGGCGCTCGACTGGCTCACCAGTCTGCATGATCAGAGCAGCACCTTCGTTAGATCTGCATGATGCAACTCCTCCCAGAAGCTTTTCAGCCACGCATCGGGCTCGCCTCCATCGAGCTGGCTGACGAGTCGCCCCACGCATTGCTGCCGGACGACTCCCATCTCCAGCCGATCAATGCGGCGGTGGAGAGGCAGCTTGAGTCCATGCTGCAGGCGGAGACCTTTGAGAAGGTCATGATGGATGCTCTACGTCCGCATGTGCAGGACCAGAGCGTGCTTCACCCCAGCATCTTCCATCCCATGCGTGACGAGGTGGCCATGAAACTGCGTGAGGAGATCCAGACCCAATACGACATGGGTGTCGTCCAGGAACTCCGGGCCGCCATGGCCCTGCTCGACCATCTCGGCGCGGTCCACGACCTCGGCGAGCAATACCGCTACGCATTGCTGCGAGGTTGACGAACAGACGCAATGCCGAACACCCTCATGGAATCTGCTCCCGACGATCCCCCAATCCCCCTAGACCCGCTCGAGGCCCTGGAGCCTGATCGCGCGTTCCTGGCGCTGACGACGCGCCAGCGGGACTGGCTGATGACCGTCTCCTACCTGCATCTGGAGCAGCACAAACCTGATCGTGCCTGTGTGCTTCTCCGGCTGGTCTACCGGGCCTTCCCAGAAGACCCGGAGGTGCAGCGCTGTCTCGCGCTCGCGGAACTGCTGGCCGGGTTTCCAGTGGCCGCCGCCCGTGCCGCGACACGTGCCTTTAAACAATCCGAAGGTCCCCTGCGTGTGCCGGTGGGACTGGTCTTTGCCAAAGCTCTGTGGGAACAGGGTAAACATGAGGCGGCGCGGGATTTCCTGGCCAGCCTCTTAACCGACGAACGACGCTAACACTCTCCCATGGCCGCCTCGATTGCCTCAGTCCAAAACGCCCTGTCGAAGGGCTCCAAATACTACGACGTGCTCATGGCCGTCGTGGTCGTGCTCATCCTGTCCCTGATGATCCTGCCGGTGCCGCCCGCCGTGCTGGACGTGCTGCTCGCGGTGAATCTCGCCATCTCGATGCTGCTGCTCATGCTCTCCATGTATGTGCCGCACATCCTGGAGTTCTCGACCTTCCCCTCGATGCTGCTGGTGACGACGTTGTTCCGGCTCTCGCTGAACATCACCACGACGCGACTCATCCTTTTGGAGGCCCATGCAGGGGACATCGTTTACACCTTCGGAAACTTCGTCGTCGGCGGGAACTTCATCGTCGGTGTGGTGATCTTCTTGATCATCACGATCGTCCAGTTCGTGGTGATCACGAAAGGCGCGGAACGTGTCGCTGAAGTGGCCGCGCGCTTCACCCTGGACGCCATGCCGGGCAAGCAGATGAGCATTGATGCTGACTTGCGCGCCGGCAACATCAGCCAGGAAGACGCCAAGAAGCGACGCAGCAACATCGAGAAAGAGAGCCAGCTCCACGGCTCCATGGACGGGGCGATGAAGTTCGTGAAGGGGGATGCCATCGCGGGTCTGATCATCACCGCCATCAACATCACGGCGGGCATTGCCATCGGCGTGCTGCAAAAGGGCTGGGAGATCGGCAAGGCGGTCACCACCTACTCCATTCTCACCATCGGTGACGGTCTGGTATCCCAGATCCCGGCGCTTCTCATCTCCATCACGGCGGGCATGATCGTGACCCGCGTGGGTAATGAGGAGGAAGGCGGCGCTCTGGGCGGTGATGTCGGCAGGCAGCTCCTGGCCCAGCCCAAGGCGCTCATGATTGCCGCAGGCTTCATGTTTGGCTTCGCGTTGATCCCCGGCTTCCCGAAGATCCCCTTCATCCTCCTTGGTTCAGTGGCGGCGCTCATTGGCTACGCAAACTTCAAGACCAGCAACGAGCCTGTCGCGGTGCAGCATGACAAGCGCAACCTGCCCGGCGCGGCGGCCACCGGCCAGAAGCCTGCCATCAAGCAGCAGCGCCGTGATGATGGCGATGAGTTCTCCGTCACGGTGCCTCTGCTCATGGACGTGTCGGCGGCCAGCCAGGACATTGTGGATGCAAACGCGATGAACGACGAGCTCATACGAGTGCGAAAAGCGCTGTATCATGACCTCGGTGTGCCGTTCCCTGGCATCCATCTGCGCTTCAACGAGTCTCTGCCGGCGGGTCAGTATAAGATTTTGCTTCACGAAGTGCCCATCGCGGAGGGGCACTTCCGCTCAGACTTCGTGCTTGCCCGCGAAAAGCCGGACTCGCTGAGCATGCTCGGCATTCCCTTTGAGGAGGAGAAGCCGTTCCTGCGTGGCCTGCTGCCTCTCTGGGTGCCGAAAGACCGCGTCGGAGATCTGGAGAAGGCCAAGGTGCCGTTTCTGGCTCCCACCCAGGTGCTGACCTATCACCTCAGCGTCATCCTGAAACGCTATGCGGGTGACTTCATCGGTCTTCAGGAGACCAAGTATCTGCTGGAGCAGATGGAGTCTCAGTTTCCTGAGGTGGTGCGTGAAGTGCAGCGCGTCCTGCCCGTGCAGAAGATCACAGAGGTCTTCCAGCGCCTTGTTCAGGAGGAAGTCTCCATCCGCAATCTGCGCACCATCCTGCAGGCGCTCATCGAGTGGGGCCAGAAGGAGAAGGAAGCCGTGCTGCTCACCGAGTATGTCCGTGCCAGCCTGAAGCGCTACATCAGCTACAAGTTCAGCCGGGGGCAGAACATCCTCGCTGTCTATCTCCTGGAACCCGCCTTGGAGGAGAAGATCCGCAAGGCCGTCCGCCAGACCTCGGCAGGTGCCTATCTTGCCCTGGAGCCGATGACTGTGAAGACACTGCTGACTTCTGTGCGAAAAGAAGTGGGAAATGTCATGGAAAGTAATCAGCGCCCGGTGTTGTTAACATCCCTCGATGTCCGTCGTTACACCCGCAAATTGATCGAGCAGGAGTTTTATGAGCTTCCTGTGCTGAGTCATCAGGAACTGACCGAGGAAATCACGATCCAGCCCCTGGGCCGGATCGCCGCCTAAATACTTTTATCTTAGAACAATCAAGCATTGCCTCCCGGCCCTACTTTTGCTTCAAACTCTAATCAGCATAGTTTCCAGTATTTGCCTAATTCCCCATGAGTGATGCACTCCATGAACCTATAGCGGTGCTTTGCGAAGAAGTGGGGCTGCCCGTCCCAACGCCCGACCCTCGCGGGGCTTACGTCATCGACATCGAAGGCCAGCAGATTCGCATCTTTGCTTTGAACAATGGCAAGGTCGTTTTGCTCGGTGTCATCGGCAGTGCAGGGGACATCGCGGAGCGCCGGAAAGAATCACGGCACAGTGTCTTGGCCTCGTGTCTGAACCTCCAAGCGGTGCGTTTTGGCAAGCTGGGGACGTCCGAGGTGCTCACGCTCGAACCTGAGACGGGTGAGCTTGTGCTCTGGCAGTCCTTTGAGGGGCCTGGAGTCTCCATCCCTGACTTCCTCCAGGGAGCGGAATCTCTTCTCAACGAACTCGAATTTTGGAAAAACTGGCTGGCCGTCTCCTGACATGCTGATGAACTACTCCCGCTCGCCCCTCATCATCGCCGCGCTCGCGTTTTTACTCGCTGGATCTCTGCCCGTCTCCGGGCAGGCACAGGAGTATGACCGGGTGCCCTGGCGCACGAGGCGCGTCAGCTTCACCCCACAGCAGCGTTCCGTGCGTGATCTGCTGAAGGACTTCGCCACTTCCCAAAATCTCCCCCTGACTCTCAGTGACCAGGTCCGCGGCGTGACCAGCGGCACTTTCGTGAACATTGAAACGGAGAAGTTCCTGGATGTCATTTGCGAGGCTCATGATCTGGTCTGGTTTTATGATGGAGTCAGGATGATCATCGAGTCCACGGATGAGGTGCTCTCACGTCCGCTTTCCCTGCCATTCGTGACCCCGCTGGCCCTCAGTGACGTGCTTTTCAGTGTGGGCTATGCCAGTGGCCCGAAGGGACGGCAGTTTCAGGTCAAGCATGGACATCGCGAAGGTGTGCTGCTGCTCGTCGGGGGACCCCAGTTCATCCTGGCCACAGAAGCTCTCGCGCGTGATTTGGACAACCAGGAGAACCGCCGGGTGAACGAGCAGATCACCGTGCGCACTTTCCGGCTGAACTACGCCTCCGCAGGCGATATCACCGTGAACAGCGGTAACAACAACCGCGTCATCCCTGGCGTAGTTCGCAGCCTGCAGAACCTGATGGCCAACCAGATCCCTGGCAGCCAGCTTTCCGCAGGTGTTGAGGATACCGACAACCGCGTGACCCGGCCTGGCCTTCGTGGCACCGGACTCGCCGCCATCGGGAATCCCAACGCAGGGGCGCCGGTGAAGCCTTTCAATCCCTATGACCCGGCTGGCAGCCAGCAGGCGGCACCGGCTGGAGCGCCTGGAGGTCGGCAGGCCGCTGACCCCAGCGATCCGCGCTCACCCATGATCGTGGCTGACTCCCGTTTGAATGCAGTCCTCGTCCGTGATGTCGCCGCGCGCATGCCGCTGTATGAAGAGCTGATCAAGATGCTCGACGTGCCGACCAAGGCCATCGAGATCACTGCGGCCATTGTGGACATCGACAGCGACAACCTGCGCAACGTCGGGATCGAGCTGCTCGGGCTTGGCAAGAAGGGCAATGACGTCGGTCGTCTCGGCTTCGATGCTGACCGTGGCATCTTTGATGCTACGAACACGCAAGGACAGGTGCCAAGCTTCTTTGACAGCTCCAATCTCGCCCGTGGTGTGGGCTTGAATGCGACTGCGCTCATCAGCGCTGGCGGCTATGAGCTGCTGACTCGTCTCCGTGCCATCGAGCAGGTCGGCGCCGGCCAGATTGTCTCCAGTCCCTCCGTCCTCACGATGGAAAACGTGCAGGCGGTGATCCGCACGGATGAAAAGGTGTACGTCCGGGTGGAGGGCAATCTCCAGGTGGACCTCTTCGATGTCACCACAGGCGTGCAACTGCGCGTCACTCCCACCATCGTCAAAGAGGGGAAGCTCAATGACTTCCGTCTGCAGATCGACATCACGGACGGCAGCTTTTCCGACACCCGCGTGGATGACATTCCCTCCACCCGTGAGAGTGCCATCACCACCCAGGCCATGGTGCCTGAAAACAAGACGCTGCTGCTCGGAGGCTACTCGGTCGAACGCCGCAGCCGCAACACGCGCCAGGTGCCTCTCCTTTCCAAGGTGCCAGGGCTTGGGAAGCTATTTTCTAGAAACGAGCGCAATCACGAGCGCACCCAGCGTTTCTTCTTCATCACGCCGCGCATTGTGGACATGCGCAAGGAGGCCACGGATCCGGCCGACTATACGACCACCTCTGGCAATGATCTCGCCCTGCCCAGCTACCTCAGCAACGACCAGCTCTCACGAGACAAGGTTGAGGATCTCGCCCGCCGTCTGGCGGCCGGGAATCATAGCGCCATGCATGATCAGGAGATCTCAGGCAAGCGCCCCAATCCGCTCCTCCCGCCGCTGTCAGACACCCCGAGGGCCCTGCCTACGTCAACGTCCGAGCCGCTGTATGAAACCTACGATGGCATCACTCCTCCGCCGAGCGCCACGCCAGCTCCCGCCAAACGTCCCATCCCCTCTTACATGCCCCGTCGATGAGTAATCCGCGTCAACAATGGCTCCTCAAAGTGATCGCCGGCCCTCACCAGGGAGCGGAGATCAGCCTGCACGCGGGCAAGACTCTCATCGGCAGTGATGATGAGTGTGACGTGGTGCTTCATGATGTTCTGGTGGCGCCGCAGCATCTGGAACTCGAATTGGGTGCGTCAGGCATCGCGGCGGCCCCGCTGGGCGGACGTGTCTATATTCAAGGGAAGCGCATCCGCGATGCCCGCCAGGCAGTCCCATTCTTTACGTTCCTCTCCATCGGAGGCAGCCACCTCGTCATCGGACCTGCTGAGGAGAAGTGGCCCCAGCTTTCCTCCGCCGATGTGCCAGAACTGGAAAAGGAGGTCGAGACACCTCCTGAAGAGCTGGAAAAGAAGGATGAGGCTGCGACGGAAACACCTGCCGAAGGTGCGGCCGAGACGCCGAAGCCCATCGTGGTCAATAACGTCACGACAGCTCCCGCTCCCGCGCCTCAAAGTTCCAAACTGGGGCCGATCCTTGGCATCGCCGCTGGGCTGGTCCTGCTGCTGGGCTGGGCGATCGTTTATAACGATTTCTTTGCAGCGCGCAGCAAGTCGGTCGACGACACGGGCCGCAAGCCCCTTGAGCGTGCCAATGCGGTGATTGATGAACTCGGTCTCACGGGCAGCGTGAAGGTCGAGGAGGCTGGGGGGCGGCTTACTGCGAGTGGCTATGTCGACAGCGAGTCACGCCAGCGTGAGCTTCAGGCCATCTTCCGCGCCACGGTCCCTGGACTGCGCACGAAAATCTACAGCCTGGAGAAGATCGCCTCCAGTTCCCGTGCCCTTTTGGATGATCAGCATTTGCCGCTCACCGTCTCCAGTTTGAGTGATGGCAAGCTCAAGGTCACAGGCAAGCTTGCCTCCGCCGAGCCGTGGGTGCGCATGAAGCAGACGCTGATGCAGGAAGTGCCGGGAATCAGCGCGGTGGAAGACGAAGTCGAGATCGAAGCTCCGCGGCCCAAGGCGCCAAACACGGTACTCGTGCCCATGCCAACCCTGATGTTGGGCAACAGCGCATCTCTGAACGCTCCCAAGCCGGCTGTGTCGGCTCCAGCGGCTGCGCCAGCTCTCGTCGCCAGCAATATGGCACCGGTCGTGACTCTGCCGCCTCCCGCAGCAACCACTGCCGCGCCCGCGCGTGCGCCGGACACTGCACCTCAGCCTGATCCGGTCACGGACTACCTGATCACTCCGGACACCATCGACACGCCTGAAGCAAACGTCTCGGCCATTCGCGCCGTTGAGGACGGTCAGGGCTTCATTCGCCTCAGCACAGGGGGGATTTACTTCATCGGTGCACGCCTGCCGTATGGTGGCACAGTGATGAAGATTGAGCCGAATGAGGTCACAATTATTGAAAAAGGTGAAATTCGCACCCTCCGTCAGGGTGATATTGCTATGAAGGCCAAACCTATCACCCCACTGACCACTCCATGAGCAACGATGTCCTGAGCAACCGCGAACTGAAGGCCCGGATCGACACGGCCGACTTTGCCGAGACTCTCGCCGCTGATGCTGATGGCAGCTTCTATGCGGACGTCACCAGCTACATGGAGGCGTGGAGCACTCGCATCAAAGGCTACCAGGATGCCGGAGTGTCCAAAGCTGAGTTTGAAGAGCTCACCCGTCTTTCCCAAAGCGTCCAGACCGCCGGACGCGTCCTCGAATTTTTCGTGAAACTGCAAAAGCTTCCGCCTGCGCAGCCTAACGAAAATTAACCCGCAAACCCAAAACACCAACACGCTACCCCTATGCCAGTCACCGACTTCAATCCGCCGCTTTTCGGCTCCAACTCCACCATCTGGAACACCATCACCACGATGGCCACCACCCTGAACACTGAGACCACCGCCGTCATCACTGACGCCAGCACCACGGACTTCTCCGATCCAGGTTCCGTCGTGCTTCTTCAGATGCGCGTGAACCAGGTCACCAATGCCGCCACCGCCGTCTCCAATTTGGTGAAAGCCATCCAGGAGCCGTCGAAGAACGCCGTGTCGAACTTGCGCTGATCGTTCATCGTTCTCTCTCATTTTCTCTCCCTCTTAATCCATGGTCCACATCGAATCCGAACTGGTGCGCCTGCTCATGCGGGTCGGCTACACGGCTGCATGGAATGGTCTTCATCAAGAAGCCATCTCCATCTTCGACGGTGTGGGTGCCGTGCGTCCTGAGAGTGAGATTCCCGTCATCGGGGCCGCCGTGGTGGCGCTCCTTGCGGGTCATTATGAGGTAGCGGTGAAAACCTTGCGGGAGGGTGCCCTCGAACTCAACCCTGACAGCGCTCTGGCGCGTGCCCACCTCGGTGTGGCGCTGCGCCTGCGCGGGGATGAGGACGAGGGCCTCGCTCTTCTTCAAGAGGTCACTTCACAAACGGCCGATCCAGATGCCGCCGCCATGGCGCGCAATGTTCTGGCCATGAGTCCTGACCAGCTCAAACCCAATCTCAAACTTCTATGACACCTATCGCCATTGCCGCCGCTGTTCCAGCTCCCGCGGCTTTCAGCCAGATGATGCCTGTGACCGTGCAGGCCTCTTCCGCAGCCGACGTCGACCGCCTTCGCGCTCTCGTCGCCAACATCCAGCCCGCCGGTGAAAACGTCGACGTGATGCCGCCCACCAACCGGATCGAGCAGAGCGGTTTCCGCACCATGGGGGACTCCATCCTCGATGGCGTGTCCAAGTTCAACACGGGCTACAACGACTCCCTCTCCAACATCACCAACAAGCTGGAGCACATTGCCAACACGGACCCGCTCGAGCTCGGCAGCAACTTTGGCGAGCTCATGGCTCTCCAGGTTGAAATTGCCCGCTGGACCATGTCCGTCATGGGTGTGGACAACGCCTCCAAAGCCGGCACGAACACCATCAAAGAACTGAGCAAAGGCGGCTGATCCCGGTTACTCCCGAAACCGTTGCCCGCTGAATTTGAATCCTTTTTTCCCGAAGCTGTGAGATCCTCTCTGCCCTACCTGCGCCGGCTTTTGCTGGTGCTCATCCCCATCATCCTCGTCAGTTGCGCCAAGGTCCCGCTGTTCAGTGAACTGCACGAAGAGGAGGCCAATGAAATCATGGCTCATCTCCTCGAGCAGAAGATCGAGTGCGTGAAAGTCGCTGCCAAGGAAGGCTTGTGGATTCTTCAGGTCCCGCAGGATGATTTTCCGCTCGCGATGCACACCCTTCAGGCCCTGGGCCTGCCGCGTGAGAAGCTGGTCAAGATGGGGGAGGTTTTCCAGAAGAGCGGCCTTGTCTCGTCTCCCACTGAGGAGCGCATCCGGTTCATTGATGCCTTGTCCCAGGAATTGTCTGACACCCTCATGAAGATCGATGGTGTCATCGCCGCGAAGGTGCACATCGCGCTGCCGAACAACGACCCGCTGAGTGACCGGACCACCCCGGCCTCCGCGTCCGTCTTCATCAAGTTCCGTGCCGGGTATGATGTGGAAAGCTCCACCCCTGACCTGAAGAACCTGGTCACGAAGTCCGTCGAGGGCCTCACGTTTGAAAACGTGGAGCTCATCATGAGCCAGGCGGATGCCATCCCGCCGCCACCGAAGACCGATGCGCAGGGTGCCAATGGCACGCTTGCCCAGTGGCAGGCCAAGCTTCCGCCCTGGGGCATCCCGGCCGCCAGTGCCGGGGGTGGCTTCCTGATCGCCGCCATCTTCTTTGCCGCCCTGCGCAGCAAGAAGCCGGCCTAACCTATTTTCTATTTAAAAACCACAACATGAGCACTCCTGGAGGATGGTATGCGCAGCAGGCAAAGGCCAACCCGGATCTTTTCCGGGTCGTCTTTGACTTCAACCGCCATCCACAGTTCTGGGTTCATCCAGAGGTCATGGAACGCCTCCCGGAGGCCACGGTGGTCAAGGCATTGGCGGATGTCAGGCACGGCACCTCTCATCTGGCCTCATGGATGCGCCGGACGCTGGAGCTGGATGCCCATGAGGCGGTGTGGGACTTCGAGGAGCCTCGCCGCCGCCTGAATCTGCTCGCTCCCGAGACTCTCGCCAAGATCGCCCGTTTTGCCGCCGCTGCCCTGACCTGGCCACGCATCGCCTCGATCATCGGCAAGGTGCAGATGCAGGAGATCAAGAGCACCTTTGGAGAGGACGCCCACTCCTTTGCCCTGCGGCGCGCCCGCTTCATCGTGCCTGAGAGTGACGCCGTGCTGCCTGAGAGTGACAAGTCACTGTTTGAGAATGCCATGGAGCTCGGCTGGAATCTGCTCACCTCCGCCGCTTGTGACGAGGCGGACCCCATCCAGCAGCGTTTCATGCTGAAGCTGCCGACCGCTATCGCTGAAAAAACCCTTCTCCGTGTTCCGCAGGACGTCCGTGAGCGTGCCTGGAACCGCATCCGCAAAATCAGCACCGAAGTTTTAACCGAAGGAGAGACGAAATGCTTTGCCTAGAAAAGAGCGGCGTCGCCGTCGCCCCAGATTCCAAGATCCTGAAACGAGATGAGCATGCGTTCATCATCGACGGCCAGCGCATCCTGGATGCGGCCCGTCATGAGGCCACGCTGATCCGCCAGCAGGCGCTCGCCGAAGCCGAAACGAAGCGCCAGGAAGGCTTTCAGCAGGGCCAGGAAGAGGGCAAGGCCCAGATCGCCGAGCACATCGTGGAATGCATGGGCCAGAGCGCGGCCTACTTTTCCAAGGTGGAAGACGTGATGGTGGACCTCGTCATGCGTGCCGTGCGCAGCGTGATCGGCGAGATGGACAAGCACGATCTGATTGAGAAGATCGTCCGCCGGGCCCTGGAAAGCACGCGTAACGAAAACCATGTCACCGTGCGCGTGGCACCCGGGCAGGCAGACTGGCTGAAGAGCCGTCTCGCCACCATCATGCAGGCCTTTCCGAAGATCCAGTTTCTGGATGTGCAGGCTGACAGCCGCCTGGCTGAAAACGGTTGCGTGCTCGAAACCGAGATCGGTGTGGTGGATGCCACGCTCGAAACCCAGCTCAAGGCCATCGAGAAGGCCCTGATCCGCTCCATGAAATAACTGACCGCATGACGCCGCCCACCTTCGACTTCGAATCCCTCACCACGCGCCTGAAGCGCGGCATCGATTCCGTGCCGCCGCTCAGCCTGCGTGGTCGTGTGACTCAGGTCACCGGCACCATCCTGCGGGCCTATGCGCCAGGCGCCAAGATCGGCGAGCTTGTGCGTTTGAAAAATCCTTGGGAAGAGGAGGGGATTCTTGGTGAAGTTGTCGGCTTTCAAAAGAACCTCGCCATCATCACGCCGCTGGGTGAGATGCTCGGCCTTTCCTCGACGACGGAAGTCATTCCCACCGGCGAGATTCACAAAGTGCCCGTCAGCAATGAAATGCTGGGTCGCGTGCTCGATGGACTCGGTAATCCCTCCGATGGTAAGGGACCCATCAAGGTCGAAGACTACTACCCGGTCACCGCGGATCCGCCGAATGCCATGACGCGTGAGCTGATCAGCAAACCCATCAGTCTCGGTGTTCGTGCCCTGGACGGACTGCTCACCTGCGGTGAAGGCCAGCGCATGGGCATCTTCGCTGCCGCAGGTGGCGGCAAGAGCACGCTGCTCAGCCAGATCATCCGCAACACCACCGCTGACGTCGTGGTGCTCGCCCTCATCGGTGAGCGTGGCCGTGAGGTGCGTGAGTTCCTGGAGCGTGACCTCGGTGAAGAGGGCGTGAAGCGCGCCGTCACTGTGATCGCCACTTCCGACCGCCCTTCCATGGAGCGTCTGAAGTGCGCGTATGTCGCGACGGCCATCGCCGAATATTTCCGTGACCAGGGGAAGAAGGTGCTGCTCCTCATGGACAGTGTCACCCGCTTTGCCCGTGCCCTGCGTGAGATCGGTCTCGCCGCTGGTGAGCCGCCCACGCGTCGTGGTTTCCCACCGTCCGTGTTCGCCACGCTGCCGCGCATGATGGAGCGCGCTGGCTGCTCGGACAAAGGCAGCATCACCGCTCTCTACACCGTCCTGGTGGAAGGTGATGACATGACGGAACCCGTCGCGGATGAGACGCGCTCCATTCTTGATGGGCACATCGTTCTCAGCCGTAAGCTCGGTGCCGCGAATCATTATCCGGCCATCGATGCGCTCGCCAGTGTGAGCCGTTTGTTCACGGCCATCAACTCGCCGGATCACATGAAGGCCGCGGGCAAGATCCGCAATCTCATGTCCAAGTATCAGGAGGTGGAACTGCTCGTCCGCATCGGTGAATACAAGAAGGGCAGTGATGCCGCCGCCGACGAGGCCATCTCCAAGATCGACTCCATCAACAACTTCCTGAAGCAGGGCCTGCGGGAGCAGAGCACCTTTGACCAGACGCTTCAGGCCATGATCCAGCTCGCGAGATAAAAGATCATGGCACGCTACCCACTCCAAGACATGGTTTTTGTTCGCGAGCATCGCGAAGACAAAGCCAGCAAGGCCGTCACGGCCGCGCGCCGTGTCGTGCTGGAGGCGGAGCAGCATCTTGCCACCAAGCAGAAGGAACTGGAGGAGTATTCCAAGTGGCGTGTCATTGAAGAAGAGCGCCTCATCCAGTCCATCATGCGCCGGCCCGTGAAGCTGGGGGACATCACGGACATTCGTCTGGAAATCTCCTCCATCCGCGAACGCGAACTGGATTTCATCGACCAAGTGCGCAAGGCGGAAGGCGAGCTCGACCGAGCCAAGGAAGAGCTGGAAAAAGCCAAGCAAACCTTCAAGCAAGCCACGCAGGATCTCGAGAAGCTTCTCGAGCATCGTGTGACCTGGCAGGATGAACAGAATCTCGAGGCGGAACGCCTCGCTGACCTCGAACTCGAGGACTTCAGCGGCCCGAAAAATGATCTAAACCTCCACCCGGACGAAGCCAGCTATGAACTCAATTGAATCCTACTCACCTCCGAAAGCCACCTCGCTCGACGAGGACGGCAGCCTTGTCTCCGACGCACTCGGCAGTGATGCCGCCGCCCTGGAAGCCCTGCGCGCCCTGATGGGCGGCGCAGCCAACCAGCAGCCCACCTTTGGCGTCACCCTCGTTGACGACAAAACCAAGCTCACGCCTGAGCTTAGCGAGCGTCTCGCCAGCCTCATGCAGAACCTGCTCAGTGATGACAGTGTCCCGCCATCTCTCGTGCCTGTGCTGAACAGCCTGGGTGACAAGCTGAAGGCAGGTGCTGATCTCGCGGAGGATGCGGAGGCTCTCGCGCAGCTCCAGACTCTCATGAACTCTCTGAAGGCAGAGCCTGCCCAGAGCCCGCTCACCATCAGCAACACACCTTCGGCGGCGGATGCGCTGCGCAAGGCGCTTGAGGATGCTTTCACCACCAGCTCCAGGAATGCAGCGCAGGTCAATGTGGACCGTCCTGACATCCCGGCCGTGGCTGAGCTTCCGGTTTCCGATGTCGTCACGCTGGGTCATAGCATTTTGCAGTCTCTCGACAGCCAGTCCACCGCCGCGGCAGCCGCCGCTGCGCAGGTCAGCGGTCCCGCCACCGCAGACCGCATTGAGCATGTCAGCAACCTCATGAACGAGATGGCTGACCGCGTGCTCGTCACGGATCCTCTGCATGGCCAGAACGCCGAGGTGCGCATCAAGATCGCCGAGAACATCATGCCCGGCACAGAAGTGCGCGTCTGGCGTGAAGATGGCGGCCAGCTCCGCGTGGAATTTGACACCACGAATGCCTACTGGGCGCGTGTGCTGAATGATTCCACCACCCAGCTTTCCCAGCGTCTCAGCGAGCGCCTGAACCTGCCGGAAGGCGCGCAGGTGACCGTCCAGCATGAAAGCGGCCAGCCGCAGGACGGCCGCTCCCGCAACCGCCACACTCCCTGGGAGCTGGCACAGCAGCAGGCTAACGAATAGTTGCATCAACTCTCACACCCTCCCGAGTGAGCCAGTCACCTCCAAGATCCACGTTCCGTCCCGAGTTCGTCCGTCTCTCCAACCGCATCGCAGGCAAAAACCGGCCGCTGCGCTTTGAGTGGAACGGCCAGCCCGCGCAATTCAGCTTCACCAACCTGCTGACCCATCCGCGTGGCAGCTGGACCCTCGGATTGAATCTTGGAGGTCACGCGCTGACGATGGAAATCAGCCGCCTGCCCGAGCTTGCCTGGATTTCACCCACGCTGGTGGGCATTGATCTGCAGGGTCTGCCATCTGAGCTTGCTTGTGGCCTGATGGAAGCTTGTTTTGGCGATCTCTTCGCGGCTTTGAGCAAAGGCGGGATCGATGTCTCGATCACCTCTGTCCAGCCTTTCAGCCACCGTCATGCTCCGGAGGAGGTCATCGAATGGAACATCAACCGCGGCAGCGAAATCTCATGGATGCACGGCAGCGTGCATGGTGATGACGCGGCGCTGGCTCATCTGGCCAGCTTGATGGAGCGCGCTCCCGTGACGGCTCAGGATGATGCCAGTCTGCCGGTGCTCGTTCAGCTCTCCGCCGCCAGCATGATGCTCAAGCTGAGCGAGCTGCGGTCTGTGGAAGTTCATGACGTGCTCTTTGCCGAGCTGATGGATTACCGCGCGGCCAAGGAGTGTGCCTTCTACCTCGGCGGCCGCCGCGCAGGCATTGGCACCCTGGAGGCCAAGGTCTTCTCTCTCAAACAACTCATCACCGCTCCCGCCCAAACTATGGCCAACGCCAACTCCGCTTCTGTGAACGATATCGAAATCGAGCTGACCTTCGTGGTCGGCCAGACCACTCTCACCGTGGCTGAACTGCGCAGCCTGGCGCCGGGTTTCACCTTTGATCTTGGCAGCCCGGCCGGTGCCGACCTCACCATCTGCGCGAATGGCAAATCCATTGGCAAAGGCCAGTTGATCGAGGTGGGCGAGCATCTGGGCGTCCGTGTGACCGAGTTCTCCGCACCATGACTTCTTTTCAAATCCCCGATCCGCTCACGCTGATCCTGCTCACGGCGGTGCTCTCGCTGGCACCGTTCTTCGCCATCATGGCGACGTCCTATGTGAAGCTGGTGGTGGTGCTGAGCCTGGTGCGGAATGCGCTGGGCATCCAGCAGATCCCGCCGAACATGGTGCTGAACGGCATCGCCGTGATCCTCACCATCTACATCATGGCACCGGTCGGCCAGGCCACCTTTGCCGCCGTGGAGAAGGAGGATTTCAGCAACTTCAATGCGACCAAGCTCAGGGTGGTGCTGGAGAAGGGCAGCACGCCCATCCGCGAGTTCCTGAACCGGCACACCACCTCTCATGAGAAGAAGTTCTTCGTCGACACCGCCCGGCGCGTGTGGGGAGACAAGTCCAAGGTGTCTATCGCGGCTGACAGCTTCTTCGTGCTGATCCCGGCCTTCACCGTCAGCGAGCTCACCTCCGCCTTCCAGATCGGTTTCCTGCTCTACCTGCCGTTCATCGCGATCGATCTCATCGTCTCCAACATCCTTCTCGCGATGGGCATGATGATGGTGTCTCCGATGACGATCTCCCTGCCTTTCAAGCTGCTGCTCTTTGTGCTGATCGATGGCTGGGCACGCCTGATCCACGGCCTCGTCCTGACCTATGTGCTGCAAGGCGGCGGTGGCTGACGACGCGTGCATCTCCCTTTTCCCATTCCGGAATGAATCAAAGTTTCCTGCTCGAAATGACCAACCAGGCTCTCATCCTGGTGCTCATCCTTTCCATGCCTCCGATCATCGTCGCCACGGTGGTGGGGGTGCTGGTGAGCTTGATCCAGGCGCTGACGCAGGTGCAGGAGCAGACCCTCGGTTTCGCCGTGAAGCTCATCGTGGTCACCATCGTGCTTCTGCTGACCGCCGGGTGGACAGGCGCGGAGATGTACAAGTACACCCTGCATATTTTTGACACCTTCCCGACTCTGCAAAGATGATGGGCGACTACGATGTCCGGACGCTCTTTCTCATCGTGGCCTTCACGGTGCCGAGAATGATGTCCGCGCTCCTGATCTCCCCCTTTTTTGGCGATCAGTTCATCATGGGAATGGCGCGGCAGGTGGTGATCATCTCGCTCAGTCTCATGGCCCTGCCGATCACGCTGCAAAGCCAGATCACCGTGCCGGAGTCGAACTTCTGGCCGCTGTTTTTGCTGGGTGTGCTAGTGAAGGAGATCGCGCTCGGCATGCTGATCGGATTCTGCACGGGCCTGGTTTTCTGGGTGGCTGAGGGCACGGGCTTCTTCATTGACAACCAGCGCGGCTCAAGCATGGCGGAAATGTTTGACCCCATGTCCGGTGGCAGCAGCAGCTTGTTTGGCGTGCTGTTCACGAAGGTGCTGGGCGTGCTCTTCTTCCTCGGCGGAGGTTTCTTCTCCTTCCTGACCATCGTGTATGACAGCTACGTCACCTGGCCGGTGTTTTCGTATTTCCCCACCTTCCAGCCCGGGTTTGCCCTGACCTGTCTCAGCCTGCTGGACAACATCATGGGGCTGATCGTCACCTACTCGGCACCGATCATCATCGCCATGTTCATCGCCGAGTTTGGCCTGGGATTGATGAACCGTTTCAGCCCGCAGTTGAACGTGTTCTTCCTCGCCATGCCGGTGAAGAGCGGCATTGCCTCGCTACTCATCATTTTCTATCTCGTTTTCCTGCTCGGCTTCTTCAAGGAGCAGATCATGACTCCGCAGAAGTGGAGTCTCTTCTACCACGGTTTCTTCAAGTAACTCACCATGAGCGAAAAGACGGAGCCACCCACACCGAAAAAGCTTCGCGATGCCCGCCAGAAGGGCCAGATCGCGAAGAGCCAGGACGTGACTGCCGCGGCGCTGACGGTGGCGAGCTTCGTGACCATCTCCGTGCTCTGGCCCTCCTATGTGGAGGAGTGCAAGGCGCTCATGCTGCTGCCGACGGCCTTTTACACGCAGCCTTTCCGAGAGGTGGTGGACGAGGTGCTCTATGGCATCGTGATCAAGATCCTGCTGCTCTCCGCTCCCATGCTGGTGGTGGTGATGGTGGTCGGCATCGCCTTCAATTACATCCAGGTGGGGTTCCTGCTCACCATGGAGCCGATCAAGCCTGAGTTGAAGAAGCTCAATCCGCTCGACAAGGCGAAGCAGATGTTCTCGATGAAGAACATCATCGAGTTCCTCAAGAACGCGACCAAGGTCATCATCATCGCGGTGCTCATCTACATCGTGACCAAGAACTCCCTCGATCCGCTCACGCGCATCCCGTATGGCGGGGAGGAAGGGGTGCTGTACAGCCTGAAGCCCATGCTCAGCAATCTGGCGGTGAACATCACGATGGTTTACATCGCCATCGCGGCCGCGGATTATTTCTTCCAGAAGTTCCAGCACATCAAACAGCTCAAGATGAGCAAGGATGAGGTGAAGCGGGAGTATAAGGAGAGCGAGGGCAATCCCGAGATCAAAGGCAAGCGCAAACAGATCCATCAGGAAATGGTGATGAATGACACCATGGAACGAACCCGAAAATCCAGCGTCGTCGTGACTAATCCCACCCATCTCGCCATCGCCATTTACTACAAGGAAGATGACAACAAGATGCCTGTCGTGCTCGCCAAGGGCGAGGACTACGTGGCACGCCGCATGGTGGAGGTGGCGAAGCAGGAGGGCATCCCGGTCATGCAGCACATCCCCCTGGCGCGTGCCCTCTATGAAAAGGTGGACATGGACCGCTATGTCCCCGCCGACCTTATCGAACCCATGGCGGAGGTACTCCGCTGGGTGAAAGAATTCCATGAGCAGCAGCACTGACAGCCTCCCGACCTCAAGCACGGTCTACAAGGCCTGCGTGGAACCGCATCAAGGCGGGAAGGAGGTTGACTGGCTGTATGCCCAGATGGCTGAGTTCAATGCCAAGGCCAGTGGTGGTCTGGATCATCAGCCGCTGGCCGTTTTCCTGCGGGATGAGCATGGCCGTCCTCACGGGGGGCTGCTCGGCTGGACGCTGTGGTCATGGCTGCACATCGACACGGTTTGGGTTTCAGATTCCTTGCGTGGCAGGGGCTTGGGCCAAAAGCTGCTTTTTGCCGCTGAGAAGGCCGCCCGCATCCGCGGCTGCACCCTGGCGGAGGTGGATACTTTCAACTTCCAGGCCCGTGCTTTTTATGAGAAATGCGGCTACAGCCTTTTCGGTACTCTCGAGGGCGTCGGCAAGGGCCGCTTCGAAAGGTATTACCTCAAAAAGGAACTCATCACCTGATTGGCCGACACCTTCTGTAATGCCCGGTCATGGAAGCGCTTATGCACCTGACACACCGGCACTCCTGATTTCTCCCTTCTCCCGCTCTATCAGATCAGCCTCTCCCAGCTTCGGCTTCTTATGAAACATTTCCTTCTCATCGCGCTGCTCGCCCTCTTTGGCGGTGCCTGCCTGGTGCGCGCCCAGGTGCCACCGATCATCAACTATCAGGGCAGGGTGGCCGTGAGCGGCGTCAATTTTGACGGCTCAGGGCAGTTCAAGTTCGCTCTGGTCAGCAGCGCTGGCACTGCCAGCTACTGGAGCAATGACGGCTCCAGCAACGGTGGCGGCGCGCCGACACAATCCGTGGCACTGCCGGTGAGCAAGGGCCTGTACTCAGTTCTGCTCGGCGATGTCTCCCTGGCCAACATGACCGCGATTCCCGCCTCCGTGTTTGCCAATGGAGATGTCCGCCTGCGTGTCTGGTTCAGCGATGGCGTGAACGGCTTCCAACTGCTGACGCCTGACCGGCGTCTCGCTGCTGTTGGTTATGCCATGACCGCCGCCAACATTCCGGATGGAACCGTCACCGAGGGCAAGGTGGCCGCGGGCTCGATCTCGACAGACAAGATCATCAATGGCGCTGTCACCTCTGACAAACTGGCCACTGGAGCCGTGACGAATGACAAGCTGGGGTTGGGTGCGGTGACGACTGACAAGCTCTTCTCAGGTGCTGTCACCGTGGACAAACTCGCGCTCGGTTCGGTGACCGTGGACAAGCTGGCCACCAATGCGGTCACGACGGACAAGCTCATGAACGGATCAGTGACGGCGGAGAAGCTGGCGGTCGGTGCCATCAGCAATGCGCAGCTTGCCACTTCATCACTCACCATTGCTCCAGGAGCGGGACTCTCAGGCGGCGGTTTGACGACACTTGGCGGCACGGTGACACTCACCAACACGGGCGTGGTGTCCTTGACCGGTGGAGGTGGCATCACCGTGAGTGCCAGCAATGGCGCGGTGACGCTGGGCAGCACGGCGACGAGTTCAAACACGGCCAGCACCATCGTGGCACGCGACACTGGAGGCGGCTTTGCCACAGGCTCCATCAATCTGCCCAGCACGACCACGACCACTGGTTTGTTGCTGCAAAGCGGGGCGCGCTTTTTGCACAGCTATGGCACGGAGAACTTTTTTGCAGGTCGGGGAACCGGAAATTTTTCCACCACGGGCAGCCAGATCACCGCGGTGGGCGCTGGCGCGCTGGCCGTGGATGAGAGTGGCTCCGCCAACACGGCCATCGGTTACCAAGCCATGCGATTTAACATCTCCGGCAGCGACAACACGGCCATCGGACGGCGTGCGCTGAACTCCAGCACCAACGGTTCGAATAATGTCGCCATCGGACGTGACGCTGGAGCAAACCTGACGACGGGCAGCAACAACATCCACATTGCCAATGCCGGTGTGGATGGTGAGTCGGGGACCGTTCGCATCGGTGTCTCGGGCACTCATACACGCACTTACATCGCCGGCGTGATCTATGGAGATGCCTCTGGCCTAACCAATCTTTCGGCGGCCTCCATCACACCGGATTCCGTGGGCAGTTCGAAGATCGTCAATGACACGATCATGAACGAGGACGTGAACAGCGCGGCGGGCATTGTGTATTCGAAGCTGAATCTCTCGAATGGCATCCGGAACGCGGACATTTTTGCCTCCGCTGCCATCTCGGACAGCAAGCTGGCGACCATCAGTTCGGTGGGAAAGGTAGCCAACAGCGCGACCACGGCGACGTCTCTACGTCTGGCGAACACGATCGTCATGCGTGACGCGAACGGTGCTTTCAACGTGGGGAATCTTTCCACGGATGGTTCCGTCAGCCTGGGGGCCACGACGAGCGCTGGCGCTGGGGTGTTGTTCCAAAGCGGCGTGCGCCTGCTGCACACCGCTGGCACGGGGAACTTCTTTGCTGGCAGTGGTTCTGGGAACCTCACGGTGACCGGCGGCCAAAACACGGGTGTGGGTGTCAGCACGCTCTCGGTGCTGGCGGCTGGGACGCAGAACACCGCCGTGGGCAGCCAGGCGCTTGATGGAAACACGGCGGGCGATGGCAACACAGCCGTCGGTGTTCTGGCCGGGGCCACGAACATCACGGGTGACAACAACACGATGGTCGGTCTCTCCGCCGGTGAGATGAACACGGGTGGCAATGCCAATACCTTGTTAGGTAATCTGGCGGGTAGCGACAATACCACGGGCAGCAACAATGTGGCGGTCGGCGTGTCCGCCTTGGAAGGTTCAGGCACGGGTTCTCAGAACACCGCGATTGGCGCAGGAGCCCTGCAGGTGAACGCCTCCGGCAGCGGTAACATCGCCCTCGGCAGACTGGCGGGCAGCAACATCACCAACACCTCGAACAACATTCACATCGGCAATGGTGGTGTGAACACAGACTCGGGCATCATCCGCATCGGCAGTTCCGGAGCTCACACGCAGATTCACCTCGCAGGCACGATCTATGGTGTCGGCGCAGGTCTGACCGGCATCCCGCTGGCGGGCCTCGATCCCGATTCCGTGGACAGTAGCAAGGTGGTCAATGGCAGCCTGGTGAACATCGATATCTCAGCCTCGGCGGCGATTGCCGACACCAAGCTCGCGACCATCGCCACAGCAGGGAAGGTGGCGAACAGCGCGACGACAGGCACGAGCGCGAACACGGCCTCCACCCTGGTGATGCGTGATGCCAACGGTGACTTCACGGCAGGTGCGGTAACGGCGACGACCTTCACGGGTTCTGGTTCCGGTCTCACCGCAGTGCCTGGAGCCGTGCCGTGGAACGTGGTGGCGGGCGCGACCCAGCTTGCCGCGTCTAACCAAGGGTATGTTTTGACAGGCGCCGCCGAGACGGTGGTCACGCTGCCTGCAAGTCCTGCGGTCGGTGACATCGTCCGCATCTCGGGCGGTGGAGTTGGGGGTTGGCGGGTTTTGCCTAATGCCGCGCAGAGTGTCCTGGCCATGGCTCTGCGCAGTGCTCCGGGCAACGTGTGGACTCCACGGGAGAGCTCGCGGAACTGGAGTGGCATCGCTTCGTCGGCCGATGGTGCCAAGCTGGTGGCCACGGCGGATGGCGGGCAGATTTATACTTCCACCGATGGTGGGCAGACCTGGACACCGCGTGACGTCAACCGCCTGTGGCGCGATGTCACTTCTTCGGCGGATGGTTCAAAGCTGGCGGCCGTGGTGAGTGGCGGTCGCATCTATGTCTCGGCGGATTCGGGACTGAGCTGGACCCCTCGCGAAAACAACCGGAACTGGCGAGCCGTCGCGACCTCGGCTGATGGCACCAAGCTGGTGGCGGTGGCCTTCAGTGGTTTGATCTATGTGTCAGATGATTCAGGGCTGAGCTGGGATCCTATGGCCACGACGCGGAGCTGGAGTTCGGTGGCTTCGTCCGCGGATGGCAGCAAACTGGTGGCCTCGGCGCAGGGCGGATTCCTTTACACCTCCATCGATTCTGGCGCGATCTGGACCCAGCGTGCCGTCAGTGCCAACTGGATCGATGTCACCTCTTCAGCGGACGGCATCAAACTGGCAGCCATCGCCCAAGGTGGGCAGGTGTATGTCTCTTCCGATTCGGGAGAAACCTGGACGCCGAAGGACAGTGTCCGGAACTGGTATAGCGTCACGTCTTCGGCCAGTGGCGGCACCTTGCTCGCGGGTGTGGATACTGGCTTGCTCTATGTGTCCTTCGATGATGGCAACACCTGGACACCGCATGAGTCGAGCCGCGTGTGGGCTGGTGTGGCGACCTCGGCGGATGGCAGCCGTTTGATGGCAGCCCATGAGAGCGGCACTCTTTACATCAGTGAAAGCGGGAGTGGTCCGGCCACGACAACGGTAACGACCGGTTCGCTGCGCGGGCCGCGTGGTTCAGCCATCGAACTTCAGTACATCGGCGGCAACCAATTCATGCCGCTCAGCTCGGCTGGAACCATCATCGCCCACTAACCAGATGCAGCACAGCCTGGACAGCACACATTCACGTTCACGTCAGAGCACTGGCGTGTTCGCTCGTGCTTGCCTGGCCTTGGCGTTGTGGAGCTCGTGGCTTCCTTGTGTCTGTGCCCAGTCAGCTTTTCCATCCGCGAGCGGACGTGCAGGAAGCGCGACTTATTCCGACATCGGGACTTTAGGCGAGGCCTTTGACACACGCTCCGTCACCGCTCCACAGATCACGGCGCGCCAGGGCTTCGCGGGCCAGCTCTATGAGCCTAAGACCCTGAGCCTCTCGGCGAATCCTGCCTCCGTGGTGGAGGGTGCGACCACTCAGTTGAGCGCGACAGCGACGATGGATGATGAAACATTGGTTAGGCTGGGGAATTCGGAGCCAACCTGGACGGTGCGTGAAGGTCCGATGGCTGGCATCAGCACGAGCGGGATCGCGACAGCCGCCCAAGTCTTCATCAACTCGCCGTCGAAGGTGCGCGGAGCCTGGCAAGGTGCCATCGGTGAGCTGACGGTCATTGTTCTGGACACCAGCGTGACACCTCCAGGGCCGGTGGAACCGGGGATGGGCTTCACTCCGCAAGTCTTCACGTCTGCGGCCAAGGGTATCTACCAGGGCATCCTGAGAGACATTAACGGCAAGAGTCTCGGAGCTGTTCAGAGTTTCAATCTCACGGACACGGGCAAGTTCACCACAAAGGTGATCTTCAATGGGGTGACCTATTCGCTCTCGGGCACTGTTTTGCCGAACGGAAGCTTCACCGGTTCTGTTCTGCGTGCGGGCAAGACACCGCTCAATGTGAGTTTCCAGCTTGGCATCACCACCAGTGGTGCGCTGACCTTGGCTGGCACCCTTGATGGCGATGGCACGATTGGCACGGGCTCGATGGCACAGGCGCCTTTTGGCAAAACGAACCCTGCGCCCGCAGGGGTGGTGAAGAGTTACACTTTCCTCTTGCCCCGCACCATCACGGGTAGCGCAACGGTGCCGGAAGGTGAAGGCTATGGATCTGCCAAGGTGAGTGCCTCAGGCATCATCACAGCTTCAGGAAAGACCGGAGACGGAGTGGCTTTTACCAGCAGCGGATTCCTCACGGCGGACAAGCAGTGGCATTTCTTCCAACCGCTCTACAGCAGCCAGGGACAGATCGGCGGTGTGCTCACCTTCCGTGATGTGGCGGCCGTCAGTGATCTGGATGGTCCGCTGAGCTGGATCAAAAATCCGAAGCCAACGAATGCGAGCTATCCGCTGGGCTTCAATCTGACACCGAGCTTCATCGGTGCCATCTACACGCCGCCCATCACCGGGCAGCGGGCGCTGAGCTCGCTGGCTGACCAGCACTACAATGCGCGTCTGACACTCGCTGGATTGCCGATTCCGAATGGTGGCTTTGCCAAGACGGTGAACTGGCTCGGCACCAATGCCATCAGCTATTTCGGTCCGGAAACACTGACCGCGAGCCTGGTCGCGAGCACCGGCATTCTCACGGGCAGCTACCGGGATCCGATGACGCGGCTTTCCGTCAGCTTTGCCGGAGCTGTCCTGCAAAAGCAGCAGATCGCAGGAGGCAGTTTCCTGCTTGCGAACAAGGCAGGTGACCTGGTGATCGAGCCTGGAATTAATTTTGGTTATCCTGGTAGTGATCCAGCCGGGGTATTGCGGCGCACCGCCGTGCCTTCCGTTTTGCCCACGCCACTGCTGGTATCCACCAGCCTCTTCAGCGGTCTGGCGGCGGGCACCTATGGCGGCCTGCTCAGGCGTGGCACGGACATGACCGGCGGACTTGAGAACCTCGTCATTGCGCAAACAGGTGCGCTAAGCGGCACGGTGATCATCTTGGGCAAGCGCTATGCCTTCAAGGGCACGATGGGCAGTGATGGCAGGAGCACGATCGTCATCAGCCGCACGGGACTGCCGAACATCACGGGAGAGCTTCAGCTGACGCGGGTGGACTTCACGGCGGACAGCTGGCAGATCAGCGGCACCTTCACGGCGGACGGATTGACCCACACGGTTGAGGCGTCGCACTATCCCGCCTATGTGGCCGTGGCACCTGCCTCGCAGGCCGGCAAGTACACTTTGGCGGTGCGTGCGCCTGATGCGGTAGACCCGGTTCAGCAACCTGGCGGCGATGGCTATGCGAATCTGACGGTCTCGGCGACGGGCGACTGCACAGGCACCCTGACTTTGGCGGATGGCACCCCCGTGACCTTTGGCGGCCGTGTCACGCGCAGCGCCGAGTGGTTTGTGCATCGCAGCTTGTATGGAACCAGCGGTGGTTATCTGGTCGGAAAGCTGACCTTCCGGGATGTGGGGGCCGTGAGTGATCTCGATGGATCCCTGCGGTGGGTGAAGCCTGCCGCAGTCTCCGGCACGATCAGCTATCCCGGTGGCTTTGACAGCGCACGCACCTTGGTCGGCAGTCGCTACACTCCACCTGCAAGTGGCCAGCGTGCGTTTGGAGCACTCGCCAACAGTCTCTACAACGGCTGGATGAGGTTCAGCGGGCCGGACATGTCCACGCTGCCGATCCTGGATCTCAACGCGCTGGATCGTGTTGTGACGTGGACCGTGGCCAACCAACTATTGTATTACGGCCCGGACAAGGTCACGATCAGCTTCAGTTCGTCAACGGGTCTGCTCACCGGCACCTATGTCGATGCCGTGAAGAAGGTGAGCCTATCCTTTGGCGGGGCGCTGCTGCAGAAGCAGGGTCTGGTCTCAGGGCGTTATGCGGCGGGAGCCAAAACTGGTTTGATGGTCCTGCAGCCCCGGTGAAACAAATATGTCCAAGGCATGTGTAATGCTTGTGCTCCGCAGCGGTTATGTATGAGTGAAGCCGCACTGCACACAGTGATCACGATTGTCTTGACCTCCAGAGGGTGTCCGGGGCATAGCGCACCTGACAGTTTCACTTCAGCTTTTTACTCCCATGCCTGATACAGATCCCCGTCTCGCCACGCTCCTCAGTGCTCTTGGCGCGCACATCGGCCTGCCAAACCTGGCACTGAATGACGACAATGTCTGCCGCATCGTGCTGGATGGCAGTCTGGTGATCGACATCGAGCATCAACCAGGTTCGGACAATGTGCAGGCCTTCTCCGTTGTGGGACCTCACCCTGGCGACAATGTGCGGCTGCTGCACAAGCTGCTGGCAGGGAATCTCTTTGGCCAGGGCACCGGAGGCGCTGTGCTCGGCTTGGATGAGCAGCGCGGCGAGGTGCTGCTTTGCCAGCCTTTTGATCTCGCGCTCACCACGTCGGAGCGATTCATCAGCACTCTGGAAGCCTATGTGGGCTACGCGCAGGCGTGGACCGCAGAGATTCTGGACTCTGAGGAAGAGGACGCCATCTCCGATGAGGATCACACGCCTGACGAGCCCATGTCAGGCCCGAGCGGCTTCATTCGCGTCTGACACCATCACCGAACTTATCAGTCTCAACGAGCAAGGCCATGCCAGTCACCCAAGCCAATTCTCTTTCCATCTCATATGCCCCGATGCTGCCGCAGGTGCAGCCGGGATCGATCGGTGAGGGTGGCGACAAGCGCCTAGGCGGCATGAAGGCGGAGGAGGGCTCGGGTGGCATCCAACGTGCCTTCACGCCGAAGACCACATGGGAGCGTTTCACCTCGCGTCTGAAGCACGGATTCCAAGGGGCGAAGTTTGACTCGGATAAAGGGGCCACCCAGGCGGCCACGCGCTTCAATACACGGCATAAGGAATTCAGCGGCAAAGTGGAGAGCTTGGTGGGGCGTCTGGCTTCTGGAAAGAATTCAGATGTCTCAGATCCGGACATGATGGCCACGCTCCGGAATGACGTGAAGGTCATGCACCGGAATGCTCCCTGGGCATCGCGCACGGATCTTCTCTCGACCCGCATGGATGTGGAGCTCGGGAAGCTGTCAGACAAGGAACTGACCGAAGTTTCCAAGCAACTGGCCTCAGCGGACACGTCACGCCTGACCGACAAGGACAAGGTGGACCTGCAGACGATGCAGCGTGCGGTGCTGCGCCAGCAGCTGGCGCGCAGTCCCGAGATGGGCACGATGCTGGGGACGATCAATCATGCGGCACCCAGCGACGTCAGCGCCAGGACCACGCTGCTGACCCAATTGAAGGGGCTCGAGACCCAGGTCGGCCAAGGATTAGACGGGCTGCACGTCCCGCATAAAGGCAAGAACGAGGACATTCTCAGCGGTGCCATGACCATCGCTCTCCAGCGTGCGGGTCATACCCCGACGGAGATAGGCGGCATGAACCGCAACCTCTTAAATGTCGAGCGTCAGGTATGCCTCGACAAGCGGGCGGACAAGGGGGGCGGCGAGGTTCCTGAAATCGCTTCCTTCCAGCCGCGGTTGCGCATGCTGGGTCGTGCTGTGCGTGAAGAATATCTGCAGACGAATGTCACCACCTTCAAGGATGACAATCTGCGCTCGAGAATGAAGCCGATCGGCTCCGGGGCCGCCCACACAGTGTCCAAGGGGGAGTATCAAAGTGGCGCCAAAGATGTGAGCCGGGTGCACAAATACGATGATGAGCAGTTGGTCCATCCAGACGGAGGACGCTTCGGCGCTCCTGCCAAGCTAGGCATCGACCAGAGCAATCCCAAGCTGCTTGAGCGCGCCGTTGTCACTTCCAAGCTGGACGCACGTCTTGGCTTCAATGTGTCCGTGGGCACGGATTTTGCCCATCATCAAGGCCAGACAGGCATTGTGATGGAGCTGGCCAAGGGCGAGACGGCCAAAGATACCGTGGGGGTCAAAGGCAATCCTGGGGTGGCGCAGAAAGAGATGATGAAACTCCAGCTTCTGGACATCATCACGGCACAGGCGGACCGCCATCACGGCAATTACATGGTCGAGAAAAATGATGCAGGCGAGGTCACTGGCGTCAAAGCCATCGACAGTGACTTCTGCATGGGGCCTGAGCCTGATGATGCTGCCGACATCGTGGGCAGGCATGGGGTGCATCTTCCGGGCATGCCGCCTGTGATCGATAGTGACATGGCCAAGGCCATTCGTGGGTTGTCAGATGATGATCTGGCTGGATTGTGCGGTGACATGTTTGACGATGAGACTCTTGCTGCCGCCAAAAACAGGCTGGCCAACCTAAAGACTCATATCAACACGCTCGAGAGCCAGGGGCGGATCATTTCACCTGACGACTGGGGCAAGCCTGAGGTGACGAAGCGCCTTACCGAGACAACAGTCGGGGTGCAGGACAGGCATGGAAAAATCAAACAGGAACCGACTAGCTATTGGCAGAGAGATTACCCCAGCATGGAAAGAGAATTCGACCCCATGGCCGGATTCGGCACCTGGTAACACGAAAGCACACATCTTATGAAAGGCCTTCGTGACATGACATCTACGCTTCGCCGCCATCGGCTCCCGCCGCCGCAGGTTCCGGAGCCCTTGCAACCGCGCATCCTGCGCCACCGTGACTGGGTCTGGGGTTCACGCGTGGATGTTCCGCGTCTCTATGACATCGATGGTTACATCAATGAAACTATGGACACCCCGGTGGAAGATTTTTTCATCCTCGGGCATGACGGATATGGGACGAACTCGTGGTTTCTTCACTGCTATCTCCAGCATGGTCCGCTGAGCATCTTCATCCAGACGCCATGGGGCGGTGCGTATGCGGATGCGAAGCGTGTGATCGATGCGGTGCAGCGCCGCTTTGTGCTGCTGGAACGTCTTCTCATGGCCATGGACCAGGCGCTGATGGGCGGGCATTCGCTGCCAGGGCGGCTCATTGTGCAGCAGAGCTCGGTCGAGTCACCGCGCTGGGGCTGGCTGACCGGTGATCAGCCCGTGACCTGGCAGGAGGAGTTTGCCAATGCCATGACGCCGGCCCTCGAATCTCTGCAAAGCCACACCCTTCATCGCTCATGAACCTGCACGAACATACCAACGAACTGCTCCAACGCGTCGCCGATGACATCCTCCCTGAGGCGCTGAGCGGAGATCCCCTGAAGCTCACCGACGAGAACCAATGTGTTCTCACGCTGGATGAGAAGATCATCGTGATGATCTACCTCGACGAAAGCACAAGCACACTCATTTTGACGGTGCCCATCTCCAAGCTTCCTGACGATGTCTCCCGGGGTGCCATCATGCTGGAACTGCTGCGTGCCAACTACTGCTGGAATCTCACCCAGGGAGGCACGCTGGGAGTCGACCGCACCACGGATCTGATCTGCCTGAACTATCTGGTGGATCTGCCACTGGCCGAACCTGCGCAGATGCCGCAGATCATCAGCAAACTGGCCGCTGTCTCCCAGCATTGGATGAACGTCATCGGCGAGATGAGCAGTGATCAGGGTGATGCGATTCCGGCAGATACCGGCTCCATGATCCGCGCTTGATCCAGTCTGCCATGTCTTCCTGAAACGGAACGGAAACCCCCACCCCATCTCGACTGCCATGTCTCTTCATCTCCAGCAACCACTGCTCGGCGGGATGCCTCACGTGCTGCCCCAAGGGCAGATCCATGACGCAGGGCAAAACAATGTGCCGCAGCAGGGCGGCTACATCCCTCCCCAGCTCGGCGGCCAGCTCCCGCAGGCGCCCCACTTGGCGCAGCAGCAGGGCGGTCAGCAGATTCCTCAGCCTAGCGTTCACCTGCGGCGCTTCACGGCGGTGCTGGTGGGCTTCGGGGCTGCCCTGCGCGGCTTGGTCGCGATCGGCACGCTCGGTATTTCGGAAGGTCTAAAAGCGCTGGGTGGAAAGATCTGGGATGCCGCGACCTCGAGCAGTCGTCATCAGGGTCCGATCGCCATCAATCTCCCCAATGGCGGCGGACTGGTACATGTAGATCCGAGCATCCTGCCGGGCCGCATTCCCAAAGGCATGACGCAATTGCAGATGCAGCAGGCGCTTCAAGACAAGGTGGACGCAGGGTATCAGCTTGTCTCTAGTCTCACCGCAGACACGCATAACGGAGCACCGTGCACCCAGAAGGACATGACAGACATCATGTTCTTCCTCCAGGTGAAAGCTGAGAATTCCAAGGGGAGCTTCTCCGAAGGTGCCTTCAACATTGCGGACCCGGGAGGCCGGATCAAAACCTTCCTGGATTCCAACAGCACGGCCTATCAGCGTGACTCCTCTCACATCACGGCCTTCCAGACGACCGGCGGGCAGGGACATCGCGGCATTGATGCGAACGGCGGAGGCGCGAATTTCGACAAGACACTGCCTCATGGCATGAAGACGCTCCTTTACGGAGGCATGCCCACCAATCCAGCGCTGAAAATGCCGGAGGATCGTCTCTATCTGAAGATTGAGAGCCATGGAGCCTGGCTGACCAAGCCACGTGGCGGGGATGATGTCGGCGGACCTCATCGCACAGGCAACCGTCATGATGTGGGAGCCTTCCTCGGACACAGCCTGTCCTTCATCGCCACACGTGGCCAAGGGTCAGCTGCGGGCACGTTCAAGGAGCGTATTCCTGACACGGTCAAAAACGCCTACGTCAGCCTCACGGAACGCATCGGCCCTCCCGCGAATGTCACACTCGGTCAGGGCGATCCCACCGGCACCGCCAGTGGCATCCGTGTGATGCTGGAGAATGTGGATCTAGCACTGACGCAGGTGATTCCTGGCTCCCAGGAAGAACGAGATCTGCAGTTCTTTGCCACGAACATCCGGCAGAACTACAACCATTGCGACGTGCGCTTTGGCAATGAGATCATCTTCACCGCCCAGGACATGGCTTGATCAGGCCGCCACGGCATCGAGCAGCAGGCGGATCTCCTGCTCGATGTCCGCCGGATCTTCCACGGTCTGGGCGATCTCGTGGCGCAGCACTTCGCCATAGCGCTTCCTCATGCGGAAGACCGCCACGGCGACGGTGCCGGAACTCATGCCGAGCTGCTTCCCGAGGCCCTGGTAGGAATCTGGGTTCGAGCCACCTGCGAGGAAGGGCTGGAGAGCGTTGAACAAGTTCACTTTGCCCTGGCGCTCGTAGTCGCGCTTCAGCGCATCAAGCGCACGCTGAAGGAGGTTCTCCGCCCAGCTTCTTTGAAACAGTTTCTCGGGCGTGTCGGGATGGGCGATCTCACGCTCGTAGCGTTCCTCCCCGTCATCACAATCCACAGGCACAAAGGTGATGCGTCCGCCGCGTTTTTCGGCGCGGTTTTTACGTGCCTCATTGCTGACGAAATGGCGCACGGCCCCGAGCAGGAATGAGCGGAACCTGCCGCGCTCTGGATCCGCGTGTGAGAGCACATTGTTTTGCAGCACGTGGGCAAAGAAGCCCTGGGCCAGATCCTGCGAATCTTCCGGTGAGTAGCCTTGACGGCGCACAAAGGCGTAGATGGGATACCAGCAGGCACGGCAGATGTCTTCGAGATCCTTTTTAGAACGCTGGTCCTTGTCATCAGCCGCACGGAAAACCATGCTCCATCGGGTGGCGGAAAAAGCCTCGGGTCCCCTAGCCCGGTCAGAAACCTCACTGGGTGCGTTGTTGATCGAGCTGTCTTCAGCTGCCATGAGCAGGGGTTAGATGGCGTGCATCTCATGCGCAACTCCGTTTTTTCTTACATTTTTTAGCAGCAGACTGGGTGGGGTCAGCCAATCCAGCGGAGCAGTTCGGCATGGACGGAGCCGAGAGGAGTGGCCCAATCACCAAGAGAAGGCTGCCGGAAGAGCCGCATGATTTTTGGATACCAAGGCGTGTCCTCACGGCTCAGCATCCAGCGCATGTCGGGATCAGAGGGCAGGAGGGTCCACACAGGCTGAGCCATGGCTCCGGTGAGATGAGCCACCGCCGTATCCACACTGATGACGAGGTCCATGTGGGAAATCAGCGCGGCCGTTTCTGCGAAGTCGTGAAGCTCACTCTCCCATGTCCTGACAGGCAGGCTGGAGAGTGCTGCGCAGTCGCTTTCGAGGATCTCTTTTTGCAGGCAGTGGAACTCGGCATCTGGGGTGAGCAGGACCTGCATCTGCTCCAGCGGGATGCTGCGGTGCTCCTGGCCCTTGTAGTGGAGGTTTCCACCTGACCAGACGAGGCCTATGCGCGGACGCGTCTTCGGTCCCAGCTTCGCGGCCCAAGCTTCGCGGTGCAGGGCAGGGGCGCGCAGGTAAGGGAGATCGGCCGTGAGCTGGTCCACGGACTGCCGGAAGGCACCGGGCAGGCTCATCTGAGGGCAATGGCAGTCAAACTCAGGCAGCGGTTCCAGGTAAGGGGTGAGCTCGATGGAGTCAAAACTCTCACGCAGGAGCGGGATGAGACCCTGCTGTGCCTCGACAATCACCTGCGCTCCTTGCCGAACCAAAAGTGGAATATAACGGCAGAACTGGATGACGTCGCCGAGGCCGCCATCGACATTGAGCAGCAGTCGTTTTCCCTCCAGCGGACCATCACCCAGCCAGAGGGGCTTGCCAACCTCACGGAACTCCTTGCCATGGCGGTCGGACTTCCAGCGCCATTCAAACATGGCCCAGCCGTTTTCGAAGTCGCCTGTGAGCACGAGCATCTCGGCCTTGTTCCACCAAGCGTCAGCATAGCCGGGCACGATGGAGGTGGCACGGTCACAGCATGCGATGGCGTCGGTGAGGCGGCCGAGCTCGCGCAGCACGATGCTTTGATTGTAATGCGCTTCGGCATAATCGCCGCAGATGCGCACGGCTTCCTGATAACTCGCCAGCGAATCCTCCAGGCGACCCAACTGACGCAGGACATGGCCGCGATAGTTCCAAATCTGGGCATCCTGCGGGCTGATCTCCAGCGCGCGATCATAACTGGTGATGCACTCATCCAGGCGCTGGAGGGCGCGCAGCACGATGCCGCGATTTTTCCAGGCGCTCACATACTCTGGATTGATCGCGAGGGCGCGGTCATAGTCGGCCAGTGCGGCTTCGAACTGCTCCTGGGCTTTCCAGACAACGCCACGGTTGTTATAGGCCACGAACGAGTCGGGCTTCAAAGCAATGGCTTGGGTCAAGCTCTCGAGGGCTTCTTCAAAACGGCCCAACTGACAGAGCACCACACCTCTTTGACGATGGGCATCCACGTTCGCTGGATTGGATTTCAGCGCGAGCGCGTAATGATCCAGCGCCTTTACGAAGTCCCCACGCTGAGCGTGGATGGCAGCCAGACCGGCAAGTGCGAAGCTGCTTGCGGGGGCCTCGCGCAACAGGGCTTCATATTTCTCCTTGGCTTCATTCAAATGACCGGCCTGATGCAGCGCGGTGAGCGCTGATCTTGGGTCATCTTGAGTGGAGTCGGTCATTCAAGACCCAGCAAAACGTAAGAAGCCCTGCATGCAACGAGCTTTCGCTGATGCATGCAGGGCTTCGGAGTAAAGTCGGTTGTTATGCCTCAACACCCAGCAGTTCCTTGGCGGCACGGTTGCCGCTTTCGACACCGCCGTTCATGAAGCCGGGGGACTCGCCGCTGGTGTGCTCGCCGGCGAAGATGAGCTTGCCGTCCAGCTCAGGCGTGGCGGCCGCGCCATACACCCAGGTGTACTGGCCCACGAGCGGGCTGGAGTAGCTGCCGCGCATGGTCTTCATGCTGGGCCAGTTGAGCATGGTCTTGTTGCCATCCGCTTTGGCCTTGAGACCGGGGAAGATGGTGTCCAGCTCAGCGATGTATTTCTCGATGTTCTCGGGGCCATATTGTGCGCCGATGGTGCCGCCCATGAAGTTGGTGATGATGCCGCTGTCGCCGGACTGGCCACGGCTGGTCTCCCACACGCTCTGGAAGCTCTTGTCCGCGTAGACCGCGCCATTGCAGAACTCTTCGCGGCCGCCGAAGGGCTTGCGCCAGAGACGCTCGCTGAAGCCATACATGACCTTGAGGTTGGTGCCGTAACCCATTTGCTGGATGGCGCGGTGCTTGTCTTCGCTGAGCTTGAGCTCGGTGACACCATCAATGCCACGGAGGATGGTGAAGGGCAGCGCCATGATGACGTGCGCGTAGGAAGGCGTGATCAGCTTCGAGTCTGTGGTGAGGCTCAGTTTGATCTTTGAGCCTTCCTCCTGGATGCGGACGAGGCGATGACCGCTGTGGAGTTTCACCTTGCCGGAAATGGCGCGCTGCACCGCTGTGGGCAGGGTGTCATTGCCACCACGCACACGCCAGGCTTCATCGCTCTCGCCAAAGACCTGGAAGCCGTTGCTGGTGTCGGGATTGATGAAGTCGATCAGGTTCAAGGCGGACTGCTTGTCCGCGTCGACGCCATACTCGGGCACATAGGCCACCTCCAGCATCTGGAGGATCCAGCGCTCGGTGCCTGAGCCCACCTGCTTCATGTAGTCTTTGAGGCTGGTGTTGTCGAGCTGGCGCGCCTTGGCGGTGAACTCGCCCTTGTCGTCCGTGAGACCTTCCGCATCTGCGGCGATCTTTTTGGCCAGCGGCTCAAAGGCGGCGATGACGTCCTTGTCAGTATAAAATTTTCCGCCGAAGTGGTAGAAGTCCACGCCTGCGTCACCTTCCTTGAGGTTCTGCAGATCCACGCCGAGTTCCTTGGCCAGGTCGATGAGATCCGTGTGATTGGAGTCCACCAGCTCTCCGCCGAGTTCGACGAACATGCCGTCCTTGTTGAAGTCGCGCTTGGTCCACATGCGGCCGCCGAAGCGTTCCTGAGCCTCATAGAGATGCACTTCCACGCCCGCCTGCATGAGGCGGAAGGCGGCAGTCAGTCCGCCGATGCCGCCGCCGACGACGGCCACGGGACCTTCGATTTTCTTGGCGGGCTTTTCTTCTTTCTTCTCTGCTTCCTGTCCATGCAGGCCGATGGTGGCAGACACGCCTGCGGCACTGGCGAGGCGGAGGAAATCACGACGTGAATGCGCGTGAGGAGCGGAGGCTTCGCGCATGGCGCGCATGACGGAACGGAAGAGAGGAGTGCGTCCTGGGTTCATGGCTATGGACAGTGGGATGTGTTGAGCTGAGGGCAGATTACAAAGAAGGGCGTGGCCCTTGCGGACCACGCCTCATCACGGGGAAGTTTTCGATTATTCGTCGTTCGTCGGGCCGACGCCGATGAGCCAGAGCTTCAGGAAATTCATGACCTGCTGCTTGGTGAGCTGGTTGGCATCCAGCTGATAGGTGATCTTGCTGGCCGTGCAGGTGTCCGCATCACCGGACTTTGCCATGGTGTCCACATAGGACACCACGCCGGTCAGGGAAGGCACGCTGTTGTCCACGGCGAAGAAGGCTTCTTCATCATTGGCGCTCTTAAAGGCATCTGCCTCGGTGCTGGAAGGCTTGTTCTTCTCTTCATTCCAGCGGAGGTTGAACTCATACTGGCCTTTGCCGTTGGAGGCGCGGTTTGGATCTTCCACCCACTTGATGGAGCCGGTGACCACGTCTTCGTATTCCTTGCCATTGAGGGCATAGTGGAAGCGGATGCCGTTGGTCAGCCAGTTGCCGGTTTCATAGTCGAAGTCCAGGTTGCCGCTGACGGTGCACTTGGGGTAGCTCTGCGCAGGCCCCATGGCCAGCAGCACATTTTCAAAGCGCATCGGGTCCACGTTCTTAACCTCGAGCTTCACTTCCTTGCCCTGGAACTTGCGAACATAGGACATGACACCGTCGGTCTTCTTTCCTTTGCCATACAGGCGGCCACCGAAGTTGTCGGTGAAGGCAGGTGAGCGGCCGATGGCATCAATGCTCACGCGATGCTTGCTGTCACCAGAACCGGCGAGCTCATACACACCCTGGTTGTCGATCGGCACGGTGCCCACCCATTTCCCCACGGTTTTCTTCTGGGTCATGTTCACCGGATTCAGCACGGCGAGGTCCAGTGAGTAAAAGAGCTGGCCGGGCTGCTCCACGCTGCCCAGGATCTTGCTCGTGAGCAAAGGCTGGCGTTCCACCTTGCCTTTGAACTCCGTGGTCTTGGCGACGTTGAGCGCCACTTCATACACGTCTTTCGCACCCTTCTCAGCCTTGCCTTCCGGCGTGACACGTGTGCGGGTGTTGAAGGCGATGTTGACGGTTCCGGAGATGGCTCCGGGCTGGGTGATCTTTTCCAACTCTTCCGCGTGGAGAGTCACTGCGGTAAACGCGAGCAGGGGGAGGAGGCCAAGTGATTTCATGGTAGATGTATTGATTTCTCGAACAGCTTAGGCGGTCAGTTTTACGCATCCCACGTTCCGAAGGCTATTCCAAAAACTCAAGTTGTTTCCATTCGATGGTTAGGAGATCTTGTATACTCCGATGGGAGTATGCGATGAAACTCTATGTCAGTCATGGCACGCCCAGTTGCTGGAGCACGCGCGCTGGAGTGAGGATGTGGAGATCTTTTTGGCCTAATGAAATGTCCAACCAAGCCAAGTGACATCGTGTTCGTCTTGGGACGAAGCCCGGGAGGCTGATGAACCTTGATCTCCGGAGTGAGGTCAGTCTGTCGTGAGAACTGGATCCTGAAGAATGGTGCGCGGTGCAGGGTTCGAACCTGCGACCCCTGCCGTGTGAAGGCAGTGCTCTACCGCTGAGCTAACCGCGCGGTGGTTGTGGGGCGGGAGTTTTAGACGCGGTCTGAGGCTTTGCCAGTGCTTTTTTGTCTTTCTGACAAGGTTTTTCGCCTCCGCTAGACTCCCCGGCCACGGTACTCCCCGGGTGCCACGCCGACCCAGCGCTTGAACACACGTGAGAAGATGGCCGCGTTCGCATAGCCGACGCTTTCTGCCACCACCTCCAGCTTGTCGTGGCTGGCCTCCAGCAACTGGCGGGCACGCTCCATGCGCAGGCACGTCAGGTGCTGCATGGGGCTGCGGCCGAGTTCCTTCATGCAGAGGCGGCGTAGATGTTCGGGGCTGCAATGGCTCCGGTGGGCCAGTTCCACGAGTGTCCAGTCGTGCTTGAGGTCCTGCTCAACAGCGCCCCATAGTCTGGCGATGCGTGCATCCTGGCTGCGCCAGGGGCTGGCCATGCGGCCTACCGTGCCGTGCAGCAGTTCTAACCAATGATGCAGCATGCGTGGCTCGCGCATGCCCTCCCACTCAGCCCGGAAGCCGGTGATGAGGCGGAGGATGCCTTCCGCCTGATCCATGGGCATGACAGGAGATGCGGCGCCGACAACCGGCGTGACGAAGGGTGGCTCGTCATAACGAATCCAGGCGAAGCACCAGCGCTCCCGACCCGTGGCGTAAAAGGCATTCAGCACGCGCGGAGGCGCCAGGCAGACCATGCCAGGTTTCACCCGCTGCCAGCGGCCGTCGAGGAGGATCTCGCCAGTGCCGCTGAGGCAGGCGAGCACGAAGCTGCCTGCCGGTGCCATGCGCACCCGACGATACGGCGGCAATGCCTCGTCCATGCCCAGCCGGGCGATCCTGTGCATGCCCATCTCCGCGCAGTCCGCCGCCTCCGCCACCCAGCGCCTCGGGCGCGGCCCGTCCAGTGTGGTCTCGGTGAGGTTGTGTTCGGTGGACATGCTGCGGAATTTGAACCGCTAATGGACGCTAATGCACCCTCATTTTTCAATCAGTTGACCCTTAGGCGTGTATGCCTGGGAGGCCGATCATGCTTCTGGCACCTCGTGGCATGAATGAAAAGTGGTTAGGCTTGAGCGATCGTGGGTGGAGCTAGCCCTAGCGGGCAGGGACCGTCATGGTCACCCGGGGGATGGAGCTCGCAGATGACCTCCACGACGCCTGAAGCGATGACCCGATCTTCACTCAGATCACCCACCCGGCTCAAAAGATGGCGAATGGTGTGATTATCGCAAAACAGGGCTCCGACCCAGCGCCTGATGCCGACATTCCAAGCGGCCTCGGCAAGAGCTTGCATGAGGGCCGTTCCGGCGCCCGCGCCCTGCCAGTCGTCACGGGTGATCAGCGCCACCTCTGCCAGCGTCGGATCCTCCTGGCTGCGGAAGCAACGCGCGACGCCAATCGGCAGTTGCTCCGGACGGCCCTCAATTGCCACAGCCAACCCGAGCGCAATGTGATCGACTCCGTCGGGATGCGTCAATGAGTGCAGTTCCTGGTCGGAGAGCGCCTTTTTCTCGAAGAAGAACCGGCGGATCCGGCTTTCGGGCGAAAGTGAATCAAACCCCTCCACCAAGGCATCGCGATCAGCAGCGGCGAGGGGCCGGATGTGCCCCACGGAGCCGTCGCCCAAGACGACATCCCTGGCCGCGAAAGTCGAGGATTTCATGGCGAAATCCTGGCGTTCGGCATGTGGCGGATCGTGTTCATGCACGCCGGTTACGTGCCTCTGCTGAGGTCAGGACACAAATTTGCGAAACACCTTCATGTGGAGATCATGGCGTGGCCGTGATCGTCACCCGGCCAGAGGTCTGCGGAGCATTCTTGACCGTCGAGCTTGGGAGCATGAAGTAGCCGTGACCGACGAAGTCTGCGCCCACGGGGACCAGCAGTCCCTGGAAGGTCACCTTGCGGTTGGTGGCGGTGGTGGGGCCCTTCAGTGTGAAGGTGCCGGTGAAAGCTCCGGTCACAGGTTTGTAGGTGGGCATGGCGACCGTGTTGGGATTGGTGCTGGCGGTGAACTTGGCGGTGTTGGTCACGCCTTTGGCGCTTGGATTGACGATCTGGAAGGGCACGGTGAAGGTGGTCTCGGTGAGAGTCAGCGGGCTATGGCTGAAGCTCAAGGCGGCGGTGGCTCCAGGGCGGACGCTGCCGGGAGCCATGGCGGCTAGTGTGCCGCCCGTAATGATCAGATCCACCGGACCGAAGCCTGTGGCATAGGCATCCTGTGGCAGCGGCTTGAGCGGTGGCAGCTTCAGCCATGAGGCGATGTTGGATGTCGAGAGTGCCCGATATACGCCAGCCAGAGTGCCTCCATCTGAAGGCAGGCACTGGTAGATGCAGAGCATCCCATTTGTGCCGAGAGGAGTGCTGAAGGTCAGGGCTGTGCCGTCCCCCAGACGACCAGTGCAGAGCACCATGTTTTTGGAAGTCTTGGTGGCTGCGCAGGCGAGGTAGCCCGAACCAAAAGGAACATCGAGTCCTGTTTGCGAGTGGGTCAGGGCCAAGTTGGCCGAGTAGGCGGTCGTCGTGGTGGTTTTCCAGCTGTAGAAGTGCGAAACAGTGGAGCCATCGAAGGTTTGCAGGCGGAGGCGCAAAGGGGGGATATTATCGGATGTATAGCGAGGGAGGGCTCCTGTGAGTTCCTGCGTGCCGCCGGGGACGGGCAGGGTGGCGGTGAAATCGGTGCCATCACTGTTCAAGACCAAGCGCCCGGCAAAGGGAACTGAAGCGGAGCCTGTGGTAAGTTTGCCGCTATAGCCTCCGGAGTTGGTGACGGTCATTTCAAAGCGCGAGGCGAGACCACGGTTGAGCACGGGATCACGCGGCACCAGGCCCATATAGCTGCCTGCCACGCGTTCTAACCTGTCCACCTCTTCAACATCGAAGTTCCATTGTGCCATAGCGCTCCCTCGACCGTTTTTGGCTGTGATGGAGACGGTGTAACTTCCTATTTGATCAAAGACTCCGCGGATCCAGCCGTCTGCCGACAGAGCTAGCCCTGGGGGCAATCCTTTGACCGTGAGCGTGGCGGGCTGGTTTTCAACGCTTATCTGCCGGGCGAAGGTCGTGCCTACATCGACCCCAGTGCCGAAATGGGCGATAACGGGTTTAGCGGCGACGGCTGTCTGCGAGACGGTGACGTTGACCCCGCCGATGACTAGCTTTGCCTGACGTGCGGCCGCTGTCATGTTCGGTAGCACATTCAGCACAAGGTTAGCTGGGCCAGGCGCGCTCGGCAGAGTGGTGGTGATCCATGCGGGTAGTCCGGTGATGCCCCACCAAACCTGATCTGGCGCGGTGACAGCAAGGACGAGATGGGCACCTTCCGGAGGTGCCGGTGCCGCTCCACTGACCTGGATGCCTGTGGGCTTGGGAAGGGCGAGCGTGCGGAAGGTCCGTGTGGTGCCGATGGCATTGCCAACGGCGCTCTCACCCCGTATGCGGTAGTGGTAGGTTATCCCTGGACGCAGGCCGGCGAGGGTGGCTGACGCATTGACGGTGGCTGTGCCGGTGGCGGTGTCAGGCGTTGCTGGCACGGTCTGGCCCAGGGTGGCAGTGGGGCCGTAGTCAAAGAAGAGCTGGCGGGTGATGCCACTGGCCTTTGCGGTGCCTTGCAGCACGGCGGAGCTGATCGTGACCTGTTTGGTGGCACCTGTGACGACGGTATGGGCTGAAGACGCAATGCCTGTGCCCTGAAGTGCCAGGGTGATGGCGGGTTCGTCACCATCACTGCTGGTCAGCGTAAGTGCTGCCTGACGGACACCCAGAGCTTTCGGCGTGAAGACGATGGTCAAATCTGTGCTGGCACCCGGTGCCAGGGGGGAAGGCGGCAGCGATTGAAGGCTGAAATCAGCCTGTGCCGCACCACTCACGGTGGCGGCAATACCTGTTAGGTCTGCCGAACCATCATTGCGTACTGTGACGGTCACGGTGCTCTGGGCACCGAGGGTGGTGCCGGTCTGGCCGAAGTCGAGCGTGCTGTTTGAACTGATTCCCTGCGCGTTGTCATTCAGAACGGTGATCTCCTCGCCTGCGATATTGAAATCCAGGGTGCTTTCCAGGATACCAGTGCTGGCATTGTTCAGCCCCACACTGATGTGAGCATGAGCACGGATGCGGCCGGATGCGGGGAGGCTCAAACCGGTGACATTCCATCCACCGCTGATGCGCTGACCCGCGCCGAGGTCTGTCCAGGTGCTGCCACCGTCCCGGCTGAGGGAGAACTGAGTGCGCATGGCCTCAGGGCTGCTGCCTCCACGAAGCCAGGTCACCTGCTGCCTTGAAGTGACTTCCAGACTTTCAGTGGCTGGATCATTGAGAAGCAGAGTGATGTTTTTGTCTGACACCCCGTTGAAGAAATTGAATCTGCCAGCCAGCAAGATCTTGCCATCTCGACGCAGGGTGAGGTTGTTCACTTCCAGCGGCTCATAAGACTCTGGCTCACGCCCGGTGGAGAAGGTGGTGTCCTGCTTTCCATTCGTCAACAACCGCACCACCGATGTGGTGGTCTTAAAGCCGACGGCTGCGGTCTTAATGCTACAGCCACCAACGAGCACCTTGCCATCCGCTTGAAGCGCGAGAGTCGTGGCCCGGCCCTTAATTGAGCCGTTGAGCAAAAACGTGGTATCGCGGGTTAGATCAGCGTGCAGACGGGCGATTTTGAAGCCTGTATCGGTTGGGGACAGATTAAAGTCACCCCCGATCATGAGGTCACCATCAGGCAGGGGGAGGATGACATTTACCGATCCAGTAAAGGGCAGGGTCTGCCTGAGTTCACCAAAGCGATCATACACGATTAGGCCATTTGAATGTCCAGCTAGAAAACGACCGTTTGGAAGTCTGACCATGGTCAGAATAAAGGTGGAGTAATAATCTTGCTCAAAAGTAAGATCGAGCTGGCCATTCCAGTGAAAGCGATTGGAGGACTTCGCGGGAGCTCCCATAAACTTATGTGTTCCAGTGAGAACAAACCCGTCGCCATCAGGAATGATTTGGGAGAAGCTGTTGCTGTTGGGGCCAAGATAGTTGGGGAGGCTTGAGTCGAGGAGTCCTGAGCTCAGGATCCTGGCGTAACCGTTTTGGTTTCCGAATCGATATCCAGCCGCGAGGATGGAGCCACTTTCTGTCGTCAAAATGCTGTGGAGGGAAGTGCTGCCCGCTGGCGCATAATCGGCGATCAAGGATCCCTCAGGAGTGATCTTGGCGAGGATTGGGCGCGGCTGGCCAGCAAAAGTGCCGAGGCTGCCTCCAACAACCATCGAGCCATCTGGCTGAGGGGCAATGAGAGTGACCGAATTGCCGGTCGTTTGAGGTGGCAGGAAGCCCAGGTCCACATCGCCGGTGACCGCAGCTTCACGTCTGATCACGACCTGATAGGTGCGGGTGGTGACTTCGTCGGGTGCGGTCGCCACGATGGTGAGTGTCTGCGTGGCTGCTCTGGAGAGTGTGACCTGTTCATCAAATGAAACACGCGCTCCGTTGACAGTGAAGCTCGTTTCATAGTGATCCGGCTCGCTCTCCTGGGTGTAGAGCCGGAGCCTGGGATTCATCAGGTTGGCCGGAATGTAGATTGAATAGGTCGTCCATTCTGGATGGAAACCGAGCTCCACGTAGGCTCGAGTTAGAGTGCTGGCGCCAGGTTCAGCCCAGTTCAGTTCCACAAGGCCCAGAGCAGCTCGTGCACTCACGGCGGCTGAGCCGGCGAGGGCGATGTCAAACACGGCCTCATCCCCATCATTGGTGGGAATTCTGAGCGTAGCCTGAGTCGTTGAGAAAGTGGAGACGGGGGGAGTAAACTCAATGTCAACGGTGGTGCTGGCTCCTGGGGCGAGCAGCGTCGGAAAGGACTGCAAGTCCAGGCCGAAGGAGTAGGAGGATGAAAGGGCCGGAGCACCGAGGATCAAGGTGGTGGTGCCTGTGTTCTCGATGATGAGGCGCTTCTTCGCCGTCGCGCTAGGAAAGGTGAGCGTGCCGGTGCCGTCCGTGAGTTCACTGCCGCCTTCCACGGTGATCTTCACCTCGGGCGCGGTGGTGCCGGTGACCAGATACTCATGGGTCCAAAAGCTGGAGGAGTTGGCGTAACCACCTGTCACGCAGCCTTTGGCGCGCAGGAGGGTGCCGTCTGCCAGAGGACCCGCATTCACCTGCCAGTTATTTCCTGTTCGCGTCATGCTGCCCAAGGTGGTCCAGGTGGCTCCGTGGTTCGTGCTGGACTCCAGGATGGCCTGGCGAAGCTGAGGGGTGAAGCCATCCCGCGTCCAGGTGACGATGCCGGGGGAATCTACCTGCAACTGGGAGGTGACGCTGCCACCTTCAAACCCTTTCAGCGTGGGATTGTGCAAGCCTTGGGTGGTGGTGGAACGGACGCGTCCCACTAAGATGTCACCCGATCTCTGCACACAAAGTGAGAGCACGGAGGAAATACCCAGATCAGCCCAGGAGGTGTCAGCCGTGCCCGCTGATGTGAGGCATGCGACGCCTGAGCGTGAGGCCCCGCCGATGGAGCTAAAGGCGCCTCCGACGAGGATCTGGCTATTGGTGAGGGGCTGGATCGTGCGGACGGTGCTGCTGGGAGCTGGATTGAAGGCAGAGTCCACCACTCCCGCAGTGCTTACCCGCACCAAACGTGAGCGGCTTGCACCACCGATGGTGGTGAAGCTGCCACCCATCAAAAGATTTCCCTGGCTGTCTTGAGTCACTGCGTAGACGATGTTGTTTGCGGTGCAGTTCCATGTGGTGTCTGTGGCGCCGTCTGGCAGCAAGCGCGCCAGATGCGAGGCCGGACTGCCATTAAGCAGGGTGATCTCTCCACCGATGATGACGGTGCCATCACTCAGCGGGCAAAGGGTGTTTGGCGTGCCCGTGAGGGTGGTGGTGAAGCCGGGATCAACCACACCCGCCGGTGAGATCCTGCAGATGCCGTGACCCTCAGATCCGACGAGGATCTGCCCGTCAGCCTGCATGGCCATGCAGGAGCCGACGAATCCGTTTGGAAGCTGTGGAGCGAAGGATGGGTCCAGTTTTCCATCTGGCAGCAGTCGGGCGATGGCTTGCCTGGGATGCGCGCCTATCGAGGTAAACGGACCACAGACGTAGATGCGAGCCTCGGCATCCAGAAGGAATGCTTTGATGGTGGTGTTGATGTAAGGGGCATCAAAACTGGAATCAATGGTTCCATCTGGGCGGTAGCGGACGAGTGAAGGGACAACGGCAACTTGGTCTTGGTAAAAGAGATTGCCCGCCACCAGGAGCTTGCCATCGGCCTGCTCAGCGATGGCATAGACGTCTCCGATGATCCACCGGCTGAGGCCCAGCTTCGGAGTGCCTGGGGCAGCATGAGCGGTAGAAGGCAAAATGTTTCCAAGCAGCAGAAGAACAGCGGGCAGGAAAAAATAGAACCGGAACAATCTAAGCGCATTTACCATGACCATACATGACATTCTTTTGGGTGGCCTGCAACGGAATCGGTCGTCATGGGCAAGTCTGAAGGTTAAGCCTATTGGCTGAGGTGCATTTCGGGCATGACACGGTGGAGAGGGGGCTGTTAGGCTTTGGGGCGCAGGACGTAATTTCCACCACCATGCGCTTTCTCTCTTTTCTGGCCTTGTGCCCTTTGTTTGTGGCCGCCTTTTCGCTTTGTCAGGCGGAGCCGGTATCGCTCTTTGATGGCAAGAAGCTCGACGGATGGGATTTTGACCCGGCGATGTGGAGGGTGGAGGACGGGGTGATCACGGGCGGGTCGACGACGGAGAAGATCAAGAAGAATGACTTCATCTCGACGAAGAAGGCTTACCAGAACTTCGAGCTGAAGCTGAAGATCAAGGTGAGCGGGGATCCGAAGACGGGGATGATCAACTCAGGCATCCAGATCCGCAGTGTGCGGGATGGCGGGGCGATGAGCGGCTACCAGATCGACTGCGGTGCGGGATGGTTTGGCAAGATCTATGACGAGCATCGACGGAACAAGGTGATCGCCGAGCCGCTGGATGCGGCCGCGCTGGAGAAGGTGGTGGATGTGTTTGGCTGGAATGAGTATGTCATCCGCGCTGAGGGGCCGCGCATTCAGGCCTGGATCAATGGCGTGCGCTGCATCGACTACACGGAGACGGACCCGAACATCGCGCTGGATGGCCACATCGCTCCGCAGGTGCACAGCGGCGGTGCTTGTCTGGTGCAGGTGAAGGACATCACGATTGAAGAACTGCCTGCCTCTCCCGGTGCGCCGACCTGGCAGAGCATCGGTGGTATGGAAGGCATGCGGGCGAAGCTGCCCCCGAAGCCCAAGGCGCAGGCGAACACGGAGGCCACGCAAACGAAGAGTGGTCGCGACATCAGCTACAATGCGGTGCAGGGCGCATCGCTGAGCGCGGCGGAGCAGCAGAAGAAGTTTCATCTGCCGGAGGGCTATGAGATCGAGCTGGTGGTGCAGGAGAGCGAAGGCGTGGGAAAGTTTGTGAGCGTGTACTTTGACCAGCGAGGGCGAATGTGGACGCAGACGGCGCTGGAGTATCCCGTGGACTCGAATGAGAACCCGGCTGCTGCCGAGGCGGTGTATGCAGGGAAGGCCAAGGACAAGGTGCTGGTCTATCCGCGGGAGTCTTTGAATGGAAAGATTCCCGCGGGTGGACTCACTGATGCGACGGTGTTTGCCGACGGGCTGGCGATCCCGCTGGGCATCCTGCCCTGGGGGAATGGCGATACCTGCTACGTGCAGCACGGGCATGACCTGAAGCTCTACAAGGACACGAATGGTGATGGCAAAGCGGACACGTTTGACGTGGTGCTGACGGGATTCGGCGTGCAGGACTCGCACCTGTTTCCGCATCAGTTCACGCGTGCTCCCGGCGGCTGGATCTGGATGGCGCAGGGCCTTTTTAACAACAGCCAGGTGCGCAAGCCCGGCAGCAACGAGGTCGTCGATTGGCCGAAGTGCAGCATGGCGCGCATGCGGCCGGATGGGAGCGAGTTTGAAGTGATCAGCACCGGGCCTAACAATATCTGGGGATTGGTGATCACGGGCGAGGGCGAGACATTTATCCAGGAGGCGAATGATTATGGCTACCCGGTGATGCCCTTCCACGAATACGCCTACTACCCCGGCGGCATGGAAGCGCTAAAGAAGAGCTATCAGCCCGACTTCCCGCCGACGGCGGAGTTTCGTATGGGCGGGACGGGATTGAGCGGGCTGGCGCTGATTGAGAGTGGAGCACTCTCGCCGGCTCAAGTTGGAGTGCAGGCTTTAGCCGCTTCTGGGGGCTCTCCAGAGCGCCTAAAGGCTGGACTCCAACGTGTGTATTCGATGGCGGTGGCGAATCCGATCACGTCGAAGATTCAGACGGTTGGGATGCATCGGGATGGGGCTTATTGGAAGCTTGAGCAGCTTCCGGATCTGGTGACCTGTGATGATCCTTTCTTCCGGCCGGTGGGGCTGACGAACGGGCCGGATGGGTGCATTTACATTGTGGACTGGTACAACAAGATCATCTCCCACAACGAGGTGCCGCGTGCGCATCCGGATCGGGACAAGACGCGGGGGAGGATTTGGCGGGTCAGGCCAGCCGGAGCGCGGACCTCCGAGTCCGCAGCACTCCGTCAGCAGCCAACGTCCCCGAAGCTTCCGAACAGGGCTGGTGCATCCGTTGCGGCTTCTGTGTCAGCTCCACCTGCTGCGGACTCGGAGGTCCGCGCTCCACGAGCCATTCCAGACTTCACGAAGCTCGGTGCGGATGAGTTGATTGGAATGCTGGGTGCGGAGCCGGTGGGCAGGGCGCATCTGGCTTGGCAAGCGCTGGCGGATCGTCCATCTCTTGCTGAATGGGATGAAGCTTGGTCGGTTTATTTTCTCGAAAAGCTGAAGAATAGGGAGCTTCAGCCGAAGAGTGACGTGTCGAAGCTCATTAGGCTGTTTCACTCGCCTGAGGCATCTGCTTCAAAACGGATTCAATCCCTTTGGGTGCTTCGTGAGGTGGGGCCGCATAACAAAGGTGCTTTCCCGTTGTTGGACCAGCTTGATACACCACCGCCGCTCCCGACCTGGCCGGGCACGGAGTATCCAAACTTGGACCGTGAGATTGCCAGTGCGGGCGAGGATCCCAATTGGACAGCGGTCGAGACCTGCGCGGCCTTTGCCAAACTGGCAGCATCTAACCACTTCGACACACGCTGCATGGTCATTCGTGCGGTTGGCCGGATTTTGCGAACCATTGAAGACGTTGAGAGGGAACAAGATCGGGCCTTGAGTTTCTTGCTGGAATTCGCCAAGCCCAGCCTCCCGGGCCCGACGATGCAGTCATCCCGGGGTAGCAAACAAATCCCCGTCCGCGAGGCCTACGACCGCGAGTTCGAGCGCTTCCTTGTTCGCATGTTCCTAGAGCGCCATCCAGACATTGTCGCGAAGTTCCTCGACTCCGAAGCGGCAGCAAAGCTGCCGGTGGAGGCTCGGGTGCTGGCATCGCTGGCCTTGGAGCCGAAGGCGAGTGCTTCACGGGTGGCGAAGCTGCTGCCGAAACTGGACCGGGCGCCGAATGAGGAAGAGCTACTGAGGCTGGCGCAGTTTCCGGAGGAGCTGGGAGTGGGGGAGGCTCTGAAGGCTTTGCTGACGAATGAGAAGTCTCGCGGTGCCGTCGCCGAGAAGCTCCTCGCGCAACGCACGAAGCTCGATGCGAAGTTGATCGCGCCGATGCTGATCGAGGTCGCACGCACGATGCTCCAGAGTGTGAACGAACCGGTCCGCATTCAGGCACGAGATCTCATCAGCGGCTTTCAACTCACGGCGCTCGAAGGTGATCTGGTCAAGCAAATGGACTTCTTTAGATTTGCTCATTCCAAGGAGCCCTCAGGACAGCTTGTTTGGGTTCAGCACGTCTTGCACACCCTGCGTGACCTCCGCAGTGCGGAGGCTGAGCGTTTTGCGGAGATGGCAAAATTCTATCTCGACCCACCCACCCGAGATGCCGCGCTTGAGGCCCTCGCGGCCTCCCGCGCACCGGATGCAGGGACGAAGCTTCTGTCGCTCTATCCTTCACTCCAGCCATCGCAGCGTCGGAACGCCCTGAATGTGCTATCGAGCAGCAAGAGTGGTGCGAAGACCATCGTGGCGGCCTTGCTCGGCAAGACCTTGCCGCAAGGTGATCTCGACGGGCCGACGGTGGAGAGGCTCGCGACGGTGCTGGGGGATGATCCGGCGCTGGAGAAGTTGCAAAGCCAGTTAGGCGGGGTGTTTCATGAGGTGCTGCTGCTGGACGGGCAGGACACCGCCTTTGTGGATTCGAAGATCACACTGGACGGGCCCTTTACGGTGGAGGCCTGGGTGCGGCTGGCGCCGGGGATTGGCAATGAGGACTCGTTGTTAGGCACGGCGGATGGGATTCAACTGAACTTCTTCCAGGCGAAGCTGCGTGCCTATGCGGGACCGGAGCTGCGGGATGTGTGTGTGGCCACGAAACCCATGACGCCGGATCTCTGGACGCATGTGGCGGTGACGCGTGATGAGAAGGGTGTGATCCGCGTCTACCAGAATGGTGAGCTGGATGCGACGGCGACGAAGCCGGCTCCGCAGAAGTGGGAGAACTGCAAGATCGCCTGGAGTGGTCCGAAGAAGGGCACGGAAGGTGCGATGACGGAGTTTCGAGTGTGGAAGAAAGCGAGGAGTGCGGCGGAGATACGTGGCTCTTTCGATAGGTCGTATGGGACGGATGGGGCGCATATGGGCTATCTCAAGACCGGGGAGAAGTTTGGCAAAGGGGCGCGTCTGGCGAAGACGATTGATACTCCGCCGCTGCTGACGGAAGAGCAGGCGAAGGCGCTGGATGTGAAGTTTGCGAAGCTGACGGCGCTGGCTCCGAAAGGTGACGCGGCGAAGGGGAAGATGTTCAGTGCGCTGTGCATGGCCTGTCATCAGATCGGCAGTGCGGGCGGGCAGATCGGGCCGAACCTGAGCGGAGCCGGAGCGATGGGGCTGGAGGCGGTGCTGCGGAATATTTTGACGCCGAACGCGGCCATGGAGCCGGGGTATCGGATCTACCGCGTGGAGATGAAGAACGGGGATCTGATCGACGCGTTCTTTGTCAGCGAGGACAAGGAGGCGGTGGTCATCCGTCAGCCGGGCTTGCCGGACCGGCGCCTGAGCAAGGCGGAGGTCAAGGGGACGAAGTTCATCCGCCGGTCCTTGATGCCGGAGGGGCTGCTGGATGCGTTGCCAGAGGAGAGCGTGGCGGATCTGCTGGCGTATCTCATGACGCTGAAGGGGTAGGAACAAGGAGGGGCACTTGCCAGGTGCCCGGTATTTGGATCCCGCAGACCTTGAGGCTGGGACTTGGCAAGTCCCGCTCCTTGTTTGAGAATGCTCGAGCATGAAGTTTTTCAATCCTTTCGAGGAGGTTCGTATCACCAGGAACCATCTGCCGCACTGGCAGCAGCCGGGAGCGACTTACTTCATCACCTTTCGCATGGCGGATTCGCTGCCCGCGAAATTGTTTCAAGAACTTGAGGAGGCACGTCTTCGATGGATGAGGATCCATCCATCTCCACTCGGACCCGAAGATGAGGCTGAGTATGACCGGCTATTTTCTGCACGTATCGACCAATGGCTTGACGACGGACATGGCTCTTGTGTGCTCCGGCAGCCGGAACTGCGCGATTCGGTCGTCGAGGCGCTCTCGCACTTCGATCCACAGCGGTATGAACTGCTGTCGTATGTGGTCATGCCAAATCATGTTCATGGGTTGCTCATGCTGCATCCAGACTGGCCGTTGGAGAAGGTGCTCTTCACTTTGAAACGGCGAACGGCAGGTGTCATCAATGAGAAGCTTGGTCAGAATGAACAGTTCTGGCAGCATGACTATTTTGACCGTCTGATCCGCGATGGGGATCACTTTCGAAATTTGATTCGCTATATCCGGCGAAATCCGTCCAAGGCGCAGTTGAGGCCGGATGAGTTCACACTTTGGGAAGGGGATCTTGCGAAGGCTGTGACCTAACGGAGGGGCTCGTCTATTCCAAGCAGGGACTTGGCAAGTCCCGCTCCTTGGGACTTGGCAAGTCCCGCTCCTTGGCATAAGCCCTTCTCATGCCGACTTCTGAAACCGCCCCGAAACCCACCGCGCCTGCGGATTTGGAGATCAAAGACGCGCAGTTGATTTTCAATCATGTCTGGAAACAGCTTGTGGCGGACTACGGTCGCGAAAGGCTGAGGTTCCCGAAGGAGCTGATCCTGCTCGGCGGTGCGCCGGGGGCGGGGAAGGGGACGAACACGGATTTCATCCGCCAGCTTCGCGGCATCACGGCGGAGCCGATTGTGGTCAGTGCCTTGCTCGACACGCCGGAAGCACGCGATATCAAGGCGCGTGGCGGCATGGTGGGTGATCGTGAGGTGGTGGGCATTCTTTTCCGCAAACTGCTGGAGGCTGAGCAGCAAAACGGCGCGATCCTGGACGGCTTCCCGCGCACGAAGGTGCAGGTGGAATGTCTGAAGATGCTCTTTGATAAGATGGTGCAGCTTCGTCGTGACTTTCTGGACACACCGGACGCGGCACATTTCAAGCAGCCGATCTTCCACATCATGGTGCTGTTTGTTGATGAGGCGGAGAGCATCGCGCGACAACTCAAGCGCGGCAGCGAGGTGCTGGCGCACAATGAAGAAGTGCGGCGCTCAGGTCTCGGCGAGCTCTGGGAAGAGCGTGCCACAGACTTCAATCCTGCGCTGGCGCGGAATCGCTACAAGGTCTTCAAGGAGAAAACGTATGACGCACTGGTCTCCCTGAAGGAGATCTTCCACTACCATTTCATCAATGCGCAGGTGCCGCTGGAGATGGTGCAGGACAACATTGTGAAGGAGCTGGAGTATCAGAGCTCACTGGAGCTGGATCCGCGCACCTTTGACCTTTTGCGCACACTGCCGCTGGCCAGCGAGATCATCCGCCATGCGCGGCAGGATCTGGTGCGCCGGCTGGACAGTTACAAGTTCGAGAAGCCTGAACTGATGCAGGCCGTGGTCACCTTCATCGAAGAGAAAATGATGCCGATCGTGGTCAGGCATGCGATCTCGGGTGTGGCGGACATCAACACCGAGGACATGCTCTTCCACGATCCTGAGGCGCTGGTGATCTTGATCGACGTGTTTTCGGAGCGTGGATTCCACGCGAAGGCAGATCTGCATATCATTGAGATTCCGGAGAAGTTTGATTTGCAGACGGGGCAGATCCAGTGCCGGAAGAAGAAGGTCTTCCGCTTCAGCATCCGGTTCAAGGGGTCGGAGATCCGTCGCGGCTAAGTAGATATGCCGCCGTCACGACTCGATTTCCAGCTGCAGGCCCGGGCGACGGGTTCGCGGGCGCGTGCGGCGACGTTCAAGACGCTGCATGGGGTGATTGAGACGCCTCTGTTCATGCCAGTGGGGACGCAGGCGACGGTGAAGGCGCAGACGCCCGAGTCGCTGAAGGCTTCGGGATCGCAAATTTTGTTAGCCAATACCTATCACCTGCTGCTGCGGCCGGGGGCGGAGGTGTTTGAGAAGCTGGGCGGGATCCACCGCTTCATGAAGTGGCCAGGCTCAGTGCTGACCGACTCAGGTGGCTATCAGATCTTCTCGCTGCCGAACTCACGGGCGATGACGGAAAAGGGCGCGGTGTTTCAGAGTTATGTGGACAACCGCCGCATCCTGCTAAGCCCGGAGCTGAGCATCCAGATGCAGCGCAGCATCGGCAGTGACATCATGATGGTGCTGGACCAGTGCATCCCGAGCACGGCGGATGAGGAAGCGGCGCGCCAGGCGCTGCAAGTCACGCAGCGCTGGGCAGCACGCAGTCTCGCGGCGCGTGAGGATTCACCGCAGTCGATGTTCGCCATCGTGCAGGGGGCTTTGTATCCGGAGTTGCGAAAGGAAAGCGCGGCGGGCTTGATCGAGATGCCGTTTGATGGGTTTGCCATCGGCGGACTGGCCGTGGGCGAGGAGAAGCATCAGCGCGAGGATGTGTGCGAGCTCACGGCAGCGCTGCTGCCGGAGGATCGTCCGCGTTACTTGATGGGAGTTGGCACCCCGCTGGACCTGCTCGAGGCGGTGCATCGCGGAGTGGACATGTTTGACTGCATCATCCCCACGCAGGTGGCGAAGCGGGGCACGGCTTTCACCTCACGCGGCATCGTGGAACTGCGCCGATCTGTATTCAAGTTTGCCGACACCCCGCTGGATGCAGCGTGCACATGTCCGGTCTGCGCCACGCATTCGCGCGCTTATTTGCACCATCTCACCAAGACCCAGGAGACACTGGGCTGGACGCTGGTGGGGCAGCATAACATTCATTTCTACCATCAACTGATGCGCGAGGTGAGGCAGAGCATTTTGGAGGATCGCTTTCTGGCCCTTTATCATGACAAGCGTGCCTTCCTGCATGAGGAAGACACGGAACATCCCGTGAAGCCGCCGAAACGGCAGAGCGCTGAAGTGGTGGAGAGGATCGGTGACTACCGGCTGCATCGTGATGAGAAGAATGTCGTGAGCATTCGCCATGCTGAAACGGGCATGGAGGTCACCACCGAGGTGGATGCGAACCAGCATCCTGAACTGGTGCAGCTCCTGAGAAAGCTGCCGGTGCTCGAGGGTGAAGAGGCTTCGCCTTTGTTGGTCTGGGATGTTGATCTGGGGGCGGCCGTCGCGGCTCTGGCGGCCATCGTGATGTATGAAGAGGCGGCAGGACGCGGGCCGGTGAGGCCGCTGCATATCATCAGCTTCACGGACGATCTCTCACCGCTGAGGCTGGCACTGTCTCATAAGAAGCATTTCGGCTATCTCCGGCATGGTGCGGCAGACACGCTGCTGCATCGATGCGCGTGGAAGTCCCGGTATCGTGAAGGCTTGAGCTGGAGCTTGATGCTGGGACCAGTGAGGGATGCGATGAAGGATGCTCCGGGGCCGCCGGAGGTGATCTTGGGCGGGGATGGATCGAAGGGGGCGTCGTCCTTGGGACGCGGCTAAATGAATCTTAGCCTCCGGGCTTCATCCTGAGATTGATTTCCCTGATGGGACTCGTTAAAGGGTTGGCTTCCAAGTCAACCCGGGGGCGAGATTCTCTTGACCTGGTTTTATTCGCGTTCCTCCAATGGCTGATGCTTCCTCCCACTTCCCTGCGACACGCTGGACGCTGCTCCAGACCTTGCGCGAGGGCACTGAGGCGGATGTGAAGACCGCTCTCGAGGCGCTGTGCAAGGCGTATTGGTCGCCTCTTTACATCGTGGCCCGTCAGAGTGGCCTGAGCGCCCATGACGCCGAGGACAGCGTGCAGGGATTCTTTGAGTCTGTGCTGGAGCATGAGGCTTTGTTGAAGGCGGACCAAAGCCTGGGCAAACTGCGCTCCTTCCTGCTGATCGCCTATGAGCGCTACCGCATCAAAGTCTGGCGGAGCAAGACTGCCCTGAAGCGGGGCGCGGGCGTGGAGCCGGTGAGTTTTTCATCTGTGGACGGCGCTGAGGAGCGATTCCTCCAGATCGCCTCTGAAGGGGCTGATATAGAGACCCTCTACAATCGTGAGTGGGCGCGCAGCGTTCTGGAGCGCAGCCTGGCAGCACTGCGACTGGACTATGTGAGCCAAGGCCAGGAGGAGCGCTTTGGTCTGTTCATCGTCTATCTCACGCAGGCGGTGAATGATGAGACGCTGGCCCAGGCTGCCGTTAAGAACGGCATGAGCTATGCAGCCTTTCGCCAGAGCGTCTTTCGCCTGAGGCGCAGCTACCGTTCCAGGATCGAGGATGAACTGGCGCTGACACTGGGCACGCGTGATGCGCATGTGATCCGTCAGGAGATGATGGAGTTGTTCAAGGCATTCTAAGCTGTTGCCCGGCATGGCGAACCCGCACCACAACTTCATAGCCGGCAACGAGCGGGACATCCTGGCGCAGATGATCGCGGATGAGGAAATGCAGGAAGCTGGAGTGGATGGGTTCATCGGGCCCTATCGTTTGGTCGAATGTCTGGGTGAGGGTGGATTTGGATTTGTCTGGCGTGCTGAGCAGACAGAACCTGTTCGTCGTGAGGTGGCGCTGAAGGTGCTGAAGCGGGGCATGGACACGGCGCAGGTGCTGGCGCGGTTCAGCCTGGAGCAGCAGGCGCTGGCCAGCATGGAGCACCCGCACATCGCGGCGCTGCTGGATGCGGGAGTCACGCATGATGGCAGGCCTTTTTTTGCCATGGAATTGGTTCGTGGCAGCGCGCTGACCACCTACTGCCAGGACAAGTCACTGCCATGGGAGAAACGTGTGGCCCTGTTTCGTGATGTGTGTGGCGGGGTGCAGCATGCGCATCAGAAGGGGATGATCCACCGTGACCTCAAACCTTCCAACATCCTGGTGGCTGAGGTGGATGGAAAGCCAGCACCCAAGATCATCGACTTCGGCATCGCAAAGGCGATGACGGGGATGCCGATGCAGGAGGCGTACTTCACCCGCGCAGGGCACGTGATGGGCACGCCGCTGTACATGTCCCCTGAGCAGTTGAGCGGGAGCAAGGACATCGACATCCGCAGTGACGTGTATGCTCTGGGCGTGCTGTTTTATGAGATGCTCACGGGATCGCTGCCTTACCAGTCTGCGGTCAGGCAGACGACCAGTGTGACGGAGATGCTGCGCATCCTGAATGACGAGCGGCCCGTGCGGCCATCCGTCCGCGTGACCGAGACCGTGAAGATGCCCGCCGTGCGCGAGGCGATGCAGCAGAACGCGCTGGCGCATGTCACGGGCATCCCGGTAGACCTGGACTGGATCATTCTGAAGGCCCTGGAAAGTGAGCGCGACCGCCGCTATGACAGCGTGGCCTCGCTCATGGCGGATGTGGAGCACTTCCTGCGGGATGAGCCTGTGCTGGCACGGCCGCCGAGCCTGTCCTATCTGGCCGGGCGCTGGATCAAGAGGAACCGGCTCGTTTTTGCCGCTGCCTGTGTGTGCCTCTGCGCGATCTGCGGTGGAGCGGCGGTGGCGCTCTGGCAGGCGCATGCGGCGCGACTGGCGCAGCGTGTGGCAGAGACAGAATCCGCACGCGCGCAGCAGGCGGTGGGCTTTCTCACAGCGATGCTGGACCGCGTCGCCACGGAGATCTCCAACGGTCGAAACCCGGAGGCCTTGAAGCTGGCCCTGGAAAACAGCCAGCAGACGATTGATGGACTGGGGCATGATCCGGCGTTGCAGATCGAGCTCTACAAGCGTGTGGGCTGGCTCTATGAGGCCATGGGTGAGCGCAAACTGGCCCTACCATTGATCAAGGCTCACATGGAAGCGCTCGGCAAAATCCATGGGCCTGACAGCCAGATAGCGTGGGAGGCGGAGCTGCCGTTTCTGATCAAGACGATCGATCATGGGGCCAGGGGTTCAGCACCGCCTTTGGTGGAAGCGCTCTTGAAAAGAGTGGCTGCAAAGGGGCTGGGACGGTCAAGTTTTGCCTTCATAGTGAAACGACAGTTGGTGCGTGTCTGGACCAAGCTCGACCAGCCTGCCAAGGCCGCCCAAGTGGCTCGTGAGGCTTTGCGAGAGATGGAGGGAGTGGATCTGCCGGGGACGACTGCTTTCAATCTGAAGGCTTCCTGTGTCGATGCGCTGAGAGCGGCGAAGGACTATGAGGCGGCGGAACGGGTGGCCGTGGAAGCACTGGAATTCTGCCGGACTGTGCCCGAACTCCACGGCCGCAATGATTGGCTGGAGGACAAATTGATCGAGGTGATGCGTGATCGCGGTGACCATCAAAAGGCGATGGATGCACTGGCGGCGCGGGTGGAGCGGTTAAAAGCTCACAGCGCGGAGGATCCGCGGCCCTTGGTGACGGCTCTGCTGGCACTCGGTGTGGCATCCTCCAATGCCGGAAAGCTGGACGCGGCCATCCGTCATGCAGGCGAGGCATCTAGGATCGCCTCAAGTCATGCGCCCTCCGCTGAAGCTCTGAAGACCACTGGCAGCCTGCAGACTCTGCGTGATGCGCAGGTGGATGCGCTTTGTGATCTGGTGGGTTATGAGAGCCGCGCCAAGAAACATCAGGAGGCTATCGCACACGCGCGTGAGGCTTACCGCATCGCAGACGAGCAGGGGAATGTGACGCGTGTTTCAGAATCCCTGCAGGCGTTGGCGAATGCGCAGAGCCGTGCGGGGGATCTGGATGGCGCCTTTGAGACCTATCTGCTGAGCAGTGAGCGCTCGGGCCAGCGTGGTGCCAACTACCTGAGGTGGCATGAAGATTTGCAGTCCATGTGCCAGATCCGTCTGCAGCAGGGACGTGCGGAGGAGGCGCTGAAGCTGGCGGTAGAGCTGTGGCATAAAGAGCGGGTCAGCAAGGAGGCACGTGAGGACAAGGGGCATATGTCGGACGTGGCACAGCTGGCGCTCAGATGTCATCAGGCGCTTCAGAAGAAGCAGCCAGCCACGCCAGTCCCGCCGGAAGTGGTGGAGTGGGAATCTGCGATGAAGCGAAGGTGAGGGAGCTCACGCTTCCCGATCAATGCCTCAAGACTTTGACGTGCAGAGGTCAGGTCCAGGAGGGCTCAGATGGCTACGGCGCTTTGAGTTCGACTTTCACAGCGCCTTGCGAAGACTTTGTTAGGTCAATGCCGAGCTTTTGTCCTCTCATCTCCACTTCATATCGACCGTAGAAGCCACGCAGCCTCACGGTGCCTTTGTCATCGGTATGGAGCAGTTCATCCGTATGCCACTGGTGGTTGACTAGGTCTCGCCAGACCTTGGCTGCTGGCTTTTCATTCCAGTCTTGGCGCCACAGGGCTGTTTCAGGCTTCCAATGCGCGCCTTCCCAGAAGCCCCACATCACAAAGCCTGTGTAGGCAGGGTGGCTGAAGGTGGTGATGAGCAGGTCACGCGTGTAGTCAGCGGCGAGTTTTTCATCGCCATTCGTGTTCACATCGAACTCAGTGATTTGCAGGGCAGGCACCAGTTTCGCAAAGCGGTCCGAGTTCGCCAGCATCTCCTCGGGCGATGGCAGAAAGCTGCTGTGGAAATGCGCTTGGTTGCCGATGCCATCCGGCTTGATGCCTGAAGCGATGAGCTTCTCGATGATCTGAAAGTACTCCTCCTGCTGACGACCTGGACGGAAGACCTGGTCTTCATTGATCCACAGGGGCAGCTTGGTCAGCCTGCGTGCCTCACGAAACACCTCGGCATAAAACTCGCCGCCAAGCACGGTGTTGATGCAACTGTTTGCCTCCCAGCCGGCGGGATGATTGAGCGCATCCCACTCACACACCAGATCTCCGACAGCCGGTGTGATCTCCCGCATGTAGCTCATCACCTTGTCCCGGATGGCTTGAGGATTGTCCTTCAGCTTCGCGGACCACGGCTCAAACGGTGCCCAGCATAGATAATGTCCGCGTGTCTGGATCTTGCGCTCCGCCAGCCATTGCAGGGATTTGTCGAGCCACACTTTTCGATAGGCACCCGTCGTGTTGGGATCTTTGGCGGCTTCCCAGGGGCCGGGCTTCAGATCATTTTCAAACACCACGCGGCTGAAACATTCCTCCACGACGGCACGGTAGCGATCTCCATCAGGAGATGTGTCATTGAGCATCTTCGCCGTCACGGCTGAACCAAAACCAAAGGCATGACGCTTGAGCACAACGCGCACCTCGGCATCGGTGACCGGCTTGCCGTGTGCATCCACCACCGTGAGGACGAAGTCACCTTTGCGATGCTTTTCGATACGCGCCTGCGCCTCCTTGCGCCACGGCGCATCAGCCTCACGTCCCTCATAGGTGAAGCGAGGCTGCGGCAATTGATCAGCGGGGAAGTCCTGGCCATAGTTCAGCAGCCGAAGTCCGCCGATCTCCACCTTCTGCGCCTCACTACCGAGATGGATGGCGATGGCGCATAGGCCCTGCGGCCCATCCTGACTGGCCGTGAAGGGCAGGATCACCGGTTCCCACTTAGTGCCCACCCGAAACTGGGTGCTGCCTAACTTGGGATACTCCGGCGGCCGGGCGATCTCCACATTGGCAGATCCGGAGGCTTTGCCCTCAGCAGCCCGGACGTAGAGCAGGAGCAGGCACTTGTCTCCCTTGGTGATCGCTTCGCCAATCTTGGCGGTCAATTGCACGCTCCAGGTATTCGCGGGGCGCTGAAGGATCTCGAAACGCCAGAAGGAAGTCCATGGCGCATCGCTGATGCTGATCTTCTCTGCAGTCGCCTGACCTGACTCTTTAGGGAGGAGCGGCTGTCCCGCTTCCGGCAGCAGCATATCACGGCCACCTGGGGCCAGTTTCACGGTCTCCATCAGCAGGTCAGCGGATTGGACCGTGAGGGCGAGGGCGGCCATGAGGGCGCCAAAAACCAGCGTAGTGAACTTCATGAGGTGGAAAGGTTGGTGGACCAGCCGTGGCCGGACGATGACTGGATCAGTTTCAGCCGAGTTCCAGGATCTCACAAAGATTCCGTGATTTTTTCTGTGAGAACCGGCGACGAAGGTGAAACTGAGGGGCGAATGCTCGAATCCGACCAGCTCAATGCCACCCTCGATCACGTCCTGCGCGGTCAGCCGGACGCGTTTCTGGTGATCGTGCGTGCCTATGGTCCTGGACTGAGAACCTACCTGGGCAGCCAGCTCTTCCACCTGGATGATGCGGATGATCTCGCTCAGGAGACTTTCATCGCCGCCTATCGAAGTCTGAACAGCTTTCGTCGCGGCGAGGACTTCGGTGCCTGGCTGCGCGGCATCGGCAGGAACAAACTGCTGCGCTTCTTTGAGCAGACGAACCGCCGCGTGGCGAAGCTGGACACCTTTCGACGTGAGGCCTCCAGCCTGCTGCAGGGCGAGCTTGAAAGTGCTGCGGCCGAAACGCAGTCACAGCAGCTTCAGGTCATGCTCTCGTGCATCACCAAGCTGCCCGACCGCATTCGTCATGTCGTGCGCTCGCTGCTGGATGGGGGCAAGGCGCCTGCCTTGGCTGACGAATTGAAGACCACGGCAGGAGCCATTTATCAACTGCAATACCGCGCTCTTGGCATGCTGCGCGAATGCATCATTCGTGAACTGGCCGATGAACACTGATCTGCAAGATGCCCTCATCGCTTGGCAAGGCGGAGAACTGCCCGCAGGCCGCGCGGACACCTTGCTCGAACGACTGCGCACGGATGTGACATTCCGCCGTGAGGTTGCCGCAGAAGTGTGGACACTCTCACTGTGCAAAGTCGCTCAGGCACCTGATCCACGCTGGCTGGCACTGCATGAGGAGATCGGTCTCATGGAGAGCCAGTTTAAAGGGATCGATGGTGGGTTTGAAGATTCGCTGATGAAGACGGTTCGCCGTGAGCCCTTGCGTTTTGTGAGTGCCTGGTGGCGCTGGGCTGCCACAGCTGCGGCATTGGCTGTGTTAGTGCTTTCTGCCGCGCTTTTAGTTCGGCGTGAAAGGGTGTCGGAGGCCTTTCCTGAAACGCTGGCTGTGCTTGTGCCTGGTTCGGCGGGCGTCCCCAGCCGGGCTGTCGCTGCCGGCCCCTTGGCGCTGGAGCATGGGCAGGCGCGCCTGCTGTTTACCAATGGCGTGGTGGTGGACATCGAAGGCCCGGCGGATCTGCAATTGCTCAGCGTCAGCCGCTTGATCTGCCGTGAGGGCAGACTGCGCACCCAGGTGCCCAAGGGGGCGGAGGGCTTTTGTGTCGAGACACCCCGCGGGGCGGTGACTGATCTCGGCACCGAACTGGGCATCTCTGTTTCACGGAAAGGCCAGACAGATGTGGCCGTGTTTGACGGGCAGGCAGAGTTGTCTGTGCAAATTCCCGGTCAGGAGGGCATGCGGACAGCATTGCTGAATGTGAATGAGAGGGCGGGTTTTCAATCCACCACCGGTGAGATCCGCACGATCCAGGACGCAAGTTTTATCAATGCTGTCCAGCCCCAGACGCCTGAACTCATGCTGCCATTTGACTACCCGCAGCGCATCCTTGCCGCCAAACCTGTGCATTACTGGCGCATGAGCCGTCATGAGGCATCGATGATCCCGAATGAGATGGCGAGTGCTCCGGCTTTGTTGATGGCGGGTGGTGCCAGCATTGATGCCGACTCGCATGGTCACATCAGCGCGCGCTTTCGAGGTCAGTCACAGCCGGGAGTGCTGCATCTGGAAAAGCCTTGGCTCATGCCCTCCGGTGCTTATGCCGTGGAGTTTTGGTTCATGGCGGACACACTGCAGCAGATGGCGCTCGCCGCGATGACGACGACGGATGATGCACGCCCGCACATCGCTCTGGTGGAAGTGAATGGCCGTCGTCCAGGCGAGGCTGCGGGGGCAGGCATCCTGAGATACCTGCTGCGCTGGCCCGCTGGTCATCGTGATGGCATGAACCTGTTTTCCCCTAAAGCGGCGGCCTTGCCGTATCAATGGCACCACGTGGTCGCCATGCAGGATGAGGGGCGCATGCAGATCTACCTGAATGGCCGTGCCATCGGCCCTGCGATTACGGATGCCAAGCCGCAAAGCTTGGATTGCCTTCTACAACTAGGCTGTCTGGAATATCGTCCCGGGCAGGACCTCGCCAAGCTCCGCCGCCCGTTCTCGGGCCGCATGGCAGAGGTGGCCGTCTACGACCGCCTTTTGACAGAGCGGGAGATTACCGAACACGCCCTCAGACGTTAGAGGACGGTTAAGATGCCATCTTGCCAAGTCTGCGCGCATCCTTCAGTCTGGCAGGATGAGACTCTTTTTGGTGCTGGTCACTCTTGGAACCTCAGTGCTGGCTCAGGACACCCTGCGCCCGCCGGGACATCGTCCCCTTGAGTCTTCCGTGCATGCCTTGGTCGGTGCGCGTGTCGTCACCAGCCCTGGCAAGGAGCTGGAGAAGGCCACCATCGTGCTTCGGGATGGCATCATTGAGGCCGTGGGCGCGGATGTGAAGGTGCCTGCGGATGCGCGTTTGCACGACATGGCTGGCATGACCATCTATGCGGGCTTCATCGACGCGCATGTGTCCTTCGCAAAATCTACCGCACGCAAGATCGAGGGTGATGAAGGCCCGCCGATTGACGCGCTGGATCTCACGGCAGGCGCAGGCAGTGGCTTCCTCGGCACCACTTCCGCTGCAGGCGAGCCTGGCACCAAATCCGTGGTCACTCCTGATCACCGCATGGCGCGTGAGTATGCGCCCGAAAAGAAAGCCCTCGATGCGCTGCGTGCGGAGGGTTTCACCGCGGCGAACGTCGTGCCAAGTTCGGGTGTCATTCGCGGCATCAGCACTTTTGTGGCGCTGAACTCCAGTGATCCGGACGTCGCCATCATCAAGCCAGAGACTTTCCAGCATATCGCCATCGATACACCGAAGTCGGGAGATGACTCCAAGCCCGAAGCTTATCCAGGATCACTCATGGGTGTGGTCTCCGTCATCCGTCAGACCATGCTCGATGCCCAGTTTCAAAGTGATGATCACGTGCATTACTCACAGCATCTGAATGAGCGCCAGCGTCCTCCTTTCAAGCCCTCTTTGGATGTCCTGCTTCCCGTGACCAAAAGGGGCATGCCGGTGCTCTTTGAACCCGCGAGCGCGCTCATGGTGGACCGCTCCATGCGCCTTGCGAAGGAGTTCAATGTGCAGCCAGTCATCCTCGCCACAGGGCAGGAGTGGCGTCGTCCTGACCTAATGAGAGGTGCAGAGGCGCCTTTCATCGTGCCCGTGGACTATCCAGAAGTGCCGAAACTTCCTGAAGATGAGGACTGGGCCGCCACGCCTTTGGATCAGCTCCGCGTTTGGGATCACGCACCAGGAAACGCATCACTGCTACGTCGTGAAGGTCGTGAGATCGCTCTGACGACGCATGGTCTGGGCAAGAAGACCTCATTCCGGCCTAACGTCCGACTGGCCATCGCTCGCGGTTTGAGTGAAACTGATGCCATCGCCGCACTCACCACGGTCCCCGCAATGATTTGCCGAGTCGGGTCACAACTCGGGGCTATCGAGAAGGGCAAGCTCGCCTACCTGACTGTCTTTGAGAATGGCCGCGCTTTTGATGAGGAATCACGTGTGCATCAGGTGTGGATCGACGGACGTCAGTTCCTGTCTCCGATGCGCGATGACAAGAAGCCCGCGAAGACAGATGGGGAAGAGGGCAAGGATGAGAAGCCGAGCGAGAAGAAGGACAAACTCAAGCTTCGTCATCAGCTCACCGCTTCCGAAGCGCAAAAAGATAGGGGTCCGCTGCTGACTCCGAAGGCAGTCGTCATCAAGAACGCCACCATCTGGACCTGCGGCCCTCAAGGGAAGATCGACAACGCGAGCCTGCTCATCGTTGATGGCAAGGTCAAGGCAGTGGGTTCCATCCAGGATATCCCAGCCGATGCGCACGTCATCGACCTTCCCGGCATCCACGTCACACCTGGACTGATCGACTGTCATAGCCACAGCATGATCATGGGTGGAGTGAATGAGGGCACGCTGCCATCCACGGCCATGGTGCGTGTGGCAGATGTGATCAATTCCGAGGCGGAGACCATCCATCAACAGCTTGCTGGAGGTCTGACCACCGCGAACCAATTACATGGCAGCGCAAATCCCATCGGTGGGCAGAACTGCGTGATCAAGCTGCGCGAAGGCGAGCCGCCCGAAGGTCTGAAGTTTGCCGGAGCCATCGAGGGCATCAAATTTGCCCTGGGTGAGAATGTGAAGCAGGCCAACTGGGGAGATGCCTTCAAGAGCCGCTTTCCCCAGTCCCGCATGGGCGTGCCTGCTTTCCATACGAATCGCTTCACCGCAGCCCAGCACTACATGGCAGCGCTGGAGAAGGCGAAGAATGGCGGTCCGCCCGTTCGCCGTGATCTCGAGCTTGAAGCCATCTCGGAAATTATCCGGGGTGAGCGCCTCATCCATTGCCACAGCTATCGCCAGGACGAGATCCTGGCCTTCCTGCGCGTGATGGAAGGCTTCAACGTGCGCGTCGGCACCCTCCAGCACATCCTCGAAGGTTACAAGGTGGCGGACGAGATCGCCAAGCACGGCGCGGGAGCTTCTGCTTTCGCGGACTGGTGGGGCTACAAGTTTGAAGTCATCGATGCCATCCCGCATGCGGGCAGCATCATGCGTGAGCGCGGGGTTCTCGTGTCCTTCAATTCAGACTCTTCGGATCACGCGCGTCGCTTGAACTTGGAGGCTGCCAAGGCCGTGAAATATGGCGGCACCAGCGAGGAAGAGGCGCTGAAGTTCGTCACGATCAATCCAGCGAAGCAACTGCGCATCGACAAACAGGTGGGTTCCCTTGAAGTCGGCAAAGACGCGGATCTGGTGATCTGGAGCGGACATCCTCTGTCGACCACGAGCATGTGCCTGCAGACCTGGATTGACGGCAAACAATACTTCGAGCGCGATGCCGCTCATCGCCGTGCCGAGTCTCGCAAGACTGAGCACCTCGCCCTCATCGGAAAGGCCAAGACGCTCGCCTCTGATGCCAAGGCGGCTTCGGGTGACGACAAGGCCAAGGAAAAATTCTTCTTCCGCACTCTGGAGCAGCGCCAGGGACACATGTGCGTGGACTGCTGCATGGACCGCGAAATGTCATGGAAAAACTAATCTGCTTACTCCTCGCCCTGGTCACCTCGGCATCAGCGGAATCACTGCTCTTAAAAGGGGCCGCAGTGCATACCGTCGCTCAAGGTACCTTGGAAACCGGAGATGTGCTCATCCGTGATGGCAAGATCGCGGCTGTGGCAGCCAAGCTGGACGAGAAGGCGGACCGTGTGCTGGATCTGAAGGGACTGCACCTGTTTCCAGGATTGGTCAGCGCCAGCACGGATCTCGGCCTGGTGGAGATCCCTGGGGTGCGCGCCAGTGTGGATGACCGCGAGACAGGTGAGTTTACGCCAGAGGTCGAATCATGGTTGGCCGTGAATCCTGACTCGGAGATGATCCCTGTCGCACGGGCGAATGGCATCACGCATTTCGCGCCAGTGCCTCAGGGCAAGTTCGTCACAGGCACCTCGGCACTGATGGCCATGCATGGCTGGACGATCGAGGACATGCTGGTGCAGAGACGCAGCGGCATGCATCTCTCGTGGCCGGATCAGACGCTGACCATTCCGGCTCCTGATGCTCCGCCAACCGCGAAGAGCCTGGATGAACAAGCCCGCGAGCGCCGCGAGAAGGTGCGGAGCGTGGAGCAGTTCTTCGCGGATGCTGAGGCCTGGTCAAAGCGTGATCCCAAGAGTCCGAAGGTGCCTGCCTGGGAAGCCATGCAGCCCGTTTTGAAAGGTGACACACCGCTGATGATTCATGCCCAGGAAGCCCGTGAGATCCGCTCTGCCTTAAAGTGGGCTGATTCGCGCCCGAAAGTGCGGGTGGTTCTTGTGGGTGGCCGGGATGCCTGGCAGTTCGCTGCGGAACTCGCCGAACAAAAAGTAGCGGTCATCTACAGTGAGGTCTTCAGTCTGCCTCCACGCTCCACGGATTCTTATGATGTGCAGTTCACCGCTCCCGGGCTTCTGCACAAGGCCGGCGTGAAGGTGGCGATCAGTGAGGGGCTGGATCGCGCCAGCGCCTCAGGCCAGCGGAATCTGCCTTACATCGCAGCACAGGCCGCAGCCTTTGGGTTGCCTGCGGAGGCGGCTTTGGCGGCCATCACGCTGATCCCTGCGCAGTTGCATGGGGCAGGGGATCGTGTCGGTTCCATCGGAGTCGGGAAGGATGCTTCCCTCTTCGTGGCTACGGGAGATATCCTGGACATCCGCAGCGAGGTGAAGCGCCTTTGGATCAGCGGCGTTGAGCAGTCGCTTGAGTCACGTCATACCCGGCTCGCTGAGAAATACCGCGCCCGTCCCAAGGCGAAGTAGGACCCGGATGTCCCAGGGACAGCAAGATCAGCGTGACAAGTCACCCTGGCACAGCACACGGAATCCGGCACGGCCCAGTACATCCGCCGCGATCTCGATGTCATCGCAATGAATGGCGAGCAGCGGAAGCTGGTTGGGGCGCACGAGCAGCGAGTAGCAGAATTCGATGTTCAACTCGGCAGCGAGCAGACTGGACAGACAGTCTGAGAGACGTTGGCGGGATTCGGTGAGCTCGACCACCACGATGCGACATTCAGCGTAGGGGATGCCGCGCTCGATGAAGAGCATGCCAGCGCCCTCAGGATCACTGAGAATGAGGCGGACGAGCGTCATCTCCGTGGTGTCCTGCATGGAGAGGCCGAGCACTTCGATGCTGTTGTCATGCAGCAGCTTGGTCAGCGCCATGAGAGATCCCACACGGTTCTGTAGAAACACGGAAAGCTGCCGGATGGCGGTGCCTTCCGGGCGGCTGGTGGATGTGGCTTGGGGAGCGGATTTCTCTTCTGGCATGACTGGAATGTGCTTCACCGGAAGCGTTTTTGCAAACTATCCCGCAGGTCCGGTGGTGGAGCGGCTTTCATCAAACAACGTGACGCGCAGCGGGATGGTGGTGACCACCTGTCCGTCCTGCTCGAGCTGCCAGTTGATCAGCCCCGGACGTTCGAAGCGGATGTTTTGCAGATTGAGGATGATGTTCCGCGTCACGAAAGGCACGAAGGGGCTTGGGAAAACCACATCGACCGCAGGATCGAGCGGCAGCGGTTTCAGCACCTCGCTGCCATTGCTGTCCAGACAGCGGACGGTGAAGCTGTGCCTGCCGCTGTCTTCTGGAGTGAACATCATGCGGATGACGAGAGCGCAGGCAGGATGCGTGACGGGGAAATGCCGTGCGCACAGCATGTCAAAGGCGCCGAGCATGCACAGCTTGCCATTGTAGTCAGAGGCTGAGTCACACAGCGTGGCGATTTGAACGGTCATGGGAGATAGAGTCGTCCGCGATGCCGCGGAAGTGGGAGAGAGATGGAATTGCTTCAGCCAAAAAGATAACGCTGAGCACAGGTTCCTCAGTTGCGACGGAAAAGCTTGCGGAAGAAATTCCCGAGAGTTTTCTTCTCAGGTGCTGGTGGCTCCGGACGCGCCTGAGCCTTGCGGGTTTCCGTCGAGGGTCTTGAAGCTCCGCCATCCAGCTCACCTTCATCCTCCAATGACACGGCTTGCGGGATGTCCTTCATGGCCGCCAGCAGCGGATCATCGGCAGGAGCACCTTCATAGTATTTGGTGAAGACTTCGTTCACGATCGGCGCGGCAATGCCGCCACCGCTGACTCGCTCTCCAGGGCGCCCTTCATAAACCACGGAGTAGGCCAGCACTGGCTGGCTGGCAGGCAGGAAGCCGGTGAACCAGGCGAGGTTCTGCTCTTTCGCGGGTTTCCACTGCGCGGTGCCGGTCTTGCCAGCGATCTGCGCCTGCTTGATGCCCGCCGCGCGTCCCGTGCCACCATCACCCGAAACCACCGCCACCATGCCCTTCACCACTGCCTCTCGGGCGATGGGGTTCAGATTTACCTGACGGCGGATTTTTGGCTCATAAGCATCCACGATGACCTCGCCAATGGTCTGCACCTGCTTCACCAGCAGCGGTTGACGCATGACCACGCCGTCACCGATGGCGGCCATGCACTGGCAGACCTGCAGCGGTGTCGCGAGCACCGTGCCCTGGCCGATGGAAATATTAGCAATCTCACCGCCGAGGATCCGGTGGTCCGCGTTGGTGGGCACATAGCCCTTGCCTTCACCTTTGATCGGCAGGCCGACACGTTCGGAGAAGCCGAGACGCAGCGCCATGTTGGTGATCGGATCTGCACCGGTGTCGAGGGCTGCCTGGTAGAACCATGTGTTGCAGGAGCGTTTGATGGCGGTGATGACGTTCATCTCGCCCTCGTCGTTCTTATTGTGGTTGTGGAAGTAGCGGTCACCCACGAGCAGGGAAGTTCCGCAATAGTAGGAGGTGGATGGAGTGACCTTGCCGCCTTCCATGGCACCGAGAGCGGTCACCAGCTTGAAGGTCGACGCAGGTGGATACTCACTGATGAAGGCACGGCCCAAAAGCGGTCCCCGGAGATCCTGGTTCAGTTCCGCCCAGCGTGCGTCACGGATGCCGAAGACGAACTCGTTAGGATTGAATCCCGGATTGGAGGCCATGGCCAGGATGTGGCCATTGCGGATGTCCATGATGACCATCGCCCCGCCATTGCGCGCATGCTTTTTCAGGGCGTTCTCGGCATGACGTTGGAGATTGTAGTCCAGGGTGGTGACCACCGTGCGCCCCGGAGTCGGACGGCGCAGCACTTCATCCGCCAGCAGATGTCCTTCGGCGTCGAAGAGGAGGTTGATCTCACCGGGGGTGCCTTTGAGCGCGGCATCGAAGCTGAGTTCCAGACCCTGACGACCTTCCATCTCTTCAAAGAGCGGGTCACCATCCATAATAGGGCCTTCTGGCAGGCGGCGTGTCTTGCCCGTCCAGCCGAGCATGTGGCAGGCGGTGTCCTCCTTGGGATAGAAGCGGATGTAGGCGGGTTGCAGCAGCAGGGATCCCGTTTCCAGCAGCGGCTTCAGTTTCTTCTGGTCCTCGTTGGAAAGCTCCACGTTCAGATTGTCCTCGATGGAGAAGACCAGCGGCAGCCAGCGGCGGTTCTCATAGTGGCTGAGCAGCTTGTCATCCGGCAAACCCCATTTTTTGCCGAGGATTTGGTTCGCGGCATTCATCTTCTCCTTGGCGAATGCCAGGATCTTGGCCGGCGTGGCATCGCTCATGAAGGGGAAGTTCAGCGCCAGGAAAAACACCACGCGGTTTTGGGCCAGCGCGACGCCATTGCGGTCAACGATGATACCGCGCGGTGCGGGGATGCTGAGGCGCATCGTGCGCGCTTCCCTCTGGGTGCTGAGCGTGGCGGCGAGATCCTTTTTCTTCTTGCTGCCATCCTCCCCAGCCGGGCTGTCTGTCCCGATCACGGGCTGGGCTTTGGGGGCCTCCTGGGCATGCGCTAGCACCACAGCGGAAAGGAGGAGGGGGAGGCTTCGCCAAAAGCGAGAAGACATGAGCGTGGACAAAGTGGAAGGGCCGAGGGGAGTGGCCAGAAGATGTGGTCTGGGCGCGTATCCGTCAACACGGAGCACAGGGCATCGGCACCTCCGGACGCTCGGTCAGCAGGCGGATCATTTCCGCAGCCAGGGTGAAGCCAAAGGTGCCTGTCACAAAGGTGGCTGCACCAAAGCCTGCGGAGCAGTCCAAGCGCAATCCCGTTTCCGTGGCGTCAGGGCGTGTGGCGGCGCAGGTGCCATCGGGCTGGGGATACACGGCCTTTTCCGCAGAAAAGACACAGGGGATGCCCCAGTACACGGATTTGCCGGTGGGACTTTTGGGGAAGCCATGCTCCTCCCGCAGACGGCGGCGCACCTGCTGGATGAGCGGATCACCTCCTGCGTAGCCCAGATCGGCCACTCTGACCTGGGTCGGATCCCTGCGGCCGCCCGCGCTGCCGGAGATGATGAGCGGAATCCCCAGCGCCTGGCTTTTCGCGATGAGCAGCGCCTTGATGTCCGTGACGTCCACGGCATCGATGATGCCATCGAACCCTGCGGAGAGGAGCCGGTCAGCATTCGATCCGAGGAAAAACTCCGTCAGCGCTGTGCACCGGCACTCGGGGGCGATCTGGTGGAGACGCTCAGCCAGCACCTCCACCTTGGGCTTGCCGATCGTCCCGGTCATCGCGGGCAACTGACGGTTGGTGTTCGTGATGCAGACATCGTCCATGTCGATCAGCGTCAGTGATCCGATGCCGCTGCGTGCCAGAGCCTCCACCGCCCAGGAGCCGACCCCTCCCACGCCGATCACGGCCACCCGTGCGGCATGAAGCCGGGGCAGGGCCGCGCTGCCATACAACCGCGCGATGCCGCCGAATCGCTGAAGATAATCCTCTGTCATGGGTTTTGGGATAGACTCAAAAAGGGGGCCGGGCACGATGATTTCTTTGATACGACTGTCTTTGCTGTTTGCGCGGTTAGGTTTAGCGTGGTTTTAGCGCTTGCCACCCCCGCCGCACTCCTGATAATGCGCGCCCGATTTCCCGCCCACCACCCATGAGCGCAGCCACCCCCTCAGACATCTCTTTTGAACAGGCCATGGAGCGCCTGGAAGAGATCGTGGGCACCATGGAGTCCGACCGCATGCCGCTGGACGAGATGGTGGGCTCCTATGAGGAGGGCATGAAGCTGCTCCAAGTCTGCCGCCAGCGTATCGAGCAGGCCCGCCAGCGCATCGAGATCATCAATATCAAAGGCGACGGCAAAGCAGAAACGGCTCCTTTTGAGATTGGCAGGGAAGATTCTGCCGAAGAAAAGCCGCGCTCCAGCGCCCCCGCTGCCCGTCGTCGCCCTGCTCCAGCCCCGGCCCCCAGACCGGAAGCCAGCGGCGAGGACGATGAAATCCGACTCTTTTGACACCGACCAACGTGGATACCACCCTCCCTCCCATCTCCTGTCCCGCCGACCTCAAAGCCCTGCCTTTGGAGAAGCTGCCCGAGCTTGCTGAACAGATCCGTCAGACACTCATCGCCACGCTCGCTGAGACCGGTGGTCACTTGGGACCCAACCTCGGTGTGGTGGAGCTCACGCTGGCCATGCACCGCGTCTTTGACACGCCGAAGGACAAGTTTGTCTTCGACGTCGCCCACCAGGGCTACGTGCACAAGATGATCACCGGCCGCTGGGACAAGATCCACACCATCCGCCAGTTCCACGGTCTGAATGGCTTCCTCCTCCGCACGGAGAGCGAGCACGACTGCTATGGCGCCGGGCATGCCGGGACTTCCGTGGGCGCCGCGCTGGGCATGGCCACGGCGCGTGATCTCAAGGGCACGGACGACCATGTCGTCTGTGTGGCCGGTGATGCCGCCTTCACCTGCGGACCCGTGTTTGAGGCCCTGAACAATGTGGCCGCGCACACAAAGCGTCTCATCATTGTCCTCAACGACAATGAGTGGAGCATCGACAAGAACGTGGGCGCCATCGCGGGCTACTTCAACGCCATCGCCACGCATCCTGGCTTCGCCAATCTGCATGAGAAGGCCGCGAAGTTCGTCGAGTTCATGCTCGGTGGGGGCGTGCGCAAACTGGCGGAACGTGTGGAGAAGACCGCCAAAGGCCTGCTTCTCCCGCAGAGCGAAGGTCCACACAACCGCAGCACCATGTTTGACGAGTTCGGCATCCGTTACTACGGACCGGTCGATGGTCACAACCTCCCGCTGCTGATCCAGACTTTTGATTTCCTGAAGAACCAGAACGAGCCGGTCATTCTGCATGTGCTCACGGAAAAGGGACGCGGCTACAAGCCTGCGCTGGAGGATCCTCTGAAGTTCCACGGCCTGGGCAAATACAATGTCGAAACCGGTGAGGTGGCCGCCTCTGACAAGCCCACCTACTCGCAGATCTATGGCCGCAGCCTCACAGACTTCGCCAAAGAGGACAAAAGCATCGTCGCCATCACGGGTGCCATGCCTGGCGGCACCGGCCTCATCGTTTTCAAGAAGGAGATCCCCGAGCGCTATTTTGACGTCGGCATTGCCGAGGAGCATGCGGCGCTTTTCGCCTGTGGTCTCGCCGTCCAGGGGCTGCGTCCTTTCCTAACCATCTATTCCACCTTCATGCAGCGTGCCTATGACATGATCATTCATGACATGGCCATCCAGAACCTGCCGGTGCGCCTCTGCATGGACCGTGGCGGTCTCAGCGGTGACGACGGCCCCACGCATCACGGCCTGTTTGACATCGGTTACCTGCGCTGCGTGCCGGGTCTCGTTCACATGCAGCCGAAGGACGAGGATGAGTTTGTGGACATGCTCTGGACCATGGCGAACTATGACAAAGGTCCGATCGCCATCCGCTATCCGCGTGGCAACGGTCCTGGTGTCACGCCAAAGCAGAAACCGCAATTGCTGGAAATCGGCAAGGCAGAGCTCGTCGCCGATGGCAGCGATGTCGCTCTGATTGGTTTGGGTGAGATGTTCCCCATCGCCCAGCAGGCGAAGAAGGTGCTGGAAGAAAAAGGCCTTTCGGTGGCCCTCATCAACCCGCGCTGGATCAAGCCTCTGGATGCTGCGCTGATCGATTCCATCGCTAAAAAAGTGAAGGTCGTCTGCACACTGGAAGACCACGTGCTGATGAACGGCTTCGGCTGCGGAGTCATCGAGCATCTCAACGATGCCGGCATCAAGACCCCCGTGGTCCGCATCGGCTGGCCGGACGAGTTCGTCGAGCACGGCAGTGTCGGCGGCCTGCGCAAGAAGCACGGCCTCACGGTGGAAAACACCGTCGAGAAGGTGCTGGCAAAACTGGGCTGACCGGCTTTCAACAGCAGGGCTTGCCAGTGAATGGCAGGCTCAGCTTTTGTCTGACCACGCCACCGAGGTCCCGCCGCCATGGGCGGCGCCGAGACGTGGCGGCACCTGAATGCTGGGCATGAAACAAACACGCGAGGCGCTCAGATCACGGCGACGCGCAAAAATGCCTGCGATCCCAGCCACCACTGCCCCCGCAAGAAGGGCGATGCCGAACCAGCGCAGCATCCACAGGTAGTCATGAGTGAATAGTTTGTTCGTTTGCGACTCCCTGATCCTCAGGGCGCCGACCTTGTGCATGAGCTCGATCATCGACTCACGCAGGCGCTGTTCAGGCGGCTTGGAGTCGTCGGCCATCAGGTCATGGATGTTTTCCCGGATGCGAAACAACTCCGCCGTGGGCAGCACATCCCAAAGGATCGGCGAAAAGGTGACCATCTCCTCCTTCTTGGACCGGTCAAACAGCAGCAGGACGGCAGGCCGTGAGCCGCTCCACGCCTGGCGCAGGATGCGGGCTTCACTGCGCATGGTCTGGCCTTCGTGGATGTAGGTGGTGCCGGCAAACCAGGCATCGATGCCGCTGCTGGTGCGGAAAGTTTCGATCTCCTTGGCAAGCTGCGCGTGGGACTCTTCGCTCAAGGCCCGCGTGTCGTCGTAGATGCCATTGACAGGTCTCTGCGGCAGATCCTGCGCCCTGGCGAAAGCCGCCGTGAAGCCTATCAGGATCAAAAGGTGAAGCGTGCGCATGAGAAAGCGAGACGGGGAAATCATGCGGGCTTCTTGGTCGGATCAAAGAAGATTTTCACATCCGCCTCCGTGGTGCCCAGGATCTGCTGCGCACGCTTTAGCGCGTTGCGCGTGGCCAGGTTGGGATTGCTCGGGCTTGCGGGGAAGATGTTGTCCTTGCCGATGGTGTCAATGAGTCCCGAGTCACGCAGCACCCGGTAAATATCCTTCATCACACCACTGATGAGCAGCTCGCGTCCGTCCCTTCGGAGCAGCCGCACAAGTTCCTCGATGGCGATGACGCAGGTCGCATCGAGATGGCGTGCATTTTTGAGCCGGAGAATGATGATGCGCAGATTCGGGTCCGCGCAGGTGCGCTGGACCTGTGTGCGGAAGAGATCGGCGGCGCCAAAGAAAAGCTCACCCTCCACATGGATGATGGAGACTGCGGGATTCTGCCGCTTGCTGTGCTGTGCGGCTTCGGCCAGATGGCCTTCCTGATTGAACTCGTACTCGACCAGCACTGGCTGGCTGGCCTTTCGCAGGTAGAGCATGACGGAGACGCCCACGCCCGTGAAGATGGCCACATGCAGCGGCACCAGCAGCGTGGCCGCCAGCGTGACGAGAAATACCAGCGCATCTGATCCCGTGGCACTGAGACAGATGCGGATGTTCCGCTGGTTGATGAGAGAGATGGCCACGCAGATGATTAGCACCGCCAGCGATGCGCGCGGGATGTAGCCCACCAACTGCCCCAGCGTCAGCGCGCCGATGAGACAGAAGATGCCGTTGAGCAGGGCGGAGACCGGCGTGCGCGCACCGCTTTGAAAATTCAGCGCGCTGCGTGTGAGCGATCCTGAGCAGGGCATGCCGCTGAGATAGGCGCAGCTCAGATTCGCCATGCCAAGGCTGAACATGTCCTGGTTTCCATCCACGCGCTGGCCGCTGACGCTGGCAAGCGTCTTGGACATGGAAGAGCTCTCCAGCGTGGCCAGGAAGGCCACGGCGATGGCCAGGCCAAACATGTGGCTGAAGTCGGAGAAGAACCGTGGTGAGACGAAGTCAGGGAAGGGCGGCAGGAGATCAAGCACACCGAAGCGGGCATTCGCATAGGTGTCGATGATGATGCCAAAACCACTCAGTCCTGCAGCGCCCACCGAGGCAAGAATGAGGCTCATCGCCAACGCGGGCCAGGTGGGGCGCAGGCGCCGGATGATCACATAAATCAATGCGGTGCCCGCCGCGATGGAGAGGCTCTGCCAGTGGGCTTCCGCGACATGCGTGGTCAGGTGAACCAGGATACCCGGCATGGTGCGCCTTTGAAAGGTGCTGCCGTCATCCAGCGCCGTCGACATGGAGATGCCGAGAATGTTGGCCAGCTGGTTGGTGATGATGAGCAGGGATGCGCCGGTGACATAGGCCACGATCACAGTGCGGCTGATGTACTGCACCAGCTCCGCCACGCGCAAAAACGCGCCGAAGAGCAGCAACGTGCCCACCATGAAAACCAGCAGCGGCATCATCGCGATGCGATCCATGTCCGGATTCGCCGCGAAGTAGGAGAAGATCATGAAGGCCGTCGAATTCGTGGGCCCGAGCACCGTGTAGCGGGAGCTGCTGAAGAGTGACCCCGTGATGGCCGCGATGGCGCTGCACATGGTGCCGAACTGGAGAGGCAATCCCGCAATGGCCGCATAAGCCATGCCTTGCGGGATATCGAGCAAGGTCACGGACATCGCCGCACGGGCATCAGCCTTCAGGCGGCGTGGACCATAGCCTTTCAGCCAGCGGCGAAAGGGCAGGGGATCCAGCGTGTTGCTGGCCAGCATTTCCCGCAGCCATGTCCGGCCCTGCCAGAACAGGGAGTGGACGAGTTGCCGTAGAGACGTGGACTGGGGGCCTGACACGGCAGCAAGCTAACGCTCGAAACTTGTCTTGGCAAAGTCATTGGCCGCAACATGTCTGGCAGAGGCGATGACCAGGGGAACCCACAGGATGAGTGCTTCGAAACGCGGGATCGTCAGCATGGAGAAGGCGCTGTCTCCATCAAAAAGCAGTCCAAAGACTCCGAAAGAGGCCAGCACAAGCCAGAGAGCTTCTCCCTCGCGGGCCAGACTCCAGGCTCGTCGAAATCCCCAACCAATCAAAAGCAGCAGGCCGGCGAGGCCCGGTAATCCTCCACGCACCAGTGCCGTCATGAAGATGCTGTGCAGATGCTCCGGATACCACGGCAGGGAGCAGGACCAGCAGTCATTGTCTGCCCAGAGTCCCTTTCCCAGCACCCAATCCTGCCAAGTGGTCAGGCTTTGAAGGCCTGCCGTATAAATGATGATCCGTCCGTTGTCCGCGCGATCAAGCAGGCGTGCGGCGGGGTTCGCTGCCACGATGCCATCCCCCAATATCTCAGGAGTGATTGCTGACGTCGGCACCCCCATCATGTCTGAAAGCTCTTTGGCACCGATGTGGGCGATGATGGGTGCACTGGCTTGGAACAAGAGCACACAACCCACCATGAGAAACATGGCCTTGCGGGACCTGCGCCAGCCAAGAGCGAGCAGCCAGACGCCATGGGCCGCCACTAGCGCCAGCAGGGCTCCACGGCTCATCGTCAACAGCGTGGCAAACATGAGGACCACGGCCCCGATGAGCCAGAGCCAGCGCTCCCGCCGTTCGCTGGAATGGCACCAGTTCCAGGAGGACCAGACAGCGGCGAAACCAAAGGTCAGGCCCGTGCAGACCGTGTTCCATCCGCCATAGATAAACCAATTTTGCAGCCGCTGGCCGAAGAGTGCCTTGGGGTCCAGGACGTAAAAGACAAGCATGCTGCCCGTGGCGGTCAGGGTGGCCACTCCCACCAGCGGCACGCCGAGCCACAAAGGCGCACGTGGTTGCCTGGCCACGCTCCAGAGCGTCATCAGCACCAGCATGAGCGTGCCTGTGCCCAGCCATCCAAGCCAGAAGGCGTTCACGGTGATTCCCAGAGAGTCGATGACGGAAGATCGGGCCAGCATCAGCAGAGACACAGCAGCCATCGTAACCATCCAACGGTCCAGGCGCAGGCTGTCGATGAAATCTTGAAACCCTCCCTCCCAGAACCATGCCAGGGTCATGATGCCTACCCACGTCAGCTGCACCCACTGATTGTGCATGCAGTAATATCCGAGCAGAAAACCGATGGAACTGAGGGCCGCGAGACGCTGGCGCAGGAGCACATCGGCGGCTGGCGCCAGAGGGGCGGCTTCGCTCAATCGCCAAGTCAGGCTGGCGGCTGAGGGAGGGGGACGTTCGGGCATGAGTTTGGGGAGAATTCGAGAATACACACCTTGGCGGACTTGTCATGGACCTCTTTATCAGGCCAGATTCCCTGAAATACCTATCCGGGACCGGACGTGAAGCTCTGCCCCGCCACGCCACTAGCCTCCTTTTTTCATGAACAAACGTCGCACCCTCTGCCTAGCCGCCCTTTCTACTCTTGCTCTGAGCCTCCTACCTGCTCCCGCCCAGGCCGGAGATGGCAAAGTCTACGAGATGCGCACCTATGTGGCCAATGAGGGCAAGCTGGACGCCCTGCTGAAACGCTTCAGGGACCACACCTGCCGCCTTTTTGAGAAGCACGGCATGACCAATGTCGGCTACTGGGTGCCCCTGGAAAAGGCGGACGGCGCTGACACCACCCTCATCTACATCATCTCCCATGCCAGCCGCGAGGCGGCGGCAGCGAACTGGAAAGCCTTCGGGGCTGATCCCGACTGGCAGGCTGCCCGCAAGGCGAGTGAGGAGGGGGGCAAGATCCTGGCCAAGGCTCCAGAATCCGTGTTCATGGACACCACAGAGTATTCCCCACCCGTCAAAACCGGTGCGGGGGACGAGGAGCGTGTCTTCGAACTGCGTGTCTACAATACTCCCGCAGGCAAGCTGGATGCTCTGCATGCCCGCTTCAAAGACCACACGATCGGCCTCTTCACCAAGCATGGCATGAGCCATGTCGGCTATTGGACTCCGGTGGCTGGAGACAAGGGAGCCGGCACCCAGCTCATCTACGTTCTCGCCCATGCCAGCCAGGAAGCCGGCAAGGCGTCGTTTGCGTCCTTCCGGGCTGATCCAGCCTGGGTGGCGGCCAAGGCCGATTCTGAAAAAAGCGGCCCGCTGACCCTCCAGCCCGATGGTGTGAAGAGCATCTACATGCGCGCCGTGGACTTCTCTCCCATCCGCTGACCGGCAGGAGGTGGTGGAAGGTCTGGAAACACTCGGATGGGGCGCTTTTCATTCGTTCCCGCGATGAGTGCGACCTTTTCACCCTCCACTCTTGCCAGTTTTCATTCACCACCTAGCATCCGTCCGTAATTTCGAGGCAGGCGCTGCGTTTGACTCGACCCCCACCAAAAAAACCACAACCAACGAACTACGCACCCCCATGGGTTTTAACATCATCTCTCGCCGTCATTTCCTGGGCCGTTCGGCAGGCCTCGCCGCCGGAGCCTTCGCCGGCCCGAATCTCCTTTTGAATGGTCAGAATGCCGCTGGCAAGAAGCTGCGCATCGCTGTCATCGGCGCCAATGGCAAAGGCCAGTCCGACACCCAGGGTGTGACTCTGGATCACACCATCGTCGCCCTCGTGGACGTGGACAAGAAGCGTCTCGATGAAGCCGCCAAGAAGCGCGAGAAGCACCACCTGGACTCCAGCAAGGCCGCCCCGAACGCGCCGAAGATGTATCAGGACTTCCGCAAGATGTTCGACGAGATGGCCAACGAGATCGATGCAGTCATCGTCTCCACTCCGGACCATACCCACTACGTGGCCGCCATGCACGCCATCAAGCACGGCAAGCATGTGTGCGTGCAGAAGCCCCTTTGTAACTACATCGGCGAAGTGCGTGACCTCCATCGCGCCGCCAAGGAAGCGAAACTGACCACCCAGATGGGCAATCAGGGCCGCACCATGGAAGGCCAGCGCCTCGCCAAGGAATGGATCGAGCAGGGTGCCATCGGCACGCTGAAGGAAATCCGTCTCTGGACGAACCGCCCTATCTGGCCCCAGGGCCCCCTCGTGAAGAAAGCCGCTGAGTGCCCAGCCGAACTCGACTGGGACCTCTGGCTCTCCAGCGAGGCCAGCGAGCCTTACTTTGAGTTTGAAATCCCTGCCGGCACCAGTGGCAAGCGCGGCAACAGCGTGCATCCCTTCAACTGGCGTGGTTGGTGGCAGTTCGGCTCTGGCGCCCTTGGCGACATGGGCTGCCACATCATGGACGCCACCTTCTCCATCCTCGGCCAGCTCATCCCTGAGAAGATCGACGCTACCTCCAGCCCGATCTCCGACACCTGCGCCCCAGTCTGGAGCGACCTCGTGTACCACATGCCTGCCGGCAAACACGGCGCGCTGAAGGTTTCCTGGAACGACGGCTCCAAGGACGGCAAGCCGAACAAGCCTGAAATCTCCCCGCACATGACGAGCGATCTCGCCAAGAAGGCCTTCGAGAAGGCCTCCAGCGGCATGATGTTCATCGGCACGGAAGGCACCGTCTTCGAAGGCGAAGCTTACTGTGGCAGCCCGGTCATCTACAATGAAGAGCGTTACACCCAGGTGCGTATCGACACGAAGGCTGGCAAGATCAAGAAGACCGAAACCCGCAGCGTGATGCCGAACAATCCGCAGGGCGAGTGGGCTCACCACGTCGTCAACGGCGGCCTGCCAAGCTCGAACTTCGACTACAGCTGCCCGCTGACCGAATTCGTGCTCCTCGGCAACCTCGCTGTCCGCGCTCAGCAGAGCGTGCAGTGGGACAAGCAGGGCATGAAGGTCTCCAACGCCGAAGCCCCGAACAAATACGTCACCCGCCCCGCTTACCGCGAAGGCTGGAAGGCCTAATCGTTAAGGCTTCAAAGCTCCAAAATCACATCACCCCGGATCGCGAAGGCGGTCCGGGGTTTTTGTTGGGAGGGACCTCCAGAAGCAGGTCATGACCCCAATGACTTGAGGGTGGGCACAATCTTCACTTTTCATCCGGGCGAATGCCCCCATACTCGCGCCCCTTATCCAACCACATGGAACGCCGCTCCAAATCTACTTCCTGGTCCATCGAAGACAGTGCCGAACTCTACGGCATCCGCGAATGGGGTCACACCTACTTTGATATCTCCGCCAAGGGCGAGGTGGTGGTTAACCTGAAGGATGGCAAGAAGACCAAGCCGGTCTCGCTGGCCCAGATCGTCAAGGGCGCGCGTGACCGCGGCACCCAGCTTCCGCTGCTCATCCGCTTCGGTGACCTGCTGCGCTGGCGTATCGATGAGCTGAACGAAGGCTTCCTCAATGCCATCCAGGAAGGCAAATATCAGGGCGTCTACCGTGGTGTTTACCCGATCAAGGTGAACCAGCAGCAGGAGGTCATCGATGAGATCACCCGCTATGGCCGCAAATATCACTACGGTCTGGAAGCCGGCAGCAAGCCCGAGCTGATCGCCGCGCTGGCCTACATGCATGACCCCGAGGCCTACATCGTCTGCAATGGTTACAAGGATGAAGAGTTCATCGATCTCGCGCTGAACGCCCAGAAGATGGGCATCCAGGTCATCCTGGTGCTGGAGATGCCCAGCGAGCTGCAGCTCATCCTTGATCGCTCGAAGAAGATGGGCGTGCGTCCGACCCTCGGCGTGCGTTTCCGTCTCAGCACGGAAAGCGCCGGTTACTGGAGTGGCTCCGGTGGTGATGCCAGCGTCTTCGGTCTGAACATCTCCCAGCTCATGCGTGTGGTGGACCACCTGCGTGAGGAAGGCATGCTCGATTGCCTGCGCATGCTCCACTATCATCAGGGCAGCCAGATCCCGAACATCCGCGCGATCCGTCAGGCGGTCACAGAAGCCACGCGGGTGTATTGTGGCCTCGTTCAAGAAGGTGCGCGCATGGGCATCCTGGATCTCGGCGGCGGTCTCGCCATCAGCTATGATGGCTTCAAGGGCGCTACTTCGGCCTCCAGCAATTACGGCACCAAGGAATACTGCGCGGACGTCATCGAAGCTGTCTCTGAAGTGACGGCAGAGGCTGGCGTGCCGCATCCAGACATCATCACTGAGTCTGGCCGCGCCGTCGTCGCCTACTACAGCGTGTTGGTGATCAACATCCTCGACGTCAATCGCTTCGAGCCCGCTCAAGGCAAGATCGAGATCGATAAAAACGCGCCTCCGCTGCTGCGCAATCTCGCCGATCTGCAGGATGAGCGGCGCAAGGATGGCAAACTCTCCCGCGAGCGCGTGCAGGAGATCTACAACGATGCTGTTTATTACCGCGACAAGCTGCGCACCGAGTTCAACTACGGCAAAGTTTGTCTCCGCGACCGCTCCAAGGGCGAGGAAATGTACTGGGACATCCTGAAATGGATCTCCACCAAGCTCGACTCCGTGGGGCATGATGGCTCGCAGATGGAGCGCCTCTCCTCGGTGCTCACCGACTACTACTACGGTAACTTCTCCGTCTTCCAGAGCCTTCCTGACCTTTGGGCCATCGACCAGATCTTCCCGGTCATGCCCATCCACCGCTTGAAGGAGAAGCCCACGCGCAATGCCGTGCTCTCGGACATCACCTGTGACAGCGATGGCAAGATCGCCCGCTTTGCCCACAGCAACGCCATCTGTGACACACTCCCGCTCCACGATCCTGAGATCGGCAACGGTTCGGAAGACTACATGCTTGGCATCTTCCTCGTCGGAGCCTATCAAGAGACGCTCGGTGATCTTCACAACCTCCTCGGGGATACCAATGTCGTCTCCGTCTCCATCGAGAACGGCAAGCTCAAGTACCGCCGCGAGCAGGAGGGCGATAGCGTCTCTGAAGTGCTCAGCTACTGCGAATACAATCCTAAAGAGCTCGCCGACCGCTTCCGCGTCCTCGCCGAAAGTGCTGTCGTCTCCAAGCGCATCACGCCGACCGAGCGCAAGGAGATCATGGGAGCCTACGAGGCCGGCCTCCGCGGTTACACCTATTTCGAGACCTGACCCCAGGTTCGGAGTTTAAAGTGCTGCCTTCCTTCAGCCGGGTTTGCCAAGTCTTGATAGCTTGGCACATCTCGCGCTGTTTTGATAGGCACACGCGCCTATGACCGACTCCCCAGCCTCCACGTCCTCCGCCGAGATCATGTCAGACCAGGAGGCCGTGGGAAGGCTCGCCGGTGCTCGTGAGCGCATCTTCGCCGAAGTCGGCAAGGTCATCGTCGGCCAGCATGAGGTCGTGGACCAGATGCTCATCGCGCTGCTCGCCGGTGGTCATTGTCTCATCACCGGCGCTCCCGGTTTGGCCAAAACATTGCTCGTCAAAACCGTCGCGGATGTTTTTGATCTCAGCTTCAACCGCATCCAGTTCACGCCGGACCTCATGCCCTCCGACATCACCGGAACGGAGATCCTGGAGGACACGGACCAAGGCCGAAAAATGGTCTTCAACAAAGGTCCCGTCTTCGCCCATATGATCCTGGCGGATGAAATCAACCGCACGCCGCCGAAGACGCAGGCTTCCTTGCTCGAAGCCATGCAGGAGCATCAAGTGACCGTCGCCGGTAACACCATGCATCTTCCCGAGCCCTTCTTTGTGCTCGCCACGCAGAACCCGATCGAGATGGAAGGCACCTATCCGCTGCCTGAAGCGCAGCTTGATCGCTTCATGCTGAACATCGTCATCGACTACCTCAGCGAGGACGAAGAAGTCGCCGTCGTCACCCGCACCACCAGCGGCAAGAAGGAACCCGTGCAGCGCATCTTCACCGGCGAGGAACTCCAGGCCTTCCAGCAGGTCGTGAAGAAGGTGCCGATCGCTGAAGACGTCGCCCGTTACGCCGTGAAGCTCGCCGCTTCCTCACGTCCCAATCGTCCCGGCTCCGCCGACTTCGTCAATGAATGGGTCAGTTGGGGCGCCGGCACCCGTGCCAGCCAGAACCTCGTGCTCGGCGCCAAGACTCGTGCACTCATCCAAAATCGCTCACATGTGACGACGGATGACATCCGCGCCTTGGCCCTCCCCGTTCTTCGCCACCGCATCCTCGTCAACTACCGCGCCGAAGCTGAAGGCATCACGGTGGAGAAGGTGATCGCTAAATTGATCGAGAACCTGAAGGCATAAACTCACTGCATGAATGGGCGCTTTCTAACTCGCACCTTTTTGTTTGCGCTCATTATGAGCGCGTGTGGTCTCGTAGTTGGATGGCACCAATATCGAATCCACTATGGTTGGATCTTGGCTGATTCGGGTGATCCCCGCGCAACCCAGAAACCAAGGATCGTCATCCGAGAGTTTCTTGATCCGATCCTTCCTGATGAAGATGGTGTCTATCGTTTTGAACATTGGCAGGGGCACATCATGCGTGAATGCTTTACGTTTTCATCTGACAGCATTCGAGCGACTGATGCCTACCTCGAGTGGGCTACAGATGGTTCGTGCTCAGCTTGGCTCAATGTGTCCGGCAACAAGAGGGAGATAGCAGTTTGGCGAGGAGGGTGGTCAGCGCCGCTATAACATGAGTGCGATCTTTTACATCATCCAGCGTGTCCGCAGTTCTTCATTGGAATGGCGTCCGAAAGTAGGCGTCGATAGATGTGGCCGAACGGTTTCGGATCCCGGAGGGATCAGAGATATTAGCCGGTGGTGGAGGGAGCGAACCGACCGGCAACCACCGGTTGACGCAACACCACCCGCCACATTATTCGGCTTGTGCCCTGGAAGTGCGCGAGAAGAGTGCGTTCCGATTTTGTGGATCGCTTCCCGTATTCGTATGCTTCTCGCGCCCCGCTGGGGCGCGTTGGCTGGAAGGTTGGCCCATCACCGCAGTTCCGGTGGTTTTCGCTCGCTGACGCTCGCTTCACCACCGGCTAATTTCTCGCACCTCTCCGAGGTGCGATGGCAGCGGACGGGTGGTGTCGCGTCATTCGTGCTTACTCATTCGTCATTCCTCTCCTGAAATGCCAGCTAACCTCGATTCCACGGCTCTCGCCCGCATCCGCTCACTTGAGCTGCGGGCGAAGGTCATCGTTGAGGGCCTTTGGAAGGGGATGCACCGCAGTCCGTATCACGGCTTCTCGGTCGAGTTCTCGGAGTATCGGGCCTACGTCCAAGGAGATGATCCGCGCTACATTGACTGGAAGGTGCTGGCACGCAGCGACCGCACCTTCATCAAGAAGTTCGAGGATGAAACGAACCTGCGCTGCCAGCTCGTCGTGGATCACAGCCGCTCCATGAGCTTCGGCTCCGGGCCGTTCACCAAGGCCGACTATGCCGCCACACTCGCGGCCACGCTGGCGCTCTTTTTGATGCAGCAGGGAGATGCGGTGGGTGTCACGACTTTTGGTCAGACCTTGCAGGAACACATCCCCGCCAGAAACCGACCCGGTCATCTGCGCCGGCTCATGCTGGAGCTGGAGAAGCCTGCCCCAGCAGGCACCACCGCGCTGGATATCAGTGTGAGTCAGCTTGCGGAGCTGGTGCGCAAGCGCGGGCTCATCTGTCTTGTGTCCGATCTGCTCGCACCCGTTGAGAAACTCGAGCGCCAGCTAGGCCTGCTCGGCGCCATGGGACATGACGTGGTGCTGTTTCATGTGATGGACCGCGCCGAGATCGACTTCAGCTTCGACAAGTCGGCTCACTTCCGGGATGCAGAAACCGGCACTGAGCGCTTCGTCGATCCCAACGTGGCTCGTGAGGTCTACCTGAATCGTCTCAACGTCCACCGCGATTTCATCCGCCGCGCCTGCGAGCGCCAAGGCATCGAATACCAATGGACCCCAACGGACACTCCTCTCGAGCGCGTCCTCTTCGACTTCCTCTCCCGACGTCAGCGGAAGAAAGGAGGCGGCAGAGTATGATGAAGCCGCCCCCAAATCATAAATCAAGCACGCCATGACCTGGCTCTTCCCACTCTACCTGCTCGGAGCGGCCGCAATCATCGGCCCGATCCTGATGCATCTGCGTCGTCGGCCGCCGCAGGACCGGGTGGAGTTCAGCTCGCTCATGTTTCTGGATGCCCAGACGCCCATGCCGGTGAGCAAGCGGAAGCTTGACCATTGGTTGTTGCTGCTGCTTCGCTGCCTCGCGCTTCTGCTGCTGGCGCTGATGTTTGCACGGCCTCTGTTGCGCGTGGAAAATGAAGCGCCGCTCTTCCAGCAGTCCGCCACCATCATCCTTCTGGATAGCAGCGCCTCCATGCGGCGCGGTGACCTCTGGAAACAGGCCGTCGACATCGCCTCTGAGCGCCTGCAAAAGGTCGCGGTGACGGATCGACTTGCTGTTGCAACGTTGGATAGGCAGACTCAGCTCCTCTGGTCCTTTGATCAAGATCGCGGTGCCGCAAGCACACGCGTGGCGACCTTGAAGCCGCAGTTGAGCGCCCTCAAGCCAAGCTGGGAATCGACGGATCTCGGACAGGCCCTGGTCGATGCGGCCGGCTGGTTTGGCAGTGCCCAGGGATTGAGCGGTCTTCAGAAGCGAATCCTGCTGGTCTCGGATCTTCAGGAAGGGGCGAAGCTGGAAGCTCTCCGCAGCCTTGTGTGGCCGGAGAACATCCAGGTTGAGGTGATGCGTGTCGAAGTGCCGAACGCGGATAATTTCACCCTTTCACTAGCCGCGAGCAGCCCGGAGGAATCGGCGGGCAAGGACAAAGCTCCGAAACAAACCGAAGCCGTCACGCGAGTGCGCATCTCCAATGCCCGCGAATCCAAGATCTCCGACTTCAATCTCGATTCCACGCCAGTGACCTCGGGCTACATCGCGCCGGGTTCGAGTCGAGTCGTGACCGTTCCCGCACTCACGCAGGCCGAAGGATCTACTCTGACAGTCACTGGAGATGCCTGGGATTTCGACAACCGCGTCTACATCGCTCCGGCGCAGCCGAAGACGGTGAAGATCGTTTTCATTGGTGATGAGAAGACCCGCGATGAAGCCGCCAGCCCGCTCTTCTATTTGAGCCGTGCCTTGCAGCCCACAGCGAGTCTACGCCCCGAACTCTCCGTGATCGCAGCGACAGCCACAGCTCTGCCTCCAGACACGCAGTTGGTGTTTGTCTCTGGTGCCCGGCTCAATGCTCCGCTGGCCCAGAGCGTGCGCGCTCTGGTCGAGAAGGATGGATTGGTGGTCAGCGTGATTGCCGAACCAACTACGCCGCAAGATCTTGAGGCTCTCACGGGCATTGGTGCCAAGGATTGGAACCTGAGCGCCAGCCGGGAGGAGGGTTCAGAGTCCTACTCCATGCTCGCGGATGTGCAGACAGCGCATCCGCTGCTGCGCCCTTTCGCGGACGAGCGACTGCGGGACTTCACCAAGCTGCGTTTCTGGCATCATCGAAAGGTCACCTTGCCGAAGGAAAGCCCTCTCGAGGTCCTGGCCCGCTTTGACAATGGTGATCCGGCCATCCTCGGCAAAGGCCGTCTGATCCTGCTGACCAGCGGCTGGCATCCGGCGGATAGTCAGCTCGCCCTCAGCACGAAGTTTGTGCCTCTGCTCTACGGCTGGCTGGAGGCCGCTGGATTTCGCAACGAACAGGCTGCTTCGTTGTTGGTGGGGGATGTGCTTCCCCTGGATGGAGCCACGACGATCATGACGCCCGACGGCCAGACTCTGACGCCCAAGCCCGGGACAATCCCGCGCGCTGAGATGCCGGGCATCTACCGGGTGGGGAAAGAGCTGCGAGCCGTGAACCTGCCGCCGGAGGAGGGGCGCATCACACCCATGGATGTGGCCAAGCTCCGCGAACTCGGTGTCCGTGTCGAGGACGGCGGCTTGAAGGGCGCGATCTCCACCCTGGCCGAAGAAAAGGAGCGTCTAGCCATCACCGAGCAGGAAGGCCGTCAGCGCGCCTGGATCTGGCTGCTGGGAGCTCTCCTGGTCATCCTGGGGTGGGAAACCTGGCTGGCAGGAAGAATCCGACAGTCCGTGCCTCAGCAAGCGTTTACTCCAGCATGAAGACTCTGGCTCCCAATCTCTTCCTACCCGTGAAAGGAGACTCTTATGATCGAAGCTGATATCCTCCGCGAAAAGTTTCAGGTCGTCAGTGAGACGCAGCGCAAGCTCAAGCGTCAGCGCATGGTCATCCTGATCTATCTTGGGATGGTTGCCTTGCTGCTCATCATCATGAGTCATCCCAGCTGGGTGCCGAAGGAATGGCGCGTGCGTTTTTTGCAGGGGCTGACCGTTCCCGTGTTTGTCGGCGGCCTGCTGGCCTGGCTGGTGTATCGTCGCAGCGCCACACCCTTGGAGATCGCCCGCAAGCTGGAGGCTCGGGATCCCCAGATCGATGGCTTGGCCATCACGGCGGCCGAGTTGCTGGAGAAGCCTGATCCCACCTTTTTGGATCGTCGTGTGATCTCTGAGTTCACGGATCGCGCCGCGACCCAGGATTGGTCCAAGATGCTGCTGGGCTGGCGACGAGGCCTGTGGGGATCACGAAGCTTGATCATCGCCACGCTCATGCTGATGGCTAGCGCGATTCTCTCCACGCGCGCCGTGTGGAAGTATGACCATCGACCCAAAGAAGTGGCGAAGGTCCCTGAAGTGGAGGCTGTGCAAACCACCGCGCCGGACTTTTCCGCCACCATCTCTCCGGGTGACACCGAGGTCGAAAGGGGCACGCGTCTTGTCGTCGAGGCCACCTTTGCCAAGGACGTGCCTGCTGATGCCACACTTGTGGTTAGCGAGCTGGATGGTAAGGAGCGTGATCGCATCCCCATGAAGCTCACGGTGGATGAAAAAGTGTTCGGCGGCATGATCGCCAGGGTGGACAAGGATGCGCGCTATCAGGTCGAGTTTGGTGAAGGCAAATCCAAGCAGCACTCCATCACCACGTTTGTCTATCCAGCTCTGGAGCGTGTGGATGTGAAGATCACGCCACCCGCTTATACCAAGCTGCCCTCCAAGGAGATCAAGAACACCCTGAAGGTCACGGCGATGGACAATAGCTCCATCGACTTCACCCTGAAGGTGAACAAGCCGCTCAAGGAGGCGGAGCTGTTTGGTGAGGACAAAACAGCTTTAAAGCTCACTCCCTCTCCCAAAGATCCGACATTGCTCGTCGCCACGATGAAGGCCGAGAAGACGCAGAAGTGGCGCGTGCACCTGGTCGATGACAAGGACCGCGCGAACAAGAACCCGCCATGGATCAGTGTCACGGTGACGCAGAACCAGCTGGCGAAGATCGAGGTGGTGTTTCCCAAGCGTGATGTGCAGGTTTCACAGATTGAGGAACTGCCAGTCGAGGCGCGTGTTTGGGATGATCTCGGCGTGATGAAGAGCGGCGCCAGCTTCAGCATCGCGGGCAAGACAAAGGAAGTGACCTTCAAACACGGCACCACCGAGCCTGCCAAGAAGCAGGAAGTCAAAGAGCTGCTGGCTTTGGAGAATGAAAGCACCCAGCCAAGGCAGCTAGTGAGCTATCACTTCTGGGCCGAGGACACGGGTCCACAGGGCGAGGTGCGCCGCGCGATGAGCGACATGTTCTTCGCCGAGGTCAGGCACTTTGAAGACATCTTCCGCGAAGGTCAATCCCAGCCCGGAGAAGAAGGCAAGGAGCCCAAGGGTGAAACGGACAAGCTGGTCGAACTACAGAAGCAGATCGTGAATGCCACCTGGCGCATCGTGCGCGACACCAATGCGGGCAAAACCATGGAGGTGGCTGCTACTGATGCCAGTGTGGTGCATGAGTCTCAGGGCATGGCGCTGGAGCAGACGAAGGAAGCCATGGAAAAGGTTGAGGATGCGCAGATCAAGAATGCGCTGACGGAAGCCTGGAAGAGCATGAAGGATGCGCTGGATCCGCTGGAGCAGGCCGCCGAACAAAAGAAGCGTGCGTCTTTGAATCAAGCGCTGACCTTTGAGCAGAGCGCGCTGGAGTGGCTGCATCAGGCGCAGAGCCGCGAGCATATGATCACGCGGTCGAAATCCAAGAGTAAAAGCAGCGGCAAGCAAAAGCAGATGCAAAACCAGCTCATGAACCTGGAACTGAAGCAGGAGGAGCAGCGCTATGAAGAGGAGAAGCAGGCGACTGAAGAGCAGACTGCTGAGCAGCAGGAAAATCTACAGGTGCTGAACCGCCTGAAGGAACTGGCTCGACGTCAGGAAGCGCTAGCCGAGAAGATGAAGGAACTGCAGAAGCAGCTCGACAAGGCGAAGACTGAACAGGAGAAGCAGGAGCTGCAGAACCAGCTCAAGCGTTTGGAAAAGGAGCAGGAGCAGCTTCTCCGTGATGTCGATGACCTCCAGGAGCGCATGGAGAAGCCCGAGAACAGTGCGAACATGGCCGAGGCGAAGCAGCAGCTAGAACAGACGCGTGAGCAGGTCAATGAAGCGGCTGAGAAGCTGAAGCAGCAGCAGCTTGCAGATGCGGCCAATGCCGCCACGCGTGCCCAGCGTGAGCTCGAGAAGATGCAGGAGGATTTCAAGGAGAAGACCGCCAAGCGTTTCGGTGATGAGATGAAGCAGATGCGCCAGCAGGCTCGCGAAGCCACTGAGAAGCAGAAGCAGATCGCCGAGGCCTTGGAGAATCAAAAGACTCCTGACAAAGGCCAGAAGGATACCAGCGCTTCTTTGGAAAAGATGCTGCAAGGCGGTGACGTCTCACGGCAGATCCAGGATCAGCAGGAGAAGGTGGCGAAGCTGCTTGAAGACATGAAGCGCGTGAGCGAGCAGGCCGAGGGCAACAACCCGATGCTGCACCGCCGCCTCTATGAAGCCGTGCGTGAAGCCAAGACCGGCGGGCTGGAAGAACATCTCGACGAAGCGCGCACGCAGTCCCGCTATGGTCAGCGTGCCGAAGCTCAGGATGCTGAGCGCAAGGCCAACACGCTCGTGGATCAGCTCCAGCAAGGCGTGGAAAAAGCTGCGGAGAGCGTGCTCGGCAGCGAGACTGAAGCTCTGCGCATGGCGCGCACGGAGCTCGACAAACTGATTCAGGAAGCCAGTCAAGAAGGTCAAAAGGGTGAGCCCGGGAACGCGGGTGTCCCCACCCGCAAGCAAGGTGAAGAAGAGAAAGCTGCGGGACAATCGGGTGACCCGAAAGGCCAGATGGCTCAAGGACAGCAACCTGCAAAAGAAAAGGGTGAGCAACCTGGCCAGAACTCGAAAGGGCCTGCGAGTGAGGACACTCGCGCTCCCCAAGGGAAGCCCGGAGAACAGCCCGGCCAGCAGCAGGCGAATGCGCAAGGGCAGGGGAAGAAGCCCGGTGAGACTCCAGGACAGAGGCAGAAGCCTGGTGAGCAGCCTGGTCAGGGCCAGCAGCAGGCACAGGCAGGTTCTAAGCCCAAGGAAGGTCAAGGGCAGCAGCCGGGACAGCAGGGACAGGAAGGCCAAGGTGGTCAACAAGGCGAAGGACAGCAACCTGGGAGCCAGCCGGGTCAAATGGCCCAAGGCGAAGGACAGCAACCTGGACAGCAGCCAGGGCAGTCACCCGGTCAGGGCGGACAAGCTTCAGGCCAGTCGCAGGGTTCTCCTTCGGAATCCCAGCAGCGTGGTCAGCAGACGGCGGCTAATCGTTCGCCTAACCAAAATGGCGGCAACCGAGGCAACTCGGCTGGTGGAGCCAGCGGCGGTGGCGATGATGGCGGAGCGCTCTTCTTCGACCAAGGTGCCGAGGCGGTGAATGATCGCCCCTTCACCGGAGATGGCTATGACCGCTGGTCAAATCGCCTGCGCAATGTGGAGGAGCTTCTGGAGCAGCCTGAGCTGCGCAATGAAGCCGCGAAGGTGCTCGACAATGCCCGAGAGATGCGAATCGACCATGCACGCAATGACGCCGCACCACAGGCAGATCATTTGAAGATGCGCATCGTGAATCCACTCGTCGAACTGCGTGATCGTGTGGCCGAGGAACTGGCCAAGCGCGATACGAAGAACCCGATGGTGCCTGTCGATCGTGATCCCGTGCCGCCCGCCTTCCGCGAGCTGGTGAAACGCTATTATCAGGAGCTTGGGAATGGGAATTAATCAATTAGCACAGATGACTGTGCGGACCGCTTTCGCATGACCCTCACTCTTCAGCATCCTGAGCGCTTGTGGATCGCGGCGATTTTGATCGCGGTGGTTCTGGGCGTGTTGCTCTGGAGCTATCGGAAGTCGCCTTTGCGCGGAGGCACGAAGCTCGCGGCCATGTTTTGCAAGCTCGCGGCGTGGAGCCTGCTGGCGATGTGTGTGACGGATCCTGTGTGGTCGCGCAAGCAACCGAAGACGGGCGAGAACGAAGTGGTCATCGTGGCAGACAACAGTGCTTCCTTGAAGGTGCCGGAGGTCCCTGGCGGCACGACCAGAGCGGAACTCATGCATGAAGCACTCGGCAAGGATGCCAAGTCACCGCCTTCATGGATGGATAAGCTCGGCCGCATGTTCCGGGTGAAGACGCAAACCGTGGATGAGCGCCTGCAGAGCGTGACGGATTTCTCGAAGCTGGACTTCAGCGGCACGAAGTCGGAGCTTGGCAGGGCTTTGAAGACCTTGCGTGCTGGCGGAGCAGGCAGCCGCACTGCCGCCATCGTGCTGGTGACGGATGGCAGTGGCACTGATCTCACGGAACTGGCCGCGAAAGATCCAGCCAAGAAGGGTGAAGGTGGCACACCTGTTCCGGTGTTCCCGGTGATCGTTGGCAAGGAAGAGCCTGCGCCGGACCTTCGCATCGTAGAGCATTCCGTCACACAGACTTCGTTTGAAGACACGCCGGTGACCATCACCGCTCGCATCGCGGGGCGCGGGTTTGTGGGTCAGCAGATCTCGGCAGTTGTTTTGGATGAAGCAGGCAAGGCTGTTGCTACTGAGAAGCTGAAGCTCGCCAAGGATGGTGAAGGGCAGACGGTGAGATTGAAGGTGCCTGCGGTGAAGCCTGGTCTTTCCTTCTATCGACTGGCCGTGATGGATTCCGAACTGGAGAAGCAGATCGAGAAGGATGCCTGGAAGACTGCCGCCAAGGAAGCGACTCTCGCGAACAATGAACGGCACATCGCCGTGGATCGTGGAGCCGGACCTTATCGGGTGCTGTATGTCTCAGGGCGGCCTAACTGGGAGTATAAATTCATGCGCCGTGCGCTTGCTGGAGACACAGAGGTGCAGATCCCGTCCTTGATCCGCATCGCGAAGCGTGAGCCAAAGTTCGAATGGCGTGGTCGCACGGGCGAAACGAGCAACCCGCTCTTCCGGGGTTTTGGCGATCAGGGGGTGGCGCAGCGTTACGATCAGCCGGTGTTGACAAGAATCGGCACCAAGGATGCCAAGGAACTCAGCGCAGGCTTCCCCAAGACTGCCGAGGACCTGCTGGGCGAGTATCGCGCCATCATTCTGGATGACATCGAGGCCGGGTTTTTCACGCAGGAGCAGATGAACCTCATGGAGCGTTTTGTCAGCGAGCGCGGCGGTGCCCTGCTCATGCTGGGAGGGCAGGAGAGCTTTCAGTTAGGCGGCTACGATCACACGCCCGTGGGCCGGATGCTGCCGGTGTATCTGGATCGTGTCTCGTCTGCGCCTGCGATTGAGAACGGCCGCTTTGATCTCACTCGTGAAGGCTGGCTGGAACCCTGGACACGGGTGCGCGCAGGTCGTGACGAGGATGAGAAGCGTCTCGCGGAGATGCCAGGCTTCTTTGCGGTGAACCAAACCTTCTCGATCAAGCCGGGGGCCAGTGTGCTGGCCATGATCAAGGCGGGAGGTGAGGACGCGGGTTCGTATCCGGCTCTTGCCGCGCAACGATTTGGTGAAGGCCGTGTGGCTTCGATGATGATCGGCGATCTCTGGCGCTGGGGCATGCGTGACGAGGAAGCGCGGAAGGACCTGGAGAAAGCCTGGCGACAGATCATGCGCTGGCTGGTGGTGGATGTGCCGGACCGCATTCAGTTTGCCGCGGCTCCGGATGCTGAGCGCATGAAGCTGGAAGTGAGGGTGCGTGATGGCGCTTTCCGTGCGCAGGATGATGCGGTCGTGAAGATCGAAGTCACCGGTCCGGGCGGGAAGAAATCAGAGCTGTTTGCCGAGCCTAGCCTGCAGGAAGCGGGTCTGTTTGAAGCCGAATACTATCCGCGTGAGACAGGGGCATACCGCGCTTTGGCTTCTGTCACAAATCCTGTCGAAAAGGGCGGGGAGGTGATTCCTCTCACTCAAGCGACCGGATGGGTTCACGATCCTACGGCGGCGGAGTTTGCTTCGCTGAAGCCCGGTCACGAATGGGCGGAGCGCGTGGCGAAGGAGTCGAGCGGGCGCGTGCTGAGCTTGGATGATCTGCCAAATCTGCCGGAGATCCTGAAGGACATCCGCGTGCCCGTGGAAGAGACGATCACCACGCCCTTCTGGCATGCGCCGTGGGTTTTTGCCGTGGTGCTGGCGCTGCTGGGCACGGAGTGGTTCTTGAGAAGGAGAGGGGGGCTCGCGTAAGAATGAAATCCCAAGGTTCAAGTCTGCCAATGACCAAGGTCAATCCAATCGAATGCCATCTGATGCGTGATTCAATCGTTGGTTGGGCCTTGGGCTCTTTGGGGCATTCCTTGGTCATTGCTGCTTGGGCCTTGGTCATTGTCGCAACGTCTGTCAGTTTCGCTGAGCCTCCGAAACGCGATATTGATGTCCTCATTGTCGCCGGTGCGCCCGGAGATGAAGAGTATGGCAAACGATTCGAAAAGCAGGTGACGACCTGGAAAGAGGCTTGTGAGAAGGCTGGCATCAGCGTGACCTTGATCGGCAAGGATGCGCGTGATGCCGAGGCGCTGGAGGCGGCTTTGAAACAAGCGGCCACGAAGACCACGGGCCAGATGTGGCTGGTGATGATCGGGCATGGCACCTTCGATAATCGTGAGGTGAAGTTTAACCTACGGGGGCCGGATGTGACAGCAAAGCAGCTCGCAGTGTGGTGCCAGCCGATCCAGCGTGAGCTGATCGTGATCGATAGCGGGTCAGCGAGCGCAGGCTTCCTTCAGCCCTTGGCAGGGCAGGGGAGGGTCATCGTCACCGGCACGAAGAGCGCGGATGAGATCTACTACACACGCTTTGGTGAGTTCTTTGCGCCGGCCATCGCCGGTGATCTGGCCGCAGATCTGGATCAGGACAAGCAGGTGTCCGTGCTGGAGGCCTTCCGCCATGCCAGCAGACTGGCCACGGAGTTTTATGAGAAGGAAGAACGCATCTCCACGGAGCATGCCTTGATCGAGGACAATGGTGATGGAGTTGGAACACGCTCGGAGGTCATTGCCAATGCAGACGTGAAGGAGAAGAGGGATGGCGCGCGCGCGGCTCAAGTGGCGCTGGTGCTCAGTCCTGAAGAGCAGATGCTCACGGATGCCCAGCGGTCCAAGCGTGACGAGCTGGAGCGCAAACTGGAGGCGCTGAAAGCCAGGCGCGGTGAGATGGAGGAGCCACGCTACTATACCGAGGTGGAAAGCTTGCTGAGGGAGCTGGCCGGTGTTTATCAGGCACTGTGAATTCAACTTCTCTCTGGCTCCCTACAGCGGCGGCGATCGCAGTCGCTGCGGGAGCCATGTGGCTGCATTTGCGCTGGCATCCGCGGCGGCAGGAGTTTTCGGAGGGATGGGATCTGGTGACGGGGCTGCCCTGGCTGACGGTGCTGCATGGGATGTTATTGGTCGCAGGACAGTTGATGGGGCATTCTTGGATCACGGGGCGTATGCCGACGATCGATTTGGGTGCTTGGCGGGACATCGCGGGGCCCTTGTTCCTGAGCTCGCTGATGGAGAATGTGTCACTGCAGCATTCGGTGCTCCCAGCATGGCCCTGGGCACTGTTTTTGCCGCTGGTCCTGGCGATGCTGAGTTGGCGAGTGATTCGTTACCCGTATCGCTACGGACCGAGGCAGCAGCGCCCTCTGGAGAAGTGGCTGCTGGCCGGTGGCATGGTCATTTCCTGGGGCTGGCTGGTTCTGGAAATCCTGGCCATGGCGCACCAAGTCATGCCGGAGTGGCTGGAAGGCTTGCGGGTGGCCATGCGGGTCATCTTTCAGGCCGTGACCATGGCTTTTACGCAAGTCGTGCTAGCGAGGCTGGTGATCGCCTGGATGGAGCCTGAGCAGCCGGATGATCAAAAGGACCTCGGTCTGGCCATCGAGCACACCTTTGCGCGCTGGCGTGGTGTGGCCGCACTGGCGGTGCTGGATTTGCTCATCGTGCTGCTGCAGGAAGCGGGGGCTGAGCACTCGGGGCTGATCTTCTGGGTGCTGCTGGAGGTGACGGGACTCTTCCTGCTGCTGCCGGTGGCCGTGGCACGTGTGCCGGGTGGCTGGCTGAGGCAGGGAATGCAGGCGCTGCGTGGCTGGAAGCGAGCCTGGGCTAGTATTTTGGGCGTGCTTTTGAGCGGAGTTTTCATGCTGGCGATGGTGCGCTATGCCAGCATGTCCATGCTGGAGGTCACGGGAGAGGGAAGCTGGCGCACTTTGCTGCTTCTGCCGGTGCATGGTTTGGTGCTTGCCACGGTGCGAAACTGGGTGTTTCTAGCCCTCGTGCTCACTCTTCTCCATCATGGCTTGATCCCTTCCTCGAAGCGGGGACAGGCATCCTTTTGACCTGCGATCCTGGCATGTCTGATCCATCCCCCGGCAGCACCTCATCCACAGCGCAGATCGCCAAGCAGGCGAAGTCCAATCTGGCGCTCGCGCTCGCCTGCCTGCCCAAGGAGCGGAAGCGTGACATGATCAGCTTCTATGCCTTTTGCCGGGTGGCGGATGACATCGCGGAATCAGCCTCCATGAGCGAGGAAGAGAAGGATCAGGAACTGGCCCGCTGGAAAAAGTGCGTGCTCAGCGGCGAGGCTCCGGGTCATTCTGTTTTGGACGAGGTGATCGAGTTGCCGGGCAAGTATGGTTTTCCACGTGCCTGGCTGGCGGAGATCCTGGATGGTGTGGCTTCAGACATTACCAAGCTGCGCTATGAGACCTTTGAGGAACTGCAGGGCTATTGTTACAAGGTGGCCTCGGTCGTGGGATTGTGCAGCGTCCATATCTTCGGCCATACGCAACCCGAGGCACGCGAGTATGCCATCCAGCTCGGTTATGCCTTGCAGATGACCAACATCATCCGTGATGTGGGCGAGGATGCCCGCAGCTATGGGCGCATCTACCTGCCGCTGGAGGACCTCCGGCGCTTTGGCGTGACTGAGCAGGAGATCATGCTGGAGCGGCATAACCAGCGTTTCATCCAGCTCATGGATTTTCAATACAACCGGGCCCTTAGCTATTACCGCGATGCGGAGAGGCTGCTGCCAAAGGAAGATGAGGATAGTCTGGTGGCCTCCCAGATGATGGGGCAGATCTACTTTGAGATCCTGGAGAAGCTGCATGCGCAGCGTTATCCCGTGTTTGAAAAGCGCGTGCGTCTGCACCCCTTCCGGAAGCTGTTCATTCTGGGAAAGTATCTCCTTCAGGGCTGGCGGGCGCAGCGTCGCGCCAAGGCGGCTGGCATGCCTCTCTAATCCTCCGTCTGGGAATCTGTTTTTCAAACGATGCTAGATCCGCTCCAGCTCCTCAGCGCCTATTGTGAAGGTGCCTTCCCGATGGGGCATGAGGATGGATCGCTGTCATGGTTTCGCCCGCCGCATCGGGGCATCCTGCCGGTGCAGGATTTCCATGTGCCGCGCCGTTTTGAGCAGTATCTGCGGCAGCATCCCTTTGAGGTGCGCTGGAACACGGCTTTTGGTGAGGTGATGCGCGGCTGTGCGGACAGGGAGGACACCTGGATCAATGACTCCATTCTCGATAGCTACCAGGCGCTGCATGAGATGGGCTTCGCGCACAGCTCAGAAGTCTGGCGCGAAGGAAAGCTCATGGGCGGCGTGTATGGCGTGGCGATTGGCGGCGCGTTCTTTGGCGAGAGCATGTTCAGCCGCGAAACGCAGGCCTCGAAGGTGGCTCTGGCCTCATTGCAGGAGCGGTTGAAGCAACGTGGTTTTATTCTTCACGACACGCAGTGGACCACACCGCATCTGGCGATGTTTGGCGGGCATGAGATTCCTTGCCGGGATTATCTGGATCTGCTGGGTCGCGCGATTCGGTTGCCGGTCATTTTTGATGAGGCGCATCCACCGGAAGCAGAGCTGATGTTTCGGTGAGATAACGAGTGAAGATCATCGTCGTTGGATGATCGCGATTTGAGGAGACTGTCATCTCGTCAGGTGTCACCACGACATGGCTCTGATTGAGCCATGAGACCTTGTGTGGCTTTCCGTGGCTTCGCTGCGCTCGACCACTGCTATTCACGGGTCGCCGCTATGCGGCTGCGGAGGGACAGGGCAGTTCGAGAGTTCTCTGCATTGCCTCAAGCTTGACGTTTGTGTTCTTCAATCCCTCATGGATACGCGTCGTTGTCGCATGGTTGACTCGAGATGGAGTCCGCGAAGAGCAGAGGATGGACACTCGCAAAGACATGCCTTTTGAAGAAGAAAACTGCTGCTGAGAAATGCTTCTCAAGCGAACCATCAAAACGACTTATTGGATGTCGTTTTGGTGGAGCATAGCGGGTTCGAACCGCTGACCTCCTGCATGCCATGCAGGCGCTCTACCAACTGAGCTAATGCCCCGGAAATAAAAAAACCGGCTCCCCTGGTTGAGGGGAGCCGGAGACTAGCGGCATTGGCAGTTTTGACAAGCCGTTTTTACATCATTTCAGCGATTATTTGGAGCCGGATTTCTTGCTGCCACTTTTGGTGGACGGAGCAGTCGGTGCGGGAGCTGCAGGGGTGGCTGCGGCACCAGCGGCTGGCTTCTTCTTGCTGTCATAGATCTTCTTGGCTTCGGCGATCTCGTCAGCCTTCATCTTCTTCTTGAGTTCGTCACGATACTGCACGGCGATCTCGGCGCTGCTGGATGCGTCGACAGCGAGGTCGGCGTAGGCGAGGGCGCGGGGAAGATTTGGATTGGCCTTGTTATCCTTGATGTTAGTCAGGCCGCGCTCATTGAGGCTGGCGAGACGCAGCATGGCGAGAGGCACGCCCTGCTCAGCGGCGGACTCATATTGCATGGCTGCAGCTTCAAAGTTCGGGTTGCCGATGCCGCCGCCGCTTTCGAGAAGCTGGCCGAGAGCGATCTGGGCAGGGGCGAAGTTTGCAGCGGCGGAGCGCTGGAACCAGGCCAGAGCAGCGATCGGATCCTGCGTGGTGCCGGAGCCCTGCTGATACAGGTTGGCAAGGCGGAACTGAGCCTGGGCGATGCCAGAGGTGGAAGCCTTGAGAAGGAAGGAGAAAGCCTTGGTTGGGTCCTTGTCGACGACAGTGCCGGTTTCGTAGTAGACGCCCACGTTGTAGAAGGCTTCAGCGGAACCATTCTGCGCGGCGAGGCGGTAGAGATCGAGAGCGCTCTTGGCGTTCTGCTGGACCAGCACTTCAGCTTTCTCATCAGTGCCGTTCTTCAGACCGGCTTCGAAGTAGTTGCCAAGGCGGAAGAGAGCTTGGCCATCGTTGCCATTGCCAGCCTGGGTGTAGTACTGGACGGCTTTCTTGAGGTCGCGGGTATTGCCACCCAGACCGTTTTCATAGATCGCACCGAGGAGACGGTTGGCTGCGGCGAAGCCACTGGTGGCAGCGTCTTCGAAGAGCTTCATGGCCTTGGCCGGGTCTTTGGTGACGAGGGCCTTGGCATCACCTGAGGTAGGATCGCCATCGAAAAGGCGGGCTGCATAGGTGCTGAGCGCCACTGCATTTTTCTGTTCAGCGGCCTTGATGAGGAAGTCGAGGGACTTCTGGTCATCCTTGGCCACTCCTGGCACGCCTGCGGCGTAGAGCTGGCTGAGGGCGAGGGTGGCTTCGCCGTCACCGGCGGTGCTGCCTTTTTCGAGGAGGGCCTTGGCCTTGTCCACGCTCTGCTCGATGCCGACATTGGCGGCGCCAGAGAGGTGCAGGTTGGCCAGAAGGCGGCGAGCCAGCTTGTTGTCAGCGGCTTCACCATCCTTGATGAGCTGAACGGCTTCCTTGGCGCGCTCGATATCCTGCGGGTAGGCCTGGAGCAGTACCTGGGCGAGCTCGACCTTGGCGAGGATGTGCCCCTGGGCGGCAGCCTTGCGATAGAGTTCGATGATGCTGTTGACGTTGCTGTTGGTCAGCACTCCCCAATGGGCGAGGACGTATTGAGCGTCCTTGTCATTTTTGGCAGCAAGTTCGTTAACCTTGGCGAGCGCGTCGTTGAAAGACTTGTTCACGTCAGGCCCCGTGGTCTTATCCTGCACCGCCTTTTGGGCAGCAGTCTGGTCATCGGCCAGCTTCTGAAGCGTGGTGACGAGGTCGGCGCTGGGGTTCTGAAGCTCGGCGGTGTCGATGCCGGCAACGGCAACGAGGGCGGCGAGTTTTACTTTAAGTGCGGTCAGTAGCATATGGGGTTGGAGGTATTGGACACGGTAAGACCCGCCGTGACGGGAAGCGCTCATTTTTTCTGAAATTGTTCTGCTAAATCAAGGCTTAACCTCACTTTTCAGAAAAAATCGCCTGGGCACACTTATCGGTTATGCGAGGGCGATCACGCTAACTTTTTTTGCAGCGCACTCCTTTTGCAGATCCTCATGTCCCAGAACCAAGGTCTTGGCGGCCTCGATGGCGATGACATCCACACCGGCGGCAGCCGCATTGCGAATCGTGTCAGGGCCGATCACGGGCACATCAAAACGCATATCTTGGTTAGGTTTGGAAACCTTAACCATTGTGGCACCGCCACGGCCCAGAGCACCACCGCGTTTCACCGCCTCATTGGTGCCCTCAAAAGCCTCAACGGCTAGGACAGTGCCGTTCTTCACGACCACGGTCTGGCCGATGTCCAGACGGCTGCTTTCCTTGGCGATTTTGAAGCCGTATTCAGCATCTTCCCAGCGGCGCTTTTTGATCTGTGGCCCGGCCACATGCCCTGCGGGTGGCATGAGGCTTTCGAGGAAGGTGGTGGCGGGCAGGAGAGTGATGCCGTCCTTGGCCATTTCATCACCGATGCCGCCGAACAAAGTTTCCGCATTGCGCTGCTTCAAGCGTGCAATCATGAGCAGTGTGCGCAGATCGGGCCGCAGATCGAAGAGGTTCTTCGGAGCGATCTGGCCGACCATCACGGTTTGCTTGATGCCTTCCTTCTTGAAGAACGTGATCATCTTGCTGAGCTGGCCCACCCGGAACCACGCGATGGCATCGACCATCGAGGCGAGCTCAGGTTTCGTTTCGTTCTCAAAGGCTGCGGCGACCAGACGCTGCACACCGGCGCGACGTGCCGCTGCGACGAAGGTCTCAGGATAAATCCCGTTTCCGGCGATGAGGGCGATGGAGGTGAGATCGATGGCCATGCGAACAAGAGATGAGGGTGCCAGATGGAGCAGCGTGAAGGGGTCGTCAATGACTCAGGAAACGGCAGCCTTCAAACCTTCACGCATGGCCTCCAGCGGGGCCGGGATGTTAAACCAATGCTCGAAGGAGATGGCACCTTGATGGAGCAGCAGGCACATGCCATCCGCCTGCTTGGCACCGGCATGACCGGCCTGTTGGATGAGATCCGTTGGACCGCTGGCACGGTAGACCATGTCGTAGACGAGATGGCGGGGCTCAATGGCGCCTGCAGGAAGGAGAAGTGGGTCATCGGTCTTCATGCCAACCGAGGTGGCGTTGACGATGAGATCAATCTCCGGCAAATGCTGCGCGAGATCCGCGTGATCGAGCGTGCAGGTTTGTAGAGAAACTGAGGATGAGATGGCGCTGAGTTCTGCCACCAGCGGCGCGAGTTTTGACTCCGTGCGATTGGCCAGCACTAGGTGACGGCAGCCAGCGATCACACTCTGCACGGCCACGGCGCGTCCGGCACCGCCACCGGCACCGATGATGAGGACGCGCAGGTCTTTCACTTGAGCGTTGAACGCCTCCTTCACGCTGGAGAGGAAGCCGGGGCCGTCGGTGTTGTATCCATAGAGCTTACCCTCGCGAATGGCGAGGGTGTTCACGGCTCCAAGCTGCCGGGCGAGGGGATCCAATTCATCCACGGCATCGAGCGCTTCAAACTTGTGCGGGATGGTGATGTTCACGCCGAGAAACCCTTGTTTGGCAAAGAGCGCGAAGGCTTCTTTCACCTGGCCGACGGGCACCTGCACGCGCACATATTGAGCCGGGATGTCCCGGGCCAGAAGCCCAGGATTATGCATCTGCGGAGACTTGGAGTGGGAGATGGGATCGCCAATGACCGCCAGCCGCGCGGGTGGAGTCAGGGCAGGGAAGTCGTGAAGCTGTTCGAATGTGAAAAACGGGGAGGCCACGCGCCAGTCATGGCACGTTCGTGATGGGATGGAAAATGATGAATTTTCTGAATCCCTCAGGAAACCCAAAACTCGCGGTGGAAGTTCCGTTTCCATCCTTCCAGAGTTATCCACCACCCGCATGTCCTACCTCACCGATCCTGTCCGCCGGGCTGAACTGCAGACGTTTTATCGTGCCGCCCTGGTGGATGATGTGATGCCCTTCTGGCTGAAGCACGGCATGGACCGTGAGCACGATGGCATCTTCACCTGTGTGGATCGGGATGGCAGTCTGCTCGACTGTGACAAGAGCCTGTGGTTCCAGGGACGAGCCGGATGGATGTTTGCCACGCTTTTTAACACGGTGGAAAAGCGCCGTGAGTACTTTGATGCCGCAGGCTCATGCGTCGACTTTCTCGACAAACATGGTTATGCCACGGATGGAAAACTTTTCTTCACCGTCACCCGTGAAGGTAGGCCGCTGCGCATGCGCCGTTATGTGTTCAGCGAGGCCTTCGCCTCCATCGCCCATGCTTCTTATGCGAAGGCGACGGGAGACGACCACTATCGTGAGCTGGCCTTGAAGGACTTCGCCTTCTACATGAAGCACTCTTTCGAGCCCGGCATGATGACCCCCAAGGTGAACCAGGAAACTCGTCCGATGATCGGGCTCGGACCGCTGATGATCGGCATCGTCACTGCACAGGAACTGCGGGCAAACCTTGGGCACTTTGAGCACGGCGGCCGCACCGCCACCGAATGGATTGATCGATTCATTTTTGAAATTCAGCGGCTATTCTGGAAGGAAGATCTGAATGTGCTGATGGAGACCGTGGCTCCGGATGGCAGCATCATCGAGCATCTGGACGGACGTCTTTTGAATCCGGGGCATGCCATCGAGTGCGCATGGTTTGTCCTGCATGAGGGGAAGCTGCGCGGGGAGAAGAGTTACATTCAGTTAGGCTTGAAGATCCTGGATGCCATGTGGGAGCGGGGCTGGGACACGATGAACGGCGGCCTTCTTTACTACCGTGACCTGCATGACAAGCCCGTGCTGGAGTATTGGCAGGACATGAAGTTCTGGTGGCCGCATTGTGAGGGCATCATCGCCACGGCGCTGGCTTATGAGCTCACGCATGATCCCAAGTATGCCGCATGGCACGCGGCGGTACATGACTGGAGCTTCCAGCACTTCGCCGATCCGAAATACGGCGAGTGGTATGGCTGGCTGCATCGGGACGGCCGTGTCTCCCAGCCCGCGAAAGGCAGCCTCTTCAAAGGCCCGTTCCATCTGCCGAGGGCGCTTTGGTATGTCAGCGAGCTATTAAAAGATTCCTGATTCTGGAATCCTGATTCATGATGCAAAAATTCAGAATTAGCGTTCCCCTCGAATCAGCGTTTGACGCCTGCCCACATTCATCCACCATCCGCCGCCATGCCGAAAACCAGCCTCTCCAAAGACGACGTCAAAGCCATGCTCCTCCTCGCCTGTGATCGTGTGATCGCTGCTGAGCCGCATCTTTCTGAAGCCGACCGTAACCTGGGGGATGGAGACCATGGTCTGGGCATGCAGCGCGGCATGACGGCTGCGAAGGAAAAGCTCGAAGAGGGGGAGGTGGAGTCCATCGAGAAGGCTTTTGTTTCCGTCGGCACGGCGATGATGAGCAGCATGGGCGGCGCCAGTGGTGCCATCTTCGGCACGTTTTTCCGCAATGGCGGCAAGGCGCTGGCTGGCAAGGAAAGCTTTGACGCGGCAGCGCTCGCGACCTTTCTGCAGGCCGGTGTGGAAGGTGTGAAGCAGCGCGGTGGTGCGGCCGTCGGTGACAAGACGGTCGTGGATGTGATGCAGCCTGCGGCGGAAAAGGCGGCCACGGTGACGGGGCTCTCTCTTCCTGAAGCCATCATGGCGGTCAATACGGCCTCGCTGGATGGTCTGGAGGCCAGCAAGAGCATGATCGCCAAGTTTGGCCGTGCGAAGACGCTGGGCGAGGGATGTATCGGTTTCCCGGATGCGGGCGGGATGTCCGTCACCGTGATCATCGGTGCGTTTTTGGACTACATCACGGCCTAACCAATAGATCCTAAATCGGCTCCAGGGCGCCACGCTGATTTTTGCTGCCACAGGAAGGGCAGTGGGAGATCAGCGGGGACTTTTTTGGCATCGCGTAGGTGCAGTTGCAGATGCGGCATTGGATGGCGATGCGGCGGCGGTGCACCTCCCGCCGGCGATCCCGCCACAGGGTCCACATCCACAGCGCCACCACGAAAAACACGCCGATGAGCATGACCACGACGATCAGCTGGCTGAGGCCGAGGTGGATCATCGGGCAGCCTCCTTTTCCCAGGCGAAGCTGACCTCAGCCCAGTCAATGTCCGTCTTCTCCGGTGCAGGCTTGAAACGCAGCTGGGTCATGGCGGAGTGAAGCTTCACCATGATGGCGGGATCTTCTGATGCTGAGACGGGGAGGGCCATCATCACCTGACCCTGCGCACCAATGGCGATGCGGAAACGGGGTTTGGCCGGATCCATGAGCGGGATGTCCTTCATGTCAGCGCCGGACAGCAAGGGGCGCGCCCCCTGGTCTTCCACGCGGGCTTTGAGCACGCTTGGCGGGGCAGCCTTCTGAGGCGTGCTGGGTGCGAGAGCGGGCTGGGGCGGGAGGGCATCCAGGAAATCCTGCTCCAAGAGGCGGGTGTGGTCACTGGTGGCGATCTGGCTGCCTGCGGATTTGAGCCGCATCTCAAAGGCGCGGATGGCGGGCTGGAACTCGGGAAGCTTCGCGGCCGGAGGCAGGCTCTGGCTCATGGGCGAGTCCGACGGCACCAGGGTGAAGCTACGATCCTGGGCGCGGTGGATGAGGGCGCGCTCGGCGGGCACGTCTGGATTCAGCACGATCATCTGCTGGGGCCGTGAGGTCATCTTTGGCACATCCGGGGTGGTGATGCGGAAGAGGATGAAGAGGGAGGCGATGCCGCCGATGGTGAGGAGGAAGAAGGCCAGCAGCCAGGGGCCGCGTGCCTCCCGGCGGCCCCAGTCAAAGATCAGGGCAGATTCGGCTGAGCGCGCCTTCTTCATCGTTGCGCGGTGGCTGGCTGGCCAGGCGTGGTGGAGAGGGCCACCTCATACCCCATTTCCATGGCGAGGCTGCTGACCTCCGTGAACTTTCCCGTGGGAGCAAAGCGGTCTGCGTGCAGAAGGATGCGGCGCTCACCGCTGCGCAGCTTTTCCAGGGTGGCGCGCAGTTCCTCCCAGGTGACCAGCTTGCCGTCAAAATACATGGAGGCGCTTTCACCTCCGGCGATGGTGACGATGTGGGCGCGGTCAAAGCCAGTCAGGCGACTGCTGGAGCGGGGCATCTCCACGGTGATGCCGGACTGGACCACGAAACCGCTGCTGAAGAGGAAATACACCAGCAGAAGCAGGATGGCATTCAGCAACGGCGTGATGTAGAGCCAGGGGCTCTGCTTGGGCAGGTGGCTCTCAAGCTTCATGACACGTCAGGGCTAGGATCAGGACCGGGCTTTGCGCGAGTGAGCGCGCCCGGAGGTCTCGTCAGCGGCAGGCTGGCGGAATTCGACGATGTTGTCCGCCGTCTTGGCGTCCTCGATCAGGTTCACAATCTCCACACCGGCACGTTCCAGATCATGCATGATGGAGCGGGAGCGGGCGCTCAGGAAGGCGAAGAAGAGGTAGGCAGGGATGGCCACGACCAGGCCAAGCGCTGAGGTGACGAGGCTCTGATAGACACCCCGAGCCACCTCGGCATGGGTGGTGACACCATTGGCGCTGGAGAGATTGGTAAAGCTGTCCAGCAGGCCGATGACGGTGCCCAGCAGGCCGATAAGGGGGCCGACATGGGCGATGGCATTGAGGATGGCGAGATAGCGCTCCAGTCGAGGCACCTCGAGCTGGCCGGCTTCCTGGACGATCTCTTTAAGCTGCTCACGCGGGGAATGGTGGCGCAGGAGAGCGGCATGGATCACGCGCCCTGCGGGCACCCGGGTGGCCACGCATTCCTGGAGGGCCTCAGCGTAATTTTTGCGGCGAATCAAGGCGGCGAGGCCGGCCAGGAACTCACCCACGTTCATGCTGGCCCGGTGGAAGTAGGCCAGGCGCTCCAAAAAGATGGCCATGGCAAAGCCCAGGCAGGCCATCAGCAGCCACACAAGCGGGCCGCCTTTGGAAATCAGTTCGGTCATGGTTGGGGAATAAAAGGGAAAGGGTCTGGATGATGTAACGCGTCCTGGCCGGGCCAGCGCGACGCCCTCACCATGAGCAAGATGGATGCCTCTTGATTACAATTCCAAAAAACGCCACAAGTCCAGCCTTCATCCATCTTGAGGACATTATTTTGAGCATCCCCGCCTCCAGCGCCCCTCTCTCCCGAGTTCTCTTAGCTGAGGAGAGCCTGCCCTACCGCCGGGTCATCCGGGAGGCGCTTACCTCCTTTCGGCATTGCGAGGTGGATGATTCGCCTACGGCGGAGAGGGCTTTTGAGCTGGCGCTGTCACGTCCCTACCATCTTTTCATCCTGGCCATCCCCCTGCCGGACATGAGCGGCATGATGCTGGACCGCCTCATCGCCAAGGCCTACCCTCTGACCCACCGCGGCAGTCATACCGCTCCCCCGGTGATCTTTCTGGCCCGCCCGGAGGACGGAAGCGCCCTGGCCGCCCATCAGCGGGATGTCCGGCTGCGCGGAACCATCGCCTATCCGCCGAAACTGGACGCTCTGCTAAGCTTAACGGCCGGTCTGCTGGCAGACGCACCCGGACGGGGAGGCCTGCCGCCGATGTTCTGAGTGGCGTCAGCGGGACCGGGCGATGCCGGATTTGATCTTGCCGATCGCCTTGTCCACCTTCTCGATCATCTTGGCTTTGTCTCCCGTGGTGGCGAAGGCGATGGCCTCCTTCACCTCTCCCAGGGCCTCCAGGCGCTCGCCCTCTTTGTTGGCTTTGGCATTCACCAGTGCCTTGCGGGCTGCGTGGAGGCTGGGGAGCGGTTTCTCCGCAGCCTTGGCTGCCTCCAGGTGAGCGAGCGCGTTTCTCATGCGCGGCTGGTCGTCCGGATTGATCCCGTAGAGGGATGAAAAAGACTGGAAGCATGTGATGATCACCAGCAGCGCGAATCCGAGCGTGTGTTTCATGGGGAGAGCTTGAGTGGCGGGGCGATCATAGGCTGTCTCTCCGCACAGAGTCAACTTCCGGCCTCGGATCCACCATCGAGGTGGGATGGTGATGCACGGTTCGCGAGGGGCGTCACTGCCCTGGGCGAGGCTCTTTGCTCTCCATGAGATAGGAGGTGAGGCGCCTGACCTTGCCGTCCTTCATCTCAAAGACATCGCAGAACACGGCGTTGAGCGTGCCACCTTCCTTGCGGGACGCCCGCACGCGCCCCTCGGCCACGACCACATTGCTTTCCTCAATCAGGCGGATGATCTGGATCTCCGGTCTTCCTGTGAAACCGGGGTTTTCGATCTCCTTGTCGAAGTCGGCCTTGCCCTTGAGATGAAACGCCCCCGGCATGACCCATTCCACATCCTCCATCAGACATGCGAGGATGGCGGCGTGATCAGACTGGCGAAAGCCCTCCATGTAGGTCTGCACCGTTTGTTTGTTCTGGGTCACAGAGGTCGCTTGCTGTGCAGGCTCGGCAGCGTGTGCAGTCGTGCCTGGAAGCAGCAGAGATATGGCGATCAGGAATGCCAGCGGGCAGAGTGTGGTGATGATTCTCTTCATGAAATTAGCCAGGTTTGGATGACGGACGGTTCTTGGCAGTTACGGCCTTGCTGCTTCCAGAGGTGCTCACCTTTCGCAGGATCTCGCAGAACCTCTCTGCAGCAGGCGTGACGTCTCCTTTCTTGGAGCGCGCAATGCCGACACGATGGAACTCATTGCAGTTGGCGAGGCGACGATACACCAGCCGCTTGCCTGCCGCTCGCTGGAAGACCTCGCTCACCAGTCCCACGCCTTTGCCGATCTCAATCTCGGTGATCAAAGAGCTTACACCATCGCACTCGACCGCAATGCGCGGACGAAGTCCGGAAGGCGCGAAGATGCCATCGAGGATGCGATAGTACTCGGAGTAGTCGAGCCGACGCAGCGCCACCAAGGGCTCCGTCGCGACTCTCTCCACGGTGATGGTTTTCAGCTTCGCCAGCGGATGCCCCATGGCCATGGCGACATAGAGCGGGTAGCGCCGCAGTTCTTCAAACTCCAGGCCCGCAGCGGACTCGTCGCTCGGCTGGATCATCACGGCGAGCTCCAGCGTGCCATCATGCAATCCTGCGGTCAGTTCATCGCCAGCCAGATCATGCAGCACCACTTTCACTGCCGGAGCGATCTCACGGAAGGCTGAGAGAGCGGCCGGTAGAATCTCCAGTGTTGGAGATGGCGCATAGCCGATCTGCAACTCGCCAAACTCACCCCGCGCGAGTGCACGAACCCTCATCACTGCCTCTTCGACATGCTTGAGTGTGTCCTTGGCTTCTTGGAAGAAGAGTTTGCCCTCAGCCGTCAGCGTCACGCCACGCGGGCTGCGCTTTAATAGATCCACGCCGATCTCATCCTCCAGATCCTGCACCTGCCTGCTGAGCGCAGGCTGTGCGATATTTAAACGCGCCGCTGCCTTGGTGAAGTTTAGCGCTTCCGCCACCGCTGTGAAGTATCGAAGGTGACGGAGTTCCATGGTCGGAATCCATCATGCCTTAAAAGCATGGCTGCGCAAGGAAGGAGGTATTGGGCGGAATCTGCGGCAGGGACTACTACAGGCCCAGACGGACAACGAGTCCCCGAAGCAAACAAAACTCCCCAAACATCATGAACACGCTCAACACTCAGAAACTGGCAGGCAAGACAGCTCTCATCACCGGCGGTTCCCGCGGCATCGGAGCAGGCATCGCCAAACGCCTGGCCGCTGAAGGCGCTGCGGTCGCCTTCACCTATGCCTCAGCGGCAGGCAAAGCTGACGAAGTCGTCAAGGCCATCGAATCAGTCGGCGGCCGTGCTCTGGCCATCCAGTCTGATGCTGCGGATGCATCAGCCGTCGTGCAGGCCATCGCCCAGACCATCCAGACCTTTGGCAGCATCGACATCCTGGTGAACAACGCCGCCTTCCTCTCGGTGGCTCCGCTGGACAAGTTCACGCTCGAAGACTTTGACCGTTCCGTGGCGGTCAATGTGCGTGCGGTGTTTGTTGCCTCCCAAGAGGCTGCCAGGCACATGGTCGAAGGCGGGCGCATCATCACCATCGGCAGCACGAATGCTGACCGCATGCCCTTCGCCGGCGGCGGTGTCTATGCCATGACCAAGGCGGCCATCGTCGGCCTAACCAAAGGTCTTGCACGCGATCTCGGCCCACGCGGCATCACCATCAATAACGTGCAGCCAGGCCCGATCAATACCGACATGAATCCCGACAGCGGCCCGTTTGCCGAAACGATGAAGGGCTTCATGGCCCTGCCACGCTACGGCCACGTTGATGAGGTCGCCGCCATGGTCGCCTATCTCGCCGGTCCCGAAGCCGCCTTCATCACCGGTGCGAGTCTGACCATCGATGGCGGTTTTGCCGCCTAACTCATGAATGACCGATGACCCACGACCTGGAGGCCGCACGCCTCCAGGTCAAAAATCATGAAGGATTACTGTTTGCTGAACACCACCGGCTGCACCTCACGGCCGAAGCGAAGATATAACCGAGGTCACTCAGATTCCGGCGGCACGTAGAAGATGCCGTGCTCGGTGCTGATCTCGAGAATGCGTGGCATGTGCGGCCCACCAGGCTGATGAAAGGCCTCGGCGATGCGCTCAAAGAACACCTCGAAGCCGGCAGGCGCGGCATGCACGATCATGCGCAGGGGTGTGTCACCGCAGTTGCGGTAGGTGTGCTTCGACCCGCGCGGCAGGAAGGCGGCGGTGCCTGCGGGCACTTCCTGCCAGATGCCATCCATCCAGAACTCCACACGGCCTTCCTGAATCAGGAACCATTCATCTTCCTTTGTGTGCCAGTGGGGAGGTGGTCCGCCGCCGGGTGGGGTGACCACCTGCACCATGGTGAAGGCTCCACCGGTCTGTTCGCCGCTTAGCAGCACGGTAACCTCATCGCCTAGCGCACTGAGGACTTTACCTGAACCAGGAGTGGTGATCGAGGGAAGGAGAAAGGGCGGGGGAGTCATGACGAGGGCGATTTACTGCGGCCTCTTTTTCCCGCAAGTGTTGTTGTCTTGGTCGTGGCAACTGCGCAGGCTGTCCGCATGCCCCACGTCCCAGGTCTCCGGAGTTGCTACATCAAGGTAGGTCGTCTCATCTACTTCGGCCGTATGCTGGACAAGATCCGTCTGCATGCGTCCGGAAAGCTGCCTTCAGACTACATGCCCCAGCTCGGCGATGCGCAGTTTTACACGTTGGACGGCCGCTGCTGCCGGTTCCTCGGGGTGTCTTATGCGAGGGTCCGTGAACGCACTCTTCAAGGTGGCGCTGACGAAGACATTCTTGATTGGGTGCATGGCTGCGGCATCGAGCGGACCGATGAGGAATGTCATGTGTGGAACCGTTTCATTGCCAAACTAGGCTGGCGGGATGAGCGTTCCTCGGTCCTGCCGCAGCGCATCCTGGACAGCGGGCTCGCTGGCAAACCCATCGAGACGCTCATCGATCACATCGAGTATGATGAAGGCCGTGATCCGGTGGCGGAGCGGGCCTGGGAAAAGATTTGAGGGTAGATGCCGCCGCAGAGTGCGGGAGTATGTGGCAAGCCTTTATTCCATAAGGCCATACGAGGCTCAAGGTGCGTATGCGGAACGTACAGCCATGCATGCATCTACCTCATCGATGACTTCGATTTCGTATTCGCCCTCCGCCGCCTCTGCCAGCCCGCCGCAAGGCTATCAGGTGAAATCCCAGTCGGACTACGACCGCACGCATCATACCTTCAGCAACACCTTCTCGCAGAAGGCGATGAACTGGGTCCAGAACATCCTGGAGGGAATTCTGGTCCAGTTCTCCGCCGTGGGGGACCTGCCGGTCTTTGAAGCGGAGACCTTTCCGTGGGTGGCTGGAGTGGAGGCGGACTGGCGCAAGGTGCGGGAAGAGCTGGACCGCGTGATGAAGTATCGCGATGCCATGCCGAGCTTTCAAGACATCATCAAGGAGGTGGGAACGATCCAGAAAGATGATCAGTGGAAGACCTTTTTCCTGCGCGGTGTCGGCATGTCCTGCGAGGAAAATGCCCGTCGCTGCCCGGAGACGATGAAGGTGCTGGAGAAAATCCCAGGCTGTAGCACGGCCTTCTTTTCCATCCTCTCACCCCATAAGCACATCCCCCATCATCGCGGGCCTTGGGCGGGTGTCTTGCGCATGCATCTGGGCCTGCAGATGCCTGAGCCGGCGCACCAGTGCCGCATCCGGGTGGCGGATCAATTTCACGCCTGGCAGGAAGGCAAGTGCCTGATCTTTGATGACACGTACAACCATGAAGTGTGGAACGACACCGATGGCTACCGGGTGGTGCTCTTTGTCGACTTCGCCCGGCCTCTGCACTGGCCGCTGAATGTCATGAACAACTGGCTCATGAATCTTAGTGCCCTGGCTCCCTTTCTGCGTGAGGCGAAGGGCCGGCAGAAGGCGAGCGAGAAGAAGTTCTGGGCACTGACCGCCAAAGATAGCTGAGTCCTCGTCAGTCGTCTTTTGGCGGCCATTCCGCGCCAGCGAGCTCTTTCGGCAATTGAGTGGGCTCCACGGGGTAGATGAGTGACAGGTCCGGCTTCACCGGGGCACTGGGTAGCAACTCCAGCTCTTCCGGCGCGCCCACGATCAACCAGAGAACCTCCTCATCTGTGTCATTGAAGGTCTGGCGGATCTGATCGGGGCCTACCATCACGGCACCGTATTTTGGCACGGTCAGTGTCTCCTCTCCCACGCGGATGCGGCCGGTGCCTTCAAGGACAAAGTAGAACTCTTCCTGCCGGATATGCTTGTGCCGAGTGCTGGCGCTCTTCGGTGGCATGCGCCAGAGGCGCGCGCTCAGATTCTCGCTTCCCGTGCGCTCCAGGTAGTCCGCATTCGGGATTTTCATGAGGTTGGACTTCCGCCAGAACAAGTCCTGCGGCGTGATGAGGTGGTAGCCTTGGATGGGGTTCATGAGGTGGATGGAAATGACGCTGCTGGCCAGGTTGCCAATTCTGGGGCGCGGCGCAAGCTGAGCCGTTCCGGGGCACGGAAGACCTCGAACTTCCATTTGTCGAATTTATCTCCGGGCTATGATGCAGGGTTTCATCCCGGGCTTCGACATGCTGAATCTCTACCAAGCCGTGCGCGACAATCCGAGCTACAGCAAGCTCGTGATCGGCGACTTCTTGTTCGCGGAGTACACCTGCGGCACAGACAAGAAGATGTTGGAGAACTGGACGGAGACGGACTACCTCGTGCACATCGTCACCGGTAAGAAGACCTGGCATACTCCGGACGGCATCTGGAAGGCGAATCCGGGAGACACGTTGTTTTTCAAGAAGGGCGCGACCATCTCCGAGCAGCACTTCGAAGAGGATGCCTGCCTTTTGATGCTCTTCATTCCGGATGCGCTCATGCGCAGCACGGTGCGTGAGGTCATCGAGGCATTGGGGCTTCATGCTGCCAGCCGGCCAACGAGCAAGACGGCGCTGCGCGTCGAGAATGATGTGACGCTCGCGGCGCTCTTCCAGTCCATGCGCACCTATCTCACCGGGCATGAGAAGCCGCCGGAGCCGATGGTGCGTCATAAGCTGAAGGAACTGGTCATCAGCGTGCTGACGAGCGGCACAAACACCGAACTGGCGGCCTATTTTTGCACCACGGCTGCCAGTGATGCCCCTTCCATCTCCGAGATCATGGAGGCGAATTTCCGGTTCAATCTTTCGTTGGAAGAGTACGCGAAGCTCTGCCACCGCAGCCTGTCCTCCTTCAAACGCGAGTTCCAGGCGCACTACCAGGACACGCCTGGGAAATGGCTGCTGCGGAGGCGGCTGGATCACGCGGCGAAGCTCCTGCGTGCATCACCTCTAAACATCACGGAAATCACCTTCGAGAGTGGCTTTGAGCACGTCTCGCACTTCAGCCGTGTGTTTAAAACCCGCTTCGGGGTGCCTCCACTGACCTATCGGCAGGTCAACGTCACGGTCTGAACTGCACAGTCAAAAGATTGAGCCGCAGGGCAAAGCAGGCGGGAAGGGGATTCGCTAGGGTGGGCTCGGTTTAAAGATAACCGCCTCCAAAGCCTAACCGCAAAAAAACACAACCTAACAAAAATTAGAGAAATACCCTCGATGTACACCCGAGAAAACCTGACCAAGATCAAGACCATGAACGACCTCGCTCCAGATGCCATGAAGGCCTTCTGGGCCTTCGACAAGCTGGCGCTCGCCGAAGGTGAGATCCCGGTGAAATACAAGGAACTCATCGCCGTGGCGGTGGCCGTCACCACGCAGTGCCCCTATTGCATCGACATCCACAGCGCGAATGCGCGCAAGGCTGGTGCGACCGACACGGAGATCGTGGAGGCCACGATTGTGGCCGCGGCGCTGCGTGCGGGTGGTGCCATCACTCATGCCACGCATGCGCTGAGTTGATCGGTGCGGCAGTGGACGATGCAGAACACCTGCTCGTCCGCTGCTGCTTTTTTCACTGCCAGAGACGGTGTTTGGGCCGTCTCATGCTTCCCCTGAGCACCGTGCCTCGCACGGCAGGGCGGATGAACTGCTCCACGATTTCGCCCGAACTAAGATTGCGTTCAAAGCCGGTCTGGGGGGGCAGAAGTCATAGCCCATGGCGCAGCCGACCTGGCTGGAGATGCCGCCGGCGGCACGGTCAGGACGGAATCGGCCTCAGGGTTGAATGAGATTTGTGCCCAGGGACCTGGCAGGTGTGACGAAAGATGGATTTGAGCGGAACGTTCACAGCGCCACATCCATGAAATCTCCCCTCTGCTGCTTCACTCTGGCACTCATCGGCCTCACTCTTTCCGGGCATCAGGGCGCTCAGGCGGACAGTCCTGACTACAAGCCCGAGTTGTTTAAGAGCACCAAGCTTGTGTACGAGGACCGTTTTGATGGCGGAACGTTGAACGCGGACTTTTGGGAAGTTCGCCAGAACACGACTTGGGCCGTCAAAGACGGCCTGCTGAGCGGCAGCCCGTCATCCAAGGAGTTTCAAGAGAAGAAGGCCAGCGATGACCCTTCGCATGCAGGTTTGAAGCCGGTGATCTGGCTGAAGAAAGTGCCGGAGAACTTTGTCTGCACCCTGCGGGTGCGCTACGACGCCAAGGCCTATCAAAAAGGCTTTCCGCTTCTCGATCTCGGCCACCATGTCCACACGCTCACCTTCAGTGAGAAAGCCACGACGCTGACGATCAAGAAGAACGTGGAGTCACTTCCCGCCGAGCAGCCGCTGTTCACGCTCAATCAATGGCATGATGTGGCGATCGAGCTCAAGAAGGGCAAGATGCTCTTCATGGTCGATGGTAAAAAGCATGTCTTTGAGAGCAAGAACATCGACATGGCGGGAAATTCACAGATCGACTTCAAGGCCGCCGACTTTGGCACTTGTCAGATCGATGACGTGAAGCTCTGGGAGGGGTTGTGAGCCGATGGGCCGGGTGCTCTCGTTGCCGACCTTGGATGTTGAGCCATCATTGATTAGGAATTCAGGAGGGTGGCCGGGGCATGTTGCTCAAGAAGCGCCGAGGGCAGGGTGATCTTGGCGATCACTGGCTGGCCGATGCTGAGGGTCTCGGCTTTCCACCAGAGGATCTGATGCTGATTGATCCCCGTGATGTCGGCCCATGGAATGAACAGCCGCGGATGGCCAAGCTTGAAGAGGGGCATCACATCGATGAAGAAACCTTCACTGTCTAAATGCAGCGTCAGTGTCCCGCGATAGCTCACGCCGCCCACCATGCCTGTGACACCGCTTTGACGGGTGCCGGTCACCGGACGACCGGCAGAAGCATAGCGTGTCGCCAGTCCCTGCCAGCCACTCATGTGGCTGAGCAGCCAGACCACGAAGCACCAGATGGTGGGGAACACGATGAGAAAGCCACCCACGATGGCGAAGGGCAGCCAGTAGGGAGCAGATTCGGCGGGGGAGGGGTTCATGAGAGAGACTCCGCCTTGTACTGTGTCTTAGCTGCAGACGTGAATCAATGTCATTCAGCGTGGCCCTTTTTTTCTATGGGGCGCACCCCGCAGACTGAGTCAGGCGGCTTTGTACGCCTTTTTCGGGTGACAGACGGAAACAGATTAAAGTAGAATCTTCGGAATGGTCGTCCCCCAGTGGTGCCCTCGTGCGTATTGCTGGGTCCCCATACGGTCACCTTCTTTCATCTCCCACCCCAGACCCAAACTATGACAACAGAAGCCAAGTGCCCATTTCATCAAACCGCTGGCGGAGGTGCCACGAACCGCGACTGGTGGCCGAACCAGCTGAGGGTCGATCTCCTCAACCAGCATTCCACGAAGTCCAATCCGATGTGTGGTGACTTCAACTATGCTGAGGAGTTCATGACACTGGATCTGGCAGCGGTGAAGAAAGACCTCGCGGCGCTGATGACCGATTCGCAGGATTGGTGGCCGGCGGACTTTGGGCACTACGGCCCGCTTTTCATCCGCATGGCCTGGCACAGTGCCGGCACCTACCGCACAGGTGACGGGCGTGGCGGTGGCGGCAGAGGCCAGCAGCGCTTTGCCCCGCTGAACAGCTGGCCGGACAACGTGAGCCTGGACAAGGCGCGCCGCCTCCTCTGGCCGATCAAGCAGAAGTATGGCCGGAAGATCTCCTGGGCTGATCTGATGATCCTCACGGGCAATGTGGCGCTCGAGACGATGGGCTTCAAGACCTTCGGTTTCGCCGGTGGACGTGAAGACACCTGGGAACCGGACAATGATGTCTACTGGGGCCGCGAGACCACGTGGCTCGGTGGTGATGTGCGCTACGCACATGGCTCCCCAGGTGTGGAAGGCGAGCCCGTGCTCGTGTCTGATGACAGCGCGGATGGTGACATCCACAGCCGCAATCTGGAGAACCCTCTGGCTGCTGTGCAGATGGGCCTGATCTACGTGAACCCTGAAGGTCCGGACGGCAATCCTGATCCCATCAAGGCGGCCCATGACATCCGTGACACATTTGGCCGCATGGCCATGAATGATGAAGAGACCGTGGCTCTGATCGCCGGTGGTCACACTTTTGGTAAGACCCATGGCGCAGGCCCTTCGTCGAATGTTTCGCATGATCCCGAGGCCGCTGGCCTGGAGGAGCAGGGCTTCGGTTGGAAGAACGGCTTTGGCTCTGGCAAAGGTGGCGACACCATCACCAGCGGTCTGGAAGTGACCTGGACCACCACGCCCACCCAGTGGGGCAATGGCTTCTTCGAAAACCTTTTTGGTTATGAGTGGGAGCTCACCAAGAGCCCCGCTGGAGCTCAGCAGTGGAAGCCTAAGGGTGATGCCGGAGCTGGCACTGTGCCGCATGCGCATGATGCGTCGAAGAAGATCGCGCCGTCCATGCTCACCACGGATCTCGCGTTGAAATTTGACCCTGCCTACGAGAAGATCTCCCGCCGCTTCCTCGAGAATCCAGATCAGTTCGCGGATGCCTTCGCTCGTGCCTGGTTCAAGCTGACGCACCGTGACATGGGACCACGCGCCCGCTATCTCGGCGCCGATGTGCCTGCCGAAGAGCTTCTTTGGCAGGACCCGATCCCCGCCGTGGATCATCCTTTGATCAACGCTGAAGAGGTCACCTCGCTGAAGAGCAAGATCCTGGCGGCAGGACTGAGCGTTTCAGAACTCGTGGGCACGGCCTGGGCTTCAGCATCCACCTTCCGTGGTTCTGACATGCGCGGTGGTGCCAATGGGGCCCGCATCCGTCTGGCTCCGCAGAAGGACTGGGAAGTAAACCAACCAGCCCAGCTCGCGAAGGTGCTGAAAGTGTTGGAAGGCATCCAGGCCGAGTTCAACAAGTCGGCCGCAGGTGGCAAGAAAGTGTCTCTCGCTGACTTGATCGTGCTTGCTGGTGGCGTGGGTGTGGAGCAGGCCGCGAAGAATGCCGGCAAGACCCTCACGGTTCCTTTCCTCCCGGGACGCATGGATGCCTCAGCCGAACAGACAGACGTGGAGTCCTTTGCCGTGCTGGAACCCATCGCCGATGGTTTCCGCAACTATCTCAAGGGCAAATACAGTGTGCCAGCTGAAGCCCTTTTGATCGATAAAGCGCAGTTGCTCACGCTCACCGCTCCTGAATTGACGGTGCTCGTTGGCGGGCTGCGTGTGCTAAACATCAATGCGGGCGGCACCAAGCATGGTGTCCTCACCGCGAAGCCTGAAGCGCTGACCAATGACTTCTTTGTGAACCTGCTCGACATGGACACGGAGTGGAAGGCGGTCTCGCCTTGTGGCAATGCGTTCGCGGGCATCGACCGCAAGACTGGTCAGCCGAAGTGGAGCGGGACACGCGCCGACCTCGTCTTCGGTTCGAACTCCGTGCTTCGCGCTCTGGCGGAAGTGTATGCCTGCTCTGATTCACAGGACAAGTTCCTCCAGGACTTCGTCGCAGCCTGGACCAAGGTGATGAACGCGGATCGCTATGACCTGGCGTGACCTTTAAAAGGTCAGACCTGGAAGCTCAAAATCACGCCCCGGACCTCATGCAGGCCCGGGGCGTTTTCTTGGGCGAGCCCCCCGAAAAAAAATCTGCATCAAGTTGTCCTCCAGTCGTCATGCCGTTCGTCGTGATTTTGAAACCCCAACTTTAAGCCTATGAAAACAGAAACCCATACCATCCGTCTCCATCGCGTCCTCCGTGCCAAACCTGAGCGCGTGTATCGCGCTTTTCTGGATGCTGATGCCAAATGCAAGTGGCTCCCGCCTTTTGGATTCACCGCCAAGGTGCATCACATTGATGCCCGCGTGGGCGGCACCTACCGCATGTCCTTCACCAACTTCACCACCGGCGGCAGCCACTTCTTCGGCGGCACCTACACGGAGCTCACACCGAATGAGCGCATCCGCTACACGGACAAGTTTGAGGATCCTAATCTGCCGGGTGAGATGCACGTCACCGTGGAGTTGAAGAAAGTATTCTGTGGCACTGAAATCAAAGTTACGCAGGAAGGTGTGCCCTCCGTCATCCCTGAGCATGGCTGCTACATGGGCTGGCAGGAGTCGCTGATCCAGCTCGCGCAGCTTGTCGAGCCCGAGATTCCAGACGAGGCCTGATCGATCATGAATGGGGCGCGCCGCGGCAAACTCTAGCCGTAGTTGCTGAGCTTCGCGTTGGCATTACCTCCGCTGAGCGATAGCATGCGCGCCCCTTTTCATGCCTGCCCCCACCGCGCTCCCCATCTGGAAGATCCACTCTGACATCCTGCGCACTCTGCAGGCTGGCAACCGTCTGGTGCTCGTGGCACCCACCGGCTCGGGCAAGACGACCCAGGTGCCGCAGATGCTTCTCGATGGAGGAATCGCGGGCGACAAGATGATCGTGGTCCTGCAACCTCGGCGCGTCGCCGCTCGCACTGTGGCCACACGTGTCGCCTGGGAACGTGAGAGCAAACTTGGCGCTGAGGTGGGTTATCAGATCCGCTTCGATGATCATACCAGTGTCGGAACGCGCATCTGCTTCGTCACCGAAGGCATTCTGCTGCGATGGCTGCAGGATGACCCAAGCCTAACAAAAATTGGCGCTGTGGTCTTCGATGAGTTCCATGAGCGCAACTTGCTCAGCGATGTCGCCCTGGCCTTGGTGAAGAACTTGCAGCAGAGCCAGCGCCCCGATCTGACCATGGTAGTGATGTCTGCCACGCTCGATGCCGAGCCGGTGGCCGCGTATCTGAACCCATGCCCGATCCTCATCTCCGAAGGCCAGAGCTTTCCCGTCGAGGTCGAATACCTGCCTCATCCTGATTTGCGCCCGATCACGGTGCAGGCGGCAGAGGCGGTGGAGCGCATCATCCACGAACGTAGCACAGGTGATATCCTTGTCTTCATGCCCGGCCGCGGCGAGATCAATGGCACGCTCGATGCACTGCGTGGTCTGAGAACTCAGGAGCGCATCGCGTGCATCCCTTTGCATGGCGAACTGGAACCGCAGGAGCAAGACCGCGCCTTTGCGCCTAACTCATTGCGCAAAGTCATCGTCGCCACGAACGTCGCCGAAACCAGCATCACCATTGATGGCATTCGCCATGTCGTGGACAGCGGTGTCGCGCGTGTGGCCCGCTATGATGCGGAACGTGGCATCGGCACTCTCCTGCTCGAACCGATCAGCCGGGCCAGCGCGGACCAGCGCAAAGGCCGTGCAGGCCGTACGGCGACCGGTACCTGTCATCGCCTGTGGACGGTGATCGGTCATAAGGATCGTGAAGAGCGGAACACACCGGAGATCCAGCGCAGTGACCTTGCCGAGGTCGTGCTGCTGCTGCACTCGCTCGGCATTCGGAAAGCCGCCACCTTTGACTGGCTGGACAAACCCGACCCGCAGGCCGTGGAGCGCGCCGAGCGGCTGCTGACCATGCTGGGAGCGCTGCATGAGCAGCAGGCGGATCTCACGCCCATAGGTCGCCAGATGCTGCGCCTGCCGATGCATCCGCGCTACTCGCGCATGTTGATCGAGGCCAGTCAGCGTGGCTGTGTGCCTGACGCTGCTTTGTGTGCAGCTCTGGTCAGTGGCCGCGACTTGCTCGCGAGGCTTGACCGCGATGATGCCCAAACCAAAAGTGCACGTGAGATGTTCGAGGACAGCGAGGACTCTGACTTCGTCACCCTCATGCGCGCCTATGACTTCGCCAAAGACAACGGCTTCAGCTTCGAGCGCTGCCGCAGTTATGGCATCAATGCCCAGGTCGCCCGTCAAGTGGAGCAGACGTATCAACAGATCCTGAATGCAGCCCAGCAGCAGCGTCTCCATGACCGTGATGCGGCACCTGTGAGCACTGCCAAGAATGAGGAAGCCTTGCGGCGTTGCCTCATGGCCGGCTTTGCGGATCAACTCGCCAAACGGCGTGTGTCTGGCAAGCCTGAGTGTGATCTCACCGAGCGCCGGCAAGGCCAGCTTGTGCGCGAGAGCGTGGTGCAGAATACCACGTTTTTGGTTGCCGCGAATCTGCGGGATGCCCCCTCGCGCGGTACGAGTTCATTGACCCTGCTCAGCCTCGCCACCAGCGTGAAGCCTGAGTGGATCGCCGAGATGTTTCCCCAGCATCTGACCACGACCATCGAGCACCTCTTTGATGCGCAGAACAAGCGCGTCGCCGCCATGAAGCTGGTGCGTTATCGCGATCTTGTGATTGAGCAGAAGGCGCAGCAGCGTGATCTCGATCCCATCGCCAGCGGGCGCTGCCTCGCGGAGGCTCATCGCGCGGGAGCCTTTGATTTGCCACTGATGGATCATCGGCTGAAGCAGTTCATCGCCCGTGTGAATCTTGTTCACGCGACTTTGCCCGAACTGGAGTTCGCAGCCTTGGATGCAGAAGCCATCACGGCTTGTCTCGCACGTGCCTTCAAGGGGCTCTCACTGGTGAAGGAAGCCCAGGCCGCGCCTCTCATGGCTGCCTTTCATCAGCATCTGGCCTCAGGACAGGTCAGTTGGCTGGATGAGCTGGTGCCGCTCTCGATCCCTTGGACCGATGGCAGCACCATCAAGGTGTCCTACGTGAATGAGTCACCCGAAGTGCAGGTGAAGCTCTATGAATGTTTCGCCCTGAAGGATCATCCGACTCTCTGCGAAGGCCGTCTCCCCGTGCACCTCATTCTCTGCACGCCCGATGGCAAACGCCTAGCCAGTACAACTGATTGGCCCGCCTTCCTTACCCGCGAATGGCCGAAGCATCGCCAAGCCGTGGCGAAGAAGTTTCCGGGCGTTTTGTGGCGCTGACCGGGCCTGCGACGGGCTTCGCGCGTTGCGGTTTGGAGGGGGAGGGGTGATTATTTCGCAAGTTCTCGCAGGTGGCGGACACTTGATAGAGAAGACTATGAAACCACTGTCCCCAACACCTATGGATGAAGACCTCGCCGCCCTGCGAGCGGGCAAAACTTCGGCGGCCTGCGAGAGGATTGTCGCGCTGCACGGGCCGCTGGTAAAGAGCGCGTGCCACCGGGTGCTGCGTGATGAGGCACTGGCGGAGGATGCGGCGCAGGAGACCTTTGTGCTCTTGATGAAGAAGGCCTGCTCCTTGCCGCCGGACACCTCGCTGGCGGGGTGGTTGTATCATGCGGCCTGTCGCACGGCCTTGAATCATCAGCGGACGGCGATGCGCCGTCGTGTGCGTGAAAACTCCCTGGAGGCCATCCATCAAATGACACCTGATACCGAACCCAACCTGTGGACAGAGATCGAACCGCACCTGGACGAGGCGATGCTCGCCCTCCCCGAACGCCAGAGGGATCTGGTGGTGCAGTGCTATTTTCAAAACCAGTCGCAACGTTCTGCCGCGGCATCACTAGGCTGCTCAGAGAGCGTGGTCAGCCGTGAGCTGGGTTCCGCGATCAAAGCACTGCGGCAGTTCTTCACGAAGCGTCGTGTCACCATCAGCGGTGTGGCACTGACCAGCCTGCTTTCGGCCAATGCAGCGTCTGGCATGATGGCGGGGAGTGCGGCGATGGTGACTGCGATGATGGCAACGACAACTGCCTCGACCATGCTGACAACGCTGATGTCATCGAAGCTTGCGCTCGCAGCCGTAGCAGTGATTGGCACGGCGACCATCGCAACGGTGAGTTACCGTATGGCTTCGTCTGGCACAGATCCGCACGGGCAGGCGGAGAAGGGACTGACCCACGCGTCAGGAACTTCGAAAGCGGGCACAGGCGGGACCCATAACGGCAGGGCAGCAATCGCTGCCAGGCGCGGCAAGTGGGAGTCGAGCTTCCAGTTCACAAGCTTGATGGCCCTGGACGAGCGGAAGAAGCAAGTGCTGCTGGAGAGCGATCCTGAAGTTCGTTACGCCATGCTACAGAAGATGGGTGTGCAGATTTCACGAGCTGCTTTTGATCAACTCATCGCCAAAGACCTGGATGCCAGCGTGTCCACGTGGCGCAGCACGTTTGTCCTGCTGGCCAACCGCACGGAAGCCTTCGATAACTACCTGATGGCCTGGAGCAACGAGGATCCGCTGGCCGTGCTGGATTGGGTGACAGCTCAGCCAGATGGCGGCTGGGGCTTGCGGAAGCAACTGCTCTACGTGCTCTCGACCAAGCAGATCCAGTCAGAGACCCTGCGCCAATGGATGGGCGGCCTGACGGCCAAAGGCCTGCAGCAGGATGTCATCATCGCGCTAGAGGCGATGGCAGATCCTGCGTCCGTGATTGCCCGCATGGGCGCTGGAGGCAATGAAGGCTACCTTGTCGATCTGGCGATGCTGCAAGGCGGCCCGCAGATCGATTGGTCGGCGTTCGGTCGCAAGCTCGCCGCAGGTAGGAGTGCCATTGTCGCACGGGCGATGAAACTGGCGATGGATGGTGAGGTGTCGCCACAGCATCTTGAGCAGATGATCCAAGAGCTGGCGAGGTCCTCGGATCGCAACATCAGCACCGTCGCGGTGGCCATCCTGCGCGCTGCCCGTGGTGATGCGGGCATGAACTACCCGAATGTGCTCGAGCTCGCGGCGAGCAGCAGTGAGGCTGGAATGCACGACTTCAAAGCCAGCATCTTCCAAGGCTGGGCCGGGGCCAATCCTGAATCGGCGATGCAGCATGCCTCTCAGTTGAAGGATCTCGCCGGGATGCGGGATGTCATCCGCGGCATGCGCGATCTTCCTGACGAATCGACACTGCTAAGCTGGACCGCCGGTGCCTCTTCAAACACACGGGATATCGCGCTGACCTGCCTCTATGGCCGGACCGCCGATGATCCTTTTGCGCTCCTGCAAAGGATCATGCAGTCCACCACGATCGTCGACCAAGTGGCAGCAGCGAGTGAAGTGCTGCGCGGGGTGCCCTTGTCTCACGCATCCGCCGCTGCCCAGTGGTTGAAGCAAGTGCCTGTGGGCAAGGATCGCCAGGAACTTGCCTTCGATTTGGCCAGGCGGCTCGCGGCAGTCGATCCCCAGGCCGCGCTGGACCTTGTTGTGGGAGAAGGTTTGCTGGGACGCGAGTATGCCGACTCTGTTTCTCATGCAGTGATGCAGTTCGCCGCGCAGAATGACCTCGATCAATCCACCCAGTTCATCCAGCAGATCACCGACCTCAAGGCGTATGGTGAAGCACTTGGGCAACTGGCCATGGTCAAGTTTGTGGGCCGCCCCCAGGAAGCCTTTGCCTATCTCAAAGCACATTCGCGTGGCAACTGGCAGCAGGCCGCGCTGCGGATGCTCACAGACCACTACTATAACAAGCTGGGTAACATCGATGCCAATGCGGCCGAGATCCTGAAGCTGGATCTGCCGAAGCTAGCGCCGGAAGTGGCCAAGCCAGCCAGCAACTTTTGCCGGGTCTGGTTTGACCATCAGGTGCCGCTGAACGTGCCGCTCGCCTGGACGCAGCAACTGCCTGGAGCAATGGGGCGCAATACCCGGCTGCAACTGGCGAAGAACAAGGAGCTGAAGCCTGCGGGTGTGCAGCAATTTCAAGTCTGGTCACAGACCGCCACGATCAGTCCTGCGGAGCGCGCCGAGTTGCTCACCGTCTTGAACAAGCGTCTCGAAGTGCCGGTGTCCAAGTAGCTTGTGCGCAGATTGCCGCAGGAGGTCTGGCGTGTGTCTCTGGCCGTGCGTGCTGCTCGCATCTTCACGATCACTCCTGGTTCATTCGTCGCTCCACGAACGCCCTTCCTCAACTCATGAGCTCGACTCGCCTAACCATCTACGCTATCACAATTGCCCTGGCAGGAGGCCTTGGCGGGCTGGTCGCTCAGCCGGCATCATCGCCTCCAGAATTGGAGGTGCTGCTGCTCGACTACAAGTCCAAGGTTTCGCAGCTGGTGGAAACGCATCTCTCCAAGGCGCGAGAGGAGCTCAGCCTGGGCTACATCAAGGCCTTGGACAGGATGCAGCAGGATGCCACGCTGAGGGGAATGCTGGAGGAGGCGATGGCGCTCAAGGCTGAGAAGGAGGCGGTGGAGGCCAATCACGAGGAGTCTTTGCCAGTGCTTCCGCGTGGGCTGCGGGAACTTCCCGCCATGCGGCGGAAGTATCTGGAGGCGCAAGAGTCGCTGCGCGTGTCCCTACAGCGTCGGCTTGAGCCGCTGCAACGGGAACTGGTGCGGCAGATGGATGTCCTGGCAGTCAGGCTGGCACGGGAGGGCAGAAGCGATGCTGCGTTGGAAGTGCGCCAGCTTGCCAAGAGCTGCTTAAAGAAAAACGCATTCATTGGGGGGACCTGGGAAGACCACACACGCAGGGTCACGCCGACGCCTGATGATCTGCCGATTCATCTCATGAAAGGCGCTGGTGTCTCCACGGAGGCAAGGTTCAAGCCGCCGGTGGAGATCGAACTGGTCGTGAAGGTGGAAGGGCTCGACCTACGTCTCGGATATGCGGCGGACCAGGTCATCTTCAACTGGCAGAGCAAACCCGATGAACTACGCATTGATGGCGGGCCTGCCGACAAGACCTACATGCCCAAGCAGGGTGAACTGCCGAAGGGGAGGTTTGTGGTCATTCGCTGGTATGTGGGCAAGGACCGGCAAACGATCAAGGTGGATGGCTCGCTGCGTTTCGATCATCGGGGAGACTATTCAGACATCGACCGCCCGCTATCGATCGTGGCCTTTGGCTCCGAGACAACGGTGCAGTCCATCAAAACGCGGAGACCCTTGCTACCGTGACCGGGACTGTGGCGCTGCCATCGAGTTCGTGTCACATGTCCTCAGTTCAGTCTCGTCAGCCAGGCTCGCTGACCTCACGGATGCGACGCTGGATGAAATCTTTCTCCGAAGGCGTGGTAGCCAGATTTCCAGCTTGTCGGAAATGCGTTAGCGCCTCCGCTGCCCGGCCGAGTTCTGCGGCGAAGGCTCCACGGATGGCATGGTAGAGGTGGTAGGCCTCCAGCGTGCTGCGATCTGTGATCTTGCTGATCTCTGCGAGTCCCTCTTTGGGTCCGTGAAGGCGCGCCACGGCCACGGAGCGATTCAGCGCTGTGATGGGCGAAGGACGGACCAGCATCAACTGATCATAGAGCGAGAGGATGCGCTGCCAGTCGGTGCGGGCTTCATCGGGAGACAGGCAGTGACAGGCAGCGATGCCGGCCTCCAGGTGATAGTGACTGACCTCATCGCCGATGCTAGCATTGGCGAGAGCCTGCAGACCTTGATGAATCAAGCGTTGGTCCCACACGGCGCGGTTTTGCTCATGGAGACGCAAGAGTCTTCCTTCACTGTCAGTGCGTGCCGCGAGTCGTGATGCATTCAGGCACATCAAGGCGAGCAAGGCGAACACCCGGGGCTGGCGGGTGGCCTGGTGGGCAAGCAGAAGGCCTGCGAGTCGCATCGCTTCGTGGCATAGGTCATGACGCACCAAGGCGGTGCCGCCCGAGGCTTTGTAGCCTTCATTGAAAAGCAGATAGATGGCTCCGAGCACACCTTCGAGTCTCTCAGGAAGCTCAGCCACTCCAGGCACGGTGAAGGGCAGCGCCAGCTCGCGGATGAGCTGGCGTGCACGCACGAGGCGCTTTGAGATCGCAGCCTCGCTGGTGAGAAAGGAACTGCCGATCTCCGCCGCGCTCATGCCGCAGACCGTTCGTAGGGCGAGCGCTGTCTGCGCTTCCATGGAGAGCTGCGGATGAAAGCACACGAAGAGCATTCTCAACGTGTCATCTGCGATCTCGTCATCCGTCGGCATGGGGGAATCTCCAGCGGCCAGCCAGCGTTCAGACTCCGCTGCGATGCTGGTTTCTTTCTCATTCCAGCGCTGCTCACGACGGAGTAAATCCAGCGCGAGGTTCTTCGCGGCCTGCATGAGCCAGGCCCCGGGATTGTCAGGGATGCCGCGATACGGCCAGGTCTGCAGCGCCTTCACCATGGCCTCCTGCACCACATCCTCAGCGAGCTGCAGCCGATGGGTGCCTAGCTGTGCCACAAGCGATGCGATCAGGCGGCCGCTTTCGCGCCTGAACAAGTCGTCGGTCAATCCGGCTGAGGAATCCGCATGCATGACTCATGATGAAGCATGCTGAGGATTCCCGTCAACAACCAGCACTGTTCAAATTGACATATACGCCAGCCTTATGAGGCCAGCCAGTTCGTTAGGCGGCTGTGGCCGCCTTGACGTCAGCCATGGGGCGGCAGACATCCGCCACAGGACGCACCTCGATCTGCGCACCATAAGCCAGCACCGGGCACTCTTGCGCCAGACGCACCGCTTCGGCAGTGGAGTCGGTGGAGAGCAGGAAGTACCCAGCGATGGCCTCCTTGGACTCGGCGAAGACGCCATCCGTCACCACGGTGCCGCGTGCTCCGGTGACGAGCTTGCCCTCTTCCATCAGAGGCTGGGCACCGCGCAGCAGGCCCCTGCCTCGAAGTCCGTCGACCCAGGCGTAGAAAGCCGTCATGGCATTTTGAAGCTCAGCAGGGGACAGCGAGCTGCCCCAGTGGGTGCCACGGATGAAGAGCAAATGCTCGCCGATAGGTTGTTGGTTGTTCATGATCCTGGGAGCGTTGAGTGTGGATTATGGAGCGGGCTTGGCGGCCACGAGCTTGGACAGGTCAGTCAGGCCCTTTTCAAACTCCGGACCGCACATCTTTTCGCAGTCCATGACCAGGCTCATGAGTTTGCCGACATAGTTGTTCTCGCCATACATCGCCCAGGTGACGACCGTCTTGTCGCCCTCGGGCTTGAGGGTGAACTCGACGGTGCTGACTCCTTCCATCGGCTTCTTCCAGTCCATGCGCTCGCGCACAAGTTCGTTAGGCTTGCTCTCCGTGATGGTCGCGGAGCCTTCACCGGTCAGCTCGCCAGCCCAGCTTGAAACCGCGCCCACACCTGCTTCGGGACCGCTGTGGGTCATCTTGGCCTGGGGGTCCATTTTGGCGAAGGGGTTCCACTCGTTGAACTTCTTGTGGTTGTTCACATAGTCAAAGAGCGCCGCCGGTGGTGCCGCGATGGCAAGGCTGCGCTCGACACGATAATGAGGCGTCTTGAAAACCGGGATGACAAGCACCACAGCGATGATGGCCACGAGGCCGAGGAGGATCTTTTTGATCATAATGTTAGGTAGGTGGAGTGTTGTTCTGAGTTCAGGGGGGAAAGGATCAGGACTCAGGAGGCATGGCGCTCATGTGGACGAGTTCCCATTGATGGCCATCTGGATCCGCAAAGCAATGCTGATACATGAAGCCATAGTCCTTGGGGTCAGCATACGAAGAGCCGCCATTGGCTAGGGCCTTGGAGACCAGTGTCTCCAGCTCTTCGCGGCTGTCGCAGGAAAGGCAGTTCAGCACTTCGGTGACCTTGCGGGTATCGCAGATCTCACGCGGGGTGAACTCGCGGAACTTCGCATGGGTCAGGGCCATCAGATGAATGTGCTCGCTGATCACGATGCACGCGGCGGTGTCATCGGTGAAGGTGGGGTTGTGGCTGAAGCCTAGCGCCTTCCAGAAGGCGAGAGTGCGGGGCAGGTCGGCGGTGGGCAGATTGACGAAGATTTGAGTGTTCATCGGTGTGAAAGGCTTGTTGTTGGAGTGGTCTGAACCACGAGGTTCAACAAGGCGACGAACGAGTTTCGGACCGGAGGACAACTTTCTGAAAATATTTTCAGGTCCCTCCCATTTCCCTGGGCAGGAGGGCCAAAAACAGCTCCGCTAATCTAGCGCATGCCGATGCTCTGAAGCCACTTCAGGGCATCCTCGGGCCAGATTTTGGCGTCACGCTCGCAGTGCAGTCCATAGCCGTGGCCGCCGGTGGGGTAGAGCTTGAACTCGTGCCCGATCTTCGCGGCATTGAGCGCCTCATGATACACCTTGCTGCCCACGACATGAGTCTTGTCGTCCTCGCTGTGAATGATGAGCGTTGGAGGGATGCTGACCTTCAGATTGAGGTCAGGCGAGACGCCGCCTTTCTTGTCATCGAGATAGGCAGGATAAACCAGGATGGCGAAATCAGGGCGGCAGCTCTGCTCATCGACTTTATCGATCACCGGGTAAGCGCGTGCCTCAAACTGCGTGCTCGATTTGGCCGCCACATTGCCACCTGCGGAAAATCCGATGATGCCGATACGCTTCGGATCAACGCTCCACTCGGCGGCATGCACGCGGGTCAGGCTGATGGCACGTTGCGCATCCTGGAGAGCTCCTTCGCGATTGTTCGGAGTGCGATATTTGAGCACCAGGGCGCTGATGCCATTCTTGGTCAGCCACATCGCGATCTCGGAACCTTCTTTGTCGATGACCGTGTAGCCGTAGCCACCTCCTGGACAGACGATGACCACCGGCGCGGGTGTGTTGTCGCTCCGCGTGGCTTTGAACAAGGTCAGCGTAGGACGGCTGACATTGGTGATGCGGTGATAGCCATCCTTCCTTGGCACTTCGGCCTCGGGATCTTTGGCGCCTTTGCCGGGCATTTTGCCTTCAGGCCAGACATCGACCACAGGTTCAGCAGCGAAGAGCGAGGTGGTCGCCAGGAAGAGCAGGTAAAGGGCACGGATCATGGTTGGAGAATCTCAGATGCCAATCATCATCTCTTTGATCTGCTTCGTGGCAATCCCAATCGGGCGGTCCAGCGGCACTCCGGCGCAGGCGAGCAGAGTGGTGAGCAGGTCGCCTTGATTACCTTTGATGTTAGGCAGGTAGCGGCCAGTGTTCACCGTGCCGCCGCCTTTGCCAGCGACGATGAAGGGCAGGTTTTCGCGGCTGTGCTTGTTCCCGTCCTCCAGCCCCGAACCCCACATCATGATGCAGTTGTCGAGCAGGGTACCATCGCCCTCGCGCAGGCTGGCCATCTTCTTCACCATGTAGGCGAACTGGTCGATGTTGAACTTCGTGATGGCCGCGACTTTGCCCGACTTGACCTGCTCGTTGTTATGGTGCGTCTGGGAGTGATGCGAGTCGTTAAATCCAAGCTCCGGATAGGACACACCATTCGGCGTGGAGCCGATGTAGGTGCTCACGCGCGTGGTGTCGGTCTGGAAGGCGAGCACGTTTAGATCACACATGACCTGCATGTATTCGCTGCGCTTGTCGCCCTCGGGGATTTTGATCTCGATGGGCGGTGAGTCGGAAGCGTGGCGCTTGCTGGAAGCGACTCCGGCCTTCTCCATCGCCGCTTCCTTCTGGCGATGTTCAATGGCGGCGATGCGACGCTCCACGGCGCGCACGCTGTCCAGATACTCATCCAGCTTGTGCTGGTCAGCCTGGGGCAGTCTCTTGCGCAGGTCCTTGGCTCCGCCGATGACGAGATCCAGCATCTGACGGTCCAGCGGGTCTGCCTGTGAGAGGCTGCCAGGCTTGTCAGACTTGCCGAACAAACGATTCAACACATTGCGTGGATTCGTCTCGGCAGGCACGGCCTGAGTAGGTGAACGGTAGCTGCAGTGTGAATAGTAGCCCTCGTTCAAGCCTTCCTGGTTCTCCTTGTGCGTCTGCGGCATGGTGGCCAGCTCCAGCGAGGGCAGGGAAGTCAGCCCGCCCACATAGTTCGCGGCAATCTGGTCCGCCGAAATCGAGATATGGATCTGGTTCCGCTTGTCCGCGTCCGGCAACTGCGCGGTGAGCCAGGTGGAAAGTTCCAGCGCATGCGGCGCGCCATTGAAGGGTGAGATGGGCACGCCTGAGATGCCTTTCATTAGCAGGCATTGATCCAAGATGGGGCGCAGCGACTCCAGCGCAGGCGGCGGTGACTTCAGATAGCTCTCTGGAGTCGCAGGCCAGAACTGGTCCATGATGACCCCATGCGGCATGTACATGAACCCCATGCGCACGGGTGGCTTCACGGCTTTGCCCTTGGCTAGATCCGCCCAGCCCATGGTTTCCAAAAGCGGCAGCGCGAGTGTGGCGCCCAGCCCTCTCAGGCAGGTGCGGCGGTCGATGAGGAAGTTACTTCGCATGGGAGGTGGCGGTGAGTTGTTCTTGGATGCGATGATTGAGATAGGGGTAGCTGGTGACGACCTCGGTGATGAGCGTCTGCATGCGATAACCATCCTTGGCGATGGTCTCCATCAGGCGGTCCACCACGATCTCGTCATAGCCTTCGAGCTGCCGGCACAGGGCATAGGCCAGTAGTCTCTCGGTCAGATTACGGGCCAGATCTGCGGTTCGTGCACTGAGGATGGTTTTGAGTTCCTTCGGAGATGAGAAGTGCTTCCCACCGGGGAGTTCGCCTGCGGCATCGATCTTGCCGCCGGTGTCGTCCTGGTCACGCCATTGGCCGATGGCATCGAAGTTCTCCAGGCCAAAGCCGATGGGGTCGAGGATCTTGTGGCAGTTTGCGCAGACGACATTCGTGCGGTGCAGTTCCGTGCGCTGGCGCAGCGTGAGATTGGCCACCTTCTTGCCATCCTGTTTTTCCAAAGTGGGCACATTCGGCGGTGCGGGCGGCACGCGCTCTCCCAGCACCTGCTCCAGCACCCACACGCCGCGCTTCACGGGGCTGGTGCGGTTCGGAAAGGAGGTGGTCGCCAGCACCCCAGGCATGCCCAGGATGCCACCACGATCTTTGTTCGTCAGCTTCACCTGACGCATCTCGGGACCGGTGATGTCCTTCTCCATTCCATAAAGTTTGGCCAGAGTGCCGTTCAGAAAGGTGTAGTCACTGTCCACGAAACCGACCACGCTGCGGTTCTCACGCACGATGCTGTCAAAGAACAGCCGCGCCTCGTCATACATGGCGGTGCGCATCTCAGGAGTCATCTGAGGGAACTTGGCAGGATCAAAGGTCTGGTTCTTCAGGTCTCCAAGCCCCAGCCACTGCGCGCCGAAGCCGTCAAAGAGCGCCCGTGAGCGGCGATCCGCCAAAAGGCGCTTCACCTGGGCTTTCAAGACCTCAGGCTCGTGGAGCTTGCCTTGATCTGCGAGAGCAGAAAGCTCCGCGTCCGGCATGGTAGCCCAGATGAGATAGGACAAACGAGAGGCGAGCTGGTAGTCATCGAGCGGAACAATGGCCTGACCTGCCTCCGCCGCTTTTGCCGGGGTGATGAAAAGGAACTGCGGAGAGACGAGCACGGCCTTCAGCATGAGGCGCAGGGAGTCCGGGTAGGTGAGCTTGTTCTTCTGGCCCAAGTCAAAGACGCCCACGAGCACATCCAGTTCAGCCTCTGAGGGGGGGCGGCGATACGCATCCCGAGCCAGCGAGCGTGCGATCTTTCTCGCGGCTTGACGAACGTCGACACCGGCGGCGGGCACCTCGCCGAACAAACGTTGCTGAGTCTTGGTAGCGGGCAGATCCTTGGGGGCCAGGATTCGGTCCAGCACCTCATTGGCGATGCCCAGATACTGCTCCGACTGCAGCGGCGAAAGCGTGTTCATGTAGCCCTCGCCAAACACCTCATCAGGCAGTTCCTTCGCGACATCACGATCCACGCCATAGAGATCATGAAGGGTGTTGCCATACTCCACTTTGGTTAGGCGACGGATCACGAAGGGGCCGGGATCGCGAGGACTGAGGAACTTGATCTTCGCCAGAGTGTCCAGGAAAGCCTCTCGCTCCTTGTCGGACGGCTGGTCCGAGTCATCTGGTGGCATGTCATGCGCGTTCACGTTGGCCAGCGCCTGCGCCCACTTTTGTCCAAAGGCTGCATCACCGGGTTTCTTGACCGCGACCTCAAAATTGAGGGCACCCTTGGACCTGCGGTTGCCGTGGCACTCCACACAGTATTCCTTCACGAAAGGAGCCGCTTTCTCGCGGAAGGACTTGAGTGCATCGACCCGAAGTTCTTCTGCCTTCTTGTCGTCGGCGCTTTGGGCCTGACCAAGCAGGGGCAGGGTGCAAGCAATGGCAAAAAAGGCCATGGCCATCACGCCGCTGCGAGTCTTTCCGGGATATGTCATTCTGATCTTCAAACGGGGGGCTGTAGGCTACGGCGAACACCCCCTGGCTCTATCGGACTTGGCGCAGATCCAGGGGGAAGGCCACCCCCCAGAGTGAACCTGCCCCCCGTTCTTCGCTTACTTCTTGGCCGCTGAAATCCGTAGCCAGGCATCAAAGTGGGTGCTGCCGAGGATCGGGTGGGCTCCTGGGGTCAGGCTTTGATCGTTCACGGGAGTCCCGAAGTAGCCCGCCTTTTCGTCCGTCACCACGGTCCGGGAATCCTGAGTGGCGTTCAGGTATCGGCCCATTAGATCGTGGATTCGGATCGGTTCAGGTCCGGCCAGCTCAACCGTGCCGTCGATGGGCGCGGCGACGGCAACATCCGCGAGCGCAGCCGCCACGTCCGCCGAGGCGATGGGCTGCATCATGACTGTGGACAGGCGGACCGTCTGTCCATCCGTGCTGGCGTGAGCGATGCTGCCCACGAACTCGAAGAACTGCGTGGCCCGGACGATTGTGTAGGGCACAGGCGAGGCCTTGATCAGCTCCTCCTGCGCCATCTTGGCACGGAAGTAACCACTGGCGAGAAGGCGCTCCGTGCCGACTACGGACAAGGCGATGTGATGCTTCACCCCCGCAGCGGCTTCTGCGGCCAGGAGATTGCGGCCTGAGGTCTGGAAGAAGTGCATCACCGGCTCGTCGTCAAAGGAGGGTGAGTTGGCCACATCCACGACTACTTCAGCGCCAGTCAGGGCTTCTGCGAGTCCTTCGCCGGTCAGTGTGTTGATGCCGGTGCTAGGTGCTGCGGCCAGCACGTCGTGGCCGAGTTCGCGCAGCTTCCTGGCCACTTGTGATCCGATGAGTCCTGTGCCGCCGATAATAACGATTTTCATAGTCTTGATCTGGGTGTCCGATGTTGGGTGTCTGATGACGGCGGCAGCTTGTCCTCATCATCCGCGTTCGTGTAGCCACCAGCTGCCTATAACAGTCATTCAAGATTTGCATGAGAGCCTTTGAAGACCTCACCCTGCTGCGCACCTTCACGGTTATTGTGGAATGCGGCAGCATCTCAGCCGCAGCGAGGCGCCTGAGAGTTTCCCAACCCACGCTGAGCCGGCAGTTGCGGACTTTGGAGGAGCTTTGCGGCACCGTGCTGCTGCGCCGGGACACGCATCAGATGAGCGTGACCGAGACGGGCCATCGCCTGCTGGCGGATGCCAGGACCATGCTCACCCATGCCGAGGAGGCAAACCGCCGTCTGCACACGGATCACACCACCCTGAGCGGTCAATTGCATGTCTTTGCCACAGTTGATCTTGGACAGTGGGTGATCACGTCTTTGGTTAGCCAGTTTTTGATGGAGAACCCCAAGATGACGGCCACCCTGGCGCTGACGAACCGCCCGTTGCACGTCATTCAAGAGGGTTGTGACGTGGGCATCATCCCGGGCAAGATCATGGATGAAAGTGTGATTGCCCGGCCTGCTGGCAAGATCACGCTTCAGTTGGCTGCCTCGCCTGCCTTGGTGGAGAGTCGCCCTCCGGTGAAGACCCTGGCGGACCTCCAAAACTGGCCGTGGGTTTCTTTGGCCGGATCCCAGTTCTGGAGTGCCACGGAGGTCACCCTCTTTGACCGCAGGGGAGCCGCACAGACCCTGCGCACCTCTCCGGTGCTCATCTCCGAAGGTGTCACCAGCATCCGCGAGGCCGTGCGCACCGGGCTCGGCGTCTCCTTGCTGCCGGATTGGCTGATCGAGAAAGAGCTCGAATCCGGTGAACTGGTGCCTGTTCTGCCACGCCTGAAGGCCATGGACCTGCCCATCCATATCGTCTATGCCGGGCAGCGCATTCTACCTGCCCGTGTGAGCGCCTTCATCGATTTTTCGGTCCGCTATCTGGCCGGTATCGGGAAGCTGAATCCCGAAAAGGGCCGGAAGATTTAGTCTTTCCATCGGGTGCTATGGTTCGTTATTCTCCTGCCATGAACCGCCAAACCTCCGCCGATTTTGACCAGGACCTTCTTAACCTTTACGACGAGTATGTGCATGGCCGGGTCGACCGGCGCGCCTTTCTCGATCAAGCCTCGCGCTTCGCCGCCGGTGGTGTGACCGCCGCTGCTCTGCTGCAAATGCTAAGCCCGAACTACTCGCTGGCCCAGCAGGTGGCCAAAGACGACCCCCGCATTCATGCGAGCTATGCCGAGTATGATTCACCGAAAGGCGCTGGCAAGATGCGCGGCCTGCTGGTGAAGCCAGCCAAGGCTTCTGGCAAGGTGCCGGGCATCATCGTGGTGCATGAGAACCGCGGTTTGAACCCTTACGTCGAAGACGTGGCACGTCGCCTCGGCGCGGCGGGTTTCGTGGCCTTCGCGCCTGATGCCCTTTTCCCGCTCGGTGGCTATCCTGGCAGTGATGATGAAGGCCGCACGCTCCAGGCCAAGCGCGATCCTGCACAGATGACGGAGGACTTCGTCGCGGCCGCTGAATGGCTGAGCAAGCATGCGGCCTGCAATGGCAAGATGGGCGTGGTGGGCTTCTGCTTCGGTGGTGGCATGGCAAATACTCTGGCCGTGCGTCTTCCTGATCTCATCCAGGCTGCCGTGCCATTCTACGGTCGCCAACCCGCCGCCGCTGATGTGCCGAAGATCAAAGGCGCTCTGCTCATTCACTACGCCGAGAACGATGCCAAGGTGAACGAAGGCTGGCCTGCCTATGAGACCGCGCTCAAGGAGAACAAGATCCGTTCCACGGCTCACACCTATCCCGGCACCAACCACGGCTTTCATAACGACACCACTCCGCGCTATGACGAAGCTGCCGCCAAGCTGGCCTGGGAACGAACGCTGACGTTTTTCAATGAGACGTTAGGAAAGCCTGCTTAACTCATTTCGCCACTGGCTCCCCCACTGCGAGGGAGCCAGCGGCCCTTGATCAGAAGCCGCTCACCACGTTGAGCAGCTCCACCTGGAAGACCAAATCGCTGTTAGGCGGGATCTTGGCGCCTGCGCCCTGGCTGCCATAACCGAGGCGGCTGGGGATGTGGATCATCCATTTGTCACCGGGCTTCATGAGCTGAAGAGCTTCCGTCCAGCCGGGAATCACCTGTCCCACGCCGAAGGTGGCGGGCTGCCCGCGATCATACGAGCTGTCAAAGACCGTGCCGTCCGTCAGGGTGCCACGGTAGTGCACCATCACGGAATCCAAGCGGCCCGGTGACCGTCCGCCTTCAGGTCCGGAAGAAAGGACCTTGTAGCGGAGACCACTCGGTGTGGTGGTGATACCCGAGGCGTCCACCGTGCTTGCCGGTGGCTGGGCAGTTTGTGCCAGCGCCGAGCTAGGCAGTGGCACAGCATCTGACGTGGCGGCGGCATCTTTCTTCTTCGTTTCACAGCTCGTGGCGAGCAACAGCAGAGCGGAGGACAAGGCAATCGGAAGTGACTTCATGATGAGTACAGGAGGTTGGCGGTTGGTTCGGTAAGGCTTACACCGCCGGATTTGGCCGAGAAGCTCCACCCGCGCAACTGGCGATCCAGGGTCTCTCTTCGTTTTCATCTCCACTCTCTGACGTAGAGAGTCCAAGTCCTAGTGCCTACGGAACACACAGAAACAAAGACTGTCTGACCTTTTCCCGCGCATTCGGTGTGTTCCGTAGGCCATCAGTTCGAGGCGTCGTGAGTGTTCAGTAGCTCATGCTACTTCCGTGTGTGCCAGGGGGAAACCGATTGCATCTCCCAGGCGATCAGGAAGCCTTGCTGCGCTATGAATGCCTATCGAACTATTCTCCTTCCCGTGGTTGTCGCTCTCGCCAGCGGCTCTATGATCAGCGCTCAGACGCTACCAGACAAGGCTGTCGTGAAAGGCAAGTTCCTGGGGGATGGCAAGGACGGCAAAATCCAGTTCCTCGTCGTTCAAAATCGCGAGCCCTTCAGTGACAAGGCTGCCATCCAGTTTGTGTTCACCGAGAAGGATCCGTCTTCGTCCAAGAAGCCTGAGTTTGATGCGATGTTCAAAGAGCTCGGCAGCGCGTTGAGCATCAGCACCTTTAAGGACGGCGGCATCTTTGGATGTGAGGTCGCTCACACCTCACATGAGAAGTCGCCCTTCACCGCTCTCGGACAGATCAAGATGACCGATTTCAAGGTCACCGACACGCATGTGTCCGGGCACCTGACCACGGGTGGCGAGGATGAGGCCTTCGGGCAAAAGTGGGACGTCGACCTGACCTTCTCAGCACCGTTGCCGAAAGGTGCCTTTGCCGCAGTCAAAGAACTCGAGCCTGAGAAGGCTGGCAAAAAGATGACAAAGACTGACGAGCCTGCGGTAGAGCCCGCTGCCACCGGGCCGAAGATCGCCGTTAAAGATCTCCCTCTGCCCTCCGGCGCCCAGGATGTGGAGTACAAACAACTGGTTGGGCACATCACTTTCCGCTCTGACTCTCCGGTGAGTGCCGTGTCGACGGAGTTTGCCGCGAAGCTGAAGGCGCAAGGCTGGAAAGATTCCCCCGGCAGCCTGATGGGCAAGAACAACGCCATCCTCAAGCGCAAGCTCAACGATGCCGACGTCACCATCATGGTGCAGCCGGCCGGCAAAGGCTGTACGGTCAAGGTCTTCACCGAAGGGCTGGACTGGTCCAGCACCCCAGCTTCCAGTGCCGCGAAGCCTGCGAAGATCGACGACGCCGATGGCATCGAAGCGGAGGCAAATCGCCTGATCAATGATGCGCTCAAGAAGATCCCGGGCGGCCTTTGAACGGTGACTTGGACTCCGTGGAAAAGCGAAGCCGAGTGAAGTAGGCCGACAAGCGGTGGGCGATTGGTGCGTTATGAGAGCCTCTCTGCGGTGTCTCACTCCAACCTTTTGCCCATGTCATTTCGCTTCCTCTCCCCGGCTCTTCTCCTCATCACGCTTCTTGGTCATCAAGCGACTTTTGGACAAGTAAAGGCTCCGGCCGCTGGCCAGGCGCTTGCGGTGCCGACCTTTCATTGCCTGGGGCTCTACTGGTCGCCTCCCGGAGGCGCGGCGGATCGTGCCGTGCAGGTGCGCTATCGCGTAAAGGATGCGGCCGGGTGGAGCGATGGTTTGTCCATGCGCTACAATCCGATCGAAGGCACGGAGGAAGACCTCACGGACTATCGCGGCAGCATTGTCCGTCTCCAGCCGGGGAACACTTATGAGGTGGAACTGACGCTTGCGGGAACTGAGATTTCCACACGACTGATGGCGAGCACCTGGAGCGAACGCTTTCCTGAAGGCGAGGTCGTGCGCGTGCCGAGTGGTGATGCGCCGCTGATCATCTCGGAAGGCGGCAAGCCGGACGCATGGAAGGTGTATGATGGCACCGGCTCGACGATCAACGTGCAGCACCTGCACAACAACTGCATCACGGTGAATGCCTCGTATGTCATCCTGCGCGGCTTTGTGCTGAAGGGAGCCGGGGCGACCAAGAATCTGATCAAGAAATCCATCGGTGCCATTGACGTGGCATCGGGTCATGATGTCATCATTGAAGGCTGCGACATCTCCGATTGGGGGCGACTGAATCCCAAGACAGGCTTTGGGTTCAATGGCGACTCAGCGGTGCTATGCCGGAATCCCGATGTGACCCGTATCGTCGTGCAGCGCTGCCGGTTGCATCACCCGAGTCAGGATACCAACAACTGGTTTGAGCCGAAGGCTTCATCCCATCCAGCAGGTCCACAAGCGATCAGCTTTTTTGACACTGAGGGCAATCATGTGATCCGCTTCAACGAATGTGTGTCGGATCCAGAGCACATGTTCAATGACCCCATTGGCGGTGGCGCGAATGGGAGCTTTCGCGGTGCGCCGGGAGCGGATTCGGACATTTATGGCAACCTCGTCACCCACGCTTGGGACGACGGCCTCGAGGTGGAAGGCAGCGGTCGCAATGTGCGTGTGTGGGACAACTACATTTCTGGTGCCGCGAACATGATCGCCAATGCCGCGACATCCATCGGTCCGCTTTATATCTGGGGGAATGTGACCGGACGCTGTCAGGTGACGCCAGAAACGGCCGGCTACGGATTCCTGAAAATGGGCAATGCTGGCGGAGTGAAGTGGCAGACCGGCCATCAATACATCTTTCACAACACGGTTTTCTCAGAGGACGGCGCGTTGCCTACCGGTGGGCTCGGGGGCAGCCGGATCGTCACCCACACGATCACTCGTAACAACATCCTCCAGGTGCGTGCCGCGACCGGGCGCAGCGCCAGCTCTGCGGAGCCTAACATTGACAATGATTTCGACTACGACCTCTTCAATGGCCAGGTGCCAGAGACCCATGAGAAGCACGGCGTGCGTGGTGTGCCCGCCTATGTCGCTGGCGCAGGTTTCGATGCCGGGAAGAGGGCCGGCCAGTTCCAACTGGCCAAGGGCAGCCCGGGTGCTGGAGCTGCGCAGCCCATTCCGAACTTCACGCCTGCCTTCACCGGTAAAGCACCTGACATCGGCGCGCATCAGCAGGGTGAGTCCCCACTGATCTATGGTGTTGGCGCTCAAGCGCGATAGTTACGTTCATTCACCGGCACATCGAAGAAGACGGTCCCCGGCGCCACTTGGCCCAGGGCTGCTCATGCTGAAGCATTGAACGCGTAATTTAGACATATGGTTGGCTGGGTGGGGAAGCGGATCGTTGAAGTCGTCAGCGTCACGTCGTGCAGGCATCAGGATCGCCGTTGCTCGCTATCAAGGATCATCTCGCTGAGGTCAGCCGCTGGCCGGATCTCAAAGGGGCCAGCCTTCACACCAGGATGCTTCGACATGAGCTCGATAGCATGATTGAAGTCACGTGCTTCCAGAATGAGGATGCCGCCGAGCTGCTCCTTCGTCTCCGCATAGGGGCCGTCCGTGACGACCACCTTGCCATTGTCCCAGCGCAGCGTCGCCGCTGATTGCGGGCCCTGCAAAGCATGGCCTCCGGCAAAATGTCCGTTCTTCCGCAACTCGTCATCATAGCTGAAGCACTCGTCCATCATCGCATGGGTCACGGCTTCAGGTTGGGTTTCGAGCTTGTTCGGTTCGATGTATCCAAGGCAGATGTATTTCATAGTTGTTGCTCCTTTGGGGTGTTTTGAGTTCAGTTGGCTTTTGGCATGTCTTGACTCAGATCTGATAACTCCCATATCGGGCGGATTTCGATCACGTCACCTTCCTCGGCCGGGCAGCGCTGCGCCCACTCCACGACTTCTTGTTTGGAGCTGGCCTCGAGGATCCAGTAGCCGCCGACCACTTCTTTGGACTCAATGAAGGGTCCGTCCGTGACCGTGGCGTGTCCTTTGGCAAAGGACACGCGAGCGCCCTTGGTGATGGGGTGCAGGCCATCGACCTCAATGAGCAGCCCGGCCTTGGCGAGCTCGTCGTTAAATTTCCCCATCGGCTCCAGGTCCTCCAGCTTCGGATCAAAGCCTTCGCCCACCTTTTCGGCATCCGGCGTGGAGGGTTGGTAGCCCCGGGGAATCATCATCATTAGGAATTTCATTTTGGATTGTTGGGTTGGTTGTTGCGACGGTGTTGAAGTGTCGGTTTCAAAGGGTAGTCGAGTGGGACCTCCGGATTTCGACACGCCCCGTCACTTTTTTTCACGTGGGCCTTTATGATCGACTCTATCCTATTTCTTGGAGCCGCTTTTCCAGGAATCGCCGTTCAGGCTCCTGCTGCGTCATTGCCAGCGCTCGCCCATAGGAGAGGCGGGCCTCGGAGGTCCTGCCAAGCCTTCGGCACAGGTCCGCCCGCGCCGAATGAGCAAACCGATACTCCGCCAGCTCACCCTGGGCGAGAAGCCTGTCGACCAACGCCAAACCAGCCTCCGCCCCATCTCGCATCGCCACGGCCACCGCACGGTTCAGTTCCACAATCGGCGATGGCTCCATCTGCGCCAGCGCATCATAGAGAGCCACAATCTGCGTCCAGTCGGTCGATGCTGCATCCACCGCTTCCGCATGCACCGCCGCGATCGCCGCCTGCACGGTGTAGGGGCCGAAGCGCCGGGAGATCAAAGCCAGCTCCACCAGTGCCACACCCTCCATGATCTGCGTGCGATGCCACTGCGTGCGATCTTGATCCTCCAACAAGATCAGTTCGCCTGTCGGTGATGCCCTCGCAGCGCGTCGTGACTCTTGCAAGAGCATCAATGCCGTCAAACCCACCACCTCCGGCTCGGGCAATAGCGCCAGCAGCACCCGCCCCAGCCGGATCGCTTCCGCAGATAGATCCGCCCGTATCAGCGATGCACCGGAGGAGGCATAGTAGCCTTCGTTGAATACAAGGTAGACCACTTGCAGCACCGCTGCCAAACGCTCTGGCAATTCCTCCGAAGACGGCACTTGATAAGGAAGATGCTCCTCACGGATCTTCGCCTTTGCCCGCACAATTCGTTGGGCCAGTGCAGGTGCTGAAATCAGAAACGCGCGTGCGATTTCTTCCGTCGTCAAACCGCAGACTTCGCGCAGGGTCAGTGCCACGCGCCCCTCCGGCGGAAGTGCAGGGTGACAGCAGATGAAGATTAGTCTCAGCCGATCATCCGCCACACTCTCATCTTCTCCCCTCGCTGCCTGCTCCATATCAGCTTCAAGCTGTGCCGTGATCTTCTCCTGCGCTGCATCAAACCGTGCTCGCCGACGTAGTGTATCAATGGCCTTGAATCGTCCTGTCGAGATCAGCCACGCACGCGGGTTGTCCGGCATACCATCCTTCGGCCATCTATCCAGTGCCGCCGCAAACGCATCATGCACTGCATCCTCCGCCAGATCAAAGTCACCCAGCAAACGGATCAACGTGGCGCGGATGCGCCCTGACTCTTCACGGTAGAGAGAATCCAGATGTTCCCGCACTTGTTCGATGGCGCTTTGAGACATCCCTCAAAGTAGTCGAGGGCTTTAGCCCGTCCAAGGCCCGCATCGACTCATCGCGATTTCTTCCCACACTACCCAAGGCCGCAACAATCCCTCCGCCTTCGCGTTCGTTTCTGCATGAGCCTGCGTGCCCTCCTCTCGATCGTTGTCATCACCATCGCTCTACCTTCCCTCAAGGCGCATGTCGTTGGCGAGCTCCTCCCGCCACGTGCAGACGGCAGCATGGACATCCACCACATCAATACCGGGGAAGGCGCCGCCGCCTACTTCATCCTCCCGGATGGCACTACCATGCTCATCGACTGCGGCCACGGCTACGATATCAAGCGCCCGCCGAAGTACAAGGCTCCTCGCATCCCCGATGAGTCGCGTCTTCCCGCCAAGTGGGTCGCGCGCTACATTGAGAAGTTCCGCCCGTCCGCCGACAGCACCTTGGATTACCTCGTCATCAGCCACTTCCATAGCGACCACATGGGCGGCATCCCCGACCTCGCGCGCCTCATGACCTTCCGCAAGATCCTCGACCGCGGCTGGCCCGACTATGGCAAGCCCTCCGCCTTCACCGGCGAACTGGCGGCCAACTACAAAGCCGCGCTCAAAGGCCAAATCGACCGGCATCAGACTACCGTTGAGCGCTTCAAACCCGGCGCCAACGACCAGATCACGCTGCTCAAGGACCCCGCCAAGTATCCGAGCTTCGAGATCCGTCAGCTCGCCGCCAATGCCGAAGTCTGGACAGGGCAGGGGACCGAGGCCCGATCTCGCTTCCCCGCCACCGATGAGCCTAACGAAAACGCTTGCAGCACCGCCTTCCGCCTTCGCTATGGCCCCTTCGACTACTACACCGGTGGCGACCTCCCCGGCGTCCTCAATGGCGAGATCTCCCTCAAGACACCGCTCCTCGCCGCCCGTGCCACAATCAAGGCGTGGCGCGACATGGAGTCACCCGTCGCCTGGGTCACCGGCCCCGTGGATGTCATGATGCTGAACCACCACGGCGGCTCAGACACCACCAATGAGTTCTTCCTCAGCGTCCTCCAGCCGCGCGTCATGCTGGCCCAAACCTGGGCCACCCCGCAGATCTCACCTGCCGTCCTGCAGCGCCTCCTTTCTGAGAACATCTACCCCGGTCCTCGTGATGTCTTCACCACCAATGGCATGTGGGACGGCCGCAGAGAGCACCTCATCGCCTCCCTGGGCGAGGCTGCTGCCCTCAGCCACATCTCGGCCCTCGAAAAGCTCACCGCCACCCAGGGTCACCTCGTCCTCCGCGTCGCCCCCGGCGGCAAAACCTACCAAATGATCGTCCTCGACGATTCCGCAGAAACCCACCGCATCAAGTCCATCCACGGCCCCTACGAATCAAGATAGACCCCCTCCCTCCCCACAGCCAAGCCCTGCCATCAATCGGCGACGTCCACTAACGACAATAAACCACCGTCGACGGCCCCCGGCTTTCTCCCCCTTCATTCCCACTAGCATTCCCACTCATTGTGAGACATGAACACCCATGTCGTTACACCCCTTTAAAGACCTCGGAGTTCCCGAGGACATGATCCGCGGACTCGAGGAGCTTGCCATCACCAAGCCCACCGAGGTCCAGATGAAGGTCATCCCCTTCCTGCTTCAAGACGGTGCCGACCTCATCGCCCAGGCGCAGACCGGCACCGGCAAGACCGCCGCTTTTGGCCTCCCCCTGCTGACCAAGATGAATCCCAAGCACCGGGACATCCAGGGACTCGTCCTCGCCCCCACACGCGAGCTCGCGAAGCAGATCGGCAAGCAGCTCTTCCGCTTCACCAAATACACCGAAAAAATCTTCGTCGAAGTCCTCACGGGCGGCGACGACATGGACCGCCAGATCGATAATCTCCGCCGGCCCACTCACATCATCGTCGCCACCCCCGGCCGCCTGCTCGATCTCCTCGAGCGCGATGCCCTCACGCTCGAGTTCGTCCGCTATGTCGTGCTCGATGAAGCTGACGAGATGCTCAGCATGGGATTCAAGCCGCAGCTCCTCGATATCCTGAAGCTTGCCGCCATGCGCCGCAGCACCTGGCTCTTCTCCGCCACGTTTCCCGATGCCATCCAGCAGCTCATCAAAGGCTGCATGTCACCCCAGGCCCACTCCATCCAGGTCGATCATGCGAACGTCGTCAATCCCGACATCGACCACCGCTTCGCCATCTGCAAGCGTGAGGACAAGACAGCTTTCATCGCCTCCTTCCTCAAGCGTCAAAAGGACCTCCGTGGCCTGATCTTCTGCCGCACCAAGGCTGGTGCCAACGAACTCTGCCAGGAACTCCTCGCCATGGGCATCGCTGCCGATGTCATCCAGGGCGACCTCATGCAAAAGGAGCGCGACAAAGTCATGCGCGCCTTCAAAAAGCAGCGCACCCAGTTCCTCGTCGCCACTGATGTCGCCGCGCGTGGCATTGATGTGGAGGGCCTCTCCTTTGTCATCCATCATCAGCTCCCGGACCAGCTCGAGTACTACACCCACCGCAGCGGCCGCACCGCCCGCGCCGGCAAGAAAGGCATGTCCCTCGCCCTCATCCACCCGAAGGAACGCCAGCAGCTCGCCCAGCTTGAGAGAGAACTCGGCATCCGCTTCCGCGAGCATCGCGGGTAGGGGGAAGGGCATGCCTGCGCAACGGCGATGTCGGCCTCGCACTGAACTCTTCAGGCCTTCAGCGCTTGGGTGATGTCCGCGCGCAGGTCATCGATGTGCTCGATGCCCAGCGAGATGCGCAGCATGCCCGGCTGCACGCCGGCACGCTCCTGATCCGCAGCGGAGAGCTGGGAGTGCGTGGTAGAGGCCGGATGAATGATCAGCGTCTTCGCATCGCCCACATTGGCCAGGTGGGAGATCAGCCCCAGGCTGTTGACGAGCTTCTCAGCGCGGGCGCGATCACCCTTCAGCACAAAGGAAAGCACCCCGCCAAAACCACGCGTCAGATACCTCTTCGCATTCGCATGAGTCGGGTGGTCGGTCAGGCCCGGAAAGTTCACAGACTCCACGTCTGGATGCGCGGCTAGCCACTGAGCCAGCGCTAGCGCATTTTCACAGGTGCGCTCCACCCGCAGAGAGAGTGTCTCCAGTCCCTGCAGCAGCATGAAGGAATTAAACGGGCTCTGACATGGACCCCAGTCGCGCAGGCCCTCCACGCGGCAGCGGATGATGAACTGGATGTTCCCGAACGGACCACCCAGGCCAAAGACATCATTCAGCACCAGGCCGTGATAGCTCGGGGAAGGGGAAGTGAACTGCGGATACTTGCCATTGCCCCAGTCATAGGTGCCTCCATCCACAATGACACCGCCCATGCTCGTGCCATGTCCGCCAATCCACTTCGTGGCAGACTCCACCACCACGTGCGCGCCGTGTTTCAGCGGCTGGCAGATGGCTCCGCCAGCACCAAAAGTGTTGTCGACGATCAGCGGGAGGTCGTGCTTCCTGGCCAGGGCCGCAAAAGCCTCGAAATCCGGCACTGTTAGACCAGGGTTGCCGATCGTTTCAAGGTAAATAGCCTTTGTCTTCGCATCGATCAGCGGCTCGTAGCTTTCCACTTTCACACCATCGGCAAAGCGTGCCTCTACGCCGATGCCCTTGAACGAGTTTTTAAACTGGTTGTAGGAGCCGCCGTAGAGGTGTGAGGTCGTGACAAAGTTGTCTCCCACGGTGGCGATGTTGTTGATGGCGATGAACTGGGCCGAGTGCCCGGAAGCGGTCGCCAGCGCGGCCACACCACCTTCCAGCGCGGCCACACGCTTCTCAAAGACATCCGTCGTCGGATTCATCAGGCGCGTGTAGATGAAGCCGAACTCCTGCAGGGCAAAGAGTTTCGCCCCGTGCTCGGAGCTTTTGAATTGGTAAGCCGTGGTCTGGTGGATCGGCACCGCGCGAGAACCCGTGATAGGGTCGGTCTCCTGTCCGGCGTGAAGCTGCAAGGTTTCGAAATTCATGGTTAGGGGGGGCTTTTTCGTTGGGGGTTGGGACGCGGAGACTAGTGATCCCTTCACAGCCAACAATAAACCTTTGGTAGTATAACTGGATAGGAGGGCGTCGAAGTCGCGGAGCGTCCCGGAGTGCTGCGGCAGAGAGGCAAGGAAGCAATCCTTGCCTCGTCGACACCGCTCGCGCGTCAGTCAGCGCCACCCTCCTACCAAGCCACTTCTCACGCACAAACACCCCATTCTTCGTCCCACCCAATTTTCAGTTTTCAGTTCTCAGTTTACAATTTTCAGTCCGCGCACTCGACTCCTCCCCACCCATCCGCCTAATCTCACCTCATGATCTTTTGTATGTCCAAGACGCTCACCCTCACCCTGGCGGCACTCCTCATCTTCTCCCGAGTTCACGGTGAGACACCGTCATCGACCGGCCCCAAACTCACCGATCTCCGCACCCTCAAGATCGACCACGGCACCATCACCACAGTCGAGCGAGATCTCTCCGCCACACGCACCATCGTCAAGCTTGTACTCAATCCCGCCAAGGGCTCCAACATCCTGGTGGAAGTCTGGCTGCCTGATGCCGACAAGTGGAACGCCCGCTTCCTCGGTCTCGGCAATGGCGGCGCTGCTGGCAAGATCAATCCCGGCGGTCTCGCCAGCATGAGCGCCGCCGGTTACGCCGTCGCCACCACTGACATGGGCACCGCGCCTAACTCCGACTCCGGCATCGGCAATCCTGAAGTGTGGAAAGACTTTGGCTTTCGCGCCACCCATCTCATGACCGTCGTCGGCAAGCAGATCGTCCACGCTCACTACGGCCGTGCGCCCGAGTACTCCTACTTCAGCGGCGGCTCCACGGGCGGCCAGCAGGCCCTGCAGGAGGCCCAGCGTTACCCCGAGGACTACGATGGCATCGCCGCCGCCGTGGCCGCGCATTGTCGCACACCCCTGCATGCCTACTTCCTGTGGAATGACCAGATCTTGAAGCAGTGCCCCATCACCCCGGCGCAGGATGCCAGCATCATCGCCGCTGCGAATGAGTTCATGGCCCCGCGAGAAAAAGCACCCCTCGTCGCCGGCAAGTTCGTCGCCGATCCACGCTGCACCGCGCAGGACATCGACGCCGTCATCACCCTTGCCCGGAAGAAAGATCCCACACTCACCGATGCCCACGCCGCCGCGTTAAAAAAGCTTTTCGATGGCCCACGCCACGCCGTCACGGGCGAGCGCATCTTCAATGGCATCCCCCTCGGCAGTTCCATCCTCGCCGCGCATGATCACCTCTACTTGTTCGCCTGGGTCTTCGGCAAAGACAAGAAGCCCGAGGACATCAACTTCGGCGCCGACATCGACACCTACACCGCCAAGCTCGCTCCTCATCTCAACGCCGAAAATCCCGACCTCAGCGCCTTTGCCAAGCGCGGTGGCAAGCTCATCATGTCCCTCGGCACCGCCGACTCCGTCGTCCCCTACCACGCCTCCATCAGCTACTATGAGCGCGTGATCGAGAGGGCGGGCGGCCTGGAGAAAGCCCAGTCCTTCTTCCGCTTCTACATCGTCCCCGGCCTCTCCCACGGCGGCGGCCCCGGCATCAACCAGTCCCCCAACCTCCTCGAAGCCGTCCGCACCTGGCGCGAAAGCAACCCCTCCACGCCACCCACCTCCTTGTTAGGCCGCCACGTCGAAAAAGACCAAGCAGCCGACATCTGGGAAATGCCTCTCTACCCCTATCCCACACAGACGGGATGGGAAGCTGCTGCAATGTCGTTCAAGCCCGTGGATGGCCAACGCGGTGGTGTCGAACCCATCGCGGAGCGCTTTCTCCCGCCTGCTGCTGAGTGATGTCGAGGTTTCAGAAGCACTGCATTTCTAACCGCAGATAGCACCGAGGGCACAGATGCCCTGAACAAGGATCCGGCCTTCCTGCCTACTTCTTCCCGAGCGCGTCCAGCAGCGCAGCAGCGATCGCAGCCATGCCTTTGTCGCCAGGATGATTTGCCACGCCGACGTGTTCGATGGGACGTTCCGAGCGGGCGAAGTTGCCCTCATTGGCGGACAGCGTGCTGATGTCCACCCAGGTGCCGCTCACGGCTGCGCAGGCCTTCTCCAGCACCTCATCCTTGGCTTTGTTCTGCCAGAAGCAGCTGCGCACCAGGATCACTGGTTTCCGGTCAGCCTTCAGGGCGCTGAGCAGCTTGGTGACGGCTTCCTGAAGCGCCGCCTGCTCCGCGGCGGTCTTGAGTGCGGGCACATTCTCCCCGATGGCCAGGATGATCAAATCCGCCTGGAAGGCGATCGCCTCCATCAGTTTGCCAGCGATGTCAAAGCCCGCATGGCTCCGTTCGAAGTCGGCGATGTTTCGCACCATCGTCTCGGGCGCGGCCCCTGATCTGGCCGTCAGTCCGGCCGTGACCAGATGCACATAGTCCTTGCCTTCAGCGCTGGCCGCCATGCCCCAATTGCCCGTCCAGCCAATGTCCGCCTTCGGTCCGTGCAGAGTGATGCTGTTGCCGAGAAACAGGACCTTCCTAAACGACTCCTGCGCCATCCCCGGCAGCGCGTTCAGGCAGATGATAAGGAAGGCAAGCAGAGTGCGGAGAGGAGGCGTAGTCATGGGAGGGCAGGGGATGATGGGTGACGATGAAGCGTTCTTCAGCGGAGACAAGGAAGACCCGCCACAGCATGCGATCCACAGTTGGCTCGAACTGGACTGCCTGAAAGAGATCCCGAAGTATGTCCTGCGCGTCCCCGTGCCGCCCGAGGGCTCGGCCCATCGTGCAACGCTTTTTGTTGGGGCTGGGTTCGCCACCTCTGTGCCCTTTCATCCTTATGGCAGGGTTACACCCCATGGAATGCCCTACCGCCGCACTCTAACCTGAATCATCGACGCGCCTCGCACCTTATTCCCATGAAACGTTTCATCCCATTCGCCTTCGCCACCCTTGCCATCCCATTGCTGTCGATGGCGCAGACCTCCGCTCCTCCTCCAGAAGAAGATAAGCCCCAGGTCCCGAAAAGCCCCGTCCCAGCACCTGAAACCGTGGTGCCTGGCGGGAGTCCGGCACTGCCTGCCGTTCCTGCCGTGCCCGGTCGGCCGGAAAAACCTGCAACACCAGGATTGGAGCGCCCCGACACGCCGGGAAGCAAACGCCCGGGCCCTCCTGGCTCTAAACGCCGCGGCCCGCCCGGAGCCAATGATCAAACCGGTGTGCCTGCAGAACCGGTCCCGGCTCCAGGCACGGATAAGCCTTCGGCACGTCCGGGTGAAAAAGCGGACACGCCACCGGCTGATCGCGGCAAAGGCAAAGGGCGGACCAGGGGTCGAGACATCCCGGATACCCCACCGGCCACTCCGGGCACGACTGATACGCCACCGGCGACTCCGGGCACCACCCGCATGTCGCCAAGCGCCCCGGGCAAGCCACCCGCGACCCCAGGCACCACTGACACGCCGCCTACTACGCCCGGCACGACGGGCACTCGTCCCTTGCCAGGACGGAAGCCTACTGATCCGCGAGCACCGGGCGTCGTTCCTGCTCCGACCGATGCCCCAGCTCCGGGCACTCCAATGCCTGCCGTAACGACGACGCCCGAAGCTCCCGGGGAACCGAAATCCGGCCAACGGCCGAAGGGACAGGGGCGGCCTGGACGCCCTGGCGATCCGAAGGCCCCTGCGCAAGACACTCCCACGCAGGTGGCACCAGCCCCTGGCGCTCCGATGCCTGCCGTGACCACAACACCGGAAGGTCCGGGCGAGCCGAAAGCTGCCGAACGGCCTGAGCGCCCAACCGCCCAGAAGCCGCCGACGCAGGAAACGGCGAAGGTGCTTGAAGATGAGCCGAAGCGTGACCGTCAGGCCGACGCCGCACAGGCGCGAAAAATTGACAACAAGGAAGATGCCAAGCGCCTCCTCCTAAACATCCTCGGTGGTGCCGTGGGAGTTGGAGCCGAACTGGGTGACCGGCCTAACGACAGGCGTCGCCGTGACGGCTACAGGCCTGACTACCGTCCTTCCTTTGAGGAAGTGGGCCGAACCCAGCAGGATCGCGAACGCACCGTCACCACCATCGTCGAACGTTTCCAGGGCCGCGCCCCGCAGCCACAGGCGGTGCCCTCCGGCCGCGGCTATCGCGAACAAAGAATTTTCGACACCGTCGAGACCCAGCGGCGCACGCAGTTTTATGAAGGGAACCGCCGGGTGATCCGCTACTCTTCCATGCAGGAGATCCCGCCGGTCATCGTCGCTTCCCAGCAGCTCAACCGCGTCCAGCTCGTGCCTCACGCACAAAGCACCTACACCGTCAGGCCGCCGGCACCGCAGCAGGGACGTTACCAGAATGACATCCCCCAGTCCTACACCACTGGGGATGCGTACGCGGTCTCCTACAGCGTTGATCCGGAATCGGCCATCAGCACGGATGCCATCCTCTTCCGCCAGGGCTCCACGGACTTTGCCGACGCCTATTCCTACGACCTCGTCATCGACATGGCCAACGCCATGAAGGCACCGGAGCTCGGCAAGGACACCTTCGTCATCGAAGGCCATGCCTCAGCCGAAGGCGATTACGGGCAGAACCTCCTTCTCTCCCAGGAACGTGCGGAGCGTATCGCACGGGAGTTGGTGAATCACGGTGTGAGTGGTGAGCGGCTCATGCCTGTGGGCCAAGGTGAAGCCGAAGCCGCCGCTCCGGCCGATGGCAACGAAGCTGCCCGCCGTCTGGACCGCCGAGTTGTGGTCTTCCGCATGCGCTGAAGTATCCTTCCATTCGGCTTCCGGTGCCCGGATTCAATGCCGGGCATCTTGTTAGGCCTTCGTCAAACCACTGCAAACAACAGTCATCCACAGTCAACAACTGTAAACGGCTCCTCCGCCCCCAGTCTCCGCGCTTTACCCATAAAATACTCTGAGTTGAGAATACCTGCTGTGCTGAGCAGGTGCAGAGGTTGCCTGGAGCCTCGGAGAGGCGAAAGGAAATAGCCCCCGGCTTCAGCCGGGGGTAATCGTGCGAGCGCTCTCTGATGGTATCCGAGTCCCGGTGAGGGACGAAAGAGGGCGGCATGCGCCCCTGCCAACCGGGATTTTCATTCGAAAGAGGTTTGGCGGCAGGTATGCGAAAGCAGAGGGAGGGCAACGAGTCACTCTTTCGTCCCTCTGGGACTTTGGATTCAACCGAGATGCGGTGCTGCGGCTACGCATGGCTAAAGCCATGCGCTATTTCCTTCCGCCTCTCCGAGGCTATCGGACACACATCTTCCGTTACCCAGAAACTCATGGGTAAAGCTCAGAGCAGGGCTGCCGCAGTCCATATAGGACCCCTCACCCCCGCCGCGCCGCATCGATCTTCGCGATGTCGATCTTGCCCATCTCCATCATCGCGGCAAAGGCGCGTTTGGCTTCGTCTCCACCGGCGGCCATCGCATCCGTCAGCGTCCGCGGCGTGATCTGCCAGGAGATGCCCCAGCGGTCCCGGCACCAGCCGCATTGACTCTCCTCGCCGCCATTGCCCACGATCGCGTTCCAGTAGCGATCCGTCTCCTCCTGCGTGTCCGTCGCGATCTGAAAGGAGAACGCCTCGCTGTGCTGAAACTCCGGCCCCCCATTCAGCCCCACACAGGGAATCCCGCAGACCGTGAACTCCACCGTCAGCACCTCACCCTCCGTCCCGGATGGGTAATCCCCCGGCGCCAGATGCACCGCCGTGATCTCACTGTCCGGAAACGTCGCCGCATAAAACCGCGCCGCCTCTTCCGCATCCTTATCGAACCACAGGCAGATGATGTTCTTGGGTTTCATGGTGAGATGGTTGGGGGCGGTCTGGCGGCGAAATTTATATCGTGCGCGGGAGTGTTGTCGGTCGCATGGCGGCGTGCGGAGGGCGGTATGAGCTTGCCGACAGCCCCCTTGTTGTCCAGACACGAGACAATGTGCACACAGACTCTGTTTTTATCGGGTTGCAGATATCTTCGGGAGACACACGGTTTATGTCCTGCTAATCAACGCGGTGTCTCGGTAATGGAATTCAATTTACCTGTAAGCCAACCAGTGCTTGATTTGCCATGTCACGCTCATGGCCCATCGCATCAGTAGATTCGATGACCTTAACATATTGCTGCGCTGCCTCTTTTCTTTTGCCTAACCCTTGAAATGCAACTCCGAGGCCGAGGTATGCATCAGTCACTTTGTGGCGAGGAAGGCTTTTGGATTGAATACATGACGATAAATCACGAACAGCACTGTTGAAATCCCCTTTTAAATTGTAGCAAATACCGCGATTAAATTTTGAGAGCGCGATGTCAACGTCGCGAGAATCGGTCATATCAATGACTTGAGAGAAGTCTCCAATAGCATCGTCTAGTCTGTCGAAGCGTTTGTAGATGTTTCCGCGACTGGTAAGTGCTTTTGTGTAAAGCTCGGCAGGAGGTGCGCGGACGATTAAATCAGTATAGCTCTCTAATGCGCGATCCAGATCACCGGCCTCCTCTCTGAGAACTCCTCGGTTATATATTGCTAAGAGTATATATTCTGAAGGAGCCGCCGGCAGCTCCATGATTGACTGGTAGTCCTCCATCGCGATGTCCGACTGACCACTAGCTGCGAAGTGGATCGCACGATTGTAAAGGGCCGATGCGATCTGATCATCTGAAACGCCCTCCATATCGATCACTTCATTATAATCCGCCACTTCGGCTTCCTGAATACCGAATGAGCCAAATATAATGCCGCGATTTACCAGCGCTTTCGCCTTGTAGGCCGTAGATGTTCCCCCTGACTCAATCAATGCTGTGTAAGCTTCTAGGGAGTCACTCTCCTTTCCTGCTTCACTCAAGCAAACAGCCCAACGAAATTGTGCACACGTTTTTCGTTCGGGATCAGCGAAGTTTTCATCGTGGGCTAGTGTTTTGTATGCGTTAGCTGCAATATCCCAGCTTTCGTTTGCAAAGCTTAATTCCGCCTGCCTCCATAGCTCATCGAATTTTTCGATTCCATTCTCCCCCGTGAAAGATCGCTGCAGACCTTCCAAGCGCTTAATGACTTGCAGTCTGAGAGAATCCACTTCGACGGGCGCTTCACCCACGCCAGATAACAATAGTGTTCCTTTGCGGTCTGGCTCGCTCTTACCTACGTTGGATAGGCTAACGCAATTCAGTTGGCATATAAGAGGTCGAATAGGATTGTATAACATCTCAGTATTCGGAACCCCAGGGCATAGGCGCCCATGTAGGCTAGCCATAAAGTGGCCACCATCGGAAATGTTCACCCAATATGAATTGGAATGCTCTTCCAAAAATTTTGATACTTTCGGTGTGATACTTTCCTTTCCACGGACTAACCAATAGAGGTTATTTGAAAACGTCTTTGTTTGGTTTAGTGCATCCAACAAACAATCATCCCAGCCACTATAGCCAAGGACGATAACTCCGTGGGTTCCAAGGTAAGCCGCCAAGTCTCGAGAGTTCTGCAGTTTTAGCTGTTCGATTTGAGCTTCTGTATTGGCAAGGAATGGTCGATGCACGCTTCCATGCGCGTAGAACAGGTGAATTGCCGGGTGCTCGTCTGTCTGAAGAGCGTCAGCAGAAAGAAACTCGGGCCTATCCGTCATGTAATAAAGCAGCTGAAATAGCTGCAATGACGTCTGAAGTAATGGGTCAAAGTTCGTTGTGAAGATCGTTCTCGCAAATTCACGTTGCCCTTTATACAGCAATTGTCCGTTTGGGCCACTTTCCCCGATGCGTCTTTGCAGGGAGAGAAGTGAGGCAAGATAAAAGTGTGTTGCATTTAATGGTATGCTACCTGCCTGAGTGGCCATTGTTACCTCGCGCATGTAAGCTCGATGACGTTCAGGAGTATCTACACCACCAACGCAGGAAGTGTTAAAAATGGCCTGATAGGCCGCTGAAACATACTCTTGTGTAGGCAAGCCCGCTGAGTCTAAAGCGATTTGATCAACTTGTGAGTTTGATGAGTTTGCCTCTTTGAAGAAACGCCAGAATTCCACAACACAAGCCATTCGAGCATCGTCAGTCAGAAATACATCCTTTGAATCACCTTGAGACGAAAGCCATAGTGGAATGCACTTATCATGGATTTTTTTCGTTTTTACGTCGGGACAGCCCAACATTTCTTTAGCTGTCGGGACCACGCCAAAGCTTGCCCCGGCCCCCAGGATTAATGTATAGGCAGGCGCGGCATTTCGCGCTCCCCGTCGGACTGCGTCTTCGACCTTTGCGAGCATTGTCGCGCTCGACATTTGCTTTCTTTCAAGAAGCGTGGCGTCACTTGGCATGTAAGGTGCAAAAGTTGGTTGATTCAGATCTGTGTGATATTCCTAAATCAGTATCTTTTTCGCAGTCTGCCGAAGCGTTCTTTGTGAGATTGATTGAGCTTTTGTATATCCAGGGCTTCGCGATAACATGGGTGAATTTCCCATTTTAACCCAAAATCGTCGTCTGTTCGAGATGTGAGGAAGTCCGGCATTTGATCGAAGCGGTAGTGTTCGTAACTTCGATCTGGTCTCTCACTCCGTGCTAATATGAAGCCGATTCGATAGAGAAACTGTGCGATGTCTCTCGGAGATCTGGTGCTCACCCCTTCGATGCGTGGTTCGAGGTGGTTTGAAATTCGATTACGAATCCAATTGAATAACTCGTCGCGCGTCATAAGTCGATTTGCTCCTCTAAATGCATTGAGTAACTCGTCGACTTGACGGCATTGATGCTTATGCTCGGCGACCAAATCAGCGATTCGTTGAGCGCCATACTCTCCCCATATTTCATCAATGTGATCTTTGGTGATCCGAATTGCATGATGATTCAAAGCGCTCTCTCGAGCTAGCTTGCATAACTGAATTGCCCATCGTGGACGTTCATATGATAACGTGTAGAAGATCTTGTACGCTTCAACCTCCCGTTGCGGCCCAAGGCTTTCCACTCTGTATTCAGATCCCCATTCCATCCGCGGTTCGAAAACTAATTGTAACAGACGCTCATCGGCATCCATTCGCTGAACGTGGGACGGAACATGGGGGAGTTCCAATCCAAGAGCAATCATACTCGCCTTTACTCGCGATGCCAACAGGCTGAGAAAGTCTCGCTGAGACCAAAGTATTTCATGGACATACTGTTCCATCTTATCCAATGATTCGTCGTGTCTGCGTATCATCGCCCATACGTCGGTTCTCATCGTAACTCGGACAGAGACCCCTTTGACATCTTGAAGGAAGTAGCGACATGCTGAGAAAAATGTCGCTAGAGAGATCGACTCAGTTGGTGTATTTTGGTATGTGGCATCTAAGTCATCGATCAAGATCCATGTATGCTTATAGGACTTAATTCGTGCAAGCGCTTCGGCGCTGGCATGAATTCCGTTAGCAATCATACTTTGCAAATGATCGCACAGAGCTTCAGTGAGATTCCGATTTTTGAATTTGGCTAGGTCAGTTGGCCTCACTAGGACAGATTGATGGTTTGCGACATCAATTCCTGCCAATTCAGCCAATTCGCGATTAACGAGGTTGAAAAGTCGAAACATCCACTCACTGATTTGGTCGTTAGGACTGAGTATACTTCCTGATGTAATCGGCTTGTCCCTTGCGATATCTGATCCCCGGCACTCAATGACAAGAGTCTCAGGATTTACTTTTCTCTGTTTAATTGCCGTCCATTTTAAGAGCGCTGATTTACCAACGCCTTTGCGAGCGTGCACTACTAGCAGTTTTTTGTCAGGATTCAGGAACGTCCCGAAGGCATCCTGTTCAACAAAATAGGATTCCAGCTCTTTTGGACTCGTGTCATCGGCGGCTTCGTTTCCAAATTCGATGGACTTTAAAACATTTTGCATGTCGTCATGGATGTATTGAGCATTTCAGACTTTGTCATGTGTTTTCGTGAAGCCGTTTTAGGTTATGACATTGTGTTTGGCAAGCCAAGCCTCACCAGGACGCCGCAGCACTCCACTCCTCCAGCTTCTGCTTTGGCAACTTCCTTCGAAGGCAGGTAGAGCTGATACTCCTTGGCGTGGATGCTCACGTCTTTCGGCAGGGTTAGCTCCACGGCCGTCTTCTTCGCCGATTTGCAGAGGAGCAGGCCGATGGTCGGGTTTTCCTCCGGCAGCTTCACCTCGCGGTCATAGTAGTTCACATACATCTGCATCTGGCCGAGGTCCTGATGCGTGAGCTTGTCGAGCTTGAGATCGATGATGACGTAGCAGCGGAGCAGGCGGTTGTAGAACACCAAGTCCACGAAGTAGTGGTCCTCATCAAACGTGAAGCGCTTCTGGCGGGCCTCGAACAAGAAGCCTTTGCCCAGCTCCAGAAGAAAATGTTCTAGCCGGCCAATGATCGCCTGCTCAAGATCACTCTCCGAGTAGCGCGCCTGCGCATCCAGTCCCAGGAACTCCAGCACCAGAGGCTCCTTCAAAAGGTCCTCCGGCCTAACAATCACCTGTCCCTCCTTCGCCAGCTTCCGGATCCCCGCCTTGTCCCGGCTCAGCGCCAGCCGCTCATACAAGCACGATGCCTTCTGCCGCTTCAACTCACGAACATCCCAGTCAGACTGACGAGATTCGATTTCATAGAAGCTGCGCTCGTCAGCATCCTTGATGGTCATGAGCACGACGTAGTGCGACCAACTGAGAGTGAAGGGAGATTTGCCAGACGGTGTCTGAGCAATGTCTGTAGAGGCAGATTTTCCAGACAGTGTCTGGAAAATCTCTTGGGCGGGCAATTTTCCAGACGCTGTCTGGAAAATTGGCATTCGCTCTGACCATATGAGGAAAAACGCTCTCATAGCAGCGAGATTGCTCTTCGAGAAACCTCTCCCAAACTCCTGTGAAAGCCTTGCTGAAAGCTCCTTCAGCAACTCCGCCCCATAAGCCGCGCGCTTTGCGCCGTTCTGCTCATGCTCCACGATGCGACGACCAATCTCAAAGTTCGTCATCACCTGAAACGTGTCCACCACCGTGGACACCCCACGCCGGGCGCTCTGGATGAGCTGTCGGACCTGGGTGAGAAGGGAAGTAAGACCGTCCGGCTTCGCTTTCGCCGGAGAGTGAGGCTTGCGGGTGGCGGACGGCTTTTTCATGAACTCAAACGGGATGACCTGCGAGCTCGGTATCCGGATAGAGACGTTGGCGGAGCTGGCGTCGAACTTCTGGGAGTGGCAATGACGCGGGAAGGGACGCGATGACCATACGGCGGGCGGCCTCGTGCATGCGGACACCCATGAGAAAACGCTCGGCCCCTGTTTTGGCCATGAGGCGGGCTTGTACTAGGGCGGTGATGTCTGGTGAGGTGTCCGTCATGACTGCATCTCTTGCCACAGATTAGTGAGGCCGAGGGTTTCCGTCCAGTGCTCGATGTAGGCAATGTCGCAGCCGCTGGAAATGAGATTGCGAATGTCTCCAAACTGTTGGTTGGAGCGTGAGTCGCGAGCCCAATCAAGCTTGGAGATGATGAGGTCTTCCTTGCTGACGATCCAGGTGCTGAAGTCCTCGATCTTGATGCGCTGCCGTCGCTGAAATTCGGCCAGACGATAAGCGCTGTCTTTGCGGACGATGAAGTCCACTTTGATGATGCTGTCCTCATGCAGGATGTTGAACATGAAGCGCCGGGCGATGGCATCACGCACGGCATCAGGAGAGACATGGTAATCGGGTGTGAAACTACGCTCAATGAGCGAAGCATCAGTCGCCGCTAGGGCGATGACGATGTCGATGTCACGGGTCATCCGTGGCAAAGCATAGTAGTTCATCGCCATCGACCCCGTGAGCATGAACTCGATACCCGCCGCTTCCAAGCGCAGGGAAACATCGCGGACAATGTCGAGTTCGTTCCACATGGGGATGATGCGGTGCCTTACGCGGGCTGGTGATAAACCTCAGCCCCAGCCTCCACGAACTCCTTGCTCTTCTCCTCCATGCCGCGCTTTAGCGCTTCTTCTTCGGAGATGGCTTGTTCGGCGGCGTATTTGCGGACGTCTTCGGTGATCTTCATGGAGCAGAAGTGCGGGCCGCACATGGAGCAGAAGTGGGCGCTTTTGGCACCGTCCTGGGGGAGGGTTTCGTCGTGGTAAGCTCTCGCGGTGACGGGGTCGAGGGCGAGGTTGAACTGGTCTTCCCAGCGGAACTCGAAGCGGGCCTTGGACAGGGCGTTGTCGCGATACTGCGCGCCAGGGTGCCCCTTGGCCAGGTCGGCGGCGTGGGCGGCGAGCTTGTAGGTGATGACACCCACTTTGACATCCTCTTTGTTCGGCAGGCCGAGGTGCTCCTTCGGCGTGACGTAGCAGAGCATGGCGCAGCCATACCAGCCGATCATGGCGGCACCGATGCCGCTGGTGATGTGGTCATAACCGGGGGCGATGTCCGTGGTGAGAGGCCCGAGCGTGTAGAAAGGCGCCTCGTGGCACCACTCGAGCTGCTTGGCCATGTTTTCCTCGATCATGTGCATGGGCACATGGCCGGGGCCTTCATTCATCACCTGCACACCCTTGGCCCAGGCGCGCTTCGTGAGCTCGCCCTGGACCTCGAGTTCGCCAAACTGCGCCTTGTCATTCGCATCGGCGATGGACCCCGGGCGGAGGCCGTCGCCGATGGAGAAGCTGACGTCATAAGCGGCCATGATGTCGCAGATGTCATCCCAGTGCGTGTAGAGGAAGTTTTCTTTGTGATGTGCGAGGCACCACTTCGCCATGATGCTGCCGCCACGGCTGACGATGCCGGTCATGCGGGAGGCCGTCATGGGCACGAAGCGCAGCAGCACGCCGGCGTGAATGGTGAAGTAGTCCACCCCCTGCTCCGCCTGCTCGATCAGCGTGTCACGGAACAGCTCCCAGGTCAGGTCCTCGGCCTTGCCGTTCACCTTCTCCAGCGCCTGGTAGATCGGCACTGTTCCGATCGGCACCGGGCTGTTGCGCAGGATCCATTCACGCGTGGCGTGGATGTTTTTGCCGGTGGAAAGGTCCATCACGGTATCGCCGCCCCACTTGGTGGCCCAGCGCATTTTCTCCACCTCTTCCTCAATGCTGGAAGCCACGGCGCTGTTGCCGATGTTCGCATTGATCTTCACCAGGAAATTACGACCGATGATCATCGGCTCCAGCTCCGGGTGATTGATGTTCGCCGGGATGATGGCGCGGCCCGCGGCCACTTCAGCCCTAACGAACTCTGCCGTGATTTCATTCGGGATGCGCTGTGGGAAGCGGCGGAAGATGCCAGGGGTGTACTCCGACTGCACCTGGGACGAGCCGACATGCTGCTTGTCCAGGTCATGGCGGACGATGTCATTCGTGAAGTCCGCGATCTGCGCGCGGCGCATGTTTTCGCGGATGGCGATGAACTCCATCTCCGGCGTGATGATGCCCTGGCGTGCATACCAAAGCTGCGTCACCGGATGGCTCTTCGCCTTCAAAGGATTGCGCTGGGCATTGATCGGCGCCTTCAGCGGGCTCAGCAGGCCTTCACGCTTCGCCGCCGCGTATTCGGCATGGTTGGCAGTGAGATAACCATTGTCACGCGGCTCGATGGCGCGGCCTTGATACTCCTCCACATCATTGCGCGAAAGGATCCACTTCTTGCGCAGCGGCGGCAGACCTTCCTCCACGGTGCCGGTGTAGTTTGGATCGCCCCAGGGCCCGGAGGTGTCATACACGCGCACGGGTTCATTGACCTCGATGCGACCATTGAAAGCCTTCGTGGGCGAGAGCGTGATTTCACGCATCGGCACCTGCACTTCCGGGTGGATCTGGCCCTGCACATACACGCGGGTGGAGGCGGGGAGCTGCTCGGAGGAATGCGGCTCAAAGGAAGTCTTGGGATCAGCGATCATAGCGAAGTGGCAGGTTACAGGTTTAAAGTTTCAAGGTGGGGCGCGGTGCGCGCTGAAACTGAGATACCTCCGAGCGAACTCCCTTCGGCGGTATGATCCGCATCAGGTTCGGAGGGTTCGGGCCCAGGAAGGCCCATCTCAGTCCCTGCTACGGGACGCCCCTGTCGTGACAAGCCCGAGTGTGCAGGCGGGAGGTGGAGGGGTCAAGAGTTTTGGCGGGGGGAGGGAAGACACCGAGACGCGGAGAGGGGAGACGCGGAGAAGGCGGGAGCGGCATCGAGGGCATTCGTTGGAGTGCAGGCTTTAGCCGCAATGCCGTTAAGCAATGTGGGTGACCAAATAGACGGGGGGAGAGGTCTCCGA
>JAZKCU010000011.1:0-123044 GCA_040387935.1 Verrucomicrobiota bacterium | reverse complement strand
TTAACCAAGAAATCATGTTGTACAGTCATTATTGCTTAACGGCATTGACGCTAAAGCGTGAACAACGTACGAGTCCTGCGAGATGACCCTTGGATTCCGAATCCAAGGGTCATCCATTGATGTACGTAAACCTGCTTCTGTTGGTGCACCTCCACCGAGTTCAAATCACGGCATCGCATTCAGCTTCAGCAGCTCATCCAGCTTCCCGTGTGCGCGATAAAACTCTGCCTCGGCCAGACCTGCCTCGACCAGCCCCTCGCGCACCGTGTTGGCATCCGTCTCACCCAGCACGTGCTGCTTGATCAGCGCGGTCTTCTTCGCCTGCAGATCCAGGAATGCCTGATCCACCACCGGGGTGTGCGGATACCGTCCCGCAGCCTGGCCGGCCTTCAGCATCTCCTTGAAGGGCACACCGGTCTTCGCGGCCTCCACCTTCGCGGAATTCACACCTGCATACCAGTCCGCGCAGATGATGCGGTAGTAGTCACGCATGGCCTGCTTGTTGTAATGGATGATGAGATCACGACCCTCCACCGGCACCACGCCGGTGGCACGGAAGCTGTCCGCATCGATCGTGTCCACAAAGAAGAGGTCGTCACCATCCACGGCGAACTCCCACTTCAGATCCCAGAGCGTGAGGCCGATCTCCTCCAGGAGCGCACGCACCGCCCAGGCGCCGAGGAGGGACATCTTGATCGTGCTGGTGAAGAGCTGCGCGCTGAGGCCGGACATGATCAGCGCTTCCTGCTTGGTCACGGCGCGGTCTTCGGGCTCATACTTGCTGGTCAGGTCGTAGATGGGACGGTCAAGCATCTGCCAGGCCTGCATGGGCTCGCTGAGGCCCAACTCCTGCTCGAAGGCACGGCGGTCTTTTTCACCCAGGGTTTCATATTTCTTCAGCACCGAGCTGCCGCTGGTCACCCCAAAACGCACGATGTACTCCAGAGGCACCACATAGGTGCCGCTCTGCTGGAACTGAGCGTAGTCGAAGACGAAGTTTCCCATCACGTTCCGGAGCGGCGGCTTCATCACCGGGAAGCGGCGGACCACATTGTAGCAGCTCGGGTTCTTCGGCATGCCCTGGGTGGCGATCTCCCCGCTCACGGCATCCAGCATGCCCACATGGTGAGTCTGCGCACCGTTCTCGATCATCGCCGGGAGGGTGCCGTCCATGAGCTGGGAGCGCCAGGTGCCGCCGAGGGTGTGCGTGTCCAGGAGGACCTCCTCCACCCGCTGCCAGGTCTCGGGCTTGCCCAGGCGGGCATACATGGCATGGCGGAAAATGGCCCGGTTCAGGTCATTTCCATCGATTTTGAAAATACTGCCCACATCAAAGACCGAGCCCGCTTCCGTGGTCTCGCACACAATATACCCCGGGTGATCCGGCACGGCATAGAGGTTCTGCACAGAGCCACGATACACGGGTTCGCCGAGGGACTGGGGGGAGAGCTGGGGAGGAAGGTTGGCAGACATGGTTGCCCGCAGGCTCGTCATGCCCGGGGAGCTTTTCAATTTCCGGTTTTGGATTTTGGGGACTTTTTGGCAGGCTTTTCCGCCTCCCCTCTCCCGGGGCCACCGCCACCCGGCGAGGGAAAACGACCGAAAAACACCTTGCCAATCAAGGGAGGGCCTTTAACGTGACCGCCCCTATGTCCAAAAATCCTGGTATAGCCAAAACGAGAAAGTCCGTATCGAAGCGATTCAAGATCACTGCGACGGGTAAGGTGCTGCGCCGTAAACAAGGCAAGCGTCATATCCTGCAGAACAAGAGCCGCAAGCGGAAGCGCAATCTCGGTAAAGTCGCCCTCGTGGCAGAAGTGGATAAGAAAGCCATCCTTGCGAACATGCCGTTCTCGCATCGTTGATTTCTTCCCACAGGCCTCCCCGATGGAGGCCACGATGCTCCGGACTGGTCCTCTCCGCAGGACCTACGTTCAGATGAGTCCGGTCATCGAATCCAAAAACAGTCTGATCACTGACGAAGAAAATGCCCAGAGCAACTAACGCCCCAGCCAGTCGTAAACGCAGGAAGCGCACCATCGCGAAAGCGAAGGGTTTCCAAGGCTTCCGCAAGACCCATTTCCGTTACGCCAAGGACGCTGTCCGCAAGGCGATGACGTATAACTACCGCGACCGTAAGGTCCGTAAGCGCACCTTCCGCAATCTGTGGGTGCAGCGCATCAATGCCGCCGCCCGCTTGGTTGGCATCACCTACAGCCGCCTGATCGAAGGTCTCAATGCCGCTGGCATCCAGATCGACCGCAAGGTGCTGGCCGACCTGGCCGTGAGAGACGAGGCTGCCTTTGGCGCCATCGCCAATCAGGCCAAAGCCGCCCTCGAGCAGAAGACCGCCAAGGTCGCTGCTTAATCGAGATCAGCCTAAATTCCCCATACCCAAACAGCCGGAGCCGCAAGGTTCCGGCTGTTTTGCGTCACCCCCTGGCGCTGCCTGCCCCTCCCGCACACCTCCGCCAAAGTCCCATCCCCGCGTTGACCAGATTGGTCAGCGATTGTTTAGTGCCCTCTTCCCATGCAGACCACCCGCACCGCGAAACAGCACCGCAAGACCGCTGAGACCGACATCCAGATCGAACTGGTCGTCGATGGCTCCGGCGTGTCGCAGATCGATACCGGCGTCCCTTTCTTTGACCACATGCTCACGCTGTTCTCGAAGCACGGCCTCTTCGATCTGAAGGTGAAGGTCGTCGGTGACATCGAGGTGGACTATCACCACACCGTGGAGGACACCGGCATTGTGCTCGGTCAGTGCTTCCGTGAGGCCCTGGGAAACAAGGCCGGCATCACCCGCTACGGCTTCTGGCTCCTGCCCATGGACGAGACCCTGGCCGAGGTGGCCCTGGACCTCAGCGGCCGCGCCTTCCTCAGCTACCATGCCCCTGAGCGTGTGGAGGCCATCGGTGGCATCAACCGCTTCAGCTACCAGCTCGTGGAGGAGTTCCTCCGCGCCTTCTCCTCCAGCCTGCTCGCCACCCTGCACGTGGAGATCCGCCGCGGTCGTGATGCGCATCACATGGCCGAGGCCATTTTCAAAGGTCTCGCCCGTGCCCTGGACGTGGCCACCCGTCACGACCCGCGCGTCACTGGCATCCCGAGCACGAAGGAGGTCCTCTAAACGATGAACCTCGGAGTGCTCGACTACGGCGCTGGCAATCTGCGCAGCGTCCTCAATGCCTTCACCGCCATCGGTCGCGATGCCACGCTGGTCACCAAGCCTGCGCAGTTTGACGAAATCGACCTCCTGGTCTTTCCTGGCCAGGGCGCCTTTGGCGATAGCATACGTATCCTGAAGGAAACCCATCTCTGGGATCCTCTCAAAGCCTGGCTGAAAGCGGAAAGGCCCTACCTCGGCATTTGCCTGGGCTACCAGCTTCTCTTTGAAGACAGCGAGGAATCCCCCGGCGTGGAAGGCCTCGCCGTGGCCCCGGGTCGTGTACGCAAATTTGATTTGGCACACGGTCTCAAGATCCCGCACATGGGCTGGAACCAGGTCACCTGGGCAGCCGACAAGCCCGCCTGGTGGAAGGACCTCGCCAATCCATCTCACCTCTACTTCGTGCATAGCTACTACCCAGACGTGGCGGATGCCTCCCTGGCGCTCTGCAGCACCGACTATGGCGTGCCCTTCGTCGCAGGCATCGCGAAGAAGAATCTCATGGCCGTGCAGTTCCACCCGGAAAAAAGCCAGGAAGTCGGCCTGAAGCTGCTGAAGAACAGCGTCGAGCATCTCGCCACCACGCTCTAACCTATTATTCGACCATGTCACGCCGCCGTTTAGGACCGCCCTTGATTCCAGGTTTCTGGATCATCGTGGCCTTTCTGCTGCTGCTGGCATCGGTGGGCGGTTACTACTACCTACTGGCCAGCGAGACCACCTTTGAGCGCAAGGCAGTTCCCGCCGAAACCTGACACCGACCGGCCCGTTGCCCGTCCATCCCAGCCACGCACGATTGATCTCATGGCTTCCCTCTCTGACTGGATCCAGGCTGCACGGCCCAAGACCCTCGGCGCGGCCATCGCGCCCGTGTTTGTCGGCTTCTTCATCGGCTCCAGGCTGGGCGGCCAGCCCATCTTGAGCACGCTGCTCATCTGCACCCTCGGCAGCACCATTGCCCTGCAGATCGCCACGAACTGGTTCAATGATGCACTGGACTTCAGCCAGGGGAAGGACACCGCCGCGCGTGTCGGCCCGCGCCGTATCACCGCCGCCGGAGTCGTGAAACCGGCCAGCGTCATGATGGCAGGCTTCCTCATGCTCGGCGTCGCCATCACCTTCTCATTGCCGATGATCGCCGCTCGCGGCCTGCCCATCCTGCTCATCGGTGCGCCCTCGCTTTATTTCTGCTACGGTTATACCGGCGGACCTGCACCGCTGGCCTATCGCGGCCTGGGCGAGCTCTTCGTCATCCTCTTCTTCGGCCTTATCGCTGTCACTGGCTCCGCTTTTGTACAGACGGGTGAATGGCTGACCGGAGGCCTGATCGGTGGCGTGCAGATCGGCTGCCTGAGCACCGTGCTCATCGCCATCAACAACCTTCGCGATCTCCACGAAGACCGCAGCACCGGCAAGCGCACGTTGGCTGTGCGCTTCGGCGCCACCTTTGCACGTCTGGAGATCACCCTGCTCACCGCTGTCGCCTATGGTGCCGGATTTTACTGGTGGCAAACCGGGCTCAATCGCGTGTGCACCCTGCCTCTCGCCGCCCTGGCGCTCGGAGCCTTCATCGTGATCAAGCTCTGGACCACGCCCCCAGGCCCTGCGTATAACAAACTGCTCGCCATGAGCGGGGCGCAGTTGCTGATTTTTGCCGCGCTATTTTGTGCGGCAATGGATGGCTGAGCATCGTTCCCCCAACACGATGTCCGCCGAGCCGATCTACGTCTACGACTACCTGCTGCGCAGCGGCGTGGCGCTAAACTCGGCCTCGCATCGCCGCACCTTTCCAGGCGCGCTCATCCGAGTAGGCTCAGGCTTCGGCTGCATTCATCCCTGGCCGGAATTTGGAGACGTGTTGGTGGAGGAGCAGCTTCGCCTGCTCACCGAGGGCGTGACCACGCCCATCACCGCCATGGCCCTGCGCTGCGCGGAGCTCGATGGCGCCGCACGCGAAGCCGGCGTGAGTCTTTTTGAAGGTCTGGAGATCCCTCCCAGCCACTACTCCTGGAGCTTTGGCCAATCCACCGAACCCCAGATCCAACGTGTCCTTAGCGAAGGCTGGCCCGCGCTGAAAGCCAAGGGCTACGCCAACTCCGGCGAGACCCGCCGCTTCCTGGAGCAGTGCGTACGCGCCGCAGGTAAAAACGATCTCAAGCTCCGCGTCGACTTCAATGGTTGCCTTGATGCGCGCGAGTTTTCTCAGTTCATTGAGTACATGCCCCTGCGGACCTACCAGCGGCTGGATCTCATTGAAGACCCCTTTCCTTACGATGCGCGCCTCTGGCAGCAGGCGCAGCAGCAGTGGGGCGTGAAGCTCGCGCTCGACAAAGGCTGGCGTGACGGCACCGAGGGCTTCTCCGCCGTCGTCGTCAAACCAGCGCGCCGTGACTGGCGCGGCGTCGCGGAGAGACATCCGCAGCACCCGCTCATGCTCACTTCCGCCATGGATCATGCATTGGGCCAGATGTTCGCCGCCTATGAAGCCGGCATCGCCAGACAGGAGCTCGGCGACCGCATTGGCCTCACCGGTCTCTGCACCCAGCATCTGTTTGAGAACGATGGCTTCTTCGAACGTGTGCACTCCCCTGGCGGCCGTCTGCAGCCCGACCTGACAGGCGGCGGCCTCGGCTTCGGAGACGTCCTCGAACGCCTCCCCTGGCGCCGCTTGGTCTAACGAAGTGTTATTTCAATGAAGGCCTGCGAGTGAGGACACTCGCGCTCCACAATGACGCGCCACCACCGTGCCCTGTGGAGCGCGGATGTCCTCATCCGCAGGCCTGGTTTGAAACAAACCCGCCTCACTCCTTCATCGCCGCAATCTCCCCGACCACCCGCTCCATCTCCGCCTCGGTGTTATAAAAGTGCGGGCTGAAGCGCATATACGCCTTCCCTGCCCGGTCATACCTCAAGCTCGGACTGATCTTCAATGCGCTGAGATGCTCAAACACCTTGTCCACCGGCGGACCGCTGCCTTCCTCACGCCAGGCCGTCGTGATGCCGGACGCATTCGGACCTTCCTTCGGACTGATGAAATGGAACCCCAACGGCTCCAGGCCGTTCACTAGCTTTTCCTTCAAGCGCAAAAGCTGCTCACTCACCTGTGGGATGCCCTTCTCCAACAGTAGCTCAAGCCCGGCCTTCATGCCAAGAATGCCCGCCACATTCAGCACGCCCGGCTCATAGCGTCGCCCACCCCGCTCAAACTCAATCTGCGGCTGCGCGATGAAATTCGGGCTACGCACATTCCAGGAACCCAGCAGCGTCGGGCGCAGTTGCTCCTGCACTTCCTCACGCACATAGACCACGCCAGCGGCCATGGGACCGAGCATCCACTTGTGCGAATCCGCGCTGAGGAAGTCCACATAATCCACCCGTGTCTCAAAAGCCCCCAGTGTCTGGATCGCATCCAGGCAGAACAACACGCCGCGCTCACGCAGCATACGTCCGATGTCATCCAGAAGGATACGATACCCGCTAAGGAAATGACATGAGGCCAGCGCCACCAACTTTGTGTTAGGCGTTAGCGCCGCTTCCACCAGCTCCGGCGTGATGGCCCCCGGCGCCTCAGGCTTCAGCAGCTTCACTGTCACGCCATGGCGCGCCAAATCTGTCCACGGGTACACATTCGCCGGGTAGTCGTCCTGGTAGCACACCACCTCGTCACCCGGCTTCCAATCCAGCCCGTTCGCCACGAGCGAGAGCCCGAGCGAGGTCGGCCCCAGCAGCGAGATCTCGCTCGCCTTCGCGCCGAGCATCTGCGCGGCGATGGCGCGTGTCTCATTCGTGGCGCGCCAGGCTTCTGGAAACTCCTGCATGCTCGTGCAGGCCTCCTGCAGGTAGTCCTGCATCACCTTCGCCACACGCGCCGGCAGGATGGTCACACCCGCGTGGGCGAGGAAGATGCTGTCCCGGGCAACGGGGAACTCGGCAAGGCGTTCGGCTTCAGAGGCAAAGAGTGACATGGGAGATGAAGACCATTATTGGACTTGCGATCTACGCCTGCCAAGCCGGTAACTGGTACCACAATACATGCAGCGGAAGCCAAAAGTGATCAGCAGGGAGAGCACGGCTGAAGCCCGGTGGGACAATGGCCAGAGGCGGAAGGAATCCTCATGCTTGCGGCAGCGGCGCTCCTTCATCACCGCACCATGGCACAGCGGGCAGTTCAGCGTGTCCGCCATGAAGAACACCGCCACGCGTGAGACGACGAAGGTGCCCAGTCCGGAAAGAGCCAGCCAGCCCCACATCGGCGCCTGCGTGGCCGCCATCCCGATCACCCCGGCCACAAAGGCCAGGAAGCCCAGGAAGGCCGTGAACATTAAAACAGCCACCACAAAAAGCTTCGCCGAACGCGGAAAATGCCGCTTCCGCCGCTCACGAGGAGCCTGCGAAGGCAGCGGATCTGCGGCGCGGAAGCCAGGGTCCTTCATGGGAGTAAGAGAGTCATCCTGAGGAGATAGCGGCGGACTCAGAGGACACCAAGGACAAAAAGGACCACAGGAGAAGTCCTTTTTATCCTTTCCGTCCTTTCTGTCCTTCGCTATCTCTCCAGGTCACCTTCATTTCCCGCGCTGATGACCTCCACCGCCACACCTGTCCTCACAGACTTCTCGGACCGGCTCTCACCCATGGTGGTGAAGGAACTCCGCCAGGGCCTGCGCACACGGGCTTTTGCCAGCACGCTGCTCATGATGCATGCGCTGCTCATCATCGCCACGCTGATCACGGGCTCCGCGCCCAATGCGGATGACACACGCTGGTTGTTTGATGGGCTCTCCACTCTCGTGTTGTGCTTTGTCATGCCCTTCCGCGTGGCGAGTGCCCTGGCGGAGGAGGTGAAGCTGAACACGCTGGACATGCTCCTGCTCACCCGCCTCTCCTGCAGCCGCATCGTCTTTGGCAAATGGGCAAACGTGGCTCTGCAGTCCCTGCTCATCACGCTGAGCCTCATGCCCTATGTGGTCGCCCGCTACATGTTTGGCGGACTGGAGCTCACCACGGAGTTTCTCATGCTCGGCTCACGCTGGCTGGGCGGCTGCGTGATCGCTGCGGCGCTCGTGGCGCTGTCCACCATCCGCCAGGCCTGGCTGCGCATGGTCCTCATCATCGTGCCCCTGTTCTTCTTCGGCTTCGGCATGTTTGGCTGGATTTTTGCCGTGACCATGAGCCGCACCATGGGCTCGGGCAGCGCCACGATGACCATGTCGTTTGAGCTGCTGGCCATCGTCACCTCCCTGCTCTGCGCTTCCTGGCTCATCTTTGCCTTCCTCAGTCTCGCCGCCTCGCGCATCTCCTCCCAGGCGGAGCCGCTCGCCCTCATCAAGCGCAGCGTGCATTCACTGGCCTTTGTCCTGCCCATCATCGCGTATTGGGTCACGGGAGAAAAAGCGCTGCTCATGCTGTGCACGCCCGTGATTGCCATCATCACTCTGGATGCCCTCACGGAAACCTTGAATGAAGTGCCCTCCGCCTACGTCACTTTTTATCGCGGCGGCGCGCTCAGACGCAGCCTCATCACCTTGTTCTCACCCGGCTGGAATTCCGGCTTCTGGCTCACGCTCATCCTCACCGTCATCGTGGCAGGCTTCATGATGCTCACGGGAGCTGCGGACCAGGCGCCTTACTTCCTGCTCGGCACCTGCTCCGTGTGGATGGTCAGCGCCATCATCCAGATGCTGCCCACCCGCCGCTCAAACGATCTGCTGCCCATCTTCCTGGGCATGTTTGCCCTGATGTATCTCATCACGGGCATGTTCTCCGCCCTCGGCATCATGGTCGCGGCCAGTTCCAGCCAGCAACCCTGGCTTCTCGCTGCCCTGCCCACCGCCGCCACCATCGGTGCCTCCAGCATTTCCAATGGTGCCGAGCGGGAAAAGTTTTTGCGCATCTCTTTGTTATGTGCAGCTTTCTGGCCGGTCCTGCATGCCTTCCTCAGCCTGCGTGCCTGGCGCAAACTGCGCCCCGTTCGCGAGGAAGCCCGTCGGCTCGCCGAAGACCGTGCTGCCAGTCACGCATGACCTCTCCGCTGCCAGCCCTGCGTGATTTCAGCGACCGCCTCAGCCCGATGGTCGTCAAGGAGATGCGCCAGGGGCTGCGCACCCGTTTCTTCACTGCGGCGCTCATCGTGTTTCATGCGGTTCTTGGCTGCTTGATGATGGCCTTTATCAGCTCTTTCGATCACCAGGAGATCCATGAGATGTTCTGGACCGTCATCTCCGTGACTCTCCTGGCCGTGCTGCCCAGCCGCGCCTTTGATGCCCTGCACTCCGAGGTCAAGGACGGCACGCTGGACATGCTCCTGCTCACCGGCATGCCATCCTTCCGCATCGTATGGGGAAAGTGGGTGTCCCTCTACAGCCAGACGCTTCTCGTCGCTGGTTCGCTGCTGCCCTACATGATCGTGCGCTACCAGTTCGGCGGTGTGGAGATCGTTCGTGAGATGCTCTCCCTGCTGGCGCTGGTGGTGGGCTCAGGTCTCGCCACCGCATCGTTGATTGGCTTTTCGTCTCAGAAGCTCAAGCTCGTGCGTCTCGTCACCGCTGCCCTGACCGGCATTGGTGCCTTCAGCATCGGCCTCTTTGCCTATTTTACGGCATGCGAGCCCGCTGCCGGGCAGGAGGTGATCCACAGCCTGACCGCCCATGGGCTGCCGATCGCGTTTCTGATCATTCTCTGGACCGCACTGCTTGCCTGCTATCTTGGCTACCTCTTTCTCTGCGTCGGTTCCGCGAGAATTCCCGGCCTGCCTGACAGTCATCAGGTCCTCAAGCGCAAGGTCGCGTTCACCGTGATGGCCGTGCTCTCGGCTGTGGCTTGGTGGATCTGTGCCGCCAAACCTTATGGCCTGTCAGGTTACAATGCGCAGAACGCCATTCTCGCCTCCAGCTTCTTGCCCTCCCTGCTGTTTGGGATGCTGCTTTGCATGGACCTCTGCACGGAAGAAATCCCGCACGACGGGACTTCGGCTTCCGCCGGTATCCTTGCTCGCCCCGGCTGGCCGTCCGGCATCCTCACCAGTCTGGCCCTGAGCCTCTTTCCCATGCTCAATCATGGGGCGATGGCCGTCTCCACAGGCTCCACAGACTATGGCGGCTGGTATGCCACCACCTGTTTCCTTACCGCTGGCCTCATTCCCATTTGCGTGCCCACCGGCCGCAGGTTCTCGCAGTTCTCACAGTTTTCTGTACTCAGCCGCTGGTGGTTGATTCAGATGGTCATCGGCATGCTGGGCTTTGTCCTCATGGTGGGCGCCGAGGCCGTGTCTTCGAACGATCGTGACATCTTCCGCTACCTCACTCTGGTGACCCCGACCACCGGCATCTTTGGCTCCGTGGGCATTCGTGGTTTCGGCCGGGATATGTTTTACAGCCTCGGCACTTTTGCCAATGGCCTCTGGGTGCTCCTGACGGTGCTCATCGCCTTCGCTCATTTGAAAAGCACGCGCCGCTCCATCCACGACGAATCTCATGCGTGACTCCCCTGATCAACTCCGCTCCATCCAGGCCCATGCCCGGGGCTGGGCACGCGTGCTGAAGCTGCCCTTCCGCCAGCAGCGCTGGCGCGGCCAGACCGGCGAGTTTGCTGGCACGGGCACCGGCAGCAGCCTCGACTTCCAGGACCACCGCGCCTACATGCCCGGCGATGATCCCCGCCAGATCAACTGGCAGGCCTACGCACGCACCGGCAGCTACACCATGAAGCTCTACCGCGAGGAAGTACGCCCGCTGGTGGACATCATCCTCGATGCTAGCGAGTCGATGTTTGCCTATCCAACTAAAGAACAACGCTCGCTCGAGCTCCTCGCCTACATCGTCGAAGCTTCCCTTCAAACTGGTGCCACGGTGCGCGCCTTCGCCATGCGCGGTGCTTCTCACGTCATGCTGGAGGTCGATGCGCTCGTCTCGGGCCGCTGGACTCAGGAACTCTCCAAACTCCCTGCCACCTCGGCCAGTGATGTCCCTGCCCTTTCGCGTCTGCCCCTGCGTGCTGGAGCCATGCGCGTGCTCATCAGTGATCTGCTGTTCCCGGCCGAGCCCGAGCCCACGCTCGCCCCGCTCAGCGCCCGCAACGGCCGCGGCCTCGTCTTCGCACCCTTTACCCATCAGGAGTCCGCTCCCTCTTGGGAAGGCAACTACGAGTTCATCGATGCCGAGACCCAGCAGCCTCACGAGCACCGCGTGGAGTCGGACGTGCTCCAGCGCTATCTCCACGCCTACACTCGCCACTTCGACCTCTGGAAAAACGCCGCCGCCAAACACGGCATCGCTCTCGCCCGAGTCAGCGCCGAAGCCGACTTCCTCACCGCCCTGCGCACCGAAGGCATCATCACCAATGCGGTGGAAGCCGCCTAGCTTCACGAAGGAATCTCCCGTCTCACACCGATCTATCCAACCAACCGCCATGAATACCCAACCTGCCACGCCCCTGTCACGTCGTCGTTTTGTCGGAGGCGCCGGACTCGTCGCCGGCACCATGATCACGCGTCCGCTCTTCGGAGCCGCCGCGCCGAGCAACAAGCTCAATGTCGCCCTCATCGGCGTCTGGGGCCGCGGCCTCGCCCACTATGACTCCATCGCCGAGGAGAATGTCGTGGCCCTTTGCGACATCAATGAGGCCCGCTTCCCGGATGCGCTGAAGCGTTTCCCGAATGCCACGACCTATGTCGACTGGCGCAAATGCCTGGATCACAAAGGCCTCGATGCCGTGGTCATCTGCACGGCGGACCACACGCATGCCTTCATCGCCAACTGGGCGCTCAAGCGCGACCTCCATTGCTATTGCGAGAAGCCGCTGGCCATCACCGTGAACGAAGCCCGCACCGTCCGCGCCACCTGGGAGACGAAGAAGGGCAAGCTCGCCACGCAGGTGGGCATGCAGCGCCACGCGCAGCCTAACTTTAACCGTGTCAAAGAACTCATCCGCGATGGCGTCATCGGCGAGCTGAAGGATGCCTATGCCTGGGGCAACCGCAAGCTTCCGAAGCCCGGCTATGCCCCTGAGGAAGGCGCGCCGCCAAAAGGCTTCCATTATGACCTCTGGCTTGGCCCATCGCCCTACCATCCCTACAGCCCGTCCTACTTCTCCGGCGGAGCCGGAGCCAACTGCCTCTCCTGGAACATGTTCTGGGACTTCGGCGCCGGCCAGATCGGCGATATGGGCAGCCACACGATGGACCTGCTCTGGAACGCCGTGGATGCCAGGCTCCCCACCTCCGCCGATGCCAAGGGCGAGGCCATGAACTCCGATGTCACGCCCGTGGAATGCGAAAGCCACTTTGAGCATCCCGCGAATGACTGGCGCGGCCCCATCACCGTCAGCTGGTATCAGGGCGGCGCCATGCCCCGCTCACCCAAGCCCTTCATCGATCTCACCAAGATCGGCCACGGTGCCATGTTCAAGGGCACCAAAGGCTTCCTCATCGCCGACTTCGATTCACGCATGATCCTGCCCTTTGGCGATGACGCCGATCTGACCTACTACAAACCGCGCACCCAGGAGACCGTCCTGCCACCGCTGGGCCACTTCCAGAAACAGTGGTTCGATGCCTGCCGCAATCCCTCCATGAAGACCGCCTGCGACTTCGGCTACAGCGCGGACATGATCGAGCAGATGCTCCTCGGTCTCGTGGCCTATCGCGTCGGCAAAAAGATCCAGTACGACGGCAAAACCGGCACCAGCCCCGACACCCCCGAGGCCAACGGCTTCATGACCAAAGCCTACCGCGAAGGCTGGAACATCGACGGGTAATCTCCTCCCCATCGGACAACCGTGTTCCGCACTGCGGGACACGGTTTACTCACAACCCTCCATCCGTCCTTGCCAGCAAGAGGCGGCGGTCTAATCTGCATGCCCGATAACCCCCAACCCCCATCAGATCATGTCCGATATCGCACTCGCCAAAGGTGAAAAATTCCTCGAAGACAACGCCAAGAAAGAAGGCGTGACCGTCACCGCCAGCGGCCTCCAGTACAAGGTCATCACCGAAGGCACCGGCAAGAGCCCAAAAGCCACGGACACCGTGGAAGTCCACTACGAAGGCACCCTGCTCGACGGCAAGGTCTTCGACAGCAGCTACAAGCGCGGCGAAAAAATCGAATTCCCTCTGAACCGTGTCATCGCCGGCTGGACGGAAGGCGTGCAGCTCATGAAGGAAGGCGCCAAGTTCCGCTTCTACATCCCATCCAAGCTCGCCTACGGCCCACGCGGCGCCGGTCGTGACATCGGCCCCAACGAGGCCCTGATCTTCGACGTCGAGCTCTTCAAGGTGAAGTGAGTTTGAGGTGAGTTTTTGAGCTCTATCCGCCGGGCAGGTCCGATCCGTCCTAAATTTTGTCGTTTCGCAGAAAAGGACGGATCGGTATAAAGCGAGGTCTCACACCTCAACCACCATGTCCAAAAAGAAGCTCAACATCGCCGTCGTCGGCCTCGGATTCGGGGCGGAGTTCATCCCCATCTGGCAGCGTCATCCCGACACTGTTTGTTACGCCATCTGCCAGCGTGACCCGAAGAAGCTCAAGGCCATCGGTGATGCCTTTGATGTGAACGTGCGCTACACGGACTTCAGCGAGATGCTGAAGGACCCGAATATCGATGCGGTGCACATCAATTCCCCCATTCCAGATCATGGCTGGATGTCCATCGAGGCCCTGAAGGCTGGCAAGCATGTGGCCTGCACCGTGCCCATGGCCACGAGCATCGAGGACTGCAAAAAGATCTGCGAGCTCGTCAAGAAGACCGGCCTCAAATACATGATGATGGAGACCGTGGTCTATGCCCGCGAGTTCCTCTTCATGAAGGAGCAGTATCAGAAGGGCAAACTGGGCAAGCTGCAGTTCCTCCAGTCCAGCCACCAGCAGGACATGGACGGCTGGCCGAACTACTGGCCCGGCCTTCCGCCCATGTGGTATGCCACGCACTGCGTCGGCCCTGTGGCCGCGCTCGCTGGCACACCGGCGGAATACGTGAGCTGCTTCGGCTCCGGCACCATTCGTCCGGAACTGGTGAAGCAGTATGGCTCGCCTTTCGCCGTAGAAACCGCGCACGTGAAGTTCAAGGACAGCGATCTCAGCGCCCGTGTCATTCGCAGTCTCTTTGACACCGCCCGCCAGTATCGCGAGAGCATTGATGTGTATGGTGACAAGGCCTCCATCGAATGGCCGCTGGTCGAGCATGAACCGCTCATCATGCACACCGCGAAGCTGCCTGAGCATAAGATCCCGAAGCTCGTCAAAGCCCCTGACTACGCGAAGCTTCTGCCGAAGAGCATCCGTGATTTCACCACGAAGGGTGTCTATGATCTCGGCAAGAAGACCCACCTCAGCTTTGTGCAGGGCAGCGGCCACGGCGGCAGTCATCCGCATCTCGCGCATGAGTTTGCCACCGCTCTTGTCGAAGATCGCGATCCCTTCCCGAACGCAAAGCAGTCCGCCAACTGGACCTGCGTGGGCCTCTGCGCCCATGAATCCGCGATGGCAGGTGGCAAAATCGTCAAACTGCCCGCCTTCACGGTGTGATGCATCTCTGGAAACTAACGTGCCTTTCACACGTTCTGATTTCCTGCCGATGACTCCCCCGCTTTTCCCGATCCCCGACACTCGTTTCCGTTCCCGCCGCAGTTTCATCACCGCTGGCACAGCCTCGCTCGCCGCGGCTGTTCTATCTCGTGACTATGCGCGCGGAGCGGTGGTGAGCTCCCCCAGGTTCCAAGCCTATCCCTTCACGCTCGGTGTGGCGTCCGGAGATCCAACAGACACAGGCGTGGTGCTGTGGACACGGCTCGCGCCATCACCTCTTGAAGGTGGCGGCATGGGCACGGAGTCCGTGGAGGTCTCCTGGCAGATCGCCGAGGACGAAGGCATGTCCAAAGTGGTGCAGAAAGGCACCGCCATCGCCACGCCTGACTGGGGCCATTCGATCCACATCGAGGTGGAAGGTCTGCAACCTGAGCGCTGGTATTGGTATCAATTCAAAGCCGGCGGCGAAGTCAGTCCCAAAGGCCGCACGCGCACCTTCCCTGCCGCGAAGGCCATGCCTGACCGCGTGCGCTTTGCCGTCGCCTCATGCCAGCATTATGAAACCGGCCTCTTCACCTGCTATGAACACATGGCCCGCGAGGATCTCGATCTCGTCATCCATCTCGGCGACTACATTTATGAGGACGGCGGCCTGGACAAACGTGTGCGCAGGCATGTGGGTCCGGAAATCATGACGGTGGAGCACTACCGCAACCGTCACGCTCAATACAAAACCGATCCCGCACTCCAAGCCATGCACGGCGCCGTGCCATGGCTTGTGACCTGGGATGACCATGAATTCGACAACAACTGCGCGGGAGACATCTCCGAGCATCCCGAAGTGCAGAAGGCTGACTACCTGAAGCGCCGCGCTGCCGCTTATCAGGCCTACTATGAGCACATGCCCCTGCGCCGCGCCGCCATGCCCAAGGGACCGGACATGATGCTCTACCGTCGTGTGCCCTATGGTCAGCTCACCGACTTCCACGTGCTGGACACCCGCCAGTATCGCACCAACCAGCCCTGCGGCGACGGCTCAAAGCCGCAATGCCCCGAGGCGCTGGATCCGAACGCCACGCTGCTCGGTGCCATCCAGCGCGACTGGCTCTTCGAGAACCTCGCCAAATCCCCCGCCACCTGGAACGTGCTGGCCCAACAAATCATGATGGCACGCGCCGATCGCAAATCCGGTGACGAGGCAGGCTACAGCATGGACCAGTGGCCCGGCTATGAGATGGAACGCCGCAAAGTGCTGAAATACATGCACGACCAACGTGTCGCGAATCCCGTTGTGCTCACTGGCGACATCCACTCCAACTGGGCCAACAACCTCATTGCCGATTTCGACAACCTCGACTCCAAAGTCGTCGCCACCGAGTTCGTCGGCACCTCCATCAGCTCCGGCGGCGATGGTGTTCTGAAGCCGAAGACGCTGGATGCCACCTACGCCGAGAACCCCTTCGTCAACTTCCACAGTACCGAGCGCGGCTATTTCACCTGCGAAGTCACTCCCAAGCTCTGGACCACCCACTTCCGCGGCGTCGAATACGTCTCCAAACCCGGCGCGCCCGTCCACACCCGCGCCTCATTCGTCGTGGAAGCCGGCAAGGCAGGACTGCAAAAGGCGTGAGCCCCTTGCAGTCCTGTGACCATCACTTGGTTAGGCGCCAGCGATCATCGCCTTCAACTCATCCAGCGCCTGCTTGGTGCGGGCGATGCCTTCCATCTCGCTGTGTTTGGAGCCTTCATACTCGATGCCGATGTAGCCGTTGTAACCAGCCTTGACGACGATGTCGATCAGGCGCTGGAAATCGAGGGTCATCTCGCGACCTTCGCGGCGGTCTTCGGTGTAGAATTTGCCAGCGCCGGTGTCCCAGTCATAGGCCTTGGCGCTCATGCCCTTCTTCACCCATGGCATGAACTCACGCAGACCCTTGTAGGGATTGTACAGCTCACCCTTCGCACGGTCCGTGTAGAAGTTGCCGAAGTCCGGCAGGATGCCCACGCGCTTGTGATCCGCCGCCTTCATCACTCCGGTGAGCCAGAGGCCATTGCTGGAGAGACCGCCGTGGTTCTCCACCACCACAAAGAGCCCGCGCTTGTCTGCCTCGAGGCATAGACGATGCAGGCCATCCGCCGCGAGCTTCATCTGCTCTTCGAAGGTGAGCTTTGCATCACTGGCGGCATTCACGCGGATGCTGTGACATCCAAGAGTCACGGCGGCATCGAGCCACTTCAGATGATTCTCGATCGTCTTCGCACGCTTGGCATCATCGGCATCGCCGAGGTTACCTTCGCGGTCGCACATGATGAGCAGGCCGGTCACGCCTTCGCCTTCCTGGCGCTTCTTCATCTCACCGAGGTAGGCAGCATCCGTGGCCTTGTCGAAGAACATCTGGTTCACATACTCCACGCCATCGATGCCGAGGCCGCGGGCGATCTTGCAGAAGTCGAGATGATCGATCGGCTCCGCTCCATCGCGCTTGAACATGCCTTTGTTCAGCGACCACTCAGCGAGCGAGATCTTGAAAGGCTCTTTCTTGTCAGCAGCGCGGACAGTGCCAGACACCGAGGCGGCAAAGGCAGCGGACGCGAGCTGGAGGAAGTGACGGCGGGAAGCGTTGGAGGTGGTCATGAGGAGTTTTACAATCTGCCATGGAATCTGGGCTCAGTGCAAGCATGAGACGCGTGTGTTGAATCTGCCTGATGTAAAAAGCTCGTCTGCAAACCACCAGCGCAAGGGTTTCTCCTTACGCCCCGTTCTTTCCCGCCACGGCGACCACCTTCCCGTGCCTCCACAACCTCCAAAAATGGCCGAGATGACTCCCTCTCCCGTTACAACTCGTCGTCGTTTGATTCTTCTCCCCGCGCTGCTGACCGTAGCCTGTGCCTTGACTGCTCCCATGCACGCGGATGATCAGAATATCACCTGGCTGGTCAGTTATGACGGCAAGGCTCTGCCGGACTCCACATGGAAGGTGGTCGGCAATCCCAAGTCCAGCGTCACTCCGGAAGGTCTTCAGTTGACCGATGAAGGCACGGAGACCGGCCACTTCCGCACCGCGTGGAAAGCCGAACCTGGGAGCGAGATCATCGTCGAAGCCACGGTCAAAGTTCTGGCCACCACCGGTGCCATCAAAGGCAAGACCACCTCCTCCGTCTGGCCCTGGCGTGATGGCGCACCCATCTCCATGCTCGTCGGTGACGGCAAGCACGAGGAAGGTCTCGTGCTTTTCCCCAACCAAGCCACCAGCCACACGGACCGCTTCATCCCGATGGACACGACGAACCGCTTTCACACCTACCGACTCGTGATTCGCGGCAACGACATGAGCATGCTGGTGGATGGTGAGCCAAAGGTGGAAGGCCAGAATGCTTTCTGGAGAGCGGCGAGCTCGCCGGAACCCTTCATCCAGTTTGGCTCCAGCGCACCCAGAGCCACTGGGGATGCCATCTGGCAATCCGTGAAGCTAGGCGTGCGCAAGCTGGCCGCCGCACCAAAGGCCGATCCCATCAAACTCACCAAGAGTGAATCCTGGCTGATCCCGCGTGATGACATCAAGCAAACCCGTCCCTACCTCTATGACATGGGCAAAGGCCTGCTGCTCATGAGCGTGGCTCAGGGCCCCGATGCCTTTTACGAGCCCTATGGCCTGCTGAAATCCACCGACGCTGGCAAAACCTGGACGCCCATCCCAGGCCTCGACAAAGTGGACACCACGCCGCTGCCATGCCTGCGCCGTCCCGATGGCAGCATCCTCGCGGTGTCACGCTGGACACGTTTGCAGCCCGATGGCTCCGTCACGGGCAAGACCGTGCATCTGAATGCGGATGCGACGAGCTTCACGATGATCGACAACCAGATCAACCTGCCGAAGCAGTATGCCAACGAGGCCAAAAGCGACCAGACCATCTGCGAACGCCATATCTGGAATGATGCGGACGGCGGCGTGACCATGGTGCTCTGGAGCCGCAAAGGGGTGAAGCGCCCCGATGGCCGCAACAACACCGAACGCTGGTCTCACCTCATGCGCAGCACCGATGAAGGCAAGACCTGGAACTACTTCTCCACCATCGGCGTCGGTGGAGAGCCTTCTGTCGTGCGCCTCAGCGACACCGAGCAAACGGCCGTCATCCGTGGTGATCGTGATGCCTGCATGAAACAAATGTTCTCCAACGATGCTGGCAAGACATGGAGCAAGCCCATCGCATTGGAAGTCGGCAAGGTGCTGCCAGACCTCTTTCTCATGAGCAATGGCGTGCTCGCCTGCAGCTATGGCCGTCCCGCGAGCTGCCTCATGTTCAGCCTCGATGGCGGCAAGACCTGGCCCTCGCATCATGTCATCTCGGAGAAGGTCGGCTTTAACTACACCAGCATCCGCGAGATCAGCCCCGGCAGGCTGCTCTACATGCATGATGCTCCAAAGATCAGTGGCACCTACGTGGATGTGGAGCACATGAAGTAACCCCGGCGTCAGCCTTCACACCTATGATCAAGCTGCGCTTCATTTTTATTCTACTTTTTGTTACGCTTGGCCAAGTCTTGGCCGCAGACACTGTAACGGACATCGGCGGTCGCCTCGAGATCTTCGTCGACCAAGCTCTCATCGACACCATGGAGGGAGCAGCGCCTCAGCTCGGCCAGCCACGGCCCGAGGAAATTAGCCTAACCTTTGATCATCCGTGGGAGAGCAACTTTTCAGCCGCCTACATGACGGTGCTCAAGGATGGCGGCACCTATCGTCTCTACTATCGCGGAGGCACCAAGGAGGCGAGCACGATCATCAAGGCTGGAACCGAGGTCACCTGTTACGCGGAGAGCCAGGATGGCAAGACCTGGGTGAAGCCGAAGCTCGGCCTTGTCGAATTTGAAGGCAACAAGGAGAATAACATCATTCTCGGTCCCACCAAGCTTCGCTCCTCGGTCAATTTCACCGCCATGCTCGATGACCGGCCCGGCATCCCTGCGGCGGAGCGCTACAAAGGCGTGGGTTCTGGCAATGGACGTGAAGAAGGTCTCCTCCGCTTTATCTCGCCCGACGGCATTCATTGGAAAGTCTACTCCGAGGAGATCATCTTCGAGGGCTACAAACTGGACTCCCTCAATGTGGTGAGCTGGCTCCCTGCGGAGCAGTGCTACGCCATCTACATGCGCGGCTGGAGTGAGGGCGGCACACCGGGAAAGCCCAAGCCAAGGGAGGCCTATCGCACCATCGCCCGCGCCGTTTCCAAAGACTTCAAGACATGGTCGGAACCTGTGCGCATGCAGTTCAGTGGCGAAGAGAAGCAGCGCAATCTCTACTCCAATGCGACGATGCCCTATTTCCGCGCTCCACATATTCTGATTGCTATGCCACATCGCATGATCAGCGAGGAGGTGGTGCCGCGTGCGGAGTTGGAGGCCTACAAAACGGAGATCCGCGCCATCGCCAACTCGATCGGTGATGTGATGCTCATGTCCACCCGCGATGGCACCACCTATGACCGCACCTTCATGGAAGCGTTTGTGCGGCCAGGCATGGAACGCGGCGCCTGGCATGCCCGCAGCCTCTTTGCCTCCATGGGCATCGTCCCGACCAGCGATGAGGAAATGTCCTTTTATGTCTCAACCAATTATGGCATCCCTTCGCATCAGATCCGCCGCTATTCACTGCGCACGGATGGATTTGCCTCCATCCATGCAGGCTACAAAGGTGGCACCATGACGACCAAGCCCATCCGCTTCAGCGGCGAGAAGCTGGCGCTCAACTACTGGACTTCTGCCGGCGGCATCATTCGCGTAGAGTTGCTGGATGAAGCAGGCAAGCCCATTCCAGGATACGCAGCAGGTGACTGTCAGAAGATCATCGGCAATGAGATCCGCCGGGTCGTGACCTGGGGTGGCAAAGAGAACCTGCGCGACCTCATCGGCAAGACGGTGCGTCTGCGCTTCCGCATCACAGATGCTGATCTCTACTCGCTGCGCTTTGAACGCTGAGATCCCCCTGCTATCCCACCGTATGAAACGCCTCCTTCCCGCCTTTGCCCTCTGCTGCCTCGCCATCATCCTAGCATGGCGCTCATTCGCGGTCGAACCCGTGCCTAACAAACTCGTCGTTCTCACCTTTGATGATTCCGTGGCCAGTCACGCGACCTTTGTCGGACCGCTGCTGAAGAAGCATGGCTTTGGCGCCACCTTCTTCATCACGGAGGGTTTTGAATTTCTCGTGGATAAAGAGCACTACATGACCTGGGAGCAGATCAAGGAGCTGAATGCCGGCGGCTTCGAGATTGGCAATCACACCCGCAAACATGCGGGCGTGGCCAAGCAGAAACCGGAGCAGCTCGAGGAGGATGTGGAGTTCATCGAGCAGAAGTGTGCGGAGCATGGCATCACCAAACCCGTGAGCTTTTGCTACCCAGGTTATCAGACGAGCGAGCCCGCCGTGAAACTGTTGCGCGAGCGTGGTTACCTCTTCGCCCGAGCCGGAGGCGCGCAGGCCTTTGATCCCGCCAAGGATGAGCCGCTGCTGATGCCCCAGGCCTTCGATGGCAAACCCGAGAGCACACTGGAACAGTTCAAGGCTGCTGTGGCCCAGGCCAAGGATGGCAAGATCGCCATCATGACTTTCCACGGCGTGCCGGACATCAAGCATCCCTGGGTGAACACGGATCCCGTCAAGTTCGAGAGCTACCTGCAGCACCTCAAGGACGAGGGCTGCACCGTGATCGCCATGCGTGATCTCACGAAGTATCTCGCCCCGAAGAAATCGAACCCATGAAGTCAGGCTTTATTCATCACCTCTTCACCGTAGCTCTGCTCGCAGCCTCTCCATGCTTCGCGCAGACCACGTCACTCATCACGAATGGTGACTTTGAAACCAGCCAGGACACTGGCAAACCTGCTGCGTGGGCACTCGGTAAAGACACCACCCTGGAGAAAGAAGGTGGGAACCATTTCCTGCGCCTCAAGAGCCCTCAACCCGGAGCCAATGTGCTGGTCTATCGCTCTGTCCCTCTGGCACCCGACGTGAAGGCACTCGAGCTGACCTACAAGTCACGTCATGAAGGCATCAAGCGCGGCAAGAAGGCCTGGTTTGATGGCCGCATCATCATGAACTTCAAGAGCGCTGCGAAGGGTGCGGTGAATCCATCGCCCAAACCCGCGTCCTTCAACGGCACCTCAAAGGAGTGGACGCTAAAGACCCAGCAGTTCCGCGTGCCTGAAGGTGCCGCCACGCTGGAGATGATGTTCACGCTCTTTGAGGCCGAAAACGGCCAGCTCGACTTCGATGACATCACGCTCAAACCGATTGCCCTGAGCATCATCGAGATCGCCGAGGCTGAAGCTGCCGCCAAGGAAGCGGCACGCATCGCCGCTCTGCCGAAGCCCAAGCCTCAAGTGCCGGTGGCCTTGCCAGAGCAGCTTCCACCACCTTTGCATGTCGCAGGCAACCAACTCCAAACGCCCGATGGCAAAGCTGTGTGGCTGCAAGGTCTGGCGCTGCCGAGCATGGAATGGTCCGCCAGTGGCGAGAACATCCTGAAGTCCATCGACAAAGGTCTGACTGCGTGGAAGGCCAACTGCATCCGCCTCTGCCTGCGTGAGCATTTTTGGATAGGCAAGGGCCCGTATCAGACTGACGGCGGCATGCGTTATCGTCAGCTCGTTGATGATGCCGTCAATGCTTGCGGAGCCAAGGGCGCTTACATCGTTCTCGATCTTCACGACTACCGCGCGCCTCAGCAAAAGCATGCGGAGTTCTGGAAGGACGTGGCCACCAAGTACAAGGATCATCCCGCTGTCATCTTTGAGCTGCTGAATGAACCCCACAACATCCCTTGGGAAGTCTGGCGCAATGGTGGGCCTGTCATCGATCAGAAGACCAAGAAGGATGTGGCCACGGAGAACAAGGAAGCGCTTGTGAGCTTCCAATCCATCGGCATGCAGAAGCTGGTGGATGTGATCCGTGAGACTGGCGCGAAGAACCTCATCATCGCTGGCGGTCTCGACTGGGGTTATGATCTCGGCGGCATCCTCCAGGGCTTCGCGCTCGAGGATCGCGGCGGCAACGGCATCATGTATTCCAGTCATGTCTATCCTTGGAAGAGTGACTGGCAGGGCAAGTTCCTCGATGCTGCTGCGAAGCATCCCATCTTCATCGGTGAAGTCGGCGCGGACACCCAGCGCATGGATTTCCTTCCGCCTGAGCGCCAGGAAGATCCCGCCACCTGGGTGCCTGACATGCTCGGCATCATCCAGAAGCACCGCCTGCACTGGACCGCGTGGTGCTTTCATCCGAAGTCCACACCCCGTGTGCTGCTCGATTGGGACTACACACCGACCCCGTTCTGGGGCGAGCCCGTGAAGCAGGCGCTCTCCGGCAAGTCGTTTGAGACAAAGAAGCTGCGGTGACGAACTCAGTGCTGATCTCCCGGCAGCCAGAAGTGACGCTTGCGCAGCCCTGGGGATTCCTCATCGCGATGCAGCAGCTGCTTCACATCCGGCACCTGCCAGAAGGAGCGATGCTCTGCGGCAGTGCCCGGCACCTTCACGAATGATAATTCGTCGACTCGCGTGATGACCGGTTCATCACGGCGCCCTTGACGACACCAGGGATTCAGCCACGCCACCGCGATGACCTCCTCGCTACGCAGATCCTCATGGTTCAAGAAGCGATCGCGCATGATGCCCTGGCCATAGATGCAGGTGAAATCTGCCGTGGGCAGCACAAGCTTCGACCACTCACCCGGCTTGAGATATCGGCGTGTTTGGTAGAGGGCGAAATGCAGATCGGTGCGAGCAGCGATTACGCGATGCGTGAGGTTGTAGTCAAACCCAGGCCCACCCTTGGCCCGAAGCTCGGCAGACGGCTCGAGGCTCTTCCAGGGAAACGCCTTCCCTTCCGCGGCGACCAAGACCAGGAAGTCCAGAGGCACGATCGGCCCGCCACCCACAAGGGAATTGCTCTGCTCGGCAGCATCCACACTTACTGTTATGCCAATGGCATTTGCGTCAGCAGTGCCGCTGGTGCGCACTCCAGTGCAGTGAACCTCCTCGGCCGTGCGGCCAAGATCTTCGAGTGACTTTTTTCCCGTGATGCCGGCATCCTTCACCGCAAGCAGCATCGGCTCAAAGCGCAGCCTCTTGGAACGAAGCCATGATTCATCAAACCACTCAGCCTCCGCTGCGGCCATGTAGAGATTGAAGACTTGATCGAGCTTGCCGCTTTCAAAGTCGGCAATGGTTTTCACCGGCTTGATCTGGTCGGGTGCGAAGACCGCGAAAGGTTTCCCTTCGCCAAGAGCCACGATTTGAATGTCATCGATCAAGCACTCGCCAAGCGAGTCTGGCGCGAGAAAGACACCCACATGCTCCTGCGCCCAGCGGTTGAAGTAGTTGCGCGGTGCTTCCGTGCTGAAGCCGGAGCGTCGAAAGTTCCGCCACGTGGGATGATTGAGATGACAGGTGATCTCCACCCACTCGGGCTTGGCTTGGGCACGGATTGTCTGCGGCAGCGTATAGACATCGCTGTTGCCATAATAGGCCGTCGGTCCGCCGGCATAGAGAGTCACTTGGCCGCTCAGCACCTTCACACGAAGGCGCAAGGCATCCGTTTCCGGGGGAAAGTAAGGCGCGAGACGGAGGAAGGATCCTGCGCCGCTCGTCAAAGCACGCGGATCGCTCACACCGACGCGCAACGTTTTGCCAGAGTCTTCAGGCACCACCTCGATGCTGCTCCATGATCGAGCCTGCTGGCGCACCTCTTCCGTCCACCGATGCGTGTCCAGAAAGCCTTTCTGGAATGGCCCTATCGCAGCCGACTCAAAATCCTCGACCATTCCGATCACCTTCGTCTCAGCCGCAAACAGCCACATCGGGTTGTAAACGATCAAAGCGACCAGGAGAATGGACCGTGTGGGCGAGGTCATGGGTTCTTCTAATCGGCACCCACACCCCAAGTCGATCATTCTCGCTGTCGGTAACACGACAGCAGTGTGGTGCCTCGGCTTTAGATGACTGTCCGCCTGTTTCGGCAGCCGAGCATGACCAAGCCGATGCCGAGTAACACGGCGCTGCCGGGTTCGGGCACTGCGATGATGTTATTGCTGTCCAGTGTCACCGCTCCATTCAGCGCATACAGTCCGCCTTGGATGTCGGCGCCGGTGTTCAGCGTGATGTCCGCGCTGGCCAGAATATTGCCTGCGAAATCGGAATTGGTGCCGAGTGTGGCGGAGGAGCCGACCTGCCAGAAGATGTTGGACGCCTGCGCCCCATTGATCAAATTCACCATGCTGTTTGAAGCGGTGATCAGGGTGGACCCTGCCTGAAAGATCCACACAGCATTCGGATCCCCCAGACCGTCCAGCGTGAGCGTGCCCGTCAGTCCAAAGGAGCTGGGATCGTTGTACACACCGGACGTGAGCGTTAGCCCGCCGAGGTCAAAAATAGAGCCGTAGGTGCTGGTGGGCGTGCGGCCTGCTGCGTCGTTGTAAGCCGAGATGAGATCGACTTTGGCGCCCTGCGTGATGGAGTCCCCGCCATGATTGACACCCGTGAGGGTGAGATTCACCAGGCCAGTGATGGAGAGGGTGGGAAAACTGCCAATGTCCCCTTGGATGGTCGTGGGGCCGGTGATCGTGATGCCTGCCCCGGCGAGGACGCCGAAAGGCGCGGCAGAATCCAGATCAACCGCTATTTGGGCCGTGGCTCCCCCGAAAGAAAACATGCCAAAAGCAAGGATTAGGAGAGCTGGCGGCCTGAAGGCTCCCTTTTTTAGGAGCGATAAGTATGAAGTGGTTATCATGATTATTTATTTATCGAGATAATAGACGCATTACTATAAAATACAATAATTAACATAATTTATTATAACTATCGCACTTTTAAAGCCCGGCTTCTCGGTTTAATGCACATCAAACGCCCGAGCCCCATAAGGCACGTGTCCAGTATCTCGCGTCTGCTATCTTAAGGTAGAGCAAACCGAGCTGTCGCATCCGAATCAACCTGGATGAACTGGCAGTGCCTTTCTGCCGAAGCACGGAGCTTCAGCCGAGCACACCCGTGATTGATAAGAGATTCCCAGCAGGAAAAGGCACTCGCCAGAGCGTTCTGAAAGGAGGTCCTCGTTCCAATCACCACCATGCTACGCCTTCCCTGCTATCTCTCACTCCTTGCCTGCGCCCTAACCACGGTTGCATTTGCCCAGGAGCCCAAGTCTAACATCCCCTATGTGGAGAACGGTCATGCTCGTCATGTGCTGGATGTCTACTCGCCCCCGAATGCGAAGAACCTACCGGTGGTCTTTTGGATTCACGGCGGCGGCTGGCAGACAGGAGATAAGAAGAATGTGAACCTCAAGCCACAGTGGTTCATGGACAAAGGCTTTGTGTTTGTCTCCATCAACCATCGCCTGCTCCCGGAAGTGGACATGGGCACGCTCATCGGTGACGTGGCCAAGGCCTTTGGCTGGATGGAGAAACATGTCGCTGAATACGGCGGCGATCCTAAACGCGTGCTGGTGGGCGGGCATTCATCGGGTGCGCAACTCGCGACCATCATCTGCACGGACGACCGCTATCTCAAAGCCAAAGGCGTGGGATTTGATGTGCTCATCGGCTGCGTGCCGGTCGATGGTGACACCTACGACGTGCCCGCCATCATCGAGACTGCGGAGACCCGGCGGCGTGTGCATGGGCAGGAGCAGGCCAAGTTTGGTCATCGTGAAAAATTTGGCAATGACCCGGTGAAGCACAAAGACTTCTCTGCGGTAACGCATGTGACGAAGGGCAAGGGCATCCCGCCCTTCCTGGTCCTGCATGTGTCCAATCACCCAGACAACTCCGCGCAGGCCTTCCGCCTCGGTTCAGTGCTCAAAGCTGCTGGCGTGCCCACCACTGTCTTCGGAGCGAAGGACACTGATCACAGCAAGCTGAACAACGACATCGGTCTGCCTGATGACCCAGCCACGAAAGAGCTAACCAAGTTTGTCACACAGATCTTGAAGCATTGATTGGCATAGGCTATGCGAGCTGTAGCAGGCGCCAGCTCCTCTCGCGGAGCGAGAATGCCACCTTGCTCCGCGCTATCAATACTGCGCTTTAAGCCAGGCATAGAAACTGGTGCCGATCTGGGCATAACCCGCCGAGTTCGGATGCACGGCATTGTTCGCGGGATAGCCATCCTCGGGATCGAGGTTCAATTCGGTGGGCACGAGATAAATGTTCTCCCTCTCGAGACCACCGAGCTGGGTGAGCATGCGCTGCACCAGACGATGCTGGATGCGCTTCCAGCCCCAACGCGGATACTTATCCTTGTAGTTGGCGGTAAAGGCCTCCTGACGTGCATTCGGCGCTGTGGTGATGCCGATGGCCAGCTTGGCGTTCGGCGCGGCTTTGCGAAACTCAGCGAGCAGCTTCTCGGCGCTCGTGAGCACGTCGGTGATTCTCTGATCGGGATTATCCGGATTCGTGGCGAAGCAGTCATTGATACCTAACAAGAAGGTGACGACATCGGGCGGCACACCGTCACAACTCTCGCGGAAGTAGCGGTTCAGATCAAAGACACCTGTCTTGCCATCCTGAGAGGGAAAGAGGAAGGGGCTGGTGGTTTTCTTCGCCAGGGGTCCTGCGACATCCGTGGCTGTGGCGGGCGCATACTTCGTGAGGAAGTCGCTCCACTTCCAGCCACCGTAGCCTTCATGCGCCACACCAGGCTTTGCGGCAGATGGCTTGTGCGTGCCGAGCAGGGTGACCTTCGGGTTTCCAGGCAGCGACATGCGTCTGAAGATCTCGTTAGGGTAGACGGAGCCGTGCGTGAGGCTGTCCCCCACGATGAGCATGCGAAGCGATTTCCCTTCGCCTGCATTTCTTGGCGAGACATGCAGCGTCGTCTTGCCGCGCTCCACTTCCGCCCCTTTCCCATCCCTGATAACGACCTCGAGAGAGTGATCACCCACATCCTTGTCCGTGGCGGTCACGGACCAGCGCTTCGCCTCGCTCTTTCCCACGTCACAGGTGAACTCGAAGCGATACTCCTCCGGCTTCTGCGTGAGCACGATGTTGTCGTGATAGATGCTGATGGTGGCCTCAGGCACGGCATACACGACAGGCGGCAAGGTGAGCTGGAGATCACCTGCATGCGCAGCGATGCTCCACAGGCAGGTGAGGAAGAAAGCGGGAAGTCTCATGAGATGAAATCAGATTTTCCAGGGGCCACGCATCGCACGGGTGACCATGCCATTCGCAGCTTCATGGTCTTCAAAACGTTCCGTCTTCGGATCAAACTTCAAGGGCTGGCGGATCTTGGCGGCGATGGCTCCCATATGGCAGATGGTGGCAGCACGTTGCGCGGCCTCGGCTGGTGCCGCGACCTGCCCTCGTGAGAGCACGGCGTCGATGAAATTGCGATGATGATGCTTGGAGACAAAAAGCTTCGTGTCACTCTCCTTCAGCTTGGTACGCAGGATGTCCGTGGAGCTGGCTTTTAGCATCTCGCTCTCGCTGAAGACCCAGCCTTCACTCCCGATGAACTTGGTGCCATAGGTGGCCTTGTCGGTAGTGCTGAACATGGTGAGCTTCACGCCGTTCGCATAGCGATACTCAATGCGGAATTGCTCAGGTGCATCGTACAGTCCTTTGTCGCGTCGCTTCACTTCCGTGGCGCTGACTTCGACCGGCGTGGTGTCATCCATGCCGGCACCCCATTGGGCGACATCGACAAAATGCGCACCCCAGTCCGTGATGTAGCCAGGAGCGTAGTCATCGATCCAGCGGAAATTAAAATGACAGCGCGCAGTGGTGTAGGGGCGCTCCGGTGTACTGCCCATCCACATGGCATAGTCGAGATGCGCTGGCACGGCTTCGGGACCTTCGAGCCCTGTAAAACCTCCGCGAATGGCAAAGGTTCCCGGCACGCCGACTTCGATCTCCTTCAGCTCGCCGATGTAGCCATTGCGCACGAGCTCGCAGGCCATGCGCACCTTCATGCCGGAGCGCCGCCAGGTGCCGCATTGCAGCACGCGCTGAAGCTTCGTTACCGCCGCACAGATGGCGCGTCCTTCTCCGATGCTGGCCCCGAGCGGCTTCTCGGAATACATGTCCTTGCCAGCCTCCGCGGCCGCGATGGCGATGTGCGAGTGCCAATGGTCCGGTGTGGCATTCATGATGGCATCCACATCACTGCGTGCCAGCACTTCACGGAAGTCATTGTAGCAGTCCGCCTTCGTGAGCTTGGCGAGGTTCATCGCCTTCTCCCGATGCTGCCCGTCCACATCACAGATGGCCACCACCTGCACACGCTCGTCCGCGAGGAAGGCATTCATATTGCTCGTGCCTTGCCCACCCACGCCGATGCACGCGAGGCGGATCTTGCCATTCGGTGACACAGCTCCAGCGCGCCCCAGCACGGCGGCCGGGAGGATCATGGGAGCAGCGGACTGGAGAAACTGGCGACGGTTGAGTGAAAACATACCCAGAGAAGACGTTGCGAACCTTGGGAGAGCCTGGTTCATCCGGCGTGGAATTTAGTCAGTTTGTGACCTCTGGGTCCGTTTCTGAGGCATCCGCATGATTTCCGTCCGCCTCCCTGCCCTGCTGCTGATGTCCGCCTGCACATCGCTAGCGGCCATCCCTGCCATCCAGCCCTTTCTGGATCAGCACTGCATGGACTGCCATGATGCAGACGCCGAGAAAGGCGGGCTCGATCTGTCCACCCTGTCCACGGATGGCAGCGATGCGGCAGCGCACAAGAAATGGGTGCGCGCTTTTGACCTCGTTTCGACTGGCGAAATGCCACCTGCGAAAAAGGGGCGGCCCCCACAAGACGAACTCAAGAGCTTCATCTCCACCTTGGGTGCGGATCTGAACACCAAGCATATCGCGCAAAAGGGTACGGTGCTGCGCCGACTGAACCGCAGCGAGTATCAAAACACCCTCAATGATCTCCTCGGAGTGAAGGTGAACGTCATTGATGCACTGCCGGAGGATGGCCGCGCGCATGGTTTTGATAACATCGGCGAGGCTCTCTCCATCTCCGGCATCCAGATGCTGCGCTACATGGAAGCGGCGGAGTTGGCCATCAATGCCGCTTTGAGTCAGGAGACACGACCTGAGAGCACGCTGCAGCGCGCCACGCTCGAGACTGAACGCAACAAGGACCAGATCGGCAAGCAATGGCTAAAACGCGAGGACGGTGCCATCGTCGTCTTTAACAACGGGGGCTTTCCCAGCACGGTCATCCCGAACCTGCGGACCCTCCATGCCGGCACCTACAAACTGCGTGTCACAGGCTATGGTTACCAGATGGAGGAGCCGGTCGTGTTCTCGCTGATCACAGGCAGCTTCAATTTCCGCAATGCGGACAATGTGACACGCAGCTTTCATGAACTGCCCGCGGGAAAATCAAGCACCGTGGAGATCACGCTGCATCTGGATCAAGGCAAAGGCATCTGGATCAGCCCGCAGGGTCTGAATGGACCGGATGGGCATTCACCCACGAAGGATGGACCGGACAAGTATCCGGGTGAAGGCATGGCGTTTCAGGAGGTCACGCTGGAAGGTCCCTTCACCACGGAATGGCCGCCACGCGGTCAGACGCTGCTGCTTGGAGATGCGAAGCTCCGTCAACTGCCCCATGGCCTGCCCAACTCACAGGCATGGCGGGCGAAGAGCCCGGGATTCAAGTACCAATACACCGCCGACAGCACGGATCCGGCGGGCGACTCACGCAGGCAGCTTTCCACCTTCATCACCGCGGCCTTTCGGCGTCCGGCAACCCAGGCAGATGTGGAACCCTACACTAAGCTTTTCGATGCCGAGTATGCCAGCAGCCACGACTTCCTCATCGCCATGCGCACAGCCGCCATCGCGGCTCTGTGCTCGCCTGAGTTTCTGTTCTTAAAAGAGCCTGCGGGCAAGCTTGATGACCTTCAGCTTGCCTCACGCTTGAGTTACTTCCTCACCCGCAGCGCTCCTGATGCGGAACTGCTGGCGGCCAAGCTCACCCAACCAGAAACGCTTCGCGCGCAAACCGAGCGCCTGCTCAAAAAGGACACCTTGGAAAGCTTCGTGAATGATTTCACCGATGGCTGGCTCAATCTGCGCGAACTTGAGTTCACCACGCCGGACAAGCAGCTCTATCCTGAGTATGACGAACTGCTGCTAAACTCCATGCTGCGCGAAACTCGCGGCTTTATGACAGAGCTCATTCAAGGCAATCTCGGCATCGCCAATCTCATCGACAGCGATTTTGCGATGATCAATGCACGTCTGGCACGTCACTACGGCCTTCCCGACGTCAGCGGACTCGTCATGCAGAAAGTGAAGCTGCCGCCTAACAGCAATCGCGGCGGCATCCTGACGCATGCGAGCATCCTGAAAGTCTCCGCGAATGGCACAAACACCTCACCCGTCGTTCGTGGAGTGTGGGTGAATGAGCGCCTGCTCGGCATCCAGCCACAGCCGCCACCACCGGGCATCCCTGGCGTGGAGCCTGACATCCGCGGTGCCACCACCCTGCGTGAACTGCTGGACAAGCATCGCAATCTGGAAAGCTGCAATGGCTGCCATCGCGTGATCGATCCACCCGGCTTCGCACTGGAGAACTACGACGTCATCGGCGGCTGGCGCGAACGCTTCCGCAGCATCGACAAGGGTGAGCAGGTCAATCTCAAGGTCCAAGGCCGTAAAGTTCGCTACCGCCTTGGACCACCGGTGGATGCCGCTGGCGAGCTCAGCACCGGCGCCAAGTTTGCCAATCTGGCCGAGCTCAAACACCTCCTGCTCGCCAGCCAGGATCGCGTGGCGAAGTGCGTGGCGGACAAGCTGCTCACCTTTGCCACCGGACGCGAGATGGGCTTCTCAGACCGCGCGGAGATCGACAAGATCGTCAGCCAGTCAAAGACCAGGAATCACGCCACGCGAGATTTGATTCACGCCGTGGTGCAGAGCGAGATCTTCCGCAGCAAGTGAGACAAGCAGGTTACTTCCGGCTCAGTTTGTAAAACAGCCAGCCGCCGATGCCGAGGAAGAGCACGTTTGGCAGCCACATGATGAGGTGCGGGAAGGACCCCGGCTTCTCGTTCATCGTGTCTCCGAAAATGATGAAGCCGATGTAGACGGTGGCCGTGATGAGGCTCAAAGCAAAGCCCGTGGAAGTCTCACGACGCTGTGCCGTGACACCGAGAGGAATGCCCACCAGAGCAAAGGTGAGACAGGCCAGGGAGAAGCTGTAGCGCTTGTTCAGTTCCGTGCGGGACTGTGAAAGATGCTTCGGTTCCATCTCCTTGCCCGTGGCCACATCCTTCTTCACGGCCAGTTCCTCCCAGAGCTGACCGGTGGTCTTCATGCTGGCATTCACCCGCACCGACTTGTCCTTCAGACGGGACAGTGGGAAAGTCAGCGCAGTCTCGGCCGCCTTCAGGAACTCGATCTTCTTCACCTTCTTGTCAGGGGCGAGGGTGTAGGACTCGATCTCCGCATTGAAGAGCCTGAGATTGAAGTCCAGCACGCCTTCTTGAGTCTCCAGCACGGCCCGTTCGGCACGAACCACACGCTTGGCCTGGAGGCCATCGAGCTCGATGATCTCCAGATTCTTCAGCTCACGTCCATTGCGCTTGCCAGTGTAAATGCGGAAACCGGGCACGCGGTCCAGCACGCGGCCTTCTTGGAAAAGCGCTTCGGGATTTTCGACCGCCACCTCGTAGAAAAGCAGCTTCATGCGGTTCTTCGCCGCAGGTGCGAGATCCACGTTCACCCAGAAGCACACGGCTGACAGCAGGGTGGCAATGATAAACACCGGCATGCAAATGCGCGGCATGGACCAGCCGGTCATACGCAGGGAGACCAGTTCATTGTCCGTGGAGAGCCGCCCAAACACCAGCAGGATGCCCGTAAGGAAGGCCCATGGGATGGTGAAGATGAGCGAGAAAGGGATGATCAGACCAACAAACTCGGCGATGACTCCCAGCGGCAGCTTCGTGTCTCCCAGCAACTCATCCAGTTTCTTGTACACGTTTCCCAGCACCATGACGCCGCTCAGCAGCATGACCCCCATCAGCGTGGCTGAGAGGACCTGCTTGCCGAGGTAGCGGTCGAAGATGCGGAGAAACATGCGGGGAAGGAACTCCCGGGTTCCCAAACGAACGTCAGGAGGGAATCAACGGGTGGGAGGGTTCTTTAATGCGGGGGTGGCTGCCACGCAAGCAGCCGAGATCGCCACCTTGAGGAACATCTTTCTCTCGATAGGCGCCTGAAGAACTACGCTCGCTTCCACTCCGCCAGCACCTTCGGCAGCAGACGATGCTCCTGCTCTTTGATCCTGGCGTGCAATTTCTCGGCATTGTCTCCGACGTACACAGCGACCTTGGCCTGGGCCAGAATGCGGCCAGCATCGATTTCAGCATTCACCAGATGGACCGTGCAGCCTGTCTCAAGTTCCCCTTCATCCAGCACGTCCTGCACAGCGGTGGCACCTTTGTAGGCAGGCAGGAGAGAGGGATGGACATTGACGATCCGGTCAGGGAAGGCATCCAGGATCGGACTTTTCAGGATGCGCATGAAGCCTGTCAACACCACGACATCCACGGCGGCGGTCTTCAGGATCTCCACCACTTTCTTTTGCGCCTCGTCATCAAAGCGGCGTGGATTTGCCCCGCCATGCACATGATGCACCGGCAGGCCTTCACCCTTCGCGATCTTCAGGAAGCCGCTGTCACCCTGGTCAGAAATGGCGGCCACGATCTGCGCATCCAGCTCCAGGTCCTGGATGGACCGGATCAGCGCGCGCAGGTTTGACCCCTCGCCTGATCCCAGCACACCGAGCCGAAGTGGCGGCGCTGCATTTTCCGACGAGGTCATCTTTTCGATGATCTTCGTGGTCGAGCGACCTGGCACCAGGGAAAGGATTTGGATCTCCGTGCCTGCTCTTCCCAGAGCGCCACGCTCACCGGGGTCCAGGGACTCGGGCGTATAGTCGCCGCCTTTGGCATAGATGTGCGGGTGGATGGCATCGATCAGGTCCGTGGCGCGTTTATCGCTGAAAACAACGACTCCATCCACGGCGCGCAGGCCGGCCAGCACCTCGGCGCGGTCACGCTCGCGGTTCACAGGACGTGTGGGACCTTTCAGCTCGCGCACGGAGGCATCTGAATTCAGGCCCACCACCAGGGCATCCCCCAGAGCCCTCGCCTGCTGCAGGTAGCGGACGTGGCCAGCATGCAGGAGGTCAAAGCAACCGTTGGTGAAGACCAGCTTCCTGCCCTTCTTGTCCAGGTCATCACGCAATTTCCGCGCTTCGGCAGGCGTCATGGGCATGTGGACGGCAGGGTCAGACATAGAGAAGGTGGCTGACTGTCTATTGATCGGCCCCCCGGCTCTTGCAAGTTTGCACTGGGCTGTTTCTGTCACCTTGCACGTGAGTCCATCCCCCGTAACAAACCCCATGGCTGACGCATCCCCTCTACACTCCGACCGCTGGTCGCTCGAATCCTGGTTCTCCGGCTTCGGCGAGACCGACTACAGCGACTTCAAAACGAGGGTCGTCAGCGATGTCGAGGCTCTAAAAAACCGGGCCGCAGCTCTCGTCAAGGATCTGTCTGAGATCGCCTGCGTCATCAATGCATTGGAATCCTTGAACGATCGCCTTGGCCATCTTTCGGCCTATCTCGGCTGCTTGTCCGCAGATGATGCCAATAATGAGGCGGTGAAGGCGGATGAAGCCTGGATCTCCACCCTGGATGCCGAGAGCACCAAACTGCAGGCGATTCTGCGCTCAGCTCTCGCAAAATTGGATGATAGCGCCTTTGCCCAGTTGCTCAGTGATGCCTCTCTCAAGCATGCTGAACACAGTGTGAAACGCATGCGCAAGGAAGGCCGGCAGCAGATGAGCGCGGAGATGGAGTCGCTCACTGCCGACCTCAATGTGAACGGCCTGCATGCCTGGGGACGCCTTTACGACACGCTCAGCGGCAAGATGGAGTTCGAGATGACCTTCCCGGACGGTCACACCGAGACGGTACCCATGGCGCGTCGCCGCGCGCTGATGTCCGAACCCGATCGCAAGCTGCGCGAGGCCGCTTTTCATGCGGGTCAGAAACCGTGGAACGATCACGCCGACACTCTCGCGGCGGCCTTGAATGGCATCGCGGGCACACGTCTCAGCCTGTATGGCCGCCGTGGCCTTCCGCATTTCCTCGACACGCCGCTGTTTGATGGAGCGATGAGCCGCAAGTCGCTGGATGCGATGCTGGAAGCTATCCATGCCAACATCGACCTGCCGCGCCGTGCCCTGCGCAAGGCGGCAAAACTGCAGGGGACGTCCGCTTTGCATTACTTCGACCTCGAGGCCCCGCAGATCGCCGCGCCAGATGACAAGCCGCTGACCTGGGATGAAGCCTGTCAGACGGTCGAACTGGCCTTCAGCTCTGCCTATCCACGCCTCGGAAGTTACTTCCGCGACATGCTGGCAAGCCGCTGGATCGAAGCCCAGCCGCGTGCGGGCAAGCGCCCTGGCGCCTTCTGCACAGGTTCGCAGCTCAAGCATGAAGAGCGCATCTACATGACCTTTCACGGCACCGTGCATGACATGGTCACGCTGGCTCATGAGGCGGGCCATGCCTGGCACTCCTGTGTGCTGCGCCCGGCGCGCTCCTTTGCCGCCAGCTACCCGATGACGCTCGCTGAGACCGCTTCTAACTTTGGCGAGATGATCCTGCTCAGCGGCCTGATGAATGATCCTGGAATCAATGAGGCCACGAAGGCTTATCTGCTCGATCAAGAGATGCTGCGCGCGCATGCCTACCTCATCAATATCCCCATGCGCTATGAGTTCGAGAAGGCTCTCTACACGGAGCGCGCCTCCGGCGAAGTCTCAGTGAGCCGTCTACGCGAGCTGATGACAGAAGCCCAGCGCGGCCTCTATGGGGACACGCTGCTCGATGACGGCACCGACCCGATGTTCTGGGCCTACAAGATGCACTTCTTCATCACCGGAGTGTCCTTCTACAACTTCCCCTACGTTTTTGGTTATCTGCTGAGCCAGGCCTTGTTTGCGCGGTTTAAGGTGGAAGGCGCATCCTTCCTGCCGCGCTATGAAGCCTTTCTCTCAATGACCGGCAGTGCCACATGCGAAGAAGTGGTTAGGCAGACGCTCGGTGAAGACCTCACCAACCCCGAGTTCTGGGCCACCGCCCTGAAAGCCATGGAGCCTTCGCTCGTGGCTTATGAGGCGTTGAAGTGATCCGTGGCAGACATTTTATCATATCATTGGTTTGTCCCAGACCGGGCCCCGCCTACGATCTGAAATCATCTCTGGTTGCACGGAATCAGCCTGGCAGGCTGATTCCAGCGGGTGTGGCATGGCATTTATGTCTTGCCATTTGGACGAAGAGAGCTAAAAGTGAATCTGTGAAATCCGTTTCGAGCCCAACCAAATGCTTTACCTTCTCGAATGAGGGTGAAGTGGCGGGACCGAGATGTCATCGACTGGGCGCCAGTCGACCTTAAGCGGGCAGCCCCCTTCCTGATCCGGACTGCCCGCAAACTCCCAAAGGCAACAGGCCTTTGATTCATCACGCACAGCCGCGTTCCGATCCCACGACGGACTGAGCATTTCCCTGCAAGCCCACCGGCATGCCCGCGCGCTGACGTGCGCACACAGCCACGTCCAAGCATCCCGCATGCCCGTGCCGGACGCGCATGGACATGACCCAACCTTTTTCCATCTGTTTATTCCCAACCAACTTTGAATCATGAAACTGTTAGATACCCCTTTACATCGTCAACCTCAGAACTTCCAACGCCCCTCGTGGCTCGTCACCTGCGCCCTGAAGAGGCGCGAACCCTTCGGCACCGTCTCCAGCCAGGCCAAGTATGAACTGGCGGCGAGCAACGAAGAAGAAGCCCGCACCACGGTGCGCAACTTCGTGCAGCAGGCGCATCCCCGCTGCGTGATCGAGTCCATCCACGTGGCCCGCCAGAACCTGGCGCAACCCGCCTGATGTAGAACAGGCATCCTGCCTGTTCGTGTGAGCCGGGCGTCCCCGCCCGGCTCATTCTTCATGCGGGCTGGAAGCCCACTTCACCCCAAGCAGGCGGGACGCCTGCGCTACTCCTCTTCATATCATGAGTCTTCATTCCATCTCCTACTACGATCACGTCACACTCCGACCCCTCAACGTGCTCGGTGCCCTGCATGAACCTGACATGACCATCCAGGTCGTGCCGGGCTATGAGGCTGATGCCGAACACGGCCGCATCTCCGCCGAAGCCCCGCTCGGCCGCGCCCTCCTGCGCAAGCGCTGCGGCGATACCATCACCATCCAGGTGCAGGACCAGAGCATCTCCATGCGCATCCTCTCCGTGCAGAGGCTCGGACCCGAGGACGACGAACAAACAGTTCGTTTGGCTGCATGAGGTGCCGCAAAGCAGTCATCAAACTCCGTATGATGACCTGAAGATGCGGGTATTTACCGCATCTTCTTCTTTGATCTGTCACGATCACCGACCTCGTCAGCTCCTCTCACGGAGTGAGAGGGCCACTTTGGGATCACTCCCACTCGATGCTCGCTGGCGGCTTGGTGCTGATGTCATAAAGGACACGGTTCACACCTTTGACGCTGTTGAGGATCTTGTTGGAGGCATTGCGCAGCACACTGTAGGGCAGCTCGACCCAGTCGGCGGTCATCGCATCTTCACTGATCACCGCGCGCAGGCTGATGGCCTGCTCGTAGCTGCGCTCATCGCCTTTGACACCGACGGTCTTCACCGGCAGCAGCGCGGCGTAGGCCTGCCATGTGCGCTCATACCAACCGCTGCGGCGCAGTTCGGCGATGAAAATGGAATCCGCCTGCTGCGTGATGGCCACGCGCTCGGCCGTGATCTCGCCAGGAATGCGGACCGCTAGGCCCGGGCCTGGAAATGGATGACGCCACAGGGCCAGATGCGGGATGCCGAGGCTGGCACCCAGCGCTCGCACTTCGTCTTTGAAAAGCTCCGCGAGGGGTTCGAGCACTTTGCCCTGCTCCTTGAGCTCCATGATCTTGTCGACCCGGTTGTGATGTGTCTTGATCTTGCTGGCGATGCTGCCGCTCGTGGCGCTCTCAATCACGTCCGGATAAAGCGTGCCCTGCGCGAGCAGTTCCACGTTGTCCGCGACCTTCCAAAACTCCTCGACGAAAAGGGTGCCGATGATGCGGCGCTTCTGCTCTGGATCGGTCACGCCTTTGAGCGCGCCGAGGAAGATCTCACTGGCATCGATCTGCTCGATCGGCACGCCCACCTTGCCAAACAGTTCTTTGACCTCGGCGGCTTCATTGAGGCGCATCATGCCGGTATCAATGAAGATGCAGCGCACCTTCACACCTGCCTTGGCCAGCAAGACGGCAAGCACGGTACTGTCCACGCCGCCGGAGACGCCGCAGATCACTTCGCGGTTGCCTACTTCGGCCTTGATGCGGTCCAGCATCTGCGCCTTGAAGGCTTCGATGTCGAACTTGGCGAGCTTCGCGCCGCTATTGATGAGGAAGTTCTTCAGGATCGCCGTGCCTTCATGCGAGTGCGTGACCTCCGGGTGAAACTGGATGCCCCAGCAACGATCAGACCACTTCAGAGCCACCGGCACCGCGTCCTCATTCGTGGCGATGACCTTCGTCGTGCCGGCGAGGTTCGCGCAGGTGTCGCTGTGGCTCATCCAGACCTGGGACTCATGCGAGATGCCTTTGAAAAGATCCTCATGATCCGTGACCACCAGTTTGGCAGGACCATACTCGCGCGTCACGCCAGGCTTCACCGAACCGCCGTGCTTGATGTTCAGAAGCTGCATGCCATAGCACACGCCGAGCACCGGCACGCCGAAGGACATGAGCTTGTCATAGTCCACGTCAGGAGCGTCTTTTTCCGACGTGCTGCGCGGGCCGCCTGAGAGGATGATGGCTCCGGGGTCTTTCAGGTTGGCCAGCTCTGCGGGGGGATACAAATGCGAGACGAAGCCGAGCTCACGCACACGGCGGACGATGAGCTGGGAATACTGGGAGCCGTAATCGAGGACGGCGACTTCTTGGGCAGTCATGAGAGGAAACGCGGGTGCGGAAAAAAGGACTAACAAACGATGCCAATCAACTCGGCTCGTAGTTCACAGGCTCTTCGGTGATGACGACATCGTGCGGATGGCTCTCTTTCAAACCACCTGCGGTGATGCGGACAAAGCGGGCCTTGGCGCGGAGTTCGTCAAGATTGTCAGCGCCGACATAACCCATGCCGCTGCGGAGACCGCCCATGAGCTGGAAGACCACATCCGCCAACGGGCCTTTGAAGGGCACACGGGCTTCGACGCCTTCGGGCACCAGCTTACCAGAGCTGTTCTGGCCATAGCGGTCACCAGCGCCCTTGCGCATGGCCTTGAGGCTGCCCATGCCGCGATATTCTTTAAACGTGCGGCCCTGCCATTTCACCATGTTGCCAGGGCTTTCAGCCGTGCCAGCGAGCAGGGAGCCGAGCATCACGCAATCAGCACCACCCGCGATGGCTTTCACGATATCACCTGAGTAGCGAATGCCGCCATCCGCAATCACCGTCACACCGTGCTCGCGGCAGACATCAGCCACTTCCTGGACGGCGGTGAACTGGGCCATGCCGACACCGGAGATAATGCGCGTGGTGCAGATAGATCCTGGACCCACGCCCACCTTCACGGCGGAGGCGCCGGCATTGATCAGGTGCAGCGCGCCATCAGCCGTGACCACATTGCCAGCGACGACAGGAATCGAGCCACCAATCTTTGCACGCAGCCGGGCGATCACCGAAGCCACGCGTGAGGTGTGCCCTGTGGCAGCATCAATAAAGAGGGCATCCGCACCTGCGGCCACAAGAGCCGCGCCACGATCCGCGCAGTCCTCACCCACACCCACAGCCGCACCAACACGAAGCTGGCCGTTCGCATCCTTCGCCGCGTGAGTGAAGGTCTGACGCTTGATCACGTCCTGACGAGTAATAAGACCAGCGAGCTTGCCCGAGCTGTCCACAAGCGGCAGTTTTTCAATACGGCGCTGGTACATCAGCTTCAGCGCTTCTTCAAAGGAGGTGCCGCTGGTGCCCGTGGCGAGACGGTCCAGAGGGGTCATCATGCCGGAAACCAGAGCGGTCTCATCTTCGACATACCAGATGTCACGGCTCGTCACCATACCGACGAGTTTTCCTGCTGGATCCACCACCGGGAAGCCGCTGACGCCCTTCTCATACATGAGGCGCTGGAGCTCTCCGAGAGTCGTCTCAGGCCGCACCGTGTGCGGGTTTTGAATGACCGTGTTTTCAGAGCGTTTCACACGCGCGACCTGCTCTGACTGGTAGTCGATAGGGCAGTTGCGATGGATGACACCGAGGCCGCCTTCGCGTGCCAGGGCAATGGCCAGTTCAGACTCCGTGACCGTGTCCATGGCGGAGGACAGAACGGGGATGTTCAGGTCAATGCTACCGCCGAAGCGCGTGCCTATTTTGACATCTCCGGGCAGAACTTCACTGAGACCTGGAAGCAGGAGAACGTCGTCGAAACTGAGTGCAAGGGAAGGTGTGGCGCCCATAGGCCATCTAAGCGGCCTTCAACAGACTGTCACGCGAAATCGTGAACTGCCGCATTCCTGCCCAGGGCATATCCGTCAAAAAAAGGCAGCGGCCATCTCGACAGGATTAACAAGATGAGAAGTTATTCACATCCCATCTACTTCCTCACATAGATCAGCAGCCGGTCATGCACCAGCAGCGCCAGATCAAGCTTACCATCAGCATTGAGGTCCAGGGCCGCATAGTCGTGGGGTTCGTTCTCGCGGCCGCTCTTGCCTCGGAAATGTGGATCCGTTTCAAAGATGCGGAAGTACATCGCGCTGTTCCAGGCTGGCGGCGTCTTGTCATCTGGCTGGAAGAGTTCGAGCACACGGCTCGCGCTAAAATCCACCAGGGCGATGTCATCGATGGCCAGTCCGGAGAAAGCTGCCGGAATGAGATCCGAAGGCTTCGTGTCCTTCAGTTCGGAGTCAAAGGACACCACCGTGTCCAGTTTCATGGAGGAGCCGCTCAGTGGCGTGATCTCAAAACTCGTCTTGCTGATGACCAGCAGTTTGTCCCCCATCACATGCATCTGGTCAGCAGAGAGTGATGAAAGTGCATGCGTTCGTGCGGCGCGGAACACCCCATCCGCCCCAGGCGCCATCTCATGCAGCTTCTGCTGCGCGCTGTCCGCCAGCAGTACCGTCATTTTGCCGTCGATCTTGGCCACCAGCACCGCGCTGAGCTGCGAGGTGGAGTCTGGTGCATTGAACTGCTCCACGGTGACAGCCTTGCCATCGGCTCCCACCTTGAAAGCACGCGCGAGCTGGTCCTTGGCCACGATGATTTCATCCTTGCCGTCTCCATTCACATCCGCGCTCGTGAGAGCCACGGGAGATATCTTGTTCACCAGGGAGTCAGGCAGTCCTTCCGCACGCTTGAAAGGAGCCTTCGCATCCGTCTGGCTCAGCAGCACCTGCATGGGTGCCAGGGTGGAAAAAAGCGCCAGGTCACCGCGACCATCCTGATTAGCATCAATCACGCGCACTGCGGAAGGCTTGCCAGTCGCACTCGTCAGTTCCTGCGTGGTGGAGGTGAACTTCTTGTCCGCCGCATTCCACTTCAGGCTCAGGAGATGGGCTTTCCCCTTCACATCCGTCAGCACCAGGATGTTCGCGGTCTTCTCACCCGTCACATTACCGGCGGTGAGGGTGAGCAGCGTGTCCGTGCTCTGATGAATCACTTCTGGGTAGGCCAGCCGATCCTTCTGCCAGCGCGCCAGTCCGATGGACTTCTCACCGGGGCTTGAGACAATGAGCTCCGCCTTCTCATCCCCATCCACATCCGCGATGGCCAGCGTTTCAATGCCGCTCAGCGCCGGAAACTCACGACCCTCACGGAAGGACCCGCCTTTCACACCGGCAAAGAACCACAGGCGCGCGTTCTTCGCTTCTGTCAGCACCACATCCTGAATGCCATCTCCATTAAGATCACCATAGGCCACCGCGCCGCCTTTCGCATCACTGGCAGGCATCGCGTAGCGGATGCTCGCCGCGCGCTCCGCATTCGGCTCCACGACGCCCGTGGCCAGTTTGGCGATCTCCACCATGCCGGTGCTTTCATGGATGTAACCCAGACCATCCGCCTTGCTGTCCTCGCCAAGCTTCACGGGGTGCGCCCAGCAGCGGCTCGTCTCGGTCTCAAGCCGCCACTCCTCGCCAAAAGACACGCCATCCTGCTGCAGGCGCACAAGCACCGCATCCGCATCTGGCGAGGTGTAAAAGAGGTCCGCCTTGCCGTCTCCGTTCAAATCACCCGTGCGCAGCCCGCCGCTGCCAGACTGGCCAAGAACATAACTCTTCGGCTCCGCCCAGCCATCTTTGCCCTGGAGCCATACCATGAGGCGCGTGTCCGTCAGGAGCGCCAGATCAGCCTTGCCATCGGCATTGAAATCCACCGCCAGAAGCGTCTCCGTGTCGTCGGCGGTTGAATCGAGGTTGAATTCCTTCTTCTGTGTCCAGTCACCTGGCTTTTCGCCCTGAGTGCGCAGGATCAGCTTCTCCTCATCTGTCACATAGGCGATGTCCGGCCGCTTGTCGCCGTTCCAATCCCCCACTGCCAAAGCAAACGCACTGTGCCCGATGACGAAGGGCTGCTTGTCAAAGCGTGAGACCTCGAGAATCGGGTTCCACCGATCCGCACGCGAACTGCGTTCTGGCTCACCCGGACGGATGCCATCCTTGCGCTGGATCAAGAAGTCCAGCCGTGCCCGGTCTTGATTGATCACCACGATGTCCGTCAGCCCGTCACCATTAAAATCCGCCGAGCGCGGACAGGCCGTGTTCCAGTCCAGCTTCACCACCTCCGGCCCTTCAAAATAGAGCTTGTCAGCGGCGAGAGCCGACGTGGAAGCAAGGAGTGTGAGTAGGACTATCCGGCGCATGGGGAAAGATTGACGAATGAGTAAACCCGAAAAACGAATGAACGACGAAGCCCGGATAACGAATGATGAAATGATGGATGCCTGGTCCGGTTCCACCTTCGGATTTCGTGCTTCCTTCGTCATTAGTCATTTAAAGCCACATGGCCCTGATGACATCACCAGGGTCGTCCGGCCCTACTGAACGGGCTTCGAAAGCATCCGCACGTGGATCGCCTCAGGATGGTTGTAGTTGCCGGTGACTTCCGTCCCGAGGTACTTTTTGAACATGTCGTCGGAAGGGCGTGCGGCCGGGTCGAACCACTCGGAGATCTCGTCCTTGCTCTCGTCTCCCGTTTCCTCATCTGCCTTGGGTCCTTTGCCCGGGCCTTTTTTCTTTGTGGCACCGCCCGTCTTCTTCTTGCCAGCCGCCTGCTTCTGCACAGCGGTCATCGCGTCCACCACCATGAGCAGTTGCTTGCTGGCATCAGACACGCCCACGCCGAAATAATTCTTCGGCAGCGAGGCGATGAGATCCTGAGTGCGTGCGGATTCCCAGATGCTGGGGCCGGCAGGCTCCTTCATGCGGGCCAGCACCTTTTTCAGCACTTCTTGTTTGCCGGTGCTGAAGAGCAGGTAGTCTTTAGTCAGACAGAAGCCGATCTCTGTGGATGCTCCGCCGGGTGCCGCCGCCTGGCTCGCCTTATAGACGCTGATCTTGTGGCCCAGATAATCTGTTTCGTCAAAAGCAGCGCCGAACCCCTGGCCGACGAAACGCTTCAGGCTGTCCAGCACACCCGCGAGCTTGGCGTGGTCCTTCACCTTGATTCCGAACACCTGGCTCTGCTCCAGGGCCTCGCCATCGCTGGTGGTGATCAGTTCATCACCCAGGCTGCCAAAGAGGTCTTCTTTGATCTTGAAGCCCATCTGCTGCTCGATCTGGCCGATCTGCATGGTGGCAATCATCGCCACAGGACCTAGCTTGTTCACGATGCCGAGCAGACCACTGTAGATCTCCTCCAGGCTCTGACGCGCCACCTGGCCGGACAACACGTCCGCAGGGATGAAAGCTGGCAGAGGGACGTCCGTGCTGGTCCCGCGGAAGAGTGACAGCAAGCCGCTGGGATTCGCCGGATGCAGCAGGCCAAAATCGACGCGGGATTCATTGTCATTCAGTTCGGCCGCAAAGCCGATGGACTGAAACTCCTTCGTGCCGAGAGCGTCAAAGATGGCCTTCGGATCAATGGGCATCGCGGACGGGTTGCTCTTCATGGTCTTGGCCAGTGTTTCCTCCAGCCACTGCATCAGCGTTTCAGCATTCACATACGCCGTGATGTCCGCAGTGCCATCGGACAGCTGGGCATGACGGCTGATGTGGCTGGTCACGGTTTCAGAGACCTCTCCATTACCACTCTTCAGCGCAGCGATGAAGTAGTCCAGCAGCGCGGGTTTGTCGCCGATCACCAGGGTGCCGTCCACAAAGGCATACGCCTGGTTCCACCTGGCATCAGACTCCTCGGAGATCGCCAGCACATGCAGCGGCACGCCGGCCACTTCCTTGATCGACTTCCGCCACTCCTTATGCTCAACCAGGTCTTCATCGACATCCTTGGAAAGCAGTTCCTCCCACTTCGCCTGCTGAGCCCCCACCTCGATCATCACGACAAAGGGGTTGTTGTTGTCCACGTCTTCAAAGTCCTTGGTCGAATCTCCTGCGATCACCATGATCACGCTCCCCTGAATGCGCTTCAGGTTTGCTTCCAGGCCTTCACCGGTGCTCTTCTTGAATTCCTTGTCCCAAGCAGGCTCACCATCCTTGTACACGGGTGCGATCCACTTTTTGAATTCCGGATCCGCGATCATTTTTCCATAACCGCTCTTGTCCCAGTCAGCCATGAGCTCGGGCGCATCCTTGATGGCGATGTAACCCAGGGTGTTTTTCGGCAGGAGCTTGAACCATTGCTCAAGCTTCGCAGCCTGGGCGGGAAGCGCCAGCAAGGCCAGCGCGCTGAGGAGGGTGAGGGTGCTTTTCATGGATGAAATTAGATGTAGTTAGGCAAAAGGACGGGCGTTCATTCCGCGGAAAGCATCACGGGGCTTCTTTGGGAGATTCTTTGTTGGCGGGCGGTGCCGGCGGGGGCAGGTATCTGAAGCCGGCGTTGGGATTACGCGGATCGAAGGCAAACGCGTCGCGGTTCTTCAGAAACAGTTTCAGCACATTGCCAGGAATGGAAAAACCCAGGCCCTCCACGCCCATGCCCGCGATCTTCATGTTGTTTACACCGATGACCTCGCCACGACCGTTGAACAGGGGACCTCCGGAGTTGCCGGGATTGATCTGCGTGGTGCTCTGGATGTACCAGCGCCCGCCGCTCTCACGGGATTTGATGCTCACGATCCCCTGGGACACGCTGCGCTCAAAACCCAGAGGACTGCCAATGGCAAACACACCCTGCCCCTGCGTCAGCGAGTCTGAGTCTCCCAGCGGCACAAAGGGCAGCGTCTCGACCGCCGGATCATCGATCTGCAGGATGGCCAGATCGAGGAACCCGTTCATGGCGATAATCTTCACCTTGGTGAAGGCCTGCTTCTCCAGCCCGTCCTGTTTCTTTCGGTACACCACCACGGTGATCTCACGCTCTCCGGCGATCACGTGCTGGTTCGTCACGACGTAACCAAGTTTGTTGATGATGAATCCCGAGCCCATGCCTGCGGAGGTCTGGACCTGCACCACGGCCTCCCCCACCCGCTCCACATTTTTTTCCACGGCCAGGGCATCACGGTTTGGCTCTACATAGTAGATGTCCTCACCACGTGCTGCGGATGCAGCAGCGCCTGCGGCCAGTGCCGAGGCGATTTTCTCCATCTTGGCGATTTCTGCACGCGGCACGCTCAGGACCGTGAACCCCAGGTCCAAAAGGATCAGGTCATCACGCTCCCTGAGGATCTGCCCCTGCATGGACGTGCCGTTTTTCAATACTACCTGCGTGCCGTCAGCGGCCTGGGCACCCAAGGCGCCGCTAAAGCAAGCTGCGAGCGCCGCTCTCCTGATCTTGATGCCGAAATTCATCACGAGCGCAAACGCTAGCGTGCGCCTCCGCGGTTACTAGGACTTTTCGTCGCTTGTCAGACTTTTTGCAAAATAGCGCGCCGGTCTGCCTACCGCCCCAGATACTCACCCGGAATGACGTCTTCCTCACCTGCATCCTCGTGGATGGCCTCCGAGATGACCCGGTTTGTCACCTCCTCCAGATAGGCCTTGAGCACCTCGCTGAGCTCGAGGAATTCCGGCCACAGCGTCTCATCCACAAAGCTGCGCGGCACCCGCACCATCACCGTGTTCCGTCGCTGCCGTGCGTAGCGGTAAGGCCGAAGCTCATACCGGCGCAACAACGCCAAAAAGAGCTTCTTTGACCACCCGTCCATCAGCGTGAACCGATACTCGATCGCCCGCTCCACCCGTGAGGCCGCATCCAGCCGCTGCCGGATCCGCGCTATCGCCTCCGCCGCAGCCTCCTTCTCTCCGGCCGTCGCCGCACCCGCATACAGGCGTTCGATCTTCCGGAGCTTTTCGAGGAGGTCACTTTCGCGCATGGCAGTCAGTCTTCCCCTCTTTTGCCAGCACCCTGGGCCTTTGTCCAAGCCGGAAGCACCCAAGCTCGTGCACAAAAAGACAGCCGGAACCTCGCGGTTCCGGCTGGATAAAACTAAAACCTCAGATCTAGACGGCCCATCAAGCCCGCAGGTTCTTCAAATGGCTGTACCCCACCAGCTTACGGGACTCTTCATCCCAGAGGCGGAGGCTCGCGCACTTCAGGCTCTTCCAGAACGTCAGCGGCTCGATGGACTGGAACAGCGGATGCGAATTGTGGCAGCGCTCCAGATGGTAGTTCGGGATCTTCGAGCTCAGGTGATGGATGTGGTGGAAGCCGATGTTGCCGGTGAACCACTGGAATACCTTCGGAAGCTTGTAGAAGGAGCTGCCTTCCAGCGCGGCGGTGGTGTAGTTCCACTCATCGTGGGTTTCCCAGTAAACGTCCTCATACTGGTGCTGCACATAGAACATCCAGATGCCCGCCGCGCCTGCCACCATCGTGACCGGAAGCTGCATGAGCAGGTAGTTTTGCCAGCCAAACAGCCAGCTCCAGAGACCCGCCCAGAGGGCCAGGGCGATGTTCATGGCCATCACGGACTTGCGATCCTTCCCCTTGGCACCGGAGGAAGGGAAGCGCTGATAGATGAGAAACATTCCCAGAGGAGCGAAGACAAAAAGCACGATCGGATTGCGCGCCAGACGGTAGGCGAATTTCTTCCAGCGGGACGCTTCCAGATATTCCTGCACGGTCAGCGTCCAGATATCGCCCTCACCACGGCGGTCGAGGTCGCCAGATGTGGCGTGGTGCACATTGTGCTGCCAGCGCCAATGGCCATAGGGAGTCAGGGTCAGCATCCCCGTGAAGAAGCCCACGATCTCATTGGCCTTCTTCGACTTGAAATAAGAGCAGTGGCAGCAGTCATGAAAAATGATGAACGTGCGCACAATAAACAGCCCGGCCAGCAAGGACAGGCCCAGAGTCAGCCAGTAGGAAACCGAGAGACTGAGATACATAAGGTACCACAGGGTGAAGTAGGGCACGAGGGTGTTCACCATCTGCCACACGGCGCGTGGCACAGAGGGAACCTGAAACTTGGCGACGATCTCTTTCCATTCAGCGATGGAAGGCAGGGGACGGCGGGCGGGGGATTCAGTCATGGGTTAGAGGAAGCTTTTCTATAGCACATTCTTCGCATTTCGTCTGTGAATTTTTTGAGACAAAGTCGCTTTAAGACCTGAAAGCGGGAACTTCTCTGAGGGCATAGACCGCCTTTCCGCTCAAAACCAGCGCAGGAAAAAGCCAAGGATGGAGGCCTTTCCACCCGTCCGGCGGCAAAAAGCTAGGCGGGCCCCCGGCCTAGACGCCCGCCCGGTCCGCCTGTGGCTCCTTACGCCACCACGGTGACCACCCTTTCCTGGCAGGGGGATGGTCTGGCATCGAAGCTAGGTGAGTCGCATTCATCGACTGATGGAATTTGTTTCAAGTGAGTCGCTAACACTTTGACGGGTTTGGAACGAACCCTGCGAGCACCCGCCAGCCAGCCCCCACATTCCCCAATCCACTAAAAACCACGCCCAAAACACTCCGCCCCGATGACCAAAGCCACCCTCACCGAAACCATCCTCGACGCCAAGAAGACAAAGCAGACCACCTGGGCCGCCATCGCCGAAGCCGCCGGGCTTTCGGAGGTCTACACCACTTCCGCCTGTCTCGGTGAAAATGCCCTGCCACCCGAGGTCGCTGAAAAAGTCGCCGCCTTCCTTGGTCTCGGACCGGATATGGCAGACGCCCTGGCCGAGTACGCGAACAAGGGCGAGGCCGCCTCCACCGTCACGCAGGAGCCGCTGCAGTATCGCTTCCAGGAGATCATCTATGTTTACGGCTCCACTCTGAAGGCCCTCATCGAGGAGAAATTCGGCCCAGGCATCATGAGTGCCATCGACTTCACCATGGACATCGACCGCATCCCGGATCCCAAGGGCGACCGCGTGAAGATCGTCATGAACGGCAAGTTCCTTGGTTACAAAACCTGGTAGCAGAAGAGGCGCCTCATGGCCGCGGGACCGTATCAATCAAGGCAATATTGGTTCGGCGCACCAGGCCGGATCCGCCAGCAACCAGGCGCGCCCAATCGACTCCGGGAAAAACAAACTGTTGGAAAAAATCTGTAATCGACATCACTCGAAAGGGTGATGCAGTGGTGGAGACGATGTGAAACATCTGAAAACGTCCTGAGAAGATGGCGTTTTGAGATTGCCCTCACGAACCCCTCTCCCAAGAATCCCGCCATGGACGACCTTCCCGATGCAAACACCCTGATGAAAGAGATTGGTCCCTGGCTGGATGCAGCCCAGATCGACCAGCTCTCCGAAGGCTTCTGGAACATTCTTCTCGATGACGATCACATCATCGAGGTGGAGCTGGATGAAAGCCGGAACGTCTTCGTGCTCTCCATGGACATCGGCCAGCCCTCGCGTGGCAACGAGACAGAGATCTACAAGGCGCTCCTGCAGGTCAATGCCCTCTGGCGTGACACTGGCGGTATCCGCATGGCCATGGAAGGCGGGGACGAGGGCGAGCTCGTGCTCATGTTTGATGTCCCTCTGCAGGGCCTGGACGTGGACAGCTGGGGCCTGCGTCTCCACAATTTTGTGGATGCTGCCTTGGGCTGGCGCGGAGTCGTGACCAAGCAGACCATGACGTCACATGAAGCTCCGGACATGCTGGCTGGCATGATCCGAATCTAAAGATCAACCTCCACTCCCGAAACATCATGAGCAGCATCGCCATCAAGCAAAACACGTCGGTCCAGCAGCTCCAGGACTTCATGCAGGCGAATGCCGGCAAGGAGATCCGGGCCAAGACGGACGACAAGGGAGAGGTCACGCTCTATGCGCGGTCCAATTGGAAGCCCAGCCTGCGCTACTTCAGCCAGAAGGGTGACATGTCCGGACGCACGGCCAAGCAGGACCTGGCCCGCGACACCGTTTCGAAATTCATGACCGACCGCGGCGTCCCCGCGAACATGACCAAGGAGCTGATGAGCTCATGCAAGCCTGGCGGACTGCATGCCACGTCCACGACCAGCACCGGCATCTGGATCAAAGGCAGCGGCTTCACCTTCCCCGGCATGCAGGGCCACTCAGGCCTCGACCAAGTCCTGAGCCAGGCGGACAAATACCTGCAATTGAAGGCCAAACCCTTCACCGAGCAGCTCAAGGATCCTGAACTCGGCCCCAAGATCCGCGATGGCTGCAAGAAGGCCTACTGTCCGGAACTCTCCAGCTGCCTGGATGGCCTGAATGATCTGGGCAAGGATGCCTCCCGCTGCTCCGACCGCGAACTGCACAACTTCGTCGGCCGCTTCATGAATGGCGGGCAAGAGTCCGTCAACGATGACCTCATGGGCCCGAACACCGAAACCACCGGCATCAAAGGCTTCAAGAGAGACATGGAAAAGTGGGAGGCCATGCCCGCCGGCCAGGAGCGCGAAACCGCCAAGCAGAAGCTCCTCGACAGCCTCCAGACCACCCTCGCCAACGGCGTCGACAGCATGATCCGCAACGACGTCACCCGCCGCATGCCAGACTATTGATTCCTGATTCAAGATTCCTGAATCCTGATTCATGGCCTGTGCGGCGAAGTCGCGGCAGAGTCCCACGGCGCCTGCCGCGCACGCCCTCTCCGTCCTTCGTGATTTCAAGGTGACTTGCCCCGCCTTCTGGTTGAAAAGGCTCAAGCCACAAAAACGCACCTCTCATGGGACTGAGCATGTTCATCCGCACCTGCCAGGGAATCCTCCGGAATCCCGGCGTGAGCCCCGTCCCGGCCATCGTTCGTCACGCCGTGTGGCATGGTGTCCGGCGCTTCCTCCCACTGCCTGCCTCCATCGAACTCACGGACCGCTCGCGCCTCTTCATCGAGCAGCGCCAGGAGATGAACGGCAGTGTGGCGCTCGTCTGGAGCCAGCGCCTCTACGACTACCACAACATGTCCTTCCTCGGCCATCTCGGAGCCACGGGCCTTGTGCGTACCAGCTTCGACATTGGCGCGAACATCGGCATCTACTCATTGGTGATGTCCGAGTGCCCGGAAGTTACCGTGCATGCCTTCGAGCCGCATCCCGCGACCTCTGCCACCCTCCGCCGCACGATCAGCCAAAACGGCCGCGCGAATGTGCACGCCTGGCAGATCGCTCTTTCAGATGCCACGGGCACCATCCCTTTCACGAACGACGATTTCAGCACCGTGAACCAGGCCCTCGCTCCGGGCGAAAAGGCCAAGAACGCCATCCAGGTGCCTTGTGAAACCGGCGCGAGCTTCTGCCAGCGGATGCAGCTCAGCCCCGACCTGCTCAAGATCGACACGGAAGGCCACGAGCCAGCCGTGCTGAGTGGTTTTGGTACCCACCTCGATTCCGTGAAGTTCGTGCTCGCCGAGATGAACGCCTCGCCCGAGGTCATGAGCCAGATGCTCCCACCCTCGAAGTTCGCAGGCCCTTTGTACGTGAACATGCCCGCCCGTCGTCTCCAACGCGAGCGCCACACGCACGAAGATGCCGTCTACATCAACCGCAGCGCCATCCCTTCACTGACTCAAACCGGCTTCACCGTGGAAGAGGATCAATAATCCCGGAATGGACCGCGCGGCTCGCTCGCATCCATTTCCTTCCTCCACGCTGCAAACCTCTCCGCCATCATCTTGGCAATCTCCGGCTTCTCCTGGGACAGATCCTTCTTCTCTCCCAAATCGTTCGTTAGGTCATAGAGACCCCCACCCTTCTCAGACTCCAGCCACTTCCAGTTCTGAAAACGCGCCGCCTTGTCGCCACGGCGCTGCCAGAACATCTCCTCGCGGCGGGACTTTGCCTCGCCACGCAGCACGGGCAGCATGTCGAATCCATCCAGCTTCACGCCTTCCGGTTCGGCAGCATTCGCGGCAGCGAGCAGTGTTGGCACAACCTCGAGTGAAGTGAGAAATTCATCCGTCACCCGGCCCGCAGGCACCTTGCCCGGCCAGCGCATGATGAAGGGCACCCTCAGTCCGCCCTCCCACATCATGCTCTTGCTGCCCTTCAGCGGTGCATTTCCACCATTGCCGCTGCCGCCGTTGTCCGACATGAAAAGGAAGAGGGTGTTCTCCTTCTGACCCGCCTTTTCCACCGTCTCCATGATCTCACCGATGGCCTCGTCCATGCAGGTCACCGCACCGCAGTAGCGCGCCAGTTTCTCATCCTTCACCTTGCCGCGATACATCTCCGCATACTGCTCCGGCACCTGCACACCTTCAGCCACCTTCTTTTCACCTTCCTTCGTCCCCTGGCCAAAGCTCGAGGCCCCATGCGGCGCATTGAAGGCGAGGTATAAAAAGAAGGGCTTCTTGCCCGCGTGATCCTTCACGAAGCGCAGTGATTCACGACGAAACACATCCGTGATATAGGTGCCCTTGTCCTCCTCCGTCCGTTGATTGCCCCGAAACAATGACGGCACTCCATACCGCTCATGCGTGTAGTAATCGATGCCGTTGTTCCCGTGCCCGTAGAAGAAATCAAAGCCCCGCTGCAGCGGCAGGTAGCGCTTCGCCTGACCCATGTCCCACTTGCCCACACAGCCCGTGGCATAACCAGCTTTCTTGAGCATGTCGCCGATCGTCACCTCGCGCACATCCAGCCCCAGCGTCATCTCCGGTGACACCGCATATTCATCCGGCGAATACAGATGCCCAAAGTTCACCATGTCATTGCGCACCATGTCATAGAGCCCGTTGCGCTGTGGATAGCGTCCCGTCAGCACACTGCCACGTGATGGAGTGCATGCGGGCCACGTCACATAAAAGCTCGTTCCCCGCACACCCTCCGCTGCCAGCTTGTCCAGGTTCGGCGTGATCAGCGGCTTGCTGCCGATGCACCCCAGATCCGGATACCCCTGATCATCACTGATGATCAGCACCACATTTGGCGCCGCCGCACAAAGCCGGGCGCCAAAAGCGAGAACGAGGAAAAGGAAACGAGCACGCATGCCCTCACGAACGCTACAACGAGGTCTCGTCTCACATCACAAACATCCCGCCTGAAAACGAAAAACCCCGCCAGCATAGGCTGGCGGGGTCTTCGGAAGCATCTCAGCTTACTGGCGGGTCACCGTCAGGCTCTGGCCATTGCGACCGACCGTGGAGGAGAAGCGGGCAAAGGGGCTCAACAGACTCACCGTGCGATTTCCCAGGCGGAAGCTCAGCGCGAGGCTGTTATCGGGCCAGTTGACTTCAGCATAGGTGCCGCTCTCAGCATTCACCACCACATTGCCAGGGCGCAGCTCGCGGATGCTGTAAGTGCCGTTCGAGTTAAAGCGCACCGAGCGGATGTGGAAGGTGCCTTCATTGCCCAGGACCAGATCCGAGTTCCAGTCACCGGAAGTGCGGAAGTTCGTCATCATCTGCGCCACAGTGACGCGGTTCACATTCAGCACCAGGCGGGCTCCGGCGGTCACGTTCACATTGAAGGTGGTGAAGAACAGGAAGTCCGGGCGGGAGTTGATGCCAAGCAGCACCTTGACCTGAACCTGCCCAGGGGTGCGGGTCAACTCGCCCGCCGTCTTCACCAGGAAACCCACGTTCGCCGGAAGCTGCTCCACATTGTTGAACTGCACACCCACGATGTTGTACTGGCTCAGGTTGTCGATCGTCAGCAAACCTCTGCCCGCCGCAATCGGACGGGTCACTCGATAGCTGCTCGGAGCAAAGCTGGTGTAATTGCCCTGCACCAGGCGCAGGCGGCTGGTGATCGCCGTGGCTGGCACCACCACATTCAGGCGTGTGGCGCTGATGAAGGTGAAGCTGGCATTGATCGGCTGGCCATTCTGAGCCGTCATCTGGATCACATAAGGAGCCTGACCGGCCCAGATCGCCCCGTTGGAACCACGGTTGAAATTGGTGCCATTCACCTGGATCACCGCTGCGGGTGCCCCGCTGGCCTGGACTGAGGTCGTGATTTTAGGCGCATTGGCCGCCACCTGGGCAGAAGCTACCTGGACGGAGCCTGCAATCAGCAGACCGGTGATGATTACAAGACCGCTGACCGAGCGGCGGATGGAGGCGATGCTTTTCATGGAGGTAAGGAGTGGATGTTTTGTTTTGAGATTCAGCGGGCGGCTTTCGGTGCCCTTTCACCTCGCTGATGCAGGTCCCCTCCCGGACTTGCGCAGATTCCCAAACTTTTTTCGGCCCTCGTAGGATGAGCGTGGCGAAGCCCGCTCGTCCCTCAGGAGATGGACAACTCCATCCACCTGCGAATCTCGCCGCTCAAAGCCATTCGCCTGCCCCCATTTGCCTGCCAAAAACGCCCCTTAAAATCTCACCGTAATCTGTCCCGCGAAGAGGTGATCCCCCTCCTGATCATGCCCCGTCTTCTCGGCGATGCTGTACTGCAGCTTCGCCTGGATCTGCCTTGTCAACCGATGCCCGAGCGCCAGGTCAAACCGCCATCCATCACGATCCCATTCCCGACTCGTTCCCGGGATATCCCCGAACCAACTTTGATTCCACCTCGCTGCGAGCCACGTCGCAGCACCGAGCTTGCGCTTCGCTTCGATGAAGCCGCTCGTCACGCGTACTCCACCCACATTAGGCACCTCAAAGCGGCTCGTCATCAGTTCCGCCCAAATCTGCCACGGTCCGTGAGCATAGCCTGCATCCACGCCCAAGGTCGTTTGATCATAGTCGCGATAGCTTCGGCCCGCGGGCATGGTGGGTTGAGACTCTTCCAGCAGGTAAGGCCCATGGCTGAAGGAAGTGCCAAAATTCCACTCCGCTGCCGGCCTCCAGCCAAAGCGCCCCGAATAGGTCGTCGAGTCCCATCCGTTCTGCACGCCATCCCAGGCAGCAGGACGCGAAGAGAGCGCCGCGTTCTTCACCTCCAGCGCATAGTCCAGATGCTCCGTGCGCCCGAAAATCGAGGCCCCCGTCGCATACGAGGGGCCCCAGATGATCGGCACCCAGGTGTTGCGGATTTCCGGATTGTTTCGCCGCCCAGCGAGGCCTGCCAGCGGCCTCGCCGCATTGTCCACCACCGGCAGCATGTCACTGTAAGCCGCCGGTGCCGTGATGAAGGGATTGTCCCAGGACAACCGCCTTGGCGTCCACGCTCCAAAAGCCGTCGCAAACTTCCCGGCGCGCACATTGATCAGATTACTCTCCAGCGGCTTCCACTCGAGGAAATACTCATCCAACCTCGTCTGTCCATCCGGCGCAAAACCAGGATCAAATCCGCGATCCGTCCGCATCTGCATATGTGCCCGCCAGTGGTCCGTCATCTGCAGATCCAGCATCAGAGTCAGACGTGGATTGAAGAAAAGCTCGTCATCCGTCTCGATCAACCCCAGCGGCTGCATCTCCGCCGCATAAAGCTCCAGATCGATGAGCCCTGACACATCCGCGCGCCATTCACCATCCGCGCTGCGCACGGTCAGCGCCTCGTCCAAAGACTCGAGGAAAGCCTGCCCCTTCAACATCGGGGCCAGCAGCAGGAGGAAGATGAACAGGAGACGTTTCATGACACAAGACGATGACCGATGACAGGTTCACTGAACCCTTTCAACTTCAACGGTTCCGTGGCAGCCGACAAAACACTTTCCGGCAGCGCCGCGCGTGTCTGGTCGTCCATCACGATCTCGCCCGCCGCCGCCACACTGCACAGGCGCGCGGCCAGGTTCACACGATCGCCGATCACCGTGTAGTCCGCACGGTTCTCCGATCCCAGACAACCCGCCACCACCTTCCCGGTGGCAATGCCAAAGCCGATATCCAGCGGCTCGTGCGTCACCGCATTCAACCGCTCACGCTCCGCCAGCATTTCACGGGCACACTGCACCGCATCCTGCGCATGGTTCGCATTGTCCGTCGGCGCGCCAAAAAGGATCATGATGGCATCTCCCGCGAACTGGTTGATCACGCCATGATGCCGATACACCACCCGCGTCAGCGCCCCCATGTGCTGGTTCAGCAGCTCGATGACCTCGCGCGGATCCCTTCCTGCACTCAGCGCGGTATAACCACGGATATCGCAAAATATCACACTCACCTCACGCAGCTCCCCACCGAGCTGGATCTTCCCAGCCATCAGTTCCTCCGCCACGCGACGGTCCGCCACCATGCTGAGCACCGAGTGATACCTCTCCTTCAGCGCCAGGCCCGCACCCATGTCCAGAAAGGCATCCGCCAGTCTGCGCATTTCCTGTGTGGATCCCGGCACGATGGCGGGCTGAAAATTTCCCCCTTGAATGCTCTGCGTGGCCGCCACCAGACTCTGGATCGGCTGTGTCACTTGCCTGGCAAACAAGGCCCCGATCAATGAAGCCACCACAATGGCCCCCAAGCCCAGACCGATGATCTGCAAAATCAGCTTCCGCTGCTGCGCCTCAAATCCAGCCAGTGAAAACACCGACACAAAATGGGCCGGTGGAAATGGCGAACCTGGATTCAAAAGGTGCGCATTCAGACGATAGCCTGCTCCATTGAAGCGAAACATTCTCTCCACGCTTTCTGTCGGTGTTAGTTTCGTTGCACCGCCGAGTTGCTGCTGAATCTCATGACTCAGGTCCGCCGGAAACGCGTCTCCGATGAGCTGCCCGTTCAGCCACATGCCACCTTTGAGTTCGAACTTCGCTTCCTCACCTCCCGCGAAACCCGACATCTCCTGCCCGATCACCAAGGACCCCACCGTGGACTCAAAATTCCGGATCGGTGCTGACAGCGCGCGGTAGATTCGCAGCGGCGAATGCTCCTCCGGCCGCAGCACCACATAACCCACGCTCATGCCATTCTGCGGAGTCGCAGGCTTCAACTGCTCATGAATCGTCTCCTGCAGCTTTGGCGAGAACAACCCCGCATTCGCCCGAGTGCCCGTCGGCGGATCAATCATCGCTCCTTCGGCATCGATGAGCCGGAAGAAATCAAAATCATCCAGCCGCATCTCATCCTTCGCGACTTGGTAGGCATCCGGATCACCCGCTTCCAGCACGGCAAAGAGCCTCACCGAGTCCGAAAGCCGCCGCGCATTCTTTTCCGCCAGCTCGATGTCACGCTGCTGCTCGCGCCGGAAGCTCGAAAACTGCTGTTCGAAGAGCTGGTCCAGCATCTCCTGATGAGAGGCACCATTCTGCCGCTGCGCGATGAACAGGCTCGCCCCAGTGGCTGCGGCCACGAGTCCGATGATGGCCTGCTGCAATCGTGCGCGAAAGGTCATGGCTTGTTTTTATCGGGCAAGCTGCGCCGAGGTGATTTTACCATCGCTGATCGTGATCGTGGCCTGCACGATCTTTTCTGAGGGCAGCATGGCTTTAAGCTGATACTCACCTGCCGGAACGCCGCTGATCTTAAAGCGCCCCTGAGCATCCGTCAGTGCAAACCAGGGTGTGTCCAGCACCAGCAGGCGGCAGCGCATGTGCTGGTGGATCTCGCAGTAGATCTTCACCAGCCCCGGCTTCTCAAAGGTTACAGCCGGGCTCTTCTCATCTTTCCGGAAGCGCCCCAGGTCAAAGCGGCGCGGCTTTGAGTAGGAGAACACATTGTGAAACTCCTCGTCCATGTTCGGGAATGTCGCGCTCGCTCCCGTCTGCAGCACGACGACAGGCGGACGGAATTGATAACCCTCCTGCTCGATCTTCACATGCTCCTTGGCGCGCGTCTTCGGATACGTCATGCCCGCCTTCTCCACCCACACGATGGCGTGGGTCACATCCTCCCCCTGGATCGGCTTCACCGTCTGCGGCTTATAGCCCGGCTGGACGGAGGGTGGCCGCTGCACGTCCAGCGCCACCACACCTGAGACAGCACCATCCGCCATCACCAGACGGCAGAAGATCAGGGAGAAGAAAGTGGCGAGCGTGACACGTGGCATGCGCGGGCAATGAAGCTGGAAAGCGCCCGCTTGCCAAGCTTGGCTTCTACCACCCTCGTGCTATGTCCCTGCCATGCCCGCCCCGTTTTCCTCTTTTGGCGATCCCGAACTCGCTCCGCTGGCCGATCAGCTCGCCACGCGTCAGGAGCAGTATGCCATGCGCTGCCTGACGGAAAAGCCCTCCGCTTTGATCGATGGGCTGCCTGCACGGCATGCGGACATCATTCTGAAAAGCATCCGCGCGGACGAAGGCTCCATCTGGCTCGCTGTGGATGACTCCCATGCGCTGCTCCCGGTGTGGAACAACGGCCCCGATGCCGCCCGCTTTGTCGGCAGCTTCAAACTGCCTGTGACGAATGGCATCACCGGGTTTGTCTTCACCAGCGGCATCGCCGCCTGCGAGGCTGAGGTCTGCTTCAATCAGCGCCAGCATCGGGAGCTGGATCAGAAGCTCTCGGTGCTCACCTGGGCCATGCTCGCCGTTCCCCTCGTCTTCAGCGGTGCCGTGCGCGGCGTCATCACCGCCGTTCGGCTGATCCGCATGAGTGATCTCCCCGGCATCCAAAACCTCCCGGAATCTCACGCCGATTTCCCACCCGACTATCATCCGCCCGATACTTTTGGTTTGGCGGATCTCAGCAGCATGGAGGCCGCCGCCTCATCCATCGGCAAGCTCATCGAGCACCGTCTCACCGCCTGGGTTCTTGGCACAGAGGATTGATCGCACGCACCATGACCAGCCGCGACCTCCAGCATCTCACCGGCAAAGGCGTCCGCATTGCCGTGCTCGACTCGGGTATTGATGCCACCCATCCCGCGCTGGAAGGCCTGCGCCTAACTGATGATGTGTCCTTTGAGCGAGACGGCCCCTTCCTCAAGGCCGTGGAGACTACGGGCGATGTCATCGGCCATGGCACCGCCATCGCCTGGATCATCCGCAGCCTCGCGCCCGAGGCCGAGATCGGCAGCTTCCGCGTGTTGGATGGCGACCTGCGCGGCCGCACCAGTGTGATCTGGGAAGCCGCGAAGCTGGCCGTGCAGCGCGGCTACCACATCCTGAACTGTAGCTTCGGCAGCCCAGGCGAGGCCCGCTTCGTCATGCCCTATAAAGAATGGACGGACGAAGCCTATCTGCGCCGCGCGCACATCGTCGCCGCCTGCAGCAATGAGGATTCGAATCAGCGCGAATGGCCCGGCTGGTTCCCCACAGTGCTCACCGTGAATCTCGCCGACATGCCCGCCGACACCTGGAACCACCGCCCCGGCAGCATGGTCGAGTTCCTCGCCCACGGTTTCAATGTCCGCGTCCCCTGGCAGGGCGGCTGGAAAGTCGTCACCGGCAGCAGCTTCGCCGCCCCCCGAGTCACCGCCTGGCTCGCCCGTTTGTTGGAGGCCCGCCCCGGCATCACCATCGAGTCCGCCAAACAAATGATGCGGGAAATGGCGGCATAAAGAGAAACCTTGTCCTATTCTTTAATCCCAATAATAAGAATCTTATGTGTTGTTTTTCAGGCCCCGTCGAGAGTGTTACTCACACCCAGATCTTTGCACGCCTTCACAGTGACGGACGGCAGTCGATCATCTACAGATTGTCCCTCGCGACCAAGCGTGAGGTAGCCATGATCCTTCCAATTCCTGTCCGGCAAGGAAGTGGGGAGGATGCGCTTACTTTTTTGAACCTGGAAAACTATCGTTGGATATTCAGCGACCTTGAAGCCTGTTTCCCTTCGCCCATCGGCAAAGCGCCCGTGATCGCGTCCGAGCCCGAAACTGGCTTCTTTCGCAGAACTCTCAAGGTGGTGTCCGTGGGAGCCTTTGACGCTAGTTATGTGCCCACCCAGGCCGACTTCTCACGCATGGACAAACGGTTCCGTCTTCCAGATGACGTGTGGTCCAAGCTACCAGGCTACCGGGATTTTGGATTTGCAGTGTTTAAACTAAAGAAGGGCAAAACTGAGGTACACCCCATGGCATTTCACTTCCCGTCAGCAAGACCCAAGAGCCTTTTCTTTCCGACTCTGCACATACACGACGGCGAGATTCATTCCGAGGAGGAATTCGATCACACCTTGTATGCCCAGGGTAGAGGCCTCAATTTCTCACGTTGGAAGGAATCCCGCGTGCTCGCAGGAGCCAAAGTGGACACGGACTTGGCCATGAAGACGGTTCGTCCCGACATGCACGTGTTCAAACGTGAGATTCACGGTCTCTTCACCAACGGTGACATCGTCGTTAAACCTTATTGAGAGGCAGTCCACCATCCTCTCACGCCACCGTTCCCCGGATCGCTCGTCCCAGATACCCGATATACTCCGGATGCTCCTTGAGCAGTTGAGAAAGCGAAGTCCGCTCCTTCGCATCCGCTTTACCGGCGGCAAACACATCCAGACGGCTGCGAATGGCATCTGGCGGATCGCCAGCATCATGGCCCTCCACATCGGGCATCATGCGGCGGAGGAAGCTGGCGAGGATGTTGAATTCGGGCTCAGTGCTCATGGCGAAGGTGGGGTTGCAAACAGCAGATGCGGGTCGGGTGATGAACTTGCGCAGAAAGGGGAAACTTTTTAGATCGAAGGTCCAAGAATGGCGTCGGCGCCTTCGCCACAGGCCTCCATGAGGTCCTGCCAGGAAATTTTCAGCGTGGGTTCACGCTCCTTGAGATAGGCCAGCGTCTCATCGCGGATCTGCTCCAGCGCCTCCTGCTTTTTGCGCGAGATAGTACCCTCATGGCAGCCGCCCCAGAGCAGGCAGAGATCACGCTGCTTCACATCCTGCAGCAGCGAAAGGCGCATGATCAGCAGCGCCTCGGCGTCCACCTGCGTGAGGGAATAGATCAGCGCGTCCCGCAGCAATTCAGCGAGGGGCGTTTCCTGCGGTGCCACGGCCTCATCGCGCGCCAGACGGTCCATCGGATCATCCTCGCTTTCATCATCGGTCAGATTGGTCGCAGGCACCATGCGCCGATGCTTGCGCAGATACTCCAGCCAGGCATTCGCCGCCATCGTGCGCACAAAGCCGCTCAGGGGCCCGCTGCCCGTGTAGGCCGCGAGCTTCTTCTGTGCCCACAGCTTCTCCATCACAATACCGAGCACCTCATCCGCATCAGCGTCCGTGGCACCGAGTCCTGCCAGTTTGCGGGCGATGGCAGGTTTCAATTCGTCCTCAAAGCGCTGCCACGCCAGCTTGTCCCCATCCAGCAGGTCTTGGGCAAACTCAAAATCAGCGGAGTGAAAGGCAGGCGTGTCAGCAGAATCAGGCATGCTGCGAATGCTGGCGATTTCACGAGCGCGGTCAATCTCTGGAGACCGCATGCACACTCAACGCGCTGTTGCCCGAAGGGTAACCTCGGGCGTAGCGTTGAACACACATGGCATGGACCCGTCTGCTTCTCCCCGGCGTGACCCTGGTGGCTCTTGCCATCGGGGGCTGGGGTGCATGGCAGGCCGCACACACCCAACGCGGCTCCACGGGTGATGTCGTGATGCTTCTGCCGGGTCCGCTGCCGCGATTGAATCCGTTTTTGCCGGCGACCGAGTCTGAGCGCCAGATCATTGATCTCATCCATGAGCCTCTCATCCGCATCGGACGCGATGGGCGGCTCGCCACGGCGCTCGCGGAGCAGTGGCAGTGGCGTCAGGACATGACCTGCTGGTTTGATTCCCCTGCGTCCGCACGAGAGGCAGCGGAGGAGTTGCGCGGTCAGCCCGTGGAAAAGCGAGCCTCATGGGACCTCGAATCCGTCACCACCAAGGGCGAGGCCCTCGTGGTGCGCTTTACCCGTCCAGGTTCGGCTGTGGCTCAGGAGGTTCAGGAAGCCATCGCCGCCAGCGCGCCGCAAAAGCTCACCTTTGTGCGCATCGTCGCCCCACCGAGCGCACGCCCTGTTCTGGAAGAGTTCGCCAGACATGCCGAGCATGCCGGGACCACCAAACGACTGTGGTTTGATGATGACGGCACCTGTGAGATCGGCACAACTCGCACGGGTATCCAGACACACCAGGCGCTCGCGGACTGGTTCCTGGCGAGGCTCCTGCTGGCACCAGAAACCACACCCGTTGGCGAGGTCACCGCCCTGCTCGAGCCCGTGCTCGATTTCCGCCTGAAAGCTGCCCGCCAGTGGCCGGACGGAAGCGCGATCAGCGCGGCCGATGTGCGCGCCACCCTGGATCTCGTTTTACCGCGTCCCTGGCCGCTTCCAGGACGCGATGCCTTCCGCCAAGTCCAGTCCATCACCGAGCCTGAGCCCGGCCTTGTGCGCATCATCTACCGCAAAGCCTACAGCCCCGCTTTGGCCGCCTGGACCACCCTGCCCATCCTTCCTGCGAGCTGGCTGGAGAAGCATCAGAAGGAGTTCGAAACCACATCACCTCCCGGCGCTGGCAGCTGGCAGGTCAGCCGACATGATCCCACGCGTCTTTGGTTGGAAAAACATCGAACTCTGAGTGCTGACGAAGTCACTCCGAGGATCCAAATGCTCGCCGCCACCTCCCCCTTGCAGGTGCGGATCGGCCTGGCCACGCAGTCTTTCGATCTTGCCTGGCCTTCTGAAGCATCACGCGAGCTTCTGCGCGCCAAACCAACTTTAAAAATCATGCCCTCACCGGCACGGCATCAGATCATGCTGGTGTGGAACACCACGGCCTCGTGGGTGAAGGACGCGCGTGTCCGCCGCGGTCTTGGACTGGCCCTGGATCGTCAGGCCTTAGGCCGTGCCATGCCGGGTGGCCTCGGCCGTCCTTACGACAGCTTCTTTCCGCCGGGTTTTTGGTTCTCCACCGACAAGGAGGCCGCACCTGCGGACCTGGATGAGTCACTCCATCAGCTCTCGGAAGCCGGCTGGCTGCGTGATGTGCAGGGCCGCCTGCGCCGAGGCACGGACGAGATGCGCCTGCGTCTCGTCATTCCCGACGGCAATACTGATCGACTCCGTCTCGCGCAGGCGCTGACAAAGCAATGGCAGCAGATCGGCGTGCACGTGGACATCGCGGAAGTCACCACGCAGAGCTACTTCATGGAGCTTCAATCCGGTCGCTTCGATGCTGCGCTCATCGGTGGCGAGCTCTCGCCTGGCTGGGATATCCTGCCCTTCTGGCATTCCAGCCATGGCGGAGGTCACGGACGCAATGTCAGCCAGATGGCCGATCCTCAGCTCGACCTTCTGCTGGAGGCCCTGGTGTCTGAATTTGACCCCGCGCAGATTCCCTCACGCGCTGCGGCGGTGGAGGCAAGACTGCACGCCCTGCAGCCCGCAATGCCGCTCTTCACCGACCTGTCTGAGATGGCGGTGAGCGAGGCCCGCTTCCCCGGCCTGCCGGATCTGGACACGACCCGAGGAGTCACGCTTCAAGAGCTGCTGCCTGCCCTCACGCCTGCAAATCGTCCGCAGGTAAAACTGGAAATGCTGTCTCCGAAATGATGCCCGCATGACCTGGAAATCCGATGTCCTCTTCCGCATCACCACCGCGCCTCTCGTGCTGGTGGCAGGAAGCATCGTGGCGCTCGCCTGTGCCGGTGGTGATTTCACCGTGTGGCAGGCAGCCTGGAAAACGGCCCGCTGGCAGCGCAGCTTCGTCACCGGCATGGAGATTCTGGCGGCGCTCGTCATGGCTCATGGCCTCACCACCCTGCTGAGGCCGCTGTCTCGCGGCAAGCTTCCTATTCCATACTTTTTGTTAGGTAAGGTGGCGGCGTTTTTCCCGGTCGCATGCTTCGCTTGGGCATTTGTGAGCTGGTGGCTTGGCCAGCGCGGCTATGTCTACTGGGCGCTGATGCCGGCGGCAGAGGGTGCTGAAACTCCACTGACTGCGCAGAACTGGCCCCTCTGGCTCTGGACCTGGGTTCCCGTGGTGATGATCCTGCTCGTGCCGCTCACCGGCCAGTGCCTCAGTTTGAGTCTGGAGCGCCCATCTCGAGGCCGTGACCTCGGCTTTGCCATGCTCGGCCCGCTGGCACTGATCCTCGTGGTATCCGTGGAGGACATCCTCGGCGTGAAAGGAGCGGGTCAGGCCCTCTCCCAAGTGCTGCGCCAAGCAGAGAATCCTCAGGCGGATGCCATGGCCATCTGGGAACTGACCGGCGCGGCCCTATATGTGGCCGTAAGCCTCCATCTTCCATCCCAGCCCTGGTCACGAGCCTGGCAAATCCCCGCGCAGTGGCTTCGCACTCTGCTCGGCAGCCTCCTGAAGCTCGGTGCCTGGGTCCTGGCCCTTTTAGGAGCCCCTCATCTCATGCCAAAACTTTCCCTCCTGATGATGGCAGATGACACCCTGCCCTTCCTGACCGCAGGCTGGAAGCCCGTGCTTTGCGCCTTGTCATTGTGGGCGCTGGGCCACATCATCCGCCCGCGCTCTAAACTCCCTTCCCTTCCCTGATCCATGGCTGACACGCCCCTGCTCCGCATCCGCGACCTGAAGATCGCCTTTCGCCGTCATGGCGGCGAGCCCACCCAAGCCGTGAAGGGCATCAGCCTCGACCTCGCCCAGGGGGAGTCCATCGCCATCGTCGGAGAGAGCGGCAGCGGTAAAAGCGCCACTGCCCTGGCCTTGGCGCGGCTCTTGCCAGAACCACCCGCACAGATCACAGCGGCGGAGCTGAGCATCGCCGGTCACCACGTGTTGAAAATGAACGAGAAAGAGCTGCGCAAGGTGCGCGGCAAGGAGATCGCCTATGTGTTCCAGGAGCCGACCACCTCGCTCAATCCCGTTTTGACGGTCCGCACGCAGATTGGCGAGGCTCTGGCCCTCCACCGCCCCGAGGTGAAGGACCGGGACGCCGAGGTCCTCCGCTGGTTGACCAAGGTAGGCATCACCGAGCCGGAAAAACGGCTTCGCGCCTACGCCCACGAGCTCAGCGGCGGCATGCAGCAGCGCGTCATGATCGCCATGGCCCTCTGCTGCCACCCAAAGCTCCTGATCGCGGATGAGCCCACGACGGCCCTGGACGTGACCATCCAGAAACAGATCATGGAACTGCTGGTCAGCCTGCGCCGGGAACTGGACATGAGCCTTGTCCTCATCACCCACAATTTCGGCATCATCCGGGACGCGGCGGACCGTGTCGCCGTCATGTTCCGCGGTCAGATCGTCGAGACCGGCCCCACGGCAGAGGTCCTTTCCAACCCCCAGCACCCCTATACCCAGGCCCTCCTGGCCTGCGTTCCACGGATGGGTGCCAAGCAAGCCCGCCTCCAGACCATCGACTACGGTGCCCTGGAGGCCGCCACGCTTTGAAGGTGACAATCAGGATTGCATTGAGCGCTGATTTCGGGTGAACTGTCACACGAATCCGACCCATGAAACTTTTTTCAGCACGACTGCGCCCACTAGGCCTGTGTATTGGCATTGTCATCACAGGTGTATTGGCATGGTGGTTGGCAGGCCCAGAGGGAGCTGAAGAAAAGTTCCCCTCCAGCACTCCAGTCGTCGTCCAGAGGAAAAAAAGTTCGCCACAGCCCCTGAAAATCCTGCCCGTGAAGCCAGGAGAGGGCGTGCCGGTTTGGGATGAAGTGGTGAAGCTGCCGCCCGTAGCGATCTCACTAAGTCCGTTTCAGGAGCGCCTGCTCAAAGAAGCCACCATGCTGGAACGGCGGCAATTTGACCCACGCGGGGCTGAGCCAGCGCGCGAGGTCAAACTGTGGCGCACAGCTTTCAAGTACCCGTTGATTCGTGAAGAGGTCTGGCTGCGCACTGACGCCGAAGGGCGGAAGGTGCCCATCAAGCGGGAATTTTCTGTCGCCGATCACGTGATGGTCCAGTTCCCTGAAGACGCCACTCAGGCGCAGGTGAAGGCTTGGACGGAGAAGCACCACCTGCATGTCCGCCATGCCTTGAAGACCGCCCCGGTCTATCTCGTCGCCGCGGACAATGGCAATCTGAGCACGGCTGACACCATCATGTCCGCCTTCAGGCAGGCCTTCCCCACAGCTCCCCTGCAAAATGGCACGGCGGAAAAGGACTATCTGGTCTTCCCCAGCCTTTTCCCGAATGACACCAGCTTCACTCAGCTCTGGGGCCTGCATAACACGGGTCAGACAGGCGGCGCGGTGGATGCCGACATCGATGCCCCTGAGGCCTGGGACATCACCACAGGCTCTCGCGATGTCGTGGTGGCGGTGATCGACACAGGCGTGGACCGCCATCACCCAGACCTCGCCGCGAACATGTGGACGAACCCGCACGAGATTCCCGGCAACAATGTCGATGACGACGGCAACGGCTTCGTTGATGACCTGAATGGCTGGGATTTTTTTGCCAATGACAATGATCCCATGGATGAAGAGGGCCACGGCACCCACTGCTCCGGCACGATCGGTGGTGTCGGCAGCAACTTGACGGGGGTCACCGGCGTCTGCTGGCAGGTCTCCATCGTCGGCCTGCGCTTCCTCGGTCCTAGTGGCGGCATGACGTCGGATGCGGTCGAGGCCGTCAACTATGCCAATGAGCTCGGGGTTGACCTCACGTCGAACTCCTGGGGCGGCGGCGGTTTCAGCAGTCTGCTGCAGACAGCCATCGCCAATGCGGGCGCTGCAGGCCAGCTCTTCATCACCGCTGCGGGCAATGACGGCGCCAACACCGATGTGATCGCCAACTATCCTTCAGGCTATGCCGTGGACACCATTGTGTCCGTGGCCTCCAGTACGGCTCTCGATGCCAGGTCCAGCTTCTCAAACTTCGGTGCCAGCACCGTGGATCTCGCTGCGCCGGGCTCATCGATTTACAGCACCATCCCGGGTTCATCGTATGCGGTTTACAGCGGCACCTCCATGGCCACACCGCATGTCGCAGGTGCCGTGGCACTGCTGAAAAGTGTCGCCCCCTCCATGTCGGCCTCGGAAGTCAAATCCCGCCTCATGAGCACGGTCGATCCGCTCAGCGCCTTCACCTCTAACACCGTGGCCCGTGGCAGGCTGAATGTGTCCCGCCTCATCGAACAGTCCGCAGGCCCCCGTCCGGTGGTCACGGTCACCACCATTGAGGAAGATGGTGGCAATGGTGATGGCATCAACAATCCTGGCGAGGCCCTCGCCATGCGCTTCACCGTGGTGAATCGTGGCACACAGCCCGCGCAAAATCTGACCGCCACGCTCACCTCGCTGGCCGCCTCCTCGCAGTTCACCATCACCGACGGCTCCATCAGCCTCGGCACGTTGTCCACCGGACAAACCATGGCTTCGTCCGCGCCTTTCCGCGTGCAGTCACTCGGGAATGTCACCACACCTTACGCGGAGGAATTCGCCATCACCCTGCGCCACGGTTCGCCTGTGCAGATCAGCGAGTATCGCGTGAGCCTTTATCTTCACACCTCCGCCCGTCTTGAAGGCCAGGTCACGGATGCGGGAACCAACACCCCTCTCGCCGGAGCCACCGTTCGCGTCACTGGGTCATCCACCTTCACCACCACCAGCGGGACGGACGGCCGCTACAGCCTCGTCGTCCCAGACGGCGTCTATCAGATCACCGCATCGGCTCCCGGCTACGTCACCGCCGCGCCCGTGCAGCTCAGCACGCCACCGGGGCGCAGTGGACTGAACTTTGCCCTGGGCATCCCCCAGCTCAGCCTGTCTCCGCCCAACCTCTCGGAGACAGTGTATTCGGGACGGACCAGCACCCGCACGGTGGAGATGCGAAACCGTGGCAGCGCACCGCTCACATGGTCCGTCGATCTGGCCAGCGGCCAAGCCGCCGCCGCCACGATGGGGGTGCTCACCCTGCCGGAATTCAAGGTTCCCATGTATGGTGATGTGCCTGACATCGGTCTCACCGCGGCCTTCAAAAGCCAGGAAATGCGCACCCTGCCAGCCGTGAACACCCCCATGGGTGCTCTCACCGGCATGCGCATTGGCGCCGTCAGCACCTCCTGGGACCGCAGCGTGCTGATCTCAGACCTTCAAAGCCGCGGCGCCGTGGTGGTCACGGTCTCCCTCCCCTTCACCGAGAATGCCCTCGCCGACATCGACGCTCTCATCATCGACGATGCCATCTCCCTCCTCGGCAACAATGATGTCATCCTCCTGCGCGAGCGGATTTCCTCCGGCATGGGACTTCTGAGTGAGGGGGACAATGCTGCGTCCATGGGCCGCATCAACCAAGTCTTTGCGGACACCGGCATCAGCGCCATCGCCAACGGCAGCTTCACCGATATGACGCTGACGGACATCCGTCCTCACCCCATCATGAACGGCATCACGACGCTCCGAGAGGTGGCAGTCGGAGCCTCCGCCAACGTCACCGGAAACGCCCGGACCTTGGTGGGGGATGGCAATGGCCTCGCTCATGCCGCTGTCTCCTCTCTGGGAACTGGCACGGTCATCTTCATTGGCAATGAAATCTCCGACAGCTCCAACTACGCCTCTGGAGATGCCCGGCGCATGGCTAACCAAATGATTGATGAGCTTGTCTCCAATCCGGAGTGGCTCACAGTCAACCAGACCTCCGGCGTGCTTCAGCCCAATGCCGCCCGCACCCTCACCTTCCGCTTTGATGCAGAAGAACTGACCACGGACACCTACCAGGCCACCGCTCTCTTCACCACCAATATTCCGGGTGAGCCCGAGACACGCCTCCCTGTGACCATGAACCTGATTGATGCTCCGCAGATCAGCGTGGAACCGAGGAACATGGCCTTTGGCTCGGTGGTGCAGGATGTGGCGGCGCAGCGTAGCGTCCGTGTGAGCAATGTGGGTCGTGGCACGCTCCGCATTCTCTCCGCCAGCATCCAGGGAGCAGATGCGGTCTTCTTCACCCGAACATCTCCGGCTGCCTTCGATGTGCCTGCGGGCGGCTCCAGTGACGTTTACCTCACCATGGCAACGAATGCGCCCATGCGTGTTCATAGCGCTGAGCTTCTCATCACCTCCGACGATCCGGTCCAACCCACTTTGCGTGTTCCCATCACCGGCGCCCGCCAGCTCCCGCCCAATGCCTTCTCGTCACCCTCAAGCATCCTGCTCCAGCTCAAACAGGGCCTAGCCGGCACTGCCAATATCACCCTGGAGAACAAAGGCACCGGCCCACTTTCCTGGGAAGCTTCACTAGGCGCACGTCCGGGCCAGTCCCTCACTCCACCCACCTGGGTGAGCCTGCCTGGCATCAGCGGAGATTTTCTGGCCAAGGCCAAGGGTCAGATCCGCCTGAACTTTGACACCGGTTCCCTCCCTCCGGGAGATGTCACTACGACTCTCTACATCACCACGAACGACCCTGACACACCCGAGTTTGCCATCCCGGTGACGCTGCGTGTGCTGGCCGCACCGCGCCCAGTGTTTGCGCGCACGGCCGCCTTTCCGACCACCATTGTGGGACAGTTTAGCAGGCTCACCATCCCGGTGCAGAACCAGGGAGCCTCATCCTTCCAGTTCAGCACGCCTTTGGTGATGGGCACATCCTTCCGTTGGATCAGCAAGATGCCGTTCGTTGTCGCTCCAGAAGAAACGAAGATGCTCGAACTCGAGTTTCGTCCGATCAAGGCGGGTCCCGTCACCACCCGCATCACCTTCATCGGCAACGGCACGGAAAAGCAGCTCTCCATCACCTGCTCAGGCAGTGGCATCACCGGTGGAAAACTGGCCGTCACGCCTGCATCTCTGGCTGTCTCCACCGCACCGGGACTTCCGGTTTTCCGCAGCCTCAAACTGGCTAATTCAGGCCAGCTGCCGGTGAGCTGGACCGCCACGCTCGAAGGCACCCAGGCGTCTGTCTTTGCCGTGGACGGAGCAAACGTAGGGACAGTGCCCGCGGCTTCCAACGTGATGGTGAACCTCCGTGCGCAGACAGTGAACACTCCCGCCGGCACCTATCGCGCGAAGCTGATCCTAACCAACAACACGGACAAGCCCAGGATCGAGGTGCCTCTCACCCTCACCATCAGCAAGGCCGCCCGGCTGGAGGTCAGCCCCGCGTCACCTCTGATGATCTCCAAGGTCTGGACAAACGTGCCCCAGGACCTGGCTCTGACCTTCCGCAATGATGGGAACCAATCTCTGAGCCTCCTTTCCATCTCCCCTGCCGGGCCGCGGCTGTCCCTGCCCTCCCCGCCTGCCGTGCCATACCTCCTCGAACCCGGCGGCACCCTCACCACGGCCGTGCGCATGAACAGCCCTGTCGCGGGTGACTTTACAGATGAGGTGGTCATCACCACCAGCAGCGCTGCGCAGAAGACGGTCAAGGTCAAGATCAGCTCCCATGTCGTCCCGCCTCCAGCCATCACGATGACCCCCAGCAGTTTTGACGAATCCGTCAGACCTGGCTCAACGGACGTTCGCGAACTGTCCATCACGAATCCTGGCGGCGACACTCTGAACTGGACCGCCACACTGCGTGATGTCCTGGGTCCTGCCGCCGCAGTCCCCAATGTTCTCACCCAGCTGGACATGAACCAGATCAGCCTCACCGCCATTCTGCCCAACCCACATCCCCTGACGGAAGGCACCTCCGGCAGCAGCATCACCGATGGCGGCGCGAACATGTTCGACACGGGCAACATCCTTTCCACCGATCTTGCGGGTGGCGCCAGCCTCCGCTACTCCGACAACTCTGTCATCAACCAGCCAGGTGTCGGCCCCACAGGCGCTTACTTCACCCGCAAGCTGGGCGCCCTCTGGTCATTCGTCGCGGATCTTGATGGCGCCACGCGCTTCACCATCAATGGCGGGCTTGGGGCTGATGGTGCGGGCACGGCAACCGGCGGCACCGTCACGCGGACCATCGCCGGCGTCGCCTACCGAGGCTTTTTCAAGCGTGTCACCGGCACTCCTTCAAACCCCTCGGTGAACCACCTCATCATTGTCGAGGACCGTCCCGGTCTGGATCATCAGTTCGGCACGAGCACTGACACGGACTTCCATCAAGTCACGGGTCTTTCCGGCAGAGCCCGCGTGTACTATCTTTTGTTCGGCCTTCAGGCAGGCGCGTCTTATGCGGACAGCAGTTTCGGCCTGCTCATGGACGCCTTCCTGCGTCGCGTGGTGCATCCCACCTCTTTCACGTGGCTCATGCCTGCCAGTGCCACAGGCATCACGGAAGCCGGAGCCACCTCCGCCCACTCGTTTCTCACAGATGCCACCCAGCTGCCGGGCGGTGTCTATTCCGCGAACATACGCCTCACCAGCAACGCACCCGCCAGACCGCAGGCAGACATCCCCGTCATCCTGCGGGTGGCGGCGGAGTCACGTCTGGTGGCCACTCCCGCTGCGCTCAGCTTTCCGGACACCATGCTAGGCACGGCCTCCACGCTGAGCTGCGCCATCAGCAATCCTGGAAACATGCCGCTCACGATCACCGGCCTGAGTGTGGACGACCCCGCTTATGTGGCCAGCTTCCCTCTTCCCATCACCTTGCAGCCACGTCAGAGCCTGACCTCCATCGTGCGGTTCACGCCCACGGCGATGCGTGACCATCCCGCGCGTCTCACCGTCGTCAGCAATGCCACGGAGGCGCCTGAGACGATCGTCAATATCACCGGCCGTGGCCTGCGTGGAGCGGCGATTGATGTCAGCCCTCCTATCTTCAATCTCACTGTCAATCCCGGTGTGACCACCACCGAGACATTCACCATCGCGAACACCGGCGGATCCGTGCTTCAATGGACCGTCTCTCCCAGCTTGGACCTCGCGGGCATCCTGTGGTTTCCAGCCAGCTCCGGCACCGTGCCTCCTGGCGAGACCCGGCAGGTCACGATGCAGGTCATCACCACCGTCTCCACTCCGGCAGGGATCTATGCAGGCACCCTCGACTTCAGCAGCAACGATGCAGCCTCCCCCAACCCGCGCATTCAGCTTGCGGTGACCGTCCCGCCGCTGCCCAGGATGGCCGTGGGCCCCTCATCCGTGGACTTTGGCAATGTCTTCAATGGTGGCAGCAGCAGTCTGAGTGTGCAGTTGCGCAACAACGGCAACGCCCCCCTCACCGTCACTGGCATCAGCAGCACCAGTCCGGCTTTTGACTATGCCGACCAGAGCCTGCCGCTGACCATTGGCCCCGGTAATCTCATCAGCTTTGCGGTGCGCTTCCGGCCCGCCACGCTGGGATCTCAAACCGGCCAGATGCGCTTTACGGCCGCGAGTTCCACACCCTCTGAAGTCACGCTGAATCTGGCTGGAAACAGCGTGTCTCCTCCGACCATCGCCATCGCGCCAGGCCAGTTGAGCGCCACGCTCCAGCAGGGTTCAGCTCAGTCGCTCCCGCTCGCTATCTCCAACAGCGGTGGCGCTGCCCTCACTTGGCAGACTCAGATCGTCAACCCTTCGGTCCCGACCGGCACACTGCAGGACGTTCTTCAGCGCCTGCACACGTCTCACGCCGGACTCATCAGTCTGATTCCAGATCTCCACCTTTTCACCGAAGGCGCCAGCGGCATCAGCATTCTGGATGGTGGCAACGACATGTATGACGGCGGCAACTACCTCAACACCAGCTTCGGCAGCTCCATCCCCTACTCCGACGGCATCGTCACCACGAGCACGAAGCTCGGCGTAGGCGGCGCCTACTTCACCCGCAAGCTGCCCGGCCTCTTTGTCCTCGTGGCCGACTTGAACAATGTCTCCACCTTTTTCACCAGCGGTAACCTCGGCGCGGATGGCGTGGGCAGTGTGTCAGGCAACACCCTCTCCCGCACCTTTGCAGGCAGGAACTACACGGGCTTCTTCAAGTCCGTCTCCGGCACCACGGATCCGTCAGTGAATCATCTCATCATTGTCGAAACCAAGTCTGGCATCACCCACAGCTACAGCGCCAACACAGAGGATGATATTCATAGCATCAACGGTCTCTCAGGCGCCACCCGTCTGTATTACCTGCTCTTTGCCCGTGCTGATGGCCGGGGTGTCAGTGATGCCCTCGCGGGTGCGATCATGGATGAATTCCTGCAGAGCGTGGTTCTCCCGCCTGCCATACCCTGGATTACGGCCAGTCCCGCGGCTGGCAATACGAGCGTCAACAGTACCTCCACAGCCTCCGTCCACCTGAATTCATCCCCCCTCTCGGCGGGCACCTACACGGCCGCCGTCCGCTTTACGAGCAATGCGGTGGTCAACGGCACGGTCGATGTGCCTGTGACGCTCACGGTCACTCCAGCCGCGCTCACCGTCGCGCCATCGGCCGTGGATGCCCTGCTGCTCACGGATGGTCGCTCCACGTCCCGAACGATCTCTCTCACCGCTCGTGACGGCACCAACCCCTCCTGGACGGCTGCCACCACCGTCCCATGGCTCAGTCTTTCTAAAACCAGTGGCACAGGCAGTGACGTCCTGACGCTCACCCTTTCCTCCGGCACTCAATCCGCCGGCACCTACAGCGGCGCGGTGAACGTGACTTATGATGGCATCACCCTCAGCGTGCCCGTGAATCTCATCCTGCGTGAGGATGTTTTCACCCGCCTGCTGCCGGACTATCGCCAGCCAGGTCGCATGCTCGGCCTGGTTCAAAGCGCCACCAACCTGCCCGCCCTGCTCGTGGCGCTGGATGCCTCCACCCTCGGCATGCAGCAGAGTCTGGTCCTCCCTTCCGGCATCTCTGACATTGATGTCTCCACGGACGGCCGCCACCTCTACGCTTTAAGTTACGCTGCACAGAGCATCACCGAGGTGGATCTGGATGCCTTCCTCATCAGCCGCACCCAGCCCGTGCCCTCCAGCATCATTCTGGGCAGCAGCAGTCAGATCGAGGTTGGACGCACGGATCGCGTTTACTACACGGACGCCTTGAGTTCGGCCGCCTTGCACATCTTTGATTTCGCCAGTGCGGTTGACCTCTACAGTTTCACCTTCCCCGGCAATGTCGGAGTCGATGGCTTTGAAGTCAGCTCCGACGGCAGCATCATCTATGCGAGGTCCAAGACCGTGACTGGAGGCGCGGCCTTCCTGGCCCGTCTTAACAGTGCTGGAGACATTCCCACTCAGACCCATGCCAGTTCTCCTGTCCTCACCCAGGCCAATGGCGTTTCACCAGTCTTCTTCACCGCCAACCGTGATGCCGTCTACACCCAGAATGCCAGCTTCGCACCGCTGTTAGGCTCAACCCGTCAATACACTGCGCTGAGCATTACCGCTGTGTCCCTCTATGGACATGCCTTGGTCAGCGGCACTAGCATCGTGAACAGCAGCACGAACATCCCCGTGCACACCCTGCCAGTGGCTGCCCCTGTCGCCGCCTTTGCAGCCGCCCAGGATGCCCTCATCTACTACAACGGCAGCTCTCAGCAGCTCGTCCGCTTGCCGCTCGCCGGCATCATCAACCTGCCATCAGCGGGCATCCAGCCGCAGATCGTGGATGGCTCCACGCTTGTCACCCCTCCTGACCGCCTGGACTGGAGCGGCAGCCCTCTTGCCGCCAGCTACGATGTCTATCTCGGCACAGATGCCGCTGCAGTTGCCGCCGCCACCAACACCTCTGGCGGCATCTACCGCGGAAACACCAGTGGCATCGGCTTCAGCATCAGCACTTCCCAGTTCCTGCCCGGCCTGACCTACTACTGGCGAATCGATATCCGCAACCATGACGGCAGCACCGTCACCGGCCCCATCTGGAGTTTCCGCTTCCCCGCCGTTACTGCCAGCCCAAATGCCATCAGTCTCCAGTCCGTTCCGGGTGGCGCTCCGCTATCAACCACGCTGGCCATTTCCGCCGCCGGTATTGCCACACCATGGACCCTCACGGAAAATGCCTCCTGGTTGGAACTCGGGACGACCTCGGGCAACGGCTCGCAAAATATCAGCGTGACACTCACTCCTGGAGCTCTTGCCGCAGGCACTCACACCACCCAGATCACCCTCACCTCGGGTGCTGACAGCGTGCAGATCCCCGTGACCCTCCGCCTGCTCGGAACCTTGAACATCGTCAAAATGATGGCGGACCCCGTGCTGCCCCGCATCTATGCCCTCCATCAGGATACCTCGACCTCGGAAGGTTGGCTGCTTTGGATCGATCCTGCCACTGCCAGCATCCAGAGCGCCATGCTGGTAGGCGCTAATGTCCTCGACTTCACCGTCAGCAGCCTTGATGACCGTCTCTATGCGCTCGCCAACAGTGGAACGACGGTCGTCAGCATCGACCGGCAGAACACTCGCCAGATGGTCAACTCATGGACGGTCACTGTGGCTGCCGCAGGCATCCACAACGGCCCGGTTGGACGCGTCGTGCTGCGCAGCGCCAGCAACGTGCTGCAGATGCACCACAGTGTCACCGGCGGACTTGTGGGCACCTCGATCAGTCTCCCTGTCAATTCTGTGATCCGCACACCGGCCAATGGCAGCTTCATCCTCGCAGCGGTGCAGCAGACCAGCAGCGTCGTCGCCTTTTCCCGCTATGCCCTTAGCTCGGGTGCCATCACCTACAGCACCACCCAATCTTTCACCGGCACTTACAACACCACCTTCACCCTCTCCAGTGACGGCACCCGTGCCTTCTACCTCAACCGGGTCTACAATACGAGCACTCTGACGGAACTGCTCAACCTTGGCAGCCCGATTGTGGCCAGCTCCTCCTCAGGCCACATCGCCTGGTCCAGCACTCAGGCCCTGGCGACAGCCACTGGAGCCAGCCTCGGTGCCCTGCCTTTCAGCACCGCCATCATGGCTGCCGCGCCGGATCACTCCCGCCTTGTCTTGTACAACGTCACGGGCCGCACTCTCACTTCCGTGGATCCATCGGCCTTCGTAGCCTCGCCCTCGTCCATCAACTTCGGCACCATCGCTTCCTTCCAACCTGCCTACCGTTCGATCACCCTCTACAACTACACAGGTCAGGATCTGACTTTCACAGCCTCATCCAACAACCCGAGCTTCACCGTCCCCACGTTCCCCATCACGGTGAATGCCGGCCTGACCGCGCAGATCGATGTCATCGCCATCCTTCCAGCCTCCTCGACCCAATACGCTGCCATCAGTCTTGTCTGCGATCAGACTCAGTGGAACCGCACCATCAACGTTGGAGCCACGACGACGGCCCAGATCTCGCCTGCCGTCACCATTGGGTTCGAATCAAACGCGCCCGGGGCCAATACTCAGGCAAACACATCTCTGTATACGGAAGGTAACTTCCGGTTCGCGGGAAGCATGCTGCGCATCGGCATGAATCACGCCAATCGTCCCAACAACGGCACGGCCCATGTCTCCTTCCCAGTGAATGGCAAATTCTCTCCCATCACTCAGCAAAACAACATGCCTTTCACCCTCTCGAGCGTGGACCTCGCCGAGTATAGCACCGTCTCGACTTTGTCGGTCGTCAATTGGGAGGCCACCACGGCGACAGGCCAGATCGTGACGGCCTCATTTACGCTTGATCGTGTCATTGATGGCACCGGTCCGCTGGCGGATTTCCAGACCTTCACTTTCCCGCCCTCCTTCACCAATCTGGTTTCCGCCAGAACGACTTCCGATGGCTATGCCGTCGACAACCTCGGGATCATTCCGTCCGATGGAAACAGCAGCAGCGGCCATGCCTCTTCGAGCACAATCGCCGAAGCTTCGACACTTGCCATGACGATCAGTCTCGACATCAACTCCGATGGCACACCGGATATCGTCCTCGAACCTGAATCCGTCCAGAATACCTCCGACACCCTCAAGACTCATCGCTTCAGCGGCATCATCCAGCCTGGCTTTGAACTCTCCAGTCTTGGGGTCCAGGCAAGCCGCGCCGAAGGCGTCTGGTCAGACCTGACCCCCGAACTTGACTTCACCGTCGAAACCAGTCCCACCCATGACGACAAGGAGCCCAGGCATTTCCGGGTCATCGTGCCCGCTTCCTCTGCAGAAGCCTGGAAGGTCCGCTTCATCACGCATTGATGGATCCATACCTTGTTAGGGGACATTTGCGCCGCTGGCTGCATGCTTTTCCTCGGCGAATGCGTATATGCGCTCATGAAACGATTCCTTGTGCTCACGGCCAGTCTTCTCGCCACTGCCTGCCTCGCGGATGATCCAGTCGCGGCATGGTCTAGTGGTGTGACAATCAAGCCCGTGTCCGCCATCGAAGGCCGGCACAGCATCCACAGCTACTACGTGGCCAATCCCGAAAGCCCGGATGGCAAACACGTGCTCTTCTTCACTTCCCAAGATCCCACCGGATACGTGGGCGAGGTGCGCATCCTGGAACGTGCGACAGGCAAGGAAACGGTGCTCGCTGAAAACGTGCATACCGAGGACGCGCATCGCGTCGCCTGCCAGCAATGGCTCTCCGGCGGCAAGCGCGTGGCCTTCCATGAAGTGATCGACAAAAAGTGGCGCGTGGTCGTGGTCGATGTCGCCACGCTCGAGAAGACCATCGTGGCGGAAGATCATCAGGTCGGTTTCGGAAGGCCTGAGGGCGATCTCCTCCCCATGTATGGCTGCCACTGGAATCCCGGCCCCTATCGCGATCTCGAAGTCTGGGATGCCAGCACCGGCAAGACCACCACGATGGCCAAGATCGCCGACGTCGAGGCCAAGTATGGAGCTTGGCTGACCAAGGAATTCGCGGGCAAGCCCTGCTCCATCTTCTTTCCTGTGATCAGCCCGGATCTGAAGCGCGTCTTCTTCAAGATCGCTGCTGGCAATGGAGGCGACAACTATATGTCCAAAGGCGCCAGCCATCGTCAGGGCATCGTTTGTTATGACTCCGAAAAAGCTGCCTGCATCTGGCAGCGCGGCCAGTGGGGTCACCCCGCCTGGACACCGGACTCTCTGCACATCTTTGAGGTCGGCAACATCACCATGGACATCCTGAAGGAAGGCATGAGCTACACCAAGCTCAAGGATGTCCCCAATCTCAGCGGCTCGCATCCCTCCGTCAGCATGGATGGCAAGCTCATGGTCACCGACGGCCTCTCCGAAAAAGTCGGTGGCCGGGCGAACGACTGGGGCATCATGGTCGCCGACATGAATGGCGGCAAATGGGTCGTCCTTCAGAGCTTCGAGCAAAACCGCGGTGCCCGCTCCTGGCGCCGCAACGATCCCCATCCCGCCTTCAGCGCCGACAGCAAGCGCATCTACTACAACACCAGCGACGGCCCCTTCACCCGCCTCATGGTGGCAGAGAGGCAGTGAGGAACTTCCCAGGCAGGTTTTCGCAGCTGTACGTTGTTCACGCTTTAGCGTGTTCAGGAGGCTCATTGACACGCTAAAGCGTGAACAACGTACTCAAGCAAAAACCCTCCTCCGAGCTCCGTACCTTACCGTCCCCCTTGATGAAGCTGACACCCGCCGCCTTTCTTTGTACCCTCGCCGTGACCACTCACGGTGCGGATGCTGTGCTTACGTTTGAAAAAGACGTGCGCCCCATCGTGAAGGCCCACTGCACCCACTGCCATGGCGAGGAAGAAAAGCCCAAGGGAGATGTCGACCTGCGCCTGCGCCGCTTCATGGACGATCTCATCACGCCCGGTGATCCCGCGAAGAGCAAGCTCGTCGAAGTCATCCGCAGTGGTGACATGCCTGAGGAAGGCAAACCCCTCACCGCCGAACAGCTCGCCATCATCGAAAAGTGGATCGCCCAAGGCGCGAAGACCGCGAAACCCGAGCCCCTTGCGCTCGCTCCCGGACCTCTTATCTCCGATGAGGACCGCGAGTACTGGGCCTTCCAGCCCGTGAAGCGACCCACTGTGCCCAAGCCTGCCGATGCCAGCCAGGTGCGCACGGCCGTGGATGCCTTTATACTTGCGAAGCTCGGTGAGAAGAACCTGAAGCTCGCCCCCGAAGCTGATCGCCGCACACTCATCCGTCGCGTCACCCTCGACCTCACCGGCTTGCTACCGACACCGGAAGAGGTTGATACTTTCGTCGCGGACAAATCACCGCTCGCCTACGAGCAACTCGTGGACCGCTTGCTCGCCTCCAAAAGCTACGGCGAGCGCTGGGCACGTCATTGGTTAGACGTTGTCGGCTATGCCGACTCCAACGGCTTCTCCGAAGCCGACTCCGTGCGCCCTCATGCCTGGCGCTATCGCGACTACGTCATCCGCGCAATGAATGATGACAAGCCCTGGAGCGAGTTCATTCAGGAACAGCTCGCTGGTGATGAACTCGCTGGTGCCACGCATGCGAACTACCAGCAGGCCGTGCTCGATCCGAAGCGCACCGACCAGCTCACCGCCACCGCCTTCATGAAGCTGGCCCCGGATGGCACGGGTGATGCGCCCGAAGACCAGAAGCTCGCCGCCAACCAGACCATCGCCGAGCAGATGAAGGTCATGACATCCTCGCTCATGGGCCTGACCGTCGCCTGCGCGCAGTGCCACGATCATCGCTACGATCCCATCACCCAGGCTGACTACTACCGCATGCGCGCCATCTTTGACCCCGCCTACTTCTGGCAGGGCTGGCGCAGCCCGAACAACCGTCTCTACTCCCTCTACACGCCGGAAGAACGCGCCAAGGCGAATGAGATCGAGAAGAAGGTCGGTGACATCAACCGCGAAGCCCAGGCAATGAGCAAAAAGTTCCTCGATGAGATTTTTGAGGTCGAGATCCTCAAGCTCCCCGAGGCCGAGCGCCCCGCCTTCCGCGAAGCCCGCGCCACGCCGAAGGACAAGCAGACCGCCGAACAAAAAGCGTTGATCAAAAAGTATCCTTCTGCGCTCGCCACCTACTCGCTCGATCTCTACGACAAGAAGAAGCAGGACCTCGTCCTCGCCAAGATGGCGGAAGGCACTGCCCTGCGCGCCACCAGGCCTGCTGAAGGCTTCATCATGGCCATCACGGAGGTGAAGCAGAACATGCCGCCGTCCCATCTCTTCAATCGCGGCGATCACGAGCAGCCGAAACAGGTGGTGGAGCCCGGCGAGCTCAGCATCATCGCCCAGCCCGAGATTGAACCCCTCAAGCCCGTCAAAACCACCGGCGGATCCACCGGTCGTCGCCTCGCCTACGCGCAGTGGCTCACCAGCGGCAAGCATCCGCTCGTGGCTCGCGCCTTGGTGAACCGTTTTTGGTTAAACCACATGGGCCGCGGCATCGTCAACACCCCTGGTGACTTCGGCCGCCTCGGCGAGCTGCCCACCCATCCGGAGTTGCTGGACTACCTCGCCGACGAGTTCGTCAAAGGTGGCTGGAAACTCAAGCCTTTCCATCGCCTCCTCCTGCTCAGCGCCACCTATCGCCAGTCCTCGGTGAATGATCCCTCCCTGCGCGCCGACCCGGAGAACAGGCTCTACGCCCGCTTCAAGCTGCGTCGTCTGGATGCCGAGGCCCTGCGTGACTCCATGCTCTCCGCCACCGGCGTGCTCGTGCCCACCAGTTACGGCCCGCCCAGCGGCATCGGCCGTGATCCGCAAGGCCGCGTGGTCACAGGGATCGATAAGAGCACCATCACCGCCAACAAAGTGGACCCGGCTGGCGAGGCTGACTTCCGCCGCTCCATCTATGTCCAGGTGCGCCGCAGCAAGCCGGTGACCGTGCTCGATACCTTCGATGCTCCCACCATGGCCCCGAACTGCGAGATGCGCGCCCAGACCACCGTCGCGCCGCAGTCTCTGCTGCTGATGAATGACACCTTCGTGCTCGAGAACGCTCGCCGCCTCGCCGACCGGGTCTCCAAGGAGTTCCCGGACGACCAGCGCAAGCAGCTCGACCGCGCCTGGCAGCTCCTCTTCGGCAAGCCCGCCACGGAAGCCGATCTCACACGCTCCATCGCCTACATCGAAGCCCAGACCAAGGCCCTGAAGGACTACCACCACAGCATCCAGCACGCGAAAGGCGTCGTCCCCAATCCTCCCCAGGAAGCCTTCGCCAGCCTCTGCCAGATCCTCTGCAGCTCGAATCGCTTCCTCTACGTGGAGTGAGTGGCGCGGCAGCGCCCCCGGAGCGCGGAACTCCGATTCCGCAGCCGGGTTGAACGAAGCCTGATCTCGATCTTCCCATCCAGGCTCTCCGACAACCGCTCCCGTCCCTCCGCCTTCGCACTTCATGCAGCGCCTCATCTTTACACACGTCACCGCCATCCTCCCGGACCGCCTGATCAAGGATGCCCAGGTCACCTGCGAAAAAGGCCGCATCACCTCCATCTCGCGCAGCACCAAGAAACACCCACCAGATGCCCAAATCATCGATGGCCGTGGCGCTTATCTCTCGCCCGGCTTCATCGACATCCACGTGCATGGTGGCGCAGGCGCGGACTTCATGGACGGCACCTCCGAAGCCGTGCGCACAACTTGCCGCTCTCATGCGAAGCACGGCACCACCACGATCTTCCCCACGACCACCACCGGCTCTCCCGCACAGATCCACGCGATGCTGAACGCCTCACGCGAAGTGCAAAAGGAGAAGAGTATCGCCAATGGCTCACGCATCGCCGGCGTGCATCTATACGGTCCCTTCTTCGCTGAGGATAAAGTAGGTTGCCACTCTCTTGAAGGCCGTCGCTCACCCACACCTGCGGAGTATCGCGCTTACTTCAAAAGCGGCATCGTGCGCATCGCCACCTGCGCTGCCGAGCTTCCCGGAGCCGCCGAGTTCTATGCGGAGGCCAAAAAGCACCGCTGCCTCATCACCTGCGGTCATTCCAATGCAAGCTGGCCGGAGATGGCCGCTGCCTTCAAGAAGGGCATGAGGCATGTGGATCATTTCTGGTGCGCCATGAGCAATGTCTCCTCCGTGCGTGCGCGCTGCGGCGTGCCGATGCGCGGCAGCATGCTGGAATTCGTGCTCGGCACGGCGGACATGAGCACGGAGGTCATCGCCGACGGCTGCCACCTCGCGCCTGAGCTCCTCGACTTCGCCTTTCGAATGAAAGGCCCGCGCAAGCTCTGCCTCGTCACCGATTGCAACCGCGCCCTCGATCAACCTCCCGGCAATTATCGCTTCGGAGCCGAGTCAGACGGCTCCTGGTTCGAGAGCGATGGCAAGGTCGGCTGGGCACCCAACGGCAGCCTTGCCAGCAGCATCGTCGGCATGGACCACATGGTCCGGCAGATGAAAAAGGATACTTCTGCCACCTTGCCGGAAGTCATCCGCATGGCCAGCCTCACGCCCGCCAAGCTCACCGGCATCGCCAAACAAACCGGCAGCATCGCCGAAGGCAAATCCGCCGACCTCCTGCTTCTCAGCCGCAAGCTGGAAGTCCGCCGAGTGTTCATCGGCGGCGAAGAACTGGTTTAACGCTCCCTTGCCAGCCCCGAAACACGGCCTAGAGAGAAATGCCCTTCATGCTGCAAATCTCCCAGCTCTCCCTCCCTGTCGATCACGCCGACGCCGACCTCCGTCAGGCGCTGGTGAAACGCCTGGGCATCGCCGACAAGGATCTGCTGGGCTTCACCATCAAGCAGCGCGCCATCGATGCCCGACGCCAGCATGTCGCCTTTAGCTTCACCTTGCTCGCCGAGGTGCAAAACGAGGCCAAGGTCCTCAAAGCCCTCACGGACGACACCCAGATCTGCCCCGCTCCAGACGAGACCTACCGAGAATGCCCGCCTCGTCCGGATCACATTGCCTCCGGCAGGCCTGTCGTTGTCGGCAGCGGCCCCTGCGGACTCTTCGCAGGTCTTCTGCTCGCTCGTGCAGGGCGCAAGCCCATCCTGCTGGAGCGTGGCAAGGCCGCAGGAGATCGTGCGCGTGATGTCACCGGCTTCTGGCGGCGCGGCTGGGATTTCAATCCCGAGTCTAACGTTCAGTTTGGCGAAGGCGGCGCGGGCACCTTCTCCGATGGCAAGCTCTACACGCAGATCCGTGACCGCGAGCACCGCATCCCTTGGCTGCTGCGCGAGATGGTCGCCGCCGGTGCTCCTGAGGACATCTTGCTCAAAGCCCGCCCGCACATCGGCACCGACCGCCTCATCAAGGTCGTGCGCCACATCCGCGAGGAGATCATCTCCCTCGGCGGCGAGGTGCGTTTCAGCTCCCGTGTGAAGGATGTTGTCATCGAAAAAGGCATCATGCGCGCCGTGATCCTTGGAGATGACACGGTGATCGAAGGCTCTCCCATCATCTTCGCCATCGGCCACAGCAGCCGCGATACCTTTGAGATGCTGCATCGCCACGAAGTCCCCTTTGAGGCGAAGTCCTTCTCCATCGGTGTCCGCATCGAGCACCCGCAAAGCCTCGTGGACAAGATGCTCTACGGCAAATGGGCTGGTCATGCGAAGCTCGGCTCAGCGCCTTATAAGTTCGTCGCGCATTGCCACACAAACCGCGCGGCCTACAGCTTCTGCATGTGCCCCGGTGGACTCGTCGTTGCTGCGAACTCGGAAGCAGGCATGGTCGTGACCAATGGCATGAGCAGTTACTCGCGCGCTGAGTCGAACGCGAACAGCGGCTTCATGGTGGATATTCGCCCACAGGACTATGGCGAGCATCATCCACTCGCCGGCATCGAGTTTCAGCGCCAGATCGAGCGCTCAGCGTATCGCCTCGGCGGTGAGAACTACCACGCGCCCGCGCAGCTTCTCGGTGACTTGCTCGCCAACCGCGCCTCGACCTCCCAAGGCGATGTGAAGCCCAGTTATGAGCCCGGTGTCGTGTGGACCGATCTCCGCGAATGCCTGCCCGAATATGTCATCGCCACCCTGAAGCAGGCGATCCCACAGATCGCCCAAAAGCTGCCCGGCTATCAACTCGATGATGCCGTCCTGACGGCCGCTGAGACACGCAGTTCATCCCCCGTGCGCATCCCTCGTGATCCCGCGACGCTTGTCTGCACCGGCATCGGCAATTTCTATCCCGCTGGTGAAGGCGCAGGCTATGCCGGCGGCATCATCTCCGCCGCCGCCGATGGCATGCGCGTGGCCGAGGCGGTGCTGCGAGTCTAGGACTCATGCCACCAAGGAATCGCGTGTGCCTCCGGCTTTCGTATCAGGAGGGCCAAGGGCCCGAAACTCCTCAGCCCAGGCCAACGGCCTGGGATTTGACAAACCTCGGCATACACCCGGGAACCCGAGCGCCGAAGGTGCGACACTCGACTCCTCGCGTCGCGCCATCGGCACCATCCCAGGAGTCGAGTGTCGGCCCTTCAGGCCTCTTCGTTGGGGAACACCGCTCTTTCGCCCTTTCCCAGGCCGTTGGCCTGGGCTGAGGAGTGCCGCCTCTTTGAGGCTTCAGACTAAGATTACCTGACGACACCAGATCCAATCACAGACGCAGTTGATACTGCCCATCCACGATCCCGATCTCCGGCACCTCATGCTTGTCTTCAAAGTGCTGCCACGCAGGCCTTAGCTCATTGCTCCAAAAAGCCTCCGCCGGGTGTCCCCCCACGCTGTTCATGTTCTCATCCGTCATGCGAAACGGAAACAGATGCACCGGCACCTTTGACTGCCCTTTTTCGAGCGTTGCCTGCATGAGTAAATAGATCTCTTCAATCACCGGATCGCGCATGGCCAGACATCCCACACTCACATCACGCCCATGGATCATGATGAAGCTGCCCGTGCGCTGATGCTGGAGGTCATAGGCATTGGGATAACCAATATTGAAAGCCAGATGGTAGCTGCTGCCCGGATTCATCTGCTTCAGCGTCACCTCATAGAATCCCTCTGGCACTTGATAGTCTCCTTCACGCTGTTTCGGCCCTGCGTAACCCGACGCCGAAGCCACCGGATACGTGCGCCAGAGATGCCAGCCCGTGCCTGAGCGCAGCCAGAGCTCAAGCTCGCGCTCCTGCTTGAAGGCCCGCAGATAAACGTCCGCACCGAGTTCGAGCTCACGTTTCTGCAACTCCCCTTTCAAGACTGGCAACACGCGCTGGTTCACATCCGCCAGTCGCTGCGTCGCAGGCCAGGCATCCCACACGCCCGGCGTAGGAGGCATGGGATAGGGCAGTGGAATCGGAGGCGGTGGCATGAACAAAGATTTCAGATCAGGCATGGGCAGGCAGGTCTCACAACTCTCCGGCGTTTTCTGCCAATACCACGCTGCCATGCTCATCAGCAGGAAGAGCGCACCGTAGAGCAGCAGACGTTTGATCATGGCATCACAGGTTCAGCGAGCGCAGAAACTTGCCGAAAAACTCCGCGCCCGCCTCGAGATCCGCGCACTTGATGAACTCATCCTTCGTATGCGCCTGGGCGATGCTGCCCGGCCCGATGGCAATGGCAGGCGTGCCCTCCGCCGCCAGGAAGGCCGCATCACAAAACCAAGGCGCACCCGTCAGCGAAGCACCGCAGTCGATCAGCTTCTGCAGCAGTGGATTCGCTGGGTCTGTGTCCAGCGGCAAGGTCTCCGGCAGCGGCTCGACCGTGGCGGTGGGATCAATGCTCTGAACGAAATTTGTCAGCGCTGCGAGCGCACCGCCATTGCGGTTCAAGCCAGGTGTCGTGCGCATGTCCACCCGCAGCGTGCAGTGATCAGCGACGATGTTGCTGCGCGTGCCGCCCTTAATCATCCCGAGGTTGATGGTGCTGGCTCCGAGCCACTCATCCGCACCACCGATCTCCACCAACTTCGCGCGGAAACCTGTGTCCAATGCCTGCACGATGGCAGCCATTTTGACGATGGCATTCACACCACGCTCCGGCGTGGCGCCATGAACGGCCAAACCAAAAGTATGAACATCCGCCCACAGGCAGCCTTTATGCCTGAAGACTGTTTTCAGCTCCGTCGGCTCTCCCACGATGGCGAGATCATACGGGCCGTGATGCTTCGCAAAATGCTGCGAGCCGAGCTGCGCGCTCTCCTCCGACATGAAGCCGGCAAAGTGCACCTCCACGGGCAGAGTGGCGATGACGTCACGAGCCTCATGCAGAGCCCACAGCATGGAGGCCATGGGACCCTTGGTATCGCTCGCTCCACGTCCCCAGACACAGCCATCGCGCACTTCGCCGCTGAACGGCTCGATGGTCATGCCACCAACACTCACCGTGTCCGTGTGCGGCCCGAAAACGATGCGCGGCTTATTGCCACCATTGCTCGGAAAGCGACCGATCACATTCGGACGGCCCGGCTCCACTTCATCCAGCACCACCTCGGCGCCGGAGGCCTTCAAGAACTCGCCCACAAACTCCGCGCAGGCCTGCTCCCCGATGTGCGGAGTTCCCGGATCACCATCGGGGTTTACCGACGGAATACGAACAAGCGCCTGACAGAGTTCAATGACGTTCGCGGGTAGAGCGGGCATGGTTTCAGAAAGCCACAAGGCACGCTGAGGCGCAAGCAGGCACGTCTGTCCACGTGCCAAATGTTCGTCACGAACTCAGGGGACCGTCACTCCGGAAGCCGGGGCAGAGCTGCCGTCCTTCAGGCTGGTCACCACGCGCTCGATGCCCGTCTTCGCGTAGTCGCTGGGCGGATACATGTGGCGGGCTTTCAAATACCAGCCGAGCGCCGAGCCGGACTGCTTCCGCTGCTCATGCTGCTTGGCTTTCTCGATGGCACTGACGAACTCGCTGGCCTTCACGCTGAGCTCGGAGCGCATCTTGGTGACCTCAGGATCTTCGGGGAAGCGCGCATACACACGCTCCACAGCTTCCCAGGCACCAAAGGCATTGCCGGTCTTGCTCTGCTCCTCGGCCATTTTCACGACCATGGTGACCTCAGTCACATCCGTGATGACCTTTTTGATCTGATCCTGACGTGCCGGGTCATTGATGGAGGCAGCGAGGAAGCGGCCCTGCTCATTAAAGATCTGGCGATAGGAGCGCTGGCTCAGCAAGCGGTCGAGATCCAGCAGCGCCTGCGCCTGCACATCACTGTTCTGGCCGACCATCTCAGAGAGGCCGCGCAGTTTTGGATTGGTGGGCCACATCTCAGCGGCCGCCTTCATCTCGGAGGCATAGGTGTTTTGATCACCTCTCAAAATGGCCGCCTTGGCCGCGGTGAGGCGCATGTCCGCCAGGGCACGGGCGGTTTCGATGGCGGCCTGCGGCTTGGAGAAATCAAAGTCCTTCGAGTTCTTCCGCATCTTCGTTACCAACTCCTCGGCGAGCCCGAAATCCTTCATCTCCAGTGCGTTCACCAGTTGGTTGCCATCGCGCACATAGTCGAGCACCTTCAGCTTCTCGGTGAGTGGCAGACGGCGCACACGTGGCAGGTATTCACCAATGGCAAAGGCCTCCATGAGGCGGTTGCTGGCGCTCTGGTAGTCCTGGCGCAGCACCAGCTGCTCAAAGGCCACCACGGCCTCATCCACACCCCGGATGGCTTCGGACGAAAGGCTGTCGACCAAGCTCACCGTGGGCGGCACACCCATGCCGGCGGAGAAAGCCTTCTTCATGTCCGAGTTGTCATCCAGCTGCAGCACGCTGTCACCATCCCTGAACATGTGAGGATACAGGCGGCAGGCGATCAGCGCATGCTCAAAGCGCCGCTGCAGGAACATCTGCAAAATGAGCGCCTGAAACTGCACCTTGCTGGTCACTTCAGACAGACCGGCAGCCGTTTCATTCATCTTCTTGCGCGCCTCGATCTCGGCCATCTCCTTGATGTAACCAGACACACGACCCAGCGTGGTCGCTGTGGTCTGCTTCTGCGCATTGGACGCCGCCGCACCACCTTTGGAGCTGCCTGACTGCGGGGCCATCTCGGAATTCGACAAGGCCACTTCGTTGTTCCATTCGAGCTGCTTGCGGCGCTTGCCCATCGCATCATTCGCGGCACGCAGATTATTTACTTTTCGTTGGGCCAGCCAGACATCGTAGACGCCGTTCGCCATGGTGTTGCAAAGGCCCGCATCGATGCGGAAGGCCCCTGCCTCGGGCAGCAGCGCAAAAGCCGCGTGCACATCTGCGCCGCCCTTGCGTGTCGGTGCCAGCAGCAGGATGATCTCGGCCACCAGATCACGATAGGCTTGGTCCTCGGCACTGTTCGCCTCAGGCGTGGCCAGATAGATCTCGAACTTCGAGCGCACGAGGCGGTTGTTGTTCACCTGCCACATCTTGCCATCCCAGGTGACCATCTCATTGCCACTGTCCGCATGCGGCAGCACACCACCCAGCATCTGATTGTTCTGGGACGACTGGTTGCCGCCGCCACCCCCGGATGAATTCGCATTCGAAGGCGGTGGCGCGGACTGGGCGCCCGGCGCGGGCAGGACCTGAGCAGAGGCCGTGGTGGCGGCCAGGGTGAGTCCGAGAAGGAGTTTCGACGTCTTCATGGGGGGAATGATCAATCAGGCTTTGAGGAGTTGCATCACTTCCAGGACGCCATTCTCCAGGACTCGGACTTTAAAAACATAGCGCTGGCCGCGCTGAATATTCGCTTCCAGTTTCGAAGGCACCAGCACCGGGACAAAGGTGCCGCCCTCGCTGATCTGCACAGAGAAAAGGCGGTCGCTGCCCTTCCAGGAATCCAGGCGGTTGTCGATCGTGCCCTCGACCTTGTAGGTGTTTCCGGAGAGTGCATTCGAGCTGTCCAGATATTCCTCCGTGCTCAGAAGAGTCAGGCCTGTCATGGGGTCCCCGCCGCGGTGCAGCAGGGAGTAACCACCGCCGATGAGTCCGGCGAGGAGTGCCACGATGGCGATGAGATGTGCGGGTTTCAGCCCGGATTGGGCACGGCGAGCCATGATTTTGGGGGGAATTAGCCCTGAGTTTAGCGGTCCAGCCGTTAGGCGGCAACACTTCGCTGCGGAGGACGTCAGACCGCGACCACGCCCTTTTCTCTCACTTTTTAGGCCAGCAGCCCCTCCACCACCTTGCCGTGCACGTCCGTCAGCCGGTAATCGCGCCCCTGGAAACGGAAGGTCAGCTTCGTGTGATCAATGCCCAGTTGGTGCAGCAGCGTGGCATTCAGATCATGCACATGCACGGGATCACCGACGACATTGTAGCAAAAGTCGTCCGTCTCACCAAACTGGATTCCCGGTTTGATGCCACCTCCCGCGAGCCACATGGTGAAGCAGCGGCCATGATGATCGCGACCATGATTCGTGGGCTCCAGCTTGCCCTGCGAATACGTGGTGCGGCCAAACTCACCGCCCCAAATAACGAGGGTCTCCTCCAGCATGCCGCGCTGCTTGAGATCACGAATGAGCGCCGCCGCCGGTTGATCAATGTCACCGCATTGGAGACGCAGATCACTCGGCAAATTGTAGTGCTGGTCCCAGCCGCGATGATAAAGCTGGATGAAGCGCACCCCGCGCTCCGCCATGCGCCGGGCGAGCAGGCAGTTCGCCGCGAAGGTTCCCGGCTGGCGTGACTGCGGCCCATAAGCATCCAGCGTGGCCGCGTTTTCATCACTCATCGCCGTCAGCTCCGGCACACTGCTCTGCATCCGGAAGGCCATCTCGTACTGCGAGATGCGCGTGGCGATCTCAGGATCATTTTGGATGGCAAGCTGCTTCTTGTTCAGCGCGGCGATGACATCCAGTTGATCCCGCCGCGTGACACGATCAATGCCCACCGGATTCGAGAGATACAAGACCGGATCTCCACTGCTGCGCAGCGCCACGCCTTGGTGGCTTGATGGCAGAAAGCCCGAGCCCCAAAGACGCGCATACAGGGGGTCTGCGGGCCGCGCCGCACTGCCACGGGAAACCATGACCACAAAGGCAGGCAGGTCTTTGCTCTCGCAACCCAGCCCGTAACTCAGCCACGCGCCAAAGCTTGGCCTGCCCGGCTGCTGATGTCCGGTCTGCAGATACGTCACCGCCGGATCGTGATTGATCGCCTCCGTGTGCATGGAGCGGATGATGCACAGATCATCCACCATCTTCGCCGTGTGCGGCAGCAGCTCGCTCACCCAGGCTCCGCTTTGACCATGCTGCGTGAAGTTAAAGAGTGATGAAGCGACCGGCAGCGTCTTCTGACCGCTCGTCATGCCCGTGAGCCGCTGGTCTCCGCGCACGGAGGCCGGCAGCTCCTGGCCATGCAGCTTCTTCAGGCCCGGCTTGTGGTCTAACAAATCAAGCTGCGAGGGACCGCCATGCATGAAAAGGTAGATCACCCGCTTCGCCTTCGGGGCGATGTGGGACAGCGCCTTCGCGTCACCCATCAACGAAGCCAACGCCACTCCACCGAGGCTCACACCGGAACCTCGGATGAATTGACGTCGGGTGGCCAAGCTGGCCAGCCCCGCGTGATGGATGGCATTTCCCATGCCCAGCCATCAACGGTCTGGCGGGAGGGATCATTGCAGTTCCTCGCATAACAAGCTCTGCCATGAGCATTGGAAATGCTAGGCAGGCCAGGCAAAGCGGACGGACTTCGGTTCGTCAGCGCTGTGATCGAAGCGTCGGAGCTGGGTGAAGATCTCGATCTCCTCCGGCTGGCCGTTCTTCACATGCACGCGGAACTGCACGCAGCGTGGATCGCCCTCGGAAGGATCCAGGCCCCAACCCCAGGAAAACCAAGGCTTGCCCTGGGCGGAGGTGGAACGGGACTGGGATTTCATGGCATCCGGCTCAAACACGGCTCCTGCGGTCTGGCGGCCGGCGATGCGCACGCGCCAGGTGCCGGCGCTGTCTGTCTCCTTGTAGGCCACATACGCGTAGTCGTCATTGTTCACCGCATCGTAGGCATCCAGATAAGCGAGCTGCTCATACTGGGTGCTGCCCGGAACGAAAGCGGGGGCGTCGATAAGTTGCTTTGATGACATAAAAAGTGGGGGGTTGGTGCCGCTATCCTGGCACATGTCTCACTCCCCGGGTATCCTACTAAGGTCTGATCTACCAAAGGCGGATGGCAAAGCTCAGATCACCGTTTGGTGATCACCTCGTCGAGATTCAGGATGGTGTGCGCCACGAGGGACCATGAGCGACCACGCTGGATGAGACCTTCGAGAAGCTCTCGTTCATCTGACTGCGGGTCACGCGATGTGGCAGCGCGGAACATCCAGGCAATGCGGTCCTGCTGGCCTTCGGAGTGCTTGGCGAGGGCTTCGGCGGCGTGCATGAAGGTTTCGTCATTCAGCAGCATCAGCGCCTGCAACGGTGTGTTCGTGCGGGCTCGGCGCACGGTGCATTTTTCGCGCGTGGGGCCGTCAAAGGTCAGCAGCATGGGATGCGGAGCCTGGCGCTTCACATAGGTGTAGAGACTGCGCCGCCAGAGGCCATCACCAACATCCGGAACATAGCTTTCCTCACCATTGTAGCTCACGGCTTCCCACAGGCCGGGCGGCTGAAAAGGTTTCACACTTGGCCCGCCGACTTTTGGCACGAACAGGCCTGAAATCGCGAGCGCTTGATCCCGCAGAACTTCAGCGGAGAGGCGTCCTCCTGGACCACGGGCGAGCAGGCGATTCTCGGGATCATCATGGCGCACGATCTGCGAGCTCTGCCGATACGTCTTCGAAAGGACGATGCGCTTGAGCAGAGCCTTCACATCCCAGCCACTGTCACGGAAAGTCACCGCCAGCCAGTCAAGTAACTCAGGATGCGTTGGCGGCTCGCTTTGAGATCCGAAATCATTCGGGCTGCGCGCCAGTCCTTCCCCGAAGCACTGCTGCCAGAGCCGGTTCACAGCCACGCGAGCCGTGAGCGGATTCTCCGATGAGACCAGCCACTGCGCAAAGCCGAGTCGATTGCGTGGCGCATTCTCCTTCCAGCGTGCCACGGCGACCGGCACTCCCGCCTGCACCTCTTTTCCTGGCTTATCATACTGGCCTCGCTCCAGCACATGCGCCGTGCGCGGCTTCTCCATCTCCTGCATCACCAGCACGGTGGGAATCGCTTCGCGTAGGTCCTTCTCAGTTTGGGCAGTCTTTTTCACGGCACTGCGAGCAGTCTGCGTCTTGGCATCCGCAAAGTAATCAATATAGTAGTCCAGCAGCACCTCGGCATCGAGGACCTGACGTTTCGCAGAAGGCGTGTCGACAATGCCGCGAATACGCTCGCCCCAGAACCAGTCCTGCGCGGCGCGATCATCGAGTGATCTCTGCGCGATGCGCACTTCATCGATCATGCCATAGAAACCCAGGTTCGCATCACGACGGCCGATTCGCAGCGGCTCATGATTGACGATGCTGCCATCCAAAGTGTCACGCCGAACTTCAAGTGTGGCAAGCTTCCCATCCATGAAAACACGCAGGCCGCTGGCCTTGCGTGAGCCATCATGACTGATGGCCAGATGATGCCATGATTTGGAGGTCATGGATTCCACCGTGGACACCTCGATGGCACTCACACCCCAGCGGTGCACCAGATTCACCTGCGCGCGGCCCTTCTGCCAGATGATCTCGATGCCACGACGATCTCCCTGCGGCTCGATGAGCGAAAGCGGGCAGCTCAGCGAGCCATCTGCATTCACCCACAGGCTGATGGTCCAGGGCTTGTCGGCTTCAAAATTCTTCGTTGAGGCTTCCACATGCTGCGTGGCATCAAACTTCACCGCCTCGCCACGCAGTCCTGCTGCGAAAGTCAAAGGAGTTCCATGGGCAGATGATATTGCCTCCAGCCTTCCACTAAAGGACTCATGCAGCACACTGTCCTTGGGCAAAACCGGTAACGAACGCTCGGCGTCCTTTTCCCAAGCGGTCATCAAGGGCGCGAGCCCCTTGCGCATCGGTTCGAAGGCGGCCTTCGCCCGTTGAGCCTCCTGCTTCAGTTCAGCGAGACGCTTTTCCTGCTCTGGCGAAGGCACCTGCAGCAAGGGGGGCGGATTGTCTTCTTTGATGAGGCCCTGCTCCGGCACGTTGTTGAAGAAGGCGAAGAGCTGGTAGAACTCCGCCTGTGAGATGGGATCAAACTTATGATCATGACACTGCGCGCAACCTGCGGTTAGGCCAAGCCAGGTGGTCATGGTGGTGTCCACGCGGTCCACCACATACTCCGTGCGGAACTCTTCATCGATGCTGCCGCTCTCATTGTTCGCCATGTGGTTGCGGTTGAAGCCTGTGGCAATGCGCTGATGCACTGTGGCATTTGGCAGGAGGTCACCGGCAAGCTGCTCAATGGTGAACTGGTCGAACGGCATGTTTGTGTTGAAGGCATCGATGACCCAGTCACGCCACAACCACATCTGGCGCGGCTTGTCGCCGAAGTAGCCGTTCGTGTCCGCATAGCGCGCGGCGTCCAACCACGCGACCGCCATGTGCTCGCCAAAGTGTTTGGAGACGAGCAACTCATCCACCACCGCTTCATAGGGCTTCTTCAGCATCTCCGACGATGGAGGCAGTCCGGTCAGGTCCAGGGCCACTCTCCGGATCAATGTCGAGTGAGCAGCCTCAGGAGCCAAGGTGAGGCAGCTCTCCTTCAGCTTGGCCTCGACGAGTGAATCGATGCTGCTTTCGGCATGTTTGCGTGGTGGCTCAAAAGCCCAGTGCTTTTGATACTTGGCCCCTTCCGCGATCCATTGCTTCAGAGTGGCCATCTGCACGGCTGAAAGCTTCTTGTTAGACTCCGGTGGCGGCATCAGATCATCCCTATCCTTCGTGGTGATGCGCTCCATCACATCTCCGGAGGTCAGGGCTTTCAGTGCCTCCTCGCGCACATCCAGCCGGAGATCCGCCTTCCGACCCTTCGCATCCGGCCCATGGCAGGAGAAGCAATTGTCCGAGAGGATGGGCCGGATGTCCCGATTGAACTCCAACTCCCCCGCCGCCAGCACAGGCTGGAGGCAAGCAAGAGCAAGGATGGAGGAGGCGAATCTCACAGGCAGACACAAACGGACTCAGAGCCCCAGCGATTGCATCTCGCGAGCGAACAATGCTGAGGTTCGTGATGCGTGTGCAACAGGTCCGCTCATCAGTTGTATCGAAAGCCACCGAGAAGCACCAAAAAGAGGGCAATGCCAAGCTGGCCCAGCATCAAGCGTGTAAAACTCCAGCGTGAGCATTTCACCAAGAAGAACTGCACCAGACGGCAGGCGCCAGTCATCACAGCGGCATAACCAACCGCGAACTCCAACCCAACGATGTAAGGGCCACCCGCGCGCACTGCCAGGGGTATCGCATGTTCGATCAAAACGATAGGAAGATAGCCACCAACGACCATCCAGAGCGCGATGGCAGGGAACACAAGACATCCTGACTGGTGCAGCAATTCAAAAGTCGAAGGGGGCTTCATGATTCCGTAATGCCGCATGGGCTTCTAACCATGGGAATGCTTTTACGGAGTTCCTTCATCAAAAGAAAGGCATTTCCCTGCGGACCCTGCCTCCAGCGGTACTTGCTTCGGACCGCTGTCCGCGCCATCTCATCAGCGTGAAAGTCCCGCATATCATCATCGCCCAGATCATCCGTTCGCTGCACGACATCTTCGTGGACAGGCGGTATTCGGACAAGGCGGTGGAGTTTGCCTTCAAAAACCACCACAAATGGGGCAGCCGTGACCGCCGTCTCTTCGCGGAGTCCGTCTATGAATGCGTCAGGCACTGGCGCTGGCTCTGGCATCTCGCCGGCCTGCCGGATGGCGACCACGCCAAGCGCGAGTGCATCGGTGATGAGCAAATCTGGGGTGTCTGGGCCGCCCAATGGGTGACAAGTGGCAAGGAACTGCCGCTTTTTGATGAGCTGGCAGGCATCCGGGTGCAGGACATCCGTGCCCGTCAAAAGATGGACGTCGCGCCCATGATCCGTCTGTCTCTGGCGGACTGGATGGATGAGCGCTGCGGCCGTGAGCTCGGCGATGCCTGGCCGGCGATCCGCGAGACGCTGAACAAGCCTGCGGAAGTTTACCTGCGGACGAACACTCTCAAAACCGACCGCCGGTCCCTGAAGGAGAGGCTCGGGCAGGATGGCTTCATCACCGAGGCTCTGAAGCCCATCCCGACGGCTCTGGTGATGCAGCAGCGCTACAATGTCTTTGCCATGGCTGCCTTCAAGGAAGGCCTCTTCGAAGTGCAGGATGCCTCGTCCCAACGTGTGGCCCCCTTTGTTCAGATCGAGCCTGGCATGAAGGTCATCGACGCCTGTGCTGGTGCCGGCGGCAAGACGCTGCATCTGGGTGCCCTCATGCAGAACAAGGGCCGCATCCTCGCGCTCGATGTGCATCAGTGGAAGCTCAATGAGCTGCGCAAGCGCTGCGGCCGCGCCGGTGTGGATGTGGCCGAGACACGGCTCATTGAAGGCAGCAAGAGTGTCAAACGTCTGGCAGGTTATGCTGACCGCGTGCTGCTGGACGTGCCCTGTTCCGGCCTCGGCGTGCTACGCCGCAATCCGGATGCGAAATGGAAGCTAAGCGAGGTGGAGATCGACCGTCTCATCATCGAGCAGCAGGAGATCCTCACCCGCTACAGCAGCATGGTGAAGCCCGGCGGCAAGCTGGTGTATGCCACCTGCAGCATCCTGCCGAGCGAGAACGAGCAGCAGGTACAAAAGTTCCTGGCCACGCATGGTGACGAATGGACTCTGGAGGAGGAGCTGAAGCTCAACCCCGCCGAAACCGGCCACGACGGTTTTTATGCCGCACGCTTGGTTAGGTCTGCGAAGCAGCCGGAAGCATCAGCAGAATCGGCGTCAGTTGAGACAAACTCAGCAGACGAAGTCGACAATGCCTCCGCACCTGACATCGAGCCGGAGGTTCAGCAGCCTGTAGACGATAGTGGAACGAGCGCAAGCGAGTGAGAACCACCGGAAGATGTACGGTGGTTCCTGGTGGCTTCGCGACCTCCACCACGGGCCACCGTGCCTCTGGCTCGCGATTCTCTTCTACTAACCAGCTTAACCCTCTGCCGCGGCGATCAGATCTTGTTTCAAACTTGGTTCGGCACGGAGCACTGATTCCGGCGTGGGGCGCAGGGAAGCCACGAGCAATCCCTGGGCACCGGTGGCGGTGGCCAGCGCTTCAAGCGCCTCGGTAAAGGCAGCAACGGCAATGCCCTCCTCGGCTCGGTCATAGATCAGCCCGTTTAGAAGGGCCACATGCTCGTAGCGGTCCATCCACTCGGCAGCACGGGTCTTGTAGCGCTCCAGGACAAGGCGCAGCAGGGATTCAGCGGCGCGTTCCTGGGATTCACGCAAAACTTGGTAGGCCAGACAGCGGGCCACATCCGCAGCGGCGGAAACAAGACCGGGTTCGACAGATCCAGGGTCGAGCTGGCGATGCCGGTGCTCGTAATGGAAACCGATGTCCACCTGGCACATCTCGGACACTTGCAGATGGCGGTGTAACTCACACAGCATGGCGATCTCCAGTCCCCAGGCGGACGGCACGCTGAACTTCGCCAGAGTCTCGCTGTCTGCCGCGAACTCGCCCGAAAGCGGGTAGCGGAAGCTTTCCAGATGCTCCAGCAGCGGCTGAGGCCCGAGCACTTCCTGAAAGGCCAGGATGAGCGGAAAGATGAGCAGACGGGTCACGCGACCGTAGAGCCGGTCAGCCACGCGGCTGTAGTAGCCTTTGGCAAACTTGTAGTTCAGCCGTGGGTGCGCGATGGGGTAGCAGAGCTTCGAAAGCAGGCTGGTGCCGTAGTTCAGGATGTCCGTGTCATGGCTGACGACGATGCCCTTGTGCCCCTTGGCCTGCAGGTAGGCGATGCCTGCCCAGATGTTCGCGCCCTTGCCAGGAGTATGGGCGCCATTCACGCGATCATGCACGGCCTGGAGCTGCGGGCCGTCATTCCAGAGCAGGGACATGGGTTTGTCTCCCAGCCACTCACGGCATTTTTCACGGGCGGCCTGCATCTGCAGCTCGTTCATGCCGTTCATGCTCAGCACCACCTCGGAGATGTAGGGCACCTCGGACACCTGGCGGAGGATGGAGGGCAGCGCCGGACGGGTGACCTCCGTATGCAGGGCCGGCAGCAGCAGTGCCACGGGCCGGTCACGCGTCATCTCCACCAGTTCCGCCTCACGCGCGTTCGCGTCAGGCGTGGCGAGATGATGGAGTGTGGGCAGGCGCGAATGCTGATAGAAGTCGGCCATTCGTGGTCGGGAACTCGGGCAGGGGTGGTTGTGAGGAAAACGTTGCCTAGATTTGCGAGGCAGCGTCTTTTGGCAGCACAGTGTCCGTCGAGTCAACCTTAGATGCAGGAATCTCGTCTGTAACGGGGTCGTCCGGGGTGTCCGCAGCCTCGTTTTCGATCTCGATGGTCTGGCGCATGCTGCGCGAGATCCACGGGCGGACGAGGCCGTAAATCAGATAGCTCACGAAGAGCACGGAGGGCATCCACTGCCAGTTCCGCACGCTAAAGGCCACCACGATGATGGAGATGAGCACCCAGGCCGGAGAGCGGCGCGTCCGCCAGTTGATCGATTTGAAGCTCGGGTACTCCAGATTGCTCATCATGAGGTAGGAGAGCATGACCATGATGAGGGCCAGGCCATACTTCCAAGGTCCGATCTCCTTCTGCCCCTCGTCCAGCCAGAGCATGAGCAGGGTCAGGGAGGCAATCACACCCGCCGCCGCAGGGATGGGGCAGCCACGGAAGTGCTTGCTGTTCGTCTTGATGTCCGCGGCAGCGAGGCAGTTAAACCGAGCCAGCCGAAGGGCGCCGCAAACAAGGTAGGCGGAGGCGATGAGCCAGCCGAGCCCGGCAGGGGTCTCGATGTCCTTCAGCACGATGTCATGCACCAAAAGGGCAGGGGCCACGCCGAAGCTGACGATGTCCGCGATGCTGTCCAGCTCACGGCCAAAGGGGCTCTCCTGACCGCCTAGACGGGCCACGCGGCCGTCCAGCACGTCAAATAGGCAGGCCGCCAGGATGGCGATGATGGCCCAGTAGTAATGCTCAGTGATGGCACCCTCACGCCCTTTGAAAATCTGCAGGATGGCCACGAACCCGGACAGGATGTTCCCTGCCGTCATCATCGTCGGCAGCACATAAATGCGGGGTTCGCGCTCGTCACTCATGGGGCAACTGTATCGCTTTCGGGTCTTTTGCCCACCCGAAGTTTCCAGTTTCGCCGCCCGCAGGGGCACACTATGAGAGAATCATGCCTGCCTCTGACCTGCCCGTTTTGACGCCTGACACCACCATGTCCGAGGTGCTGACGAAGTATCCCAGCGCCCAGCGTGCCCTCTTTGCCCGCTACCACATCGGCGGCTGCCGGAGCTGTGCCTTCAGCCCCACGGAGACGCTGACCCAGCTCTGCGAGCGGAATGAGAACATCCCCGTGCAGGAGGTGATCGACCACATCCAGAGCAGCCACAGCGAGGACGTGAAGCTGCAGATCAGCCCGCGCGAGTTTGCGGATCTGGCCCGGATTGACGCCAGCGTGCGTGTCCTGGACGCCCGCACCCGCGAGGAGCATGAGGCGGTGACCATCCCCGGCGCCCAGCTTCTGACCCAGGAGCTGGTGCAGGAGGCTTTTAATTCCTGGCCCAAGGAGACCGTCATCATCCTCTATGACCATACCGGCAGTCGCAGCATGGACGTGGCTGCCTACTTCCTCGGTCATGGCTTTTCGAACACGAAGTGCCTCGCCGGAGGCATCGATGCCTACAGCCTGGAGATCGATCCCAGCCTGCCACGATACAAGGTGGAGATGGAGGCTTGATCTGCCGTCTGGAATGCCCTCAACTGACGCTGCCTGATGTCCCGCATCCATGACATGCCCGAAGACGACCGCCCGCGTGAGCGGCTGCTGCGGCTCGGCGCGGGAGCGCTCTCGGATGCAGAATTGCTGGCCATCTTCATCAATACCGGCACGAAGGGTGAGAACGCGCTCCAGGTGGCCCAGCGCATTCTGCGGGAGCAGGGCTCCCTGCGTAATCTCTCCCGCATTGAGGCTGGCGAACTGGCCCATATGCGGGCACTCGGCCCGGCCAAGGCCGCGCATCTCGCCGCTGCCTTTGAGTTAGGCCGCCGAGCCGAGCAGGCCGCCCTGAAGGACACTCCCTTGAACAGTCCGGAGCTCATTTACCGCTACATGGCAGGGGAGATGCAGTCCCTCAGCTATGAATCCGTTCGCGTCCTGCTGCTGAACCAGCGCCTCTGCCTCATGCGCCATGAGGAGCTCTTCCGTGGGACGGTGAACGAGTCCAGCGCCCACCCGCGTGACATCGTCACCAAGGCGTTGGTGCATCGCGCGCCCGGATTTGTGCTGATCCACAACCATCCCTCAGGCGATCCCTCCCCGAGCGATGCCGACCGCCGGCTCACCCGCCGGGTGAAGGAGGCTGCGGACATTCTGGGCATCGTTTTTTCCGACCATGTGATCATCGGCTGTCCCTCGGAGAGCCGTCCGCAGCCCTACTTCAGCTTCCGCGAGTGCGGGTTGCTGTGAGATCCTTCTCAAAGATCTCCTGGATGGATTGAATGATCTTTTGTTCATCCTCAGAAGCTCCACCCCGGCAAAATCCGATCATTAGCACGAACAGCAGGGCCATTCCTAACGACGCCAGAGGCACAAAAAGGGGTGACGCGAAGAGCACCGCTACGACGAGCAAGGTGGTCAAAATGATCAACATGACCAACTGACAGCTCCGGGGTGCTGAGATTCGCCCGGCGAGAAAGACCTCACCCTCCTCGCTCCGCAGATGGCCGTGAAACACCGGCCTGAAATCATTCCAAACGTGTCGATGCTGCCAGCTCAGATGCACGGAGTCCGCCCAGACGATGCCTGAGAGGTTGCTCTTGTCTGCCTTGGAGGCTTCCAGCTGCCGCCAGATCATTCTTTTGGCATCTTCCACACTGCCAGGGCCGCGAAACTCCAGGCGTTCACCTCCAAAGAAAAAGCGGCGCAGGAACTCAGGCATGAAGACAAAAGGGAAGATTGGGGAGCACCCGTTGAACGTAAAGCATGGCATATCGGACACAGAATTCCACCATTTCCGCTTCGTCCTACTGGCTGGGGAAGCCATTGCAAACCCCGCCAGCCACGATAAAGAATCGTCCACACCCGGCTCCGCCTCCCATGCTTCTGATCATCGACAACTACGACTCCTTCACCTACAACCTCGTCCAGTACTTCGGCGAGATGGGGGCGCAGATGGAGATCCACCGGAATGACCAGATCACGCTGGAGGAGATCGCGAAGAAGAAGCCGGACCACATTTGTATTTCCCCCGGCCCCTGCACGCCGAAAGAGGCGGGCATCAGCTGCGCCGTGATCGAGAAGTTCGGCCAGAACACCCCGGTGCTGGGCGTGTGCCTGGGGCACCAGAGCATCGGCCACGTTTTCGGCGGCGATGTCGTGCGCGCGGAGCGCCTCATGCATGGCAAGATCTCCAAGATCCGCCATGAGGGCGATTCCGTCTTCAAAGGCATGCCGGAGCGTTTCACCGCCACGCGCTACCACTCCCTGCTGGTGAAGCGCTCCACGCTGCCCTCCTGCCTGGAGATCACGGCCGTGTGTGATGATGACGAATCCGAGATCATGGGACTGCGGCACAAGGAGCTGCCCATCCACGGCGTGCAGTTCCACCCCGAGTCCATCCTCACCCAGGACGGCAAGCACCTGCTGAAGAACTTTTTGGAAATGTAGGCCGGAGGGCCGAAGGCCCAAACCGTTGACGGTGGTTTACGGTCGTTGACCGTGGTTTACAGTGGTTTGGGAAAACAACCGTCAACCATCGTCAACTACTGTAAACAACAGTCAACGGCTCCTCCCAATGCTCTACCTCCTCACTTTCCTCGCTGGCTTCATCGTCGGTCTGGCGACGTGGCTGATCTGGCTGGGGTTGAGGTTTGCGGCAGATCTCAAAGCGGCGCGTGATGCCGTGGCGCACTACCACGATGGCACGGATCACCCGATGGATGTGGCCGCGAACAAGGCGGTGGAGGACTGCAAGAACCGCCTGCGCTGGCAGAAGCGCCTGAATCCAGAATGGTTGCCGCCCTTGATCGATGAAGTGCCGAAGCTCGTGCGCGAGATTGCGGCCATCTATCACCCTGAGCATCCTGATCCACTGCTCGCGCCTGGGCTGGGGCAGTTCTCACGGGCGGTGCATCTCGCCGCGCTGGACATCGCGGATTTCCTGCAGACACGGAGCATCGGCAGGCTGGTGGATGTGAGTGCCAGCACGGCGCTGAAGACCTGGGAGATGACGCACAAGATCGCCACGCATGAGACCATGCAGTCCGTGGGCAAATGGTACAAGCGCCTGCTGCCCGTGTGGCAGGTGCTGAAGTTCAAATCCCCCGTCACCTGGGCCGGCGTGGCTGTCTCCAACATCGCCGCACGCACCCTGCAGCCCGCGCTGATCGACATCATCGCGAAGCGCACGATTGATCTCTACGGAGGCAACATCTCGCGCAAACCGCCGACGGCCATGAATGTGACCACCAGCAGCAGGGAGATCACCATCCGGGACATTTCCTGACCCTAGCAGCACTTTTTGTTAGCCAGTCGTCTGCCAATCCAAGGTCCCACGACCTCCACGAGGCACCAGGCATGGACGGGTGCCAGCAGGAAGAAGGCTGGATGCAGGTAGCGCTCCTGGCCGTAGACCGCGCCGTAGATGCCGACGCTGAAGAGGAAGAATAACACGGTCATCTCCACCCAGATGTCCTGCTTCCGCCAGAGTGGCAGCATGCAGAGCACCAGCACCAGGGTGAGGAAGAGCTGGTCATTGCCAACCAGCAGCGCAAACGGATAGCGCCACCAGGGGATGTCTTCCTGCCGGTAAAGCTCGATGAACATGGCAGCGGTGCGGTGGATGCACTGCTTCACATACTGCACAGGGTTCGCTTTCAGCCACTCAAGCGCGGCTTTCTTATACCACTGATACTTCTCCGCATCATTCTTGCAGGCGGCGATGGCCACCTTGGCCTCCTCCGGCATGTCGGGATGATCCGGTGAGGAGATCTGCTGGTAGGGCAGGATGTTCGCGCGGTAGAGCGAGCTAAAGCCATCAATGGAGCCCATGACGGGAATGCCCAGCGCGGCTTTGTTGCGCATGGTCCAGCCGATGGCAGGGAGCAGGGCGATGATGAAGAAAGCGGCCACCTTCAAGAACTTCGCTGGCGTGCGAATCCATAGCAGAAGGCAGAGCGGCGGGATGAACAGCACGTTCACGGATTTCGTGATGGCCAGCAGTCCCATCCAAAACGCGGCTCGCAGCACGGATCCCCACGAAGGTCCCTGGCGCCAGTGAACCCCGATCTCCACGGCAAAGAGCCCGAGCAGGATCATGGTCACGCATTCATTGCCTAACGAATATTGATACTCTGCAATCGGACTGGCCTGCATGATCATCAGACCCAGCCAGGCGCTGGCCGCGCCGAAGAAGGGCGTGAGCTTGCGCGCGATGTATCCGCAGACCCAACCATAGAGCAGGATCTGCACGCCCGCGATGATCCACAGGTTCTCCACCGTGATGAGATGCGGCTTCACAATACCCGCCGCCATGAAGGCCATGATGAAGCCCGAGTAACCCGGCTCGCGCTTGCCGGAGGATTGCACGCCATCCAGCGAGTAGATGCCATGGGTCAGGGGATATCCGGCGAGCTCGATGTATTCGCCCGCATCTTGAATCACCAACAGCTCATCAGCGCTGCGTGTCCAAGCCAGTGTGGCGGAGACGATGAGATGTACCAGCGTCAGCAGCACCACCCAGCGGCGCAGGCAGGGCTGTGAGCCTTGTTTGTCCAGGAAAGCACGCAGTCGGCTCATGACGGTGAACCGGTGGAGTCTTTGGACGTCAGCCCGCTGCCACGACGCATCATCTGCATCTCAAAGAGGGCTTTGAAGTAGTTGTTGATGCTCGTCAGGATCAGTGAGATGCCGGCAAACATCATGCCCAGCAGCATGAGGCCTGTGGCCAGGATGGCCATGGGCACGCGATACACATACTGATACCGGATGTAGTCATAGACCGGGAAGGCACCCGCGACCAAGGCGAAGAACACCAGCACCACGGCGATGCTGCCAAAGAACACACTGGGCCGGTAGTCCCGCAGAATGCGGAAGATGGTGGCGATGACGCGAGCGCCATCCTGGAAGGTGTTGAGCTTCGAAAACGAACCCTCAGGGCGGTCGGTGTATTTGATCGGCACCTCCACGATGCGGAAGCGGTTATCGAGAGCGAAGATGGTGCTCTCGGTTTCGAGCTCGAAGCCCGCGCGCAGGATTGGCGTGTGCTCCACAAAGCGCCGCGTCATCACGCGGTAGCCGGACATCACATCCTTGAGTTGCACCTGGAAGAGACGGTTGATCAGGCCTTTGACGACCGCATTGCCCAGGTTGTGAAACGGGCGCTTGTTCTCCTTCCGGTAATCACCGGTGGAGAGCCGGTCACCGACCACAAGATCCGCTTCACCTGAAAGCACCGGGGCTAGCATGGCCGGCAGATCCTCGGGATGATAGGTCATGTCGGCATCAATCATGATGTACACCTCGGCCATCACGTCATGAAAGGCACGGCGCACCGCGTTCCCCTTCCCGGGCCGGCGCTCAAACAGCACTTGTCCGTGCGCTCCACATTCCTTGAGCGCGGCACGAGCCAGATCGCCGGTATTGTCCGAGGAACGGTTGTCCACGACCACGATTTCCGCTTGAGGGAGCGCCGCAGAGAAGCGCCGGATCACCTCGGCGATCGTGAGCGCCTCATTGTAGGCGGGTATGATCAGTGCGATGGACGGTTGAGCAGACATTTCCCAAAAGTTAATTATAAAAAATATAGAATCAATAGTTAATAAAGAGTATTCTTCACCCTTTCCGTAGGGTTTACTTTGGCTCCGCTGCCCCCGTTACATGCCTCCGCGCCTCCAAAAGCATCTCGACTGGCTCACCGTGTGGGTGTGCGGGACGTGCATTGCGCTGCTGGCGGCGGACGTGGTGATCGGCTCGTACAATGCAGGGCTGCCGATGATCAAACCCAGCCTGTTCACCCCCATGGTGTTCATGCTCTGCATGGGGGTCTGCGTGCTGAGCAGGCCGCGCTTCTGCCTGCCTGCCCTCCTGCTTTCCGCTCTGCCGGTCATGCGGCTGCTGGACGTGGCGGTGCTCGGCCGTTTCGTCTATTCGGGCACGCATGACATGACCATGAACTGCCTGCGCATCCTCTTGGTGGTCATGGCCATCCTGGCGGTGCTTTCCTGCCCCCAGGGGCTGAAGGCCATGCGCTGGGCGGCCATCCTGACCATCCTGCTCACCAGTGGCTCTTCCATCGCCGAGTTCCTGGGTGTGGTGAAGTTCAGCAGCATCCCGGGTCGCTTCAGCGGCTTCAATGGCCACCCAAATTCACCGCCCATCGTGCTCTGCCAGTGCCTCGGGCTCTGCTTTGCGCTGGTGAGCAGCTTCCGCTGGAATGTGGCCCTCATCGCCGCAGCCGCGCCCGGTGTGGCGCTGACCTATGGTCGAAGCGGCATGGTGATCTACGCCTTCCTGGCGGGCACCTACATCCTGCTGAACGCACGCCGCCACCTTGGCTTCCTCATGGTCTGCGGCTATGCCATCGTGCCTCTCGTCCTGGGTGGCTTCGCCATCATGCAACAGCGCACGGGAGATGGCGTGAGGAAGGACAAAAACACCGCGGACCGTCTGGAGGCCATCTACAATCTGGACTTCGACAAGCTCAAATCCCCTGAGCGTGCCAAGGATCTGAGCGATGCCTGGGAGGCTGTGATGAGGGAGCCGGTTTTCGGTCACGGTGTGGGTGCCGCGTCATCCCGCTGGGCACCGCACAATGAGTATGTGGCCATGTGGCTGGAGCTCGGTCTGCTGGGACTTCTGGTCTATCTGCTGACCATCTATGTCCCCATCTTTCGCAGCCTGATGTGCGGTGGGAAGGCAGGCTATGCGGTGATCGCCGTGCTGCTCTACTCACCCATCGCCCAGGGACGTGTCATGGATCCGCACTTCTACTTCACGCTGCTGACGGCGGCGCACATCCTCTGGCCTCAGCGCTTCCGCCTTGTGGCCAGGAACCAGCCCGACATCGCCGCGACAACGACAATGCCAACCAACCAGCCGATCCACTCCATGCCTCGGCGCGGCTGATCAGCAGCCGGAGGTGCTGGTGAGGGAGGCGGAGCTTCCACAGGCGCTGCGGCTGCGGTCGGCACCTGTATGGCTCGGCTGCTTTCCCCAGGAAAAAGCACCTGCACTTTCGGTTCGGGCATCTCCGGTGTCTTCAGCAGCAGGATCAGGCTGACCACCGCCTCCTTGGCGAAGCCCAGCGCAAAGTCCCCCTGTCCCGCCGGCACCACGCCACACAGCGTGCCCAGCAGATGCGCCTCTGCCGTCTCGCGGGTCAGCGGCTGGTTCGTGGCTCCATCCATGGCCTGCCATGTGATCTCTGGCAGCGCCTGCGCCTGACCTCCGAACTTCACCTCCAGGTGCTTTTTCACATGCTCTGCCGCCTGCGCATAGCTCTTATGCACTTGGTCTTCGTTTTGATTCAGATACCAGTCCGCCGACACGGGGGGTAACGAGGTCGGGTTGGTGGAAAGAAACACCCGTGGATCCAGATTCACCTTTAACTCAAACTTCCCCGCCGGCTCAAAGGTGGCCTCCACCGTCATGTTTGGCACCTGATGAGCCTGCGCATGCCCGGCACAGATGAACAGCATGAGCAGACAGGCGAAAGGTAGGTAGGTCCGGAGCATCAAGCCGCTCTCTGCCATTTCCTTCCCACCGCTTCAAGCTACGAAGCTGCCATGACGCCGTCCTCTCCTTGCCACGAGCGCTCTCCACGCTTCCTTGTCAGTCATGACGATCACTCTCAATGGCGCGAAACGCGAGTTCCCCGGCACCCTGCCCCTGCCCGCTCTGCTGGAGGCCGTGGGACTGGCTGGCAAGCCCGTCGTCGTGGAGTACAATCAAACGGCCCTGCTGCCTCGTGAAATCTCCACGACCGTGGTGAAGGACAGCGATGTGATCGAGATCGTGCAAATCACCGCCGGAGGCTGAACCACACTATGATCAAAAACGTGATCATCCTGCTGCTGGCCTCGGCTCTCGCTGGGCTGCTCTGGGTGAATCGTCACCCATCCACACCACACGCTGAGGTGCCGGTGGTGATCACGCCTGCTCCCACACCCATCGTTCATCCTTCTCCGCCCCAAGCGCCACCGGTGCCGGCACCTCCGCCTCCCGCTCCGCTCACCCCTGAACCTCCACCGAAACATCCCATCACCCAGCTTCTAGAAGAAGCGCGCACCAAGCCCGGCCTCGAAGGTGCCGCCATCGGCTTCTGCCTGCTAGATGAGCAGGGTGAGATCATCGTGGAACAGCAGTCGAGCATCGCCTTCATCCCGGCTTCGAGTTTGAAGACCGTGACCACGGCGACGGCGCTAGAAAAATGGGGGCCGGATCATCGCCTCGAAACACGTCTCATGGCCTCCGCGCCTATCCAACAAGGTGTCATCAAAGGTGACGTCGTCATCGTCGGCGGTGCGGATCCGATGATCAAACTCACGGACCTGCAGAACTGGGCCAAGACACTGAGGGAGCGCGGCCTCAAGCGCATCACCGGCCGCATCCTCGGCGATGGACGTCTCCTCCCCGGCAGCATCTACGATGACTTTTGGAACTGGGGAGACATCGGCAATGGTTACGGCAGCTCCGTGGCCGGGCTCAATCTGGAGCACAACCGCTTCATCGCCCTCTTCAAGCCTGCTGATGCGGCCGGCAAACCTGCTATTTGGTTAGGCGCGCAGCCGGATGTGCCCGGCATCATCTGGCGCAATGAGACCGTGACTGGCGAGCGTGGCTCTGGCGATGGTGTGGTCATTCATGGGGGGGAACGCACCCGCGTCATTCATCTGCGCGGCACCGTACCGATGGGCAAGTCCACCTTTCACGTGCTTGGCGCCGTGCCGGATCCTGAGCTGTATGCCGCGCATTGGTTCCGCGAAGCCTTGCTGGAGGCCGGGATCGAGGTCACTGGCAAAGCCGCGCCTGTGGGTGACGTGAAAGCAGGCGAGGTCGAGCTGCTGAAGCACAGCTCACCACCGCTGGAAGAGATCATCACCAGCATCCACGCCACCTCGGACAATCACGAGACCGAGTGCCTCTTCCGCCTGCTCGGCGTGCAGGAAGGCAAGGCACCCGATCAAGTCGTCCATGAGCACTGGAAAGCCAACGGCCTGGAGTTTCGCGGCCTGCGCATGGAGGACGGCTGCGGCCTCGCGCGTGCCGACTTCATCACACCGCACGACCTCGCCAAGTTGCAATATTTGGTAGGCAGCGGCCGGCAGGGTGTGGTTTACCGTGAGTCCCTGCTGACGAAGGAAAACCTCCGCTGGAAGGGCGGCGCCATGTCCGGCGTGCGCTCCACCACCGGCTTCCTCACCACGAAAAGCGGCCGCGAACTGGCCTTCGCCTATCTGGTCAACCATTATGCTGACAGCAATGCTGTGTCAGTCTTGCGCGAGGCCTTGCTGAAGGCGGTGGGAGAGCTTTGACGCATCCATTGTTACGCCGACTCGATACGCACATAGCGCCTGGAACGGCGCGGAACGTCCCGAAGTGCGGTGGCAAGCGCTCAAGCGCGACACCGCCAGGTGCGCAGAAAGTGCATTCATTCACGAAAGCGTAGTGTGCGCACGCGAGCGGTGTCGACGATGCAAGGGTGCCCTTGCATCTCTGCCACCGCACTCCGGGACGCTTCGCGACTTCGACGTCACTTCCCGCCCATGAGCATGCTGCCCATTTGGTAGCCGTTTTTGATCAGGTTCATCTGCTGCTCCTGATAATTCTGCAGGGCCTTCAACTGCGCGGAGGACAGAAACGCGGCAGCTTGCTCCAGGGCACGGGCATTGCTCGCGCGTTGGTACTCGAGGTAGGTCTGCAGGTTGGCCTCGCTCATCTGCGCAGGATTGGTCATGTTCTTCATGAGGGTGGCCTGTTCCGGACTCGGATTTTGCCGGGTCTGGGCCATCAACTGAATGAGCTGGTCTTCCTGCTGGGCATTCAGCGGCTCCCCCGTGGCGCTGAACATGCTGCGCCCCATCGTCTCAAACTGCACGCGCTCCGGACGGGTGACCTCGTAAGTTTGGAAGGTGTTCCAGTCACCGTCATTGTTCAGGAACTTTCGGATCGTCTCATCATAGGCCACCTTGTTCTTTTCGGCCTCGGCCAGGAGCTGCTGGCGCTGCTGATTGGTGAGATTGCTGTCCAGCAGCTTGAGACCGAGATCGGCTTCGAGTTTGGCGCGCTCAGTGAGGAGTTTTTTGAAATGGGCCTTCTCCTCGTCATTCATCTGCAGGCCCTCGATCAGGCGGGCGTAGCTGGTCTCGATCTGCACGGCCTGCTGCTGGCCCAGGAGATCCCGCATGGCAGGATTCTTCAGCATTTCCCGCAAAGCCCCACCCGTGGTGGTAGCCGGTGCCGGGGTGTCCACACTCGGGGCGCCGAGCTGCAGGCGGCTGGCTGAAAGTCCTGTGGTGGCGGGGGCCGATCCCGAGGCCACCGGCTTGTTGGCCAGATCACGGCGAAGCTGGGAAATCATATCCCGCGCTTCCTTCAGTTCCGACTCCAGTTTCACGACACGGGGATCGGTTGGCGCTGGGGTGCTCAGCACCCAGGCAAGGGCGAGAACACAGGCAGCGGTGGAGGCGGCTAAAGCAATGGTCAGGGGTTTCATGCGGGATTATCTGACCACGCAAGTATCGTATCCGCACAAATTCATCCAGCCCAGAATCACATTGGGGCCACCTGAACCACCTCTGGATCCGCTTTTTTGTGCTTGGTGAAGCGCACATCCTCCGCTTTCTCGATGAAAATCGTGTCCTCGCAGATGTTCTTGGCGTGGTCACCCACGCGCTCGAGGAACCGGGCCACGAAGATAAGGTGGAGGTAGCTTTCCAACGGGGAATGCCGGGTCTCCATGATCTGAAGCAAGGAGGCATCCAGAGATTTCTCCGCGGCATCCAGCTCCTTGTCCATCAGGCGCGCAGCGGCGGCACCATCGGCATCGGCGTCAGCGAAGGCCTGCAGGCTGGCGGCGAGATTACGTACGCAAAGCTGGTACACCGGCTCGATGAGCTTTACCTCGGCGATCTCGGGGAGGTTGTTGATATGGCGGGCGCGCTTGGCGATGCTGCTGGCCTGGTCCGCAATGCGCTCCAGGTTGTTCGCCACGCGGATGGTACCCATGACCTGGCGCAGGTCGTGCGCCGTGGGCTGAAACTTCAGCAGGATCTGCATGCCGAGCTGGTCGATGCGCTTCTCCAGCTCATTCACGTCCTGGTCGGCGGCGATGGCCGCATTGCAGAGGTCTGTGTCACGCTCCAGCAGGCCGCGCATGGCATCACCAAGGTTCTTTTTCGCCATGCTGGACATGGTGAGCACCTGCTCGCGAAGGCTGGTCAGCGCGTGATTGAAGGAGGTCAGGATATGATCGTGCATGGACTTCGTCGTCGAGCTTACATGGCCGCGGTGACATTTTCGACACCAAAGTTTGCCTCATTGACCACCGGCGTGCTTTTCGCAGGTCCCTTGGGCTGGCGGTTCGTGCGCTCGCAGAAGTCATGGTAGGTCACGACTTCAAAACGCCCGTCCTCATGCTCCAGGATGGCCGTCATGGACTCCACCCAGTCGCCGGAGTTCAGATAGTGCGTTTCGCCGATGATCTTGTTTGCCGGGCTGTGGATGTGCCCGCAAATGATGCCGACGCAGTTTTTGGACTTCGCCAGCTCCTGAAGCTGCTCCTCATAGCGACCGACGAAGTTGACGGCGGATTTGACCTTCAGCTTCACCCATCGGCTCAGGGAGAAGCTGTCCTTTCCGCGAACATGCCGCCACCAGTTGTAGATCCGGTTCACGCGCAGAAGGACATTATAGCCAATGCCTCCCAGCTTGGCGATCCACGGATGGTTTGTGGTCACGTGGTCGAATCCGTCACCATGGACGATGAGGTAGTCCCCACGCGTGGTGTGGTGGATGTGCTCATCAATGATGCGGAAGTTATCGAGCTGGATGGGGATGAAGCGGTCCAGGATGTCATCATGGTTGCCACGCAGGTAGATGATCTCCGTGGCCTCTTTTTCCATTTTCTTCAGCACGGTGCGGAGGAAGCCGGTGTGGCCTTTGTTCCAGCCACCCAGACGGCGCAGGTGCCAGGCATCAATGATGTCACCATTCATGATGAGCTGGTCACACATGATGTGACGGATGAAGTGGGAGGCCTGGGCCGCCTTGCAGTCCGGCATGCCGAGATGCACGTCAGAGATGATCAGGGTGCGCACGCGCAGCTTGGTCTTCTGCCGCGTGGGATCCACGGGCTCATCGGCGGGCTCGTCGGCAAGGATGATGTTACTCATGAGATGGATGCGTGGGTTCTTGCGGTCCGCTTGGAATCGATCGCTGTCTGCAGCTCGCCCTCGAACTGCTGGATGACACGCTTCCAGCCGTAGTCACTGGCGGCCTGGCGTGCGGCGGCGCGCATGGCGGCATTGTCCCAGCTCGCGGCGGCTTCGCGGGTGGTTTGCAGAAAAGGCTCCTCCTGCTCAAAAGGGGCCAGCCAGCCATTGCGCGCATGCTGGATGACCAGCCGTGGCGCGGCGTATTCATAAGCCACAGTGCTGAGCCCGCTGGACATGGCCTCGAGGACGACATTCCCAAAGGTCTCGCTGGAGCTGGGGAAAAGGAAAACGTCTCCACTGGCGTAGCAGTCAGCCAGTTCCGTGCCGCGTTTCGCGCCGGTGTAGAGGCACTCCGGATGCTCGGCTTGCAGCGACTTCAGGCGCGGGCCGTCCCCCACCACCACACAGGGCGCTCCGGGATGGACCTCGCGGAAGGCGGCAAAGGCGCGCATGAGCAGCGGCAGGTTCTTTTCCGCTGCCACACGGCCCACGTAGATGGCCACCGGGGTCTTTTCATCAGCACCCCAGGAGCGGCGGAGGGTCTCGCTGCGCCGGGCGGGAGAGAAAAGCTCCGTATCCACGCCCCGACCGAGCACGCCGACGTTCTGGATGCCCCAGCGCTCCAGCATGGCGGCGGTGTCCGCGCTCGGCGTGAGTGTGCGGGCGGTTTGATTGTGAATGCTACGCAGCATGCCCTGGGCGACGCTTTCCAAGCCGGACAGGTGATAGTCCTCCAGGTAGCTCTGGAAGTTCGTGTGAAAACCGGACACCACGGGGATGCCCATCTTCGCCGCCGCGCGGATGCTGGCGATGCCCAGCGGAGTCTCCGTGGCCACGTAGAGCACGTCCGGCTTCATCTCCTCAAACCGCGCCTGCATCTGCCAGGTGGTGCTGATGCCAATGCGCAATCCCGGATAGCCGGGCAGCGGCATGGCCAGGACCACGTGACGTTTCAGCGCGTCGGGTTCGCCCTCTCCGGCCGCCAGCGTGGTGATAATTTCCACCACATGCCCGCACTCTGCCAGCCCTATGGCAAAGGTGGACAGGGACCGTGACACGCCGTTGATGTCCGGCGGGTAGGTATCCGTGATCAGCATCAGCCTCATGTCAGCGCAGCGTTGTCGGTTCTTTGTGGAGGGTGGGGAATGGCGGGAGAGAAAGGCAGAAATCGGGCCCGGCAAACGCCCCCTCGGTGACGAATGTGTCACATGTGAAGGCACTTGCAGAGCTTTCATTTGTCCCCCTTTGTGACACAGTCGTCACCAAGAAAAGTTTGTGACGAAGGCCCCCCTCCGCGTAATCCAGCACCCTGTATGAGCAAAATCCTGGTGGTCGATGATGAACCGGACATTTCCGAACTGATCTCTCTTCACATGATGAGGGAGGGACACGAATGTCTATGCATTACCAACGGCCTGGAGGTCATGCCCACGGCCCTGGCCCAGCAGCCCGACCTCATCGTGCTGGACCTGATGCTTCCCGGCCTGGACGGGCTGAGCAGCTTCAAGCGTCTCCGTGCTGACAGCCGTACACGCACCATCCCGGTGATCATGCTGACGGCCAAGACCCAGACCACCGACCGTATCAACGGCCTGGAGCTGGGTGCCGATGACTACCTGACGAAGCCTTTCTCCCCCCGAGAGCTGGCCCTGCGCATCACCGCCATCCTGCGCCGCACGAAGAAAGTCACTCATGTGTCCGAGGTGAAAACCGGCGAGTTCCTGCTGGACCGGAAGAACATGAAATTCTTCTTCAAGGGCCAGCCCATCGACCTCACGACCACAGAATTCAAACTCCTGGCCGTGCTCATGGAAAACACCGCCGCCGTCCACACCCGCGCCGAACTCCTGCGGGAAGTCTGGGGCTACTCCGACGACGTGGCCACCCGCACGCTGGACACCCACATCAAGCGTCTGCGCGAGAAGCTGGGAGAAGCAGGCAAACATGTCGTGACCGTCCGCGGCACGGGTTATCAATTCAGCATGGAGCCCCCGGCGGTCGCCGTGGCGGCCTAAGTCAAAAATGACCCTGATCCTCTCCGCGGCCCTCATCCTCCTCGCCCTCTGGGCGTGGAGCCGTGAGAAAAAATGGCGGCGCAGTGTGGAGAGCGTGACCCAGGCCGCCGGCCTGAAGACCTCCGAGGTGGACAAGCTCACCGCGCGCTTCACCGGCCTGCGGGAAAGCAGCCAAGCCCTGATCAAAGAGGAGTACTTGCGCCGGTTATTCGAGTCGTTGCTCAATGAAATCCGCCAGGGCGTGGCCATTGTGGATGACCAGATGCGCATCAAGTTCGTCAACCGCACGCTGGCGCATCTCTTTCACAAGCCGAGCATTCATCGCGGACGCACGCTCATTGAAGAGCTGCAGGACCATCAGGTGACCAGCATCGTCAACGCCGCGCTGACAGACCAGAAACGCCATGTGCGTGAGGTGGAGATGTCCAGCGCTGGCAACTCCAACGGCCGTGGCACACGCAACTTCCTCATCGAGGCCGCGCCTCTGCCGGCGAAGGCCGAGCGCGGCGCCTGGCTCATGGTGCATGACATCACCGAGCAGGTCATGGCAGATCAGGTGAGGAAGGACTTCGTCGCCAATGCCTCCCATGAGCTGCGCACGCCGCTGACGCTCATCCATGGCTACATCGAGACACTGAAAAGCGGCGTGCTGAAGGACGAGACCGCGCTGCAGCGCTGCTATGATGTCATGGACAAACATGGCAGGCGCATCGTCCGCATCATCGAGGACATGCTGACCATCTCGCGCCTCGAGAATGGGCACTCCGCGCTGAACGTGGAGCCCTTCACGCTGCGTGCCTGTGTGCAGGATGCGATGGATCATCTCTCGGCGATGCTTGAAGGCCGTGACACACGCATCGACCTCGATTTCCCGGCCGATGGCGGCCACATGCAGGGCGACCGCTTCTATTGGGACCAGGTCTTCACGAACCTCATCGAAAACGCTATCAAGGAGAACCCGAACCCCGGCCTCGTCATCAGGGTCAGCGGCAAGTGGTATGCAGACCACTGCCTGCTGCGGGTGAGTGACAACGGCATCGGCATCGCCGCGCATGATCTGCCGTTTGTCTTCAAGCGTTTCTATCGCGGTCACAAGCATCACAGCCCGCAGATCAAGGGCACCGGCCTCGGCCTCAGCATCGTCCGCCGTGCCATTGATGCGCATGGCGGCACCATTGAGCTGAGCAGCACACCGGGCATCGAGACGACCTTCACGATGCGCCTGCCGCTGAAGATGGAGAAGGCCGTGTCAAAGGATGAGCAGGAAGAGAACTCCCGGCTCTAAGGTGAATCACTTGGACGCTGGCTTGTCCTGGGTCTTGCCGCTTGGATCGATGATCTGAGCGGTGATAAAGAAGAGGCGTGAGTGATTAACCGTGCCGTCTTCTTTGACCAGACCACCGACGACCACAGTCTGGCCGTCCCACACCGTGATGGAAGTGCGCAACGCATGGCTGGCAGTCGTGGCAGAAGCTGAAAGGATCCTGATCGTCAGTTCAAGAGTTGATCCATCGGCACCGATCTGAGGAGCTACGATCACCCTTCCGCCATCATGAGCCTCGGGGATGGTGAAATCCTGGAACTCGCCGCTTTTGACGGAGGCGCTTTTCAGCGTGCTCATGGTCATGCCCTCCTTTTGGCTCAGCGCACGGATGACGACTTGAAACTGAGGATCCGTGAAGACTCCCTGTACGGTGTACAAGTCTGGCCGTTTCACGACTCCCATCGGCGGGGCTGGCGGTGCGGCCCCGCTGGCTGGAGTGCCCAAGGCACCCGCCATCAGGAGATCAAAAGACGCGCCTACGTCCTCGGGTTGTTTCGCATCCAGGACTTTGACAGAAAGATACACACGCTTCGCCTCCATGTTCGCATCCATGGCGGCGTTGGCCTTGTCCGCCTCCTTGGCTTTGGCATCGAAATTATTGGCGGATGATTTGTCCGGGGCTGGCTGCGCTTTGGCCATGAGGTTGATCTTCTCACCAAAGCCACCGGTGGCGAACTGTCCGTCAGGTCTGAGGGCTCGCAGAGTGATCAGGGTCGTCACACACCTCTTGCCGACCGGGAGATGCGCCACGAGGGTCTCGCCCGACTCAACCTGTGCGCGTGCCTCCGAGCCCAGGATGGTGACGCTGTGCCAGTCGACGTTTTTGCCATCCTCCAGATTCAGCATGATCTCGCCATGGCGCGTTCCAAACGAGGGTTTGATAGTGGCTTCGACACGACCGTTCGCCTTGGGCTGCACTTCCAGCTCGATGCTTGTGCCCGCAAACTTGCGTGACTCTCCAGGTGGCCCTTCGTAGAGCATTTCCATCACTGCCTGGGTTCCAAGCTTCATGGTGACCGCAGGCGTGGACATGAGGTCCAGTCCTTTGGTGGAAGACACTAAATGCAGGACATCCCTGAGCTGCTGACTCGACAGCGTGCCTCCATGCTCACCATAAAATTGGTTCGCCACGATGATGCGACCTGACACATAGACTTGAGGCAGGATCGTGGATGCTTCCGCGACGACGGCAGCGACCTTGTCGAGCTGTGTTTGCGTGTTCTTGACGATGAGCTGAGAGGTCGCGCGATTCGCCACGGCCAATGCTCCCTCAGGAAAAGCCACGCCGCGCTGCTGGAGCCACTCCTTGGCCAGCCTGGCCTGGGTCGCAATCTCCGGTGGAACTCTAAATATGCGGGTGATCAGCTCTCCATTGTCCGCTTTTTCTTTCGCTGGCACAGGCTCCTGCGCAGCAGCGGTCGTGATGCCGAGCGAGGCCACGAGCATGGGCAGCGCGAGCACACCGATGAGGCAGGCCAGCACAAAGAACGCGCCGATGCGCTTCCTCACACCGCGTGCCTCCATCAAGGCGATGAGGCGTGCCTTGAGCCTACGGGCAGGCACCGAGCTGGCGATGGGCATGACGCAGGCAGGCTGAAAAGAAGGCTTCGCCGCCCAGCCTAACAAGAAATCTGAATAGGCTTCCGACTCTTGTACGTCATTCAGAGCAGCCGCATCACACACCTCTTCTGTTGCACGCGCATGGCATTCGATGAGCGCATGGACAAACGGATTCCACCAAAGCAACGCCCGAATGATGCCCTGGATCAAGGCGGCCACCGTGTCGGCACGGCGAAGATGCTCCGCCTCATGGCGAAGGATCCAGCGCCACTCCTGAGGAGACAATGAGCCAAACGCTGAGGCCGGAAGGGCAATCACCGGAGGAAACCAGCCCGCAACACAAGGTGTGGCATCACTCTCGACCACACGCAGACGCCCGAGCGGCGCCACTTCAGGAAGGGCCTCGATCTCATGCTGTTTTAGATACCTCAGCCTCCAGGCCCACCACTGCATGCGGCAACTCTGAATGAGCAGACGAAGCAGCAACACGCCCGCGATGACCCAATACAACCAGCGCGCGGCTTTGATGACATCATCCATCTTCCATGCGGGCGGAGCCTGCACCGCAATGGGCGACATCGGTGACTCAGAGACCGAAGGTGTCACGACCACCCGCCAGTTCGACTCGAGCGTCTGATGAACTGCCGTCCATACCGGGGCCTTCTCCGCCGCATACGGAAATGGCCAGAAGCCGATGTCAAACGCCCCGATGAGCGAGAACAGCACCGCGAGGAATGCCGCGTGGCTCCGGCGCAAAGCATCGCGAATCACAATGCGCACAATCACCCAGCCTAACAAAGCCAGCGCAAAGCTATGGATGCCGAAATTCACCAACGAGATGCTGGCTGCACTCATGGGCGGCCTCCTTTCGTCACAGCGGGCTCAGCGACTCGGAGCGGAAAAAATGGAATTTTGACCATATCCCGATGTTTTGACGACATTTGTCGGAGATGACAAGATTAAAATACGACAAGTGTCGGATTATATGAACGAGACTCTGGCATCTGCCATGGTGGACCAGCCAATGGAGACCGGATGCTGAGTCTAACGATCTTTTCGCCTCCTCTTCGGCCTTCGTTCCGCACAGGGGACTGTGCGGACCACTTCCTCAAACCGCCACGCTCAACCGGAAGGGCGCGGCCTTGAAAACCACGGGCGTGGTTTCGTGGATCAGCTCGCCATCCAGCTCATAGGGGGCTGCGGGTTCGGCCTCGACGGTGAACTCGCGGACCTGGAGGTAGTCGAGATCGAGGGCGGAATCATAGCCACGCTCGATCACGGCACGGATCATCTGCGCGAACTCCCAGCCGCCGAGCTGACGGAAGACGAGCACGTCCAGCAGACCGTCCTGATTGTCGGCCTTCGGGAAGATCTGCACGGGGCCGCCATAGTGCTTGCCCGCGCCGATCAGGACCACGCTGCCAAGCATGTCTGGACGGCCATCGATCTTCACCGTCAGCACCGGCGGCGTGCGCCCGAGCACCTGCACGGCGGACACGACATAACTCAGCGGTCCGAGACGCTTCTTCCGCTCCCAGGGGGTTTCCTGGATGATCTCCGCATCCAACCCGACTCCGGCGAGCTGCACGAAGTAGTGATCATTCGCCTGCCAAAGATCGATCTCACGGCGGCTGCCGCTGCTGATCTTCTGCCAGCACGCCGTCATGTCCGCTGAAGGCAGCCCGAGTTCGAGGGAGAACACATTCATCGTCCCCAGCGGCAGCACGCCCAGAGCGGTGTGCTTTTCACCCGGCGCGCGCTCCGCATTCACGGTGCAGATGCCCTGCAACACCTCGTTCATGGTGCCATCTCCGCCCCCGGCCACCACCAGCCCGTGCCCTTCCCGCGCCAGCCTTTCGGCGATGACTCGCGCTTCGCCAGGAGCCGTGGTCAGGACCAGTTCCGGCTCGGGGGTGAGGGCCCGGATGGCCGTCTCACGGGCCGCCGCCTGCGTGCTGCGCGCGGCGGGGTTCAGAATGACAGGGATACGATCAGGCATGCCGGGCGCGGTTATGGGACGGGTTGGAGACGTATACAAGTGACAATGCTCACGTCCCTTGCATGTGCTCCGGGGCATGATTGAATGCGACCCCCATCATGAGAGACGACTCCACAGTGCCCAGCGACGCGCGTTTTGAGACGCGTGCCATCCACGTCGGCCAGGATTACCGCAGCGAGACCGGCGCGGTCATCCCGCCCATCTACATGACCTCGACCTTCGAGACCGGGAACCCGGGCAGCTTTGACTACACCCGCAGCGGCAACCCGAACTTCCGCAACCTGCAGACCACATTGGCCAGCCTGGAGAATGCGAAGCACTGCACCATCTTTGCCAGCGGCGTGTCCGCCATCACCGCCATCGCCTTCGGATTGAAGAGCGGGGACACCATCGTCTCCGAGCAGAACATCTATGGCTGCACCTACCGGCTGTTTGAGCGTGTGCTGCGGAAGTTCGGCGTGAACATCCAGTATGTGAACCTCGCCGATCCGGCGAACTATGGCCAGGTCGCCGCGCTGAAGCCGGCGCTGCTCTGGCTGGAATCCCCCACGAACCCGCTGCTCAAGGTCCTGGACATCCAGGCGCTGTCTGATGTGGGCCACAGCGTCGGTGCCTCCGTCGTGGTGGACAATACCTTTGCCTCCAGTCTGCTGCAACAGCCACTGGATCTGGGCGCGGATCTCTCCCTGCTGAGCACCACGAAGTACAGCAATGGCCACTCCGATGCCCTCGGTGGTGCCGTGTGCAGCAACACGGATGAATGGCAGGAGAAGATGATCTTTGCGCAAAAGGCGCTCGGCCTGCAGCCCAGCGCCTTTGACACCTGGCTGACCTCCCGCGGCGTGAAGACCGAGGCCCTCCGCATGGAGCGGCATAATGCCAACACGCTCGAGATCGCCACGCGCCTGGAGGCCCATCCGCGCGTAAAATCCGTGCGCTATCCCTTCCTCCCCAGCCATCCGCAGTATGAACTGGCGAAGAAGCAGATGACCGGCGGCAGCGGCATGATGCTGGCTGATTTCGGCCACACTCAGGAGGGCGCTCTGGCCTTCATCCGCAGGCTGCACCTCTTCACCCAGGCGGAGAGTCTCGGCGGCATCGAAAGCCTCATCTGCCATCCTGCCACCATGACCCACGCGTCCGTGCCGAAGGAAGTCCGCGAAGCCGCTGGCATCACCGACGGCCTTATCCGCTTCTCCGTCGGCATCGAGCATGTCGAGGACCTGTGGGCGGATATTGAGAAGGCGCTGGCGGGGGGGTGAGGCGTTTTGCGCGCCAGCGCCGGGGCGCGGATCTCCGAATCCGCAGCCGGGTGGATGGCTCATCTGGTAGGGCCTTTCGTAGCCGTGCCTTCAAAGCGAAGACTGGTCCTGGGTCCGACGACAATCGGGGGGAGGTCTCTGGCTGTTTCTGCGCTCACAACGGCTGCGGATTCAGGAGATCCGCGCTCCTTTGGAGTCAATGCCTCCACCGCAACGCGCAAAATCAGGGTTTCCCTCGTTGCCGGGAGGCAGATCCCTTTCAAAGTCTGCGTTCCACCCACCCCATGGCCACCCCCGCTTTTCACTACCAGGAACTCTTTGAACTCGGCACCGATGACACCGAATACCGCCTGCTGACCAAGGAGCATGTCAGCGTGCAGAAGTTCGGGGAGAAGGAAGTGCTGGTGGTGAATCCCGAGGCGCTGACGCTGCTGGCCAACCAGGCCTTCCACGACATCAATTTCTTCCTGCGTCCGAAGCACCTGAAGCAGGTGGCCGCGATCCTGGATGACCCGGAAGCGAGCGAGAACGACCGCATGGTCGCCCTCACGCTGCTGAAGAATGCCGATGTGGCCTCCGCCGGTCTCCTGCCCTTCTGCCAGGACACCGGCACCGCCATCATCATGGGGAAAAAAGGTCAGCAGGTCTGGACCGGCGGCGGCGATGAAGCCGCGCTCTCCAAAGGTGTGTATCTCGCGTACACAGAGAACAACCTGCGCTACTCGCAGAACGCCGCGCTGAACATGTTCGACGAAAAGAACACGGGCACGAATCTGCCCGCGCAGCTCGATATCTACGCGACCGATGGCGATGCGTATAAGTTCCTGTTCATCGCCAAAGGGGGCGGCTCGGCGAACAAGGCCTTCTTGTATCAGGAAACCCGCGCGGTGCTGAATCCGAAGAGCGTGGTGAAGTTCCTGAGTGAGAAGATGATGTCCCTCGGCACCGCCGCGTGTCCGCCGTATCATCTCACCTTCGTCATCGGCGGCACCTCCGCCGAATCAACGATGAAACACGTGAAGCTGGCCTCCACGAAGTATTACGACAACCTGCCCACCACCGGCAACGAGCACGGTCGCGCCTTCCGCGATGTTGAGCTTGAAGAGCAGATGCTGCAGGCGGCACGCGAGTGCGGCATTGGCGCGCAGTTTGGTGGCAAATATTTTGCCCTGGATGTGCGCGTGATCCGTCTGCCACGTCATGGCGCTTCGCTTCCCATCGGCATCGGTGTTTCTTGTTCGGCCGACCGTCAGGCCAAGGGTAAAATCACCCGCGATGGCGTGTTCATCGAGAAGCTTGAGACACAGCCGCTGAGTTACATCCCGGAAGAGCTGCGCCATCGCAAAGACACGAACGCCGTGCGCATCGACACGAACCGCCCGATGGCCGAGATCCGTGCCGAGCTGAGCAAGTATCCGACGACCACACGCCTGCTCATCAACGGCCCCATCATCGTCGCCCGTGACATCGCGCATGCGAAGCTCAAGGAGATCCTCGATGCTGGCAATCCGCTGCCTGAGTACTTCAAGAATCATCCCGTGTACTATGCGGGCCCAGCGAAGACCCCGGCGGGCATGCCCAGCGGCAGCTTTGGCCCCACCACCGCAGGCCGCATGGACAGCTATGTGGATCTCTTCCAGAGTCATGGCGGCAGCATGGTCATGATCGCCAAAGGCAACCGCGGCAATCAGGTCACCGATGCCTGTAAAAACCACGGCGGCTTCTACCTCGGCAGCATCGGCGGCCCGGCGGCCATCCTCGCCAAGGAGAACATCAAGAAGGTCGAAGTCGTCGAGTTCGCCGAGCTCGGCATGGAAGCCATCTGGAAGATCGAAGTCGAAGACTTCCCCGCCTTCATCCTCGTTGATGACAAGGGCAATGACTTCTTCCAGACCGTCGGTCCGGGGTGCTCGGTGAAGCATTGAGGCTGTTGGCATCGGGTCCCCATATGCCCTCCGACAAATCAACCACCACTTTCGATTCCACGGAGGAGCAGCGCTATTTGGAAAGCATCCAGGCCGAGATTGAGAATCTATCCAACTTATGCTTCAAGCTCGACCGTTCCATCCTTCCTTGGGGCGAAAAAACTGCGTCGATCCTTTTGAGTTTGCTGTCTTATATCGGAGGACGCTCGGATGATTTTTTGCGTGAGTTTCGACAACCATCAGGGCTAGGCGTAGGCCTCCTAGCTTATCTTGGCCGATCGATTTTTGAAGCCCATTGCATTCTTTGTCACCTCTTAAGTCTGGCTCCACCAGATGTCGCGCAAGAGGTTATCAAACAGATCGCTTTGGACAAAGAAGAGCTCCACAAAAACATTGATGACTTGTTCCCTCATGAGCTTAAACAAAAACTGCCAGCCCAGCGCGCACGGTGGAGTAAGGTGAAGGACGGCACAAAAAGGTGGAACATGAGCGAGCTTGTCAAAATGGACTCGTCATTGAATGACCTATACAAAAAGTACTATCCGTTTTTTAACAAGTTTGCGCACCCAACGGCATTCTCACTGTTTTGTGAGGAGGATGAAGGCGCTATTAGAGCAGCAAGAGGTGCTTATCTTATGATGACCTTTAGATGCATGATTGAGACAACCACTCGTTTTGCCAATTCGTTGTCAAAATCGTGATGGCCGCCGCTGCGTTTTCACTCTCTATCATGTCTTCATTACCCATCCGCGTCACGATCTGGAACGAGTTCATCCACGAACGGCAGAATGAGGCCGTGGCCCAGATCTATCCGAATGGCATTCATGGGGCATTGGCGGATGCTTTGGGCGTGCATGCGGACTTCATCATCCGCACGGCGACTTTGGACGAACCAGAACAAGGATTGCCTCAATCTGTCCTCGATGAAACGGATGTGCTGCTCTGGTGGGGGCATAAGGCGCACGATGCGGTGCTGGATGAAACGGTGACACGGGTGCAGCAGCGAGTGCTGGCGGGGATGGGACTGATCGTTTTGCATTCCGGGCACTATTCGAAGGTCTTCAAGCGGCTCATGGGCACGAGCTGCGCGCTGTGCTGGCGTGAGGCGGGTGAGCGCGAGCGGGTGTGGGTGGTGAATCCGGGGCATCCCATCGCTGCCGATCTGGGCGACTGCATTGAGATCGAGCATTCTGAGATGTATGGGGAGCCTTTTGGCATCCCGACCCCGGATGAGCTGGTCTTTGTGTCCTGGTTTCAAGGTGGCGAGGTCTTCCGCAGCGGAGCGACCTGGACCCGGGGCAGCGGGCGGATCTTTTACTTCAGCCCAGGTCACGAGGTATACCCGATCTACCATCAGCCTGAAATTCAGCAGGTGATTGCTAATGGCATCCGGTGGGCGCGCCCACAGGGTGCCGCCGACAGCACACCTCGCCATGTGCCTGTGGAGCAGGCTCGGGAGAGCATCTCCGCGCAAGGCGGGACGGTGCACTAACCGCCTCTCTTGATCTCACCGTCGGCAGCCCATCCACACAAACTGCACATTCTCAATGACTTGGGGGCCTTGAAGAGACTCGACGCTCATTATTCAACTAAACATTGCAATTATGATAATTATGATTTTAAGTAATGAATTATTCCCGGAATGTCTCTTTTTTGTCAGCAGGCTCACATGCCGCCGACCGCTTTCACACGAGCGGGCGGTCTGCATCGTCCCCTGATAAAGCCAGGGGCATCTCGGGTGCAGACAGCTGTCCGGGCTGTAAAGAAAGCTGGACTGCTCTCGGCACTGGCACTCTTGCTTGGCACCGTTTCTGCGAATGCCCAAACGACGGGGACGCGCTACCAAATCTGGCGAGTTGGACAAAATGTTCTTGGCTCGCAGACCTATGCGAACTCGCAGACCCTGCAGTCCATGTCCCCCAGCGGACAGTATGCCTCGGGGGCTCGGGCGGGCAGTGTTACCCAGGGTTTTCTGCTCACGACCACCGGCACACCAGCCCTGATCAACATCCCGCCTTTGTTTGGCGGAAACCAGTATGGGATCGGCCAGGCGGTCAATGACTCAGGCAACGTCGTCGGCTATCAGCGCTGGACTACGGGCGGAGCCGTCACCACGGTAGGCTGGCTTTACAACCGCACGGCAGGCACCACCACAAGGCTGAACACCCCCTTTGATGCGAACGCCAGCATCACCGCCATCCCCACGGCGATCACTGCAGGCAGCACTCATGCCTTCGGCAGCGTGGACAGTGATGGACCGGCGGGCGCGACAGCCCCCGTAGGCGGCTCCTGGAACCTTGGCACGAATATCTGGACACCGATCTCGGGTATCCGCGAGGTCTTGGATACCTCGTCGGATGGTCTGACGCTCCTGGTCGTGACCACAAGCAATGCGGGCAGGATCATCCGCGGTACCACGATCGGCACCTATCCCACCACCATCGCCACGTTCACGGGCAGGCTGCGTGGAGGCAAAGTAAGTCCCAGCGGCCGCTATGTGGCTTCCTCGGAGACCATCTCCGGCGTGCCCACTCCCTTCATCTACGATACCCAGACGAGCACCCGGACCAACCTGCCTCTGCTCGCTGCGGACAACCACGGTGCCATTGTCGGTGCTGTCAGCGACACCGCCCGGCTCCTCGGCACCGTCTACAGTTCCACCGCTGGCAGCTATGCCGTGCACTGGCTGAATCCCACCGCAGCCTACCAGCGCCTCTCCGCCATCCTTACCTCGGACGGCCACACGACGGCCGATCCCGCCTACTCGGGCTGGAATGTCTATAACGGCGGCGGTGCCATCTCCGCAGATGGTTTCACCCTGGGTGTTTTTGGCAATAATCCCCTGGCCCTGGAAGACTCGCTGCTCATGAAGCAGCTTTGCGCCGCCATCAATCTGGCTCCCACAGCGCTGAGCCCCGGAATTGTGGGCACAGGCTACTCCCAGAGCATCGTCCCGACAGGCGGCGTGGCTCCCTACACCTACACAATCACCAGCGGCACGCTGCCAGCAGGCCTGACCCTGAATGCGTCAGGATCCATCACCGGCACACCCACGTCCGCCAATGGAACTGGTGTGCCCATCACCATCCAGGCACGTGACTCGTATGGCTGCACAGGGTCACGCGCCTACACACTGCAGGTCTGTTCGGCCATGACGGTGAGTCCTAGCACCTTGCCAGGCGGCACCGTGGCCATCGCCTATTCTCAAACGATGAGCGCCAGCGGTGGTGCCCCTCCCTATCTCTTTACGGTGTCGAGCGGCTCACTGCCTGGAGGCCTCACCTTGGACAACGCCACGGGTGTGATCAGCGGCTCGCCGACGACTCCACAGACGCAAGCCTTCGTCCTTCGTGCCACGGATTCCAATGGATGCTCGTCCACCCGTGCTTACAGCGTCACCATCGCACCTAACACCGACTTTGGTGACTACAGCGTGCTGGCAAGTGCCTCCAGCGTGGTGAATTCCACGCTCCGCATCGGCTCCAATCTCGACGCCGAAGCCACCAACCCGGCCAACGGCACGGCGACGGGTGACGACACCACCGGCATCGATGACGAAGACGGCGTGGTGGGGCCTGCCTCGATCACCGCAGGTTCCGTGGGCGTTGCCTTCAGCGTGACCGTGACCAACACCAGCGGCACTCCTGCCTACCTGAGCACCTGGATCGACTTCAACCGCAATGGCTTGCTGAGTGACGCGGGAGAGCAGGTCATCAGCAACATCAGCATTGCCACCGGATTAACCAACAGTGTGCAAAACCTCACCTTCAACGTGCCTGCGGGAGCCTCCCTGGGCACCGCAGGTGTGCGCGTTCGCCTCAGTTCCATCAACGGCGCCTCCTCCACAGGTGCCGTGGGTAATGGCGAGGTCGAGGATTATACTCTCAGCATCATCGCCCCGGTCACGGACTACGGTGATGACAACGACTTCGCGGACGCCTTCTCCACGG
>JAZKCU010000010.1:0-79105 GCA_040387935.1 Verrucomicrobiota bacterium | reverse complement strand
TCATCCGCAATGAGAAGCGCATGCTGCAGGAAGCTGTCGACGCCCTGTTTGACAACGGCCGCCATGGCCGCCCTGTCACCGGCGCAGGCAATCGCCCGCTCAAGTCCCTCTCTGACATGCTCAAGGGCAAGTCGGGCCGCTTCCGTCAGAACCTGCTCGGCAAGCGCGTGGACTACTCCGGACGTTCCGTCATCGTCATCGGTCCTGACCTCAGCCTCAACCAGTGCGGTCTGCCGAAGAAGATGGCTCTGGTGCTGTTTGAGCCCTTCATCATCCGCCGTCTGAAAGAGATGGGTCTTGTCCACACCGTCCGTTCGGCCAAGAAGATGATCGAGCGCCGCACGCCGGAAGTGTGGGACATTCTGGACGAAGTCACCAAAGGTCACCCGGTCCTCCTGAACCGTGCCCCAACCCTTCACCGTCTGTCCATCCAGGCCTTCGAGCCGAAGCTCATCGAAGGTGAGGCCATTCGCGTTCACCCCCTCGTTTGTACGGCTTACAACGCTGACTTCGATGGTGACCAGATGGCCGTCCACGTGCCGCTTTCCATCGAAGCACAGATGGAAGCCCGCCTGCTCATGCTGGCGCCGAACAACCTGTTCAGCCCTGCCAGCGGCAAGCCTATCACCACGCCATCCCAGGACATTCCTCTGGGCTGCTATTTCCTCACCTACCTCCGCGACCTTCCAGGCCCGGATGGCAAGAAGAAGGAAGGCAACGAGCGTCTGCCAATCTTCAATGACCCTGCTGAAGTCGAGTTTGCGCTCACTGAAGGCGCCATGGGCGTGAATGACAAGATCCGTTACCGCAACCCTGACTACCAGAAGGAGAAGCGCATCTACGGTGACAACACCAAGCCTTACATCGAGACGACCGCAGGTCGTGTTCGCTTCAGTGAAATCTGGCCTGAGCGCGTTGGGTTCTACAACAACACGGTCGGCAAGAAGCAGATCTCGGACATCATCTGGCGCTGCTACCAAACCGTGGGTCAGAAGGAGACCGTCGCCAGCCTTGACCGTCTGAAGCTGCTTGGCTTCCGCGAGGCCACACGCTCGGGTTGTTCCATCGGTATCACCGACATGGTCATCCCGCACTCCAAGAAGGCAGCCCTCGAGAAAGCCTACAAGGACGTTGATGACGTCGAGAAGCTCTACAAGCGCGGTCTCATCACCCATGGTGAGCGTTATCAGAAGATCGTGGATATCTGGACCCAGGTGGGTGACCAGACGGCTGACGAAGTGTTCCGCACGCTGGAGCACAACGAAGGCAAGAAGATCCACAACCCGCTCTATGTGATGGTGACCTCGGGTGCCCGAGGCAACCGTACTCAGATCAAGCAGCTCGGCGGCATGCGCGGCCTGATGGCCAAGCCTTCCGGTGAGATCATTGAGCGCCCGATCACCTCGAACTTCCGTGAAGGTCTGAGCGTGCTCGAATACTTCATCTCCACTCACGGTGCCCGTAAGGGTCTGGCTGACACGGCTCTGAAGACCGCTGACTCGGGTTACATGACCCGTAAGCTCGTCGACGTGTCCCAGGACGTCATCGTCACTGAGGAAGACTGCGGCACTGTCAATGGCATCACGCTCAACTCCATCTTCCAGGGTGATGAGGAAGTGGTGGACCTCAAGACCCGCGTTTATGGCCGCACAAGCTGCGAGTCCATCCACGATCCGGTCGCCAAGGAGTCCCTCCTCACCTCCAACCAGCTCATCCTGGAAAACGAGGCCAACCGTCTCTCCAAGATCGGCGTTGAGAAACTGAAGATCCGTTCCGTGCTCACTTGCGAAAGCAAGCGCGGCTGCTGCGCCATGTGCTATGGCCTCAGCCTGGCCACCGGCCGCATGGTGAAGATCGGCGAGGCTGTCGGCATTATCGCCGCCCAGTCCATCGGTGAACCTGGAACGCAGCTGACCATGCGTACCTTCCACGTGGGTGGTGCTGCCATGAGCTCCTTCAAGCAGCCCTTCATCAATGTGAAGAACACCGGAACTCTCCGCTACGCTGACATGCGTGCGGTGCAGACTGCTGAAGGCCAGTTCATTGCCCTCACGAAGAATGGCGTGATCTCCATTGTCGGTGATGATGGCCGCGAACTGGAGAGCCACAAGCTGGTGCTCGGCGCCCTTATCGTGAAGCCCGATGGTTCTCCCGTGAAGAAGGGTGAGCAGGTCGCGACCTGGGATCCTTATAACATCCCGATCATCACTGAAAAGGCCGGTAAGATCGAGTTCCGTGACATGATCGCGGGCATCACCTTCACCAAGGAAAAGAACGAGCAGACCGGCAACGAAGAAGTGGTCGTCATCGAGCACAAGGAAGATCTTCACCCGCAGCTGGTCGTCACGAATGCGAAGACGCACGAGATCCTGGCTTCCTACACCGTCCCTGCCGGCGCTCACTTGAACGTGAAGAACGGCGAGAAGGTCGAGGCTGGCACGACGCTCGCCAAGACGCCGCGTAAGGCTTCCAAGACGAAGGACATCACGGGTGGTCTTCCTCGTGTGGCCGAGCTTTTCGAAGCTCGTAAACCGAAGGACGCTTGCGAAATCGCTCGTATCGACGGCACGGTTGAGATCGGCGGCCTCGTCCGCGGCAAGCGCCGCGTCATGGTCACAGATCCGAAGACCGGCCAGCAGGAAGAGCACCTCATCCCGCGCTCGAAGCACATCCTCGTCTTCAATGGTGACCATGTCACCAAGGGAGACCAGCTTACCGACGGCCCGGTGGTCCCGCATGAGATCCTTGAGATCCTTGGGCCTCAGGCGCTGCGTGAGCACCTCGTCAACGAAGTGCAGGAAGTGTATCGTGCCCAGGGTGTGGAGATCAACGACAAGCACGTCGAGATCATCATCCGCCAGATGCTCCGCAAAGTGAAGATCACCGACACCGGTGACACTGACTTCCTGTGGGGTGACCAGGTGGACCGCACGGAGTTCGAGAAGGAAAACGCCCGCGTCAGCGAGGAAGGCGGCAAGCCTGCCGAAGCCGAGCCTGTGCTTCTGGGCATCACCAAAGCCTCCCTCGAGACCGAGTCCTTCATCTCCGCCGCTTCCTTCCAGGACACCACGCGAGTTCTCACGGAAGCCGCCACGCTGGCCAAGTCTGACCTGCTCCGCGGCTTCAAGGAAAACGTCATCATGGGTCACCTGATCCCTGCCGGCACCGGCTTCATCAAGAACCGTGACTTCGAACTCGTGGAGACTGAGAAGCCCACCCCGGCTGAACTGCCCGTGGAAGAGGAAGAGGAAGCTCTTCAGGCCTGATCCAACGCTTCAGAAGTATTCAATCAAGACCCCGGCCATTTATCTGGCCGGGGTTTTGTTTTGATGGACAGACTCCAAGCCGTGAAGAGTGCTAAATGGCGGTGGAAAACGCTAAGCCGTGCCATGCCCAGATGTGCCGTGGCTTCTCTGAAACAATGACGATGCGGCCGCGCAGGGCGGCAGACGAGGCAGAATGGCTCGGTGCCTTTCTGCCACACCCACGCCGGCAGGCCGGTTCGCTATTTTTTGTTAGCGCACGGTCGGAGGCTTACGGAGAGACCTTCACCCAGACCTGCTCGAAGCGGTCATTGTCGATGTTTGCGTCCTTGAACATGGCCTGGTAGCGAGCTTTTAGCGTGGCCGCAGGTTCCCCAAGCTGTTGCTTCCAGATGGCGTGGATGCGCATGACCGTGATGAGAGCTTTGGTTGGATCATCCACATGGACTTTGGACCTGAGGATCACCGGCAGTGCCTTCTCGGCGGCAAGGCGGGCCTCACCCAGTCTCTGGTCAAGCATGTGGGTGTCGACAATGCTGACGGAAACATTTGCCTTCAGATTCACATCATGTGCAGGGATGCAGGCCAGGGCCTTCTCCATGAGACGTGTCGCCTCGGCGTATTTCTTCTGAGCCTTGAGGGTACTGGCTGCCATCAGATACGTGGCGGCCATTTCCTCCTTGGTGACGACGCCGAAGGATTCCATTTCCTGCACGGCCTCACGCATCAGTTTTTCTGCCTCATTCATCTTTGCCGCGCCCTGCATCTGCAGGCAGACGGCCAGGGCAAACTTAAACCCTGCCAGTTTGGGGTGTCTGGTGCCGAGATGCTCCACCGCGATACTCAGGGCGCGACGAAAGGTGGGCTCAGCTTCGGCGATGCGGCCTTGTTTGGCGACAACCATGCTGATGGCCATCAAACCAGCGGCGGTCTGGAGATGCTTCGGGCCGTAGCCAGCCTCACAAATGGTGAGTGCACGCCTGAGATAAGCTTCTGATTCGGCGAGTTGTTCCTTCGAGAAGTGGTCGCTCAGGTCCGTTCCCGAGGCATCTGTCTGGCCCATGGCTTTCACCGGGAAGGTGCCAAGCTGGGAAAGATACTGGCCTGTCAGCGGGTGATCAGGGCCGAGTTTTTGCTCAGCTTCACTCAATGTCTTCTTCAGGAGTTCGATGGCTTGGGATGACTTGCTGCCAGGCAGAAGAGCCTGCATCGCCCAGGCCCTCAGCTTTAACGGCGAATCCTTATAGGCATCCTGGTCAAACAAGGCCACGGCCTTCTTACCGAGTTCAAGAGCTTCCTCCCCATGCAGAGTCTGGGCCAGGACCAGCCGTGCGTAGGCCAGCTCCAGGGGGGGCTGGGAGGTGGCTTTCTCCAGGGCTGACACGGCGGCCGCAGCCAGTGATGAGGCTTCGGCTTTCAATCCCTGTTTGCGCAGCATGAAGGCCAGAGTGGTCTGGCGGCGGCCCCAGTTTTCAGGCTCCTTTTGAGAGTCTGTTTTTTCGACCGCGCCGCGGTAGAAGCGGATGGCACGGTCCTCATGGCTGGCGCTGAGGGATTGATCATAGCGCGAGGCAGCGGCGAGGCCGGCGATCTCCAGCCCCTCTGCCGACAGGCTGGCTTGATGCAGGCCAGCGTGGTCAATGGCGCTCTGATACCTGCCTGCGGCAAGCATGGCCGTGAGCTTGTCCTCCAGGGTGAAGGCTGGATTGACATCCTGAGAGAGTGACTGCTCCAGCAGTGATTTAACCTGTGCCGCTGACATTTGCAGGCGTTCAGGCAGTGTGAGGCGCGTCCAGTGATCCAGATACATCACCGGGATGTCCACGGTATCCCGCATCCAGTCGCGATAGATGGTGACATAGGTCTGCAGCGCCTGATGGGCCTTGGCGGCATCATAGGGCGCGACGACCTCTGCCGCCGCAGTGGACTCCGCTGGTTTTTTGCCCTTCAGCATCTCCAGCAGGCCGAGGCCAACGACGAGCACGCCGACGGCAATGACGCCCATGGAAATGGGTGACATGCCGGTGCTCTTGGACTTGGAGTCTTGCCCGGCAGGCCGGATGGTAAAACTGGGCGGGGGAAGATTGATGGCGGCCGAGGCCTGGGCATGCGGATCCACCAAGCCTAGTGATTTTATCAGCCACCCCTTCCAGGCCGGCCCGTCCTGCGGGGTTGGATGGGTGCCTCCGGCTGCTTCCAGGCTCGCTCGATGATCCACCTGCATCCGAACCTGGGCCTCGTCCTCGGGCTTCAGCCCATCCGGAGCAAGATGTTCATCGCCGCTGAGAAAAACATGCACGGCGGAAGGGGTTTGCTTCCCGGTGGTGGACAGTTCCTTGCCGATCTCATGCTCCATCTGGGCGATGCTGCGGCGAACCTGACCTTTGGGCACGGTTGGCACGTCAGGGCAGCGTCCACAGCGCACGCCGACGATGTGAAGCACCGTGTCGCAGGTAGGCATGCGGTCGCGGATGCGTTTGTCGAGTGTGCGCCAGTAGGGCGGGCAGGCTTCAAGCGTCACCATCTGACATCCAAGCTCCTCCAAAGAGAGCCTGAGCATCTCAAGCGTCTCCGGAAATTCTTCGTGAACGGCGGAAACGTAGATGCGACGGGCGAAACTCATGCGGAAGGCAATGAGTATCCATGATTAAGAGATCCGTTCAAGCTTGGACTGTTCCTTAAAGCCTGCAGGAGTGTCGGAAACAGGCAGTGCTGAGAGTCAGGGACCGGCCGCCGCTCTCTTCGGTCTTGTCTCGGGATGTCATGCGCGTTCAAATGGGTGCATCATGACTATCGAACAACAAGTCTGCATTATCACGGGCGGAGCCAAGGGGATCGGCCTGGCGACCGCAAAGCTGCTGCTCGCACGCGGGGCAAAGGTGGCTTCACTGGATCTCGAGGCCTGTCCGCTCAGCCAGGTGATGTCTGTGCCATGTGATGTGACCCACAGTGCCGAAGTGCAAGGGGCGACAGAGAAGGTGACCCAGCAGCTTGGGCCCGTCTCCGTGTGGGTGAACAATGCGGGGCTCGCAAGGCACCGCTGGATCCAAGACTACAGCGAGTCAGAGATCGATCTCATGTTGGCGGTGAATTTGAAGGGAACAATCCTTGGCTCGCAGGCTGCGTTGAAAGCCATGATGCCGCAGAAGCGCGGGCACATCATCAACGTCATCTCCACTGCCAGCCTGCGCGGCATCCCGAGCGAGACGGTGTATTGCGCCGCGAAGTGGGGAGTGCGTGGTTTCACGCAGGGTTTGGCTGAAGAGGCGGCGGCACACCGCATTCGCGTCACAGCTTTGTTGCCCGGCGGTGTGGACACCGCCTTCTGGGATGATGCCTCGGAGCGTCAGGCTCCGAGACAACTTTTCTTGAAGCCCGAGCATATCGCCGACGGCATCGTGCGCTGCATCGAGATGGACGATTTTTGCGTGCCGCGTGAGCTCGTGCTCAGATCACTGGATGACAGCGACTTTTCGGTGAAGCCGGAGGTCTAGGATAGCTCGCTCCGATGATTAAAACACGCTGTCATTATCGTGCCAGACTGAAGCATTTGAGTTGATTCCGCCGGATCATTCTCTTCTGAGAAAGACCTCCCACAGGGCTCACGACGATCTCTTTGTCCTCCACATGATGTTGAAGGACAAAGAGCTGGTCGGCAGCATTTCAGCGACGCTGACTGCGTGAATGTCTACAAATGGGAGCGCCTCAATCCATGTAGTCATTGATGAGGTTCTCCAGCATCTCCTGGCGGCCGCTGGCCGGGATGACACTGCCGAGCTTGAGCGCGTGCCTCTCCAGGCTCTCAAAAGTGGCCTTGCCACTGGTAACGGTCTTGCCGATGCCGCTGTCAAACGTGGCATAACGAGCTTTGACGAAGGCATCCAGCTCGCCGTCCGCGATGATGCGATGCGCGATCTTGAGACCACGGGCGAAGGCATCCATGCCGCCGACATGGGCGTGGAAGATGTCCACGAGCTCGTGGCTCTCACGGCGCACCTTCGCATCGAAGTTCAGGCCCCCCGTCTTGAAGCCTCCGGCCTTCAGGAGCTGCAGCATCATCTGCGTGGTCATGTAGACATTCGTGGGGAACTGGTCGGTGTCCCAGCCGATGAGCTCATCGCCGGTGTTCGCGTCGATGCTGCCGAGAGCGCCGGCATTCGCACACACGGCCAGTTCATGCTCCACACGATGCAGCGCGAGGGTGGCGTGATTCGTTTCGATGTTCAGTTTAAAATGCTCCAGCAGATCATGCTCGCGCAGGAAGTTCAGGCACGCGGCAGCATCGCTGTCATACTGATGGGTGGATGGCTCACGCGGTTTCGGCTCGATGTAGAACTGGCCTTTGAAGCCGATCTTCTTCTTATAATCCACCGCCATGTGCAGGAAATGGGCAAGATTCGCCACCTCGCGCCTCATGTCCGTGTTCAGCAGAGTGGCGTAGCCTTCACGACCACCCCAGAAGGTATAACCAAGTCCGTTGAGACGATGGGTGACATCCATGGCCTTTTTCACCTGCGCTGCGGCGAGGGCATAAACATCCGCGTTCGGGCTGGTGGCAGCACCCTGCATGTAGCGCGGGTGGGAGAAGAGGCAGGCGGTGCCCCAGAGCAGCTTGATGCCAGTCTGCTTTTGCAGTTTCTTCAGATGATCCGCCACGGCGTCCAGCGCATCGCTGCTGGCCTGCATGTCATCCAGCTCGGGAGCCACATCGCGGTCATGAAAGCAGTAGTAGCCGAGGCCGAGCTTCTGCATCATCTCAAAGCCTGCATCGGCCACGCGCGTGGCGTTTTCAATGCTCGTGCTCCCATCATCCCACGGACGCTGGCGCGTGGCGCCGCCGAAGGGATCCGCGCCGCCGTTTTTCAGCGCATGCCAGTAGGCCAAAGAGAAGCGCAGATGCTCCTGCATGGTCTTCTTGCCGACGACCTCGTCCGCATTGTAATGCCGGAAGGCCAGACGGTTCTTCGTCTTCGGCCCTTCATAGGCGATGGTCTTGATTCCTGGGAAGTATTCCTGGCTCATGGTCGGTTAGGTGTGGGTGGTTGGGGTTGGTTGGACTGATGCGATCTGTCTCGGGTCGGCGTTTGTTGAAAAAGCTATGTCTTATACACGACGCGCGCCGCTTTGTTTGGTGATGCTCCGCCAATTTCTGTTAAAAAACTGCCATCAGCTGGGTGACGTCGTGTCACGGCGAGCGACCTTCGCATCGCGTATGCATTCCCTTTCTGGAATATCTCACATTGGCCCATCCCTCCACAGTAGCATTGCCGGTCCGCAACTTCCCTCCTTCACTCCAGTCTACTTCACCTCAAGCCATTCCTTCCCATGTCTCTCTCCCCTGAACTGCAAAAGCGCGCGGCTGACTTCCGCAAGCGCACGCTCCCGACCGAGCTTGAGCCTAACTATGTTTCGGGTTCGCTTGCGGAGGTGTTCATCGCTCTCGGTGCGGAGGATGAACCGCTGGATCCCGAGCTTTGCGAGATGGCGGAGATGGCGGAGATGGCCGCCAGCGAGTATGACGCCGTGATCGCTGATGCCAAAACGCCGGAGTTGAAGTCATACTACTCCGACTGCCAGCAGCTCGTCCGCGATCTCGCTTCACATCATCGCTAGGCGATGATGTGAAGCGTGGTGAGAGGTAATCTGTGGGCAAGACTCCGAGAGCTCCGTTCTCGGATGTCTGTCCTTATGTCCTCAAAGCTAGCGCCCGCTCTCCGGAACTTCCTTTTGAATGGATGGATGGCGCGGCGGAACTGGCGCTCTTCGCGCTAAAGCCCATGACTACTTTGTCTGGGCCACCGCAGGCTCCAGAACTTCGAGTTCGTGGATGGACCAGTAGAGGCCTTTGACCGTGCCAGTGTCGGTGATGCGGATGAATTTGGCAGTCTGAGTTTTCGGGAAGAGGAAGTCGGTGACGGTGGTAGAGCTGGCACCTTCCAGCACGGGTTTGTCCCAGGTCTTGCCGTCTGAGGAAAGCTCGATCTTCCAGCCGCGGGGCCAGTCGTTCTTGGATTTGGCGGTGTCGAGGATGAGGCCGGCCATGGGGAGGGCTTTCGGCAGCTCGATCTGGAGCCACATGCCGGGGACCTGGGGGGTGTGGGTGTCCCAGCGGGTCTCGGTATTACCGTCAATGCTTTTCGTTAGGTCGCCGGGGTTGTGACTGGAGGTGAGCTTCCAGTCCTTGCGGTGGGTGTAGGGCTGGGGGCCGAAGGTTTTGAGCTCGTCGCTGGTCCAGGGAGTCATGCGGGCACTGTGCTCTTTGCGGAGTTTGGCGACCTCGGTCTTCTCGATAAAGCGGCCACTGTTGCCAAAGCTCTTGCGGACGTAGCTGGCGATGTCGGCGATCCATTCGTCCGGATTGTTCGCCATGGGGATCATCTGCGCCTGGTAGGTCTTGCCATTCACGGGGCCGCTGAGTCCGTGCAGGAGCACGCGGAGGATGAAGTCACTCTGCACCACAAGCTTGGAGCCGGAGAGTGGCGGGGCGAGAGTGGTGCCGGGTGGCAGGCCCTCCAGCGCGGTGCCTTTGCCATCGAGACCGTGGCAGGTGAAGCAGAGCTCCTGATAAATGGCCTGGCCACGGCGCATCTGGTCCTTTTGCGCGTTGCTGAACTCGCGGGGGAAGGATAGTTGGTTATTGAGCATCTGGCCGGCGAGTTCCTTGATGCCTTTGGATGGAGAAGTGAGGGCGGTGAGATTGATGAGCTTGGCGTGCTCTTTCCACTTCATCTGCTTGGCCGTGAGCAGCGTTTGCACGGCGACGCTGGCATCACTGTCCTTGGCGAGAGCGGTGACATCGGCCTCGAGCGCGGGATCAGCCAGGGTTTCGCTGGCGCGGATGGCAGCTTTGCGGACCTGGGGAGAGGTGTCTTTGAGAGCGATGCGGATGTGATCCGCGGTGAGCTCATTCAGGCCTTCGAGGGTCCAGAGGGCGTGGAGGCGGGCGAGAGGCTGATCATGCTTTTGCGCCATGGTGATCAGGGCGGGGAAGATGCTTGGATCCTGCTTGAGTACGAGAAGCTTCTGCGCGGTGTCGCGATACCAGCCGTTCGGATGCGCGAGGGTTTCGACGAGTTGCGCGGCAGGGGCGCTGATAAGTTTCGGGGCCGGGACATGCTTTGTCGTGTCATGCACGAGGCGCCAGATGCGGCCTTTGCCGATGACCTTGTCCATGCTGTGCTGGAGGATGACCTTGCGCAGGTAGGAGCCTTCCTTGGTCCAGTTGCCTTCCTGGATGATGCCGCGATACATGTCACAGATGAAGAGGGTGCCATCAGGCGCGGTCTTCATGTCCACAGGTCGGAAGCAGGCATCGGTGCTGCGGAGGAACTCGTTTTGCGGATAAGGGTTGTGCAGGATAGTGATACCGTCATTCACCTCAATTTTAGTTCGGCGGATGAGTCGGCCCACGGGCTCGCCAAAGAAGAGGTCGCCCTTCAGCTCGGCGGGAAGCTGGTCGCCACGGTAGATCTCACCGCCGCAGGTGGCGGTGAAGTGGTTCAGCGTGTCGTCGTCCCGTGATTTGCCAGGGCCGCCCTGGTAATCGCGCAGGCCCATGGCAGGCCAGACGATTTCAAAGCCGGGCTCGAACTGCGCACGCGCCGCAGACTGGCCGTAGAGGATGTGGTTTTGGAAGTTGAGCGGGCCTTTCTCGCCGCCGGCATTGACGACCCAGAACTTGCCTTCGTCATCCTGCGTGCCGCCCCACTGGCCGCCATTGCCGGGGATGTCCTGCTTGATGAGCTGGCCATCCTTCCAGCGCAGACGGTAGTTGTTCACGGCGGTGTAGAGCCAGTTGTCATTAGCCCAGGTGAGGCCGCTAGGCTGGTGCTCAAGATTGCCGCCGCGGGGACCGCCAGTATAGACAGGCTTTTTGTTATCGCTGACACCATCGCCATCGGTATCGGTGTAGAGAAAGATGTCGTTGGTGTCAGTCTCGCCGATGAGCACGCCATCGGCCAATGGGAGGAGGAGGCGCGGAAGCTTCAGGTTGGCAGCGAAGATGCGGTGCTGGTCGTATTTGCCATCGTCCTTGCTGGACCAGTGGACGGAGACATGGCTGGTGGAGACGAGTTCTTCGGTGCCATCGATGTCGCGCATGTAGCTGGTCATCTCGGCAACGTAGAGGCGGCCATTGCCATCAAAGGCCATGCACACGGGCTCGGTGATGTCCGGCTCGGCGAGAATGAGCTCCATGTGATAGCCGGGCGGGAGCTGGAAGGTCTGCTGCTCCTCCTGCGCCGTCAGCGCATGCACCGGCGGCTTCGGCGGGAACTCGAGGGCGGCTTCCTGGGCCTGCGCGAAGGCAGCGGCCGTGAGGCTCAGGGTGAGAGTGAGATGGCGGAGCATGGTGGGCAATGAGCAGTAAACGGTGGACAGTAAGCAGTGAGCGATGCGCAACGAGCAAGGACAAGCGCACATCGAGCGTGGTTTTGACGGCGAGGAATACAGCACAAGCGGCGAACTTGTTTGGTGAGGGCCTGCCAATTTTTGTTAAAATCCGGCCATGGCGGCTCACGGCTGATGGGCAAGCACCCTGCCCGCTTCGTATTCGCTTCCCTGCCTTCAGTTCCCACAGATTCAGGGAGGCCAGCAGATTATTCTGAATGACTTAAGACCTAAAAATCCAATCTGCTGGCCTTCCTGAATCTGTTGGAGAATCTCCTGGCTCCCATCTTCCCACTATCCTTGCTCCTCCATCAAACCGTGACCGTGCCCGTGCTGGATCCGAATTCTCCGGCCTCGATACCGAGGGACTGGAGGAGGGTGACGAAGAGGTTGCAGAGCGGGGTGTTGTTGTCGTGCTTGAAGGCGTGGTGCTGGCCGTGCTTCAGGCCACCACCGGCGAGGAGCACCGGGAGGTTGGTGTTGTCGTGCTTGTTCGCATCTCCCATGTTGCTGCCGAAGAGGACGAGGGTGCGGTCGAGCAGGCGATCAGCTTCCTCGCGCTTGCTGGCGAGGTTTTGCACGAGCTTGTTAAAAAGGACCATCTGCTGGCGGTCAGCATCGGCGAGCTGGCGGACTTTTTCCGGGGCCTGGCCGTGATGGCTGAGGCCGTGGTAGCCTTCCGTGGTGCTTTCGTCGTCGTGCAGCTTGAAGGCTGGGGTATCAAAGGCATCCACCATGAGGGTGATGATGCGGGTGGAGTCTGACTCGAAGGCGAGCTGTGCCATGGCGAGCATGAGCTCCAGCTTGTCAAAGATGAGCTTTTTGTCCCGGATGTCCGCAGGCTCGGGCTGAGAGGTGGCGGGCTTCGGGCGCAGCTCCCACTCACGGGCGGTGAGCAGGCGCTCCTCCACCTCACGCACGGAGGTGAGATACTGGTCCAGGCGCGCGCGATCACTGTTAGTTAGGTCTCGATTGAGCCGCTTGGTGTGGTCCGTGAGGGTATCGAGAATGCTGCCGCGCTCATCGAGCTGATGAAGCTGCTTTTTCACGGCCTCGGGATCTCCCTGCACAAACATGCGGCGGAAGAGGGCGGGAGCGCTGTCTTCAGCGGGCAGCAGCACGCCGTCACGCGTCCAGGAGAGGCTGCGGTTGGCCTTGTCAATGTTCACGCCGAGGTTCAGCGTCTGGAAGCGGGTGAGCTGGCCCATCTTCTCCACGGCAAACTGGTCCAGCGAGATCTGATTGCGAAACCCACTTTTAGTTGGGCCACGGGCGGCGGTGAGGAAGCAATTCTCCGCGCTGTGGCCGCCATTCACATCCGGGTGCGACAGGCCGCTGAAGAGGCTGAACTCGTCACGAATGCCGGCGAGTGGCGCGAGCGTGGGAGTGAGCTGGTAATCACGGCCCGCGCTGGTGGGGAAGAAGGGCGTGGGGAGGAAGCCGAGGTTGTTGGAGATCAGCAGCATGCGGCGCGGCGGCTTCACCGGAGCGGAGCGGCCAAACACGGGCGTCATGCACTCTAGAAACGGCAGCCCGAGCGTGACACCAGCACTGCGGAGGAAGCGGCGGCGTGAGAAGGTGCGGGCGATGTGAGGGGCGTTCATGACGGGCGGATCAAATCAGAGAAATAGATAGCAAAATAAGTTAGGCTGTGCAGGCTAGGGCTGGCCGAGGAAGATGCGGCTCTGCACGAGGGCGAGCAGGAGGTCGCGCACGCGGAAGCCGTCCGCCGCGCAGGAGTCCAGCATGGTTTCGATCTCCGGGCGGTCGGAGTAGCGGACGGGCGTGCCGGTGGAGTAGACGGTGAACTGATGCAGCAGGTTCCGGGCGAGCTGGCGTGAGTCAGCGGCGAGGATGGCCTTGAGATCATGCACGTCTTTGAAGGTGCGGCCGTCCAGCAGCTTGCCAGCGGCGTCCACAGGCGCGGCGAGGGTGTAGCTGAAGTCATGACCTGCACGGTCGATGCCAGTGATGCGGTCCCCCTCCTCACTGCCGCGGTAGCGTGTGCGCCAGCCACCGAGGACGTCAAAGTTTTCCAGCGCGAGACCCACGGGATCAAACCTCGCGTGGCATCCTGCGCAGCTTTTGGACGTGGTGTGCAGGGCCAGGAGATCGCGGATGGTTTTGGCACCGCGGATGTCCGGCTCCACGGCGGGCACGCTTGGTGGCGGCGGCGGTGGTGGCTTGCCGATGAGCCGCTCCATGACCCAGGCGCCGCGCACCACGGGGGAGGTGCCGGTGCCGTTCGCGCTTACCTTTAATAGAGCGGCCTGGGTGAGCAGACCACCCCAGGGGCTGTCCTTCGGCAGCATGACCTTTCGCAAGGCGGAGCCGGAGAGCGGGGGAAGATCGTAGTGCTTCGCGAGGCGGTCATTAGCATAGACGAAGTCCGCACTGACGAGCACGCTGGCGGGAAGATTTTCCCGGATCATGGCGGTGAAGAAGGTGCGTGTCTCGCGCTCCATGCTGTCCACCAGATATTCGTCAAAGCGATACTCGGGGAAGAGGCGGATGTCAGGATCATCACGCCGGATCTGGCGAAGGTTTAACCAATAGTCGGTAAAGTTTGTTACGAAACGATCAAAGTCTGCGCTGGCGATGATGCGCTGGGTTTCCTGGCGCAAGGTCTGCGGATCACGCAGCCGCTTTTTTTTGGCTAGATCCATGAGCTCAGTATCTGGGCGCGAGTTCGTGAGGAAGTGAGACAGGCGGGAGGCGATGGCGAAGTGGTCGTCCTTGGAGCTGGGCTCGCGCAGGTAGATGAAGTCCGTGGAGGCCAGGAAGGCCTTGTATCCGGTAAGCATGGCCTCGCGGAAGGCCGAGCCTTTTTCCAGGCGCTGATGGATGAGGGTGAGGAATATCTGCACGGCCTCCTCCGGCACGGGCTGACGCGTGGCGATGTGGATGAAGCGGCGCAGCAGGCGGCTGGCTTCATCACGCTCGCGCTCTTTGTTAGGCTTTGCATCAATGCCGAGGTCGTCAAACAGCACGCGGTGGGAGGCGGGCGGCCACTGGTCCGGCGGGAGCGGACCCTCCACCTCGATCCACTGCACGGCCACACCTGGCTGGCCACCCGCCGGGAAGGGCGGGTAGCGGTAGGTGGGGCCGGAGCCGTTCGGGTTCATGGCCAGCGGCATGGGCAGGCCTAACAAACTGTATTCAAAGGCCTCGCCCTGGCGCATGTTCAGCGTGGTCTCATGGACCTTCTGCCCCGGCTGGATGTCAATGACACCACCCTCGGCGCGCACCTCATTGATGATGTCCGCCCCGGCGGGCTTGCGCGTGCGGAAGGTCATGGGCACGGGCTGCCTGGCCGGGATGTAGGTGAACCCAGGCTGCTGCTGCACGGCACGTGCGGAGAAGCGCACCTTGCATCTGCCTGAATGCGGAGCTACGAAGCCCTTCGGATTGCCGATGTAGGGCCAGCTCGCCGCACGGAAGAGCGCCATCTCGATGCTTTCATCCTTCGCGGACTTTTTGACGATGTCCTTGTCCTCCTTCGTGTTCCAATCGATAGACTTGTTGTTACGCGCAAAGAACATGGACTCGCGGTTGCCGAAGGTGCCGGTGCCGGGAAAGAGGTCCGTGCCGACGATACGGCGCTTCAGCACGGGAGGCGGCGCAGGCTCCGTGACCATGGCGGCGCGCAGAGCGGCCTCTGCCGCGTCCAAATACGCGGCGAGCTGCACGCGTGACATGTCCAGCATCTCGCTCGTCTTGTTGAAGCGATGCCCCTGGCGGTCCTCGGGCAGGATATCGCGGATGTCGAGGTCGGGGAGCTGCAGGATATCCCGCAGGTTTTGCTCGTATTCATCGCGGTTCAGCCGGCGCAGGAAGCCGCGGCCCTGGGCCAGAACCTCGCGGTGATCAGCGGCGTAGAGATCCTGGTCCAGGCACTGCACCATCTCCGCGCGCTGCTCTTTCGGCAGATCGGCGGCCTTCGGTGGCATCTCGCCGCTTTCCACGCGGTCGTGGATGCGCACCCAGCGCTCGCTCACGGCGGGGTTGCTGAGGTCAAAAGGGAGCGCGGTGAGATCGAGGCTGCCTTTGGCGGTGTCCTTGTCATGGCACTCCACGCACCTCTCCTGGATCAAGGCCGCGAGCCGCTCGGGGATGGCCGCCTCGGAAGGAAGCTGCATCAGTGAAGGCAGCAGCAACGGCAGGATGAGGGGGAGGGCACGCCTGCGGGAGGCGGAACGAGGGCAGGGCATGAGGGGACCAAGATTACGAGAATGCGGAAATGAGTCTTGCTGGAATCACAGGTGCTGAAGGGGCGTGTTGGCGGATGACAGGTGGCGTGAATCTGTTAAAATCCGGCCATGCCGATGCCAATACTTCAAAAGGAGTTTTTTGCCAGGATCGCTGATCCACAGGCCGTGAGAGCTATCTTTGAGCACCTGCCTGGCGTGTTCTTTTTTGTGAAGGATGCGGAGGGCAGGCATATCGCGGCCAATAGCGTGACCTTTGAAAGGTTCGGCATCAAGCATGAGCGCGAGCTGGTGGGGGCGATGGATGAGAAGTTCTTCCCGCCGGAGGTGGCGGAAGCCTTCCGCGCGGATGATCAAAAGGTGATGCGCAGCGGCAAGCCGCTCATCAATCGCCTGGAGGTTTGGTATGATGAGCAGCGGAATCTGGACTGGTTCCTGACGACAAAGCTGCCCGTGCGGGATCGAAGTGGGAAGGTGATCGGCGTCATGGGGATCACTCGGCGTGATGAGGAGCGCATGCGCCACCACGATGTGCGGGAGGTGACGGCGGCGGTGCAGCATGCACGGAAGAATTGTGACAAAAACCTGAGCACGACGGAACTGGCCAAGGCGGCAGGTGTGTCTGAGCGGCATCTTCACCGGAAGCTGCGGGAGACGATGGGGCTGTCACCGCATGAGCTGATGCTGCGCACCCGCATTCAAAGCGCCGCGGAGGCGCTGGCGAAGACCTCCGCGCCGATCATTGAGATCGCGCTGAATCACGGCTTCTGTGACCAGAGCGCCTTTACGCAGCAGTTCCGGAAACGTACGGGGATGACGCCACGGCAGTTCCGGGTGAGGAACCGTGGTTAGGCCGAGTCTGGAGTTCAGTGGCGGGAGTTGAGAGCTGGGTTCTTGAGCCGGAATATTTAACCGCTAATAGGACGCTGATGTGACGCTAAAAGGAAACCCTTCTAAATGGTATCCATTAGTCTTTAATTAGTCTTATTAGCGGTTCAAGAAGATCAGAGTGAGCAAAGCTGTATCTGCCTTCGTTAAGTTCATTGATTCCGCATTCTGGCGAATGCGCCTACACGGAATAGTCGCTCTTTTGGTTGGGCAAACTGCTGAACGAAGATCGGTTTTCCCTCACATACTGGGCGGCGGCGCTGATAAGCTCTGACTCACTTCCATAGTAGTCGCGTTCTATTTCAGTCATCCGAGGCTCGCACCGCTGGCGAATGGCATCGACGTCGGCGGGGTCGGCGACGGACCTTTTGGCGTCATTGAACAGAGTATATGCTTCTTCGACAAGTTTGCCCGTTTCTGGCAGTCCGATGTATTCATGGGCTTGAATGAGCTGACGCACTTGTCTCTTTCCAAGGCTACCAATCAAACAGTGGAATCCGCCGTTTCCAATCAGGCCCTTGGCGTGCCATACGTCACAGAGCACCTTGCCGGGCTTGAGTTTAGCAAAGGGCCATCTCTTGTGCTGCCCGCTGGCGACGCAGTCGCAGAAGGCTTTGTCCACAAGGCTGTAGTCAGCATCCATAGAGCCCTGCGGTGGACTACTTCCCCTGCTGCTTCGCCAGCTCCTTGAGGAAGGCTTTTTCGCGGTCGGCGACGTAGGCGGCGTAGCCAGCTTTGTCGATGAAGGGATTGGGGCCGGTGGGGGCGGCGACGAGCTGCTTATGCTTCGCCTGCAGGTCGTAGTAGCTGCCGTGGGCACCGAGGAAGAGGTCAACCGGAAGTTCCTTCAAGACGCGGAAGCAGGTCTTGTAGTCGTCGGCGATGGCGGGGTAGGTCTTGCTGTCCACGAGGACGGTGCCGGGGTTCACATTCGGGCTGCCGATGATGACGGCATTGAGACCATCGACCTTCATGGTCCAGGTAGTGCAGCCTGGGGTGTGGCCGGGAGTGAGACGGGCCACCAAGGTGCTGCCGCCGAGGATAACTTTTTCACCATCCTTGAGGCGGCGATCCACCTTCGCTGGCGCGAAGCTCATGTAACTGGCGCTGAGGCGCGTGCGCTTGATGCCACCGGCTTCGATGGCATCGGCATCGGTCTCCATGACGAAATATTTGGCACCGGTCTCTTTGAGGATGAGGGCGCTGCCGCCACAGTGGTCGTCATGAGCGTGACTGATGAGCAGGATCTTCACATCCGTCCATTTGAAGCCGAGTTTTGTCACGGCATCGCGGATGAGCGGCACGGATTCCTCAAGGCTGCTGTTGATGAGGATGTGCCCCTCCGGCGTGGTGATGAGGTAGGACGCGAGATCCTGGGAGCCGACGTAATACAGGTTCCCCGCGATCTTGTGCGGCGGGAAGGGCGTGGTCCAGGCGGCCGACTGCTGGGCCTGGGCGATGACGGTGAACAAGAGGCTGAGAATGAAAAGCAGGGGCTTCATGGGAGCCGTTTACGGTGGTTTACCGTGGTTGACTATCGTTTACGGTGGCTTTTTCAGAAGGGAGAACATGAAGTCTCCCACAGATTCAGGGAGGCCCACAGATTGTTTATTGAATGAGCAAAGAAACCTCATCTGCTGGCCTCCCCGAATCTGTGGGAGTTTAAAACTGGCTTTCTGATGCCGAGGTGTGGTGCGGTTGCTCAATACGTCTTCCCAGCCGGAATCTCCGGAGTGCCGGCGGACTCACTGAGGATTTGATCGAAGTCGGCGGAGCAGGCGGTGAAGTGGGCGTGGAGGGCGCCGAACTCGCTGCCGTGGACGATGAACCTCGCGCCGAGATCGAGGATGGTTTTGACATCGGCGGCGGTTCCGACGGGGCGGCCCCACGCTTTGCCGTGCTTCTTCGCGGCGGCGGCGATCTTCTTCTGCACCTCGAGCATCTGCGGGTCATTCACGGCAGGCGTGCAGCCGAGGCGCAGGGACATGTCGCCAGGACCGAGGAAGAGGACTTCCACACCGGGGACGGCTGCGATTTCATCGACGTTATCGAGGGCTTGCGGAGTCTCGATCTGGACCACGAGGAAGGTCTCGCGGTTCGCCTGCTCAGTGTAGTCGGCAGGCTTGCCGATCCAGAAGTCAGCATCGCGGCCTCCACCGCAGAAGCCACGGTCGCCGAGCGGTGGGAACTTGATGGAGTTCACCAGGATGCGCGCATCATCCGCCGTGGCCACGTGCGGGATCATGAGGGCCGAGGCGCCGTCTTCGAGCAGGCGGTAGAGGCCGTTTTTTTCCTTCGTCGGCGGACGCCACACGCAGTCGATATCGGCCGCGTGATGACGGGCGATCATGGCATCCACCTCGCGCGGTTCCCAGGTGCGGTGCTCGCCATCCATCCAGATGCCGTCATAATTAAAATGGGCCGCGATGGCAGGAAAGAAGCCGATGGGCGAGCCGCAGCAGCAGATGCGGGCGACTTGGCCAGCGCGGAGCTTGGCGAGAACTTTGGAGGAGCGCATGGAAGTTAAGAAGGGGTGGCCACGGAAGATTCGAAAAGCATGGAAAGGGACGGGGAATTTTTAACCACTAATGGACACTAATTTACACTAATGACGGGAGCCGGTGATGGATGATAGCGGAGCGCGGGCTTTTGACAGGATGATTTGGGGAACTGTTCTTCTATGATTATCCTGCCCATAATCATTCTGTCTAATGGCAAGCGTGCCGAACCAATGATTCAGGGTTCGTTCAGCCAATCCAGGGTGATGCGGCGGATGCGGAGGCGGTTGAGGGCGCCGACTTTGCTGTCACCAGCGCAGTAGCCGATGAGCATGGCATCACCCACAAAATGAATGGCGGTGTAGTGGTAGAGACCGTCGGGGTCGTTCTCGATGAGCTTGCGCTTGGGCCAGGTTTTGCCGCCATCACTGGAGATGGCGGCGACGAAGGGGTTGCGCTTTTTCGGAGGGAAGGGGAACATGCCGGAGTGGTCGTTGTAGATGGCAAGGAGATCGGTGCTGTTCGGCAGGCGCTTGATGCTGGCGGGGCCGTTGGGCGACTTCATCTCCGTGGGTAGAGGCGCGGTGAAGGTCTTGGCGGCATCGGTGGAGGTGAAGCCGTATTGCGCGCCTTGATCCGTGCGGCACCAGGAGAAGATGGAGCCGCCGCTGAGCTCGACGACGCCGGGTTCCTGCAGGCCGCTGTTGCTGCGGACGGGGATGGCCCACCAACTCGAAGATTCGGCCCAGGTGGCACCTTCATCATCGGAGTAGAGCCAGATGGCGATGGCGCGGTGGTCCCAGGACTTGCTGGTGTGGGGATCGGTGCCGCGTGAGCGGTGGAAGGCCAACGGCACGATGAGGCGGCCTTTGGCGGTCTGGATGACGCGGTCGTTGTTCAGTACGAAGTAACCGGGGGCTTGCTGGATCAATTTGGGATCGGTCCAGGTCTCGCCTTCATCCGTGGAGAGGCGCATGTGAGGCCGGCAGTCCAGCCAACTGTTTTTGATGCAGTAAAACATGGCGAGCTTGCCGCTGGCGAGGCGCAGGAGGGAGACGCTCATGACGTTGTTGCCGCCGGTGTTCTCGACGACGGTGACAGGATCACTCCAGGTGCGGCCTTGATCGTCTGAATGGATGCGCACGATGCGGGCGGGACTTTCATCGGCAAATCCACCGTAAAATTGAGAATAACAAAAGATGATGCGACCTGACTCTAGCGTGGCGAAGGAGCCTTCAGAGTTGCGTGGGTGCTCGGCGGAAGGATCGACGTTTAGGGTGATGATGCTTTCTGCGGCGTGGGAAGCGAGAGTGAGGCAGGTGAAGAGCAAGGCGAGGAGGCGCATGGGGGATCGGGGGGTATGCGTGGCTGGGTTTACAGGATTAAAGGGAGCCGGTGGGATGAGTGAGGGGAATGATGTGCTTTTTGAACGCGGAATGACAGCATTCTGATTCTGGTCCGTTTTTCATACCACATTAAGTTGGTTCGTTGTTCACCGTTCCTGGTTCCTTGTTCTTCGTTATTGCTTATGAAGTCTGCTCTTATTCCTTCGGGTCCGAATCCACCGCGGCGGGTTTCGTTGATTAGTCTGACGGCGAGGAGCTTGCGGGAGTCGATGCTGGCGGGCCATTGGCAGGGGCATCTGCCGGGTGAGCGAGAGCTGTGCGCGAAGTTGCAGGTGAGCCGGCATACGGTGAGGGCAGCGCTGGATGAGCTACGGCGTGACGGGCTGCTGGAGGTTTCTGATCGCCAGAGAAGGAAGATCAAGCTGAGCAAGTCAGTGCTGAAAAAGGCAGTGCCCTCACGGGTGATTGCGATCATCACGCCGAGGCCGCTTTTACAGATGTCTGCGGCCTCTTTGGTGATGGTGGATGAGCTGCGGGATCAGCTCTCACGGGCGGGTTTCAGCCTGGAGGTGCACGTGAGCACGGCATGCTTCACGAAACGACCTGAGCGCGCCTTGGAATCGCTCACGACGCGTGCGCCAGCGGCGGCATGGTTGTTGTTTGGATCTCTGGAGCCCGTGCAGAACTGGTTTCTGCGAAGAAGATTACCATGCTTGGTGTTAGGCAGCAGCCTGGCGGGTGTGGAGCTGCCGAGTGTGGATGCGGACTACCGGGCGACATGCCGCCACGCCGGGGCGATGCTCTGGAGGCTGAGGCATAAGAGCATCGCCTTCATCCGCACGGAGGGTGACTACGGCGGTGAGCTGGAAAGTGAGAGCGGCCTGCAGGAAGCTCTGCACGGCGATGGCGCGCCGGTGCTGCACATCCTGCGGCACAACGGCACCGCAGCGCACGTGAGGGCGCTGCTGGACAAGGTGATGCAGGCTCCCAATCCGCCCACGGCCTGTCTGGTGGCGCGTCCTGCGCATGTGTTGACGGTAATGATGCATCTCATGCGCCAGGGCGTACGCATCCCCCAGGACATGGCGGTCATCGCCCGGGATGATGATGTTTTCTTGCAGCATACCGTGCCGGCTGTCACTCGTTATGCGGCGGGTCATGCGCAGTTCGCGCGGGCTGTGTCAAGGGCGGTGCGGCAGATCGTGGAGACGGGCACACTGCCGCCGAAGGCGATCCGGTTGATGCCGGAGTTCGTGAGAGGCGAGACGCTGTGATTCTGTTGGTTAGGTGGTTCTTCAGCCACTGCTGAACGCTCATTTCCACGACTCAACTTGCCCTCTGTTGGCATGGGCGAGGATGAGCGCCCATTCATGGTTCAAGATCATGGTCTTCGTTCCATCGCTGCACGGTGCCGAGGAAAAGCTTCCTGAGAAGTGCTCCGGGTTGCCTCGCTGGGCAAACGGGCTAGTTTCACGGCATGAAGGTTCTTTTGTTTTCAGCTCTGCTCGCATCTGCGGGCCTGCGCTCACATGCGCAGGTGCCAGATGCAGCCGGGCCGGTGCCCGCGTCGGCTGCTGCAGCCCCGCCGGTGGTAACACCGCCCGCTGCGGCTCCGGCACCCGCAGCCACACCAGCAGCGGCGACATCGCTGGATCCGCTGGCGGTTTCGAAGGTGAGCGCGCTTGGGTCAACACCGGACTGGAGTCGGCTGGAGGCGTATTCAGGCAGCATGACGAGGTCGGAATTTGAGAAGCTGTGGAAGGATTTTTATGGCGAGGCGAATGCGTTGCCGCCGCCTTTCGAGATCACGAATGAGGCCTTGATCGTGCCCACAGGGCAGCTTCAGAAGCAGACGGTGCGTGTGGCGTTTCGCGCTGCTGCGGGCACAAGTGCTGACGTGAATGCGGATCCCACCACACGGGCCACGTGGCGGCGTGCGAAGGAGCTGACGCCGCGCCAGGGCAGGCCGCTGCTGAGTGATCTACAGATCGCTCTGGACCCCGGGCACATTGGCGGATCGTGGGCGGTGATGGAGGAGCGTTTTCTGAGTTTTAAGGCCGGTGAGTCCATCCGCGAAGGGGATCTTTCTCTCCTCACGGCTCAGGTACTGAAGGAGCGTTTGACCGCACTGGGTGCCATCGTCAGCCTGGTGCGTGAAAATTCCGAACCTGTGACGAAGAAGCGTCCGCTGGATCTGGAGAATGATGCACGCCAGATTCTGGTGGAGTCGGGCTTTGCTGATCCCTCGGCGACGTATGCCGGCCTCGCGGGTGATGCGAAGCTGTTGACCGTGCAGTGGCAGAGCGAAAAGCTTTTTTACCGTGTGAGCGAGATCCGCGCGCGTGGCGAACGTGTGAATGAGCAGATCAAGCCCGACCTGGTGCTATGCCTGCACTTCAACGCGGAGTCGTGGGGAGATGCCACCTCGCCGCAGTTCTCACCGCAGAATCATCTGCACATCCTGGTGAACGGCTGCTACTCGAACACGGAGCTGATGCAGCAGGATGTGCGCTTTGAGATGCTCTCACGCCTGCTGGGCCGTGTGCATGAGGAGGAGATCCCGCTGGGAAATGCGGTGGCAGAGGGGATGGCGCGCCGCACAGGCCTGCCTGCGTATGTTTACACCACGCCAAACGCACGCCGCCCAGGGAGCAATCCCTATGTGTATGCTCGGAACCTTCTGGCGAACCGCATCTACCGCTGCCCGGTGGTGTATCTGGAGCCGTATGTGATGAATCATGAGGAGACGTATCGTCGTCTCCTGGCGGGGCATTACCTCGGGCGCACGCTGATCGGTGGCAGGCTGACGACGAGCGCCATCGAGGACTATGTGAGCGGGATCGTGGAAGGTCTCGTGAGCTACTATCAAAACAACCGCCGCGGCTCATGAAGGTGCTTGTCCTTGGTTGTGGATTCGTCGGCGAGCGTGTGGCGGATCTTTTGCATGCAGGTGGCCATGAGGTCATCGGTGCCACGCATTCCGCAGAGTCTGCCGCCAGGCTGGCCGCGGAGAAGCCGTGGCGTGTCCAGGCGTGCGATGTGTCTTCTGCAGAATCCGTGCAGGCGCTGCGCGCGCAAGCGGGCGCGGTGGATGCCTTTGTGCACTGCGCCAGTTCTGGGCGCGGTGGTGCCGCGGCCTACCAAAATGTGTATGTGGATGGCATGAGGCACTTGGTGGAGGCTTTCCCAGGGGCGTGGCCGCTGTATACGAGCAGCACCAGCGTGTATCCGCAGGTAGACGGGAGCACGGTGGATGAATGCTCACCTGCGGAACCGGATCGCGAGACGGGTGTGCTGCTGCGCGAGGCGGAGGAGATCACGCTGGGCAAGGGCGGAACGGTGACGCGGCTCGCAGGCCTCTACGGGCCGGGGCGCTCGGTGCTGCTGAAGAATCTGCTGGAACGCAAGAGCGGCATCGAGGTCGCGGAAGGCGCGCCGGACGGTCGTCTGATTAACCAAATCCATGGCAACGATGCCGCGTCGGCCATCGTGCATCTGCTCACGCACCGGCATGCGGGCATCTACAATGTGGCGGATGACCTGCCCATGACGCAGCGCGAATGCCTGAACACGCTGGCGAACTATTTCAGCCTGCCGCTGCCGAAGAGGAAGGCTCCGAATCCTGACCGCAAGCGCGGCTGGACGCACAAGCGTGTGTCCAATGCACGTCTGAAGTCCACGGGCTGGACGGCCACCTATCCCTGCTATCTGGATGCGCTGGCGGATGATCCGCTGATGGTCTCCTCCATCCTGGACCAGGTGGAGGTGGACCACGAGACACCCGCGCCGAGGGCGGAGAACATCGTGCTCATCGGTCTCATGGGCAGCGGCAAATCCACTGTGGGCAGGTTTGTGGCCCGGCTGCTGGACTTCCGGTTTGCGGACACGGACCACATGATCGTGAACCGCGCCGGGTGCAGCATTCCGGAGATTTTTGCCAAGGAAGGCGAGGCTGGATTCCGCAAGCGTGAGAGCGCTGTGTTACGTGAGTTGTTAGGCAGCCGGCATCACGTCATCGCCACGGGCGGAGGCATCATAACGCAGCCGGTGAACCTGCCGCTGCTGAGGCACCTGGGGTTCGTCACCTGGCTGGAGGCGGGAACGGATCTGCTGGTGCGGCGCACCTCTGCGAACAATGACCGGCCGCTGCTGCGGGGTGAGGAATCTCCGCGCGTCAAGCTGGAGCGGCTGATCCAGGAGCGCGGGCCCATTTATAAATCCATGGCGGATCTGCGCATCCAGACGGACGATCTGACGCAGGAGGAGAGCGCCTATGGCGTGGCCGAGAGCGCGCGCATCTTCTTTGCGCGGCGGAGGTTCAATGAGCCGGACGAGAAGGCGTTGTGAGGCTGGTTGGTCATTCCCAACGAGCCTTCACGGCCAGATGTAGCCTCCAGGTGCGTAGCTCACGGCGTAGCCCTTCTTCTCCTGGATCTGCCAGTGGCGGCTGAGACGATGAGGGCAATCGTGAAGCGAACAGACATGGCAGACCTATTTTAACGGTCTTTTTGTTAGGTGATCAGGGCTTGAAGGCGGTGATCGTCTTCACGATCTCGCGCAATGAGTCGGTGACAATGAGGCGATGGGTGAAGCCTTTTTCCTCGGCGAGCTTGCGGATGAGCGGGAAGGCTTTCTTGCGCTTGTCATTCACATACACGGGCATGGCAGGCGGGTCCCAGTAGTCCTGACCATAGAGGATCATGGGGGCGGCGGTGCCGTAAGTGGCGTAGTAATTCTGGCAGGCGTCCTGGAAGATCTCCTGTACGGTGCCGGCATTTCCCTCCGCAAAGATGATGCCGTGCGTGGCGATGGCCAGCATGCCCTCCTCACGCACGCTGTTCTCAAAATATTTGGCGATGTGCGAGGCGAAGGGATTTGGCGGCTCATGACCATAAAACCAAGTGGGAATGCCCACGCTGCGGCACTTCTCCGCGTCCTCGATCTTCACAGGGTATTCGCGCCGCACCTTCATGGCGGGGATGAGCCACTCCACGGATTTGCCGCTTTTGAACTCCGGGAAGGCCTGCAGCATGCGGATCGCAGCGCGCAGGTCATCCACGGCACGCGTGGCAAAGTAGGCGCCGAGATTGCACGCCTCCATGGCACCGGGGCCGCCGCCGGAGACGAGCAGATAGCCCTCCAGAGTGAGCTTCCGTGCCAGCAGTGCCACGCGTGTATAGACGGCATCATCCGTCATGCCTTCCCACTCATCTCCCAGGGCTGTGCCGGCAGGAGCGTTTTTCGTTTTCTCCAGGCGCGGCATGTCATGACCACCCATGATGGCCACGATGCCGCCCTTCTTCGCCTCTGTCTGCCGCGCGCGCGTGGCCGCGAGCAGGTCGTCCAACGCATCGGAAATGAAGGTGTCATGCAGGCGGCGCGCCAGCACTGTGTCCACGGAATCATCGGTGAAGAGCCTCGTGGTCAGCGGATCGGCAAAGGTGCAGTAGCTCTTCCAGTCTACAGAAGCCTCATATACCGGACGCTCCACAGTCGGATTTTCTGTGGTGAAGATGCCGACCAGCTCCTCCGCCTGATAGAGCGTGGCGCGAAAGGGCTTGAAGGGCAGCCAGGGCATCGGCGGGATCACCATGCAGTGCGGGTTGGCCTTTTTTTCCTCGTCTGTCTCTGCCTTGCCAGCCGCCGCCTCCGCGCATGCGATGGCCTTCGCCAGCTCTGTTCCGATATCACAGCCGAGGAAATGACAACCCGCGATTCCCGCTGTCGCGAGCGCGCCATCCAGCGGGATGAGATTCACATGCTGGATGACCACATCATGCCAGGTGCCGCCGCTCTTCAGGCGCTGTTCCACCTGTGTCAGGTCCTCCAATTCAGAGCGCACGAGATTCGGGTTCGGGTTCTTTTTCTTCTCATTCATGGGAAGGTGGTGGTTGGAGAGGGGCTGGGGTAAAATCGTGTGTGCTGTGCCGGTGAAAAGCAAGCCCAGGGGTCGCAGATGAGCGAGAAGCCGCGTGATCTCGTGCGTTCAGTCTGGCCTAGCCAACTTTCTCCTTCGCGACCATCTCCAGCACGCGGAGGGTTTCGCGGACATTGGTGTCGAGGTCGAGGGGCTTCTTGCAGGGGACGGGGCGTGATGTGGGGAGGTCGCGCCAATGGCGGATGGTTTTGGCGAGGGTGCCGATGTCCGCAGGATCGGCGAGCGTGTGGCCGTTGATGCCTTCATCGATGAGTTCCGAGGCGCCATTGAAGGCGCTGGTGATGACGGGCAGACCACTGGCGAGGGATTCGGCAATGACGTTCGCACAAGGCTCGTAGATCGGCAGGAAGGTCATGAGGTCCGCAGCAGCGTAGGCGTGCTCCACCTCGCGCATGGGACCGACCAGGATGACGTTGGGCGGCGGGCTGGAGAGGCGCCCCTTGCCCACAACGAGCAGTTTCACTTTCGGCTCTTCCTCCTGCCAGCGGCGCATGAGTTCCACCAGGAAGTGCAGGCCTTTGCGCTCCCAGCCTGACCCAACAAACAATAAAACAAAGTCATCCTCGGCCAGCCCGAACTTCGCGCGGGTGGCGGCGCGGTCGCCACGCTGGAAGCGGTCGGGGTCCACGCCATTGCGCACGAGGTGGATGCGCTCCGCGGGGAAGGGGAAGCGTGCCAGGATCTCCCGGCGCACCATGTCGGAGTTCACGATGATGTGGCGCGTGTTCGCGGGATCAAAGGTACGGGTCTCCAGGGCGCGCATGTTGGCATGAAAGGCGCCCATGCCCACAAAGGGACGTCGCCACCAGGGGGCGAAGCGTTTGCGCTGCTCCAGCCAGACGGCGTGCACGCCATCGCCTGCGCGATACACATCCTGCCGGACGGTGCGCTCCAGGCTGAAGACGAGGTCATAGTCCGTGCCGGCGAGCTGGCGGTCCACGGCTTCCGCGAAGACGGTGTTCCGCAGGGCTCGACGTGCCTTCACCGGCACCTCATGCACGGTGACTCCGGCGGCGGCGCCCTCCCAGCGCTCCGTGTAGAGATGGATGTCATGCCCGGCCTGCACGAGCGCGCCGAGCAGCCTCTGCAGATACAGCTCTGCCCCGCCCACGGAGGCGAACTGACGGCGGATGAGGGCGAGCTTCATGAGGGGATGGATGGAACGAAAGGAGTATTTCGGAGGGCTGGCTTTCAATCCACTGAAAAGGCTGAACCGAAAGCTGAAAAAGGAAATTTGGCGATAGGGCGGATTAATCGGCCAAGTCGGGTATTTTTAACCACGAATGGACACTAATTTACACTAATGGCCAAGCCATCGGAGGGTTGGTTCATGTTCGTGTTCATCAGTGTCCATTCGTAGTCAAGAGCTCTGCATGTTGGGCTGATGTTACTCGCAAGGTGGCATAACTTGGCAATCCGGCATTGTCTCTGCTGAGGTTCTGGCTATCAAAAGCGCTTCCATGTCCGCCTCATCCCGTCTCCCACTTGTTGTCCGGCTTGTCTTCTCCTCTGTCCTGATCACGCTCGGCGTGAGCTGTGTGAACACAAATCCCTACTATAGCGCGGCCAGCCCGGGAGGTGGCTACTATGTGACGATGGCACCGCCGCGCTGGGAGTTTGCGCCCTTGGGTTTGGTGAAGCGGTCCAAGGCCACGCCACCCTCGCCCTACAAGGGCGACGGCTCTTTCTGGAAGGGCGACGATGTGGAGGGCAAGCCGCGCATCCACATCAAGATCGAGGAGCAGATGGCCCTTTACTACAAGGGTGACAAGCTGGTGGGTGCCTCCCCGGTCTGCACGGGCAGTGATGAGTTTCCCACGCCGCGTGGCAATTTCAGCGTGATCCAGAAGGACGAGGACCATGTGTCCTCCATCTACGGCAACTACGTGGATGCGGACATGGCGATCATGAAGTCCAACATCGACAACCGCAAGGACGCTCGGCCCCCAGGCACGAAGTTTGACGCGGCAAAGATGCACTACTTTATGCGTGTGACAGGCGCGGTGGGCATGCATGAAGGTTATCTTCCTGGTTATGCCGACTCGCACGGCTGCATCCGCCTGCCCACGCACATGGCGAAGATCTTTTTTGAGAACACGCCCGGAGGCACGCCGGTGAAGATCACCAACTGAGCATTGTAGAGCGGGAGCAGATGCTTCCGCCCTTTTTGTTAGGTCAGTAGCCGTTGAAGGGATCGTTGGCGAGCGGAGTGGTAATCACGGCCTCGATGCGGTAGCCATCGGGGTCGATGACGAAGGCGGCGAAGTAGTCCGCACCATACTCCGGATGCAGGCCGGAGCCGCCGTTGTCCGTGCCGCCGTGAGACATCGCGGCTTCGTAAAAAGCGGTGACGGCTTCCCGAGAGGGCGCGGCAAAGGCGAGGTGAAAGCCATCTCCAAGTGCCTGCGCATGATCAGGGCGCAGCTTGAGCGCGAAGAGATCCTGGCCCGGATGCAGTCCGTAACCGATGAAGGTGGGGTCCTCCCACACGCGGCGGTAGCAGAGCGCTGAGAGCACCGCGTCATAAAAGGCAGCGGCACGCGTGAGATCCGCGACGGCGAAGGAGATGTGGTGGAGCATGGGAAGTGGGGCGAACGTGAACGCTGCTGTGCTTTGTGGCAATTTTTACAGGATTAACAGGATTCAGGATTAACACGATGGGAGCTGTTTCGGGAAGGGATGATGATGGGTGGATGCTCGCTGGTGATCTTCTTTCTGCCAAACTTCTGGATAAAGGTCTGCCACTCCCTGGTTCGCGGAAAGAACCAGTTCAGTGGCATTGATTGGATGAGTGCGCTCAAGGTAGTCTGCACCACCTCCACGCCTGATGAAGCTTTACCTTCCCCTGATCCTTCTATGCTCCTGGTGCCTCGCCAGGGCTGCGGAGCCGCTGGTGCTGATGCAGAACCTGGATGGGGATCTGTCCTTTGTGGGGGAAACGCCGGAGGAGTCGAAGGACAAGCTGCAGAAGCTGGTGAATGCCATCGCGGATGGGCCGGTAAAGTCGCTCATGTGGTCCATCGGCGCGGGGTCGGACATCCTGTATTATCAGACGAAGGTGGCCAGCACCTGGGGCTGGCGGTTCACCAAGTATAGCAAAGAACCAGCGTGGGAGAAGCGCATCGAGCGCTGCCGGGCTGCCACGGAGGCGGGCCTGGATGCGCCGCGCATCGTGGGGGAAGTGGCACGCGCACGCGGGCTGCGCTTTTACCCGTCCTACCGGATGAATGATGCGCACTACTGTAGTGACCCGCTCTATTACCCGCTGACGGGCCGCTTCTGGATGGAGCACCAGGATGCGAGTCTCGGTGCCACGCCTGTGCCTGGTGCGGACATCTACCAGCATCTGCTGAACTATGCGCGGGAGGATGTGCGGGTGTATCGGCTCGGTGTAATCCTGGAGGCGATGGATCGCTATGCAGACATCATGGACGGCTTTGAGCTGGATTTTAACCGCTTCCAGGTCTTCTTCCCGCCAGGCACCGCCGAACAAAATGCATTTCATCTGACGGCTGTGGTGAAGAAGGCGCGGGAAGCGCTGAATCGCATCTCGAAGGAACAAAAGAGGCCGATGAAGCTGATCGTGCGCGTGCCACCGGCGATCAAAAACTGCACGTGGGCGGGGATCGACATCGGCACATGGATCAAGCTACATCTGGTGGATGCCATCATCCCGGCGCAGGTGATGACGCTGGCGCATGACATGCCGATCGACGAGTTTGTGGCGCTGTCTAAGCCGGAGGGTATCGAGGTCATTGGCTCACTCTATGGGCGCAGCGGCTATCACTGGCCGTTTTCGGCGGAACACACGGAGGCATCCTACAAGAGGGAGGTCTCACGCACGCCAGATGCTGCGGGGTTTCTCGGAGCGGCGCTGAATCAGCGGCAGTTGGGGGCGAGCGGGCATCAGATCTATAATTACATCCTGCACACGGATCCGCTCAGCGTGAAGGCGCTGAGCACGCAGGAAGGGCCCCGGCGCTACCCCATCACCACGGCGTATTTTCACGACTATCTGGACACCTATGAATACCGGAAACAGCTCCCCACGGTGTTGACCCTGGAGCAGAAGACTATGTTGCGGGTCCTGATCGGGGAGGATCCCTCGAAGACCACTGCCCATTTCCGGCTAGGTTTGCATGGCGCGAACCAAAAGTATGACGACGTTAAGATGACGGTCTCTCTCAATGGGAGGCTTTTCCATGAAGGCAGCGCCGCCGCGCAGACCGTGGTCACGAAGGGGCTGAGGCATGGCATCTCCTGCTCTCCAGCCACGGAGGCCTATGTGCAGTGGCCGGTGAAGGACATTGATTTGCTGAAACAGGGATGGAACACGGTTGAGATCACCCTGCACGCTGCCTCCAAACTTCTCGAAGTCGTCGAAACTGAAATCACCCTCCTTCCACCCCCATGAATGTGTCTGATACCACCCAACTGCTCGCCGATTATGAAAAGGACGGCGTCATCTGTGTACGCCGGTTTTTGATGGCTGACGAGGTGGCCGCCGTTCGTGAAGAACTGGCCCGCTACATCCGCGATGACCTGGGCTCCAAACCCGCGAGTGCGCGCACCTTCGAGAGGGACGAGAAGACGGTGCGCAACCTCTGGAGACTGGAGGAACATAACGAATTTTTCCGTCAGATGGGCGAACGCGAGGACATCCGCGCACTTATCGCCCCGCTTGTGCATGGGGAGCCTGTGCTCATGGGTGTGGAGACTTTCAACAAGCCTGCGCGCATCGGCTCCGGTGTGCCGTATCATCAGGACAACGCGTATTTCTGCCAGACCCCGCCTGACATGCTGACCGTGTGGATCGCCATTGATGCCGTGACCGAGGCAAACGGCCCTGTGTTCTTTGTCCGAGGCTCGCAGAAGGAGGGCATGAAGCCCACCAAGCCGAGCGGCGTGCGTGGCAACAGCATCGGTCTGGCAGAACCTCCTCCGGGGCCTTTGAGCGAGCAGTTCTGCGGTCTGCTCGCACCCGGTGATGCGACCATCCACCAGTGCGAGACCATCCACCACAGCGCGCCAAACACGACAGAGTTTTCACGACTGGGGCTGCTGTTTGTCTATCGCGGCAGTCATACGCAGACGGATGCCGGTCTGAAGGACGCATATACAGCGGCTGTCACAGCGACTCCCCCGGCATGATAGAAAACGTTGCATTTTGTCTCTAAATGGGATGCAACTAAGCACGCCCAAAAAGCAGCAAATGAGCAGCGTCGTGTATTTTGATCGGCAATGAAGATCCAACGCATCACTTCCGCCGGACTGCCTGTCAGCCCTATCGGGCTGGGCTGTGTGACGTTTGGTCGGGAGATCAATGAGGAGGCCTCGCACCACCTGCTGGATCATGCGCTGGAGAGTGGTGTGTGTCACTTTGATACCGCCACTGCCTATGGCGGAGGTGCCTCGGAGGAGATCGTCGGAAGATGGCTGGCCACGCGCCGGCCCGCTGGCATCAGCATCGCCACCAAGGTGCTGCCACCGTATGATGGAGACGCGCTGGTGAAGAGTGTGGACATGAGCCTGGGCCGTCTGGGCATGGAGCAGGTGGACCTGCTCTATCTGCACCGGTGGGATGAAAGCGCTCTGCGCGCTGCCGCCGCGCTGGAGCGGTTGCTAGCGAGCGGAAAAGTGAGGGCGCTGGGTGTGAGCAATGTTAGTTCGGCCCAGCTTCAGGCGCTGCCGCCGCTCTTTCACGTGGTGCAGAACAATCACAACCTGGCCGTGAGCGATATCACCCCGGAGCTGCGTGCCGTGTGTGCAGAGCGTGGCATGAGCATCATCACCTACAGCCCGCTCGGCGCGGGCTTCCTGACCGGCAAGCACAAGCGTGGCGCAGAGGTGCTCTCAGGCACACGCTTTGATGTGATCCCCGGACATCAGCACGTGTATTTTCATGAGACCTCCTGGCGCAAGCTGGCGCATCTGGAGGCCATGGCCGCGCGCACGGGCCATACACAGACGCATCTCGCTCTGGCGTGGGCGCTGCACCAACCGGGCATCTCCTCTGTGCTCATCGGCGGTCGCAGCACCGCGCATCTGGACCAGGCGCTGAAGGCGCTGGCGTTTGATGACGTGGAGGTGCTGGGAGAGCTGGATGATCCGGGTCTTGGGTGAGGTGAGGATCGGGGGTGTGCGGGGTTTTTTTGCACATGATTGGCAGGATTCAGAAGGGATTTTGCTTGGTCTTGGTGTTTGTTAGGCGTCGGGAGTCCGAGAGGCCTGTGGAGCGCGGATCTCCGAATCCGCAGCAGGGTGGACTCGAGGGGTGAGGGTGACGTCGAGACATCAATGTGTCTGGCCCGAAGGTTCTGGGAGGCGTAGGGGACGTGATGAGCGCTTCCATCTCTCAGTTCCGCTCGGCACGGCTGCGGATTCGGAGATCCGCGCTCCACAGAGCCTACGCAGGGCACCTCCGTCGACATCAGAGTTGCTCCCGGCACCCAATCTGGCTAAGACACGGCACGCGTCTCCTCGATCCCACGTCATCCTCTCACCACACATGGCGTTAGGCCTTTCATTATCTCCCGCCATCCTCCTGCGCCAGTGGCGGCAGGAGGATCTGGAGCCGTTCACGGCGATGAACTCGGACCCGGAAGTGATGCGCTTCTTCCCCAAGGTGCTGACGGCGGAGGAAAGCCGCCAGGGGATGCAGCGGCTGCGCGAAGGGATCGACCAGCGCCGCTGGGGACTCTGGGCGGTGGATGTAGAGGGCGAGTTCGCCGGATTCACCGGGCTGGCGGAGCCGAGGTTCAGCGCGCCCTTCACACCGTGCGTGGAGATCGGCTGGCGTTTGCGCCGCGAGTTCTGGGGGCGCGGTATCGCCCATGCAGCGGCGGTGCAGGCCATGGCGCATGCCTTTGAGGTGCTGCGCCTGAAGGAGCTGGTGTCCTTCACCGTCATCGGTAATGATCGCTCCCGCAAGCTCATGGAGCGCCTGGGTTTCACGCGTGACCTGCATGGAGATTTTTTACACCCGTCCTTGCCGGAAGGGCACCCTCTGAGAAAGCATGTGCTATATCGGAAACTGGCTCCGAAGGTGATGAATGGTGGGTGATGATGCGCAGCCACACCTTCTTTTCGCCATCTGTTGCTTGGAGCTCAGGATGACGCAGCCATCGGGGCGCACTCCTATCTGAGGGCAGGGGGGCACTTTCGGAAGTCCGGGCGGAGGGCGCGGGACGATACCGGTCGCAGTCGTCTGCTTTGGGTTCTGCTGAGGCAGGCGCTGCGCATCACCACTCACTCAGCCACCCATCCCTATGTCCGAACGCCAAACACCCGGCTCGAAGAAGTCCAGCACCTCGAACGCGGCCCGTCTGCCGGCGGAGACGCATCAGACCACCGAGGAGCTGAAGCAGGCGCTCACGACCAATCATGGCGTGCCGATTTCGGATAACCAAAATTCTCTCAAGGCCGGTGTGCGCGGTCCCGTGCTGATTGAGGACTTTGTGCTGCGGGAGAAGATCACGCATTTTGACCATGAGCGCATTCCGGAGCGGATCGTGCATGCGCGTGGCTCAGGCGCGCATGGTTATTTCCAGGTGTATGAGTCCCTGGCGGACATCACCAAGGCGGCCTTCCTGCAGGATCCGAAGGTGAAGACGGAGGTCTTTGTGCGCTTCTCCACCGTGGCCGGCGGTGCGGGCTCGGGCGACATGCCACGGGATGTGCGCGGCTTTGCCACGAAGTTTTACACGAGCGAGGGGAATTATGATTTGGTGGGCAACAACATCCCCGTCTTCTTCATCCAGGACGCGATGAAGTTCCCGGACCTGGTGCATTCCGTGAAGATGGAACCCGACCGCGGCTTCCCGCAGGCGGCCTCCGCGCATGACAACTTTTGGGACTTCGTCTCGCTGAGCCCGGAGACCATGCACATGCTGATGTGGACCATGTCTGACCGAGCCATCCCGAGATCGCTGCGCATGATCGAGGGCTTCGGCGTGCATACCTTCCGCCTGGTGAATGCGGAGGGCGAGTCACGCTTCGTGAAGTTTCACTGGCGGCCGAAGCTCGGCGCGGCCTCCGTGCTGTGGGATGAGGCCGTGAAAATCAATGGCGCGGACCCGGACTTTCATCGTCGTGATCTGTGGGACTCCATTCAGAACAGTGACTTCCCCGAGTGGGAGCTGGGCCTGCAGGTCTTTGATGAAAAGCAGGCCGCCGAACTCGACTTTGATGTGCTGGATGCCACGAAGCTGATCCCTGAGGAGATCATTCCGCTGCGCATGGTGGGCAGGCTGGTGCTGAACCGCAATGTGGACAATTTCTTTGCCGAGACAGAGCAGGTGGCCTTCCTGCCATCAAACATCGTGCCGGGCATCGAGTTCTCCAATGACCCGCTGCTGCAGGGCCGACTCTTCTCGTATCAGGACACGCAGCTTTCACGTCTGGGCGGGCCGAACTTTCACCAGATCCCGGTGAATGCGCCGCGCTGCCCGATGCATAATTTCCAGCGCGACGGCCTGCGTCAGATGCAGGTGCCGAAAGGCCGCGTGAATTATGAGCCTAACAGCTTGGATGGCAACAAGCCGCGCGAGTGCCCCATGCACGGCTTCGCCAGCGTGCCGGAGGTCATGGAGGGTGAGAAGATCCGCAAGCGTTCGGAAACCTTTGCGGACCACTACTCGCAGGCGCGGCTGTTCTTCCGCTCCATGACGGAGACGGAGCAGCAGCACATCATCAGCGCCTTCGCCTTTGAACTGGCGAAGGTGGAGACGAAGGCCATCCGCCTGCGCATGCTCGGCCACCTAACCATTATTGATGAAGATCTGCACGCCGGTGTCGCCGAGGCATTGGGCATGCAGGAGCAGGCGGAGAGCATCACCCCGGCGCTGCCGCCGCGTGATCTCACGCCTTCGCCCTCGCTCAGCTTGATTCAAAAGGCACCCGTCACGCTTCAGGGGCGGAAGATCGGCGTGCTCATCACGGACGGGTTTGATGCGAAGCTCCTCGCCGCCGTGCAAAAGGCCGCGAAGAAGGAAAAGGCATCCCTCATGATCGTGGCCCCGAAGGTCGGTGGTGCCACGGATGCGGAGGGAAATCTCCAGGAGGCGGATGCGCCCATCTCTGGCGCGCCATCGGTGATCTTTGACACCGTGGTCATCCTCGCCTCCGAAGCAGGCGCGCAGGACCTGGCCACGCAGGCGGGTCCGGTGGACTGGGTGGCGAACGCGTTTGCGCATTTGAAGTTCATCGGCCACACGCCCGAGACGCAGCCGCTGCTTGATAAAGCGGGTGTGCAGGCGGATGAAGGCGTGCTGCCCATCGCGCAGGAGAAGGCCGTGGCGAAATACATCACTGCTGCCAAGAACGGCCGCCTCTGGTCCCGCGAACCGACGCTGAGAAGGCCGGGTTGAGGAGCGGTGGCGGGATGACCGAACAGCGGGGATTTTTGGTAGAAAGATTAAGGGTAGAAAGATTCTCTGAAATGTTTCTGCTCACAGTCTCTCTGTCTTTATTGATTTGGGCATTCTTAGTTAGGTGTGGATGCGCGCTGGCGTCATCGGAGCGCGGATCTCCGAATCCGCAGCCGGGTGGTGTGCAGGAGTGAGGTAGAGTTGATTCATCAGCTTCATGAGACCGAAGGTTCTGGGAGGTAAAGTTCACGCGATGGGCGGCTTCACCCGCCGTCTGCAATCAAGTCTGCTGCGGGCTAAAGCGCCGCGCGCCACGGGCGCTGTGGCTGATCGATGCCGGAGAGTTTTGGCAGAAAGATTAGGGCAGAAATATTTTCTGAAGCCTTTTCACGCTTCATCGCTTCAAAGGACTCTACTTACCGGGAGCGTTTGCCTTGAAGGAGACGTTTCACGAAGGGCATGGAGGCCACTTCGTCGGCGCGCAGTCCTTGCTCGTTCAATTCATCCAAGCTGGCGCCGTTTTGGAGGAGCCACTCGATCATGGGAACAGCGGCCACACGTGCTGCCATGTGGAGGGCGCCGTTCATGCTGGCACCATGCTTCAACAGCAGTTGCATGCTCCCGGTGTTCTTCTTCAAGACTGCCAGATGAAACATGGTTTCGCCACTGGAGTTCGTCTGGTGAATGCTGCCGCCTGTGGCCAGGAAAGCCGCGAGGGCAGGCTCGTCGGTGTCACGCGCGATGCGGACCAGAAGGTCATCCAGTGTTTCAGAAGGCATCTCATGCGTGGCAAAGCCGCTGAGAAACTGGGACCAGGAGCACGCCAGTCGTTCGACCCCGCCTGGGGTGGCGGACTGACTGAGGTCCTCAATCAGCAGGACATTTCCATCGGCCAGTGAAAGGCAGATCGTCTTGCCACCGCCTTCCAGCGCGATGGGAAGCAGGGTGCCTTGGGCATCAAGACGCCTGAGTTCGCTGTCGAGTCCTCTGTCCCCCTTGGGATCCAGGTCAAAGAAGAAGGACACGAAGACCTCCCCAGCATCTGTTTTGACGACCTGTGAGACGGGAACACCACCATTGTTGGTTAGGAGCCATGCGCGATAGTCTTCCGGAAGGACGACCTGCCAGCGACGCTCAAAGTCTGCCAGATGTGAGGCCTGGAGTGTGGGTCCTGCTGCTCTTTGGAGAATGGAAGATGAAGTTGCCATTGGCTTGAGTGACAAGATCAATTTGATGGAGAAGCTGCGGATCTGCCAATGTGAAATTGGTGGAGCCGGTAGCCGTTTATCTTGGCGTTGAGAGAGAGAGGTCCAACGCCAGGACCAGGCTGTCATCGTGAGGGCGCGGGGTGCGCACGAGAGCGGTGTCGACGAGGCACGGTGGCCGGTGCCTCTCTGCCACCGCACTCCGGGACGCTGCCGCGACTGCGGCGCGGGGTGGTGCTTGCGGGCGAGGCTCAATCACATCGTCAGGCCGGTGATGCGCTGCATGACGTCATCGGCGAGCGTTTGGTAGAGGTCGCGGCCGGTGGTGGCGGAGGCGGTGAGGTCGGGCTGGTACTTTTTGCCGACGACGAGGGTGATCTGGGCGGGATGGAGGAACTTGGCACCTCTAGGGTAGGCCTCGTAACTGCCAAAGATGCGCACGGGCAGCACGGGGGCGCCGGTCTTGGCGAGGAAGAGGCCCACGCCGGCCTCGGCCTTCTGCGGGAGGCCGTCGGGGCTGCGGGTGCCCTCGGGGAACATGAGCACTTTCTTGCCGGTCTTCAGCAGGCGGATGGTGGCCTTCAGGCTGGCGGTGTCCGGCTTGTCGCGGTCGATCGGGATTGCCTGCCACTCGCGGAGGACTTTGCCGGCGAGGGGATGGTCAAAAAGGCTTTTGCGCGCGAAGAAGTAGAGCGGCTCGTCAAAGGCCTGGCCGATGAAGGGCGGGTCCAGGAAGCTGACGTGGTTCGCGGCGATGATGGCGGACCCTTCAAACCGCAGGTTCTCGGCACCGACGATGCGAAAATCATAGAGCCCCCGCGCGACGGTGCGGAAGATGCTGTGACCAAGCCAGTAGGAGAAGTGCATCGTGAGTGGAGGCGTGGCGGGTGAGATGGAACGAAGGACAAAAACGACAGAAAGGACGTGGGTGACGAAGGTGGTAACGTGTCCTGTGTGGCGGTGGCGGTGCTTTTAGTTAGGCAGTTTGGAGAGGACCTGCTGGACGGCCTCCTCGAGGGTGAGGTGGCTGTTGTCGATGACGATAGCGCCCTGGGGGACGATGAGGGGGGATGTCTTGCGGGTGCTGTCCAGGCGGTCGCGCTCGGCCACTTGGTCGGTGTGGCCCTGGGCTTGGCGGCGTGAGGCGCGCACTTCCTCGCTGGCATCAATGTAGAACTTCAGGGGGCTGTCCGGGAAGACGACGCTGCCGATGTCACGCCCCTCCATGACGAGCGGGCCGATGGCGGCGAGCGCACGCTGGGCGGCGACGAGGAGGTCACGCACCTCAGGGACGCGGGCGACGTGGGAGACAGCGCGGTTCACGGGATCGCTGTTGAGGTCGGCATCGGTGAGAGTGCGGCCGTTGACCTGCACCTGGGTCTGGCCATCGACGACGGGGGACTGGATCTGGAGGGTGGCGGAGGCGGCGCGCACGGCGTCCGCATCCGCAGGATCGATCCCGGCATCCAGCACGGCCCAGGTCATGGCGCGATACATGTTTCCTGTGTTCACATAGGTGGCGCCGCGCTGGCGGGCGACGAGACGTGCGACGCTGCTTTTGCCGGAGGCGGCAGGGCCGTCGATGGTGATGACAGGATGTTCAGGCATGGGGCAAAAGGCGTGAAGAGAGGCTGGCGTGATGGTCAAGCGGCAAGTTGTCAGGACCTCGGTTTACAGTTCGCGGTTCTAGGTTCGCTATGGCCGGTTTTTTGGAACCACGAATAGCTCCAATCCATCTTTGCCAAAAGCTCAGGCTGGTTTGAATATTCGTGTGCCTTCATGTCCATTCGTGGTTCCTTTTCTCGGTGGGAGAAGACCGGCCAAGTAGCGGGCACGAAAGCTGCGATTCTCCTGGGGACAGCGCTGGCCAGACGACTGGCCAGAGCTCACTTCTTGGTCTGCGTGGCCCACCAAGCGTCGATGGAGGGGATGTCGAAGAGACGGAAGCGCTGGCCGACGCGCTTTTCAAAGGCGGTCTGGGCCTGCTTCAACACGTCGAGGGAAGGATCGTCGTGGATGGTTTTGAGCAGGGCGGCATTGACGGTAGGATCGGGGTTGCTGCGTAGAAGGAAGGCGCAGCGCAGGCGCACTTCCCAGGGCTGCTGGTGATCGTGCATGAGCTTGATGAGTTGGTCGGCTTTCAGGTCGGCCTCGGCCTTGATGGGGCTGTCTTTTTCCTTGAAGAGCTCAAGGATGGGAAGGCGATAGTTTGGGTCGATGTTGGAGCCGATCTCAAACCAGGCCTGCACACGGCGAAATTCGGCACCGGCGGCATGGTGCATGTTCTGGGAGTTTTGGTTGAACATGGTTTCGACGATGGCCTGCAGGCCTTCGCGTGAGCCGGTGGCGATGGCCCGGTCGGCATAGTCAGTGAGGCGATTGCGTTCTTTGAGCAGCACAAGCTCGCTCATGGCCGGGGTCACGGTGGGGATCATGGCAGCGACCTGCGAGGCGTCGTTGGTGGTGAGGTTCTGCGCGTTGTTGCCGCCGGGGACGAAGGCGCTCTGCTTGATGACGAGCGCCATGCGGTCGGTCATTTCCTGAAGCGTGGCCTGCATGCGCTCGCGCTCACCGCGCTGGGAGTCGATCTGCTTTTGCAGGGCGATGATCTGGTCCTGGGCTTTGCTGAGCTTGATCTCGAGGCCTGAGGTGTCCGCGCTGGCGGCGGCGGGTGGAAGTGACGTTGCTGCTACAGGAGCAGGCACGGGGACGGGGGCTGTCGCGTGCGCCAGGGTATCGCCATTTCGTGGCACCAGGCTGATGACGAAGGCGAGCATGAGCAACTGGACGATGATGAAGGGTGTCCAGCCGACCCGGCGCTGGCGAGCGTTGCCGCTCTTGACGGTTTCATCCTTGATGATGGGATCTGCCCCTGGGATCACGCCGATCTGCTCCCGGGCGGCGGAGCGGCCGGTGTCCCGCGTGAGTTTCTTCGTCGCGGTATTGGGCGGGGGAGGTAGGGAGTCAGCAGGTTCAGACATGCCCGGAAACTAGAGGCGATGGGAGAGGAAAAGTCGAGCGTGGAGTGTTTAACCACGAATGGACATGAAGAGACACGAATGTTCCAAGCCGGTCTGAAGTTCGGCAGAAAAATTAGGGCAGAAACATGTCTGAAATCTTTCTACCTTTTTGGTTTGGCTAGCTGCTGATGAGCGCTTGCGTCCATGGAGCCTCTCGTTCTGGCGAACGAGCCTGCCATAAATGCCAATCACGGTTTCCACCAGGCATCCAGCTTGGTGGTGAGGTTGGTGACTTTTTCGGACTGCTCGGTGGCGAGGTTTTTCTCTTCGGTGGGGTCTGACTGGAGGTCGTAGAGCTCGATGACGTCGACCGGCTGGTTCGTTTTATCCGGGATGATGAGCTTGCTGTGGCCGTCGATGATCCAGCGCCAGCGGAGGCTGGCGGCGGGGACATTGAGGTCCACGGCGTTATGCGTGAAGCATTCGCCGTAGATGGTTTTGCGGGCGGTGACGGCGGCGTCGTCCAGAAGATTGATGCCGGTCATGGACTTCGTGGGCTCGATGCCTGCGGCTTTGAGCAGGGTGGGGGCGAGGTCGATGGAGCTGGCGAGGTCGGTGGACATCTTGGGAGCTAGTTGGTTAGGCCAGCGGATCATGATGGGCGTGCGGAGTCCGCCGTCATACTGGCTTTGCTTGGACTTGTCGGCATAGCGGCCGGTCTTGGGATTGGTGATCCAGCCGTTGTCGGTGACATAAACGACGATGGTGTTTTCACGCAGGCCGTTGTCATCGAGATGCTTGAGGAGATCGCCGCAGGTTTCGTCGAACCAGTCGACCATGGCCCAATACTTGGCCACGTGCTCGCTGGGGGCTTTGTCCTTGTATTTGTCAAAGAGGCGCTGCGGCGGTGTATGCGGGTCATGCGGCATCATGGGCGCATACCAGACGAAGAAGGGCTTCTGAGCGCTCTTGGCTTCCTTGATGAAATCATAGATGGGGGCCATGGTTTTGCGGCCGATGTCGAGGCCGTCATCGCCATGACGTCCGCCTTTGGTCATGCCGTGGGTGAAGCCTCCGCGTGAAAAGTGTTTCTGCCACCATTTGCCGGTTTGCAGGCTGAGGTAACCTTTTTGCTGGAGCATTTTAGGGAGCGTGCCGGCGTCTTCGAGATGCTGGCTCATGATCTCGCGGCCTTGGTCAAAGAGCGGGCTTTTGGCGAAGCCTTTCTTCGCCATGCCTCCGGGCACGGGCGGGTCGTTGCTGGTGACTTTGTGCTGATGCGGATATTGGCCGGTGATGATGCTGGCGAGGCTGGGGCAGCACAGGCTGCAGGGCACGTAGCCGCGTGTGAAGGTGAGGCTTTCTTTGGCGAGCTTGTCCAGGTTCGGCGTCTGGATCTGCGGGTGGCCCATGAAGCCGTAGTCACTCCACAGATGATCGTCCGAGATGATCATGACGATGTTCGGTGGCGCGTCCGCCGCCTGGATGACGGGGCCCGATGCCAGAAAGGCGAGCAGAAGGAGGAGAGGTTTCATCGATTCGCTCGTCAACGTAAAGGCTGGTGGATATCTAGCGGTGGTTTGGCGTCCCGGCCGCGACCAAGGTGCTGCGTTGCCAGTGGCCGAGACGGCCGCTGGCTCGTCGAAAACTCACCCGCCAAGTTAGTGATTAAACAAGAACGCCGGGGAGTTGATCAGCGCCCAGGCCAGATCCTGCGCGGCGGTGAGCCGCTTGTTGCCAAGCTGCTTGGTGCTGAGATCCGCGTCACGACGAAGCTGGAGCAGCTTCGGATCGATGACGATCGGCTTTTGCGAATCCGTGTGCTTCGCCTCTAATGCAACGAGCTGGGAATCGACCGGCACAGCCTTGCGGGCACCTGCCAGCACCTTCTTCTGGCTCTGGTAGTCGCGGAACTGGTTGAGGAAATGCTGGGTCAGCACCGCCGTCTGCTCAGGGGTGCGCTTCGCGGCTTTCGCCGCAACGGCGACCGTGGCAGGCACGCCGAAACGGACCATGGGGCTGTTCGTCACCCAGAGGCGGAAGCGGCCAGGGTTGTATTTACCGTTCTGGAAGTTGCTCGTCATCTGAACCGAGAAGGTGGTGCCGCCCTCGTTCGTGATGGGCTTCTCAAAGGAGAAGGTGGCCTCATGACGGAAACCGCCTTCAGGACTCACTGCCCAGCCTCGATCGCGATTACCCTTCTTCAGCGCCTCAGTCACTGGGAAGTTCGCCTGTTCAAAGTCGGCCTTCGGACTTTTCAGCGCCTGCGCTACGCCTGCGCCACGGGCACGCTTGGCGTCACCAGGCATGGTGGTGACCACGAACTCGCCCAGCACGAAATTGCCATCAGGCGCTAGACCTGGACCATTGTTAGGCAAGCGGTCGTCTGGCAGCATCTCCAGCTTGATCGCGGTGATGCCCGCCAGATCGGATTTGCCGATGAGTTGATAGTTCCCGGCCGTCTGGCGACCTTCTGGCATGGACTTCGCGAGCAAGGAGCCGTCTGGCAGAACCTCGATCTTCTCCACGCCACCTGCGCGCTGCACCTTCACAGCCAGAGGATGCCATTCAGTGCTAAGGTCGAGATAGTTTTCCCACTTCGGCTGATTCATGGGCGCGGTGTCAAAGGCGGCCTTCACCTTGGCTTCCGCTCCCTTGATGGCTGCGAGACGTGCCTCTTCCTTCTTTTTCACTTCAGGAGCGATCTTCACTCTGTGGGCCTCGAGTTCCTTTTTTGCACTCTCGATGGCGGCCATGCGCTCTGCCTCGGCTTTATCGATCGCCGGCTTCTGCTCGGCCTCCTTGGCCTGCCATTCAGCGGCGAGCACTTTGTTCTCACCTTCCATGCTCGCCATGCTGGCGAGTGCGGCGTTGATCTCCTTGCCCGTGGGCTCGCGGTTCAGGATGCGCACAAAGATCTCCTCGACCAGCTTGCTATCATCCTTCACTTCTTGTTCCAGCTTGGCGATGGCATTGCCTGGATCGCTGATGGCATCACCCACTGTCGGGCCGGACATGAGCGCCATGACAGGGCCCAGGTTCACGTCGTTGCTGCGCTCGCACTCGCAGACAGACTCGCGGGCGGGCTTGCCAAAGTTGGTTAGGAAACCATCCGGAAGCTGGGTCTGGCCATCGATGAGCTGTGCCGCACGGGTGCCCTTTGGCACACCAGGAATGTTCGGCATGGAGCCGGTGACGGCGAAGACCGAATCAAAAAGCACCTCGGCAGGCAGACGACGGGCCTTCGCGTGGCTGTAGTTCACCTTGTCATCCTCATTCCACTTGTTGGTGGAGAGGCTGAGCTGATAACTGCGGCTCTGGGTGATGATCTTCATCAGGTGACGAACATTGAAGCCGCTGGTGATGAACTCATTCGTCAGATATTGAAGCAGTTCCGGATTGCTCGGCGGATTGCCCGCACGGATGTCATCCAGCGGCTCGATCACACCCGTGCCTGTGAGATAGCCCCAGATGCGATTGGCATAGCTCATGGCGAAGTAGTCATTGTCCGGGCTGGTCATCCAGGTGGCGAACTGCTCACGACGGCTGGTGGCGGTCTTGCTGACGAGTTCCGCATCAAACGGCACTTGGGGTGCCACCGGCTTGTTTGTGCGGAGGTGATTCATCTCTCCCTCCTTTTTGTCAGACACGAGCTCAAAGAGCGGCTTCGCGCCTTCCACGGCGGTTCCGCCAATCGTTTTGCCTGCGCTGGCAGGGTCCGTCTTCAGGTCCACCTGGGCAAAGAAGGCCGCTGTCTGGTAATACTGATCCCAGGTCCATTTCTCGAATGGATGGTCATGACACTTGTTGCAGTTGAAGCGGGTGGCCAGGAACAAATGCGTGGTGTTCTCCACCAGTTCCTCCGGCGTGCGCACCGTCTTATAGTAGGCCGCAGCCGGATTCTCCTTGTTGGAGCCCGTGGCGGTGATGATGCGGTAGGCCATGCGGTCATACGGCGTGTTTTCCGCCACCTGCTGCTTGATCCAGCCGCGCAGGATCGCCACGCCCTCGGCACCGAGGAACTTGGAGTTCACCTGGAGCATGTCCGCCCATTTGTTCGACCAATGGTCGACGAAATCTGGATTGCCAATCAGCTTGTCGATGACCTCATTGCGTTTTGTCCGCGTGTCGCGGGCATCGGCCACAAAGGCGCGCACTTCCTCGGCCTTCGGCGGCAGGCCGGTGAGGTCGAGATGCAGGCGGCGGATGAAATCCTCATCACTGCACAGACCGCTTGGCTCGATCTTCATGCGGTCCCACTTGCGGGCGACGAGCTCATCAATCTTCGTCCACTTCTCAGGCTCCTTCCAGGCGAAGCCGGTGCGGTCTCCCATCACCGTGATCGTCGTCGCTGCGTAGGCACCTTCAAAGCGCGCCAGGATGGCCGCCTCACCACGGCGCAGGCTGGTCATCAGGCCTGACTTGTCCGCCTCGATGACGTCTCCATTGCCGCTGTCCATGAAGGCCTCGGCCGTGACGTCTTTGACATAACCATCCGCATAGCGGGCCACGACTCTGATCTGCTGACGGTGCCCGACGCGCTCCAGCACCGGGTTTTTTGGAAACACCTCAATGCTCGTCACCCGTGGAGTTTTCAGATCCAGCTTCGCACCCTGGCTGATCCAGGCCTTCAGTGTCTCGTAGTAAAGCTCTCCCGGCACGGTGAGCTGTCCGCCCTCATGTGGCACGGAGCCGCTGGCCTTCAAAAGCATGAGCGAATGCTCTGGCGAGGCCACGTTTGCACGACGGCTGGCCAGTTCATCTGTGAAGGCCAGCACATCATAGATAGGATCATAACCACGGAGGCTCAGCTTGAAGCCTGCCTTGCCATCCTTGGCGCCATGACAGGTGCCCATATTGCAGCCCAGCTTGCTGGAGATGGGCATCACATCACGGACATAGTCCGGCTTCAGCGCCACGTTCATGCCTGTGACACTCACCGGCACATTCGCGGCCTTGCCCATGAAGGCGATCTTGACCTCGCTCTTGCCATCCTTGGCCGGGCGCACCAGACCGCGCTCGTTGATCGTCGCCGCCTCTTCGTTGGCACTGGTTAGGTTGGCCATGCGGGTCACATCGGCCTTGGTGCCATCACTCATGATGGCCGTCACCAGCAGCTGCGCATACTCCGTGGGCTTGGCGATGCTCACGCTTTTCGGTTCGACCTCGATATTCGTCACGGTGAGCCCAGGGACCAGTGTTTCCACCTTGTCGTCCTTCTTCGCCGTGGCACGCACGCTGTCATCCGCGAGGACCTCGCTCGCGGCCAGCGCCTTGTTCGCCACCAGCGGCACACTGACAAACTCTTTGGCAATCGCACCCGTGGCGGCATCGATCAGACGGATGCGACCGTCCTGGCCTGCGGCGGCGACATATTTGCCATCGGCGCTGAAGCTCACCGTGAAGATGCCGCAGGGCAGGGGTGTGCTGCTGAGCTGCTTCACATCCTTGGTGATCCATTCATCCAGCTCCTTGCCCTTGCCTTCACGGGTTTCGACGATCGTCTTCACGCCTGCGGGCATGGTGCTGTCATAGTCACTGCTGTAGATGTTCACCGCGCCGCTGCCTTCATGCGAGGCACCTGCGGCGATGCGCTTGCCATCCGGCGCGAAGTCCACACCAAAGATGCGCCCTTCCATGACTGGAAACTTGCGGATCATGTTCGCATTGTCACCGATCACACGCTTGGTGATCCGCTCCATGCGGTAGATGGCAGGCATGCCGTCCGTGCCACCGATGAGGATCTCATTGCGCAGCGGATGCCGCGCCAGCGTCTGCACACCGCCTTTGAGCGCACCAGGCGTGATGGAGGTGATGTTGTCCACGAAGCGCTGTGTGGCCACTTCCGTGAGCTTCACGCTCATGTCACGTCCGCAGGACGCGATGAGCTTGCCTTCCAGACCCCACACGGTGTCGAGCACCCAGTCACTGTGACCACCCATGAAGAGCACTTCCTTGCCGGTGGCGGCTTCAAAGGCACGCAGGCCATTGTCACCGCAACCCACGGCGATGAACTTGCCATCGGGCGACCAGCTCGCGCCATACAGCGTGTCAAAGGTCAGTGACTTGGAGAGATCGAGCTTCTTCTTCTCCACATCCCAGATCTGGATCTCCCCCATGCGCGCCGGGCTGCCACCGGTGACGAGGATTTTCTTGCCATCCGGTGACCATGCCAGCTTCTGGATGCGCTCCGCCAGCCCAACCAAACGTGCGACAACGCCGCTGCCGTCCGCCTTGTGCACAAGCACCTCATGATAACCTGCCACGGCGATCTGCGAGCCATCGGGTGAATACTCCATCGAGGTCACCGCGGGTGGCGTGACATACACGGGTGGGTGCTCCATGTCATAGTGCGCCATCGCGGAGGCCGGAGTGTCATCCTTCGCGCCTTCGCTGACCCACTTCTTGATGAGAGCTATTTGTGACTCATGCAGCGGATCCCCCTTCGGCGGCATCTCCACCTTGCCCTCGGCATTCGGAGTGGAGACTTTGAGGAAGTTGGATTCCTCCGGCTTGCCCGGGACGATGGCATGTCCCTCTTCGCCGCCGGAAAGCAGCTTGGCAAAGTCTGTCATGATGTAGTCACCCTTGGCCTTCGCCGGCTGATGACAACCCGTGCAGTTTGCCTGCAGGATCGGACGGATGTGCTTGTAGAACGACACCGGCTTTGATGGGTCAATCGTCTCCTCTTTTTTCGGCGCTGCGGCATGCAGGGATGAGCCAAAGAGGGCGAGGCCGATGAGGGTATACAGAGTGGGTTTCATAGGCAGGGTGGAGATACCAGGGTCAGGGTCCGGAAAGGGTTCAGGCAGGCCATGAGCCAATCGGGGTAGCACAAGACAGGAGGCGGGAAACGCCGATGGAGCCTAGGGTCTTGCGAAGCCGCCCCCGTCACAGCGGAATCGTCCATGCCCCGGGATGGGAAGGGACAGCAAAAACGCCCCTCAGCCCACGCTCAGCTTCAGAGACCGCCCGGAAGACATGGCTGCCCCTTCGCCAGGCAATCCCTCAGCCAGCGCACCATCTCGGACACCGGCTCATACTTCTTCCGCAGGGCAGAGAGCGCCGGCCAGTCGATCCGCTGCCGTGGTGCGGCGATGGTGATCCGCTGCGGGCGCATCTTCTCCTGCACTTTTTCAAACTGGTCCAGGCTCATGGCCCGCAGCTCACGGGCTGAAGGCAGGTCATCGAGCTGGTCAATCTGCAAACCCAGGCTGCTGATGCCCACGCCAAACTGATGTCCCAGGCTGCGCAAAGCCTCCACCAGCGCTTCGTCATTCAGCGGCTCGGCGATGACCAGCTCACTCTGCAAGGTCCAGCGGCTGGCACTCACCGCTTGAAAAAACTCCGACGCACAGTTGTCCAGCGTCAGGCCAAATTTGATCTGCACGCCGAGCAGGCTCGTCTCTGGTCCGCCGAGATGGCGGCGCAGATCCATCATGCCTGCATCAAAGCGTGTCACCTCATCACTGGTGGTTTCGATGTCCCACTCAGCGGCCACAAGGTCGGGAATGTCCCACAGGCCTTTCACTTCGGGGGCCATGCCCTGGCCGCCATTGAGCTGAAACGTGAACTGAGAGCGCTGCATGCAGAGCCGCTCATAGATGGCCACCACGCGCTGAAAGCGCATCTGCATCTCATCCTCGTCCACATCAGCACCGCCAAAGAGCAGGCGTCCTGTGCCGTTCAGGCCAGTGAGCTTCTTGATTCGCTGATAATATCCCTGCCCCTGGTCCACCTTCGCGATGGGGGAGGTGCTGTCATAAGACAGGATGGAGAAATGATAGCGCAGCGTGGCATCGCTGTAGTCATCTCCGAGACGCAGGCGCACCAGACGGATGAGTTCTGTGCCCTTGATCGCCTCCTCGGGATCCTGGGGCAGGATCTCGGGAAGGATGTTTCGGAGTTGTTCGCGTAAATTCATGCCAGCACGGCGCCACGAAAAGCAGAGCAGGATGCAAGAGCCAAGCCACTATGGTCAAGATCGAATCTGCGCGAACGAAGAATCAGTTCAAGACTTACCTTTGACGCGATAACTCCGCCTCCGGCTGTTTAACCACCGCACGCCGAACATGTCCATCGTGGCTTTCAGCGCACGATTGCCGAAACCATACTTGCTCACGCCATGCACACGCGGGCGATGATTCACCGGCACTTCCGTGACCTTCCAGCCCATGCCGCCGATCAGCGCTGGGATGAAGCGATGCATGCCATGAAACAGCAGCAAGGCCTCGCGGCACTCGCGGCGCATCACCTTCAGCGTGCAGCCTGTGTCACGCACATTGTCTCCCACAAAGCGTGATCTCACTCCGTTGGCGATACGGCTTTGCAGGCGCTTGAAAGTGGTGTCCTTCCGCTTGGCGCGGTAGCCGCAGACGAGGTCCCAGCCTTCTTCCAGCTTCGCGATCATGCCAGGAATGTCAGCGGGATCATTTTGCAGATCACCATCCAGCGTCACGATGACATCTCCACGCGCGGAATGTATCCCCGCATGCATGGCTGCGCTCTGGCCGGCATTCTTCTCAAACTCCAGCAGCCTCACACGCTCGCCAAGCTGCACCTGGCTGACGGTGCCATCCGTGCTGCCATCATCCACAAGCACCAGCTCATAGTCCCTGCCATTGAGCGCGGCGGCTATTTCTTTCTGAAGCTGAACAATATTGCCCTCCTCATTATAAAGAGGCACAATGACAGAGATGGCAGGTGATGACGGCATGAAGACGGTGGAAGCGGTAGGTGCACACCCATCCCGTTCACACTTCATCAGGCAAGCTGGAAAAGATGACAATTAGATCATCAAGCTGACTTTAGCGCCCCACGCTGATAATCTGTGGCGCACGCTTGCGGACACCGATGTAGACGGGCGAGCGCTGCGGATCCAGGGGTTTCCAGGGGATGTCCAGCTCGGTGTTTACCGCAGCGAAATGCCACGGACCGTCTTCCGTGACGAGGCTGTATTGCAGCGCACGGCCACCATCCAGGAGTGTGGCGTGCTGCACATCCATCTTGCGCGCCAGCTCGGCCGCCTCACTCACGGTCATCACGCCGCCATCTCCGGAGAGGATGAAGATGATCGCGCCATCTCTTCTCATCCCCGCCAGCGCACGATAGGTGATCTTGGATCCATCAAAGAAGGCATCCGGATCTTTGTCGATGTAGGAGAATACCGTGTGGTTCTTCATCACGGCTGGATAGCCCTGGGTCGCTTCCTCGATCGGTCCTGGCACTTCATCGAGCAATGACTTTGGACCGAAGTAGGGCCTGCCACCTTTCACAAAGAAACTACCGCTCCACTCCTTGAAGGCTGCATTGCGCTGCCGGCTCTCATGATAAACGTAGCCCAGCGGTTTGCCCTTTGGATCACGGAAGTTTGCGGTGATGGCAAAGTTTAGCCGCTCCGCCTTCAAACGCTCATGTGCCGTGGTCACCTCGAACTTCGGCTGGAAGCTCGTCGTGAACTCAAACAGTTCCGGTTTGATCACCACCACGTGCACCTCCGCGCCCAGGATGCCCTGCACCACGCCCGCCAGCCTTCCGGCCGGCCGGCGCACCTTCAGCGTACTCCAGCGCAGACCATCTTCATGATGCCGCAGCAGCATCGCCTGATTAAAATCTCCCGGCGTCATCGCGGCGGCCTTGCGCCACTCACCGCGCTTGGTGCGCACCTCCAGCCCCTGGCGCGAATCCTTCACCATCAGTGCCACGGCATTGCTGCCGAGATTGAAATAGATCTCGCCAAACACCCATGCCACGATGCTGGTGACCAGCAGCGTCAGCAGGATTTTCTTCAGCCACTTGGGCCTGGGCTTGGGGGGCGTCACTTTCGGCATCCGGGAAGCGGGAATGATGCCTCACTTTGCCTCATAGTAAAGTCAGGCGAGAATGTGAACAGCACCTTTCAAGCCCCGCTGTCAGGGGGAACACTCGGCTGCGCCAGGCTCCCGGAGCTGTGCGAGGCAGCCGAGTCCTTCAGCTTCCCCAGTTTGCTCAGAATTCCCAGGATCAGAAACAGCGCATTCCCTTCCAGTCGGTTGTTACAGTAGACGAAGCTAGGCCGCGTCTTGGCCTTTTCCGCCGCCTCCGCCCGCATGCGGATGATCTCTGCCGCCGCCGCACGGGCCTCCTCGTTGATGTCCCTTGTGGCATTGTAGGGTTCAAACATCTTCACCGCCTGCTCAAAGGTGCGCCCCGGTCTGAGCAAAAACCTGGCGGTGGTAAAGTCCCCCGCGCTCACCACCCCCGGCATCTGCCACTGCTCATTCACCGTCGGCATGTGTGTCCAGTTGTTCATCACATGCGTCACTCCATGCCTCGCCAGCATGGCAAAATACTCCGGCTGCAGCAGTGACTTGTTCCTGACTTCGACACCATATTGCCAGCCTGCAGGCAAGCTCCCCAGAAACGCATCCAGCATCTCCACAAACTCACGGCCGCGATCAAAGTCACGCGGATGAAAGTGACTAAACTCAAAAATCAGCACACCTATCTTCTCACGATGCCTTTCGAGCGACGAAAGGAAGGCCGCGCGAAACAGCTCCGCATTCAAAAAGTGCGGATTGCGCTGCCCGGCCTTGTCACCATGCCGAGGCAGCTTTGGAAACGTGCGCGCCGTGATCTCATCGGTGACTTTGAAGGAAAAGCGAAAGCCATCCGGCACCTGATCACATAAGCCACGGATGTAGTCGGGCGAGGGAAACTGATAGTAACCTGCATCCACACACACCGTGCGGAAGACCTGCGCATACTCCTCCATGCAATCGCGCTCAAACCGGCTCTTGGTGAACTTTCCTCGATACAGATACCGCTGCTCATCATAGAGCAGTCCTGCCCATCCCGGATACTTCCACGATGAGGTGCCCACATACACATTCTGCTCCGCCAGTTCCGTCAGAGCCTGCCGCAGTTCGGAGAGAGGCAGTGAAGAGTGCGTCGAAAACATCTCTTACGACACCGTGGTGATGAAAATGGCCTCAATAGGGAGCGCCGCTCACGACTCTGGGCCCGATTTGGTGCCGACCCGGTTCACTTTGAGATCCTCGGCCAGATGCACGAAATCCTCCTGCTCGCACCATTTCACGAAGCGCTCGGTGAGGCGCTTCAGCTCATCCCACTCGTGGCGGATGTTCTTGGCCTCCTCTCGGCTGATGCAATTGTCACTGGCGGCATGGCTGATGGCTGCCAGTAGATCGGCGAACTGCTGCACGATCTGCTGCGTGGCCGGCATGACCTCACGGCCTGGCTTTTTGCTCGTGGGTGGGTTTTTGACAAAGTAGCCGTCGGCCTTGTTGCAGAGCCACTGCACCAGCGCATCAGACTGCGTGTGCTCATACAGGTCTTGCACACGGTCCAGGGGGTTGGATGTGCCGCTGCTGCCGGCTCCCTCCTCGCCCCATTTGTAGAGCAGGGAGAGAGAAATGCCCATTTTCTCGGCCACTTCTTTGACATGCACTTGGTCGAGGGCGGCGCGGATGACTTGATGGGATTCCATGAGGGGCGCATGTTGACTTGGCACCCGGCCCATGCGCAAGCGGGAATCTGCCCGCAGAATTTCGTTTGCTGGATGCCCAGGGGAATCGACAATCCGCGCCCGTCACACTCCATTTTGCCTAGCTGCACGCCCGCGCATCCAACGACCCACCATGACCCAGCTCATCGACTACGTTCTCCATGTGGACAAATACCTTCAGGGTTTCGCCCAGGAGCACAGCACGGCCATCTATGTGCTGCTGTTTGCCATTGTCTTCTGTGAGACCGGCCTTGTCGTCACGCCTTTCCTGCCCGGAGACTCGCTGCTCTTTGCCGTGGGCGCGCTGGCCGCGCAGGGCATGCTGCGGATCGAGCTCATCATCCCCCTGCTCATGGCCGCCGCCATCATTGGCGACAACCTGAACTACTGGATCGGCCGCAAATGCGGATCATGGATGGTCACGCGCCCTTGGTTTAAGAGAGACTACCTGACGAAGACTGAACACTTTTTTGTGAAGCATGGCGGCCGCGCCATCGTCATCGCCCGCTTCGTGCCCATCGTGCGCACCTTCGCCCCTTTTACCGCTGGCTTCGGGCAGATGCACTACCCGCGTTTCCTGGCCTTCAGCGTTGGCGGTGGCCTGCTCTGGGTCGGTGGCATCTCCATCCTTGGCTACGCGCTGGGAAACCTGCCCTTCATCAAGAGCAATTTTAAACTCGTCTCACTGCTCATCATCTTCGTCTCCATCCTGCCGATCCTCATCGAGGTCATCCAGCACAAGCGCGCCGCGAAGAAAGCGGCGGCGGATGCAGGCAAAGGCACGGAGGTTTGAAGATTCACTCAACCACGAATGGACGCAACTGGCCAGGCAGCCTCTTTGGGGCATAAAGACCTCCCTGCCTGTGCCAAACATGCCGCCCCACCCTCAGGCGAAGCGGCATGCTTTGAGACTCAAGCGGCCTTGCGATAACTTTATCAAATATTGACGGTCGGCACGTTGGGCACGTCCAGCTTCACCACATTGGACTCGGCAGGCTGGAAGAAGGACACGTCGCCCGTGTTCACATCATAGAGCGCACCCACGATGGAGATGCTGCCATCCTTGATGAGCTTGTCCAGGGTGCTGCTGCGCTCCTGGATCTTCGCCATGGTGCGCAGCACGTTGCGGCGGGACACCTCGTTGGAGTAGGCGGTCTTCTCGCCAGCTTTCCAGTTACCGTCAGTCTTCAGCGTGCTCTGGTCCACGGACTGCTGGATCTCGGTGATCAGACCGTCCAGGTTCACACAGCCGGTCGCCTCGGAGGCGCTCTTGTGTGCGGCCAGCAGGTCCACGGCGGCATTCACCGCACCGCAGGAGGTGTGGCCCATCACCAGAACCAGCTTCGCACCAGCCACGGCGCAGGCGTATTCCATGCTGCCCAACACCTTGTCACGGGCGATGTTCCCCGCGATGCGGACGCTGAAGATGTCACCCAGACCGAGGTCAAAGATGAGCTCCGCAGGTGTGCGGGAGTCGATGCAACTCAGCACCACGGCCATGGGGAACTGGCCCTGCGCCGTCACATCCACCAGTCGGCCGATGTCACGCGTGAGCTGGCGGCCCTCACGGAAGCGCTGGTTGCCCTCGCGGAAAAGCTCCAGCACGCGCTGCGGAGTCAGCGAGTGCTGCATCTCGCGGCTGCTGTAGTCCACAAACTGCATGCGGTCCTCCAGGTTGGCATACTTGTCCTTAAAGCCCGTGAGGCTCAGCTTCACACCGTGCGCGGCGGCGGTGTTGTTTTGGAAGTCTTGGATGATGTCCAGGATGTCCACGTCCATGTAGTCGGTGTTGCGTGCATCGATGTGCACATGACCGCCGCGCGGCACCTCGCGCAGTGTCTTCTCCAAAGTGGCACGGCTGAAGAAGCTCACCTGGTTGGCCAGTTCGATGCGGAGCACATCACCGGAGATGTGCTGCTCCATCACCTTGCGCAGCGGACGGCGCATGTTGCTGTGCAGGATGAAGCAGATGGCCACGCCCAGACCGATGAGAATGCCGATGAGCAGATCCGTGAGAACAATGGCCACCACGGTGATGATGAAGGGCAGGAACTGCTTCTTCCCTTCCGACCACATCTGCTTCATCAGCTTCGGGCTGGCCAGCTTCAAGCCCGTCATGAGCAGGATCGCGGCCAGCGAGGCCAGCGGGATCTCGTTCAGCCATTTTGGCATCAGCAGCACGCAGCCAAAGAGCAGCACGCCATGCATGATGGCGCTCAACTTCGTCTTCCCGCCCGCATTGATGTTCACGCTGCTGCGCACGATGACGCTCGTCATCGGCAGGCCGCCGATGAGGCCCGCTGCCACATTGCCCACGCCCTGCGCGAATAATTCCCGGTTAGGCGGCGATGTGCGCTGCTCGGGGTCGATCTTGTCCACGGCCTCCAGGTTCAGCAGGGTCTCCAGACTCGCCACGATGGCGATGGTGATGGCCGCTCCGTACACGGCTGGATTGGAAAGCGCGGAGAAGTCCGGGAACCTCAGAAAACCCAGGAAGGCATTGAAGCTCTCCGCCACAGGCACCTGCACCAGATGGCTGGCACTGATCTCCAGGCCGCTCTGCACGCTGCGCAGGACCATGTTTGCGATCACGCCAAACACCACGACGACCAGCGGTGCTGGCACCGGGCTCTTTTTCAACTTCGGGATCTTGTCCCACATCACCAGCAGCAGGATGGAGAGAATGCCCACGATGGCGGCGCCTCCCTGGATGTCAAAGAAGGAGGCCCACAGCTCCGTGAAGGTGTTTTCATGATCAGGTTGCTCAAACGCCATGTCGCCTTCCGGATCCGGATCATGACCGATCACGTGCGGGATCTGCTTTAAGATGAGGATGGTGCCGATGGCCGCCAGCAGCCCTTTGATCACGCTGGAAGGAAAGAACGCTGCGATGAAGCCGGCGCGGCAGATCCCGAGCACCATCTGAATCACGCCGGCCAGCATCACCGCCAGCAGGAAGGTCTCAAAGGTGCCCAGCTTGCCGATCTGTGCCGCCACGATGGCCGTCAGGCCTGCCGCAGGTCCCGCCACGCTCGTGTGCGAGCCGCTGAGGATGCCCACTAGGATGCCACCCACGATCCCCGCCAGAATGCCGGAGAAAAGCGGTGCGTTTGAAGCCAGGGCCACCCCCAGGCACAAGGGCAGTGCCACCAGGAAGACAACGAGGGAGGCGGAGAGGTCCTTGGCTAGCGTATGAGCTAGAGTGGACCGGGCTGAGGAGGGTAAAGACATCTTAGCAGGTTACGGTTGCTTCCCAGTCTCTGCGATTGCTCAATTTCAAACTCTAACTTAGAAAAAACCGAAGTATCGTCGCTACGCTTTGAGATTTTGTGGCGGAGACCACCACAATGACATTTCGCTAGCTAACAGATTTTCATCTCGCAGAATCCGTGCCTGCTTAACTGGATAAGTTGACATCAAAAAGTGCAAGCTCTGGAGTTCTTCCTGGCTTCTAGCATCCGAAAAGCGCTGGCTTCAGTCTGGCCCGGCCCTGCCTTGCGGCCCCTGGGCGGGGAGGTTGCAGGCTGCTCGCTTCATCAAAGCCTAACTGTTCGTCTCCATGCCCCCTGCCCGTCATCTGTCCGAAGCACGTGGTCTGGGGTATTCCGCTCATGAGCCTCATCCGCCTAACAAGTAGGCTGTTCACGTGTATGCTTCACCTGCGCGCCTTCCTCGGGGCATCAGCGGCCATCGCGGCACGGTAGTTCGTTTGGGCGCGGAAGTATTCCGCCAGGGCGTCTACCTCCAGCACCTGGGCATCAAAGCTGGCCTGCTCGCGGATCTGCAGGGCCAGCAGGTCGGTGGCGCCTTGTTTCAGGCGCTCCGTTTCGGCTTGCTCCAGCTGGCGCGCGAGGTCCACATTGAGGCGGGTCATGCGCAGGGTGTCAAAGGCCGTGTCCAATGCGCTATAACTGTCGCGCACATCCGCGGCGATCTTGTCGCGAGTGAATCGCCGCTCCTGCTCCAGCCGGGCCAGTGCCGCGTCCGCCTGATCGATGCGGCCCTTTGCCTCACGGCGCTGCAGAGGCAGTTTGAACTCGATCTTGGCCTCGATCTCGTTCCGCTCCAGATCCTTGGGCCGGTTGTCCCCGAGGAACTGCCCGGCCTCCACGCCCACATCCAGGCTCGGCAGAAGGTTGTTCTTTGCCAGACGGCGGTCGATCCCTATCTTCTCCATGAGCAGCTCGATGCGCCAGATCTCCGGGCGGAAGATGGCCGCCTTGGCGATGTCCGCCGTCATTTGCGCGTCATCCGGCCGTGGGTGGTCCGGAAAGGTGGACGGCACTTGTTCACGCGCCGGGAGGATGGGCTCTGCGGTGTCACGGGTTCGATAAAAGAGCGAAAGCTCGATCGCTGTGGCCTGCAGCCGGCGCTGTGCCTGCACCACGGCGATCTCGCGGCTCACCACAAGCCGCTGGTTGTCGATCTGTACCACCGGCGCCGAGGCACCTTTCTTGACCTGCTCGGCGATGCCGCTGTCACGGTCCTTCGCCAGGCGCAGCAGTTCTTCCGCAAGTGACATGCGCTGCCCTGCGGCCACCCACGTGTAGTAGCTGATGCCCGCCGCGCGGATGAAGTCCAGATACTGCCGCAGGATGACAGGGTCCGCCAGCTCCTGGTCGATCTGCGCCTGCCAGAGCGAAGCGCGGCGGCGGTCGATCGTGCCGTCCCGCAGCAGAGGAATGCGGAAGCCCAGCACCGTCTCTCCATCCACACCGGTCCTGTCCTTGTTATAGTTAGGCAGGAAGCCGCTGCTCAGGCGGTAGCCGCCGTGCACGCTGCCGCCCCAGAAGGGTAGTGGCTGTTCCAGCATGGCATACCCTGTGCGCCCGTCATAGTAACCTGCCAGGCTGGATGTCCCGCCGGCATTCAGATTCAGGTCAAAGGAGCCCAGTGCCTGCCGCACGCGGCCGTTGGCCATGTCCATCTCGATCAATGCCGCGAGATACAGCGGATACTGCCCCTGCACGGACTCCAGCACTTCCGCCAGCAGCAGCGGGGCTGGCTTAGCTCTGGATTTCGGTGTTTCCGCAGCGCGCAGGACCGTGACTGAGCACAGCACCAGCAGCGCGGGAACAAGAAGATGATTCGTTGATGTTGGCATGCAGTTCGTTAGGTGTTTGAAGGTGGTTGGGTCCGCTGCGACGTCACTTCTTCGTCGGGTCCAGCTTGTCCCCGCCTTGCGGGAGTGTGGGCGGGAAGCCGTTGATCTGCCGCCAGAGCTCATACCATAGCGGCACCTCGTTCAGCATGATCCATGCGTTCGCGCGCACGCCCTGGCGCAGCCAGCGGTCCTTGTCCGGCCAGCCCACCGTCACCCGCCCCTTGCCGTCCCCTCGGTCCACCACATCATCCAGCGGGCCCACCACCACGCGGAAGCGGCCCAGGCCGTCATCCGTGGCATCCACAAACACCACCTCGCCGCCAAAGGTGCCCACAGCCAGCTGCGGCCAGCCGATGATCTGCACCGCCGGCCAGCCCTCAAAGGCCAGCCGCACCGGGCTGCCATGTGTGACCACGCCCTTTTCATCCGTGCGCGCATGGATCAGCGGCATGTCATTCCCGTCCACCCACACCTCCACATAGCGGCTGTCTGTGTCCGGAATGATCACGCAGATCAGCGAGCCTGGCCGCAGATACGTGCCATCCGTCGCCGCCACCTGCAGCACGATGCCGTCCCTGGGCGACTCCACCATTTGACGCAAATTTTGGTTAATCTGGATGTCGATGGATGATAGATCACGCTCCGCCATAGCCACCTCAGACAGCGCCGTGCCCTTGGAAGCGTGCGTGGAGGCGATCGCGGCATCAAACTCGTTGCTGGTGCGCTTCAGCGTGGCCTCGGAGGACCTCAACTCCGCCAGCGTGGAGTCACGGGACAGCGTGGCCAGTTCCAGGTTCCTCTGGGACTCCAGACGCTTGTCATACAGATCCTTCGTGCGGTTGTGGTTCAGCAACGATGTCTCCGCCGCGACCTTTGCCGCCGCCACACGCTGCTGTGCGCCATCGAGTGCCTGGCCCTTGGCCAGTTCCTGCTGCGTGATCTGCGCCGTCAGGGACTCCACACGCCCTTTCGCGAAGTCACGCCGGCTCTCCACCGACTCACGCTGCGCCCGCAGATTGTTCAGCAAGTCCGGGTCATTATCCTGGATCTCCACGATCAGATCCCTCTTCTTCACCTTCTGCCCCTCCACCACGTGCAGATGCTTCACCCGCCCGGAAACCTGCGCCTCCACATTGATACGGCGGTCCAGCGGATTGAAGGCGATCACTTTTCCCGTGCCCGACACAAACTGACGCCACGGCATGATGAAAAGGCCGGTCACGAGGAGAACAAAGCCCACCAGCAGCGCCCGGCTGAAGATGCGCGTGAAGCGCGCGGACCGCGCCAAGTTTAGCGCCGGCAGCACCGGGCGTGAAGCCAGCGGGGCCGTCAGTGCTTTCATCGTTTTCGCAGCAGTTGTCATACTAGTCACATTTAAAATTAGGGCATATTTCCTGGTTTTCAGTTCTCCGTGTCCGCATCAGGTCACGCCTTGCGCATTGAGCCGCTTTGCGTCCGTGCCATCCGTGAGGTGGCAGGGTGCCAGGTAGATGACCTGGTCACACTGCCGGGTCACGTCATGATCACGCGTGGTCACCACCACCGTCCAGGGCAGTGACTTGTCCAAAATGGCGCTGCAAAGCTGGCGGAAGCAGGACTCGTCCACCCCGTCCAGCAGCTCGTCCACCAGCAGCAGGCGCGGCTTCTGCACCAGAGCGCGGCTCAGCAGCAGGCGCGTTCGTTGATTGCCGCTCAGCGGCGCTCCGCCGATCTTCAGGCGCAGGTTCAGGCCTTCTGGACGCAGCAGCAGATCGTCCAGCAGACCTGTGCGTGCTAGTGCGGCCCGGATCTCATCCATGCCGATATCCGTGCGGCCCAGGCGCAGATTCTCTACCACCGTGCCGTCCACGATCTCGTCCCGCCGCACCAGCATCACGCTTTCACGCAGCGCCTCCAGATACCAGCTCCGCAGGTCCAGCCCGTCGACAGTCACATAGCCGGACGCAGGCTGCCGCAGGCCGAACAAAATGTCTAATAATGAGCTTGCGCCCGACCCGTGCGGGCCCACCACCGCCGCCCGCGCCCCCGGCGGCACGTCAAAGTTCTGCCCGGTGAAGAGAGGCACATTTTCCAGATAGCCAAAGGAGAGCCCCTCCGCCTTCACGGCGGTCCCGCCCTCGCACTTCGCGGGTCGTTCACCCCCTTCGCGCTCGGTTTCGAGATCAAAGATGTGCCCCAGCTTGTCCATCGCCGCCATGGCATCATACCAGGCCTCCAGCTGCTTTCCGAGTTTCGAGAGCGAGGCCACGATGGCGCTGATGATGAGCTCGCTGGCCACCAGCTGGCCCAGAGTGATCTGCTGGCTGATCACCAGGTAGCCACCTGTGACCAGCAGCGCCGCCGCCGCGAAGACCTGCAGCGTCAGCAGGCCCGCGATCTGCCGCATGAGGATGCTGAAGTGCCGCGTGCGCGCATCGATGTAGCCCGCCGCCAGATGATCCGCACGCTGCGCCGCCAGGCTGTAGCCAGCTGGCCCTTTAAACAGGAACGGGAAGTGGGCGATCTCTTCATACCAGTTCACCAGGTCATACTTCATGCGGGACTCCTCGATACTCGTCTCGACCGCTCCCCGGCCGCACAACCAGAGTATGAGGATGATCACCACCAGCATCACCGCCACAAAGGTCAGCAGCAGAGGGTGAAACAGCGCTAGCAGCAGCATGCCCGTGAGCGTGCTGAAGACCAGGTTCACCCCGTCCAGGAGCAGCAGCGCTGTGCTCTTCTGCGCCGTCACCACATCCAGAAACCGGTTCACCAGTTCCGGTGCATGCACCTCATCCAGAGCCTCCGCACGCACGCGTGGCAGCCGATACGCCAGATCAGAAGCCGCCCGCACAAAGATGCGCCGCTGGATCACATCGGACACATAGTATTGAAAGCCTGTGACCACCGCCTGAAGCGCCAGACAGGCGAAGAGCGCTATGGACAGGATCACCAGCGCCTGCACATACGGCAGCTGCTGGCCGCCGAAGGCCAGATTGCTCACCACCGCGTCCACCGCCAGCGGCAGCGCCAGATACAGCAGCCCTGCAAACACGGAGAAAATCAGCAGCGTGCGGATGTCCTGCCGCTCCGCCTTCAGCAGGCCGAAGAAACGCCGCACTGGGCTGACCTGCGGGTGTCCTTTGCCATAGCCATTCGGCTGTCTGCCGCCCTCACCACCTGCCAGCGCCACTGCGCTCATCGCCTGCGCCGGGCGCGCCGACTGCACGATGCCCGCCTCCACAGCCACGCCCACATCCCGCACGCCCAGCCTGCGCGCCAGGGCAGCCCGGGTCATGGTGATCTGATGATTCGGGTGCTCGCCGTCCGCGATGCGCAGCCGCAGCCACCCCGCATGGGTGATTACCACCCAGCGCTGCTTGAATTCATGCCAGATCACCACCGGCGCATCCTCAGCCACCTGCCAGACCAGTTCCGAAAGCGGCCGCCGCACCGGCGTGACGCGCAGATGCAGCACTGCCGCCGCAGCCGTCAGCGCCGCCAGCGGGTCCTCCGCATCACAGGCATGCACGGCCTGCAGCACGGCACGCCGCGCATTCTCCATGTCATACTCACCTCCGGTGATCGTCACCAGCTGGGCCAATGTCAGCGTGTGCGCAGACAGCAGCCTGGACGAATCGGAGATGGGAGCGGTGGCCTCGGACTTTAGCATGGGGGGAAGACAAAAAAACACCGGCGCAGTCTGCCACTGGAGACCAGAGGCACATCACGCCTTGAGAACCCTAGAAACGAATGGAATGCCCCTTTGGCCATTTCGATCTTTCAAAGCTATGCTTAGATAAAAACGAACCCTTCCTGGCATGACTGACCCGCATCTCAACTACCACCACCTCCGGCTCTTCTGGGAGGTGGCGCGCGCCGGCAGCCTGCGGTCCGCCGCCTCACGCCTGCATCTTTCCCAACCGACGATCAGCGCGCAGATCAAGGCCCTGGAGGGCAGCCTCGGCCAGCAGCTCTTTGACCGCACCGGGCGCGGGCTGAAGCTCACGGAGCAGGGCCGCCATGTGATGGAGTGCGCCGCAGAGATCTTCTCCCTGGGCACGGAGATGGTGCGCGGCCTGCACGGCTTTGAAAGCACGCGCCACCTGCGCCTGAACATCGGCATCACGGACTCCCTGCCAAAGCTGGTGGCCTGGCGGCTCATCCGCCCCGCCATGAAGGCGCTGCCGCATCTGCAGCTCTCCTGCGCGGAGGGGCATTCGCAAGATTTGGTTGGGCAGCTGGCCTCCGGCAGGCTGGATGTGGTGCTCTCCGACGAGCCCGCCTCCTCCTCCCTGCCCGTCAAGGCATTTAATCATTTGTTAGGGAACTCCCCCGTCATCTTCTGCGCCACACCCGCGCTCGTTCGCCAGTATGGGAAAGGCTTCCCCGCCTCGCTCAAAGACGCGCCCATGCTGCTCCCCGCCAGCCGCACCGCCTGGCGTCATGAGATCGACCGCTGGTTCGAGACCAACCGCCTCCACCCCCGTGTCGTCGCCGAGTTTGACGACGTGGCCCTTATGAAGATGGCTGCCTCTGACGGCCTCGGCATTGTCCCCATCGCGTCCATCGTGGTGGATGACGCCGCTCAGCGTTACGGCTTGAAGCCCATCGGCCGTCCCGTGCGCTGCGGTTTCTCCTGCTATCTCATCACCCTCGAACGTGCCATGCGCCACCCAGCCCTGCGCGTCATCGCCACTGAGTCCAAGAGCGTCGTTAAGGACAAGGGGGGAAAGTTTCTGTGATCGGTTTGCATTCTTTTTTCCGGACCGTCGTGGATCGCACCATTGTCCTTGAGCAGTGCTCTTGGAGGCGGATAAGCGGATGAACTTGTTTCCGAGATCTGTGACTGAACGCTTATGATTTTGAATTCCATCACGACCCACTATCCCTTCTACATGACTGGGCCCACGGCCTCGGGGAAGTCGGGGATTGCCCTGGCTTTGGCGGAGAGGATCGGCGGGGAGGTGGTGAATGCGGATGCGTTTCAACTTTATCGTGGGTTGGATGTCGTCACGGCGAAGCCTCCGCGGGCGGAGCGGGAGAGGGTTCCTCATCACCTCTATGATGTGCTGGAGGCAGAAGAGCATTGTGACGCGCAGAGATTTCGGAATCTGGCGCTGCCAGTGATCGCGGAGATCGCGGAGCGGGGGAAGTGGCCGATCATGGTGGGTGGGTCGGGGCTTTATATCAAAGCACTTTCTCATGGGCTGGCGGATCTGCCGGCGGGGGATGAGGCGCTGCGGGTGGAATTGCGGGCGCTGCCGCTGGAAGAGAAGGTGCGGCGTTTGCTGGAGCTGGATCCTGCGGCGGAGGGCAATGTGCCGCTGGCGAATCCACGCTATGTGGAGCGGGCGCTGGAGATCTGTTTGCTGACCGGGCAGCCGCAGTCTGTGCTGCGGAAGACTTTTGAAGGGGTGGAACCCTGGGGCTTCGGGGTAGTGCTGACCTGGGAGCGTGAGGCGCTGTATGCGCGGATCAACCAGCGGGTGCTGGAAATGCTGGAGGCAGGGGCGCTGGATGAGGTGGCGGCTTTCACCGGAGGCGGCGGACTGGAGAAGGCGATCGGGGTGCGGGACCTCAAGGCATATCTGGCGGGGGATTGCTCCCTCAGCGAGGCGACGGAGGCGATGCAGCAGGCAACGCGGAACTATGCGAAGCGCCAGGAGACGTGGTTTAGGCGTGAACGCTGGCTGCAAACGATTTGCCTGAACTCGTCCAGCACGCCAGATTCAGCACTCTGTCAGATTCTAGCCCTCTTTCCATGCCTGAAAACACCTCCCAGCCCGCCCATTCCGTCCACGTCGATCTAGGCTCACGTAGCTACCGGGTAGATGTTGGGCGCGGATTGTTGAAAAATTTAGGTGCGGTGGCGAACGAGAAGTTTGGCAATCGCTCCACCTGCGCGGTGATCACCGACTCGAAGGTCGAGCCGCTCTATGCGGCGGCGGCGGTGGCGAGCCTGGAGGCCGCAGGAAAGAAGGTTTGTCTCATTACCGTGCCGTCTGGCGAGGCCAGCAAGTCCCTCATCGTGGCAGAAAAAGTGTGCAGTGAGATGGCCCGTGCCGGGCTGGACCGGAAGAGTTTTGCGGTCGCTCTCGGTGGCGGGGTCATCGGGGATCTCGGCGGCTTTTGCGCGAGCATCTACCAGCGTGGTATTCCCTACATCCAGGTGCCGACCACGGTGCTGAGCCAGGTGGACAGCAGTGTGGGTGGCAAGACAGGGGTGAACCTCCCGGACGCGAAAAACATGGTGGGCAGCTTTCATCAGCCGGCGCATGTGATCGCGGACATCGACACGCTTTCCTCGCTGCCGAAGCGCGAGTTCAATGAGGGCTTTGCGGAGATCATCAAGCATGCATGCATCCGCGATGCGGCGATGCTGCCACTGATCGATGACGTGGTGGCAGGTGGCGGAGATCTGACCGAACTGATCCGCCAGAACATCGCCATCAAGGCACGTGTGGTGGAGGCGGACGAGTATGAGACGCTGGGCATCCGCGCGCTGCTGAACTTCGGCCATACGCTGGGGCATGCCATCGAGGCGGCGGCGGGCTATGGGCAGCTTCTGCATGGGGAGGCGATCTCGCTGGGCCTTCGGGCGGCGGCGGTGCTTTCGGTGAAGCTTTCGACGCTCAGTGAGGCGGGAGCGCAGCGGATCGTGGACCTTTTGAAGGGCTTTGAGCTGCCGGTGGTGCTGGGGGAAAATTTCGAGACGGAGGAGCTTCTTCGTATCGCCAAGATGGACAAGAAGTTCGACCAGGGGCGCATTCGCTTTGTGTTGTTGAGCACTTTGGGAGAGGCGTTTGTCAGCAAGGAGGTCACCGAGGACGACCTGCGCTCCGCGATCGCCGCCATTCGTTCGTAACTACACTTCATGACTTCATCGGCCACCCCCCAGCAACCTCACCGGGTGCGTCTTGTGACGCTGGTCGTGGCGGGCGTTTTGCTGGCTGTTTTGTTAGGCTGGTTTCCGTATCAGCACTGGGAGTTCGGGGCGCGCAGCAGTGTGCTGGGGGGCATCTTGAAAAAGGCTGAGCAGGACTCCGAATGGTGGTTCTGTCTGGTGACGCCCTTTTTGGTGGCCTGGCTGATCCAGCGGATGAGCCGGAGCCTGAAGCTGCTGCCGCTGGATGGCTCATGGCTGGGGCTGCCGGTGCTGCTGCTGGGCATGGTGTTTTATTGGTTCGGGTTCAAGGTCGACACCGCGTATCCAGGCTACCTCGCGGGCCAATTGCTGACGCTGGGGATCATCCTTCAGCTCGGTGGTGTCACGTGGCTGAAGCGGCTGTTTTTCCCTTGGGCCTTCCTGGTCTTCACGTGGCCGATGCTACCGCTGGAGTCGGTGCTGGCGGTGCCGCTGCGCATGATGACCGCCCATGCTTCGGGGGTGATTCTGAATCTCATCGGTGTGCCGGTCCTGCAGGAAGGCACGGGCCTCCTTTCAGCGGCGGACCCGGTGAAGGGACTCTCTGCGGGAGACCTGTTTCAATTGGATGTGGAGGAGCCCTGCAGCGGCATCCGGTCCCTCTTCTCCCTGATGATGCTGGCAGCTCTGTATGGATGGCTGTCTCTGAAAACCTGGTTAGGTCGGGGCATCCTGTTTGCGAGCGCCATCCCGCTGGCGGTGCTGGGGAATCTGGTGCGCATGATCCTGCTGGCGCTGGGGTCGCTCTGGTGGGGCAGCGACTTTGCCATTGGGAGAAACATCGACGGACATCAGGAGATGAGCTTTTATCACAGCATGGCGGGTTTCGCCGTGTTTGGCGTGGCTTTGTCCGGCATGTTCGGCATCGCGACCCTGCTGGAAAACCGGCTGGAACGCGGCCGGCCTGTTCCAAAGCCTGTGGCACCGGGAGCGGGGTCTTCGCCTCAGCGTGCGTGGTTGAACCTGGGGGTGACGGTGCTGGTGCTCGGCGGTGGTCTGATGATCTGCTCCCTGAGTGATGCGAGCTATAAGGTGGGTCCGCTGGGCATCAACCCGCAGATGCCGGGCATCGTGGGGCCGTTTGTTAGCACGGACCAGCCCATGACAGCGCGTGAAAAGGCCGCGCTGCTGGAGGATGTGCGCATTGAGAGGCGCATCTATACGAAGCCGGACCGGACCATTCTGGCAACGATCGTGACGAGCGGTGCTGAGAAGCGTTCCATCCACTCGCCTGATGTGTGTCTGCCCGCGCAGGGCTGGCAGATGACCTCGGAGTCAGTGGTCTCGCTGGATTTGGGTTTGCCGGAGGAAGTGCGCGCCACGATGAAGACGATGCATCATGACATCATGGATGACCAAGGTCGTCGGCAGCGGATCCGTGCGGTGTTTCTGTTCTGGTTCCTAGGCTCCGATGGCACGACCTGCGCGGGCAATCAGGAACACGTGTGGCGGACGTATTCTGATGCCTTCTTTAAGAACATCAACCACCGCTGGACCATGCTGACCTTCTTTGTGCCGCTGCCGATGGACAAGGGCTTGATCGAGGACCCGTTCGTGGAGCTTTCCGCGCTGGAGGACACAAAGGCGTTCATCCGCGCGCTGGTGCCGGGGATGCTGGTGAAGGGGTGAGTGACGGCGTGTCTGGGTGGCGGGTTTTTTTTACCACTGATAATCACTTATGACCAAGCCTTCAGAGGGCTCCTAGATGGATGCCTCACCTTGGCGGCTGCAGCATTGTTGGTTAGCGCTTTGCGGGCGGGGAGAGCTTTTTCTCGACGTAGGTTTCCACGGTGCTGTGGGTGCGGGTCATCAGGGAGGAGCAAATCCTATTGGAGATGAGATAGGCCATGACGGTGGCGATCAGGGCCGGCGTGCTGCCGTCCTGACGGGCATCATGGGCGTTCAGGTCCTGGAAGCTCATGGAGATCCAGATGGCGATGCCAAGGACGAAGCCAGCGGCGAGCAGGGAGACGGTTTGGGAGATCCAGAAGACGCGGTGTTCTTGGATGTCCTTCCGGTTCACGTAGGCGAAGGCGGGGATCCAGCAGACGAGCAGGCAGCCCATCAAGACGCTGGTGGAGACCGTGGTGGCGGGCTGGCTGGCGGCCCACAGGAAGGGGACAGCCAGTGCGGCGTAGCTGAGAAGCATCCAGAGCTAGGCGGGAACCTTTTGCAGGGCGTTCATGAGGGGAGCATGAGGGGTTTGGCGGTGGAAGGCAAGAACGGAGTTTTTGGCGGGGTGCGGGTGGTTCGAACTCATTTGTGGTTCGCGGGTGCAACCCCCTTGGGAATGGGGTTGTACGTTCGGGGCGTGGAGCTTGCCATTTGGTTGATTGGGGTGGGAGAGGGGGTAAAGGATCGGGGTGAGTTCTGACACGCCTTTCTTTGACCGACTGATTCTGCATCTCGATGGCACGCATGCGGGGGCGATGAACATGGCGGTGGACCAGGCTTGGCTGGAGCAGAGTCATCTGCCGGTGCTGCGGGTGTATACCTGGGACCAGCCGACGGTGACGATCGGGTATGCCCAGAGCTTGGGGAAGCTGCAGGATGCGCTGCCGGCGTGGCCGGTGATCCGGCGCTGGACGGGCGGCGGGGTGGTGATGCACCAGGAGGACTATACGTATTCGGTGATCGTGCCGGCGAGCCACAAGTGGGCGGAGACACCGGCGGTAGAGAGCTATCGGGTGATCCATGGGTCGCTGGCGGAGTCGCTCTCAGCACATGGGCATGCGGGGTGCCGGCTGGCACTGCCGGAGGATCTGGTGGACGGGCCGTTTTGTTTTGTGGCTCCGGCGCTGCATGATGTGATCCGCGGGCCGGTGAAGGTGGCGGGGGCGGGGCAGCGGCGCGGTCGGCTGGGATTTTTGCACCAGGGCAGTGTGCAGCAGGTGCGGATTCAGGATGATTTCTGGCCGCAGTGGGCGGCGCAATTGGCGAAGGAGGTGGTGGTGGTGAGGGAGTTGCCTGCGAAGGTGGAGGCGCGTGCGGGGGAACTGGCCGAGAAGAGGTTTTCGCTGCCGCAATGGCTGACCGACCGGGATGATCTGCTGGGATGACTCGGCTGAAATACCAGGGTAACAGGGTCGTGCGTACTGCATTTGGTAGGATGAGATTCTTCGCGGGCGGCCTTGTTCTTGCTATGACGCCGCGGCGTTCGTCTCTATTTTTAGAACGGCTCTTTTCGACACCATGCGCATCTTTGTTTACGGAACTCTTAAACGTGGGCATTCCAATCACCAATATCTGCGCGGGCAAAAGTTTCTGGGCATGGCGATGACGCATCCGCGTTACCGGCTGCATGATCTGGGTGGATATCCAGGGATGGTGCTAAATGAGCGTGAGGGGATCTCCATCCATGGTGAGGTGTGGGAGGTGGACGAAGGGTGTCTGACCAATTTGGATGTGCTGGAGGACACGGCGCATGGTGAGTATGTCCGCGAGGTGGTGCCCTTGATGCCGCCGTTTGATCAGGACCGGATTGAGGGGTATCGGTATCTGCAGGATGTGTCAGAGGCGCGTGATTTGGGGGCGTGCTGGTAATGCCTAACCAAGGATGGAAAAGGGGGGCGCCGAGCAGGCCGGGGCCAAATAAAAAACGCCCCCAAACCGAGGAGCCTGGAGACGCTTGACCGTGTGAATTTATGGGTATCTGTGCCCTTACTTCATCGCGGCGTAGACGCGGTGGACATCGGCATGGCCGTCGAGGCCTTGGAGGAAGTTGGTGACTTCTTCACGATGCTCCTCGGAGATCTCGGGGCAGTCCTTCGGGTGATAGTGAAGCTCGGAGGTGGTGACGGTCCAGCCGGCGGCTTTGAGGGCCTTGGTGACGATGTCGAGATTGGAGATGGCGCAGAAGAAGCGGGCGCCGATGTGTCCGGCAGCGTCTTCGTCATCGAGCTCAAGGGGCTCGACGTTGTCAGCCTCGGCTTCGAGGGCGGCGACTTCGATGTCGAGGGTCTTGTCCTTGTGCTGGGCTTCCACCAAGCCGCAGTGCTCAAACATCCAGGCGACCGAGCCGGGGGTGCCGAGGCTGCCGGCCTTGAACAGAACCCGGACCTCGGAGGAGGTGCGGTTGTTGTTGTCCGTGAGGCACTCGACCATGACCGGGATGCGATGAGGGGCGAAGCCCTCAAAGACGACGGTCTGGTAGTTCACGGGCTCTCCGCCGACGCCACTACCCTTGGCGATGGCACGCTCAATGGAATCACGGGTGACGCTCTGCTTTCTGGCGGCCACGAGGGCGGCGTAAAGACGGGCATTGAGATCCGGGTCAGGTCCGCCGAGGCGGGCCGCGACCTGGATCTCACGCGTCAGCTTGCCGACGAGCTTGCCCTTTTGATCGGCGGCGAGTTCACGCCACTTTTGTTTCCATTGTGCGCCCATGGTTGGTGAGGGTGTGGTGGTGGAAGGACGAAAAGAGAGGAGACGAAACGATCAGCGCTGAGGTACGGGGCGGTCGCCAAAGCAGATGCCGATGCTGCGGCCGGCATTGACGATCTCGCTGTCAGACTTCACGAGGCGGAGCTGGTTTACGGCTTCCTCGATGCTGACATCACCGACCTGATACTGCTGGTAGCTGACCATGCGGCCGAACTTGCCCTGCTCGATCAAGCTGACGGCCATGGCACCGAAGCGCACGCCGAGGATGCGGTCGAGAGCGGTCGGGGCGCCACCACGCTGAAGGTGGCCGAGGGTGCAGGCGCGGGTTTCCTTGCCGGTCATGTCCTCAATCTTCTTCGCGACGTAGTCGCCAATGCCGCCGAGGCGGTCCTCGCCTTTGCCGCCGACGGTTTCTTTTTTCAGAAGCTCGCCCGTTTCCATACGAGCGCCTTCAGCGACCACGACGAGGGTGCTATGGTGGCCGCGGGCATCACGCTGGCGGATGGCGTCTGCCACGTGTTCCATTTTAAAGGGGATCTCAGGGAGCAGAATGACGTCCGCGCCGCCGGCCATGCCGCCGTAGAGGGCGATCCAGCCTGCGTGACGGCCCATGACCTCAAGCACGATGGCGCGCTTATGACTTTCAGCGGTGGTGTGGAGGCGGTCGAGAGCATCCACCACGGCATGCACGGCGCTGTCGAAGCCGAAGGTCATGGCGGTGGCCTGGATGTCGTTATCAATGGTCTTCGGCACGCCGATGACGGGCACGCCCATGTTATAAAGCTGGAGGGCGGTGGTCAGGGAGCCGTCTCCACCGACGACGATGAGGGCGCCAATTTCGAGGTGGCGGAGGGTGGCCTTGGCCTTTTCGACGATCTCGTGGGGAACTTCGGAGACATTACCCTCGCCGATCTTGGCGACGAAGTGGCCTTTGTTCGTGGTGCCGAGGATGGTGCCGCCGAGCTTGGTGATACCAACAGTGCGGGAGGGGTCCAGCAGCATGTAGTCACCCGGAGGGAGCATGCCTTCGAAGCCATCGCGGAAGCCGACGACTTCCCAGCCGTGAGTGTGAGCCGCGCCGACGACGCCATGAATGACTGCATTGAGGCCGGGGCAGTCGCCGCCGCTGTTCAGGATACCGATACGCATAAAATGAGTGGGGGGATGATGGATGGGTGTTAGGACAAAGACAGCGGCGGGAGAAGCCCGCTGGCTTTAGTTAAAAGTTATTCAGGAGCTGGCGCTCGTCCTGGATGGGACGGCCTGCGGCCACCCAGCGGTTATAGGCATTCCAGCCCTGTCCGAGGAGTGACTGTGCCTCGGCGAAGGGATCAGCGGAGCCAAGCACCACGACGACAAGACGATGACGGTAGATGAGGCTGCTGCCATTCGCCTGTTTGATGACGGAAGCGGGGCGCTCCGCGGAGAGGGCCACGCAGCCTCCGGAGCGGGGTGTGGAGCTGGCCTTCACGCCATCGATGCCGCCACTGCCCAGGAGGGAGTTCGTGTTGTTCACCGGGACGGAGAGCTGGCCGCCAGCGCGGTAGATGGTGATGTTTCGTGAGGCCTGGTTTGTGTAGAAGCTCATCGCGGGGCGGGACACGGCGTAGAGCGTGAGGCGGGCGATGTCTGCCGCAGTGGAAACACCGGGGGAACGGGTGTTTTCATAGCCGTGTGGGTTCTGGAAGCGGGTACCGGTGGCACCCTCACGGTGGGCGAGTTGGTTCATCTGGCGGACGAACTCGACCTGCGGATCTCCCTGACGGCCAAGGCGGTAGAGGTGATCACGGCCGACGAAGTCCGCCAGCGTGATGGCGGCGAGGTCATCGCTGCCCATCATGGTGGCATAGATGAGGTCGCGGATGGTCATCTTGTCACCGGGCTGGAGGCCGAGTTGGTTAATGCCCGCCATCTGGGGGGCATAGGCGGGGACGGGAGCGAGAACATTCACGCCCACCTTCGAGGCCACAGACCAGTCCAGGGCGACCATGGCGGTGGCGATTTTGGCCATGCCGCCGACAGCGCGGCGGGCATTGGCATTACCAGCGACGTGGACCTTGCGGTTAAACGTGTCCACCACAAGGACAGAGGCCTGCGCCTGCGCCTGGGAGGTGAAACTGCTGAGAAGGAGCCCGGCGAAAATCGCGGCGAGCAGAGCGAACCTGAGACGGATTCTGCGATGCATAAAGGGGAGCGTTTCCGTTAGCAGGGGATTCGGGTGGGGCAAATAGGAATGACGAAAGTATGACCGGACGGCAGTTCTAGGTTTTTTAGTTCCTGGTGTGTTCAGGAGTGCATGCGTGGCGGACAAAGCGGAAAAGCAGGGGATTTGGGGCCGGACTCGGCGTTCTTGGTTTGATGGGGGTGAAGGGAATGTTTGCCATGGGCGAATTCCTCGCCAAATCGACTTTCCCCAATCCATGTCTGCCACCGCCGTTTTCCGCACCATCCCTGTCCGTGAGCTCCTTGCCGACCAGCTTTTGGAGCTGTCGAAGAAGATGAAGCTTTCGCTCTCGAAAGCTGACATGCTCGTGGTGCAGCAGATTTTCAATGATGAGGGCCGTGATCCCACGGACGTGGAGCTGGAGGTGATCGCCCAGACATGGTCGGAGCACTGCAAGCACCGTATCTTCAATGCGAAGATCTATCACACGCTGAATGGTGAGCAGGAAGTGGTGGACAGCCTCTTCAAGACCTACATCCGCGCCACCACGGAGAAGATCATGGAGCAGAAGCCGGACTTCGTGCTGAGCGCCTTCGTGGACAATGCAGGCTTTGTGAAGCTGGATGACGACAAGGCGGTGTGTCTGAAGGTGGAGACGCATAACCATCCGAGCGCCATCGAACCCTACGCGGGTGCCAACACGGGCCTTGGCGGTGTGATCCGTGACATCCTCGGCGCAGGCAAGGGATCGAAACCGGTGGCTTCCATCGATGTCTTCTGCTTCGGCCCGCCAGACACCAAGCAGGAAGACCTGAAGGCGAAGGACGTGATCCATCCGCTGGGCATCATGCGCGGCGTGGTGCGTGGTGTGCGTGACTACGGCAACCGCATGGGCATCCCGACGGTGAATGGCGCGATCCAGTTTGACGACACGTTCATCTACAATCCGCTGGTGTTCTGCGGCACGGCCGGGATCATCCCGATCAAGGACATCGCCAAGGAAGTGAAGCCTGGCCAGTTGCTGATCGCTGCGGGCGGTCGCACCGGCAAGGATGGTCTGAAAGGCGCTACTTTTAGTTCGGCAGAACTGACGACGGATTCCCATGAGGAAGACCAGACGGCGGTGCAGATCGGCAATCCGATCGAGGAGAAGAAGGTCGCTGATTTCGTGCTCGCGGCACGTGAGGCGGGCTTGATCGAATTCATCACGGATTGCGGTGCGGGTGGTTTCTCCAGCGCGGCTGGTGAGATGCTGAGCGAAGTCGGTGGTGAGGTTTACCTGCACCATTGCCCGCTGAAAGAGCCGGGCCTCGAAAGCTGGCAGGTCTTCATCTCCGAGTCCCAGGAGCGCATGGTGATGTCCATCGAGGAGCATAATCTCCCCGCGCTGCAGGCCATCGCCGACAAGTGGCAGAGCGAGATCTTTGTGCTCGCGAAAGCGGACGGCAAGAAGCGTCTGCGCGTGCTCCACTATGACAGCGTGGTCTGTGATCTGCCGGTGGACAAACTTCATGGCGCGCCGCGTCGTGAGATGCGTGCGCATTGGCGCCAGCCTGCTGCGGTGGCTCCAAAGGTGGCGGTGCGTCCGGAATCCTGGACCCAGGTGCTGAAGACGCTGCTCGCTGATTTTGCCATCGTTTCACGTGAGCCGATCATCCGTGAGTATGACCATGAAGTGCAGGGCAACACGGTGCTGAAGCCGCTGGCCGGTGCTTCCGGTGATGCGCCGCAGGATGGCAGCGTGATCAAGGTGGATGGCAGCCAGCAGCTCGTGGCTCTGGCTTGTGCCTTGCTGCCTGAGTGGGGCAAGACTGACCCTCACTCGATGGGCCGTGCCTGTGTGGATGAGTGCGTGCGCCAGCTGGTGGCCATGGGCGCGAATCCTCAGCGCATCGCCATTCTGGACAATTTCTGCATGGGTAATCCGGATGCGGAGAAGGAACTGGGCGCTCTGGTGGAATGCACGAAGGGCATGGCCGAGTCCGCGATCGCCTACGGCGCGCCGTTTGTGTCCGGCAAGGACAGCTTCTACAACTACTTCATCACGGAAGACGGCCCGGTCTCCATCCCTGTCACGCTTCTGGTTAGCGGTTTTGGCATCATTGAAGATGCGAAGCATGTGGTCGGCGCCTCACTTCGTCGTACAGGCAGCAAGCTTTGCATCATCGGCGGCACCACCGCCGGTCTGCGAGGCAGCGTGTTTGCGAAATACACGAAGGGCGCAGGCCTCGACGGTGCTCCGACCTGGAGCGAAGCCACCACCTGGGCGAGCTATGAGAAGTATCATGAGCTGGCCAAGAAGGGCGCGGTGCTTGCCTGCCACGACTTGAGCGAGGGTGGTCTGGGCGTCGCGCTGGCGGAGTTTGCCTTCAGTGGCAAGGCAGGCGTGAAGGTGGAGCTTGAAAACCTGCCTGCGGCGAAGGGCTGCACGGTGGCCGAACTGCTCTTTGGTGAAACTCCTGGCCGCTTGCTGTTCGAGGTCGCTCCGGAACACCTCACTGCGGCGAAGGCTGCGGGTGCGGTGGTGATCGGTGAGGCGACGAACGAGAAGTATCTCAACATCACCCTGCGTGGCAGCACGCTGATTGATGCGGCTGTCAGTGACCTGAAGAGCATCTGGCAGGGTGGTCTGGTGCCGTATTATTGAGATGCTGAACTTTGAGCGATGGTGCGGCCAACAGGCCATGCCATCGTCGTGTCACTTCAGCTCATCAGTTGTCAGAGCTATGGCTTTCATCCCTTGGCATTAGCTCGCCCTTGGGCGCGCTTTGATCGAGTGGGAGTTGGCAGTGCAGGCACTCTCTAGTGAAGGATTTGTGAAGCCATCCTTTGGTGTGAAACCACTCACCGCAGCGCGGGCATTCGCTGATTAAAAGGCTCAGAGAACAGAATATCAGGGGCAAAAACCCGACGCCGATCGCAAGTTCGACGGCGTCATCCGGCACCATGAGAAGCGCGAACATCCCAGGAAAGTAGAGGATGCAGATAATGTTGACGATCAGTCGACGTCTCCGGAGGGCTTTGAGGCCGGAGGCGATGACTTCGGGATCGGTGCTGGAGGGCATGGTGACGAGCGAGGTGGATGTCAGAATGGCGCAAGAGTCCAGGGGAAGCAAAATGGGGTTTACCTTGCACTTGGCGCTCTCCTGCTCACTGAAAGCGCCCCCTCATGCTCTCCGTCAACAATGTCAGCAAAGCCTACGCAGGTCGCACGCTCTTCAGCGGCGTGTCGTTTCATATCAATCGTGGCGAGAAAATCGGCCTGATCGGGCCGAATGGCGCGGGCAAGTCGACGCTGTTCTCGCTGCTGCTGCGGGAGTCGACGCCGGATGACGGTCAGGTGACGATGGAGCGCGGACTGGACTTTGGCTTCCTGCCGCAGGAAAGCGCCCCCGTGGATGACGTGACCGTGCTGCAACTTGCCACGGGCCATGTAGACGAGCACAGCCGCTGGGAGGCGGAGCCGAAGGCCAAGCGCATCCTGAAGGGCCTGGCGTTTCGCGAGACTGATTTTGAGCGTCGCGCCCGCACGCTGAGCGGTGGCTGGGTGATGCGCGCGCATCTGGCGCGCCTGCTTGTTCAAGAGCCGGATCTGCTGCTGCTGGATGAGCCGACGAATCATCTGGATCTTGAATCGCTTATCTGGTTTCAGGACTATCTGCAGGGTTATCCGGGTGCGATTCTGATGATCTCTCACGACCGTGAGTTCCTGAATGCGCTGACGGACACGATTCTGGAGATCGCGCATTCGAAGGTGTACCGCTATCGTGGGAACTATGACGACTACTTGATCGAGAAAGAGGCGCGCCAGGGGCAGATGCAGTCGGCTTTTGACAATCAGCAGAAGGAGATCGCCAAGCTCCAGCAGTGGGCGGACCGTTTCAAGGCGAAGGCGAACTTCGCCTCCCGTGCCCAGGACAAGCTGAAGATGATCGGCCGCATGGAGAAGGTGGATGCACCGCAGGCGGCGGCGAAGCAGGTGAAGTTCCGCTTTCCGCAACCCCAGCGCAGCGGACTGCGTGTGATGACGCTCCAGGAGGTGGCCTTCAGCTATCCGCAGAACCCGGTCTACGAGGACCTCGATTTCGAGATCGAGCGTGGCCAGCGGCTCGTGCTTGTGGGGCCGAATGGCGCGGGCAAGTCCACGCTGCTGAAGCTGCTCGCTGGTGCGCTCCAACCTCATGCGGGCAAGCGCGACCTGGGCCACAATGTGAAGCTGGGTTACTTTGCGCAGTATCGCGGGGATGTGCTGAACATGAAGCATACGGTGCTGCAGTCCGCGATGGATCTCCCCAGCCGGCCTGGGGAAAATCTGTGCCGCACATTGCTCGGCAGCTTTTTGTTCCAAGGGGATGATGTGTTCAAGCCGGTGGGGGTGCTCAGCGGGGGTGAAAAGAGCCGTCTGGCGCTGGTGCGCCTGCTGCTGGATCCGCCTAACCTACTTTTGATGGATGAGCCAACGACGCACCTGGACATGGGCAGCATTGATGCGCTCATCGCCGCCCTGGAGGACTACGAGGGCACGCTGGTGTTCATCAGCCATGATGTGCACTTCATCCGCGCCATGGCGAAGAGTGTCCTGCACATCGCTTCCGGCGTGCTGACGCCGTATGCGGGGGACTACCAATACTTCCTGGACAAGACGAAGGCCACCTCAGCGCGCGAGGCGCTGACGGCCACTCTGACGAATTCTCAGCCGCAGAACTACAGCGCGCCTGAGACCGGCAAAGGTAATTCTCCTTCCTCGAGCCCCGGAGGTAAGACGAAGGAGCAGAAGCGAGCCGAGGCGGACGCCCGAAATGTGCGCAGCAAGGCCAAGAAAGAGCTGGAGCAGAAGGTGGCCACCATCGAGCAAGCGCTGGCCCAGATCGAGCGGCGCAAGCTGGAACTCGTGGCCCTGCTGCAAGACGGTGCCACCTATGCCGATGCTGCCAGGTTCCGCGCCCTGACGGCTGAGATGGAAGGGATCGAGCCGAAGATCGCTAAGGAAACGGCTGCTTGGGAGAAGGCGGCGGCGGAGTTGGAGAATTTTGAAGGGGTGGGATGACTCAGGTCCTCACTCTGTTGCGGCGTTCTTGAGGGAGGTTTCCATGGAATGAAGCTCGGAGAATATTGAGGGAAGCAGGTGCGTTTTGCTCTCATCCAAATGCGCCTGCTCTCCATCCTCATCCTCTGGGCCTGCATCTCTCCTCTCCATGCGGCTGACATCCATGTGGGCAAGGATGTTAACGCGCCCACCATCGCGCATGCGATCAAGGTGGCGCGGCCTGGCGACACGATCCATTTGGAACCCAAGGTGTATGAGGACTACGTGGGATTTTACTCGAAGAAGGGCGAGCCAGGGAAGCCGATCACGCTGGATGGACATGGCGCGACACTGGATGGGAGTGATGCTTTGGATCCAGCGAAGTGGAAGGAGGTCTCGCCGGGACTCTTTGCTGCGGATGAACTGCTGCGACGGCTGGATGATGCGATGATCGGCAGGTGGTTCTTCCTGTTTGATGGCAGGATACAGCTCATGGGGCGCACTTCCAAAGGCCGCAGCGCGGCGCTGAAGAAGCCTGAGGAGCTACAGCCGGGCGAGTGGACTTTTACTAAAGATCCCTCACGCGAGAAGCCGCCCTCGAAAAACATCTATGGGACCTTTTTCATCAAGCTCGCCGAAGGCAAGACCCTGGCGGAGGCGAAGATCCGTGTGCCGGTGAGAAGTGCTGGGGTGCAGTTTGGCGGGGCCAATGCGCATCTTGTGATCAAGAACGTGACAGCCACGCATCCCTACAATGATGGGTTTAACATTCATGGCGATTGCCGGGAGGTGGTGTTTGAAAACATCCGCGCCATCGACTGCGGGGATGATGGAATCAGTGCGCATGAGTCGGCACAGTATCGCGTGGATGGTTTTGTGAGCATCGGCAACAGCACAGGCATCTGTGACACAGGCACGGCGCACACGAGCTACAACCGCGTGTTCATCGCCGACTGTGTGGGCTTTGATCTCTACTTCCTGGATGCGGGGCGCTACAAGGTGACGAACGCGATCGTGCTGTCATCTTCTTTCAATCCGTTCTTTGTCACGAACCGTGCGAATGACACGGTGGAGATGGATGTGGACAATGTCTACCTCGAGCGCCTAGGGCCGCCGGCGAAGGCTTTCATTGCGGCAGGCTCCACGGTGCGGGCTAAGCGCTTCACGACAAAAGGTTTGGAGTTCACCAATCGTGGGACATTCACACGGGAAGGGGAGGCGGACTATGAACAGATCCTCAGTTTGTTAGGCGAGGATGTGCGGAAGATGTTGGTGGAGAGGAAGAAGTAGTTCGCTGTTCTTTGTTCGAGATGGTGCGAAGGGTAGCAGAGATTTGGCAGAAAGATTGAAAGCCTTGGGCTTCTGAAATATTTCTGTCGTAATCTTTCTGCCCTAACTTCTTGCTTCTCGGGGCATCCCCCATCTTTTGTCGCTGAACTCTACCTTCTACTCTCATGTCCACGACACCTCGCATCCTTGTGTTTGGCGGCAGCTTACGCCGCGGGTCTTTTAACCAGCAACTGGCGCAACTCGCAGCGGAAGGTGCGCGTGAGGCGGGGGCGGAGGTGACGCTGATCGCGCTGCGGGATTTTCCCATGCCGATCTATGACGGCGATCTGGAGGAGGCGGAAGGCAAGCCCGAGCATGCGGCGCGGCTGAAGAAGCTTTTCAGCGAGCACCAGGGGCTGATCATCTCCTCACCAGAATACAACAGCAGCATCAGCGGTGCGCTGAAGAATGCGATTGATTGGGTATCGCGCTCGGACAGTGATGATGAGAAGGCGCTGTCCGCGTTGGCCGGCAAAACGGCGGTGCTTTGCTCGGCCTCACCAGGGGCGCTGGGAGGTCTGCGCGGTCTGGTGCATCTGCGGGCCATTTTGGGAAACATCGGCATCAATGTGCTGCCGCCGCAGGTGGCGGTGTCCAAGGCGCATGAGTTTTTCAAAGCGGATGGCACGCATTCGGATGAGAAGCAGGCAAACGCCGTGAAGGAGCTGGGCAGGACTCTGGCGGAGCATTTGAAGAAGGTGCTATAGAAGAAGACGTGAGTCTTCTTCTGGGCACGGAGAATGTCCGCAGGTTCATCGAAAGCATTCTCACGAATGCCGCTACATTGGGCGTTGAGATGTAGCAGAAGACGTGAGTCTTCTTCTGGGCGCGGAGGATCTCCGCAGGTTCATTGAAGGCATTCTCACGAATGCCGCTACGAGGAGTCCCTGATCCGCAGACTGAACCAGGAGACAGCACTGGTCGGCGGGTTTTGCGCCTTCAGAATCTTGGGCATGAGCTCGCTCACCCATTGCATCTCTCTTGCTGCCGTCTTGACGATGACTCTGCCGCTTCAGGCGGCGGAGCAGGTGCTGTTCTCCTTTGATGACCACAGCATCCCCTGGCATCACAATCTGAAGCTGACGCTGGAGACGGTGCAGAAGCATGCGGACAATCCGGTGCTGCGTCGCGGACCACCGGGATCGCCAGACCATGGGCATGCCATCCTTTACGGCACGGTGATGAAGCAGGGGGACACTTTTCGCATGTGGTATCTGGGCATGCATGAAACCGAGATCAAGGCCGGCCAAGCGCCAGGCTGGTGGCGGCCCATGTGCTATGCGGAAAGCAAGGACGGCGTGAAATGGACTAAACCTGAGCTAGGCCTGGTGGAGCTAAATGGGAACACGAAGAACAATGTCTGTCTCATCGAGGGCGAGGTCTTCTCCTCCACCCGAGTGAATGATTTCCTCTCCGTGCTGCATGAGCCGGATGAGCCGGATCCGGCGAAGCGCTACAAGTGCGCCTACATCGCCCACATGCCGTTTGATGAGGTGAAGGGCGGGCGGTCGAAGATTGGGCCTAACGAACGACGCTGGGGAGCAATGGTGTGTGCCACCAGCGCCGATGGCTTGAAGTGGAAGGTGGTGGGGGATCGGCCGGCGAATGCAGGCGGCGAGCGCTTTGAGGTCAGCAGCCTGTATAAGTTTGGCGATTTCTACTATGGCACGGGCCAGCTCATCAGCCCCTGGTCCTGGCGTGCGGATGGCAGTGATATCGGGCGTGACATGCTGGCTTATCGCTCATCAGATTTTGTGAACTGGTCGAAGGCGAAGGCGTTCTCCTTTGCGCGTCCGGGGCAGCTCGCGAATCCGCCGGTGAAAGGCCAGCAGATGCACATGGGTGCGGGCCTGTGGAATCGTGGCAATGTGATGGTGGGACTGCACGGCATGTGGCAGGACGCCGAGCAACCGCCGCCGAAGGGCGAGAGCTGGAACTACGGCGTGCGCGTGGACCTGGGCCTGGTGGTGAGCAATGACGGCATCCACTTCCGCGAGCCTGTGCCGAGCTTCAGGGTGATCCCGCGTGGCAAGGAGGGCGAGTGGGATGACATCGCCATCCTGCAAGGCCATGCCTTTGTGAATGAGGGTGACAAGACGATGATCTGGTATTCGCACTGGGACACCGGCAGCAAGCTCAAGGGCATGGAGATCGGCCTGGCCACGCTGCGTCGCGATGGTTTTGGTTATCTGAGCCGGAAGGTTTTGGAGAATGATGCGCATTTTGTGACCGCCACCTTTGAGGCAGAGGGGGAGATCGCGTTGAACGTGGATGGCATCACCGATGACGCGCCGCTGAAGATTCAGCTCATGGATCATCTGGACAAGCCGCTGGAAGGCTATGAGGTCATGCTCACCAAGAACGGGCTGAATGAGGTGATCGCCTGGCCGAAGCCGCTGCCGAAGGGCAGGAAGCTGGCACTGCGGGTGGGCTTCCCGGAGAAGAGCGCCGCGAAGGTGTATGCGGTGTATGTGCGATGACCGATGATGTTACACCCTGGTCCCAACCATCGTCTATAGGCTTGACTCCAGCATGTGCAGTTGCGGCATCTCACGTTGGAGTGAAGGCTAAAGCCAATGCCGTTAAGCAATGTGGGTGACCAAATAGACGGGGGGAGAGGT
>JAZKCU010000009.1:185284-239086 GCA_040387935.1 Verrucomicrobiota bacterium | reverse complement strand
TGGCATCCGCGACGATCACGGCGCGGGAGTCACGGGCAGCCTTGCCTTCCATGCCAGTGCCCACGAGCGGAGCTTCTGCTTCGAGCAGAGGCACGCCCTGGCGCTGCATGTTCGAGCCCATCAGAGCGCGGTTGGCGTCATCGTGCTCAAGGAAGGGAATCAGGTTCGCCGCGATGGAGACGATCTGCTTTGGCGAGACGTCCATGAGCGTCGGCTTCTCGGGCTCGACTTCGAGGAAGTCACCACGATAACGGACGGTCACCTTGGCGCCGGCAAAGCGGCTGTCTTCACCGATGACGTTGTTCGCCTGGGCGATGTGATGATTCTCTTCCTGGTCAGCGGTGAGATACTCGATCTTGTTCGAGACGACACCGTCCTTCACCGGACGATACGGCGTCTCAATGAAGCCGAATTCGTTGATGCGGGCATAAGAACCGAGGGAGTTGATCAGACCGATGTTCGGACCTTCCGGGGTCTCAATCGGGCAGATACGGCCGTAGTGGGACGGATGAACGTCACGCACTTCGAAGCCAGCGCGGTCACGATTCAGACCACCAGGCCCGAGAGCGGACAGACGGCGCTTGTGGGTCAGCTCGGCCAGAGGATTGATCTGGTCCATGAACTGGCTCAACTGGCTGCGCGCGAAGAAGTCACGCACGACGGCGGCGAGCGCCTTTGGATTGACCAGCTTGCCCGGGGTCATGACGTCCATGCTGACATCAAACAGGGTCATGCGCTCCTTCACCAGACGCTCCGTGCGGGCAAGGCCCACGCGGCACTGGTTGGCCAGGAGTTCACCCACGGCACGCACACGGCGGCTGCCAAGGTGATCGATATCGTCCAGGAGACCTTCACCTGCACGCAGATTGAAGAGATAGCGCATGGCGGAGACCACGTCGTTCGGGTCCAGGACGCGAACGTTCGTGTCGGTCTTCAGCGTGAGCTTCTGGTTCAGCTTGTAACGGCCGACGCGGGTCAGGTCATAACGCTTGGGATCGAAGAACAGGCGCTTCACCAGGGCCTTGGCGTTTGGCACGGTCGGTGGATCGCCCGGGCGCAGACGGCGGTAGATTTCCTTGAGCGCTTCATCTTCGTCCTTGGCAGGGTCCTTGCGCAGGGAGGTGACGATGAGGTCGTCCTGGGAGGCGGTGATGACCTTGATGCTCTTGTGGCCGAGCTGGATGAGCTGGCGCACCACACCGGCGGTCAGCGGCTCATAAGCACGGGCGACGATCAGTTCGCCATCGAGAATGTCACGGAAGAGCAGCTTGGAGGCGATCTCTTCTTCGTTGAGACCTTCCTTCAGCTTCATGTCCTCGATGCTGTAGAAGAGCTTGAGGATCTCCTCATCGGTGGAGAAGCCGATCACGCGCAGGAGCGTGGTGGCGAGGAACTTACGACGACGGCGGCGGCGGTCGAGGTAGACGTAAAGGAGATCGTTCGTGTCGAACTGCACTTCCAGCCAGGTGCCGCGGTCAGGGATGATGCGGAAGCCATAGAGCCAGCGGCCGTTCAGGTGCTGGCTGCTTTCGAAGCAGATACCAGGGGAACGATGCAGCTGGGAGACCACCACGCGCTCAGCGCCATTGATCACGAAGGTGCCGCGATCGGTCATGAGGGGCACTTCACCCATGTACACACGCTCCTGCTTGGCACCGGCTTCCTCACGCAGCTCAAAAGTCACGTAAAGGGGGGCGCTGTAGGTCTCCGCCTCGCGGATGGCCTCCAGGGAGGTGAGCTTGGGATCGCCGATCTCATACAGCACGAAATCCAGCGTCATCTTCTGGTCGTAGCTCTCGATCGGGAAAACTTCCTTGAAAACAGCCTGAAGGCCGACGTCCTTGCGCTTCGAGGGCAAGATGTTCTTCTGCAGGAACTCCTCATAGGAGCGAAGCTGAATCTCGATCAGATTCGGCGGCTCGGAAACTTCGTGAATCTTGCCAAAGTTAGTGCGCTGGGACATAAGCGAGGTGGGGAGGCTGCGAGGTGGCGGTGTGGGGTGTGGAGAGGAACTCCACGGGTACATTCAAAATTCGACGATCAGGCCGCCAGCCCGAGCATCGAAGTCTTGAATGGGAAAATGGGGTCACCCACGAAGCAGCCGGAGCTGATACGCGGGGACGGGGGGAAATGATACGATGACCGGCCTCCGGCAGGCTTCCTGGAACTCAAAGAAGAATCTTTGAGGGTCAGGCGGCTAGCGGGGGAGGTAACGGGCATCTGGGTACTTTGAGGGATCTGTCGGAGTTGAAGAGCTTTTTTCGTCCACGGCCGCTCCGGAAGGAGCGGCACATGGTTGAAAAAAGGGAGATTACTTGATCTCCACTTTGGCGCCGGCGGCTTCGAGCTTCTTCTTGACCTCTTCGGCCTCTTCCTTCTTCACGCCTTCCTTGAGCTTGGCACCGCCCTTTTCGACGAGTGCTTTGGCTTCGGCGAGGCCGAGACCGGCGACGACGTTGCGGACTTCCTTAATGACGGAGATCTTGTTGGCACCACCATCGATCAGGATGACGTCAAACTCGGTCTTTTCTTCGACGACAGGTGCGGCAGCACCACCACCACCAGCGGCAGCGGCAGGAGCGGCAGCGCTCACGCCCCACTTCTCTTCGAGGGTTTTGACGAGTTCGGAAACTTCGAGAACGGTCAAGCCGCTCAGCTCTTCAACGATTTTAGTTAGGTCAGCCATGTTAGTGTGCGGTATCGCCGTTTCCCGAAGCTTCGGGGGGTTTAAGAGCAAAAGCTTTTGCCCCGGCGAGGAACCATTGGGTGTTTATCTTATCAGGCCACGCGAGGCGCAGCCATCTGGTCAAATGGGTGGGGTGTGATCTGCTGGAGGTTAAGCGGCGGCAGGTGCGACCTCTGTCTCTGCGGGTGCAGCTGCGGTCTCTGCGGGGGCGCCATCTTTCTCGGCTTTGGCCTTGAGGGCACGAGCCAGAGCAGAACCTGGAGCCTGGAGAACGCCGAGGAGTTGGGCGTAGAGGACTTCGCGGGAAGGCAGGTCGGCGAGGGCCTTGACGGTGGCGACGTCGAGCAGCTTGCCTTCGAGCACGCCAGCCTTGATGACTGGTTTCTCAAATTCAGCGGCGAAGTTTTTGACGATCTTCGCGGCACCAAAGATTTCTTTGACGCCAGTGACGAAGGCGCTCTGGCCGCTCAAGTGGGCGCTCAGATCACCCGGATAACCGGCTTGCTCAGCGGCCTTGCGAACCAGGTTGTTCTTGAAGACATGGATCTCAGCACCGACGGTGCTAAGGCGCTTGCGAAGCTCGGCGAATTTGTCGACCTTCAGGCCGGTGTAATCGACGATGAGCAGGAACGGCGAGGCGTTCACGCGGCGCAGCAGGTCTTCGATCAGCAATGTTTTTTCAGCTTTCATAAGTCTGGGGAGCCTCTGGGATTAAAGTTTGATGTATTTGGAGACATCAATGCGCAGCGCCGGGGACATGGTGGCGGCCAGGGTGATGCTGTGGACGTACTTACCGCGCGCAGAAGCGGGCTTCGCACGGACGATGGCGTCGATCAGGGCGGTGCCGTTTTCGACGAGAGCCTTGCTCTCAAACTGCACTTTACCGATGGTGGTGGCGATGTTGCCGTTCTTGTCGAGCTTGAAGTCCACACGACCAGCCTTCACAGCCTTGATAGCACCGGCGGTGTCGTCTGTCACGGTGCCCGTTCTTGGGTTCGGCATCAGACCGCGAGGTCCGAGCTGCTTACCGAGCTTACGCACTTCATTCATCGCAGCAGGAGTGGCCACGGCGACATCAAAGTCCATGTGACCCTCTTTCACGCGAGCGATGAGGTCTTCATAACCGACGAGGTCAGCACCAGCGGCCTTGGCGGCCTCAGCGGCAGCACCCACGGCGAAGACGGCGACGCGGACGGTCTTGCCGGAGCCGTTAGGCAGCGGGCAAGTGCCACGGATCATCTGGTCACCCTTTTTGGGATCCACGCCCATGTGGAAGGAGAGGGTGACGGTCTGGTTGAACTTGGTGCCCGGGAGCTTTCGGAGGACTTCCGTTGCTTCTTCCAGGGTGAATGCCTTGCCGGCCGGAATCATCTCGGCGGCTTTCTTGTAGCGTTTGCTTCGTGTTTGCATGGTATTTTGCAGTGGTGGCGAACGGAGACCGTTCTCCTGCGTGGGGTTTAGTCGATGATGTCGATGCCCATCTGACGGGCGGTGCCTGCCATGATGCGGGAGGCGCGTTCGAGATCGGTGGTGTTCAGGTCAGCAAGCTTGAGCTTGGTAGCTTCAAGAAGCTGGGCCTTCGTGATCTTGGCCACCTTCTTCTTGCTCGCTTCGCCGGAACCAGAGGCGATGTTCGCCACCTTCTTGAGAAGGTTGGAAGCCGGGGGCTGCTTCGTGATGAAGGTGAAACTCTTGTCTTTGTAGACAGTGATGATGGTCGGGAGCACGTCGCCGCTCAGCTTCTGGGTGGCAGCGTTGAACTCCTTACAGAACGCCATGATGTTCACACCAGCCTGACCGAGGGCAGGACCGATGGGCGGCGCGGGGTTGGCAGCACCAGCTTTGATCTGGAGCTTGATTTGTTTGACGATTTCTTTGGCCATGGGCGGGGGTTCTTACTTTTGGTTGAGTTAAGAAAGGGGGGCGCTGCAGAGAGCGGATCAGGCGGCTTCTTCTTCAGCCTTTTCGACCTGCCAATACTCCAGGTCCACCGGGGTGGAGCGGCCGAAGATGTTGACGGACACGCGGAGCACGCCGCGCTCGGGATCGATTTCCTCGATGATACCGCTCTGACTTTCGAACGGACCGTCGGTGACACGGACGTTGTCGCCGACATTGAAGGCGATCTTTGGCACCGCGCCCTCTTCCTTGTCACGAAGCTGCGCGAGCAGGCCTTCGACGTCACGTGGACGGAGGGGGATGGGATGATCTTTGGCACCGGCGAAATTCAGGACGCCGTCGGTCTCTCTGACGAAATACCATGTCCTGTCGATGAGCCGGTTGTGCTCATCCAAGAGGTGGCAGTTCATGATGACGTAACCCGGGAAAAACTTCCGGTTACTCTCAGTTTTTTTGCCTTTCTTCACCTCGGAGACACGCTCCGTGGGGACGAGCACAGCGAAAATATAATCCGCCATCTCCTCCGTCTGAATGCGGCGAATCATGGAGTCACGCACCTTGTTTTCAAGGCCGGCTCTGACATGAATAACATACCACTGGTCGCGGGGGGCAGGAATGGCTCCCATAGGAGAGGGGGACAGGAAAAGGGGTTGAGGAAAACTAAGGCCAGATCAGACCCCGGAGAGCCAAATGGTCAGGGCATCAAAGGCTTTGCGGAAGGAGAAGTCGAAAAAGGCGACGAAACCACCAAGCAGGATCATGGCGATGAACACCACGATGGTGGAGTCATTCAGTTCCTTGTACTTGGCGAAGCCCTTTTCTTTGGGATCCCAGGGCCAGGTGGCCTTTCTCAGTTCGATAACGACTTCGTTCCAGTAGGCAATGATGCGGCTCATGAAGGGGGACGTGGATCAGGTGTGTCTGTCCGCTATTGTCGAAGAAAGGTGGCAGGCCAGGAGGGACTCGAACCCCCAACCGACGGTTTTGGAGACCGCTACTCTACCAATTGAGCTACTGACCTGTTAAAAACCTTTGTTACCTTCGAAAAGCAGAATGAATGACGCTCACGCGTTTGTAAAGTCCGCTTTGCCTCTGAGGATGAAGAGACCGCCGCGGGGATCTGGGAAACAGTTCCCCGCGGCGGCTCAGACAAGCGAACCTACTTAGCGCAATTAGTCGAGGATGGTGGCCACACGACCAGCACCCACCGTTTTGCCGCCCTCACGGATGGCGAAACGAATCGTCTTTTCCATGGCGATCGGGGTGATGAGCTCGACGGTGATCGAGACATTGTCACCAGGCATCACCATTTCGACACCTTCAGGAAGGGTCACGCTGCCAGTCACGTCCGTGGTGCGGAAGTAGAACTGTGGGCGATAGTTGTTGAAGAACGGCGTGTGACGGCCGCCTTCGTCCTTGGAAAGCACGTACACCTCAGCGGTGAACTTCTTGTGAGGAGTCACGGAACCAACCTTGGCGATGACCTGGCCACGCTCAACGTCGGTCTTCTTCACGCCACGCAGGAGGAGACCCACGTTGTCGCCGGCACGACCTTCGTCGAGCAGCTTGCGGAACATTTCGATGTCGGTGACGGTGGTCTTGATCGTTGGCTTGATGCCGACGATTTCCACTTCCTGCATCTTCTTGACGATACCACGCTCCACACGGCCGGTGCAGACGGTTCCACGACCTTCGATGGCGAAGACGTCTTCGACTGGCATCAGGAAGTCCTGGTCGATCGGACGCTCTGGCAGCGGGATGTAGTTGTCCACAGCTTCCATGAGCTTGAAGATGTTCGCGCGGTGCTCGGCGTCACCTTCGAGAGCCTTGAGAGCGGAACCCTTGACGATCGGGATGTCATCACCCGGGAAATCATATTTGGAGAGGAGATCGCGAACTTCCATCTCGACGAGCTCGAGGAGTTCTGGATCGTCCACCATGTCAACCTTGTTGAGGAAGACGACGACGGCAGGCACGCCGACCTGACGGGCAAGCAGGATGTGCTCACGGGTCTGGGGCATCGGGCCGTCAGCAGCGGAGCAGACGAGGATGGCGCCGTCCATCTGGGCAGCACCGGTGATCATGTTTTTCACGTAGTCAGCGTGTCCAGGGCAGTCGACGTGCGCGTAGTGACGGTTGTCGGTCTGGTACTCGACGTGAGCCGTGTTGATGGTGATACCGCGTGCCTTTTCTTCAGGGGCGGCGTCGATCTCATCATACTTTTTCGCCTCGGCGTAACCCTTCGTGGCGAGGGTCGACGTGATGGCGGCAGTCAGAGTGGTTTTGCCGTGGTCAACGTGGCCAATAGTGCCGATGTTGACGTGCGGCTTGTTGCGTTGGAATGCTTCTTTAGCCATGTTAGGTGAGGGGTTGTGCGCTTGGGTCTGGTTCGTTTGTCGTGAAACGGAAACTCCGGGGCGCGATTCGACGCTGGAATGGAGCTGTTGGAGGGATTTGAACCCTCGACCTCGTCCTTACCAAGGACGTGCTCTACCACTGAGCTACAACAGCATCTAACCGGCGGCGATTCACAGAATTGGAATCTCCTCCTCTTTCGACAAGAAAACCGAGGCACACAGTCCCTTTAACTCGCGTCAAAGGTCGTTATACACCCCGGTCTGATTCCCGAAAAAGTGAGGGCGAAACTAGGATGTTTGGCCCGCCTGTCAAAGCTTATTTACTCTATCTGAGAGATTCCAAGTCACTTTTTTGCCTGAAAACGACCGTATCTTGACCTTTGGACACGATTCCGACACCTTTGCCTACCATGTTTCGCCTGCCTTTTCTACTCTTTCTTGCCAGTCTGACATTTCCCTTAGCTGCGGCGGACAGCTACCAACTCGGCCCGCTTTCCCAGGAGACCCCTGCCGTGCCGAAGGGGAAAGTCATCCAGATGCCCGTGCATGAGTCCAAGATCTTTCCCGGCACCCAGCGTGACTGGTGGGTCTACGTCCCGGCCCAGTACACTCCGGAAAAGCCCGCCAACCTCATGGTTTTCCAGGACGGTCACGACTATGTGGGCATCAACGGTGCCTGGCGCGTGCCGGTGGTTTTTGACAATCTCATCGCCAGCGGAGACATGAAGCCCACCATCGCGGTGTTCCTGAATCCCGGCCATATCGGTGACATGAAGCCTGCCAGCGCCTGGAAAAACAACAACCGTGGCAAGGAATACAACTCGTTGGGCGATGCCTATGCCCGCTTCCTCATGGAGGAGATCCTGCCGCAGGTGACCAAGGACTATCGCCTGACCGATGATCCGGAAGGCTGGGGCATCGCCGGAGCCAGCAGCGGGGCCATCTGCGCCTTCACGGTGGCGTGGGAGCGGCCCAACCAATTTCGCAAAGTGTTTTCCACCATCGGCAGTTACGTCGACCTTGCCGGAGGTCATGTCTACCCTTCCCTGATCCGTCTCACGGAGCGCAAACCTATCCGCATTTATCTGCAGGACGGCAGCGGCGACATCGACAATCAGTTTGGCAACTGGCCCGTGGCGAACCGCCAGATGGCCGCCGCGCTGGCCTTCATGAAGTATGATCACACTTTCATGTTAGGCGACGGCGCGCATAACTCCAAGCATGGCGCCAGCCTCTTTCCAGAGGCCATGAAGTGGCTCTGGAAATGACCTTGTGAAGGATCATCACTTCAGATTGATCTCTGTCTCCAGGAACTCAAACGGCACGCGCACTGTGCCCACGATCTCACGGCCGAAGATGGCCAGCCCAGTCTCTTGAGCAGAGGGGTTCACGGGCTCTGCGGTCACCGGAAAGGCCCACCATCGGTCGTGGCTGGAGATGCTGATCTGCTCGGTGAAACGCTGATGCCGCAGCAGCGGATGGGATTCGGTCCAGCCTCGGATGGCATTCAGGCGGGCAGGCGTTCCAGCGCCGTTCTGAAGGCCGAAGAAGCCATGCCCCAGGAGCCCGAGATGAAGTGAATGACGGGAATCATGCGGACTCGCGCCGAAGATGTCCACTTCCGCCATGAACTGAACTTGGCGTGCCGAACGATGCACCTCGCTCAAGGCGATGCGGAGTCCATTCGCGGACCAGATTGTGCCATCCGCAATCGGCAACACCTTCTCCAGGCGTGCACGGTAGAGACTGAAGACAGCATCCCCTTTCAAGCTGACCGGCAACACATCTCCCCGGCGCAGTTTTGGCAATGCCGCCTGTCCGAGCGGCAGATAAAACGTCATCCCCTTCGACAGTGCCTCCTTCGTGGGGCCTGGATTTCCAGGCACCGCATGAAAGGCCGCGTCAGGATGCACGGCCCATCCAAAGGATGTGACACAGCGACGCATCTCCCGCCACTCTCCCTCACCTGCCACCTGGAAAAAGCCGCCTGCGCTTTCAAAATCCGCATACACGCCTTCCGGCAACCCTCTGAGCTGGAGATCCTGACGAAGCTCCACCTCACCCCCTGCCCGATCCAGAGTCGACACAGAGTTCCGCCTTGCGTCGAGGCTCAAGGCTAGACCGGAGACCGCAGCGGAAGCCTTTTTGAGAAGTTGCTGAGGCCGGTCCATGGTGAGGGTCAGGTCTCCGCCGGGAGTGACAGCGGACTCTACAGGGCGAATCTGCGGCCCGAAGCTACCGTAGCTCATCCAACTTCCGAGAAGCACGCCGAGCATGATGCACCCCGCACGAGGCCAGGCCGAAAGGCGGCCATAACGCGCGAGCATTCCCCCCATGACACCCGTGGCCACCGCCCCGAGCGCGGTGATGGCAGGCAGCGCGTCCATGGCGAAGGGAATGAACATGAGCCCGTTCCCAAACATGAAGATCACCAGAGCCAGCAACATGGCGGCCAGTCCGGTCCAGGCGTTCCTGTGCAGGGTCACATGAGGCAGGCAGAGCATGCCCAGCACAAGCGTCAGCAGCCAGATGTCCTGCGCCAGAATGCCAGACGTCCGCAGAGCGCCCGCATCCATGCCAAGACGGGAAATCCTCACGCTCAAGGCCAGGACCAGCGGCAGCAATCCCAACAGAGCGAGCACGCCCGCCTTCCCCGCCACGACCTGCCAGCCACTCACGGGCCGCGTGCCGATGAAGCGCTCGGCACCCTCCGGCGGATCCAGGCTGAGCAGACGGCCCTGCAGCAGCACGACCGTCAGACACAGCAGCCAGCCTAACCAAAAAGACAGCACGTTCCAGCTCCAGTTTTCCGAAGCCTGCCCTCTCACGGGAATGACCGCCAGGCTGACGGCCAGCACCAGGGTGACCAGCCACCACGGCAGCGTGGCGCGCAGATCTTTGAGAAGGAAATGAAGAGTCATTTTCATCGTTTGGATGGGGGATGTTGAATGGTGACCTCGCCCTCATAGGGATGGCTTCCACTGCCGATGCTCTCGCTCTTCACGATGTAGAGCCGTGCCTTCTGCGCCCAGAAAGGACCCGCCTTCACTACCTGGCCATCGGCTCCGATGACGCGATAATCGACCGTGAGGGACAGCTCATTGACCACCAGGCTTGACGTGATTCCCGGGCTGCGGTGGATGCCCCCGTAAGAGGTGATCTCCTTCCGCTGGGGATGTGCGGCGAAGATTTGAAACTCCGGCTCCTGCTGGTTTGTCGAAAAAAAGGAGGGATTGGGATAAAAGCTGGTTAGGAGCAGCTTTAGACGCAGTCCGTCGAAAGATGACACTTCCAGCACCTTCACGGAGCGTCCTTGACGAGAAAAGGACACTCCTGGCTCCAAAGGCAGGTCGGCAAGCAGCACAGGACGATACCATGAGAAATCCAGACGACCCGCCAGCCTCGCCCGGGCATGATTCGGCAGTGGCTCCTGGGTCAGTATCTGGATCTGCGCCCGGTAATGGCTCAGGTCAAAGGGCGCGCCCTGCCGGGCAGTCTCATGCCCCAGAAGATTTTGCAAAGTCTCGACCGGCGTCGGCGGATGAAACAACTTTGAACTCACGGCCTCTCCGGCCAATGCCGACTGGCGGGATTCCACCACACGTTCATCTGCAAGACGCAGGGGATCATAAGTCTGGCGGACGAGATGTGGCAGCTCAATGCTTCCAGCGGGCATCTCAATCTTCAGGCGATCCGTGATATAATTGTAGGGTTCTCCCTTCCGATGACCGCTGTATCGCATCTTTCCTTTCACACCCACCTGCACCTTTTTCTCGAGCTCCGCGACCCGCGCTGGATCATTCACCACCGCGTCTCGCTCATGGCCGATGATGTCCCACGGCCAGCAAGCTTCTGCCAGCAGGCTCAGACCCACAAGCCCTGCGACTGCGGGCGCCCAACTCCGCCAGGTGCAGTGCGCCAGCAAGAGGCCCGCGACGAGGAAGCCGCCTATGCCAAGAATGCTCTGCCCCACCAGAAAGCGGCTCGCGCTGAGAGCTGAATCTGCGGGGAGCTCGACCATGCCGAAACTTGCAGGCGTGTAGGCTTCCTGCAGGAGGAACGTGAAAATCAGCGGGACCAGGCAGAGCAAGGCCGTCAGACGATGATTCCGCACCAGCACCGCCATCAAGGCCATGACGCCATAGGCGCCACTGATACGAAGAAAGGCCCGGCTGATGAACTTCGCACATTCCGCCGAGCTGAGATCCAGCCGGTAAAACAAAAGCTGGAGCAGCACAGCGACTAGCACTGGCAGCAGCAGAATCAGCGCCCAGCAGAGAAACTTTGGCAGCCAGCGCATCACCGGGCTCAGCGGTCGGGTTTGCAGGAAGCCCGTGGTGTCCCGTGGATGATCCAGATGAATCCACCCCACCAGCAGACCCATCATCACGCTCACGATCATGAGCAGGCTGGAGAAGTGCATGAGTTGCACCGACCAATGGGGGCCGCCCGTCCACCGCTGCACCAGCGGCACGCTCAGCGCGGCCAGCACGCAGATGGCAAAGAAGATGAGCTGGCCGCGGACGTGCCGCAGATCCTTGGCCATCAGATGGAGAAGCATTTTCATACAACGCGGGATTGATAGCTGCGTGCCAGCACCAGGAAGATCTCCTGCAGGGACATGGAGCGGATCTCCACCGCGCTGCTGAAGCGCTCACGCAGGCGGCCTTCCGCCTCCGGTGTCCAGCGGCTCAGGGTGAAGCTGGTGTTATGATCACTCTGCTGAGGATCCAGCACGCCCTCGAGCGGCCAGTCTTCAGGCCATCGGTCAAAGAGCTGCACGCGGCGGAACCGCTGCTGAAGATCATCGAGCGACTCACTCAGCTCCAGTCGGCCTTTCTCCAGGATGATCACTTGGTCCGCTAGTTTCTCTACTTCCGCGATGTCATGCGTGGAGAAGAAGACAGACCATTCATTCTGCTGTGTCAGTTCCAGCAGACCGCTGAGAAACTCGTCCTTCACCAGCACGTCCAGCCCGCTGAAGGGTTCATCGAGAATCAGCAATTCAGGCCGGTAGGCCAGCGACAGCAGCAGAGAGAGCTTCCGCTGCTCACCTAACGAGCAATGCTTTATTTTTCGGTCCAGGGGCAGAGAGAACTTACGGGTGAGATCAGCCTCAAACTGCTTGTCCCATTGCGGATACAACTCGCGAGTGAAGGAGATCAGCTCGCCCATTTTCATCCAGTCGTAGAGCTTCTGGTTCTCGGCCACATAGCCGATGCGCTGCCAGTCTTCTGGACGCAGTTTCTGGGCATCCTTCCCGCGCAGCCTAGCCTGTCCCGAAGTAGGCTTCACGAGTCCGGCGAGCATCTTGATGGTGGTCGTCTTGCCCGCGCCATTGCGGCCCAGGAAGGCGCACAAGGTCCCGCGAGACACGCTGAGGTTCAGATCATGCACTGCCTCCTGCTTGCCATAGCGGCGGGAGAGGTTTTCAGTCTCGATGATGGTGTTCATGAGTTGGAGTCGAGGTTGATCTTCAGTTCGCGGCACTTGGCCCGGAGGAGTTCGAGGAGCGTGGCTTCATCCACCGCCTGATGAGCGGCCTCGATGACCAGGCGCTCCAGAAGGGGTGCCAGTGCCTCCCGCTGCTGACGAACCGTGCTGACCGACCGAGTGGCGATGTAACACCCCTGCCCTGGATGCACCTCCAGCAGTCCGAGGGAGGTCAGCTCCGCCACGGCCTTCTGCACCGTGTTCGGGTTCACTCGCAGTTCCGCGCTGATGGCACGCACGGAAGGAAAACGGTCCCCCTCCTTGAGCCGACCACTGGCGACCGCCCGACGCACCGCCTCCACGATCTGCTCATAGATCGGGGTCCCGGCACTGAGCTCGAGGAAAAACGGTAGCATGAAGTGTATTATGCGAACTAATACACGCATGTCACTCTATTTTTGACATAAATGGTGCCACCCGTTTGACCACGGTAATAAAGATTTCCTTGTGAAGGCGGCGGGATTGATCGCGTAATAGTCTGATACTTTCACCCTCTCACCCTTTACCATGCTCCTTGCCGAATTGACCTGGCCTGATGTGGCCGCCCTGAGCAAAGACACCCCTGTGGTGTTTCCTGTGGCGGCGCTGGAGCAGCATGGCCGGCACATGCCGGTTTTCACGGACTCCATGCTGATGGGCGAGATAGCCCGCCGGGCCGAGCAGGAGCTGAAGGACGAGGTGCTCTTCGCGCCGCTGCAGTGGCTGGGGAACTCGCACCACCACATGGATTTTCCGGGGACGATGTCAGCCGAACCAAGAGTGTATCTAGATCTGCTCTGCGGCTTGATGGAGAATTTCATCTCCCATGGTTTCCGGCGGCTCATCATCATGAATGGTCATGGCGGCAATGACGTGCCGGGGAAGCAGGCGGTGTTTGAGCTGAGGCAGAAGCATCGCGCGCGAAAGGATCTGCTGCTGCTCTTCGCCACCTACTGGAATCTGGCGGCGGAACCCGGGAAGGCGCATCCGGACCTGCAGCAGCAGGTGATGGGCCACGCCTGCGAGTGGGAGACCTCCATGGTGCTGCGCCTGGCTCCGCATCTGGTAAAGGGCCACGAGACGGTGGGCAATGTGCCGTTTGGTAATCCTTTCGAGCCGGCCGCGCGCGGCTGGATCATGAATGATCGCAGCGAGCCGGGGCATGTCGGTGATCCCAAGACCGCGAGCGCCGAGAAGGGCGAGGCGCTGTTTCAAACATTTACCTCAGGCACGGTGACGATGCTGCGGAGGATGATCGCTTGGGATGGGGCGAACTGGGACGGATGAGAAATGACGAATGACGAAACCCGAATGTCGAACGCACCTGCCTCCACCCCTTCTACACCTCGCATTCTGGCGAATGCACCTACAACGACGGTGCGATGAAACTCCGCCAATTCCTCTTCTTTGGAAGTCTTGCGCTGAACATCGTGGCAGCGGTGTTCCTCTTGTCGATGTTCATGGAGCGCATTGGCGGTAAGCGATATGATCCTTCAAAGGCGCAGGACCTGGGTGAGCTGCGCAGGATCATTTACAGTGTCAAACCTCTCCAGGTAGCGGTGGAGAAGTATCGGCAGCAACACCGTGCTTATCCTGACGAACTAGATGTGCTCACGAAGGAACCCGATGAGAAACACTATCTGGAGGCGATGCAATCAACCGTCCCACGCGTCAGTTCGGTCCGGCCGGAGGGAAATGGATATCAGATTTATATCAAACTCGGTTGGGACCCGGGCTTGTTTTACTACTCTGCGGAGAACGAGTGGATCTATGATCCGGGTGATGGCTCGGACACGACTGTGATCGAGCCATGATATGAATGCTTCCGACTTAAACCTCCGCATTCTGGTGAATGCGCCTACACCATGAATTTTCCTGCGCGTTCTTCATCCTGGAAATGGTGGATCACGGGTCTGCTGCTGCTGGCCACCACCATCAACTACATGGACCGGGTGACGCTGGCAAATGCGTCCGTGCGGGTGACGAAGGAGTTTGGGCTGACTGAGCAGAACTATGGGAATCTTGAGCTCTGCTTTGGCTGGGCGTTTGCAGCGGGGTCTCTGGTGTTTGGATTTCTGGCGGACCGGTTGCGCATTTACTGGCTGTATCCTTGCGTGCTGGCGGGTTGGTCGGTGATGGGGATGATCTCGGGATGGACGAAGGACTATGAGCAACTGCTGGTGTGCCGGACGCTGCTGGGCTTCTTTGAGGCGGGTCACTGGCCGTGTGCGCTGAAGACCACCTTTGCGGTGCTGAATGAGCGGGACCGGACGATGGGGAACAGCCTGCTGCAAAGTGGCGCGAGCATCGGCGCGATCATCACGCCGCAAGTGATGAAGCTGCTGATGACGGAGGAACTGGGCTCGTGGAGATCCGCATTTGTGGTGGTGGGTGCCTTCGGACTGCTGTGGGTGGCCGTGTGGCTGGTGATGATGCGTGGCAGCGGCCTGGATGCTGCACCCGAGCATGCGCAGGACACGCAACGGACTCCTTTGTGTGATATTTTGTTAAGCCGCAGCTTCTGGGCGCTGGCGCTGCTGATCACGGGCACGCAGACGGTGTGGCACATCTACCGGGTATGGATGATGAAATTTCTACAGACAGGCCGCGGCTACACGGAGGCGGCGGCTCTGGACTTCCAGTCCGCCTACTACATCTCCACCGATGTGGGGTGCTTCATGGCGGGCGTGATCTCCCTCTGGCTGGTGAGGAAGCGCGGAATCACGGCGCATGATTCACGCCGCTGGGTGTATGCGGGAGCCTGTGTGCTGACGTCTCTGAGCGTGCTGATTCCCACTTTGGAGAAAGGGCCCGCGCTGCTCGGGGTGCTGCTGATCGTCGGCGCAGGGGCACTGGCGCTGTTTCCATGTTACTACAGCTTTGTGCAGGAACTAAGCGCGCATCATGTGGGGCGGCTTACCGGACTGCTGAGCATGTGGGTGTGGGCAGTGACCTCGCCGCTGCACAAGCTCTTCGGCTGGATCGCCGATACCACGCATTCCTATGACAAAGGCCTCGTCATCGCGGGTCTAGCCCCTTGGATCGGAGTCATCGCGATGAAATGGCTTTGGAGAAGGCCGAAGATTCCTGAGTCTTCACTCCTGAATCCTGAATCCTGATCCACGCTGGCGCGGCTTTCCGAATGTTCCCGTGGAACGAAGGATCTCAGCTTTAAACAGGGTGATTGGAGGCAGAGGACTCAAAAATCATCAATCTCCCAATCATCCTGATGCGGTCGTCAGGGCCAGGCCCTATGGAAGGGAAGTTCTGATCGGGCATGGCCGATGCTATGTGAATGAGTTCCACTGGCTTCGCTCACCCCCTTTCGAGACAGATCTCCGCTTCGCATGAAAACACACGCATCGTCAGTGATTGAGGCTCTGGAAACCAAGGTGGCTCCGGCGGGCACCGTGGCGGCGGTCTTCGCGGGCGGCGTGCTCACGCTCACCGGGGATCTGGACGCGAACCTGGTGACCCTCACCGAGACGACGCCTGACATGTTCACTCTCGTGGGAGTCAGCGGCACACTGGTCCAGTTCAATGGCGGCACCGTTTCAGGCACCGTCATCTTCACGGAGGCCGTGCACACCATCAAGGTGGACCTGAAGGAGGGGGGCGACACCTTCACACTGGTCAATGCCGACCTAACTAAAGATCTGACCATCAACCAGGGCATTGGCGACAACACCACGAGCCTGAACAACGTCCTCATCGGCGGAAATGTGCTGGTCCAGGGTGGCAGCGGCGCTGACACCGTGAACCTGAACACGAATTTCTATAGCCAGGGGAACGTCACCTTTAACCTGGGCGATGGCGCGAACAGCGTCCTAGAGACAGCCGGCATCATCACCATTCAGGGCATGCTCAGTTACACCGGAGGCAATGCCTCGGACATCGTCAATCTGGGCGTCACCTCTTTTCTGTCCGTGGGCTCGATCAAGGCGGCCACAGGCGGGGGTGGCGGTGGATTTATACTGCAAAGCCAGGGCGCGCTTTCGGTAGGTGGCGCGGTGAATGTGACCACGCTGGATCACGCCGGAGTCTTGTTCACCATGACATTGAGTGCCGAGCAAAACGCCTTCTTCGGCGGGCCTATCACCGTTAAACATGGAGTCGGGTCCAGCACGGTGACTTTGATTGGCACAGACTCCCTGCAGATCCTGGGCTCAGTCTCCGTCACCAACGGTCACTCCACCGGCACTTCAGGAGTTTCCATTATCAGTAGCGCCATCACGATTGAGGGCGGTCTGACCATCAAGAATGGCAATGGTGTCTTTACCAACATCATCAACTCCCCCACCGGCCATCTGGAGGTCACAGGGGCCATTTCCATCACCAATGGCAACACCGGCGGCAACTCAGTGAATCAGATCTCGGCCAAGTCCCTGGACATCGGCGGCGGCATTACCTTTGTGAATGGCAACGGCAGCTTTATCAACTCCATGATCAGCCCCTCCGCCAACGTGGGCGGCGCCATCTCCTTCACCACACGGGACTCGCTCGCCGGCAGCACCCAAAACACCATCAACTGCACCACGCTGAACAGTCTGGGAATCGCCATCCTCAATGGTGATGGCAGGTTCACCAACACGCTCGCCTCCAGCGGCGGCCGCATCGCCGGAAACATCGCCATCACCCAAGGGGATGCCAGCGAACGGATCGACACCGCGATCTCTGTGCCGCTGGTGACGGGCAACCTCACGCTCAAGAATGGCAATGGTGACTTCAAGACCGAAGTCACCGGTGCCAGCCTCATGCTAGGCGGCAGTCTTTCCATCAAAAATGGCATCGCTTCGGCAAACTGCACCACCACCATCGCCGTCCCTCTCCTGAACATCGACGGCGGCGTGAGCTTCAGCCAGCAGCAGGGCTCCACCTTCTTCACGATCAATGGGACCAATGCGGACATCAAAGGCGCTCTCACCATTGCCAATGGTAACACCGCCAGTTCTTCCAACGTCTTCATCAACGCCACAGAGGCGCTGCGCATTGGCGGCGGCCTGGGCATCAAAAACGGCAGCGGCATCCACACGACGGTGCTGCTAGGCACCCTCATCCAGATCGGCGGCAGCGTCACCGCCCAATATGGCAGCCAGTCCACCGGGACCTCCAGCCTGGAGATTGGCAGTCCGAGCTGCCTGGACCTGCGCATCGGCGGCGGCCTCACCTTCAAGACCCTCGGCGGTGCCACCAAGACCAAGTTGGAAGCCCTCTCCACCACCATTGGCGGCGCGGTGTCCATCTCCACCGGTGATTCCTCCGGCGATCTGTTTGACTCCACGAATATCTTTGGCGGTGCCAGCCTCGTCTGCGGTTCCATCACCGTGTCAAACGGCTCCGGACTCAGCTCCATCATCGTGAATTCCAACAACAGCCTGCTAGTCAAGGGCAGCATCAGCTTCAGTTCCCTGGCAGGCGATGATGGGTGGAGTGTGGCCGGCCCTGGCCGTATCACCGGCAGCATCATCGCCAATCCTGGCGCGGGTGCCACCGGCAACCTCATCATGGTGAACAGCTTTTCCAGCCTGGAGGTCGGCGGATCCCTCACCACGAACTACTCCGCTGTCACCGGAAACATCAACATCACCCTGACCCGGGTCATCTTCCTCGGCGGCATCACGCATACCGGCGGCACAGGCGTGGACACTCTCAGCTTCACGAACAGCCAGGTCCGTGGCAACACCAGCCTCAGCACCGGAACTGGAGCCGATGTGGTCACCACCAGCCTCAGCCACTTCTTCGGCAACTTCGCCACGCAGATGGGCGCTGGATCCGATGTCATGAACATCAACGACAGCCAGTTCCGCGGCACCTTCACGGCGAACATGGGCACCGAGTCAGACATCATCAATCTGGAAGCGGACGGCGCCCAGACCGGCCGCTCCATCTTTTTCAAAGCCACCTCTTTCCTGCTGGGCGATGGCGATGACACCGCCTTCATCGGCGGCAGCGCCGCCGCCCGCCTCCCCGAGTTCAAGGTGGGAGCCACGGTGGATGGCGGTGCTGGCAATGATGGCGCTCCCATCGGCAGCCAGGTCATCGGCGCCGTCACGCTGGTGAGTGTGCCGTAGATTTTTTGAACTAGGGATCAGGCATCTTCGGTAATTGGGTATCGAAAGTGGATATTGCGTGAAGGATAGGACGGCTGGAATTCCTAGCTGGCGAAGGGGCTGGACACCTGCGAGGACACCCCAGGGCCACTATCTCACCACGACATGAAGATTTTCTGTCAGAAAAAGGTCAGGTCTGGCAAAGTGAGGTGAATCCCGTTCCATGTCCGAGCCCAGCCATGACCAATTTCTGCCCCATTTCCTCCCCGTGCAGGCGGATCTCCGGGCTTTCATTGGCGCGGCGGTCAGGGATGTGGTGACGCGGGAGGATGTGTTTCAAGAAGTCGCCATGATCCTGTGGAAAAAATTCGAGCTTTATGACCCGGCCAGGCCTTTCGGGGCGTGGGCGCGTGGCATCGCGATCCGCAAGATCATGGAAGACCGGCGTCTGCGGGAAAAACTGCCGCAATCCTGCACGGCGGAGACTCTGGAGGCGCTAGCCCACGGCTTTGACGCGGATGAGGCCGAGGCTCCCTGGAAAGACCGGGAGAAGGCGCTGCACCGCTGCCTGGAACAGCTGCCGGAACGCAGCGCGCGGCTGATCCGCGAGCGCTACCACCAGAATCATAGCATCGAGCGCATGGCCTCTGAGGAGAGTCTGAGTGCGGATGCCATCTACCAGATCCTGAGCCGTCTGCGCCGTCAGCTCCGCGATTGCGTGGAGCGCCGCCTGGGACTCACTCTCGAATCTTAAGTTCCTCCTTCCCCCCTTTTATCACCCCATGCTACCCCGGGCCGACAGTGCCGAATTTTCCGATCTCCTCGACCGCTGGCTGAATGACACCGCCACGGCTGAGGAGGCGGATCTTTTCTGGCGCTGCGTGGCGGAGAGCCGGGAATGCGCTCTAGTCTTTGGCGCTGCGGCGCGTTTTGAAGGCCTGCTGGCGGACACCGTGAAGGCGCTGGATGTGGAGGCAGAAGCCCGCAAAGTGCTGGCAGTGCCCGGACGGCGCACGGGATCCGATCCCATCACCACCTCCCACTCCCAGACACTGACCAGCCGCAGCGCGGCACGTCAGGTGGCCACCCGGCAACCCCTGCCGATGCGTGCCTTTGCCATGGCGGCGGCGATCATTTTGCTCGGCCTGGTCACGGCCATGCTCTGGCCGGATGCCGTGGAGACGCCGAAGGTTTCAAAGACGGCCCCTCAGGCCACGACGCCGGTGAAGCCGGCGGACATGCTCACCGCCCCCCCCGCGTCGATCAGCCAGTCTCCTGACGCCCTGCTCGTGCCGGTCACTCCGGTTGATATGGCAGCGCAGGAGACCCGGCAGACGGGTGGGCCGGAATTTGTGGAAGTCCCCCTGACGACACGGCTGGACAGTTTCTGGATCCGTGGTGTGTCCCTGGACAATGTGCCGCTCAACCAAGCCATGGCCCTGCTGCGGCAGCTTCTGGTGGAGGCGGACGGCCGGAAGAGCCTGCCGCTGGATCAACTGATGGTGTCCGTGCCCGCCGGGGCGCTGAACCGCCGCGTGACCTTTCACAGTGAAAGCATCCCCTATCTGAAAGCCGTGGAAGCGGTGGCGGCCCTGGCAGGGTGCGAGGTGGACCTGACGGAGCTGAGCATCGCTCTGCAGCTCATGCCGGGAACTTTTCCGCAGGTGGCGGAGAAACGTGTTCTGGCAGATGTGCTGACAGGTCTGATGAACGCTGACGGCACGCCCGTGGTGATGAATGAAGCCAGCCTGACCGCGCTGTGGAGTGACGCGGCACGGCTGGGCATCGCGGTGGCGCAGGACGGCACGGCGAATGTCTCGCGCGGCCAGATGCAGGCGCTGACGATGATGACAGCCACGCGTAACCAAATGGATGACGTGGAGTTGTCCGGCTTTGCGGTTTATGTGGTGCCGGACGGCCAGCTTCCAGAGTCCGGCGTGCTGACCGCCGAGCAGACGGAGCAGATCCGGCAGAGCATCATCAGCCAGGGCATCCAGCCGGTGGCCGTGGTGGTGCCGGACCTGAACCCACCGGACAATGCGCGTCCGCTGATCTCCGCCACTGTGACTGGCAATGAGGTGACCTACTCCGCAGCGAACGCACCAGGAGTGTCCCAGACCATGCCCATCGCCTCTCAGGAGGCGCCCTCCGGCCTCGTGCTGACCGGTCGTAACATCACCCTGGCAGGCAACGCGGCCCAGGCGTCCGGACTGACCTTCAATGCCTCCACCAATGCCTACACCGGCACACTCGTCATGCTGCCCACAAAGGTGAACCCCAACCAGGTCGTCACCCCGGGAAATACCGCCCCGCCCTAGGGTCAGCAGCGGCCCTCCCGGCCGAGACGCATCATCAACCCATCCAACCTCTCTCTCCATGATCCCACGTCTTTTCGCCTGCCTGGCGGCCCTGATGGTGATGCACGGCCTCTCTCCGCTCTCCGCGGTACCGCCGCCCGATCCCGCAGCACCCACGGCTCTCACCACAGCACCCGTGACCCTGCGCTTTACCGTGAAGGGCCTAGTGGTCACGGCGGCGCTTGAGCGTGGGGTGTATCAAGCCGTGCTGGAGCAAAAGAGCGGTGATGGCTGGAAGCCGGTGGCCGTGGCCTACTCAACTTTGCGCACAGGACGGGTGACCTTCAAGCTGCCCACTGTCATGAATGCCGCGAACCTGCGCGTGCAGGGCTACCGCAGCGCGAAGTTCCCCGCCCGCTTTCTGTATGGCAAACGCAGCTTTGAGCGCAAGGACCTGAGCGGCACAGATGCCGGCAGCCTGATACTGACGACAAACTCTGTGGTGCGCTCCATTTCCGCACCGAACCTGGCTTTCACCAACTCGCTGACAGGAACCACGGCCGCCAGTGCGCTGGCAGTCTCTGACCTGTCTCCCACAGCAGTGCCTGACACGGTGCTGGAGTCTGACATCTGGCAGATCGTGGGTAACCAAATGTATTTCTTCAATCACTACCGTGGCCTGCAGATCCTGGACCTGACAGACCCCACGCTGCCCGTGCGCACCGGCAGCCTCCGCCTGCCCGCCAGCGGCGAACAAATGATCGTGGTGGATGAGGCCGGGACTCAGGTGGCGCTGCTGGGAACCTCCAGTGACCGCGACCATGCCGGCGCCGCCACGGTGTGGCTCATCCGCGTGACGGATGGCATTCCGGTGATGACGGCCGAGGTGCCCCTGGAGGGCACCATGCTGGACAGCCGCCTCGTCGGCACCACGCTCCATGTGCTGAGCAAGATCCAGCCCATCGCCACGAACAGCCATGATGGACACGGTACTGCGGTGCTGACGAGCATCGACCTCAGCAACCTGGATGTGCCGAAAAAGCTGGGCCGGCTGACCTTTCCTGCCCAGAGCGCCGTGCTGCAGATCTCCGCAGGCTGCGCGCTGGTGGGCACCACCAACTATGTGAGTAACAACATGTATCCCAACCGCGCTGTGCATCTTGTGGATGTCTCCAAGGCACCGCGACTCGTGAAGACCTTCACGCCGCGCGGCCTCATCCAGGACAAGTTCAAGCTCGGCATCGTGAACGGCAGCGTGGTCACCGTTTCCATCGAGGGCGAATGGAGCGGCCGCAGGACCTGGGTGGAGACCTTTCCCATCACGGGCAGCGATGTCGCAGCGCTGTCCCAGCTGGAGCTGGAAGGCGCTCGTGGAGAAGTGCTGCACGCGACGCGCTTTGATGGTGACCGCCTCTATGTGGTAACCTTCCGCCAGATCGACCCGCTCTTCATCGTCGACCTCGCAGATCCTGCCGCGCCAGTCCTCTCTGGTGTGCTGGAGGTGCCAGGTTGGAGCACCTACCTGGAGCCGCTGGGAGACCGTCTGCTCGCGGTGGGCACCGAGAGTGGCTTCACCACGGTCTCGCTCTTTGATGTCTCGGATGTCACCACACCCGCGCTTTTGTCACGCTTAAGGTTGGGTGGAAACTATGGCAGCACCAGTGAGGCAAACACGGATGAGAAAGCCATCGAGTACCTTGCGGACGAGGGCATCCTGATGGTGCCCTTTCAAAGCTGGGACAACTCGGGCACGCAGAGGGGCGTGCAGGTGGTGAATGTAGGCGCTGAGGAACTCACCGCGGGACCGACCATCGAGCATGACTTTGATCCACGCCGTGGCAGCTTCATCAGCGGTCACTACGTGAGCATCTCCGGCCACGAGCTTCTCGTGCACGGCACGGATGCTGAGGCGAGCGATGCGCCTGTGGTCTCGCTGCCGCTGGCCTGGCGCGCGGACCGCGTGGTGCCTGTGGGAGGTTATTTGGTGCAGATCGAAGACGGGCTTGCCCCGTTCAGCGGGAGGCTGCTGACCCTCAACGGCTACTATCCACCCAGCTACGATGCACATGCCAAGCTGCGCATCACCTCCACCACGGATCCGGATGCGCTTGAGCAGGTCATCGACCTCGGCGCGGGGCCGATTGTCGGCATCACTCAGCGCGGTGACCGGCTCTTCCTCGCGCAGCAGACGCGACAGCAGCTCAGCACGCTTGGCAACTATTCCCCTGCCCTGCGCACCGTGGCCCTGCACCTCTCCAGCACCACGCCGGTGGTCACCCAGGTGGACGAGGCGACGCACGATCTGGGCGCGCTCGGGCTGGCCTACCTAAACACCGATGAGGTGCAACCACTCTGGATCGATGATGAAAAGTTGGTTTGGCACATCCCGCTGGGAAATCCCCTCCGCCTGACCGCAGGTCCGATCATCAACGGACCCATCTTCATCGGCACACCCATTGTCGCCCTGCCGGGAATCATCGCCAGACCCATCTTCCTCCCTGTCATTCAGCCTGTGGCTTTCCCGACCACCGGGCTCATCCTTAATGGCACCAGCACCCTGGCGGCACCGCCGCCCCCTACCCCCGAGCCTGCTCCTGGCGTGCCCGCCGCCATCTTCTGCCCGGTAGGCCTGGAGGCAGGCAATGGCACCCTTAATGCAAACACGGCGCAGGTGGTGCGGGTAAGAGGCAATGTGAGGGGAAGCAGCCGGGCCTTCACACAAAATGGCTTCATCTTTTTCAGCTATGACACCGTGGTGGAAAAGCCAACCACCCTGGCGACTATCGCTGTTTCGAGCGCCGCGAGCTTCTCCCGCGCACCCGTGGCGAAGATCTCCGTCCCTTACCGCCCTCAGGAAGTCCGGCTGGCCTCCTGGCTGCAAGTGATCGACTGGAACGCCAATGCGCCGGTGCTGCGTGATCCAGTGTCCATCCCCGGCCCGCTTCTGAGCGTGGCCCAGGCGGATGCGCAAGGGGCAGTGGTCCTGACGAACAGCGACCAGCAGATCTCCAAGACGGCCGCGCCCACGCGTGTGATCCAGGCTTCTGCCTATGATGGCGTGAGCGCCTGGCAGCTCGACAGCTACATCACCTCCACACCTTACCACAGCGCCACGGCCACGGACGGGCTGCGCCTCTACCTCGGCCGCGAGGTGGGCATCATCGGCGTGGTGGGTGTGGGCTATAACGCCATCACAGGTCGTCTCTCCCAAATCAATAGCTGGGCCACCGCGGAAACCCCGACCATGCTGCATGCCATCCCCGGTCATCTCCTGGCCAGCAGCGCGGGCAATCTGGAAGTGGCCAGCATCACCGCTAGTACCGGCGTGCTGAAGCCCGTGGCCTCTTTTGACACGCCGACCAATCTCTGGCTGCGGGTGGACCGGAGCGCCCTCACCCCTTCGCAGGATCTCTGGATCCCCGCGGGCGAGTTCGGTGTCGAGTTCCTCCAGCGTGGCGCCCTCACCCCCTAATTTTCTTTGCCGAGAAACGACCCAAGACCCACGAGCCTCATTCTCCAGGCTCCAGGCAAACTCAAAACCCCGCAGTCCGTCCTGCGGGGTTTTCTTCTTTGGGATGGCTCATCTCTTGCCGTTTGGCCCTGGGTTTGCTAGGTTCCGCTCATGAACGCCACCGCCGAACAGCTCGATCACTACCTGCGAGAGGCAGATCCTGCCACTGCCCGAACAGTCGAGCAGATCGTCGGTTTGGTCATGCAGCGTTTCCAGCCAGCCAAAGGCGGGCAGCAGCCTGGGAGAGGTGGTTATCGGATAAAGACACAGCACATGGGAGCCTTTCAGCCGGGCTTTGATCCCCATAAGCTCGGTCAGTTGCCCGAAGACTTCTGAGGCGCCTAATGTTTGCTGTTGATGTCAATCTTCTGATCTACGCGGTCAATGCGGACGCGGCCGAGCATGAGGTCGTGCGGTCCTGGCTGGAAACAGAAATCAATGCAGGGACTTCTATTGGCGTGCCGTGGATTGCACTGCTGGGATTCATCCGCCTCTCAATCAACCCTAAAGTACTTGGCCAACCGCTCACTCTGGATCAGGCGCTCCATCAAGTACATGATTGGCTCTCCCTGCCGAATGTCTTTGTCTTGGAACCAGGCATTGACCATCTCTCTCATTTCACAGCCGCCTGCCAATCCGTAAAAGCGGGACCAAATCTCATCACAGATGCCCACCTCGCCGCGATCGTAATGGAGCATGGAGCCACAATGGCCTCATGCGACACGGACTTCGGCCGGTTTCCGGGACTGCCCTGGGTGAATCCCCTGAATCCCTGAGCCGCTCCCAGGTGACACGCACCTCCGGAAAACAGCTTCCGCACCTCCTTCGGAAAGACTCGGGCGCAGTGTGCCGATCTTTTTCTGTCCAAGATGGTCCGTTTTTGGTCTTCTGTGTCCGTGCGCTGCTTATCCTCCATCCCGCTCCTCCTCGCGCTTGCGGCTGCTGATTCAGCGGCGGCGGATGGCGTGGCCTTTTTTGAGGGGAAGGTGCGGCCGCTGCTGGTGAGGCACTGCTACGAGTGTCACTCGCAGGAGGCTGGGAAGCAGAAGGGCGGCCTCTTGCTCGACCGCAAAGAGGGCTGGGAGAAAGGCGGCGATGCGGGACCAGCGTTGGTGGTTGGCCAGCCGGCGAAGAGCCTGCTGATGCACAGCGTGCGCTATGAGGACGAAGACCTGCAGATGCCGCCGAAGTCCAAAATGGCGCCCGAAGAGATCCGCGTGCTGGAGGAGTGGATCGCCATGGGCGCACCTGACCCGCGCGTGGAATCGCTCGCCGCAGCGCAGCCGAAGAAGACAATCGACTTCGACGTGGCACGGCAGACCTGGGCCTATCGAGCTTTGCAACAGGTGCCATTGCCTGCGGTGAAGGACAAGGCTTGGCCGCGCAATGACATCGACACATTGGTTTTGGCAGAGATCGAGGCGAAGAAACTCAAGCCTGCATCGGATGCGGATCTGCGCACGCTGAAGCGCCGTCTGAGCTACGACCTCACGGGATTGCCACCGAATGAGTCTGAGGCATCAAGTCTAACGTACGAGGCCTATGTGGAGCGGCTTTTGCAGAGCCCGGCCTTCGGCGAGAAATGGGGACGGCACTGGCTGGATCTGGCGCGCTATGCAGACTCGAACGGCGGGGATCGTAACTACACTTTTTATCAGGCTTGGAGATACCGGAACTATGTCATCGACAGCTTCAATCGCGACCTGTCCTACTATGACTTCATCCGCGAGCAGATCGCGGGTGATCTGATGCCGGCCAAGGATGATGCGCAGCGTCGCGAACGCATGATCGCCTCCACCTTTCTTTCGTTAGGCCCGAAGATGCTGACGGAGCGTGACAAGGAGAAGCTGCATCTCGATACCGTGGACGAGCAGCTCGACACCATCGGCAAGGCGATGCTCGGGCTTTCCATCGGCTGCGCACGCTGCCACGACCACAAGTTTGATCCCATCTCGCAGCGGGACTACTACGCGCTCGCGGGCTTTCTGCGCAGCACGGAGATCGTCATGGGCACGCGCAATGGCTGTGTGAATGTGGCGAGCTGGGTGGAGCAGGCCTTGCCAAAGTCAGGACCTGCGTTTGCCGAACTGAAACAGAAGGTGGACCGCCTCGAGCTCGCCATGCGGCTCAAGGTGGAGCGTGATTTCATGGAGACCGTCGCTGGCAAGAAGGCACTGACCAAGCTGCCGCTGGCCGGTGTGATCTATGATGAGGCCAGCGCGGAGCTCGTGGGGAACTGGAAGGAATCCAAGCTCTCCAAGAATCGCTTCGGCGACTTCTACATCCATGATGATAGGAAGGACAAAGGCGTGAAGAAGGCCGTCTTCCGCGGTGCCCTGCCTGAGACCGGCATCTATGAGGTGCGCATTGCCTATCCAGCAAAGGGCAACTGCGACACGCAGGTGCCGATCACGGTCGAGGCCTTTGATGATGTGCACCAAGTGATCTTTGATCAGACCAAGAAGCCGAGCGTCGGTGGTTTGTTTGAGCCCATCGGCCGGTTTCATTTTGAAAAAGGCGGTCGCGTGAATGTCATCGTCAACACCGGTGGCACGAAGGGCTATGTGATCGTGGATGCGGTGCAGTTCATCTCGGAGAAGGACATCGAGCGTGAGTCCATGGCGCTCGCGATGGTGAATGGCAGTGCATCGGGTGACCCGCTGCTGACCATGAGCAGCGCCGCCCTTTCCAAAGAGCTGAACAAGCAGATCGATGCGCTCAAGGATGCCGATCTGGCCATGGCTCCGCGTGATTTTGCGGATGCTGGCGATGTGAACCTGCGCGTGCGCGGCGAGGTGAACCAGCTCGGCCCCAAGGTGCCGCGCAATTTCCTCAGCGTGCTGTATCGTGGCCCTGCGCCGGAGATTGCGGCAGGCTCCAGCGGACGTCTGCAGCTCGCCGAGTGGATGGTGAGCGCGGAGAACACACTGCTGGACCGTGTGATCGTGAACCGCCTGTGGGCGAAGCTTTTCGGCAGAGGCATTGTGAGCACCGTGGACAACTTTGGCGTGCAGGGTGAGAAGCCCACGCATCCCGCGCTGCTGGATCATCTGGCGCAGAAATTCCGCGCCAGCGGCGGCTCCATCAAGACACTGATTCGTGAGATGGTGCTGAGCCGCACCTATCAACTCGCGGCCGAAGGCAAGTCCCCACGCGTGACCGCTGATCCTGAGAACAGGCTCTTCGCGCGTCATTCCTACCGCCGTCTCGCAGCCGAGGAAATCCGCGACAGCCTGCTGCAACTCACCGGTGAGCTGAGCACGGAACAAGCCGCCGCCACCGCGCTGACTTATGGTGAAGACCTGGATGACCTGATGAAGCTGGACAAGCTCATGCATCGCAGTGTCTACCTTCCCGTGGCGCGCAATAACCTCGCCCCTGATCTGGAGATCTTCGATGCGGCGAATCCGGAGATGACAGCCGGTGATCGCCCGCTGACCACGGTGCCCACGCAGGCGCTGTATTTGTTGAACAGTTCGTTCATCCAAAAGCAGGCCGCCACGCTGGCTCAGCAGGCCTATGCGCAGGCCGATGCCGTGACCTGGCTGCACCAGACGATCCTGGGTCGCACACCCGCCGATGCCGCCGCGAAACGTGCGAACGATTTCATTGATCAAAGCGGCTCGGATCGTGAGAAGGCTCTGGCCGATCTCGCGCACGTGCTGCTCGCCTCCACTGAGTTTCTTTTCCTCGAATGACGCCATGAATTCCACGCCGCTCATCACTCGTCGTCATGCCTTGCAATCCGCCGCCTGCGGCTTCGGAGCGCTCGCGCTGAATGGCATCGCCACGGCAGCGAGCCTGCCGCGCGGCCTGCACCACACGCCACGAGCGAAACGGGTGATCTTTCTCTTCATGCAGGGCGGCCCCTCGCAGGTGGACACCTTTGATTACAAGCCGAAGCTTCAGGCACTGGACGGCAAGAAGCTGCCCTTTGCCCCCGCGAAAAACCTGGATCCCTCCTCCGCGAGCCAGGCGAAGCTGCTCGGCTCTCCGTGGAAGTTTCAGCAGCATGGCGAGGCAGGTCTATGGGGCAGTGAACTGTTTCCCGAAGTCTCGAAGCGGCTCGATGACCTCTGCGTGATCCGCTCCATGCAGAGCAAGGGCCAGTCGCATGGCCAGGCGGTCTGCATGATCCACACCGGTGCGGATAATTTTGTTAGGCCATCCATCGGCTCCTGGATCAGCTATGGTCTCGGCAGCGAGAACGCCGACCTGCCGGCCTTTGTCAGCATCAGTCCGCCCGCCACGCACGGCGGCCCGCGCAATTACGGCTCCGCCTTCCTCCCCGCCGAGCATCAAGGAACCACCGTGGGCCGCAGCGGCAAGCTCGGCAAGGACGCGACCTTCCGTTTCCTCAATGCAGGGGCGGATGCTGCGGATCAGTCACGCAAACTGGATTTGCTCCAGGCGATGAATCGCGAGCACCTCGAGCGCACGCGCCACGCTCCGGTGGAAGGCATGATCCAGAGCATGGAGCTGGCCTTCCGCATGCAGCGCGAGGCACCGCTCGTCATGGACATCGAGAACGAGCCCGCGCACATCAAGGCGCTCTATGGCATCGGTGACGCCGTGACGGACAACTACGGCCGTCAATGCCTGCTCGCGCGCCGCTTTGCCGAGGCCGGTGTGCGCTATATCCAGGTCAGCACTCCGAATGTGTGGGACCAGCACTCCGAGCTCGTCAAAGGTCACACGAAGAACGCTGCGGCGGTGGATCGTCCCATCGCGGGGCTGCTCGCGGATCTGAAACAACGCGGGCTGCTCGAAGACACACTGGTGGTTTGGGGCGGCGAGTTCGGCCGCACGCCGATTGTCCAAGGTGCGAACGGTCGTGACCACAATCCGCAAGGCTTCACCATGTGGATGGCCGGCGGCGGCGTGAAGTCCGGCGTGGCCTACGGCGAGACCGACGACTTCGGCTACTACGCCGTGAAGGACAAGGTCCACATGCATGACCTGCATGCCACCATCCTGCATCTTCTCGGCATCGATCACCTGAAGCTCACCTACCGCTACGCCGGCCGAGACTTCCGCCTCACCGATGTGTATGGCGAGGTGGTGCACGGGATTTTTGCGTGAGATTGGCTTCGGTGAGCTACGGCGGTGCAAATTCCTGTTCCGCGCGAATCTCCGGCAACATGCCGCGAGCGCCGGCGTTTTGACGTTTCTTCCCAACCTCGAAACGCCATGAAACGGATCTTCAGTTTTCTCTTCCTCACCCCCAGCCTGCTGCTCGCTGAGCTGAGCGTGCCGCATTTTTTCTCGGATCACATGGTGCTCCAGCGGGAGCGCGCCGCCGCGGTGTGGGGGAAGGCGGATGCGGGGGTGGAGGTGAGTGTGAGCTTCAAGGGCAAGTCGGCCTCAGCGAAGGCAGGGGCGGATGGGAAGTGGCGGACGCAGATCGACACCGGGGCTGCGGATGCGGCCGGGGCTGTGCTGACGATCTCCGCAGGCAAGGACAAGTTGGAGATCCAGGATGTGCTCGTCGGTGAGGTGTGGTTCGCTTCTGGCCAGTCTAACATGTTTTACACCATGGGACGTTCGCCGGAGTATGCGGGATTGATCGCGGAGTCGAAGCATCCGGCACTGCGCATGTTCAATGCGCCGCTGGTGACGGCGGCGGACAATCAGGATGACATTGAAGGCTCGTGGACGGCCTCGACACCGGAGACTGTGCCGGGCTATTCAGCGGTGGCGTTTTTCTTTGCGAGGAAGCTGCATCTCGAGCTCGGCATTCCGGTGGGTGTGATCAAGTCCGCGTGGGGCGGCAAGCCGGTGGAGACCTTCACCAGCCGCGAGGCGCTGGACACGCTGCCGGGCACGAAGGCACTGGTGGAGGCGACCTTGAAGGCGGAAGCTGACTATGATCAGGCCAAAGCGCAGGCGGCTTATGAGGCCAACTTGGAGAAGTGGAAGGCCACCATGGCGGCGGCGAAGGGCAAGTCGTCCGAGCAGCGCAAGCGTCTGCCGAAGAAGCCTGAAGCGCCGAAGCGTCCGCTGCTGACGGAAGGCAAGCCGGGGGTGCTCTTCGCGGCGATGATTCATCCTTTCGTTGGTTATACCATGCGCGGAGCCATCTGGTATCAGGGCGAAGGCAATGCGAAGCCTGGAGCCGTGCCGTATGATCAGACGCTGCCGTTGATGATCGGTGATTGGCGCAAGCGCTGGAATGATGAGTTCTCCTTCTACTATGTGCAGCTCGCCAGCTACCATGCGCCGTCCAAGGAGCCGGGCACGCCGGATGCCTGGGCGCTGTGCCAGGACCGCATGCGACTCGTGCTTGGCACCACGCCGAAGACCGGCATGGCGATCACCAATGATGTGGGTGAGGCGAACGACATCCATCCGAAGAACAAGAAGGATCCGGGCGAACGTCTCGCGCGCTGGGCACTGGCCAAGGACTACGGCAAGGAGCTGGTTTACTCCGGGCCTCTCTTCAAATCCAGTGTAACCAAAGATGATACCATCCGTGTGACCTTTGATCAAAGCGGCACGGGTCTGAAATCCCGCGATGGCGGCACTTTGAAGCGATTTGAGATCGCCGGTGCAGACAAGGTCTGGCACTGGGCGGACGCGAAGATCGACGGCGCGGACAGCGTGATCGTCAGCAGCCCGCAGGTGAAACAGCCCGTGGCTGTGCGCTATGCCTGGGCCGCGAATCCAGAAGGAGCGAACCTCGTCAACAGCGAAGGCCTGCCCACCTCTGTCTTCCGCACGGATGACTGGGATGATGTGGAGACGAAAGTGGCTGCCGCCGCACCCAACGCCTTTCTGGAACGCCGCTCCATGTCCGCCGAGATTAAGGCCCTGGCTGCCGAGCGCGCGAAGCATGACCGCAAGAGCCCCGAGTATCGTGATCTGAACAAAAAGTTCCAGGATCTCATGACCAAATACAAAGCGGGTGCGCCAGTGAAGAAGTGAAGGTCGTCAGGTGATGGGTGTTTACATGATCTTGGGGCGCGGACTTGGAAGTCTTCGCCACAAGGACGTGCGCTAGCTTTTCGATTTTTAGAGGGTGACAAAGGCTGGATTTGCGAATCATATATGATTCTCCGGCCATGAAACTACCCTTTCTTGCTTCCCTGATCTGCCTGTTGGCTCTCACGAGCTTCGCTGACGACGACAAGCCCTTCACGATGCTCACGGATGAGCTGATCGCGAAGCTGCCGGAGGCGGAGAAGGCGGCATGGACGGACTACCTCGCCAAGTCTCGGGAATTTGCGACGAATGAGCGGCGGATCCTGGCGGAGGAGAGCCAGAAGGCGGGGCTGGAGCAGCCGAAGCCTGCGCCGGGGAACAGCGGTGAGTTTGAGCCGGACATGGACGCGGCGGTGGAGACCTTCGCGGATGCGGCTAACCAAAAGCTTGCGGAAGTGGTGATCAGCTATCAGACACCGACGGGTGGATGGTCGAAAGCCGTGGACTATGCTGATTCAGTCGATTAACCTTGATACACCCCGACTAAGAGAGACTAGCCTCAATGTGACGAAATAGAGAAAGGGTCATTTCGAGTCGGCTCGAATGAAGGATTTGTCACTCTTTCAGCGAATCGAACCACATGTGGAGGTTATAGCGGATCGCCATCCATGCGCGCACAATCAAAGCCAAAGTTGTGCCGCTGCATGATAGTGCAGTAATGGAAAGAAGTGCGGGCAAACATGTGCCTAGCGCCATCACCAGATGCACTCCAGACGTTACAACGGCTGACAAGACAGCCCACAGAAGAAACTCCCCCAGGGTTTTCAATGGTCCGTAAAGCTCTATTTTCGGGTCTTCCTTTTGGCGCTCTTTAACGTACTCGATATACTCCGTGTTTTCGTAGACGTCTTTTCGCAGGCTGACCAAAATGAGCGTCTTTAACGAGAGGAGGAAACCTCCGGCAGTGAGGAACCCCGTAAATAGTGAGGGCCTGATTTTATCATACGCATCCGTCGGATTCCAACCAAGACCCCGCCAAGCTAGAACCTGTAGGCCAAAACATACCGCGAACGCCCCCCCCGAGATCAAGCAAAGACCTCGGTAGGGTTCGACTCTAAAGTTGAAATGTATGGAATGGCTCTCGGGCATGTCTCACGTTTTGCGTGTCCGACCTGTCAGCAGTTTCTTAGCCTTATCTTCCGCTACTTCCAGCATCCTTGTTATCACCACCGAATCGCTCAAAGCGGCTTTCAGATCCGAGGAGTCAATTTTTAGGTTATCCAAAATCGATTCATAGTCAGTTTCTTCAAAAACGTCGTGATCGTTGAGAAGTTTGTAAATTTGATCATGGCCGTCTTCGTCAACTCCTTCGACCCGTAGATTCTTGGCCTTGTTCACCTGATCTTTGACGAAGTTAGCGACGCTCGTTACAAGTCCCACTTTCTTCTCAAAGGTGACGATCTCTTTCTTGCCCTTCACAAACCGGCTTAGCGGACCATATCGGTCACTTTTTTCTTCCTGGTAGGTCTTGACGGTGAACTCCATGTTTTTAATATGGGCAAGGGAACGAACGCGGCCTTCAAAGTTTTCGTTTCTGCATAGGAGTGTGGTCCTCAGCGTCATCCCATAACGCTGTTTTTCCTTAGCCTTGTCCGCATCCGTGCTTTTAGCGTCCATGGCCGCTTGCTTCTTTTTGTCGCGCTCTTGGTTGTAGTAGGTCTTGAGAAAGGAGGTTAAACCAGCAACCCCGCCGGACTGGTGGTACCATTGGTATAGACCCTTGGAGGTGTTGGTGTTTACAACGAAGTGATTGAACTCCGCAATGACATCATCACCCAATTTTTCGGGTATGAGCGCGAAATGTTTTTGGGTGCGACGGAACCTCATAAAGGCCTTCTGGTCTTTCACAGTTACAAACAGGCCCACCCAGTAATCCCCCTTCCTCTGGACGGCGACAATGTGACCAGGAGCATGATCGGTCTGATTTACTTCAACCGTTTGCCGCTTTTCCACAAACTCGAAAAACTCGTTCAGGGTATAGCCTTCACTGTAATCTGTTTCGAAGGCGAAGATTTTAACTTTCATGGCGGGAGTAGGGGTGACTAGGTGATTTTTCCTAGATTCCCTTTTGTTACCCTGATTGGACCCATAATCGCAAGATAAATGTATTGCGCATCGGCGCGCCTCTATTGTGGCTATTTTTCACCTAGCCGCAACGCGGCATCACCGGCGGACAGGACGTTTTTCCTGGCGCGATCCGTGGGGCGGCCTGCCTTGTCGAAGGGGAAGATGGGACGGGCTGGAATGTTAGCCTTGGGAGCGCCGAGTTGGTGGATGGCGGCCAAGCTGTGAGTGCCTGCCTTGCGGTCGCTGCCCACGGTGACGTTCTTGGTCGTGAGCTTGGTGATCCTTGGACTCTTGGCCAGGGTGCATGTCCGCTGAAGAATCTTCTCTGAGCGACCAGCCTTTTGCTTGGCTTTGATCGTGGCAGGCTTGAGGGGTGCCCAGGCGGCTGCACGGACGGAGGGTGTGGTGAATGAGCGCTTTGCCAGGGAGACGACAGCCAGCCCCATAGCCTCCAGGGCTGGGCGTGGGTTTTGGACGCGCTTGAGCTTGGCCCTGAGGGCTGGAGTAATAGCATCCTTGGTTTTGATGAGAGAGATGGTCATGGCCAGATCAGGACGAGCCGCTTTCCATGGATGGTGACAACCACCTTTCCTTCATCATCGACTTCACGGGCATCACCCGCTTCGAACACCGCCTCCCAGGCAGTCTCCTCATCGATGTCATTGAGCCGCATGAGGTCACTGACAATTTCGCTAAATTGGTCTGGTTGAATCATGGGGCAGCTTCCTTCCATCCTCGTTTCACGAATAGCTCCCGGATGGCATTCTTCACGGGTGCGAAATCGGCTTCATCCCACTGCCTCGTTGGGATGGGTTCCCCACGAATTTTGGCGACTTGTCCAAGCATGGTCGCGTCACCACTTTCTTCTGCGATGAACTGCGCGTAGCTGCGTGCCCACACCTCTTTGGGCTTGAGGTAGTAGGCGCGGGTTTTTGCCTGCTCGAAGGTCTTTTGGGGCAGTGCCTCAATCCCCTTGAAGGCCTCGCTTTCCTGCGCGGCTTTCCACCACTCCTGAAGCTCGCCTCCAAGGTCATCTGTCGCCCACCCCGTTTGCCCCTTGCCAGACTTGTCCAGCCAATGACCGATCTCATGCGCCAACGTCAGCTCGGGGTGAATCTTGTATTTCGACGGGGTCTTATGAAGGTAGTCGATGCGCTTCGCCTTGCCTGCGGAGTAGAAGAAAGCGCCGAGCGCATCTTTGCCAGGGCTATTGCCCACGGGGATGAGATCTAGGGGTCCATCACCATGCACGCTGTCAATGATGCCCAGCACGTCTGTGACACGGTCCTGCTCTGCTTTGCTGAGCTTGGCCGTGTCCAGCTTGCCCGTGAGTGGCGTGCCTTTGGCAGATCCTGCAGGCGGTAGTAATGCGGCCGGCGCGGGTGTCGCTGGCGGAGCCTTCCCGCTCCCTTTGGGGGCTTTGCTGGCCTTGGCCTTCACCTTGGGCGCTTTTGCGCCATTCATCCAATCCCAGACCGTGCGGCCATCATCGAGCTGGTTCTTCTTGGCCCGGCCTTCAAATTCGTTCCAGGTGTCCGCATCATAACGAGCCTTCAGCTCGTCAGGATTGATGCGCAGGCTGGAGGGCGCGCCCACCATGCTAGGATTGCTCACGTTCCATTCATGCAGCGGCGAGGCGATGGGCTTGCCATCGGGGCCTTTGACAGCACGGATGAGCCTGCCTTCATTCTCCAGCTTGGCCAAGCGCGCGCCGTCGATGATGCGCTTTTCCTCAGGCGGCAGCGTGGCGTCCTCGGCCTCGATGTCATCCCGCTCATCGGGCAATAGAGGCACCTCATCACAGCGGCAGCCAAAGCCGCCTGGATGACTCAGCCAAAACGGCGAATTGGCAGGCAGCACCATGCCGTGCATGGCGCGATGACTTGGCCGCACTCGGCTGTCATCCATGCTCAGATATTGCCGATAGGTGAAAACACCCGCCTGCCGGTCATGCGTGGCCCGTGAGAGCGTCCTGTAAGCCTGGAAGCCATGCTGCCGCATCAGCAGCTCGGCGCGTTGCTTCGCCGCATCCTCGTCAAACCACGGCCCCAGCTTTTCGGCGATGGTCTTTTTCAGCTCCTCATAATCCTCACCCGCTGGCAGCTTGGCGATGGTGTCCCGGATCTCGCGTGCGACGTTCGCATCCTCCAGGCCGGTGACCATGAAGGCGCGGGCCTTCAGTTCGGGCAACAATTCGTCAAAGACATCACGCGAGACGACCGGCTTGCTCTCCATCCACTTCCGGGCCTCGTCGTTCGGGACGGGATCAAGAAGAAAGTTGGAGGGTGCATCGGCCATGGAATTTATTTGGAGTGTGCGGCCAGTTTGTTCCGCCACGCTTCCTCGGCCTGAGTCAGCCATGCTAGCTCTTCTGCGGTCATGGCTAGCGTTAACGAGGCACGCAAGACTGAGATGGGCATGTGATCTCTATAGGATTCGCGAATCTCTCGGGGGAGGAAGAACCCCATCTCAGCGAGATAAACAATGTCTTCCTGATGCGCGTAACCGCGTTGCGCCACTGTCGCAAACACGCGCTTCAAAGGGTTCTCAGGGAATAGCCACAGCTTGAGGTTGCGAATGAGGCGGCTTTTGAGCGCGGTGAAGTTCATGTGATGACAAGGGGTGAAGACTACAAGGGTGAAGAGTTAGCGCATCTCCGCAAATAGGCCGAATGCTCAGTCCTCGCGCAGAGATCCAAAGGCCTCAAGGTAGGCATCGGTTCGCTCGCGTGTCCAAAAGTCTGTGCTCCCGCCGTCACAGCGCGTGGCCAGGAGGTGCTGCCGCAGGCTGAGGACATCCACGCGAGTGATGCGCGGCGTGGGTGCGTAGCCCTTCACGAAGCCCGCCTTGATGAGTTTCCGCACGATGTAGGTGGGGAGATCAATCCCGACTTTCCTCAGCTCCTTGGAGCTGAGCGTGATGCAGGGCGACCACTCCACCGGCACAGCACGCATCAAGCCCGTGCCATCCACTGGCACAAGCTTGGCGATGACGTGCGTGGGCATCTCGTTCGTGCCGAGATCCACGGCACAGACCCTGCCTGGGGCGATTTGGACGTGCATTTTCATTTTCTAAAAAGGCTGGCGAAGTGCGCTGCGGCCTCGGGGCCGGTCAACGCCTCTTCTCCGTGGGAGTTTACGGGTTTGTCAGGCTGTGACTCTTGAATCTTGGGAGGTGCTGGCTTGGCCAGCTTTGGCGCGGCCAACCTCACAAGGCGGTGGTCTTTTCGGGCAAGCTCTAGGTCCTGCTCAAAGAGATCCGGCGAACCAATCATGTTGGTGAATTTCAGCGACCCCTCGTTGCGCTTCGGCTTTGGTTTGGCGATCTCTTCCCGGAGGTAGAGGCAGACCAAGCTGATTTCATCTTTGCCCCACAGATACCCAGACCAGATCAGCCAGTCTTTCCAGGTGTTCTCGCGCGTCATGTTATACATGATGCTCATGCCGCTGCGTGCGCAGTAGTGGTCATGCAGGCCCCGGATGTGGGCCAGCATGTCGGTGATGTGTGCAGGAATAGGCATGAAAATCAGTCTGCGGCTTTCTGGCCTGCCCCATAGCCAGCGTTAAATCCGTCGTTCCATGCGTTGCGCAGGAGGGCGCGGAGGGACATTTCATCAACCGTGAGACAGCGTTTGGCGCTGGCGACTGCCTCAGAGAGTTTGGAGCCGTGGATATACTCATCATGGGCAAAGGTCAGCGCCTTCGCCCTCTTGGCCTGCGCGGCAATGTCGGCATCCGCCTTGGCAAGCTTCTCAGTTGCGCGGCTGGCGCGATCCTCAGCCGTGCCGTTCTCATGTTGGACGCGTGCCTCGCCTGTGAGTGGTGTGCGTGTGCTGGTGCCGAGCTGCATCTGCGCGGCTAACGTCTGGGCTGCTTTGGTAGGGCTCATAGTTAGGCGGCGAGGTCGAGGGTTCCTTGCGGGTCGCTGGCGGCGGCTTGGCGCTCGGCAAAAAGCGCCTCGGCCTCCGGGATGGTGAGGGCGCGATAAACGCCCTCGCGTTTGGGGGCGTCAGCCTCAGGCTGCACCAGCTCTGCCATGCCGAGCTGCACCAACTCAGTCACACGCGGGCGCACACTCAGGATGTCGCACCCCATCGCCTCGGCAAGATGCCGCGTGGTCGTCGGGCCGTGGATTTGCAGAGCTTCCAGCACCGTGGCGCGGTCACTGTGAAGCCGCGTCTGGATGTCGCGAAAAGTCTCGTTGCGGTAGTCGATAGGTCTCATGATCAGGAGAGCCAGGGCATGAGGTCAGCGGCTTGGCAGATGAACTGCGGCCCATCCGCAAGCTCAGGGTCGTAGATGACGGCCATGCCGTCGCCTAGAGCGCGGATGGTATAGCGCTCTCCCTCATGGAGCCGCACAGCATCGCCCGCCTGCGGGCGGGCAATGATGGTACCGATTGGAGTGACTTCGCTGCCGATAGTGATGGGGGTATTCATGGTTAGGCTTGGGGATGGTTGCGGGCGTCGGCGCGTTTCTTCTTGAGGCTCTTGAAGCGGTTCGCTGGGTTGCCTTTGCCAGCGGCGGCGTTGCCGTTGTTGTTCACGGTGCTGACGATGCCCCAGGTTTCTTTGGCATTGATGGAAGCAAGTGGGCGTTTCCAGGTCCGCATGGCGATGGCCTCGGCATAGGCCGCCGTCTTGCCATGCTTGGCCAGCGCCTTGCGTAGCGCATTCCTTGCGATCTCCACTGCTGTGGTGGCAGCCTTGTTGATGGCGCGCTGCGCGGCCTGCTCTTGGCCGGCCTCACGCAAAAAGGCGGCTTGAATGATCTTAAAATCTCCCACCGTGGCAGCCGAGATCCGGCGACCGCAGGCGGTGGTGGCGATGCGGTGCCGCCATTCATCGCAGGTCTCAGTGACCACGCCCAGCTTGTGCAGGCGCTGCCAGACATTGCGGGCGAGCTGCCCGAGTTGCTGCCGCCTGCGCTTGTCCAGAGGCGTGGAGGTGCCAGGGCCTTGCTCAATCTTCGGTTGGATGGCTGCCCATTGCTTCGCCTGCTCTTCCGCCGTGGGCTCCATGGAGGCCAGCAGGTCAGAGAGCATTACCGTGGAAGATGGCGCTGCCACGTCATCAAAGATGTCACCCGCAGCATCAGCTGGATAGCCGCGTTGCATCAACGCGTCTGGGTCAAAGGGAATGAGGGCTGGGCGATTCATAAGGTGTTCAGGGGAAAAAGGCGCGCGGCTTGGCTGGCATCGTTATCACTTGCTTCGTGGTCTCAGGCGGGTCGTCACCAGTCGCCCTAACCACTGCCCGGAGGAGAATGACCCCACCTCCAGTCAGGCCGCGCGTGGCGTCATCGGGCGCGACGCTTGGGCGCGCTGCGGGGCGATGTTGCCGAAAGGAGTTGGAGGGTCCGAGCTGAAGAGCGCCGGACTGTGGAGAGAAGTTTGTTAGCGGTCATGGGGTGGTGGTCTGTGTTAGAGCTTGATGTCCCCAGGGCTTTTGAAGGTCTGAGTGGTGAAGTTATGCGCCTCCACCTCTTCAAGATGCGCTTCGCAGGCATCAAAGGTATTGCCTTCGTGAGTGGTATATTGGCCGTCTGCGACGGTGACCTCATGGTCTGCTGCGCACAGGTCACAGATTTTTGCGTTGGTTGTCATGACGTGATTTGGGATTGATGGTTAGGCTTGAGCTGGGTCTGCAGGCTTCACGCGGGCCTCGGCTGGCTGGGTGATGTCCAGCTCGATGAAAAAGCTCTCGGTGCTGCCGTAACGCACGCCGAGCCTGCGCAGCTTCTCACCCCACACGGCCCATTTTTTGGCGATGGCTTCCTTGTCGATGGAGGGCGTCTGGCGAGTGAAGAGGCGGGCGAGCTGCTTCACCTTCAGGATGGCGGCTAGCGCGCCTTTCTCGCCCTTGCCCTTGCCTTTGGCAAAGCTCACCGCGCCGCCGTTGTCCTGCCAGCCGATCTTGTGTGCGCCGAGCATGGCGCTCTTGCCGTCCTTGCTCAGCAGGGTGCGGCGGTTGGCCTCAGAGTAGACCTTGGCGCTGGCCAGATAGGCGGCCTCGTTGTCCTGGTGCTTCTTGATCTTGCTCTCGTGCTTGGCGCGGGCGGCGGAGATCTCGGCATCCATCTCCGTCGTGATGGAGTTCGCGGCGATGCGTTCGCGGGCGGCGAGGTCAAGTGCCAGCGTGAGGGATTTGATGTCAGTGATGATCATGGTGGTGTGTAGGATGGGGATCGTGAGGGAGATGGTTAGGCATTGACGGGTTCCAGCCCGGGCAGGCTAGGGGTGATCTTGTCTTTGTTGCATGCGGACCGGCGCGAGACTTCAGGCAGATCCGCGCCGCTCTTCCGGTGCTGCTGGAGGCTCGTGTTGTTCTTGTTGTATCTGGCTGCCAGCATGGGCAGCTCATCCTTGATGACGTGGCCTTCGCCACTCATCACCTCACGCCCGTTGTGATAGAGCGTGGTGACCCACGTATTGATGACGCGCGGTTCGCGCCGGTTGGTGCGGGCCACAAGCTCGCTAGACGTGGTCCAGATGTTCGTGTCCTGAGGTAGAAGGTCGTCACTCATGATCAGCGGAGGCGGAGGGTTTTGGTCTCTTAGCTATGCCTGATGAGCCACTTCCAGGCGGCTCTGGCCGTTGGCCTTGTGGCCATGCTTGAGGAGCGGCGCGGTGGCAGAGCCCAGAGCGGCCAGGGCCACGATGGAGCCGATGACCTGCCTGCCGGGCTCAGAGATGCGCAGGATGACGGTGCGGCGGTCATCGCTGGGGCTGCGCTCCACAGTGATGAGCGTGAGCAGTTCCAGGGAATCAACCACCACCGTCACGCCTGCGGAGGTCATGCGCAGCTCACTCACCAGTTCGGAGGGCTTCATGGAGCCGCGCCGAATGAGCAGGCAGAGCGTGAGGGCCTGCCGGGGATTCAGGCTGAGCCGGGTCAGGGTCTCCACCGTGGCCAGCACGCCTGAAAAGGTTTCGCCAGCCGTGTCTACCTTGACGGGATGCTGGGGCGCTGCGGCCTGCGCAAGGGCGGGATACCTTGCCAAGGTGGACGGCGGGCGCTGCGGGGTCGGGGGCGTCTTGCTCGCCAGCAAGGCGGCGATGGGAGTGCGGGTGATGGCGCTCATGATGGGGGAATGAGAGGTTGAGTATTAATGAAGGCGTAGGCATTCAGCGGTCTGTGCGATGCTCTCGACATCCTTTAGAAACTTCAGCTCACGTCCGGTGCGCGGCTTCTGTTTGACGGTGCGGAGAAGAGCCAGAGCATGACGCTCCAATTCATTGAGGAGATGTCTTTCGAGTTCGGTGAGTTCCATGATGTGCTTTTGGTTCGGGGTTGGGATCAATGAGAGAGACTGAGGGCCTTGCGGTCGCGCAGCTCTTCGCGGAGGGCTTTCTCCACGTCCTGCATGGTCAGGGCCTTGGCCTTGTTCCTGGTGGCGTGGCGTTGCAGGCGGACGATGATCTCGCGAATGAGGGCAAAGTTGCCGTTGCCATGCGCGGCCTTCGCCAGCGTGACGGCAGCCTGCTTGGTGTCGCCATTCAGCGACGGCACGCGCTTGGTGAGCATCATCGTGGCATCGGCCTCCGTGACGCGGCCAAGGTCGATGCGTGCCAGGAGGCGGTTGCCGGTGAGCTGACGCACATCATCCCAGGCCTCGTTCTCCAGATCGCGGAAAAGGCGCGGGTGGGCGAGTAGCACCACCTTCACACTGCTACGGTTGAGCAGTGTCTTCAGCATGCGCAGCATGTCCACACCGCCGTCATGGATCTCGTCAATGATGAAGGTCGTAGGCCGCTGGTTCAGCGCCTCCACCAGCTTCTCCAGCTTGGCAGCACCGCTGCGGGAGTTGTCAGGCATCCCCAGAGCGCGCAGCATGGCGGCCATCATCGGGCCGGGGCGGCCCTTCCAGGCTGAGGTGGCTTCAATGGAGTGAATGCTCGCCGTGGGGTTGAGGTCACGCGTCTTGGTGGCGATGATCTCGCCCGAGCTGGTCTTGCCCATGCCCGTCTGGCCTTCGATGATGACCAGCTTGGCCTTCGTGCCGCTGAGGCGGAGGCGGGTGTAGGCAGCGCGCACGGCCTTGGTGGTGCTCATGTCCTCATACAGCGGGTCTGGCTCGCTGCCCTGGCCGTTGATGCTGGCGGCGGCAGCCTTGACAGCCTCCAGCATGCTGGCGGCAGCATCATCGTCATACTTGCCAGCAGTGGCTGCCTTGATCTCTTTGGCGCTCAAGCCGTGAGGTGTCACGACCTCGCCAAGGTCAGTGTCAGAGGAGTCGCAAAACTCCAGGATGAGGCCAGCGAGCTGGCGCAGTTCAGAGGCGGGTGAGGCGGTGCTTGGGGTGTGCATGGTGGGGAATGCTTGGGGTGGATTTGGTTAGGCGGCGACTTTGTGAGCGCTTGCCCATCCGCCTGCGGTGGTGGGCTCGTAGTGACTGCGGAGGCAGGGCGCGGCACTCGTCATGGCGCGGGCAAGCCAGTCCTGGTCAATGCCCGCGTCATCGTCATAGTCCGTGAGGTCCGTGGCGCGGGCGAGATGGAGGGCGAGGCGACTGCGCAGTGTCTGGGCCTGACGGATCTCCTCGCGGCCCTCAGCGGCGATGTTCGCATCCTTGGCCCTCAGCTTGGCCGTGCCTTTAAACTCAAGGATCTCGGCTTCTGAATCAAGCTTGGCGGCGGCCTGCAGGTGCTTCTCGCGGGTGCTGGCAACGGAGGAGTGAATGGCGGGACTGAGGAGGTGGTGGTAGGATTGCATGATGTTGGTTAGGCGGGGGATTGGATCAGAGGCTCATGGCGCGGCGCTCTTCTTCCTCATCGAGGTCGAAGGTCAGCACCTGCGCGCCGCTGCGGCGGTTGCGTGGTGCGCTGACCAGCTCGTCGTCGGTGAGCTGGTCAGCGCGGTTGCGGGCTCCCGCTGTGCCCGCCTCGGCCCCGGTGTTAGCCGGGCGTGGGTTTTCTTGAGGCATGCCGCCAAGCGAGACGCTGCGCTTGACGTCGCCAAATTGGTCTTGGGCATGCCGGACGCGTTTGCCGTCGAAGTGGCTGCCGGAAAGGATGGTGCGCGTTTCCTTGCGGACTTGGGCGCTGGCGCGCTTCTGGCCTGCGCTGTGGCCATGGCCGCACAGATCCTCTTGGGGAGCGTCCATCATCCATTCAGCCACACCGATGAGTTCGCCAAAGCCATAGCCGTCGCGATTGCGGGCGCTGCTGTCCCTGTTGAAAACATGGCAGCCTTCCCAGACCTCGCTGGGCGTGAAAGCAATGAACACCTCGTGACCGTTGGCTAGCGTCACATTGGGCGTGCGATGGCCGCCCTCCAGGCGGAAGCGGAAGCTCTGCGGATAGTGTGGCGCGCTGACCTTGATGATGCCCTTGTTCACCGTGGCCTTCTTCTTGATGGCGTGGAAGCGCCAGCGGTGCTCGCCCGGCAGGGGGCGCTTGACGTGCTGCGCCCAGAGCTGCGCCGGGATGATCGTGCTATTGTCGAAATTGTGGCGCTGCTTCGGGCGCGAATTGAACAGGTGCATGGTTCGGGCCATGGCGTCACTGGCATCCGTGATGCTCCAGAACTTCGCCAGCTCGGCGGCGTCAGGGCGCTCGCCATTGGCGCGCATCATGGATCTCGTCTCGCGCTCAAACTCGCCACGCTGACGACCGATGCTCTGTGCTCTGCCATCGAAGCCATGGGCCGAGATGGCTTGCAGGAGGTCAAAGCCGCCCTCCACGTTGGCCTTGCCCTGGCTCTCATGCTTGCTGCGGATGTGGATGATCTCATCCAGGCCTCCCCAGCGCTTGACCTTGCCGTCCTCACTCTTGCCATAGGCACAGCCCCAGATGAAATCGTTATCCCACCGGCCTTTCTCAATGCGCCAGATGAGCGGCAGCCCATGCGTGTCCACCATGTTGCGGAAATGCAGGGCGATGTCCTCGGCGCGGTAGCTGTCGCGGTCGCGCCCGATCATGTCATGGCCTAACCAGAAAAGCGCGCATGCGTCGATGGTGGCAATCATCTGGCGGCCTGTCATCTCAGTGCGCGCAGCAGCATCAAAGAACTTGAAGGGCTCATTCGTGCTCATGTCATCACTCTCCCAGATCATGCCGGGTGCCCATGGGAGCTGCGTGCCGTCCTCAGCGATGATGAAGCCGCCGCGCCGCTCGCGCCCAAGTGCTGAGCTGGATGCCTTGCGGCCTCGGAAGTGGGCGCGCTCGCCCTCAGTCACACGGCAGGCGCGCAGCATGGCGCGGGGCCAGCTCACCAGCTTGCCCGCATCAGCAGCGGCCTGCCAATGGGCACGCATGGCTGTGGCCAACTCGGGGCGGGCGCGGGTGCCATTGTCAGGCCGCATCATCAAGGCCTCGCGGAGGGCTACAAAGTAAGGGTGCGCGTCATCATGCTCGATGGCCTCGGCAATGAAGGCCTCCACGGCCAGCGGGATGCTGTCTTTGACCAGCGCCCAGAAGCGGAGGCGGCGGGTCTCCTCGCGGGTCAGTTCAAACTTGACCGGCCTGCCCTTCTGGCCCGCAGGCTTGGCGGGCTTCCCGCCTTCTGCCTCCTTCTTCCAGCGGTAGAAGTTGTTATGATTCAGCGGCTTCCCCCAATGCTCCACGCCTACCTCAGCGCAGGCGCGGCGGCAGTCCGCGCCGCCTGCCATGAGGGCATCAATGGCGGCGATGATGAGCGCTTTGTCAGCGGGGCTGGTGGGCTGTCCTTGCATGAGTTGGTTAGGCGGGAGAGAGGGTGCGCTTGGCTTGGCGGGCGGCTTCGTATTCGGCGTATTCAGCTTCCCAGAGGTGGGCGTCTTGAAGAGAGGCGAGGTAGTCGTAGGACTGGCTCAAATCCCCGAGGTCGAAGGGCGGCAGGAGATCCGTGAGCTTGTTCATGGCCGTGCATTCAGATGGCAAAGCTCAGGATGAGCACGGCCAGGAAAAGGAGGCTCAGCAGCACCGCGCCGATGACATCACGCAGGAAGCGGCGACCTGCGGGCGGCTCAGCTTCAAAGGCGATGGCTGCCTGCATCCGCTCCAACTGGTGCTGCTCAATGCGGTCACAGACCTGGCCCAGCCTGACGAGCGCATACATGGAGATGATGCAGAGTAGATAGAAGGTGATGTTTGGGAGCATGACGCGGTATTGGTTAGGCTTTGTGGTGGGCTATTCCTCAGCGGCGGCGAGGGCTTCGGAGAGGGCGAGGCGGAAGCCGGGGTCGATCTCCTTGAAGCGCGTGGTGATGAGCTTGAGCGCCTTCTTGCGCTCCCCTTCGTCCCAGGCCATCCACGACTTGGAAAGGGTGGTGATGGTGCCGAGGGGCTTGTCCAACCCGTGGAAGCCGCTGGCCTTCTTGGGCGTGTCTTTGGTCACCTTCCCGCCGCCGATGCCTGCGAGCACGCCGCCAAGGCCGTTGCCAGCCCAAATGGAAATCTCGAATTTACCCTTGAGGTCTGCGGCTTCGATGGCCTCTGCGCTGCCCTTCTTGGCGGTCGGTGCGTGAAAGAGGGTGTAGAGCTGGATGGCTTGACTCACCACATCAGCGCTCACGCCAAGTCGCTCGGCGAGGCTAGTGGCATTCAATTCCGATTGAATCGGATTTTTCTTACCTGGGCGGCCACGCTTCACGCCTGCCACTTCGGGGTGCATGATGACGCCGAGGTAGGCTCGCTGACCTTTCGTCCAATGGCGGCGACCGATGACCGTGCTCTCCACCAAGGCCGCGCCTTCTTCTTCGGTGACCTCCATGAAGGGCACGGCGTCAATGCCACGGATGACAGCCCACTCCATACGGTGACGGCCATCATCCAACCAGAGCTGCCCGCTCTCATCGCGGTGACATTTGAGGGCTTCCTTGATGCCCAGCTCATCTAGACTGGAGTGGAAGGCGTCTCGCTCGTGGGACATCTCTGCGCCTGAGTCGCGGCTGTCCGCCTTGGAGCTGCCCAGAAGGGCTGCCACCACGCTGCTAATCATCGGCACGGCCTGAAGGCCGGGGCTGATCTCCAGCGCATCCACCCGCACCATGAGGCGGCCTGTCGTCGGGCAAGTAAACTCCTTGGGATTGACCTCAGGGGAAAGGGTCGTGACATCGGCAGGCTCGCTGCCTGTGATGGTCTCAGCGCTCACAGGGGTATCCACCTGCGCCAGCTCACCGGCCTCCTTGTTCAGCAGCTCATACAACTCATCAAGAACGGGGTCCGCTTCCTTGTGCGTTTCCTCATGGCCTTTGGTGAAGTTGGCCAGGCTGGAAAGCGCGGAGGTCATGGCCGCCTCCCAAGTCTCATCCAAAGCCACATCCATCTTGGGCAGATGTGTCACGAAGATCTCGCGCCCCTCGATACCCCAGGAGCTGGCCCAGAGCTGGTCATGAGTCACCGCCAGCATCAGTGTATAGGTGATGGCCTTCTTGCCTTTGCCGAAAGTCAGAGCCAGCCGAAAGGGTGATTCAAACACGCCCTCGTCATTGAATGGGCTGGGGGTGATGGAGGACTGGACGAGGTAGGCCAGGATTTCAGCGGCGGTGGGATTGGTGAGGGTCGTGGACATGATTGGAAAAGGAAAGGTTGAGGAGATTGGTTGCGCTATTTGTTAGGCGCGCTTGCGGCGGCGGGTGGGCTTGAATGTGCTGCCGCTCGCTCCTTCGAGGGCTCGCGCGGCTGCCTCAGCAGTCTCCTCATGGCGCTTGATGGCGGCGGCGATGAGAGGCCTCATGTCGCCTTCAAAGAGCCAGGTCATGCGGTCCGCCTCTTTGCGGCAGATCGCTTCGATATCGATGACTTGGCGGGTGCTAAGATTGAGGGTGAGCATGGCGTGCTATTGGTTAGGTGTGCGCGTTCGGAGAAAAGGGTCAGGCGTCTTGAGGGTTCAGCGCCTGCTTGAGGCTGGCTTGAAGCATCTCGGAGTTGCGAAGCGCCTCGGCAGCGTCATGGGCGGTGTCCGACACGGCCTTCATGCCGATCCTGCCCGCCACGCTGGAGATGCCGTCCAGGACGTCGGCACGCTCCAGAGTGGGCATTACTTCAGCGCCCTGGAGGGCAGCCTTGAACAGTGGAGAGAGGTGCTGGGGAGTGAGACTATTCATACTCTCAGAGGCCGAGGTGTTCACGAATGAGCTTTTTCACACTCGGGAGGGTGAGTTCCTGGTTGATAGCCATGCTCACCGTGTTGCGGGCCAATTGAAGCTCCTTAGCCAGGGCCGTGACGCTGAGGCCCCGCTGAATCAGGGCAACCTTCACAGCCTCCTTGAAACTTGCCGCTTGCGCGGTTCGGAGGTGGCGTTTAGCAGTTAGCATGTGATAGTGATAAATTGCTAACTCCATCCAATCAAGCTAAAAAGTGAGCAAAGAATTAGAATTTTCCAATCGGGTATTGGTCCTCCGTCGCAATATGGGCATGAATCAGGAGGATTTTGCCCCCCTCGTGCCATGCTCCCGGAATTACCTCTCCATGGTCGAGAAGGGTCGAGACCCCTCCGCCAGCTTCAAGCGTCGCATTGAGGAGTTAGAAAAAGCTCACTCCGGCAAGTCAGACTCATTGGTTGTTGAGGCGCCTATGGTTTTGTTTGGCACCCCCAAGCAGAAGCTAAAGGCTGGGCGTATGCACAAGGGCTACAGCGCTGCTCAGTTCGCCAAGGCTGTGGGCTATACCAGCACAGCCACTTACCTGGACATTGAGGATGGCTCCTCAAGAATGGGTGAAAAGATGGCGCGCAAGGCCGCCAATCTCCTCGGCATCGACGTATCAGAGTTGATGGATGGAGCTGATGAACCCCTCTCGCGCAGCGTGCCTTATGGCACGTTTGGGGCCGTGCCTGATATTGTGATGGGGCCGGGCATGGAGGGCAAGAAGGCCAAATATGTGCCGCTGCTCGCCATGGCCGAATGTGGCAAGGATGTCTGCTGGGAAGATGGCGGCTACACGGGCGAGGGCTACCTGGCCATTGACGTCAAAGATCCCAAGGCCTTTGCGGTCATCCTCTCAGGTGATAGCATGATCCCGAACTATTGCGCTGGAGATGTGGCCCTGGTCTATCCATCATTCCCGGCCCGCAATGGCATGGTGGTCATTGCCCGGCTGGATGAGGAGCATGGTCAAGACGTGATGTGCAAGCTCTTCCAGGCCAGTGGGCAAAGGGTCACGCTGAGCAGTCATAACCCCGCCTTCCCGCCGATGGACTTTGAGAAGTCTAACTTCCAGTTCATCTATCCCGTCGCCCAGGTGACCAAGCCCATGCCCGGCTTTGGACGTTGACCTAACCAAATAAATCCGATTCAATCGGATTTCTCGCTCCATAGACACCCATGCTGGCCACCTTCGATCCATTTTCGCAAGTCCCCTTGCTGCTCTTCTTCCAGCTCGCCCTCACGTTCTGGCTCATCTTTGAGGTGAGGAAGCTCCGCAAGAAATAGCCGATTCAATCGGCAATTTGCCAAATCCATGTCGAAGGCTATCAGCTCACGCCGTCACCAGATGACTTGGCCCCAGCGCATTTTGCTGTTTGTGGTCGTCCAGGGCCTTTGCTTCACAGCGGTGCGCTGTCATGACATCCATCACACAGAAAGGCTGCGCAAGGAGCGGGAGAAGCCTGTGATTATCCTCCCGCCTCGTGGCCGCCCACCCCCAACTCAAAGTTAGGTCCTTATGCCCAAGCCCGCCAAGCCCGCCAAGCCCGCCAAGCCCGCCAAGCTCAAGCCCATTTCTTATCACCTCATCACCCAATGCGTGAGGTCGGAGATAGGCATCATGGCCACCTTCTCAGCGTCCACCCCTTTTCCGACTCTGCCCAGGGGCTCCCATCTGACCTTGGCGGATTGCTTTCCAACGTTGTGGGATGTGTATGATTCGATCCACCAAATGGCCACGGCCAAGGATGGCAGCGTGGTTTATATCACCATTCTTATGATGGACTCTCCTGTGGTCGAGAACACAGGGTGCATCGTTCAGAAGCAGTCAGGTGAGACAGTGGGGCCGAGCAGGAATCGCTTTGGCAGGGTGAAAGACTCTGGTTAGGCCATAGATGACTTAGATCAAACGGCGCATTCGGAGAAATGCGCCCATTCAGGCAGCGGCCAATGTGCCGCATGCCCAAGGCTGTCCTCCCCTCCCTCACTCTCTGCGCTTTCCGTGTGGAGATGCCGCGTGGTGAGGAGGCTGGCGCGCCCACCCGCTTGCTCGTGCTGCCCAAGGGTGAGCATGATGTGCGCAAGCGTGGCAAGGTCATCTGCTCCGATGTGACTTTGACCGGCTTCACAGCCATGCAGCAGGCCATCAAGCGCACGCGTCTGGCGCTGGACTTTGAGCATAACACCGTCCCCGGCATGCCTGCCTACCTGGCAGACAAGGAGCCGCGCAGCATTGCCGCCTGGGCGGATGCCGTGCCCACGCCGCTGGGCATCGAGTTCACCAATATCGAATGGACGCCAGCCGGTCTGGAAGCCTGGAAAAACAAGAGCTTCCAAGATCTCAGCCCCACCTGCTACCGCGCCAAGGACGGCACCGTCCTGGCCCTCCATTCCGTGGCGCTCTGCCGTCATGGGGAGCTGGATGGCCTCACTATTCAGGCCGCCTCCGCCATCGCCCTCTCTGCTGACATCGCCCAGCTCACTGCCCTCTCCGCCTCCAACGAAACCACCGAAATCATGAAGCCAACGCCTGCTCTCATCGCCCTCCTTACCGCCCTCAGTGTCACCCTTTCCGAGACTGCCGATGAGGCCGCCGTGGAAACCGCCCTCCTGGAGGGTGCCAAGAAGATTGAAGAACTCTCCAAAGCCAAGCCTGAAGCCATGAGTGCCGAGCTGGTCGCGCTCACTGCCGAGGTGAAGCAGATCAGGCAGGGGCAGGAATCGGGCCGCCGCACCGCCCTTATGGCTGAGGCTGCTGCCGCTGGCAAAGTCATCCCGCTCTCCCAGGCTGCGCTGGAGCTGGTCAGCCTCAGCATCCTTGAGGACATGGTCAAGACTGCCAAGCCAGGCCAGGTGCCAGTGAAGAGTGACAACCCAGGAGGCCACCAGAACGGCGGCGAGCCTGAGGCCTTCTCGGCTGAGTCCATGGAGACCTTCGCACGCTATGGCCTGAGCGAGGAAGACGTGAAGCCCAAGAAGTAAAACCCTTTTCCAGCTAACCAACAACGTCACTCCAAGCATCTCGCTAAACCCTTATGTCCACGACCGCCTCCATCCAAACTCCTGAGCGCGCAGGCACTACCATCAAGGTGCCCATCGCTGCTACCACCAAGATCCTGCAGGGCACCATCCTCGCTCGCAATGCTGCCGGTTATGCTGTGCCTGGCACGGATGTGGCCAGCATCGTCGTGCTCGGCATCGCCCTGGAGGAGGTGGACAACACCGCTGGCGCTGCCGGTGACCTCTCCGTCAATGTCGCCCGTGCCCGCGCTTTCCTGCTGAAGAATGACGGCACGAATCCGGTTACCGTCGCCAGCATCGGCACGGCAGGCGCGGCGGTCATCAAAGACAACGAGACCGTCTGTGTGGCTGCTGGTGCCACCAATGACATCCCGGTCGGCAAGCCCATCGAGATCGCTGCCGATGGCGTCTGGGTTGAGATCTTCTGACCCTTCTACCGCCGCCCTCCTCACCGCTTCAAACACCTCCACCTAACCACTTTTCATCATGCCTAAAGTCATCACCCCGGCCTTGCTTCGCGACATCGACAAGTCCCTCAACCTCCGGTTTAACAAGGGGCGCGTCCGCGTGCCTGGCTTCGCCCGCCGCATCTGCTCGGTCATGCAGTCCTCCAGTGCTGAGGAACTTTATGGCTGGATCAAGGATCTCCCTGGCCTGGAGAAGAACCCTGCTGAGATCACTGCCGTCGTCGTCGCCCTGGATGGGCACAGCATCAAGAATGATGAGTTCGTCCGCAGCATCACCATTCCGCGCAGCGCCGTGGAAGATGACCGTGATGGTGTGTTTGGTAGCTTGGCGGAAGAGTTCGGTCAGAAGGGCGCGCAGCGTCCCGACATCGAGCTCATCGCGGCCCTGCTGGCAAGCTTCACGACCCTCAAGGCCTGGACGACCAAGGCGCTCTTTGCTACGGACCACAAGATTGGCAAGATCACCTTCAGCAACAAGGGCACCAAGAAGCTGTCCGCTGCCAACTATGAGGCGGGCATTGCCGTCATTCGCGGGGCCAAGGATGGCGGCGGAGATCCCCTCTTCACCCTTTCTGATTCGTCCAAAGTCTTCCTCGTGGTGGGTGAAAACTATGAGGCCACAGGCAAGGCCATCGTCAAGACGGCCACGCTGGCTGCTGGCGGTGACAACCCCAACTACAACACCGCCGAGCTGGTCGTCATCCCTGGCCTGGGTGATGCCTGGTTCATCCTGGATAACAGCCCCACGGTGGGCGGCCTCATCTTCCAGGATCGCATCCCGCTGAGCATCGTGGCCAACTTCAATCCAGCCAGCCAGGAGGTCCTTCAGCACAACCGCTTCTCCTGGAATGCGCGCAGCCGCTTCGCCATCGGCGCTGGCCGCCCGGAATACTGCTACGGCTCCACAGGTGCCGATGCCGCCTAACCAATAGGCGCTCTGAAGTCAAACCCCTCGGGCCGCCTCGCGCGGCCCTTGGCGGTGCCAGGGTTTACCCTTTTTACTTCACTCCACTCATCACCATGAAGCTCTTCAATCGCTCTCTCCTGTCCCTCTTCCTGTGGTCTGTCATGCTCCTCATCGGAGTCATGCCAGCCCTTCCCACGCTGGCCGTGGACTACACTCTGACCGCTGGCAACGTCGTCCCAGGTGCCAATGCCCGCTATCGCTATGGGGTCTCGGGTGCTGCCATCACGGCGGGCCAGCTCGTCTATTTGGATGTGCTCACCAATACCTGGAAGCTCTCCGATGCCAACGTGGTGGCGGCGGCGGATGTCGATGGCATCTCCATCAGCTCAGTGGCGTCTGGGGTGAATATCACAGTGGTCGCCTGGGACGATGACCTTACCCTTGGCGTGACCACCAACACTGTCCTGGCCAAAGGGCAATGCCTCATCCTCAGCGCCACGCCGGGTGCGTTTGCGCCCTTCGCTGACATCGCAAACGGCATGTATCTCATCATTCCCGCCATCGGCAAAAGCACGACCAAGGTCGTCTTCAACGCCGAGGGCCTGCGCAACACGGTCGTGCAGCCTTGACCCTTTCCTGACTTCGCCGCAATGCGGTGTGCATGGGGAGGCGGGTGGTTGTTCGGGGGAATGCACCGCCCGCCTCTTTTGATTTTACAGACCCTTTTCGGCAATGCCTTACTTCACGTTAGACCAGCTCACGGCCATCATCCCCATCTCTCACCTGACTGAGGGCCTGGATGATGACGGCAATGGTGTGGAGGATGCCTTTCTCAATGTGCAGGGCATGGCTGAGAACCGCGTGAATGGTCTGCTCGCCGCCCGCTATGCAGTGCCTATCCCTCCTGGTAATGCGGGGGCTGATGCCTTCCTGGCAGACGTCACCTCGCTCATCGCGGCAGCCATGATCTACACCCGGCGCGGCGTTCCGCCCGAGCAGTGGCCTTTCAAGGGTGACCACTCCAGCGCCACCGCCCGCCTGCGGGCTATCGCTAAAGGTGATGAGAAGCTCATCCCGGCCCTGCCAGATGCTCAAGACGCCTCGGTCGTCATCTCTGAGCCTGCGGGCTCGTGGTCATCCTCCCTTTCCGCCTAACCATGAATCTTGCCATTCTGCTCGCTGCCCTTGAGGTGGCGCTCTCTCCTGAGGTCACAGCGGCCAAGGGGAAGCTTGTCGTGGCGGACTCTGAGGTGGATGTCTTTGATGCCCTGAGTCTGGATGCGGACCGCTGGTGCATGTATCTGGTCCCCAGCGGTGGCGAGCTGACCGAGGAGCAAGACCTCGGCGGGTATTGCGTGGAGACCCTTTCCATCTTCCTCAAGGTGCCCAAGCCTTTGACGGCATCTTCCTCCAAAGGCCTGCACAAAGAAGAGGGCGTGAACCGTGGCACGCCTTTCATGAGCCGTCTCGCCTGGGTCATCTCTCAGATGCGCGGCATCACCATGGAGAGCGAGCAGGTCGACACCGAATGCAGCCGCGCCCTGCGCTTCCAGGACTGGGACTGGGTCCGCGTGGACGGCATGCCGGCCCTGATCCGCACGGCCCGCCTGCGCTTCAAGTGCCACCTCATCCTGGATGAGCCTGACACAGGCCTGAGCGCCAGCCTCACGACCGCCAGCGGTCTGCGCATCACCCTGGAGGGCGAATACCTCATCGTCCGCAGTGGCGACGGCACCATCACCAAGCGCGTCCGCCTCATCAATCCAGCCTAACCATTCATGCGCCTTCTCATCACCCTTTTCTCCCTTGCCTTTGCGGTCGCTTCCCACGGCCAGAAGACCCTCGCCCTGGATGTCTCCAGTGGCGCAGGCTATAACGAGGTGCAGGTCATCACAGGAGCCAATACCCTTCTGGGCTTTGATGCGGCCGGAAATCCCGGACGTGTCATCATCGGCTCAGGCCTGGCGCTCAATACCCTGGTGCTGACCAACACGGGCGGCAGCGGCGGCGGCAGTGGTGATGCCTTGACCTCTGGCACCTTGGCCCAGTTTGCGGCGACCACCTCGGCACAACTCCGCAGCGTGCTCACGGATGAGAGCGGCACGGGTGCTTTTCTCACTGTGAATGGCAACGGCTCCGCGCTCACGGGCATCACTCACACGCAGGTGTCCGGCCTCGGCACCTTGGCGACTCAGTCGGGCACCCTTTCCAGCTATCTCCTCAGCGCCACGGCTGCCAGCACCTATCAGCCGCTTGACCCGGACCTCACGGCCATCACGGCCCTTGCCACTCATGCATATGGCCTCGCGCTACTGACGGCCAATGATCCCGAGTGGACGCGCATGTATCTCCAGTTAGGCGGCAATGACACGGTCATCTTCGGTCAGATTCAGACCGGCAACATCTATGGCACTTTCTGGGGCCAGACAGTTCTCAATGGCCCTGAGGCCTTGGGTTTTGATCACATGGATGCGGAGTTCGCTGGCGTGCGCAGTCATATCTATGTGGAGGACGGACGGGACGCTGGTGACTATGCCTTGCCAGTGGCTCCATCGGGCCGCCTGCTGGCTGACACCTCGGATCTGGCCGCCGCCAAGATCACCGGCACACTGCCAGTCAATCATGGCGGCACGGGTGCCACCACGGCGGCTGCAGCCCGCGTGGCGCTGCTGCCAAGCCTAACCAGCAACGCGGGTAAATTCATGCGCGTGAATGCGGCTGCCACGGATGTGGAATATGCCACCATCGGCGGCGGTGGTGATGCCCTGACTTCTGGCACCCTGGCTCAGTTTGCGGCGACCACCTCGGCACAGCTTCGCGGAGTGCTCAATGATGAGAGCGGCACGGGCATCATGCTCACCTCCAATGGCGATGGCTCTGCGCTCACGGGCATCACGCATACCCAGGTGGGCGGCCTCGGCACTCTGGCCACCCAGTCTGCCACCATCACAAATTATCTGCTCAGTGCCACCGCTGCCAGCACCTACCAGCCGCTTGACTCGGACCTCACCAGCATCGC